>NZ_CP040449.1:2012500-3247500 GCF_014892695.1 Aeromonas simiae
TTTTTCACCTCGCGCGCTACCCAGACCTCCAAGCCAGAGCCACGAATTTGGCTCGAGCGCATCGCCTTGGGGTCGCTTTGGCTGCTGCTGGTAAGCTGGATCGCGCTGCCCACGTCACTTTTGCAACAACCGGCCTGGGCGCCGCTCTACGCGCTCGCCGCCCTCGCTCACCTGATCCGCCAATCACGCTGGCGCTGGCGCGCCACCGCAGCCCACCCCCTGCTCTGGTCGCTGCACCTTGCCTATCTGTTTATTCCCCTCGGCCTCGCCGCACTGGGATGGTGGACGCTTGGCGGCGCCTTGACCTTATCGAGCGCCAGCCATTTCCTGAGTGCCGGCGCCATGGGGGGCATGATCCTCGCCATGATGGCGCGTGTCTCCCTCGGCCACACAGGGCGAGCGCTGGCGATAGGCAAGCGCATCAGCGTCGCCTTCGCCCTGTTGCTACTCTCAGCCCTGCTGCGCGCCGCCCTCCCTTTGCTGCTGCCGAGCCAGACGCTCGCCGCCTGGCACGGGGGAGCCTGGGGCTGGGTCATCGCCTACGGCCTGTTTGCCTGGGTCTATCTGCCCATCCTGAGCCAACCCCGCATCGATGGCCGTCCTGGTTAGGGATAACGAATGAGATTATGAAAGCGGGCCGCGGCCTCACCCAGATTGCGATAACCATGGGGGAGATCGGCGGCAAAGCGCACCGCCTCTCCCCGCAACAGGCGGTGCCACTGCCCCTCTATCAGCACCTCCATCTCCCCTTCCAGCACCACCACATGCTCACTCACTCCGCGCTCATGGGGTTCAGACTCGCGCTCATAGCCAGGTAGCAGGGTCAGCTCGAAGAGTTCAAACCCAAGCGTGGGATCAAACGGAAAGAGGGGGGCCACCAGCATGCCCGCCTCGCCCGGCTGGCGGCGCAGGCGCTTCGCCGAGCGAAACAGCGTCGTGGTGGCATCCGGCATGGGGCCATCGAGAAAGCTCGAAAACGAGACCTTAAAGCCAGTGGCTATCTTCCACAGGGTCGCCACGGTCGGACTCGACTCACCGCGCTCAATCTGGCCCAACATGGCCTTGCTGACGCCGGTCTCCTGAGCGGTGCGATCCAGGCTCCACCCCAGGGTCTGGCGCAGCTCGCGCATGCGGGCGGCGATCTGCTGTCCCGGGGGGAGGACGAGGGGATCCGTCATGGGGGCATCTCCTTCTTGTGCGTTATAACGCTCATCACTATAGTGAGGACAATTGTACGTTATAACGCACGGAGCACCCATGCCCTTCTCGCTTTCTCACCTCAGTGCCGGTTTCATGGCGGTGCTGGTCGGCTACACCAGCTCGGTGGTGATCATCTTGCAGGCCGCCGCCGCGGCCGGAGCGGATGCCGCCCAGACGGCCTCCTGGCTGTGGGCGCTGGGGCTCGGCATGGGGTTGACCTGTATTGGTCTCTCCCTTTACTACCGCATTCCGGTGCTCACCGCCTGGTCAACCCCGGGTGCCGCCCTGCTGGCCACCAGCTTAACGGGGGTGAGCCTGGGTGAGGCCATCGGCGCCTTCATGTTGAGCTCGGCGCTGATGGTGCTGCTGGCCTTAAGCGGCAGCGTCGATAAACTGCTGCGGGTGCTGCCCAAACCGTTGGCGGCGGCCATGCTGGCCGGCGTGCTGCTGCGCTTTGGCATCAATCTGTTTGCACCGCTGCCCGATGCCCCCTTGCTGATCCTCGGCATGCTGGCCCTCTATCTGCTGACCAAGCGCTGCGTCCCTCGCCTGGTCATGGTCGTGGTCCTCATTGGCGGAACCCTGCTCGCCGGGTGGCTGACCCCGTTTCACCTCGATGGCGTCACCCTCTTGCTCACCGAGCCGGTGTGGATGAGCCCGCGTTTCTCCTGGCATGCCCTCATCGGGGTGGGGCTCCCGCTGTTCGTGGTGACCATGGCCTCCCAAAACCTGCCCGGCATGGCGGTGCTGCATGCCCACGGTTATCACCCCAAGGCCTCCCCCCTCATTGGCTGGACCGGCCTGACCGGCCTGTTGCTCGCGCCATTCGGCGGCTTTGCCTACAACCTAGCCGCCATCACGGCCGCCATCTGCATGGGAAAAGAGGTCGACGAGGCGCCCGCACGGCGCTGGCCCGCCGCCGTCTGGGCCGGGATCTTCTATGTAATGAGCGGTCTGTTTGCCGCCAGCGTGGTGAGCTTGTTTGCCGCCTTGCCGCCGGCCCTGGTTGCCGCCATCGCGGGGCTGGCACTGCTCGGCACCATCGGCAGCAGCCTGCACGGCGCACTGGCCGAAGAGCCCAGCCGCGAGAGTGCCCTCATCACCTTCCTTGTGACCGCTTCTGGGATCAGTTGGCTTGGGATCGGCTCGGCCTTCTGGGGGATCTTGCTTGGCGCCCTGGTGTGGCAGTGGCAACGCAGATCACCGCCCCCCCTCTGCCGCTAAGAAATAGACAGGCCCTACTGGGCCTGTCTATTTCTCTTCCATGCTCTCACTCAAGGAGGGACTTATCCCACTCCAGCACCGGCCAATGACGCGCCTGCGCCAGCTCGCGCAAGGCCTTGGCCGGGTTGGTGGCGTGGGGAAATTCGGCCCATTCGAGCAAGGGAAGATCGTTGATCGAATCGCTGTAGGCAAAGCTGCCGGCGCAGGCCTTGCCGAAGCACTCATGCAGGCGCGCCACCTTGCCTTGGCGAAAGCTCAGCACCCCGCACGTCTCACCGGTAAGCCGTCCATCCACCATATCCAGTTCGATGGCGATACAGTGATCCATCCCCAAGGCGCGGGCCACAGGGGCGACGATGTGTTCGCCGCTGGCGGAGATGAGCACCAGGGTATCGCACCGCCGCTGGTGCCAAGCGATGCGATCGAGCCCCTCACGGTAGAGGCGCGGCAACAGCCACTGCTCGCAAAAGTGCTGACAGTGGCCGTCGACCCAGGCGCGCGCCTTGCCGGCCAGCGGCGCCAGGGTGAAGGCCATGTAGGCGTGCATGTCCATCTTGCCTTGGTGGTAGAGGTTCATCATGGCCTGCTCGCGGGCCAGCATGTCGGCCGGGGCCAGCCCCTGCTCCACTAGGTATTCGAGCCAGAGACTGGCGCTATCGCCACGCAGCAAGGTCTCATCGAGATCAAACAGGGCCAGCGCCATCACGCCACCTCACACAGTTGGTCAAGCGGAATCACCAGCTGTAGCGGGCGTCCCACGGGGTGCAACTCCTTGGCGCTGCGGTTGAGGGCATCGACGGTGAAGTCGGTGTCGCCGCAGCGCACCCGGTAGCGTACCACGTTGCCAAGCAGCTGCGCCTCTTCCACCACGGCGGGCAACACCCGCCGCCCCTCCCCCTCGGCGGCGCACTGGGCCAGGCTCAGAGTCTCGGGGCGCAGGGCCACGGCGCGCGTAAAGGGGCGCCCCAGCAGGCGGCTGGCGATCTCAGGTTCAAGCAGGTTGTAGCTGCCCATAAAGCCCGCCACGAAGCGGCTCGCCGGGCGGGTGTAGATCGCCTCCGGGGTGCCGGCCTGAACGATGCGCCCCTGCTCCATCAAAAAGACCCGATCCGAGAGGATCATCGCCTCCTCCTGATCGTGGGTGACAAACAAGGTGGTGAGCTCAAGCCGGCGCACGATGTCGCGAATTTGGCTGCGCAGCACCCGGCGGATCCGCGCATCGAGGGCCGAAAGCGGCTCATCGAGCAGCAGGATGCGCGGGCGCACCACCAGGGCGCGGGCTAGGGCCACCCGTTGGCGCTGACCACCGGAGAGGGCCGCCGGGTAGCGCTCGGCTAGGTGGGCGAGCTCCACCAGCTCGAGGGCCTCACGCACGGCGCGATTCAATTCACGCCCCGGCTGCGGCTTCATGCGCAGGCCGAAAGCGACGTTGTCATAGACCGTCATGGTCGGAAACAGGGCATAGCTTTGAAACACCATGCCGATGCCGCGCTGTTGCGGCGCCAGGTGGGTGATCGCCTCCCCCGCCACCTGAATGCTGCCACTGTCGACCTCGGTCAAACCGGCGATGGCGCGCAGCAGGGTCGACTTACCACACCCCGAGGGGCCGAGCAGGGTGACCAGCTCCCCCTTGCGGATGCCAAACTCGATGCCGGCAAACACCGGGGTATCGCCGTAGGACTTGTGCAGTTGACTCACTTCGAGATGAAACATGGGATGTCACCGACTAAAACGGTTGGCCGCCCAGGTGAACACCAGGGTCAGCAAGAAGTAGCTCATCACCAAGGCACTGGTGAAGTGACCCGAGGTGGAGCGCATGTTGTAGAGGTAGACCTGCAAGGTTTCATAGCGGGTGCCCACCAGCATGTTGGCAAACACGAACTCCCCGAGCAGGAACGAAAGCGACAGAAACAGGGCCGAGAGCAGCCCCTTGCGCAGGCACGGCAGCACCACCCGCATGAAGGCCACCGGGGTAGTGGCGCCGAGCAGATGGGCCGCGTCCATCAGATCCTTGAGCGGGATCGCCTGCAGGTTGTTGGCCAGCGCCCGGTACATGAAGGGGAGCATGATGGTGAACCAGGTGCCGATGAGCACCCACGGGGTGCCGACCAGCGAGTCGGCGTAGATCTGCAAGAGCCCCACCGACGAGACCACGGGGGGCACGGCAAAGGGCACCAGGATCAGCAAGTTCATCCAGGGATCGAGGCGCGGCGCGTAATAGAAGATGACCAGCACCAGGGGCACCAGCACCAAGGTGCCGAGCAGGAGCGTCCCAACGCAGACCAACAGGCTGCGGCCAAAGGCGGCCAGAAAACGGGGATCGCTCCACAGCTTGCCATACCAGGCCAGGGTCAGATCGTCTGGCAGCAGGGTCGCCCCCCAGCGGCTCGAGAGCGAATAGAGCAAGGTGGCCAGCAGGGGCAGCAGCAACAGGGCGCTCAAGGCCCATAAGCTGACACGGGCCCAGCGCGGGGCCGACGGCGAAGGGGGGCTCGCGGCGTGAGAGACATCAACCATGGGTAGCCTCCTTGTGGCGCTGGGCGCGGCGAATGAGCCATTGATTCAAGGCCGTGACCAGGCTCAAGCCGGCCATCAGCCAGACCGCCAGCGCCGCGGCGAGGTTGGGCTCGAGGAAGATGTCCCCCGACACCAGGCTGGCGATGCGGATGGTTACCAGATTGATGTTGCCGGTGGTGAGTGCATAGGCCGAGGCGTAGGCCCCCACCGCGTTGGCCAGCAGAATGATAAAGGTGGCCAACAGCGCCGGGGCCAGCACCGGCAACGCCACATGCCACACATAGCGGGTGCGGGAGGCCCCGAGCAGGGCCGCCGCGTCGCGCCAGTCATCTTGCAGGGCATCGAACGCCGGATAGAGCAGCAGCAAGGCCAGCGGGATCTGGAAATAGGTGTAGATGAGGATAAGACCGCTACCCGAGTAGAGGTTAAACCCCTCAATGACTCCCCACTGGCGCAGCAGCAGGGTCAGGGCGCCATTGACCCCCAGCACGATGATGAAGGCAAATGCCAGCGGCACGCCGCTGAAATTCCCGGTCATGGTGACAAAAGCGAGCATCACCCGGCGCACCCGCTCGCCGCTGTGGCGCAGGGCCGCCGCCCCTAGGGTTGCGATGGCAAGCCCCAGAAGGCTCGACCAGAGGCCAATTTTCAGCGAGTTGCCAAATGACTGGCGATAGAAGGGGGAGTCCCAGATGGCGCGATAGTGAGAGAGCCCCACCCCGTCCGGGGTCTGCACGCTGCCCACCAACACCCAGATCAGCGGCGCCACCTGAAACAGCAAGAACAGGGCGACAAAGGGCAGCAGCCAGAGAAACGGCAACCCGCGGCGAACCAAGCGCGCCCCCTGCACTCTGATGGGCCGGGTGGTTGACGGCGCGGTGCGGCGCACTGTCATATCGTGTTGTGTGGTCATCGCCCCTCCCCTGCCAACAGCCAGGGGAGCGCCGCCTTGTCGTGTTCAAGCCCCATCAGATCGGCCAACAAGCCACACAGGGACGTTTGCGCAATGGCCCGCTCGGGGGCGCCATGATCGAACGCCGCCCCCAGCAGCCAAAGGGGGACCTGCCGCTCTTCATCCAACGTGCCGCCGTGAGTGCGATCGCCGTTCATGCCGTGATCGGCGGTCACCACCACCTGATAGCCGGCGGCAAGCCAATGGGGCAGCACGCCCGCCAGCAGCGTGTCCATCTTGCGGGCGCGGTTGCGATACTCGGGGGAATCGAGGCCAAAGCGATGGCCCGCATCATCCACCCCCATGGGGTGCACCAGCAGAAAATCGGGGTCGTGACGGGTACGCAGCGCCTCGGCATCGGCCAGCAGGTGGCTGTCGGGGTAAGCGTCGTCCCAATAAAACAGGCCGTGCTGAATGGGCAGCGTGTCATCATGGGTAAACCGATGGTGCTCTTGCCAAGGGCTGACATTGTAAAGCTCGCTCACCCAGTAATAGGCCGCGGCCGCGGTGCGGCGCCCCTGACGGGTGGCGAGGTGAAACAGGGAGATCTGACTCGAAAGGCGGCTCACCCCGTTGTGGGTGATGCCGCTTTGCAGCGGGCTCGCGCCGGTCAGCAGGCACTCGTAGAGGGGGCGTGAGAGGGAGGGCAGCTCGCACGCGAGGCGATGATGACTCCCCTGCCCTGCCGCCACCAAGGCGGCAAGGTAGCCCATGCCATGGGCTACCCTGGCCGACAGGCCGTCCACCAACACCAGGATGACCTTGTGTCGCATCACACGCTCCTTTACTGCATGTGGATCATGACGCTCTCCTGCCACTGGCGCGGCAGGGCCTTGGAGCTTTGCTCCCAGGCGGCGTGATCGGTCACCGGCTTGGCGCTGGCGTATTGCCCGGCCGGCAGCAGCTTGGCCTTGACCTCGTCCGGCAGCACCACATTGCTGCGAATGGGGCGAGCGTAGCCACGAGCCAGATTGATTTGGCCGGCATCGGAGAGGATGTATTCACGGGCCAGCTTGGCGGCGTTGGGGTTCTTGGCCCACTTGTTGATGAGGGTGGTGTAGCCCGCCATCACCGAGCCGTCGCTTGGGATCACCACGTCAAACTTCTTGGGATCGATCTGGTCGCGGTAGTTGAGGGCGTTGAAGTCCCACAGCACCCCCACTTCCACCTCGCCCTTTTCGATATTGGCGATGGTGGGATCGTTGAGCGACAGCCGCCCCTGCTGGGCCAGCTTGCCAAACAGATCCAGCGCCGGTTTCAGGTTCTTCTCGTTGCCACCGGTGGCAAACGCCGCCGCCAGCACGCCGTTGTTGGCCTGGGAGGCCACACCCACATCCCCCAAGGTCACCTTATAGCTGCCATCGAGCAGGGAGACCCAGGAGGTGGGGCTCTTCTTCACCAGATCTTTGTTGATGAGAAACGCGATGGTGCCGGTGTAGGCGAGCATCCAGTGGCCGTCGGCGTCCTTGGCCCAGTTCGGGATATCCGACCAGGTGGAGGGCTTGTAGGGCTGGGTCACCCCCTGCTGCACCGCGATCGGGCCAAACGCCCCACCCACGTCGCCGATGTCGGCGGTGGCATTCTCTTTTTCGGCGGCAAACTTGGCGATCTCTTGGGCCGAGCTCATGTCGGTGTCCTGATGCTTGATGCCATAGATGCTGCCGAGCTGTTGCCAGGTCTCCTTCCAGTTGGCCCAGCTGTCGGGCATGCCGATGCTATAGAGCTGCCCCTCCTGGCGGGCGGCCTTCTCGATGTCGGCAAGCGAGTCTGCGGCCAGGGCCGGTTGCAGGCTGGCCATCACGGCCAAGGCGGTCACGAGTGGTGCGTTCATCATCCCATCCTTCTGGACTAGGTCAGTTAAGGTCAGAAGGGATGCTAGGGGCCGAAAATGACGGTGACGGGGCAGTTTGATGGCGTTTTGGTGACAATCGGTGCCGCTTTAACCGAACGACGGCCCTGTCACCCCTCTGTCACGGTCAGCGGGTATCTCTGCTCTGGCCTAGTCCAAGGAGCCCTTATGACCTTTGCCATCGAACACGGCCCCGTGCGCAAGAGCGAGCGCATTGCCCATGCCCTGCGCGATCTGATCCTGCGCGGCACCCTCGCACCAAGTGAGCAACTCCCGGCGGAGCGGGCCCTGAGCGAGCGCTTTGCCACCACCCGCATCACGGTGAAAGAGGCGCTGCAATGGCTCGAGGCCGAGGGGCTCATCTACCGGGCCGAGCGGCGCGGCTGGTTTGTCTCTCCTGCGCGCCTCACCTATGAGCCGGCGCGCCACCTGCACTTTCACCACTGGATCCACAGCACCGCACGCCATGCCACAACCCGCTTGCTGGGGCTGACCCAACGCTTGGCCGGCGCCGAGCAGTGTGAGTGGCTCGCGGTGGCGCCGCTCACGCCTCTGGTCGAGATCCGGCGGCTGCGCACCATCGACGCGCGCCCTGTGCTGCACGTGACTCACCAACTGCTGGCGGCGCGCTTTGTCGGGATAGAAAACGAAGATCTAGAAGGGTCGCTCACCGAGCTCTATGCCCGGCGCTTTGGCATAGCGCAGGGTCAGGCCACCCTTGAGATTGAGGCCACCGCCGCCCGCGGCGAGGTGGCTCGCTGCTTGAACCTCGCCGAAGGGAGCCAGGTGCTGCGCATTCGGCGCCGCAACTGCGATCCTTTCGGCCAATTAGTGGACGGCGACATTGAGCACTGGCGCACCGATGCGATCCGGATCCGTTTTGAAAGCAGCGTAAAAGAATGAAGCCGTTATGACGTTCAGGGGCGGGAAAGCTCGCCCCTGCCGAGATTAGAAGTGCATGGTTTCGCCATCGGCGGGAATACGCACACGCTCTTGCATACCGTGCTGCTGAACGTGATCCCGAAGCGCTTTGCGACTTAATGTCATGTGGTTGATAGCTTCCATATGGGTGGCGACGATCACCGCCTTCGGTGCCACTTGAGCGGCATGAATGATGTCGTCTTTACCCATGATGATGGAGCCGGTATAGCCCGCCAGGCGCGCATCGCCGGCGTTGATGACAATGACGTCGGGATTAAATTGGGCCAGCGTGTGATCGACATCCTTTTGCCAGATGGTATCACCCACAAAATAGATTGTTTTCGCACCACGAGCGTGGAAAACCACCCCCATGGCTTCGCCCAGCAGCGCGGCTCGCTGGGGATTAGCGTACATCTCATCCGTGCCGTGTTGACCACCGATCTTCGTCAGATGAACCCCCTCAAAGAGGGTGTCTTCATTGAGAATGCGAACATTGCGATAACCCTGATCACGAATGATCTTGGAATCCCCTTCATGCTGCACAAATACAGGGAGATCTTTAAGGATCGCATTATTATCCCCCCCATCCCAATGATCCAGATGGGTATGGGTGACGATCACCGCATCGACACCTTTCATGATGTCATTTACCGGCATCGGCAGCTCAACCAGCGGGTTGCGTAATTCGCTGTGAAAGGTGCCCGCAAAACCGGGATAGGCTCCTTTCTTGGCGAGAAAAGGGTCGAGCAAAAAGATTTTTCCGGCATACGTGATCTTCGCGGTTGCATTACGAATTTGCTGTATTTGCACCACCTGGTCGGCCACGTTTTCTGTGGTTTTCACTGCGTCTTGAGCAAATACACTCCCGGCGAGGACACTCATGGAAATGGCGATGGCACGTATTGCGATCATGGGTTGCATATTGCGGCTCCACGTAAGTATTGAGGTGAGACCGTATTGTGAATGGGCCAAGCGCCACTTAATATTGACCTGAAAGACAAGCTTCGACACATTTGGGCCACCATCATAGAGAAACAGCGCCATGTCTGATGCCGTACCCGTGGTCGCGCTGATCACCTACCCCCGCTTTAGCCCCTTCCACTTTGCAGTGCCGTACTTGGTGTTCAGCGCAGAGCTGCCCACCCAACCCCTGTTCGACCTGAAGATCGTCTCATCGGGCGCACCAAGCCTGGTGGCTGAACGGGCATTAACGGTGCAACCCGATGGCGGGCTCGAACTCACAAAAACGGCTGACATTCTGATCGTCCCCGGCTGGCACGACCTTAACGAGCCGCCCGCCCCAGATCTGACGGAGGCATTATTGTCTGCCCACGCCAGGGGGGCTCATGTGGTGGGATTGTGTTATGGCGCCTACGTGCTCGCGTATGCCGGGCTCCTCGATGGCAAGCGAGCCTCGACCCACTGGATGGCAGAGCCAGATTTTAGCCAGCGCTTTCCAAACGTTACCCTCGATATGAATGCGCTCTATGTCGAAGACAACCGGGTGATCACCTCTGCCGGCACCGGGGCCGGACTGGATTGCTCTTTGCACATAGTGCGGGAGTATTACGGGCACCAGATTGCGAATAAAATTGCGCGTACACTGGTCATTCCCCCTCACCGAGAAGGGGGCCAGGCCCAATTTATTGAGCAGCCGATAGCCTCATCAACCCAAGACGCCCAAATCAATCTGCTGCTCGATTACCTGCGAGAAAACCTTGCCCGGCCTCACTCTATTGATGAGCTGGCCAAGCGAACCACCATGAGCCGGAGAACCTTCACCCGCCACTTTCTCAAGGCCACCGGTTTACCGCTCGGTGATTGGCTCGTGAACGAGCGGCTGCAACGGGCGCGTGAACTGCTCGAAACGACGTCATTATCTATCGATAAAATCGCCGAGCTGACTGGATTTCAAACATCAGTGTCATTTCGCCAGCACTTTAAGAAAAAATGTCAGATCAGCCCCCGAGGCTGGCGCCAGGTATTCGGAAAGAGCCGCGCGGCGAAATAGTGTTCGCCTCTTCTTACTCTTTTTGGCATTACGCCGTCGATGACGTCCACTGACAAGATGCGGGGTATGGAGCATTGAGGTCAACATCATCCCCTCATTGCTTCCTATCCCCCATCCAGCACCACAGACTTCTCATATAAAAGAGCCGGCCCCAAAGGGGCCGGCTCTTTACCATGCATCAGCACGCCATATTATCGGCTGGCCGACCCCAGCGGAATTTCCGGATCGGGCTCGTGAGTGATGCGGTTACGCAAATCACGACGGATGATTTCAATCGACCAGAACCAGACCAGGTGACCGACGATCTCCGAGACATGCTCATACCAAGGCAGGCTAAGCAGCGGCGGGGTCAACCCCATCAGCGGGAAGGAGATCATGTGGACAAACAGCTGTGCCAGCGCACCGGCCAGCAGGCCTTGCCACAACTTGATCTTGGGGAAACGCTCTGCAACGACGCAATACCCCACGGCAAACACGATTGAGAAGAGGATGTGCGTCACCCCAACCCAGTTAAATACGTGACCGGCGAAGGTGTAGACCGCCTCGTTGGGATCGGCAATCCCCAGCCAGTCGCGCAAAAAGACATAGGGCGGGTTGAGGAAGTTACGCGAACAGTCGATCTGGTCTGCGGCCCGCAGCAGCGACTCAGGGGCGCAAGCACTGTTGAAGAGGTCGCTCGGGCTGCGCGGTGGCAGGGGATTTTCCGCCCCCCACTTTACAAAGGCAGAGACGATACCGGCGATAAGGCCGATAAAGGCCGCCAGCCCATAACGACGGCGCGAGGGGGGCGTTTGCTCAAAAATATTCATATAAGCTCCAACAGATAAGAGGTGAGTGCGAAACAGACATCAAGGCAATCCCATAATGCACGTTCTGGCAATTTCATCAGCGCCCCACATAGGCACGCCAATCGCCCTTGACAGAGAAAAGAGAGTCCGTCTGCATGCGCCGCCGGAGTGTAACCGAAGTGAGTCCCTGTTCGAAACCCTCTTTACCTTATGGCGGCGTTGTTTCCCAAATCAGCCAGCAAGTCATGACGTTCCCAGCCCAGGGTGAGCGCTACACTCGGGGCTTTCTGACAGGTAGGCCAAGGGTATTCAGTTTGTTCATCGCACACACGTAGGCCATGACCTCTCCCACTTGACCGTTGTAGTTACGCAGACTGATTTTCCCCGTCAGCAACTGTTTGAACCGGTACATCGCCGTCTCTGCCAGCGAGCGACGGTGATACCCCGATATCTTCTTCCAGTGCGCCAACCCTTCCTTGCGCATCACCAGCACAGCCTCATTTCTTGGATGCCCCTTTTTCCAGAGCCCCGCACTCTTGCGAGGCGGGATACAGGCTATCGCCCCTTTGCGCGAGATAAGCTGATGGCTGGCCTTGCTGTCATAGGCGCCATCTGCATAAACACGCCCCAGCTTACGCCGCAGAGGGTTAAGCAAGGTGGGCAACACCTCAGCATCATGGACATTTTCCAGCGAGACTTCCGCCGCCACGATATCGTGGCTCACCGGGTCTACCGCCAGATGCAACTTGCGCCACACTCGCCGCTTCTCAGCGCCATGTTTTCTAACCTTCCACTCGCCTTCGCCAAACACCTTCAGGCCAGTCGAGTCGATAACCAGGTCGGTGATGCGCCCCTTGCTGGGCTGCCGATAGGTCACGGTCACCGTGCGGGCCCGCTTGCTGACACAGCTATAGTCCGGTGCGCACAACGGCACATTCATCAACTCGAACAGGGAGTCGAATAGTCCCTGAGTAGCCCGCAGAGTGAGGTTGAAAATTCCCTTGAGCATCAGGAAGGTACAGATGGTCTGGTCAGTGTAAAGCTGGCTGCGGCCCCGCCGCCCATGATGGTCGTGGTAGAGCCAGTTGTTCATGACTTCGGCATCAACCCAGAAGGTGAGTGAACCTCGGTTAATCAAAGACTTGTTGTATTTAGGCCAATTGGTGATGGGGTGAAGCGACTTGCCCATAATGCAGACTTGAAGAGGATGGTGGTGATCAGATCACCAAGTCCTCTGTTAGTTCCATTCAAGCTGCATCGATTTGGGAAACAACGCCCCTTATGGCCACAAGATGGGGAGTCGCCAAGCACAATCAGGGGCACCACGCCACCATGGTGCGGGATGAAGATGAACCAACCCCTTGCTAGGAAGGCATAATTCCAACAAGGCAGGGGGAAGTAGCAATACCGCCGAGTGACCGTCTCTCCGTTGGAGTGGACAGGATATAGGCACAGCAAAAACCGCACGCAAAGAAAAAGCCCAAGCAATTGAATTGCTTGGGCTTATCATTTGGCGGTGAGGGAGGGATTCGAACCCTCGATACGTTGCCGTATACACACTTTCCAGGCGTGCTCCTTCAGCCACTCGGACACCTCACCAAATTTTGTCAGCGTAATGTTTGCTGGCTATGTAAGGCACGTGTTGCGCGCTTTTCATATCGATCTTGTCGACCGGTAACCACTTGGACACCTTGCTCAATTCATTGCTCCGCGCTGTGCGCCGGAACGGGGCGTACTTTAGGGAAATCCCCTCGCGGCGTCAACCGATTTATGGGCAAGCCGGTCTGTTCGCGCAATTAGTGTACGGCGGCGTTACCAACCTGGATCTCGGGCAGGTTGAGGTAAGCCTCACGCTCACACTCGGCAATGACTTCATGAGTGGCGGCGATGGTGCTGTTGACAAACAGCAGGAACTGCTCGACCGAGAGCCCCGCCTTGGTAAAGACGGTGTGGCCCACCACCAGGCGCGGCAGGCTGTCGTCGGTCACGTCGAGAAACACCTTGAGCGAGGGGTAGTTCATGTTAAGGCGCCCCAGATCGGAGACCACCGCCAGCAGGGCCGAAGGACGCAGCTCCAGCTCAGTGGAAAAGAGCAGTCCCTCCTCTTCGACGAAGATGCGGCTCTCCTGCACGCCATCCACCGACTGCAGGGAGACGATGTGAATGCCGTGGCACTGATCGCAGACATAGTGCTCAACGCGCGCCGTTTGCAGCCAACGCATCACCATTTCGGAACTGGGAGTATTCATGCTTGGGAGGAACTCTTCACTGTGGAGGGGCGCAGTCTAAACCAAATTGTCACAGACCAAAAGCGCTGTACGCCTATCCACCCTGTTAAGCGATGGTTTCACGCATCATCCCCTGAGATGGTGCGGCGTTCACACTAACGTCACTCGATTGAAACCCTTGCGACACACGCGTCTTCTATCCTGCCGGCTCTTTATACAAGGAGTGATAACGATGAAAAAAGTGGCCGGACTGGCCTTGTTGATCGGTGCCGCACTGGCAGCCGGCTGCAACTCCAGCAACGATTCCGACAGCGCCAGCAGCACCCCAAAAAATGTGATTTTCTTCCTCGGCGATGGCATGGGGATCACCACCCTCACCGCCTCACGTATCTACAGCGTGGGGGAAGAGGGCTCACTGACCATCGATACCCTGCCCGAGAGCGCCTTTATCAAGACCTTCTCCAACGACTCCCAAGTGACCGACTCAGCCCCCTCCATGTCGGCCTACATGACCGGGGTCAAGAGTAACAATGGCGTCATCTCGATGGATGCCGCCGCCACCCAGCAAGATGACTGCAGTAAGAGTGCCGGCAAGGGGGTCACCACCCTGCTCGAGCTGGCCAAACAGGCCGGCCGAGCCACCGGTGTGGTCACCACCACTCGAGTCACCCATGCCACCCCGGCAGCCACCTATGCCCATCTCTGCAACCGGGATCTGGAAAACGACATCGCCGCTCAATTGGTGCCTGGCGGCGCCGGCTATAACGCCGCACTCAAAGATGGGGTCGACGTGGTACTGGGGGGCGGCAGCCGCCATTTCCTGCCCGAGTCGGAGAAGGGCAAGCGCCGCGACGGACGCAACCTCATCACCGAGATGCAGGCCCAAGGCTATCAGTACGTCAGCAACGAGAGTGAACTCAAGGCCGCCAGTGGGGACAAAAAGCTGCTCGGCCTGTTTGGCAGCAGCCACATGAACTACGAGCTGGATCGCCAGAGCGGCGAACCTTCTCTGGCCGAGATGACCGTCAGCGCCCTCTCCCGTCTCACGTCAAACCCGAAGGGCTACTTCCTAATGGTGGAAGGGGGGCGCATCGATCACGCCCTGCACGACACCAACGCCAAGCGGGCGCTGGTCGATACGATCGCCTTCGACGACGCCATCAAGGCCGCGCTGGACGAGGTGAAAAAGAGCGATCCCGACCTCAAGAACACGCTCATCGTGGTCACGGCCGATCACGACCACACCCTGGTGCTCAACGGTTATGCCAAGCGCACCGGCAAGACGACCGCTGACAATCCGGGTGTACTTGGCCTGGTCAAGAGCTACAGCACGGGCAAACTGGCAAAGGACTCCAGTGGCAAGCACTACACCATCATCGGCTTTGGCAATGGCCACAACCGGGTCGAAGGGCCGCGCCAGAACTTAGATGAGGCCACCGTCAGCGCCGACGATTACACCCAAGAGGCGGTGGTGCGCATCAGCGACGTGGCCGGCAGTGAAACCCATGGCGGTACCGATGTGTTCCTCGGCGCCATCGGCCTAGGAGCTGAACGCTTCCATGGTTCTATGGACAACACCGCCGTCTTCACCGCCGTCAAGGCCGCCGCCGAGCTGTAAGGAGAACATCATGAACAAGCACACTATCGCTATCGCGCTCGGTCTGGCCCTCGCCTCCACCGCCACCTCGGCTGCCGATGCCAAGAACGTCATCCTCTTCATCGGGGATGGCATGGGCCCTGCCGTACTCACCGCCACCCGCCTCTACAAGGTGGGGGAAGAGGGGGATCTCGAGATGATGAAGCTGCCTTACGCGGCGCGCATCAAGACCTTCTCCAACGATGCCCAGACCACCGACTCCGCCCCCTCCATGGCCGCCTACACCACGGGGGTCAAGATGAACAACGAGGTGATCGGCATGAGCAGCGACACCGTCGCGGTCGCGCCGAGCAAGGATGCCAATGGCAACCAGGGTATCAATAACTGCACCAGCGACAACGGCAAGCCAGTACCGACCCTGCTTGAACTGGCTAAGGCTGCGGGTAAATCGGTTGGCGCCGTCACCACCACCGAGCTGACCCACGCCACCCCGGCCGCCACCTACGCCCACATCTGTCACCGCAATGCAGCCTATGCCATCGCCGCGCAGACCGTCCCGGGTGGGGCGGGCTTTAACAGTGCGCTCAAGGATGGGGTCGACGTCCTGATGGGGGGCGGTGCCAACCACTGGACCCCTTACAGCGCCGACAACCAGAAAGGGCGCGCCGACGGCCGCGATCTGACCAAGGAGCTGCAAGATCAGGGTTACCACTATGTGACCGACAAGCATGCATTGGCCGCCGTCGACAGTGGCCGGGTGCTAGGTCTGTTTAGCCAGACCTCGCACCTGGACTATGACCTCGACCGTCAGGCTAAGGGGGACGCGGCCACCCAACCTTCGCTCTCCGAGATGACCGCCAAGGCCATCGATCTGCTCTCGGCCAACGACCAAGGCTATTTCCTGATGGTGGAAGGGGGCCGCATCGACCACGCCCTGCACAGCACCATTGCCAAGCGCGCGCTGACCGATGCGGTGGCCCTTGATGAGGCAGTCAAGACGGCGCTGGATAAGGTGGATCTCAAGGAAACCCTGATCGTGGTCACCGCCGACCACGATCACACCATGACCCTCAACGGCTACGCCGCCAAGGGCAACCCTGTGCTGGATCTGGTCAAGGACAAGGAGGGCAACCCGGCCCTCGACGCCGACGGCAACCCCTACACCACGTTGGTATTTGGTAACGGCAAAAATCGCTCCAATAGCCGCAACATGCTGACCAGCGAGCTGGTCATGGGCGATAAATACCGGCAGGAGGCTGGCGTGTATATGACCACCGAGACCCATGGCGGCGGTGATGTGATGCTCTTCGCCGATGGCCCCGGCAGTCGCGCCTTCAAGGGTACCTTCGACAACACCCAGGTGTTTGGCAAGATCAAGGCCGCCCTCGGCCTGTAACCGCGCAAGGGGCGCACCAGCGCCCCTCCTTTTTGCTTAAAGAGGCATCATGATTCGACTCCCCCTCACCGCCTTACTGCTGGCCAGCTCGCTGGCGGGCGCCAATCCGCTGCCCGATCAGGCGGCCCAGATCACCTATGAAACCCGAACGACCACCCCGGATGGCATCGTCAAGGAGAGCCGCTGGCAGGAGCGCTGGCTGCGCGTCGGCGACACCCTATGGAGCGAGCGGCTTATCCCCCTGCCCCTGGCTCGCGCCTTTCATGCCCGCCATGACCGCCAGAGCGGCCACAAGCACTTTACTCATCAGATGGCGGCCCGCTGGGTCGAGCCTGATGCACAGGGCAAGCCCTACCTACGCTACGCCGATCGTTGGCACAAACAGGTGGTGGAGGTGCCCGCCCCCGAATATGGCATGGTGGACTTTCAACCCGACTGGGCGAATCTGCGCCAGTTGTTCGACCCGGCCCACCTCACCCGCATGCAGCCGCTCAACACGCCAGCCCCCGAGGGGGCGCGCTGGTATCAGGAGGAGCAGGGCAACGAGCGTACCCGGGTGCTGTGGTCACAGGCGCGGCAACTGGCACTGGTGGTGGAGTCGGGCAGTCTCGATGGCTGGCGTCACTATCGCATGACGGTCACCCCCAAGGCCCTGCCCACCGCCCTCCCCTGGCAGAGCCTGGATGGCTTCCAGGAACTCGATATTCGTGACTTCTTCGACTGAAACAGCCCGGCGAGTCCGGCGGCAAAGTGATAAACTGCCGATATTGTTATCGAGTCGGTCACTATGCGCCTGCTGCTTCTGCTCTGTCTTCTGCACTCCTCGCTGGCCCACGCCGTCACGCTGCTGGCTGCCGAGGTGCCCCCCTTTGTGATCCGCCCCCAACAGGGGGCGCCAACGGGTATGGCCATTGAAGTAATGGAAGAGGCCGCCCGCCGCCTGCACGAATCATTGACCATCGAGCTACTCCCCTTCCCCCGCGCCCTCAGCCAGATCCATCACCGCCCCGATGCTCTGCTGCTGCCGCCGGCCTGGAGCCCGGTACGCGCCGAGCGCCTGAGCTGGGTGGCCCCTCTCATTGAGGAGTCTTTTGTACTGCTCACCGATCGGCGCTACCACCCCGAGCCGCTGACCCTCAAGGAGCTGGATCAGCAGAACGTGCTGATCGGCACCCTGCGCGACTCGTTCAGCCATGAATGGCTAAATGGCCGCCGTGACCTGCGCATCGAACTGGCCCACGACGAGCAACTCAATGCCCAGAAGCTGGCTCGCGGGCGTATTCAAGGCTGGGCAGCCTCATGGAATACCGCGCGCTACCAGCAGCAACAAAATGGGCTGCCGCTGGAGCGACTGGTGCGTGGCGAGGAGCTGGCGCGCACCCACCTCTATCTTGCCGCCGCCCCCGATTTCCCCACCGCCTTGGCGGCTCGCTGGCAGCAGGTGATCGCCCAGATGCGCCAGGATGGCTCGCTCGCCCGGATCCTGGCCCAGTACGACTACCAGGCCCCCTGAGCGGTGCGCCTATCGCCAATTGCCAAAGTGCGCCAATCTGGTTATGGTATCCCCATGAACAGCATCATGTTTTGCCTCTCCAGGCCCACACCCTTCTAAGCCCCCGACGCAGCCCGCCGTGACGCGCTGGTGTCCGGGGGCTTTCAGCCATCTTTTCTTGCCAGGCACGCCCCACCGGACGGAGGGGCGTGGTTATCACCATTAAAACCGATAAGGAATGCCGAGATGAAACAGCCCAATCTGGTGATCTCTTCCCTCGATCTCGATCGCCTCGAGCGCCTGCTTGAGACACTGCCGACCCAGCAGGCCCTCAACCACCCGCTGCAAACCGAGCTGGATCGCGCGGACGTGATCGAGCCGGAGCAGATGCCCGCCGATGTGGTCACCATGAACTCCACCGTACGCTTTCGCCTGATTGCCAGCGGTGAGGAGCACAGCCTGACCCTGGTCTATCCGAAGGATGTAAAGGGCGAGAGCAGCCGCATCTCGGTACTGGCCCCGGTCGGCAGCGCCCTGCTCGGCCTGAAGGTGGGGGATAACATCAGTTGGCCCGGCCCTTCCGGCCAGTTGATTGAGGTCGAGATCCTCGAAGTGGTCTATCAGCCGGAGCGGGCCGGCGAGCTGCACCGCTAGGGCGTCAGCGGCGTGGGGCTTGGCGTGCCCCATGCCAGCCCCGCTACCGGGCGGTCGGCATCACGGCAGTCTCAAACAACGTGATCCGATTCTTGCCCTCTCGTTTGGCCCGATAGAGGGCCTGATCGGCTCGTTGCAACGCCTGTGACAAGGCCTCACCCGGTGCCATCCAGTCCATCCCGACACTCACCGTGATACTCACCTCGTCCACCTCAATGGCGGCAATATCATGCCGCAATCGCTCGCAGCCATTGCGGGCCGCCGCCTCGTCCGCCCAGCGCGCCAGCACCACGAACTCTTCACCACCGAAGCGGCCAACCACCAGATCGCTACGCTCATTCAGATAGCGCCCCACCTTCTGGATCACTCTATCTCCCAGCTCATGGCCATGCTTGTCGTTGAGCTGTTTAAAGTCGTCCAGATCCAGCATCAGCAGTGCCACCCGCTCCTGCCCCAGCCAGCGCCCCAGCATGTGGTGCAGACCGCGCCGGTTGAACACCCCGGTCAGTGGATCGCGGGTGGCCAGCTCGCGCAGCGCCAGGGTGCGGTGGTGGGTGCACAGCAGCAGCACCCCGATGGAGCTCAAATACCCGCCCATCAGCATGGTGACATAGGGCAGCACATTGACCAACTGCCGCCGGAAGGGGGAGCCCACCTCCTCAATGCCAAGCAGGGCCAGCCGTAACAAGGTGAAGGTAATGAGCAGGGCGAAGAGGCCGATCATCATGGTGACCGCCAGTCGATAGTCGCGCCAGCCGTCGCGCACCAACTGCCAGATCGTGAGCAGTGAGAGGAAGATAAAGGCAAGGCTACTGATGGCGATGCGGTACTCCACGTTCAAATTGACCGCAAAAGCCCACCCCATCATGGCAGCAAACAGCAGCACCCCGCACCACCACACCAGCCAGCGTACCGGGCGTAGGAAAAAGCAGCGCACCCCGGCCAGCGTCAGGGCAACATGGGTAATGAGAAAGACGTTGCCCGCCCACAGCCCCGCCGTGAAGGGGGCGAGGATCTGCATCACGAAACCGCTCTGACCGATCACTGCCAGCAGTCCCGAGGCCCACCACAACAGGGTGCCGGGAATGTCCCTGTGTGCCAGCCAGGTAAGCGTGAGGGTCAGAAAACCAAGGCTGTAGCCAAACAGAGCCATCAGCATCAGGGTGTAGATATCGAGACGAAGGAGCAGCGCTTCCATGATTCGAGGCGGGCGATGAAGAGGTCGGTGCAGTATAAAAGAAGCCTTTCGCGCTGGCTCCTGGCAAATCACTCGATGGGCAACATTTTCTCAACACGAATCCTCTGACAGAAAGGCTTGCACCGGGCGATAAGGATAGATATGTTGCATTGGCGAGATATTATTTCTGCAACAGCCGCAAAATATCGAAACAGTTTATTGATTTAACTAGATTTAATTGAATCTGGCGAAATTTTGCTCTGCGCTGAAATATTCTCGGCATGGCTTTACCATCCATGTCTTGCCTGTTGCCGGATGCAGCAGATGTCCCCGCGTGGATATGCGGGCACAGGTTCAAGGCCGAACACAACCCAGACAGAGACGTCACCATGATAAGAACGCTGATCCTTTCCTTTATGCTGTTTTGCGGGCTGGCCCAGGCTGGCACCGTCGATGACATCCTCAAGCGCGGCACCCTGCGCGTTGGCTTTGATGCCGGCTATCAACCCTTCGAGATGACCAACAAGCAGGGCCAGTACATCGGCTTTGACGTGGATCTCGCCAAAATGGTCGCCAAGGAGATGGGCGTCAAGGTGGAGTTCGTCAACACCGCCTGGGACGGCATCATCCCCGCCCTGCTCACCGACAAGTTCGACGTCATCATGGGCGGCATGACCGTCACCCCCCAGCGCAACCTACGCGTCAACTTCGCCGAGCCCTACATTGTGGTCGGGCAGACCATTGTCCTGCGCAAGGATCTGGCTGGCACCATCACCTCGTTCCAAGATCTCAACGATCCCAAGTACAAGATCGCGGTCAAGCTCGGCACCACCGGCGAGCAGGCGGTCAAGCGTCTCATCCCCAAGGCTCAAATATTCCAGTTCGAGACCCAAGATGACGCCAAGCTGGAGGTGATCAACGGCAAGGTCGATGCCTTCGTCTATGACCTGCCCTACAACGCCGTGTTCACCTCCCAGAACACCGGCGCCGTGGTGCACCTCGACAAACCCTTCACCTTCGAGCCACTGGCCTGGGCCGTGCGCAAGGGGGATGCGGACTTCATCAACTGGCTGAACAACTACCTGCGCCAGATCAAGGGGGACGGCAGCTATGACCGCCTCTACAAGAAGTGGTTTGAATCCACCGACTGGCTCAAGCAGCTCAAGTGATCCCGAGGGCGGCTCCGCCGCCCTCATTTTTTTCCGGCGTTGCACACGAATCGAGAGGTAGTCATGGTGCGAACCCCCAACCCCGTGCGTCAGATGGAGAAACGGCCCAACCCCCTGCTGTGGCATGGCGTCTTCGCGCTGCTGTTGCTGCTGGCGGGCTATGCCATCTATCAGGCCGTGCAGGCGGTCAACTACACCTGGCGCTGGGAGCGCATCCCGCAATACATCGTCTATCAAGACGAGCAAAAGAGCATGGCCGAGTTCGACGGCACCGTGGTGGCCGACCAAGGCACCCTGTGGCTGCAAGACGATCTGGACCCCACTCATCGCCAGAAGGTGGCGGCCCAGGGCGCCTTGGTGGCCGAAGGGGATATGGTGTTTCGTGGCGATGCCATCGACAGCCGCAAGGCATGGACCGCCGGCCCCATCGCCCTCGGCGTCTGGGTGACGGTCAAACTCTCCTTCTGCGCCGGGATCCTGGCCATCCTGCTCGGCACTCTGGCGGGGCTAGCACGCCTCTCCCCCAACCCGGCCCTGCGCAACCTGTCTATCACTTATGTCGAGATCATCCGCGGCACTCCACTGCTGGTGCAGATCTTCATCGTCTACTTCTTCATCGGCACTGTGCTCAACCTCGATCGTTTCACCGCCGGGGTGGCGGCGCTCGCCGTCTTCACCGGCGCCTACGTGGCCGAGATCGTGCGCGCCGGGGTCAGCTCGATCCACAAGGGGCAGATGGAGGCGGGCCGCAGCCTCGGCATGACCTCGGCCCAGACCATGCGCTACGTGATCCTGCCCCAGGCCTTCAAGCGGGTGCTGCCGCCGCTCGCCGGCCAGTTCATCAACCTGATCAAGGACTCCTCCCTGGTGTCGGTCATCTCGATCACCGATCTGACCAAGGCCGGCCGCGAGGTGGTGAGCTCCACCTTCAGCCCGTTCGAGGTGTGGTTCACCGTGGCCCTGCTCTACTTGGTGCTCACTGGCACCCTCTCCTTCTTGGTCCGCCGTCTCGAGGTGAAATATGCAAAAAGCAACTGATCCCATCATCCGCGCCGAAGGGGTCGAGAAGTTCTACGGCAGCGAGGTGCACGCCCTAAAGAACGTCACCACCCAGGTGGCCGAGGGGGAAGTGGTGGTGATCGTGGGGCCAAGCGGCTCGGGCAAGTCGACCTTCCTGCGCACCCTCAACCAGCTCGAGACCATCAACGACGGCAGCATAGTGGTCGACGGCATCAGCCTGACCGAGCCGGGGAACGTCAACAAGCTGCGCGAAGAGGTGGGCATGGTGTTCCAGTCTTTCAACCTCTTCCCGCACCTGACGGTGCTCGACAACATCTGCCTGGCGCCGCAGAAGGTGCGCGGGCTCACACGCCGGGAGGCCGAAGACAGGGCCAAGGCGCTGTTGCTCAAGGTGGGGCTCTCCAACAAGGCACAGAGCTACCCCTCCCAGCTCTCCGGCGGCCAGCAGCAGCGGGTGGCGATCGCCCGGGCGCTCGCCATGCAGCCGCGCATCATGCTGTTTGACGAGCCGACCAGCGCCCTCGATCCCGAGATGGTGGGTGAGGTGCTGGAGGTGATGAAGGAGCTGGCTCGCGAGGGGATGACCATGGTGGTGGTCACCCACGAGATGGGCTTTGCCCGCGAGGTGGCTGATCGAGTGCTGTTCATGGAAAACGGCGAGCTGCTGGTCGATGAGACCCCCGCCAGCTTCTTCGATGCCCCTCCCTCGGAGCGGTTGCAGCGTTTCCTAAGCCAAGTGCTCTGAGCCTCGTCGCCGACGACAAGAAGGGGAGCCTGTGGCTCCCCTTCGCTTTTTCACTCAGCTCCACTGCTGGCCGAAGCTCCACAGCGCCGGCAGTAGCGCCACCAAGGCCAGCCCCGCCAGCCACCGCTCGCGGCCGCTGAGGCTCAGCCCCAGCTTGCGCCGGGTGTGCAAAAACAGCAGCAGACCCGGCCCGTAGAGCAGCAGCGAGAGCAATAGGTACTCAAGCCCCGCCGCGTAGAGCAGCCACAGGCCGTAACCGGTGGCGATCACCGCCGCCAGGCGCGCCTTGCGATCTCCCTCTCCGCTCAGGGTGAGCTTGAGCAGGAAGGCGCCGATGAGGAAGTAAGGCACCAGGATCATGGAGGTGGAGATCAGCAACAAGTTGGTGTACCCCTTGCCGAGCAGCCACACCAGCAGCAGGCAGCCCTGCACCGTCAGGCTGGTGAGCCAGAGCGAGGCAATCGGGGTACCGTGCCGGTTCTGGCGCGTGAACAGCGCCGGGAAGGCGCCGCGCTGGGCGGCGCTGTAGGGCACCTCGGCCGAGAACAGGGTCCAGCTCACATAAGAGGCCAGCACCGAGACGATGAGGCCGAGGCTGATGAGGGCCTTACCCCAGGAGCCGGTCATGTGGGCCATCAGCCCCGCCATGGAGGGATTGGGCAGGGCCGCCAGCTCAGGGCGATTGAGGATCCCAAGCGCCAGCACCGACACCAGCACATAGAGGGTGAGCGCCAGCACCACGCCAAGCACGGTGGCCCGCCCCACATCCCGTTTGTTGCGCGCCCGCGCCGAGAGCACCGCCGCCCCTTCGATACCGGTGAAGACCCAGAGGGTGATGAGCATGGTGTTGCGCACCTGCTCGGAGACCGACTGCTGCAAACTCTCGCCACCCGGCTCCGCATGAAACACAACAGGGTCAAACCAGTAGCAGGCAAAGGCGACAAACAGCAGCAGCGGCAAGCTCTTGGCCAGGGTCGCCACCAGGTTGAACAGGGCGGCCTGCTGCACCCCGCGCGCCACCAGAAGGTGTACCGCCCAGAGGATGCAAGATTCACCGAGGAAAGCCCAGCCGGTGTTCCCCTCACCAAACCAGACCCGCTCCGGGGTGTCGGTAAATCCCCCGATGGCGGCAAAGGCCACCACCAGATAGCCGACCACCCCTATGGTGGCGCACAGCCAGTAACCCCAAGCGCTGAAAAAGCCGACCAGATCGCCAAACCCCTCGCGGGCATAGCTGTAGATCCCCCCGTCGAGCGCAGGGCGCAGCCGCGCCAGATAGAGAAAGCAGGCCGCCAGCGCCAAAATGCCGATCCCGGTCACCAGCCAGCCGATGAGCACCGCCTCAGCGCCGGCCACCGCCGCCATGTTCTGGGGCAGGCTGAACACCCCTGCCCCCACCATGGAGCTAAACACCAGGGCCGTGAGTGACCAGAGCCCAATCTTCTTCTCACTCATCGGCCACCCCCGCAAAGTGCGCGCTTAAGGCGGCGATGTGCTCGGGGCCGATGCCGCAGCAACCGCCGATGAGGCGAGCCCCGGCCGCCTTCCAGCGCTCGGCCCAGATCAGATAATCCGCCGGCCCCAGATCGGCGCGCACCTCATCCAGCCCGTCGTTGGCGGTGGCCTCCTTGGGCTGGGGCGGGAAGGCGTTAGCGTAAGCCCCGAGGCGCACATCGCGCCGCTCCAGCATGGCCAGGGTGGCCACCGCCTCGGCCAGCGCGGCCTCGATCACCTCCGGCTGGCAGCAGTTAAAGAGGATGGCGTCAGCCCCCGCCTCGACCAGTGCGCGCACCGCCGAGCTCACCGGCTCGCCGGAGCGCAGCCGTGGCTCGCTACCGGGCACGTCATCTTCCAAGGTGAACGAGACCCACAGCGGCTTGCCATCGTTAGGCAGCAGGGCCCGGTAGGCGAGCGGCTCGGCAATCAGGCTCATGGTCTCAGCCAGCCAGATGTCAACATGAGGGGCCAGTGCCCGCACCAGCGGTGTCGCCAGGGCGGCCACCTGCTCGGGGCGGTAGAGATCGGCGCGATAAGAGCCAAACAAGGGCGGCAAGGAGCCCGCAACCCGAACGCCGGGATGGCGATCCGCGGCCTGACGCGCCAAGGTGGCGCTGAGGCGGGTCAACGCCTCCCCTTCACTGGCAAAGCGCGCCTGGCCGATATGAAACGGCACCAGGGCATAGCTGTTGGTGGTGATCACCTCGGCACCGCTGTGAATGAATGCCTCGTGCACCTCGCTGACGGTGTGCGGCGCCTCCATCAGCGCCAGCGCCGACCACTCTGGCTGACGAAAGGGGGCCCCGCGCCGGGCCAGCTCGCGGCCCATACCACCATCCAGAATCACCACCCCTTCTCTGTTTTCCATCCTACTCTCCAGCCTGCTAATAAAGATATCAAGACACCCAAACACCTAGCCATTTGGACGTCTAAACATCTTTTACAGGAGTGCGGGGAGCGATGCAATCCCTTCACAGCGGAAACCGCAGAAATAAAAAAGGGCCGATCTTGCGATCGGCCCTTCTATTTGACGCTATTCAGACGCTATTAGCTGTTGTGCTCGCGGCGCTTGTTACCAAACTTGCGGCCCTTGTCGAACCCACCTTCACGATTGCCTTCGCGGCGATCCTTGTTGAAGGGACGACGCTCCTTGTTGAAGGGGCGATCGCGGAACTGACGCGGAGCGGCGCTGCGGGTCCCTTCCGGCACTTCGGTGTAGGGCGTGATCATCAGCGGACGCTGGCAGACACGCGCCTTCTTGATCACTTCCATCACTTCGGCGCTCATGCCCTTGGGCAGATCGACGGTGGAGAAGTCATCGGCGATCTCGATGTTACCGATGAAGCGACTCTCGAGGTTGGCTTCGTTGGCGATGGCGCCGACAATCTGGCCCGGCTTGACGCCGTGATGGGCACCCACGTCAACACGGAAGCGCTCCATCTTCACGTCAGGATTGTCTTTGAGCGGACGCGGCTCCAGACCCGGCATACGACGGGCCGGGCGATCGCCACGGTTGAAATCGCGATCACCGAAGTCACGCTGATCACGGCGCTCAAATTCGCGCGACGGCTGGGAGAGCAGCGGATCCGGCTTGGACTCGTCGAGCAGCAGCGGCTGATCACCCTGCACCAGCTTGGCCAGGGCAGCGGCCAGCTCGATCGGATCGACGGACTCTTCCTGTACCAGCTCGTTGACCAGTTCGTAATAGGTCTCGAGCTCCTCACCCATCATGGTTTCGCGGATGCGCTCCTTGAACTTGGTCAGGCGGTGCTGGTTGATGTCGGCCATGGTCGGCATCTTCATCGGCTCGATGCTCTGACGCGTTGCGTGCTCGATGGAACGCAGCATGCGGCGCTCGCGCGGGGCCACGAACAGGATAGCCTCACCCTTACGACCGGCACGGCCGGTACGGCCGATACGGTGCACGTAGGACTCGGTGTCGTACGGAATGTCGTAGTTCACCACGTGGGTGATGCGCTCGACGTCCAGACCACGGGCTACCACGTCAGTAGCGATCAGGATGTCCAGCTGGCCTTGGCGCAGCTTCTCGACGGTACGCTCACGCAGCTTCTGCGGGATGTCACCATGCAGCGCTTCACAGGCGTGACCACGGGCAGCCAGCTTGCCGGCCAGTTCTTCGGCCGCATTCTTGGTGCGCACGAACACCAGCAGGGCTTCGTAGGATTCCACTTCCAGCAGACGGGTCATGGCTTCCAGCTTATGGGAGCCGGTCACCTGCCAGTAGCGCTGACGGATGGTGGTCGCGGTCGCGGTCTTGGAGGCGATCTTGATCTCTTTGGGCTGCTTCAGGTGCTTCTGAGCCACACGACGGATCTGCTCCGGCATGGTGGCGGAGAAGAGGGCTACCTGACGGCCAGCCGGGCACTGCTCCATGATCCAGTCGACGTCGTCGATGAAGCCCATGCGCAGCATCTCGTCCGCCTCGTCCAGCACCAGGGCACGCAGACCGGAGAGATCCAGGCTCTTGCGGCGGATAAGGTCCATGACGCGGCCCGGAGTACCGACGACCACCTGGGCACCGCGGCGCAGGGCGCGGATCTGGGTGTCATAGGAGGAGCCACCGTAGATGGGCAGCACCTGGAAATCAGGCATGTGGCTGGCGTAGCGTTGGCACGCCTCGGAAACCTGAATGGCCAGTTCACGAGTCGGCGCCAGCACCAGGATCTGGGTGGAGCGACTGCCTGCCTCAAGGCGGGAGAGCAGCGGCAACGCAAAGGCCGCCGTCTTGCCGGTACCAGTCTGCGCCTGCCCCAGCAGATCATGGCCCGCCAGCAGTGGCGGAATGGCGGCGGCCTGGATGGGGGACGGGCGCTCGTAGCCCACGTCGTGCAGCGCCTTCAAAATGGGCGCGGCCAATCCAAGCTCGTCAAAAAGGGGCAGATGTTCGGTATCAGACATAGATTCTTCCAGGTATTTAGGCAGGCGGTTCACACCGCGGAACAGCAAAAAGGCGGCGATTATAGCGCCACTTTGCCCTGCTGTCTTGAAAAATGTGATTCGTCTCTCAAACAGCCTGCCAAGTATATGCCTGCCCATCCGCCCTGGCATGCACTATCTGCGCAATTGTGATCGCTTCGCCCTCAGGGCCGCTTGTGGCGCAGCACCGCCATGGTGATCCGGCTGGTGCAGATGAGTCGCTCGCGCTCGTCGCTGATCTCAATCTGCCACACCTGGGTGGTGGCCCCCAGATGCACCGGACGCGCCACCCCGGTCACCTTCCCTTCCCGCTTGGCTCGGATATGGTTGGCGTTGATGTCAAGGCCGACGCAGTAGTGCTCCTCATCCACCGCCATGTTGGCGGCAATCGAGCCCATGGTCTCGGCCAGCACCACAGAGGCCCCGCCATGCAACATGCCAAACGGCTGATGGGTACGGCTGTCAACCGGCATGGTGGCCGCAATCCAGTCATCGCCAAAGGCGCTGTAGTGAATATCAAGGTGTGCCATGAGGGTGTTGCGGGAGCTGGCCTCCAGCCCCTCCAGGCTCATCGCTTTTTTCCAGATGGACATGAGTGCTCTCTTTTGAAGGTATTAGCCGTCCTACGCTACCACGGGTATGTGACACCGGGCCACTCGACCCACGGCGTGTCGCGGCCGGGAAAGCGCACCGACGTCCAGTTCCAGCGCCGCCTAAGCCAGCGCCGGATAACCTCGCTAAACGTCGACGCCGCCACTGGCGAATCGGCGCCCAACCAGAAGAAGACCTCGACCTGGACGCCAGGCAGCAGCGAGGGATAAAGGTACAGGCCGCCGATCAGCGCCTGCTCCTCCCCCTCCCACACCGTGTAAGCAAACGAGCGGTGGGCGCGAAACTCCGACACCTGCCACGCCAGATCGGCCTCGTGCTGGGCTAGCGAGAAGTGCGCCGATGGCCAGGGGTCATCGGCGCGAAACAGCTGGTGCAGTTGCTCCCGCTCACGCAGCAGCGCCACGTACTCGCGCACCGCCTGCGCCTCGTCACAGGCCCGCAGCACAAACCCGGCGTGGGCGTAGTGCTGGGGGACCTGAAAACGGGCGGTCTTGAGCATCACACTCGCTCGAGCAGGGCCTGCAACGGGTGCTTGAGCTGCTCCCCCTCCATGTGGTTGACCTGGCTGCGACAGGAATAACCGGTGACCAGGCAGCGATCCATCGACAACCGCGACAGGGGCTCGGCCCAGCTCAGCGAGTAGATACCGCGCGAATTTTCGAGGTTGCGGGCATCGTGGCCATAGGTGCCGGCCATGCCGCAGCAACCGACCGAGACCGGCTCGAGGCGGGCACCAAAGCGCTCAAACACCTTCTTCCAATCACCGGTGCTGGTCGGCAGCGCCGTCTTCTCGGTGCAGTGGCCAAACAGATACCAGGGCGTCTCGTCACACTCGCGCGCCTCGGGCAGCTCGGCTTGCAACAACCACTCCTGCACTTGCAACACCTTGAAATCGCCCCGCGCCTCGCCCAGCGCCTTGACGTACTCGTCGCGATAGCAGAGCACCATGGCCGGATCGGCCCCGATGAGCGGCACCCCGAGCCGGGCAATCTGATTGAGGAACTGGGCCGTGGTGGCGGCGGTGCGGGCAAAGCCGCGCAGGAACCCCTTGACGTGCTGCGGCTTGCCGTTGGGCTTGAACGGCAGCAGGTAGGGTTGGTAACCGAGGCGCTCGCACAGGCGCACCAGATCGCGCACCACCGGCGCATCGTAGTAGCTGGTGAAGGGATCTTGCACGATCAGCACCACCTTGGCGCGCTGCTCGGCGCTCATGCGCTCAAGGCTCGGCAGGTCGAAATAGCGGGCGCGGCTCTCTTTGAGCTCCTCGGCCAGGGTCGGCACCGACAGCAGCGGCAGGTGCACCAGACCGACCGTCTTCTCGGTCGCCTTTTGCAGCCACTCCTTTTCCAAGAAGAAGTTCACCATGCGCGGCGCCTTGGCCAGCCAAGGGGTGTAGCCCTCGGAGGTGCCGATGATGTAATCCTTGGGGCTGCGCAGGTAGCGGCTGTGATAGAGCTGCATGAAGCGGGAGCGGAAGGTGGGCACATCCACCTTGATTGGGCACTGGCTGGTGCACGCCTTGCAAGCAAGACACCCCTCCATCGCCTCCATCACCTCGTGGGAGAAGTCGTACTGACCCCGCGAGCGGGCCCAGGTGTTGCGCACCTTGTCGACGATCTGCTTAAAGCGCACCCCGCCGGTTTGCAGCGCGACCTCCTCGGCCAGCGGATCGAAGCCTTGCAGGGCGAGCTGGCGCAGCCACTCACGCATCAGGCCGGCACGCCCCTTGGGAGAGTGGCGGCGATCGCGGCTGATCTTGACCGAGGGGCACATGGGCGAGTCGGTCTCGAAGGTAAAGCACAGGCCGTTGCCGTTGCAGTCGAGCGCCTGGGTGTAGCTGGTGCGCACCGCCAGCGGGATCTGGCGGTCATACTTGCCGCGCTTGGGGCCGTCCACCGACACCAGCTCGGCATCGCTGCCATAGGGCATGCAGATCTTGCCGGGGTTGAGGCGGTTATCCGGGTCGAACGCCCCCTTGACCCGCTGCAACTCCTCCCAGAGATCGCCGAAGAAGGCCGGGCTGTATTCGGAGCGGAACCCCTTGCCGTGCTCACCCCACATCAGGCCGCCGTACTTGGCGGTCAGTGCCACCACCTTGTCGGAGATGCGCCGCAGCATCACCTCCTGCTCGGGATCGCACAAGTCCAGCGCCGGGCGCACGTGCAAGACGCCCGCATCCACGTGGCCGAACATGCCGTAGTCGAGCCCATGCTCATCGAGCAGGGCGCGAAACTCCATGATGAAATCGGCCAACGACTCCGGCGGCACGGCGGTGTCTTCGGTAAAGGCCACCGGCTTTTTGCGTCCGGCGGCGTTGCCAAGCAGCCCCACCGATTTTTTACGCATGGCGTAAACGGTCTCGATGCTCGGCAGGTGGTCACACACCTGATAACCGATGATGCCGGCCTCACCACGGGCCATCAGCTCGTCGATACGCCGGCACAGCTCGGTCACCTTGGCCTGGTGCTCGGCCTCATCCAGATCGGCGAACTCGACGATGTTGAGCCCGTCCATCCGCTTGCCCGGTACCTCCTCGATGAGGCTGCGCACCGAGTGCCAGATGATGTCGGCCTTGGCCAGATTGAGCACCTTGGAGTCCACCGTCTCGACCGACAGCGCCTGAGCCTGCACCATAAAGGGCGCATTTCTGAGCGCAGACGGGAAGCTGTCGTACTTGACGTTGACCAGGGTGCGATAGCGCGGGATCGCCGTGATGTTGAGGCGCGCCTCGACGATGAAGCCGAGGGACCCTTCCGAGCCACACAGCACCCGGCTCACGTCGAGGGCATCCTCGGCCGGATCGTAGAGGTGCTTGAGATCATAACCGGTCAGGAAGCGGTTGAGCTTGGGGAAGGTGGCCTCGATGTCGGCGCGGCGCTCCTTGCCGATGCGGTAAAGGGAGCGATAGATCTCCCCTTCCCGATTCTCAAGCGCCAGCTTGTCGGCCAGTCGCTCCCCCTTGAGCGGCTCGGTGGCGATGATCTCGCCATTTTCCAGCACCGTCTTGAGCCCCAGCACGTGATCTGAGGTCTTGCCGTAGACCAAGGAGCCCTGCCCCGAGGCGTCGGTATTGACCATGCCGCCGATGGTGGCACGGTTGGAGGTGGAGAGATCCGGCGAGAAGAAAAAGCCGTGGGGCTTGAGGGCCGCATTGAGCTGATCCTTGATGACGCCGGCTTGCACCCGCACCCAGCCCTGCTCCGGGTTAATTTCCAGCACCCGGTTCATATGGCGCGACAGATCGACGATAATGCCGGCGCTCAGGGACTGGCCGTTGGTGCCGGTGCCGCCGCCTCTGGGGGAGAAGGTCAGCTCGCGATAGCGCGGCTCCTGCCCCAACGAGAGCATCAGACTGATGTCGTCGGCATCCCTGGGGAAGATCACCGCCTGAGGAGTAACCTGATAGACGCTGTTGTCCGTCGCCATGGCGAGCCGGCCCGCATATGACTTGTCAACGTCACCCCGAAACCCCTTCTCAATGAGGGCATCTAAAAATGCCAGAGTCAGGGGTGACACACTGCCTTGGTAATCGAGTCTCGGGATCATGAATCCTTGTTCCCTACTGGTTTTGATACCTGCTGATGACAGGCAATTTAGCCGGCGCTCCGGCGACCACAATGCCGGGCGGTGCGTCCTGCGCCCGCCTTGGCATTCGCTCACGTCTTTTTGTACGTTGGCCGGCAGTATATCAGCCCTTGCTCAGTCGGGATCAAGCCCGTCGCGCCACTTGCCGCTGCGACGTAAACCGTTTGTTCAACTATCGATGGAGGATTGTTATGGCTTTATTTAGCCATGTTATCAGTACAGAGAAACAGGCCCTCACCCTCTCTCTGTTCGGCTGTATCACCTTTGCTTGCTTTGGCGTCGGTTATGGCCTGTTTGTTGGCTCCCACGCCATCTTACTCGACGGCGTTTTCACTCTCTTTAGCATGGGCATGACCGGCCTTGGCCTGGTAACCGCCTACCTGGTGACCCGCCCCGATGACGCCCGCTTCCAATACGGCTACGCCCACTTTGAGCCCATCGCCAACGTCATCAACGGCACCTTGATCCTGCTGCTCTGTCTGGCGGCCCTCTATGGCGGCCTCACCACCCTCAATGCCGGTGGACGCGAGATAAACCTCGACCACGCCCTGCTCTACGCCGCCGTCTCCACCTTCTTCTGCGCCGCACTTTACCGCCTTGAGGCGCAGGCCGCCGAGCGGCTCGACTCCGAGCTGGTGCGAGTCGATGCCAAGGAGTGGCAGGTCGACACCATACTGAGCGCCACCCTGCTGCTGGGCTTTGTCATCGCCATGGGGCTCGAGCAGGCCGGCTATGGCCGCTACAACCGCTACATCGATCCGGTGCTGGTCTCGGTGCTGGCCCTGTGCGCCACCCTGATCCCCATCAAGGTGCTGGGGCGCAACCTGCGCGAAGTGCTCAAAATCGCCCCCGAGGGGGAAGTGCAGCAGAAAGTGCAAGCCGAAGTCGAGGCCCTGCGCCAGCGCTACGGGGTCGAGTGCTACAGCCACTTGGCCAAGAGCGGCCGCCGCTTCGAGCTTGAGCTCAACATCCTGGTACCCCACGGGCAGGAGTGGCCCGTCGCCCGTCAGGATGCCCTGCGCCAGGAGCTGTGGGGGCGCCTTGGCGATACCCTGGGCGAAACCTGGCTCTCGGTCTGCTTCACCCGCGAAGCCCGCTGGCTTTGAGGGATTATTGTCATAATCGCAGCACTCTTCTGGGATTAACCCTCTTTTAGGCAAGGCCATAGCGGCCTACTATGACGCCATCGACAGCGACGCCTGTCCTGGCGTCATACTGTCCGCTTCCCTACTTAACGAGGTTTCCATGTCCCACGATCCCCTTTTCTGCCCGCTGCGCCTCGGCCAGCTCTCCTTGCAAAACCGCATCGTCATGCCGCCCATGACCCGCTCGCGCGCCGCCCAACCCGGTGACGTGGCCACCGATCTGATGGCCACCTATTACGCCCAGCGTGCCGGTGCCGGTCTCATCGTCAGCGAAGGCACCCAGATCTCCCCCACCGGCAAAGGTTATGCGTGGACCCCCGGCATCTACAGCCCCGAGCAGGTAGCCGGCTGGCGCAAGGTGACCGACGCGGTGCATGCCAAAGGCGGCGCCATCTTCGCCCAGCTCTGGCACGTCGGACGCGTGACCCACCCGGACAACATCGGCGGCGCCCAGCCGGTCAGCGCCTCGGCCCTGCGCGCCGAAGGGGTGCGGGTGTTTGTCGATAAGGACAACACCCCGGGCTTTGTCGAGACCGTCACCCCGCGCGCCCTCTCGGTAGAGGAGATCGCCGGCGTGGTGAACGAGTACCGCCAGGCGGCCCGCAACGCCATCGAGGCCGGCTTTGACGGCATCGAGCTGCACGGCGCCAACGGCTACCTCATCAACCAGTTCCTCGATTCCGAGTCCAATGCCCGCACCGACCAGTACGGCGGATCGCTCCAAAACCGCCTGCGCTTCCTGCGCGAAGTGGTCGAGGCCGTCGGCGGCGAGATCGGCATGGAGCGGGTCGGTGTGCGCCTGGCCCCCCTCACCACCCTCAATGGCACGGTCGATGCCGATCCGGAGCAGACCTACACCGCTGCCGCCCGCCTGCTCGGCGAGCTGGGCGTGGTCTACCTGCACATCGCCGAAGCCGACTGGGACGACGCCCCTGTGATGCGTGGTGAGTTCAAGCAGGCCCTGCGCGAGGTCTATCCGGGCACCCTCATCTATGCCGGTAAGTACGATGCCGCCCGCGCCCGTGCCGCCATCGCCGAGGGTTGGGCCGACATGGTCGCCTTTGGCCGCCCCTTCGTGGCCAACCCGGATCTGCCCGAGCGGATCCGCCACGATCTCCCCTGGGCGCCCCACGATCCGGCCACCCTGTTTGGCGGCGACGCCAAGGGGCTGACCGACTACCCTAAGGCCGACGGCTCGGCCGCCTGAGAGTGATGCAAGGCCCGCCCCATGGCGGGCCTGTTTGCAAGGAGAACACAATGAACGCGATAAAAAGCCAGGGCTGGTGCTGGCAGGCTGCCGGTGAACCCGATGCCCTCATCCTAACCGATCTTACCCTGCCCGCCCCCGGCCCCGGTGAGGTGGTGGTGGAGAACCGGGTCATCGCCATCAACCCGGTCGACTGGAAGCTCATCGAGTGGGGCCACCCCGACTGGCAGCCGGGACAAGTGCCCGGCGTCGATGGCATGGGGGTGATCGTGGCCTTGGGCGAAGGGGTGCATCACCTGCGCCTCGGCAGCCGGGTCGCCTACCACACGGATCTACGCCGCCACGGCAGCTTCGCCCGCCACACCTGTGTGCCGGCGCGCGCCCTGCTGGCGGTGCCGGAGGCGCTCTCTGACGAGGCGGCCGCCGCCTTCCCCTGCCCCGGCCTCACCGCCTGGCAGGCGCTGGCCAAGCTGCCCGATCTGCATGGGGAGGCGGTGCTGCTCACCGGCGCCGCCAGCAATGTGGGGCGCTACGCCGTCTCGCTGGCGCTGGCCCGCGGCGCCCGCGTGTTTGCCTCGGCCGACGCCCGCCACCACGACGCCCTGCGCCGGCTCGGGGTGCAGGTGGCGGACTATCACGACACCGATTGGCTGGCCACCCTGCGCGCCGCCAACGGCGGTGAGCCGTTTCACGCCATCATCGATCTGGTCTCGAGCGCTCAGGCCAGCGAGCTGTGCCACGCCCTCGGCTATTACGGCCATCTGGTGGCGGTGCTGGGACGGGTGGAGCAGAGCCCCCTGCCCCCCTTCACCCGCTGCCTCTCGCTGCACGAGATCGCCCTCGGCGCTCAGCACGCCCACGGCTCTGCGCGGCAGTGGCAGCAGTTGGTGCAGGCCGGGGAGTCGATGCTCACCGCCATGGTGAGCGGCGCCATGCCGACCGCCCCGCTGGCCGTGCGCGATTTCGCCGCCCTGCCGGCCGCATTGGCCGAGGCCAAGCGACAAGGGGGCGGACGCAAGTTCCTGCTTCGGGTGGCGTTGTTTCCCAAATCAGCCAGCAAGTCATGACGTTCCCAGCCCAGGGTGAGCGCTACACTCGGGGCTTTCTGACAGGTAGGCCAAGGGTATTCAGTTTGTTCATCGCACACACGTAGGCCATGACCTCTCCCACTTGACCGTTGTAGTTACGCAGACTGATTTTCCCCGTCAGCAACTGTTTGAACCGGTACATCGCCGTCTCTGCCAGCGAGCGACGGTGATACCCCGATATCTTCTTCCAGTGCGCCAACCCTTCCTTGCGCATCACCAGCACAGCCTCATTTCTTGGATGCCCCTTTTTCCAGAGCCCCGCACTCTTGCGAGGCGGGATACAGGCTATCGCCCCTTTGCGCGAGATAAGCTGATGGCTGGCCTTGCTGTCATAGGCGCCATCTGCATAAACACGCCCCAGCTTACGCCGCAGAGGGTTAAGCAAGGTGGGCAACACCTCAGCATCATGGACATTTTCCAGCGAGACTTCCGCCGCCACGATATCGTGGCTCACCGGGTCTACCGCCAGATGCAACTTGCGCCACACTCGCCGCTTCTCAGCGCCATGTTTTCTAACCTTCCACTCGCCTTCGCCAAACACCTTCAGGCCAGTCGAGTCGATAACCAGGTCGGTGATGCGCCCCTTGCTGGGCTGCCGATAGGTCACGGTCACCGTGCGGGCCCGCTTGCTGACACAGCTATAGTCCGGTGCGCACAACGGCACATTCATCAACTCGAACAGGGAGTCGAATAGTCCCTGAGTAGCCCGCAGAGTGAGGTTGAAAATTCCCTTGAGCATCAGGAAGGTACAGATGGTCTGGTCAGTGTAAAGCTGGCTGCGGCCCCGCCGCCCATGATGGTCGTGGTAGAGCCAGTTGTTCATGACTTCGGCATCAACCCAGAAGGTGAGTGAACCTCGGTTAATCAAAGACTTGTTGTATTTAGGCCAATTGGTGATGGGGTGAAGCGACTTGCCCATAATGCAGACTTGAAGAGGATGGTGGTGATCAGATCACCAAGTCCTCTGTTAGTTCCATTCAAGCTGCATCGATTTGGGAAACAACGCCATTGATTGCCCTTCGTCAATCAAGGCGCGCAACCACACCGATAGTTGACTCTCAATGTCTCCACCTTGTAGGTAGAGAGACTCACTCAGTGGTGCATCTTGCTCCCACAACGCAACTTCGAAGTTACTGGCCGCCACCTTGATCCCAAATGGGCTGTGGTGCCATGCATCGCTCAATGCAGCTGGGAGTACCCAGGGTAGCGAAGCAGAGACTGACGCCAGTTGATCCGGGCGACGGTCGGGGGCGCGATCGGGTAATTGCAACGCCGTGACAGGGCTCAGCAACCCTTGCCAAAGGGCAGGCTCTTTTACCGAAAGCCACACCGACAGCACCCTGGGATCTTGCAGCCGAACCGCCCGCAACTCACCATCAATCACAATCCGCAGATGGCTCTGCCAATGGGTGAGCTGCTGCTGCCAGGATTGCTCACAGATATAAAGCCAACCCCATGTTGGCTCTTGCTGTTCATCTATCCACTGCTCCACATCAGCCCATTTTTCTATCGCAACCTGACACAACCACGGGCTCGCGTTGAGCACGCTCTCCATGGGGGTCTGATAATACAGGGGATGCATCTGAGTAACCCACTCCTGCTCACACCAGTGCGCGACCGGGTTGGGTTCGTAAAGACGGTCCAGAATAACGTACAGGCCATGAGCCTCTGATGTTGGCATTGCACGCCACTGTTCATAGAGGGTTGTCATGGTTACTCGCACTCATTGATCGACATGGACGCATCCGCCCGTGCAAGCAGCGGGCAGGCTTCGCCTCCCTTGAACGACGGCGGCGGGGTGTAGGCTGGGACGTCAACCCCTCCCGGCAAGCCGGGCATCTGACCCGCCCACCCGGAGCCCGAGCCGGGACTGCCGCCAGAGTTCATCTTGATGGAGGGACCGACCAGGGTGACGCCACTCGGGTCAACTTTTACAAAACTGCCGCCGACTTTGACCGTGATTTCAGCTCCTGCTTCCAGCACGACTTTTTGACCCGACTTGAAATGAATTTCCTGACCCGCTTCCACCAACAACGCTTGGGCAATCTTCTGGTGGAGCGAGGCATCCACTGTGAGGGAAAAATCGCCCTTGATGTGATCGCGCTTCTCGCCCTCCACCGTCAGGTGGTCGCTCCCCTTGATGCGAGTGACCCGATCAAAATCGATGTCGCGATGTTCGTCGTGCTTGATATGCCAAGCGGCATCGTTCTCGATGAGTACATTCAGGTCTTTCTGACCGTGGATGTAAATCTCTTCCTGGCCGGCCTGATCTTCGAAACGCAACTCGTTGAAGCCCTCACCCTGATGGGTCTCGGTACGCAGCACGGTGCGGGTCTTGTTCGCAGGCAGCTCGTAAGGTGGGCGGTTCGTGGCATGGTAGGTACGACCCGTGATGATGGGCTGGTCAGGGTCTCCTTCCAGGAACTCGACGATGACCTCATGGCCGATACGTGGGATGGCCATCATGCCGTACTGGCCGCCAGCCCAGCCCTGGCTCACCCGCACCCAGCAGGAGCTCTGGTCGTTGGAGCTACCATAGCGATCCCACGGAAATTGCAGCTTCACCCGGCCGTGCTCGTCGCAGTAGATCTCTTCGCCCTCGGGGCCCACCACGATGGCGATCTGCGGGCCATCCACCATCGGCTTGTGGGGCGGCAGAGCGCGCCAGGTGGTGCTGGCTTTCACCGCCGCAAAGGCGTTGTGGTAGACGGTCGGGCCGCCGCCCCCCTCCTCCTCCAGCGCCTGCGGCTGCTCGCCCCGATGGCGGATCTGCACCACCTGCCAGTCGATGTTGAGCGCCCCGTTCGGGTGCTCGCTTAAGCTGAACGTCTGGCCCGGCAGCAGAGCGGCGGCGTTGGACTCCCCCTCCCCGCTCACCGCGTCGCGGCGCAGGGCATCGAGCCGGTAACCGCTAAAGGCCTTGCCGCTGGCGTCCTGCTTGAAGCGGCCCGGGTAGTCGAAGTGCTGGTAGTTGTCGCGCTGATGGTCGAGCTCTGCCCCCTGCTTTTGGTGGGAGAGGCCGTAAGCTGGAGTCTTGAAGCTGTAGTCCTTGAGCTCGACGTCAGAGGGGCGCACCGATTCGCGATAGCGAAACTGGCGCACAAAGGCGCCCTGAGAGAGCCCCTGGTTGGCGAGGTTGAAAAACAGCTCGGGCCCGGCGCTCAGGGCTGCGGCGTCATCGGCAAACACGATGCGATGCTGACCTGCTTCAAACTCGTGAAAGTAAAAGAGCCCCTCTTCGGCGGCGAGGCGGTTCACAAATTCAAGGTCGGTTTCCCGGTACTGGACGCAGTACTCACGCTGGGCGTGCTCATTCTTGAGGGCAAAGGCGTAGTCGGTGATGCCCGCCTCTTGCAGCAAGATGCTGATGATCTCCTGCGGACTCTGGCTTTGGAAGATGCGGGCGTTGTGGCGTAGCCCCAATCGCCACAGGGCCGGTTTGACCTCGGCCACGTAGCGGGTGCGGCGAAAGCCGCTGTCCCCTTGGGCAAACTGGCTCACCACCCCGCACACCCGCCGTTGCAGCTCGCCGTTGTACCACACCAGCAGCTCGCAGGGCTGATCGAGCACGGCAGCAAAGTCGATGTCGCTCTGCTGGCTGGCCAGCTCCAGGGTCAGGGTAAAGGGGGTGTTGAGCCCCTCTTCAAGGTCAAAGGCGGCGACGGCGAAGGTGGTGTCGGGCAGTGAGCCCACCTTGACGGTGAACTGAAGTCCGGTCTGGTTGGCCATGGTGGCAAGGCTCCTTTGTGCTTTGCCATTTCACCGCTCGCAGAGGAATGGCAAAGCATAAAAGCTCCGGCGCGGCGCTTGCCACGCCGGAGAAACGGGCCCTTGAGGCCCGATGCACTATATGCACTATCAACAGGTGGGATACGAGGATCAGGCCTCGATCGGCGCACGCCAGTCGTCGGCGCCAGAGGTGCCCGCCACGGTGTGCTCCCAGTCAATCTTGCGATAAGCCATGGAGACCTGGATCAGCTGGGTGAAATCAGCCTTGGCCGGATCTTGGCAGTGGGGCATCTGGCAGTCGATGTCGACGATGGTGGCATCGGTCAGCACGGTGCTGAAGAAGTGCTCTTGCTTACCTTCCACGGAGGTGCGGTACCACTTCAGGGTCACCTTCGGCAGCATCTCACCGGACGCCAGGGCGTTGTACATGAGGGGGACGGCCTTGTTCAGGGCCACGGTGAACTTGAACGGCTTGTGCACACGCTGGCCGGACGGCTGACCGGATTGCGGGTCGGTCGGTACAGTGACGACATGTTGGAACTCTTGCACCAGCATCTCGTCTTCGTGGCCCTGCACGAAGATGTTACCGACAGATTCGGCGGTGAAAGCGCCGGCAGTGATGTTGCCTTGGGTCTTGCCCTGAATGCTGATATAGCATGGAGTTGGCATGATGATGCTCCTAATCGATGGATTCAATGAGATAACACTCGTCCATCCCAACGACAGTAATCATGCCATTTTGTTGTTTTGTTATTTATCAATCACTTACAATAACTTCCATTACAACCCCAGCACCCACCGCGCAAGATATTGCGTGAAATGCGCATATAAGCCAGCAAAAATCTCTCAATTGGTTATTTCCACTACATGGCGAGCAAAAAATTGCGCAGTACAGTTTTATTCTCCAAATACATGCAGTGTTTTACTCGAGCCAGCAGCTTGGACATGCCTCTGCATTAGTTATTGCGCGTGATGGTTTCATGCCGCTTGTGCCACAACCGTTCTATGTAACGCTTGCGCTGATATGAACAGCACCAGTAAGAGGACAGTCTTGGCGACAGGCAAGATAGGGACACAGCCAGCCAAAAGGCTTGCACAGCCCCCTTCCTCCAGTAATCTACGATTCGGAACAGTTAGTTAGAGCATACCGATGGCAAGGTGGGACTTGAGAAAGTCGAGCCAGGCGCGCAGCCGTGGATCGCGCTGGGCATCGGAGTAGAAGACGGCGTTGATCGGGCGCGAGGCGCCGCTGTTGGAGCGGGCCAGCACCTCGACCAGGGCGCCGCTCTCCCGATCCGGCCCGGTCATGAAGTCCGACAGGCAGACCAGCCCCTCCCCGGCCAAGGCCAGCTGGCGCAGGGTCTCGCCGCTGCTGGCTCGCAGGGAGGGGGTCACCGGCAGGCGATCCCCTTCGCGCGAGAGTAGCGGCCAGTGATTGAGGTGATCGGGGCTAATAAAGCCCAGCAGCACGTGCCCCGCCAGATCCTCCGGGGTGCGCGGCGTGCCGTGGCGCTTGAGATAATCGGGGGCAGCCAGGACGCGCAGGCGTGAGCGGCCAAGCGGCATGGCGCGCAGGGAGGAGTCCCCCAGCTCGCCGATGCGGATCGCCACATCGACCCGCCGCTCCATTAGGTTGATGAACCCCTCCGAGCTGTTGAGTTGCAGCTCGATGGCGGGGTAGCGTTCGCGAAAGCGCCCCAGTATCGGCACCAACTGATGCAGGATGAAGGGGGTGGCGGCATCGATCCGCAAGATCCCCTCGGGCTGCTCGCGGCGCATCAGCAGCGTCCCCTCCGCCTCGGCCATCTCGGTCAGGATCTTCACCGCCCGCTGATAGAACCACTCCCCCTCCTCGGTCAGGCTGAGGCTGCGGGTGGTGCGGGTGAGCAGCACGGTGGCGAGCTTCTGCTCGAGGCGTTTGACCCCGCGGCTCACCACCGAGTTGTCGAGGCCGAGGTTCTCGGCGGCCTGGCGAAAACTGCCCGCCTCCACCACCGCCACAAACAGGGCCAGCTCATCGGAATGGGTCTTCATGATTGCTGCCTTTGATACAAGAGTGTCTGCGCTTTATAGCGTTACATGCAGGATGATGGCAAGGGTCGGCCATCAAAGAGGGGAGCCTTGGCTCCCCTCTTTGTCTTCACAGCAGGCCGCGCACCAAGATGCCGGCAATCAGCAGCGGCGCCACCAGCCGCCAGCACCAGAGCAGGCAGGCTCGTGGCAGCGGCGCCAGATCCTCCGGCACCATGCGCGCACCGAGCTTCCAGCCCAGCAGCAGGGTCAGCACCAGCCCGAACAGGGGCATCATCAGGTTGGAGGTGAGGTAGTCGAGCAGATCGAACAGGGTCTTGCCAAACAGGGTGTACTCGGCCCAAGGGCCGAACGACAGGCTCACCGGAATGCCGCAGGCCATGATGAGCAGGGTCAGGGTGCGACAGGCGCCGCGCCGGTTCCAGCCCCACTCCTCGGTGGTGAAGCGCACCAGGTGTTCGAGCATGGAGATGGACGAAGAGAGCGCGGCCACCAGCAGCAGCAGGAAGAAGATCACCGCCAGCCCCTGACCCAGCGGCAGGTGCTGGAACACGGCGGGCATGGTCATGAAGGTGAGCCCAGGCCCGGCAGTCGGATCGATGCCGGTAGAGGCGAGCACCGGGAAGATCATTAGCCCCGCCAGCACTGAGATAAGGCTCGCCAGGGTCACCACCCAGACGCCGGAGCGCACCACGCCATCGCTGCTGGGCAGATAGGCGCCATAGGTGGTGTGTACCCCCAAGCCAATGGAGAGGGAGAAAAAAGCAAGGCCAAGGGCATCGAGCACCCCTTGGCCGGTGAGGTGGCCAAAATCTGGCAACAGGAACTGGCGCACCCCGGCCATGGCGCCGGGCATCGAGAGGCCAGTTAGCACCAGCAGCAGCATCATCAGAAACAGGGCCGGCATCATCCAGCGCAGCGCCCGCTCCACCCCCTGTTGCAACCCCCCCTGCACAAACCACCAGGTGAGGCCGGCAAAGATCAGGTGGGTCAGCACAGGCCAGATCGGATCGCTCACATAACCACCAAACAGGGCGGTCAGCGCCGCCGCATCGCCGTGGTTGAGCTCACCGCCGATGGCCAGCGCCGCGTAGCCCACGGTCCAGCCCCCCACCACGCTGTAGAAGCTGTAGATGAAAAAGCCGCACAGGATCCCCATGTAACCCATCCAGCGCCACTTCGGCCCCACCAACTGGTGAAAAGCGCCGAGCACGCCGCGCTGGCTGTGGCTGCCGAGCAGGGTCTCTCCAACCTGCACCGCGACCCCCAGGGTGAAGCTAAACAGCAGAAACATCAGCAAGAAGGCGCCGCCGCCGTTGGTGGCGGTCACATAGGGAAATTTCCAGATAGCGCCAAGGCCGATGGCCGAGCCAGCCGCCGCCAGCACATGCCCGACACGGGAAGACCACTGCACCTGGCTCATGCCACCTCCGCGGAATAGATCATCACTTCACTCCAGCTACAAAAAGGGCCGCCCCTGGCGACCCGTACTGCAATCCATGCCGGCGTACGCGTCAGGATGGCGCCCGAAGAGAGCGGGAACATCGAGCCGTCGCGCGGCAATCTGAACATGGATAGCAGCCTTGAAATTGAAAGGCCCACAGCCTAAACCATGGAAAGAATCTTTGACACAAATTTCTGTCATTATCTGCATGCACAGATTGCACTATGGCAAAAAGTCATTATTCCTAGAGTTTCACTCTGCCCACAGCCCGGTGCTCTTGCGCTGCGCTCCCCCGGTAAAGGGGCATGGGCGAAACATTTATATGCGTAATTCGCACTCAACATCGTCTATTAATGACAATAACGCACCAGTGAACTGCGCCATGGCGTCTGTTTTCCCCACTCCCCCCTTGGCATACTGCCCGGCATCATCCACCGCTCAGCAGGAAGTCCCATGTCTACCGTCATCGTCATTGCCCGCCTAGTGGCACAACCCGGTCAGGGTGAATCACTGCATCGCGCCTTGCAGCCTCTGATGGAAGCCACCCGCGCCGAGCCGGGCTGCCTTGCCTATGACCTGCACCAGGAGCGAGACAATCCCGACGCTTGGATGCTGTTTGAGCGCTGGGAGAGCGATGCCGCCCTGGCCGCCCACAATCAAGCCCCCCACCTGGCCCACTTCGCCACCACCTTTGGTGCGACTCTGGTCGAGCGGGACGTTCGCTACTATCACCCCCTTTCCCGCTAAGGAGATTTTTCATGCAGATGCCTTCCATCGGTCTTGGCACCTTCCGCCTTGAGGGCGCACCGCTCATCGGCTCCCTCGAAACCGGCCTCGAGCTTGGCTATCGCCACATCGACACCGCCCAGATCTACGGCAACGAAGCCGAAGTGGGCCAGGTGCTCAGTCAAAGCGCCCTGCCACGCAGCGATCTCTTCCTCACCACCAAGGTGTGGACCAGCGAATTTGGCCCCGGCAAGGTGATCCCGAGCCTCGAGCTGAGCCTGGAGAAGCTCAAGACCGACTACCTGGATCTGGCGCTGATCCACTGGCCGAGCCCGAGCGATGAAGTCGCGATGGCGGTCTACCTCGAGCAGTTGGCCGAGGCCCGCGAGCGTGGTCTGACCCGCGAGATCGGCGTCTCCAACTTTACCTCTGCCCAGATCAAGCAGGCCGTCTCCATCCTGGGAGCCGGCGCCATCACCCACCAGCAGATTGAGGTACACCCCCTGCTGCAAAACCGCATCGTGCGCGACGTTTGCCGCGAGCTGGGCATCGCCGTCACGGCCTACATGCCGCTTGCCTACGGCAAGGTGCTCGACGAGCCGGTGCTCAAAGAGATCGCCGCGCGCCACGGGGCCAGCCCGGCCCAGGTGTCGCTGGCTTGGCTGCACGCCCAGGGGATGACGGTGATCCCCAGCTCCACCAAGCGTGAGCATCAGGCCGCCAACCTGGCCGCTCTGGATCTGCGCCTGAGCGCCGAAGAGATGGCGGCGATTGCCCCGCTCGATCGCGGTGAGCGCTGCGCCAACCCGGACTTCGCCCCCGCCTGGGACTGATCCCGCCCCCACGAAACAGCCCACCTCTCGGTGGGCTTTTTTATGTCTGCTTATAGGCTATTGATGCAATAAAACCAAAAGTGTCTTGGTTTTACCGTCATTTTAAACAACAAACACCCCCTGCATACTGCGCTCACTGTATATCACCACCCAATCTGGAGTTTTCCATGCCACTGGCGTTATTTGCCCTCACTCTCAGTGCCTTTGCCATCGGCACCACCGAATTTGTCATCGTCGGACTGGTGCCCACCATCGCCGAACAGCTGGCGGTCTCTCTCCCCTCGGCGGGGCTGCTGGTCAGCCTCTATGCCCTCGGCGTCGCCGTCGGTGCCCCGGTGCTGACCGCCCTCACCGCTCGGCTGCCGCGCAAGTGGCTGCTGGTCGCCTTGATGGGGGTCTTCACCCTCGGCAACCTGTTTGCCTGGCAGGCGCCCGACTATGGCACCCTGGTGATGGCCCGCGTGCTCACCGGCCTCACCCACGGGGTCTTCTTCTCCATTGGCTCGACCATCGCCACCGGTCTGGTGGCCCGCGAGAAGGCGGCCAGTGCCATCGCCATCATGTTCAGCGGCCTGACCGTGGCACTGGTGACCGGGGTGCCGCTCGGTACCTGGATTGGTCAGCACTTCGGCTGGCGTGAGACCTTCCTGGTGGTGAGTCTGCTCGGTGCCATCGCCCTGCTCGGCAGCCTGCTGCTGATCCCGGCCAACCTGCCCAAGGGTGAGGCGGCCCGCTTTAAGGATCAGCTCTCGGTGCTGACCAAAGCCCCCCTGCTCAAGGTCTATGCCAAGACGGCGCTCGGCTACGGCGGCTCCTTCACTGCGTTTACCTTCCTCGCCCCAATCTTGCAGCAGGTGAGCGGTCTTTCCGCCAACGCCGTGAGCCTGGTGCTGCTCGCCTACGGAGCCTCGGTTGCCGTCGGCAACATCTGGGGTGGCAAGCTGGCCGATCGCCTCGGTGCGGTGCGCGCTCTGCGGGTGATGTTCGCCGGCCTGGCCCTGGTGTTGCTGGCCCTCAACTTCACCGCATCGAGCCCGGTGCTGGTGGTGCTCACCGTACTGGTGTGGGGCGCCTTCGCCTTCGGCAACGTGCCGGGTCTGCAAGTGCTGGTGGTACAGGAAGCCGAGCGCCACGCCCCCAAGGCGGTGGACGTCGCCTCGGGCCTGAACATCGCCGCCTTCAACATCGGTATCGCGCTGGGCTCTGTGGTCGGTGGCGCCACCGTCGAGCACCTCGGCCTCATTCACACCCCCTGGATCGGCGCCCTCATCGTGCTGATGGCCCTGGCGCTGACCTATACCGGTCGCCGTGCCGATACCCCGGCTCTCGCCACCTGCAAGTAAACCGTGTGATCGTGCGCCCAGCTTGCTCATCCGGCGGCTGGGCGCCGTGCCATGGGGCCGTTATGCTGGCCCCATGACTGCATCGGAGATCGCCCATGAAAGTGCTCATCGTCCACGCCCACCCCGAACCCTTAAGCTTCTGTGGCGCCCTGTTCGAGACCGCCATCGAGACGCTGGAAGCCGCCGGGCACACCGTCATGACCAGCGATCTCTATGCCATGGGCTTTGATCCGGTCTCGGATCGGCGCAACTTCCATACCCAGCACCACCCCACCTACCTCAGGTTGCAGCAAGAGGAGCGTTACGCCGCCCGGCGCGACAGCTTCACCGCCGAGATTGACGGCGAGATGGCCAAGCTGGAGGAGGCCGAGCTGCTCATCTTGCTCTTTCCCCTCTGGTGGTTTGGCCTGCCGGCCATCCTCAAAGGCTGGGTCGACCGGGTCTTTGCCATGGGACGTATCTATGAGGAGGGCCAACTGTATCAGCACGGCCGCTTTGCCAAGCGGCGCGCCCTGCTCTGTGTGACCACGGGAGCCGATGAGCCGGCCTACCAGCCAGAGGGGCTGCACGGCGACATCCATGCCATCTTGCGTCCCATTGAGCGCGGCATCTTGCAATGTGTCGGTTATCAGGTGCTTGCCCCTGCCCTGTTCCATGGGCCGGAAGGTGCCGAGCTGGTGGTGCGCGAGCACTGGCTCGACGAGTGGGCGGCGCGCCTGACGACCATAGAGCGCGAATCCCCCATCGAGGTCGGCCGCTACCGATAAAAAAAGAGGAGCCATCGGCTCCTCTTTTTGTCACTCGTGATGCGTCTCATCATCCCCCAACCCGGCGGCCCAGCGCGCCTCCAGCCAGAGCAGGTTGCACAGACCGACCAGCAGGGCAAAACCAAGCCCAAGGAACCAGGTGAAATACCACATACGTCTCTCTCCTTGTCAGTAGAGTTGATGGCTGCGGCGGCGCAGCTGTGCCCGGTCGATCCGCCCGCGCACGACCCGGTAGACCCAGAGGGTGTAGCCGAGGTTGATGGGCATCAGCACCAGCACGATGCCGAGCATGATGGCCAGGGTCTTAAAGCTCGATACCCCATCCCACAGGGTCAGGCTGCTGCCCGGATCAAGTGACGAGGGGAGCACAAACGGAAACAGTGCGATGGCGACCGACACCAGCATGGCCGCGCAGGCGCCGCCGCTGGCCAGCAGTCCCAGCCGTGGCAAGCGGCGCCAGGCTAGCAGAGCACTTAGCAGCGGCAGCACAGCCCCCAGCAGGGGCACCAGCCACAGGGCCGGCGTCGCCCGGTAGTTGGCCAGCCAGCCCTCTGGGTGCAAGGTCACCAGCTTGGTCAGCGGGCTCAGGGCCGCGTCGGTGGCAAGCCCTGGGGCGAGCGCATAACCCGGCAGGGCCGCCAACTGCCAGCCGGCCAGCAGGTAAGCGCCGCTCACCAGCCCCCCCAGCCCCATAGCTAGGGCGCGGCCCCGCTGCGCTACCGCCCCCTCGACTTTGACGTGCAAAAAGCTGGCCCCGTGCAACAGCAAGGCCGCGACCACGCAGAGCATGACGGCGGCGATAAAGCGGCCGTGCAGGTCGAAGGGGCCATAGTGCAGGCGCAGGGCGCTGTCGAAGCGAAACGGCAGCCCCTGCATCACCAGAGCCAGGGCCGCCCCGAGCACCAGGGTCGGCAGCAGGCCACCGGCCACCAGGGCGCGATCCCACCAGCGCCGCCAAGCGGCGTGCTCGAGCTTGCTGCGATAATCAAAGCCGACCGGACGCAGGAACAGGCCAAACAGCAGCACGATGAGGGGCACATAGAGCACCGAGAAGGCGGCGGCATAGACTAAGGGCCAGGCGGCGAACAGGGCACCGGCACCGGCGATGATCCACACCTGGTTGCCCTCCCACACCGGGCCGACGCTGTTGATCACCAAGCGGCGCTCCTCGTCGTCGCGGCCCACTAGCGGCAGCAGCATGGCGATGCCGAGGTCGAAACCATCGAGCACCACGAAGCCCACCAGCATGAAGAGCACCAGGCCCCACCAGATCAGTTTCAGGGTTGCGTAATCCATCAGGCGCTCCTTGGCAGCGAAGATGAGGAGACAAGCGGCGCGCGCACCATGGCCGGCCCCTTGCCGATGACGTGGCAAAGCAGGAACAGCTCCACCACCAGCAGGCTCAGGTAGATAGTGCAGATGCCGATCAGGCTGAACCAGAGTTGCCCTGCGCTGAGCAAGGAGACCGAGGCCGACACCGGCAGCACGTCGCTGATGGTCCAGGGCTGGCGACCGAACTCGGCCACAAACCAACCCGCCTCAATGGCGAGCCAGGGCAGCGGGATCGACCAAAGCAGGGCCCGCAGCAGGCGCGGCGAGCGGGTCAGCTGGTGGCGGCACAACTGCACAAAGCCCGCCACAAATAGTCCCAGCATCACCACCCCAAGCCCCACCATGAGGCGAAACGACCAAAACAGCGGCGCCACCGGCGGGATCGAGTCATCGACCGCCTTGGCGATGGCCGCCTCGTCGGCGCTGGCGATGGGGTTGGCATACGGCGTGAGCAGCAGGCCATAGCCGAGATCGGCCCGGTGGCGCTCAAAACGCGTCCGGGTCGCCTCGCTCTCATCCCCGGCGCGGATCCGCTCCAGAGCGTCGACCGCCTCGATCCCCTGGCGAATACGCTGGGCGTGCTCGCGCTTGAGATCCTTGATACCGGTGACCGGCTCATCGAGGGAGCGGGTGGCGATAAGCCCCATCATGTAGGGGATCTTGATGGCGGCGTGGGTGGTCTCGGCCTGCTGATCCGGAAAGCCAAACAGGGTGAAGGCCGCTGGCGCCGGCTCGGTCTCCCACTCCGCCTCGATGGCGGCGAGCTTGACCTTCTGCACCTCGCCGGTGCGATAGCCCGACTCGTCGCCAAGCACGATCACCGAGAGGATGGCCGCCAGACCAAAGCCCGAGGCGATGGCAAACGAGCGCAGGGCAAAGGCCTGCTCACGCCGGCGCAGCAGGTACCAACTGCTCACCCCCATTACGAACATGGAGGCCGCCACGTAACCCGCCGCCACCGTGTGGACGAACTTGACCTGGGCTACCGGGTTAAACAGCACCGCCGCCACGTCGGTCAGCTCCATGCGCTGGGTCAGCAGGTTGAACTCGGCACCGACCGGGTTCTGCATCCAGCCGTTGCCGATGAGGATCCACAGGGCCGAGAGGTTGGAGCCAAGCGCCACCAGCGCTGTCACCAGCAGATGCTGACCCCGAGAGAGCTTGTCCCAGCCGAAGAAGAAAAGGCCCACCAGGGTCGATTCGAGGAAGAAGGCCATCAGCCCCTCGACCGCCAAGGGAGTGCCGAAGATGTCGCCAACATAGTGGGAGTAATAGGCCCAGTTGGTGCCGAACTGGAACTCCAGAGTGAGGCCTGTGGTCACCCCCATGACGAAGTTGATGCCAAAGAGTTTCCCCCAGAAACGGGTGATCTCCTGGTAGACGATCTTGCCGGTCATCACATAGGCCGACTCGGCGATCACCAAGATCCAGGAAAGACCCAAGGTGAGGGGCACAAACAGGAAGTGGAACATGGCCGTGGCGCCAAATTGCAGGCGCGACAGGTTTACCACGTCATCCGGATTGATCATGTGTCGCTTCTCTTTTGATGTACTTGGTAGGCACGTTTTTTGTGCCGCGCCAGTACACCACGGAGCATGACACCTATAACAGATGCAGTTATAGTGAATTACACCTATAACAGTTTGACCCAATCATGCCCCTCTACCGCGATCTCGCCGAGCGACTGCGCACCCAGATCGAGGCCGGCGTCTGGCAACCGGGGGAGCGTATCCCCTCCATCCGCCAGAGCTGCCAGGCCCACCGCCTGAGCCCCATGACGGTATTGCAGGCCTATCAACTGCTCGAAAGCCAGGGGCTGTTGCAGGCGCGTCCCCAATCCGGCTACTACGTCAAGGGGAGCCCGGCGCGCCAGCCGACCGCCATGGGGGTGACCCGCTACACCGGCGCCGTCGACATCAACGATCTGGTGTTCGAGGTGTTGCAGGCGAGCAAGGCCCGCAACCTGGTGCCCCTCGGCATGGCAGTGGCCGATCCCCACCTGTTCCCCCTGCCCCGCCTCGGCCGCCTGCTGGCCAGTTGCATGCGCAGCCTCGATCCGTTCAGCACCGTCACCGATCTGCCTCCCGGTAACGAGGCGCTGCGCCGTGCCATCGCCCAGCGCTACGCCCGGCACGGGCTGCCGGTAGACCCTGGCGAGATCATCATCACCACCGGCGCCATGGAGGCGCTCTCTTTGAGCTTGCAAGCCCTGACCGAGCCCGGCGACTGGGTGGTAGTGGAGTCCCCCACCTTTTACGGCGCCCTGCAAGCCATCGAGCGCCTCAAGCTGCGGGCGGTGGAGATCCCGGTGATCCCCGGGGTCGGTATCTGCCTGAGCCGGCTCGAGGCGGCCCTGCGCGATCGCCCCATCAAGGCGTGCTGGCTGATGGCCAACGTGCAGCACCCCCTCGGCCACACCCAGCGTGACGAACACAAGGCGGCTCTGATGGCGCTGCTGGCCCGCTACCGGGTGCCGGTGGTGGAGGATGATGTCTACGGGGAGCTCTATTTCGGGCGCGAGCGGCCCCTGCCCCTCAAGGCGTGGGACAAGGCGGGCACCAGCCTGCTCTGCTCGTCGTTTTCCAAGTGTGTGGCGCCGGGCTTTCGGGTCGGCTGGGTGGTGGCCGGACAGTACGCCCCGCGCATCGAGCGGCTGCAACTCATCTCGACCCTGGCGACCAATGTGCCAAGCCAGCTGGCCCTGGCCGCTCTGCTCACCCAAGGGGGCTATGACGCCCACCTGCGCCGCCTGCGCACCACGCTGGCGCGGCGCATGAGCCAGATGCGCTCGGCCCTGCTGGCCCTGCTGCCCGAATCGGTCACCCTCAGCCAACCCGAGGGGGGCTTTTTTCTCTGGCTCACCCTGCCCCCCGGCTGCGACACCCGCGCTCTGCATCGCCAGGCGCTGGCTGCCGGGTTTTCACTTGCCCCAGGGGCGCTCTTCTCAGGGGGCGGCGAGCACGAGCACGGCCTGCGCCTGAACGCCTCTCTTCCCTGGAGCCCGGAGCTGGAGCAGGCCCTCTCCACCCTGGCCGGCTGGATCCGCGCCCTCTGCCCCCAGACATGACAAGACCCGCCGTGGCGGGTCTTGTCTCATCGCATGGCGCTTAGAGCGCCGCCACCTGCGCTTCAATGTTGCGCTTAAGATCCCCATCGAGTTGCAGGGCCCGCGCCAGCTCATCGAGGTAGCCGCGCTCCATGAAGTGATCCACCTCGATGGCGAGCAGTGAGGCAAAATAGACCTCGGTGGCCTGCTCCATGTCGGTCACCTCGCGGGCCAGGGCATGGGGGTCGAGGGGACGGGCCAGCTCCCGATCGATGAAGCGGGCCGCATCGCCCTGCCCCAGCTCGGTCAGGTGGGCGGCAATCTTGCCGCGCTCGTGCTCGTCGATATGACCGTCGGCGCGGGCGGCCGCTATCATGGCGCGCACCAATAGCTCGGCCCGCTGATCGAGGGCGGGCCCCTCAAGGGCAGAAAGCGGCTGGGGAGAGACCTGGCCAGCAGGGGCACTTTGCTGCTGCGCCTGCCAATCCTTGTAGAGCTTGTAGGCAAGGCCACCGAGGGCCGCCGCCCCGCCCACCGCCGCCACCTTGCCGCCATATTTTCGCATCTTCTTGTTGCCCAGCAGCAGGCCGAGTGCTCCGCCGGCCAGCGCTCCTTGCACCTGCCCTTTACGTTGCTCGCCTCCCTGCTCGAGCCACCCCTTACCACTGCCAAGCAACTGATCGAGTATCTGCTTCATACCTGTCTCCTGTGCAATTTCCGCCATGCTGTACCCGGCTGCGTGAATCAGATGTGAATGATAAAGAGCACAGGAAAAAACGAATTCCCCCGGTGGCGTAGCGCCCCTTTTGGCCTCTCTCCTATCTCGCGAGCAAAGAAAATGGCGTGGTGAGCAGCAAGGGCGCAGCGCCTGCCGGCGCGAGCAGCGAACCGCGCAGGGCGGCCCCCATGGCAGAGGAAGAGGCGCCTCTTAGCCGGGTCTTGGCGTGGCTTACAGCGCCGCCACCCTGGCCTCGATGTGGGCTCTGAGCTCAGGCGCCAATCGCAGCGCCTTGGCCAGTTCGTCGAGGTAACCGCGCTCCATGAAGTGATCCACCTCAATGGCGAGCAGCGAAACGAAATAGACCTCGGTGGCCTGCTCCATGTCGGTCACCTCGCGGGCCAGAAGATAAGGATCGAGCGGTCGCATCAGCTCCCGACCGATAAAGTGGGCGGCATTGTCAAAGCCAAGCTCAGTCAGACGCCCGGTGATCGTCTCGTGCTCAACCTCATCGACATGACCATCGGCCCGAGCGGCCGCAATCATGGCGCGCACCAGCAGATCGGCACGGATCTCCAGTGCATTGCCTTGCAAAATGTGAAGTGGCTGTGGAATGACGTGAGTCGGGGGGGATACTTTCTGCTGCTGCAACCAATCCCGATAGAGGCTGTAGGCCAGCTTGCCCAGTGCACTGATCCCCCCCAAAGTGGCCACCTTGTCGCGATACTTACGCGCCTTCTGATGGCCCAACAGCAGACCGAGTGCCCCCTGCCGCTGTCCCTGGTACTTCTCCCCCGCACGGCGGGGCAAGGTCTTGCCGCCCCCTAACAGTTGGTCAAGTATGTTTCTCATAGGACCTCCATCCCATCTCTGTCAGACTGGGTGGCGGTCACTGAATCCGGGTTGAACAGGGGGGTGGTTTGCTCCTGTTCCTACTATCCATTAGGAGATGTGTGATGAAGATCCTCTTTGGCTGTTTGCTGCTCGCGGCCCCCGTCGGCGCCGTTATCATGGACAGGGAGGCCGAGCAGGCCCGCCTCGACACCGCCTGCATCAGCGCCCAGCAGCAGTACATCGATACAGGACGCCGCCAGCGGGTGGAGGCCTGCGTCAAAGAGGGTAAGAGCCAGGCCGAGTGCGAGCGCGACTTCGCCCGCTTCGGCCAGCGCGAGGGCAACAAGCGCCCCGATTTTTCCCAGCTGCCCGCCTGCCTACAGGCGGAGCTGTTTCGCAAGCATTACCGACAGTAAGGAGAGAGGATGACCCCGCCCAGAGAGTTGACCCTGCAATTTCTGGCCGAGCCCTCGGACGTCATTTTTGGCGGCAAGGTGCACGGCGGCATGGTGATGAAGTGGATTGATCAGGCGGGCTATGCCTGCGCCGCCGGCTGGAGCGGTGGCTACGCGGTCACCGTGTATGTGGGGGGGATCCGTTTCATCCGCCCCATCCAGATCGGCGAGCTGGTCGAGGTACACGCCCAGGTGATCCACACCGGCAGCACCAGCATGCACCTGGCCGTCGATGTCTACAGCCGTCACCCGGCCGCCTGCGAGCGCCACAAGACCACCCACTGCATCATCATCTTCGTGGCGATGGACGAGCAGGGCAAACCGCGCCCGGTGCCGAGCTGGCAGCCCGAAACCGACGCCCAGCACCAGCTCGAGCAATATGCCCTGAAGCTGGTGGCCCTGCGCGAGCAGATAGACAGGGAGATGCGCCAGCATCTGTGAAGGCTTGGGCGCGGCACGCGCCCCCGCTATACTTCCGCCCCGTCTCATCTTGTCGAGGAAGTGCCATGTCGTTGGAGCAGGCGCCCAAGGAAGTTCAGCTCGCCGTCGATCTCATCGAGCTGCTCGAAAGCCACCAGATCCCCACCGAGCTGGCGCTCAAGGCGCTGGCCATCGTTCAGCGCGACTACCAGCGCAAACTGGCTGAGGGAAAACCCAGCTAGGTGCGGCCCTGTGCCAGCCTACCTCTCGCATGCTCCCGCATTCAGACATAAAAAAAGGCCCCTTCAGGGGCCTTTTGTCATCCAGATAGCTTACAGGGTGTTCTTGTAGACCTTGCCGTCTTTCATGATCACCTTGAAGTTGGTTGCCGGATCGGCCACCAGGGAGAGCTCCTTGAGCGGATCGCCGTTGACCAGCAACAGGTCGGCCAGGGCGCCGACTTCCACCACACCCAGCTTGCCCGGATAGGGGTTGCGCGGGCCGGAGAGGGCCAGCAGCTCGGCGTTGTCGTGGGTGGCCATCTTCAGCACTTCGGCCGGGGTATACCAGGTGCTCATCTTGGCCAGCATGGTGCCTTGATCGGCAGCGGCCTGGGCGCTGAACAGGGCATCGGTACCAAATGCGGTCTTGATGCCGTACTTCTTGGCCATGGCATAGGCGTGATCGGTGCCCTTGTACATCTCAAGCTGCTTCAGGCGGTTCGCCGAGCCTTCCGGGAAGGGGGACTTGCGATCGTCGGTAAACGGCTGCAGGCTCCACCAGATCTTCTTCTCGGCCATCAGCTTGGCGGTGTCTTCGTCGAGCATCTGACCATGGTCGATACACTTGACGCCGGCCTCGATGGCCTGACGCACGGCCTTCGGGGTGTAGGCATGCACGGTCACGTAGGTGCCCCAGTTGTCAGCGGCCTCAACGGCAGCGCGGATCTCCGGCACCGAGTACTGGGCCACGTCGATGGGATCGTAGTTGGAAGCCACACCACCGCCGGCCATCACCTTGATCTGGGAGGCGCCGAGCGCCAGCTGCTCGCGGGTACGCTGGCGCACCGCATCGGGGCTATCCGCCACCATGGCCGCGTTGGCCTTCTCACCGAAGGAGTACTGCCCTTCCAGGGCCGGCAGCTCGTTGGGCATACGGAAGTCACCGTGACCACCGGTTTGGGAGATCATGGCGCCGGCCGGCCAGATGCGCGGGCCGTTGGTCAGCCCCATGTCGATCCCCTTCTTGAGGCCAAAGACGGGGCCACCGAGATCACGGGCGCTGGTGAAGCCGCGCATCAGCATGTCATTGGCAGCCTTGGTCGCCGCCACCGTGGTGAAGGTGATGTCGTTGGTCAGCACCGCGATTTGCGGCAGGGTGGCAAACATCAGGTGGGTGTGGGCATCGATGAGACCCGGCATCAGGGTCTTGCCCTGACCGTCGATGCGCTGCACGTCGCCTTCGACCTTGATCTCGCCCTGGCTGATCTTGCTGATCAGGTTACCTTCCACCAGCACCGAGGAGGGGGCGCTCAGAGAACTCCCCTTGCCATCGAAGATGCGAACGTTTTCAAACAAAATAGCGGACTTGGCCGGCTCAGCCGCATGGGCGGCGCCGCCTGCCAAGAGGGCGCCGCACACGGCGCTACACAACAATCGCAATGACATGAAGAGATCTCCTTGGGTCTTGAGAGCACGGATTCTAGTTTAGCCCTTTCGCCACAGCCTGAATCCAAACTGAACGAGCGTGTCAGTCTCCTCCTTTTTTGGGTTCCAGAACAGCCCCCATACAGCCCCTTCTCTCCTTCATCCCCCTCCCCTTCTGCCCTACCGGCACCCGCGCGGCAGCGCCTGTTCCCGTTGCCGGCCCGCGCGCCCTTGCTCATGCCTCCGACAGACTCTGTCTGACCTGCCGTAGGAATAGACCGTCATCCGCCGCCACCTGTCACATCTGACAAGTGGCGCCACTGAGGATTGCGCAGACAATGGCCCCGCAGTCGTCAAGCTGTGTTTCTGTCATCTGTGTATACTTCGCTCCGCCCTTGCGGAGCTTTTTTTATCCATGAAAAACGGCGCCCGCAGGCGCCGTCATCTTATTGCACTTCGTCATCCCTGATGGGATCACTCCTCTTCCAGATAGGCATAACCTTGCAAGCCGAGTTCGAGCTCGTCGAGCAGTGCCTTGCGGGTCTCCGGGCACAGAGAGGGGTGGTTGGCAATCTTCTGATAGTTCTCGCGAATGACCGACGGATCGATGTTCACGTAACGCAGCAGCTGATCGACCGTGTCACCGCGCACTATGTTGCGAATGTCCATCTCGCCGTTCTCGCCCAGCGAGACCTCGGCACAGTGGGTGTCGCCGAACAGGTTGTGCAGATCCCCCAGGATCTCCTGATAGGCACCGACCAAGAAGAAGCCGATGTGGCAATCCTCGTTCTCGCCATACTCGGGCATCGGCAGGGTGGTCTCGACCCCGAGGCCATCCACGTAATGCTCCACCTGGCCGTCAGAATCGCAGGTGATGTCCATCAGGATGCCGCGACGGGTGAGCGGGCGATCGAGACCGGCCAGCGGCAGCACCGGGAACACCTGGCCAATCCCCCAGGCATCCGGCAGGGACTGGAACAGGGAGAAGTTGACGAAGCACTTGTCCGCCAGCTGCTCGCTCAACTGGTCGGCCAGATCCCGGTGGTTACGGTTGACCGGGTTGAGGCGCTCCTTGATGGCCAAGCTGATGTTCTGACGCAGGCTCTCGGCCCAGGCGCGCTGCTCGAGGTTGAGCAGCCCCATGGTGTACTGGACGTTGACGTCCGCCAGATCGGCCTGGGAGTCGTGGAAGATCTCCAGCAGGGAGGGATCGTCCTCATGCAGATCCAGCCAGCTCTGCCACATGTTCTGCAAGATGGTCGGCTCATCCTCGCCCGGAGCGCCGATCTCGTTCATCTTCACCCCTTCGGCCCCGATCACATTGGTGACCAGCACGGCGTGGTGCGCGGTCAGGGCCCGGCCCGACTCGCTGATGATGGTCGGGTGCGGCAAGTCAAACTCGCGGCACACGTCGCCGATGCCCCACACCACGTTGTTGGCGTACTCAGACAGGCTGTAGTTGGCCGAGCAGTGACTCTGCGAGCGGGTGCCCTCGTAGTCCACACCAAGGCCGCCACCGACGTCGACGATGCTGACGTTGGCGCCCAGACGGCGCAGTTCAGCATAGAAGCGGCCACACTCGCGCACCCCGCCCTGAATATCGCGGATGTTGGCGATTTGGGAGCCCAGGTGGAAGTGCAGCAGCTCGAGGCAATCGAGCTTGCCGACGCTGCGCAGCTTCTCGATGAGGTTGAGGATCTGGGTCGCGCTCAGGCCGAACTTGGACATGGCCCCACCGCTTGACTCCCACATGCCCGAGCCGGTGGAGGCCAGCTTGGCACGCACGCCGATGTGCGGACGGATGTTGAGACGCTTGGATTCGTCCAGCACCAGATCCAGCTCGGAGGGCTTCTCAACGACGATCACCACCTTGTGGCCCATCAGGTTGCCGAGCAGTGCATGGCGCACGTACTCGCGATCCTTGTAGCCATTGCAGACGATCACCGAGCCCTGCTCGTGATGATGGGAGAGCACCGCCAGCAGCTCTGGCTTGGAGCCGGCCTCCAGGCCAAGGCGCGGCTTGTCGGTGTAGGCGGAGCTGATGGTCTCGATAACGCGACGCTGCTGGTTCACCTTGATGGGGTAAACACACAGGTAGTCACCCTCGTAACCCGACTTCTCGATGGCCTGACCAAAGGCGTTGAACAGGGCATCGACCCGACTCTTGAGGATGTCGGGGAAGCGCAGGAGCACGGGGGTGGTCAAGCCGGCTTGACGCAGCTGCTCGATGGCATCGGAGATGACGATCTTGGCGTCAGGACGGGACTTGTCCGGAGCGACGGTGACGTGCCCCTCTTCATTGATGCCGAAGAAACCGGCTCCCCAGTAGGGGACGTTGTAGACCTTGAGAGAGTCCTTGCTGGACCAGTTAGTCATGGGCTATGCCTCGCTAATGAGCGGCGTGAGCCGCCTTCGTTACCCTCGATCACATCCAGACCATTTGCGGCAAGCCAAGGCTGCCTGGTGGATTTTGGGAAGTAACGAGTCTTGATGTGGGGCTTGTGGCTTTACATCAAGCTCAACGGTATGCGGGGGATACTTAAATCAGTATTCCGCGACGCTTTGATGGCGACAGCTGTTGCCACGCTGCCGACTCATCCGGTTGGCCGCAGAGCCATCGACGAGGGGGGTTTCCAGAGAGGGGACGAGGCACCCGTTCACGTTTGCAAACGGGTTAGCGACACCGCACTGCAGTACTGCCAGACACCATTGACCGCCCATGACAAGGGAAGAGTGTTGAGCCGCGTCGCTCATTCGGTCAGGTGATGTCATTGCGTGACTGCTGTTCTCCCTGATACCGGCTCCCAACCGGTATTAAAGAAACCAAAACCCCTGCAGTGTCTGGCGTTTCTGCATGCCTCGCCCTAAAAGGCGCTTGACCTCGGGCGCACACGGGCGCGACGCAAGATCGGCGCGGAGTTTACACACACCGAAGGGGCGGTGACAATCAAAAAAACCGTCAAAGATGCTGTTTGAGAAGCTGCGAAAGTTCGGGCAATGCCCCCTGCCAGAATTTAGGTCTCAAACAGCTCACTGGCCCCGGCTCCAGCTCGCCGAACACATCGCCAAAATGGCCCTCCAGCGCCCGCAACAACCCATCGCTGCCGAGCCGGTCGTGATAGAACCAGATGCGACCAAAACCGTCGACCTGAAGCAGCGGCTTGTCGCTGCGCGCGGGCCAGTAGAGATCGACGGTGAGCAAGCTACCCTGGTCATTGAGCCGGTGCTCGGGGGCGCTGGCACACCACTCCTCGACCCAGCGCAGCAGCGTCAAGGCCGCCACTTCGTCAAGCTGGTTCTCCTGCCACTGCTGATAGAGGGCTACGTGTTCCATGGATGGCTCCTTGCCGCAACATAGGGTGAGTCCCGACCATACCAGCAAGCGGCGCCAAAAAAATAGGCGCGGGCGCAAAAAACACCCCCGTGGTCATGCCGGTCAATCGTTACCTGCTTGTTACCCAAGATGAGGATTGCCTTCACAAACCCTGTTCTGGAACAAGGTTTTTCCGTGATCGGCTCCGCATAATGACTGCTTCGTTGTATTGAGCAGAGCCATGCCATGAGCCGAGTCGTCGATCGTTTTCTTCACTATGTCTCCTTTCACACCCGCTCCGATGCGAGTCAGAACAGCTGCCCAAGCAGCCCCGGCCAGCTGGAATTTGCCCGGGCGCTGCATGCCGAGCTCAAGGCGCTCGGGCTGGCCGAGGTGGTGCTCGACGACAACGGTTACCTGACCGCACTTCTGCCCGGCAATCAGCCGCAGGCGCCCGCCATCGGCCTCATCGCCCACATGGACACCGCCGACTACGAGGCGCGCGAAGTTCGCCCGCAGCTGGTCGAGAACTACCAAGGCGGCGACATCTGCCTTGGCAAGGGGGATGAGGTGCTCTCCCTGCGCCAGTTCCGCTGCCTTAAGCACTACCTGGGGCAAGATCTCATCACCACCGACGGCACCACCTTGCTCGGGGCCGATGACAAGGCGGGGATCGCCGAGATCATCACCTGTGTCGAAACCTTGCTGGCCCACCCCGAGACCCCGCGCGGCGATCTGTGGCTCGGCTTCACGCCGGATGAGGAGATCGGCCGCGGCGCCGACCATTTCCCGCTCGATCGCTTCCAGGCGCGCTGGGCCTACACGGTCGATGGCGGCCCGCTCGGCGAGCTCGAATACGAGAACTTCAACGCCGCCAGCGCCACGGTGCGCTTTATCGGCAACAACGTGCACCCGGGCAGCGCCAAGGACACCCTGCTCAACAGCCAGACCCTGGCCGCCCAGTTCCACACCTTCCTGCCGGCCGACGAGACGCCGGAGTGCACCGAGGGCTATGAGGGCTTCTTCCACCTGGTCAGCAGCCAGGGCACGGTCGAGGAGACCACCCTGCACTACCTGATCCGCGACTTCGATGAGGCGGGCTTTGCCGCCCGCAAGGCCCTGCTGGAGGAGCGGGTGACCGAGCTGCGCCGCCGCTATCACGAGGCCCGCATCGAACTGACCATCAGCGACAACTACTACAACATGAAGAGCCAGATAGCGCCGCACATGCACATCGTCGAGCTGGCCCGCCAGGCGATGATCGCCGCCGACGTGCAGCCCAAGATCACCCCGATCCGCGGCGGCACCGACGGCGCCCGCCTCTCCTTCATGGGGCTGCCCTGCCCCAACCTCTTCACCGGCGGCCACAACTTCCACGGCAAGCACGAGTTCATCCCCGTCCCCTCCATGGAGAAGGCGGTGCAGACGCTGGTCGAGCTGGTGCGCCTGACCGCCGCCTGGCGCCAGGATTGACACCAAAGCGTCATCCCCCTGACCCCTCCCTGTCATAGGGAGGGGCGATCCTCTCGGGACAACACCAAGGAGTTGTCCCATGTTCAGTGTCGATGCCCTGCTGAGCGAACACTTCCCCACCGCTCCGCTCCCCAGCCTGCTGCGCCCGCTGCTGCGCCATCTGCTGCACGAAGATGAGTTCCAGCGCTTCGCCGCCGACTACCCGCACCTGCGCGGCATGGATTTTGTCGAGCAGGCGCTGAGCCACCTCGAGTTCGATGTCAGGGTGAGCGAGGCCCAGCTCGAGAACCTGCCCAGCCGGGGCCGGGTCATCGTCGTGGCCAACCATCCGATCGGCTCCCTCGACGGGCTGGCCCTGCTGCGCCTGCTGGGGCGGCTGCGCCCGGACGTGAAGATCGTCGCCAACCGGCTGCTGTGGGCCATTCCCCCGCTGCGCCCGCTGCTGCTGCCGGTCGACAACCTGGGTGGCAAGACCCCGCGCGAGGCGCTGCGCGCCATGGGGGAGCATCTGGAGCAGGAGGGGGCGCTCATCATCTTCCCCGCCGGCGAAGTCTCCCGCCTCGGCCCCAAGGGGGTGCGCGACGGCCAATGGAGCAGCGGCTTTATCAAGCTGGCCCGGCGCACCCGAGCCCCGCTGGTGCCCCTGCACCTGGCCGGGCGCAACAGCCCACGCTTTTATCTCAGCTCCTGGCTTTCACGCCCCCTCTCCGGCCTGCTGCTGGTCGATGAGATGTTCCGCCAGCGCGGCCAACAGTTGACCGTCACCGTTGGCCGGCGGCTGGCGCCGACCCAACTCGACAGCCTAGCGCCGGCGCTGGCCGCCCGCCTGGTGCGCAGCGATCTCTACCGCATCGGCCGCGGTAAAATGCCGCGGCTGGCGACCGAATCCCCCATCGCCCTGCCCGAGGAGCGCAGCCGCCTCAAGCAGGCGATCGAGCGCTGCGAGCTGCTCGGCCTGACCCCGGATGGCCAGCAGATCCGCCTCTACCGCCGCCAGGGAGAGGCGCACAGCTGCGTGCTGCGCGAACTGGGAAGGCTGCGCGAGATCGCCTTTCGGGCGGTGGGAGAAGGTACCGGCAAGCGCCGCGATCTGGATGGCTTTGACGATCACTACCGCCATCTGCTGCTGTGGGACCCGGCCGCCCTCGAGGTGGTCGGCGCCTACCGCTTCGCCCCGGTCGGCGAGACCCTGCGCGAGCTGGGCGAAGCCGGCCTCTACGGCCACACCCTGTTTGCCTTCACCCCGGCCATGCACGGGCGGCTCGAGCAGGCGGTGGAGCTGGGCCGCAGCTTTATCCAGCCCGCCTACTGGGGCAAGCGCGGTCTGGACTACCTCTGGTACGGCATCGGCGCCGTGCTGGCCCGTCACCCCGAGTACCGCTACCTCTACGGCCCCGTCTCCATCTCGGGCACCCTGCCCGAGGCGGCGCGCGCGCTGCTGGTCCACTTTTTCGAGCGCCACTTCGGTGCCGACGAGGTACTGGCCCGCTCCTATCGCCCCTATCCACGGGCACAGCCGAGCCCCCTGCCCGCGCCCCAGTACCGTCAGGCACTGGCCGAGCTCAAGGCGCAGTTGGGCAACCTCGGTTGCGCCATCCCCCCTCTTTACAAACAGTACGCGGATCTGTGCGAGCCGGGCGGCGTGCAGTTTCTCGACTTCGGGGTCGATCCGGCGTTTGGCCACTGCATCGACGGCCTGGTGTGGGTCAGCCTGGCCCACCTCAAAGTGAGCAAGCGGCAGCGCTACATCACCCCGCACCAGGAAGGGGCGGCGGCGCGGCTGTAACAATTGCTAAAGATTTTGTCCCCGCAAGGCGATTGTTATTGTGATGTCAATCACTAGAATTTTCTCTTTTACGCCGATCACGCACCGAAAAGAGTGTCCATCGACCAATAAAGAGAGGATTGCATGGCATCACATTGGAATTTTCGTCTGTGGGGGGGCTATCAGTTGCTGGCCCTGCTCCTGTTCACCAGCTGGTGGCTGGGCGCCTGGCAAGGCATCGACGAGGCCCTGTTTCACCTGACCAATGAGTGGTTGCGCCACCCGAGCTGGGCCTATCTGGTGGCTCGCGCCAACCAGCGCTGGGTGGATGGCGCCATCGCCCTCACCATGGGGCTGCTGGTGCTGCAACATGCCCGGCAGACCCACAGGGGGGAGCGTCACTACCTGCTGCTGCTGATCCTGCTGATGGCCGGCAGCTTCTCGCTGCAAGTGGCGCTCGGTAAGCTGCTGCCGGTGGAGCGTCCCAGCCCCACCCTAGTGCACGAGATGGCGCTGCGGGTGACCACTCTGGTGCCCGATCTGCACACCAAGGACGCCTCCTCCGGCTCCTTTCCAAGCGATCACGGCATCGGTTTTCTGACCTTCGCGCTCTTTGCCTGCTACCGCTTTGAGCGCCGTCAGCTGGTCTGGCTGCTGCCACTGCTGGCCGTGCTCGCCACCCCGCGCCTGCTCAGCGGCGCCCACTGGTTGAGCGACATCCTGTGTGGCGCCCTGCCGCTGACCCTGCTGGTGGCGGCCTGGCTGTTTCATACCCCCCTGCTGGGCTGGTGTTACCGGGCGCTCGACCTGCTGCCGTGGCCGAAGACTCAAGTTCAATAACACTTACTGGGGCCGGCGATCGCTGTGCCCCAGATCCCGCTCCGGGGCGATGACATCGCGCACCCGCTGCTTGATCTCCTTGGCCTCGGGAAAGCCGTTGTCCGTCACCCTATCCCACACCAATACCCCGTCGACCAGGATGCGAAACTCCCCCTTGCTGGCCGGCACCAGCGCCACCTCGCCCAGCTCGCCGTCAAAGGTGGAAAGCAGCTCCTGGGCCAGCCAAGCGGCGCGCAGCATCCAGCGGCACAGGGTGCAATAACGGATCTCGATTCTCGGTTTCATCCCTTAACTCCATGAAAGTCGGCCAGCCAGAGCCGCGCTATGTCGCGCATCACCGCGGTGGGCAGCTCATGCAGCCCACCCGCTCGTTGGCGGGTCGCCAGCAGCCTGACCCCCTCGATGATCTCGGCCAGCACTAGATAGACATATTCCCCGATCACGGCGCCGTGGACGAAGTTGACCGCTTCCCCGCGATTGAGCAGGTAGATGAAGGTGCCATCGGGGCGAGCAAGGCGCAACACCCGATGGCAAATCTCCTGACTCGGCCAGCCCAGCTCGGCCAGGGTGAAGGCAAACTCATCGTCGGCCGAGGTGACCGAGGCCAGCATGGCGCCATCTTGCAGCAGCAACAGATCGGCACTGGAGAGAGCGCCGTTGCCGGTCGCGCAGATCAGCAGCTCGGCCCGGGCCAGCGCACTGGCCTTGTCGGCGAGGTGAAAACCGTGGGAGAGCGCCTCGACCTGGCGCAGCGGGCAGGTCTCCACCAGATCGAGCCAGAGGTTGCGCCGGCGCAGCTCGGCAGCGATGCTGTGGCCCACCTTGCCATAACCAAACAGGGCCGCCTGGCAAGCGTTAAAGGTGCGATTGAGGCTGCGCGCCAAGGATTCGGCCGAATAGACCACGCTCAGGCCAATCTGCACATCCTCGGCCTGCTTGAGAAAACTGCGCGCCACCGACAGCACAGGCACCTGCGGGGCAGCCTGCGCCTCATAACGCTGGTGGCCATTCTCGGTCATCTCCACCACCCCGAGGAAGCGCTCCCCCAAGGCGCGGTGCAGCGCCGCCAGCGTCGTGGCAAAGTAACCGCCGATGTCGAGAATGAGCAGCCGCTCATGGGGCCGCAGCAGCGGCAGCACACGCGCCAGCACATCCCCCGGCGAGGCGGTCCAGCGGCGATCCAGCTCGATGATGGGGTACTGGCGCGCCACCCAGGCCAGGGTGTCGGCATGGATCGACTTAGGCTTGGGCAAGATGGCGCCGATACGGCCGATCTGCGCCAGCGTCTCGATAAAGAGCGGCCGATCCGGTAGCAGGTGGGTCACCAGCAGGATGCAGAGATCCGGGGTCGTCCCCTCGGCGGTGAAATGATGAAAGAAGCGGTGCTCAACGCCGATATGATGCAACGCCAGCCTCCTTGATACGAACGGTGGGCCAGTGCTCTCCACATGGAGCTGGCGCGGGAGATCCCGTTTTAGCGAAAACCGGGGTGACCCACAATCACCATCGGGGGGGCAGTGAGCGATATATCAACACCTGCGCGGCCCCGCATCACGCCGGATGCCCCATCACAATAGAGCCAAACAAGCCCCCATTGTGATCCCATCGGCAAAATGGCCCCCCTCATCCCCCACCCAGCTCTGAGTGTGATAATCTTGCGATCTATGGGTCAATTATCAACCAGAGGTCAATAATGGAGCAGTTCTCGGCGATGCGTACCTTCGTCAAGGTGGTCGAGAGCCAGAGCTTTACCAAGGCAGCCGCCCAGCTCGGCATCTCGGTGGCCATGACCTCCAAGCTGATGCAGCAGCTCGAAGAGTCGCTCTCGACCCGGCTGCTTTCGCGTACCACCCGCCGGGTCACCCCGACCGAGGCCGGCCACTTCTACTACCAGCGCTGCGTGGCCCTGCTGGCCGAGCTGGAAGAGACCCACAGCCAGCTGACCCGCCACAGCCAGCAGCCGCAAGGCACTTTGCGCCTCTCGGTGCCGATGGACTTTGGCTATCTGCACCTCTCCCCCATCCTGCCCGAATTTCGTGCTCGCTACCCGGATCTGAACCTCGACATCGACTACAGCGATCGGCGGGTGGCACTGGTGGAAGAGGGGTTCGATCTGGCGCTGCGCATCGGTCATCTGCCCGACTCCTCACTGGTGGCGCGGCCGCTGGCCATGATGCGAATTTTGCTGTGCGCCAGCCCGACCTATCTGGCGCGCCACGGCACGCCCCTTACCCCGGAGGATCTGCGCCAGCACGACTGCCTCGTCTATGGACTGAGCCAGCCCGAGTGGGTGCTGCGCCGTGGTGAGGAGCGGGTGCTGCTCAAACCAAAGGGGCCGCTACGCACCAACAACGGCGTCGCCCTGACCCGGGCGGCCATCGACGGCATGGGGATCATATTGCAACCCAGCTTCATCGTCGGCGAGCCACTGCGCCGTGGCGAGCTGGTGCCCGTGCTCGGCGCGTGGCAACCCGAACCGATGCCACTGTGCGCCATCTACCCGCACCGCCGCTTCGTCTCGGCCAAGGTGCGTCTGTTTATCGACTTCATCGAGCAGCGCTTTGCCGCCCCCCACTACTGGGATCAGGGCGCCGGCTGAGCCGGGGCTGACGAGGAAGCGCCGACCCACTGCGCACTCAGCACCCTCTCCTCACCGGCCAACTGCCACCCCGGCAGCCGGTGACGAAGCTGCGCCAGCAGGTCGGCCGGTACCGGCGCAGGCAGGTGGATACGCAGCCGGTGGCACTCGAGCAGGGCCGCCAGTTGCAGCGTCAGGGTGAGGTTGGCCAGATCGGTGCGCTCCTTGCGGATCCGCCGGCGTAGCTCGGCCCGCAAGTGGCTCTCCCTGTCCTGGGTCAGCGCCTGCCAGCCAAAACCGAACAGGGGGGCCAGCGCCCCCAACAAGGAGAGCGCCGTCAGCGGCGCCTTGGGAGGGTGGTAGAGGGCGTTGAGATCGAGCTCGATGAGGACGGTGGCGCCCCCCTCATCCTTGGATAATATATTGTCACTCACGGAGTTCCCCCAGGTGATACACTAGGCGCTCGCAAACCATCCATATTTCATTCTGGAACGCAGATCCAACAAGGAGTCCGATGCTAAGCGATATCGCCCTCTCCCGCCACAGCACCCTGCTGGAAGCAGATGCGCTGGCCGTGCGTCTCGACATCCCCTCTCGCTTTGTTCACCCCTACGGTCGCCACATGGCCAAGATCGACCCGGCCCTGCTGCGCGAGCCGAAGGCCGAGCGCGGCAAGTTGATCCTGGTCAGCGCCATCACCCCGACCCCGTTCGGGGAGGGCAAGACGGTGACCACGCTGGGGCTCTCCATGGGCCTCAACCGGCGCGGGGCCTCGTCGATCGCCTGCGTGCGCCAGCCGAGCCTCGGCCCCGTGTTCGGGGTCAAGGGGGGCGCCGCTGGGGGCGGCCATGCCCAGGTGGTGCCGATGGAGGCGATGAACCTGCACCTGACCGGCGACATTCACGCGGTCGGCGCCGCCCACAACCTGGCCGCCGCCGCCCTGGATGCTCGCCTCTACCATGAGCGCAAGCTCGGTGATGACTTCACCGCGCAAACCGGCCTGCCGCGCCTCAACATCGGCCATATTCTCTGGCCACGGGTGGTCGACATGAACGACCGCGCCCTGCGCCGGGTCACGCTGGGGCTGGGCGACGAGACGGCGGTCGAGCGGCAGGGACGCTTCATCATCACCGCCGCCTCCGAGCTGATGGCCATCCTGGCCCTGGCCAGCGATCTGCATGATCTGCGTGCCCGCATCGGCCGAGTCCGGCTGGCTGAGGCGGTCGACGGCTCCCCGATCACCGCCGAAGATCTGGAGGTGGCCGGCGCCATGACCGCCCTCCTCAAACAGGCGATCGCCCCGACGTTGATGCAGACCAGCGAGCAGACCCCGGTGCTGGTGCATGCCGGCCCCTTTGCCAACATTGCCCACGGTAACTCCTCGGTGATCGCCGATCGCATCGCCCTGCGTCACGCCGACTACGTGGTGACCGAGGCGGGCTTTGGCACCGACATGGGGCTTGAGAAGTTCTTCCACATCAAGGCGCGCCAGAGCGGCCTGCAACCGGCCTGCGTGGTGCTGGTCGCCACCCTGCGCGGCATCAAGGCCAACAGCGGCGCCTTCGATTTTGCCCCAGGCCAGCGCCCTCCCGCTGAACTGACCGCCCCCAACCAGCAGCTGCTGGAGCTGGGGATGGAGAACCTGCGCTGGCACATCGGCAATGCCCGCCGCTACGGCATGCCGGTGGTGGTGGCCCTCAACCGCTTCCCGGAAGATGGCGACGAGGAGCTCAACTGGGTGATGACCCAGGCCTGTCTGGCCGGAGCCCGCTCAGCCGCCCTCAGCGAGGCCTTCGCCAAGGGGGGCGCGGGCGCCACCACCCTGGCCGACGCCGTGATCGAGGCCGCCATCCAGGGCTCGGCTCCGCGCTGGCTCTACCCCTCGGCCCTGCCTTTGCGCGACAAGCTCACCACCCTGGCCGAGCGCGGTTATGGGGCGAGCGGTGTGCACCTGAGCGACACCGCGAAGGCCCAGCTGGAGATGCTGAGCCAGCAGGGGCTCGATCACCTCTCACTGTGCATGGCCAAGACGCCGCTTTCGATCAGCCATGATCCGGCCCTCAAGGGGGTACCGACCGGCTTCGTCCTGCCGGTGGAGGCGTTGGTCGCCTGCACCGGTGCCGGCTTCATCTATGTATTGTGCGGCCCGGTGATGACCATGCCGGGGCTCGGCAGCCTGCCCGGTTATCGCCACATCGACATCGACGAGCATGGCGACATCATCGGGCTCAGCTAAGCGATCCGCCCCAACAAAAAGCCCCGCAGTGCGGGGCTTTTTCATGGCGGTCAGGCTCAGCGTGCGGCGCGCAGGCCGCCGAGAAACTCGGCCCGGGTATCGGGTTGGGTCTTGAACACCCCGCCCAAAGAGGTGGTGGTGGTGGCCGAGGTGGCATCTTGCACCCCGCGCGCCTTCACGCAGTAGTGGGTGGCGGTGATGCTGATGGCCACATCCTGGGTGCCGAGCAGGGTCTGCAATGCCAGCAGCACCTGCTGGGTGAGGCGCTCCTGCACCTGCGGGCGACGGGCGAAGAACTGCACGATGCGGTTGATCTTGGAGAGGCCGATCACCTTGCCGCGCGGAATGTAGGCCACGTGGGCGAAGCCGTCGATGGTCACAAAATGGTGCTCGCAGGTGCTGGTCAGGGTGATGTCACGCACCATGATCATCTCGTCCACCTGCATCTTGTTCTCGATCACCGTCACCTTAGGAAAGCTGGCGTAATCGAGCCCGGCGAAGATCTCCCCCACGTACATCTTGGCGATGCGGTGCGGCGTCTCGGCCAGGCTGTCGTCCCGCAGATCCAGCTCGAGCGTCTCCATGATGGCGCGCATGTGCGCCTCGATCCGTTCGCGCTTCTCGTCACGGCTCAGACCATTGGGGGCCAGCGGGGTCTCAAGACCCTGGGCCACCAGGGCATCGCGGACCAGACGGGCTTGTGGGCTCAGATCACTCATGGTTCACTCTCTACGGATTGGGGGTTCTACCGGCTGCCTAGTAAAAGCGCAAGCGCCGGATATTGCAAGGAGATTGCAGGCTACCTCCTACGATAGCCTGCCCATCGGCCCCCTTTTTTGGGATAATTCCCCCTTTCCCGTGCCTGTCTACAAGGAGGCCCCATGGGTCATTCCTCACTGCGTCCCCTGGACGATGCCCTGCGCGCCATGCTGGCCGCCCTCTCCCCGGTTGCCGGCACCGAGTCGCTGCCCATTGGCCAGGCCCTCGGCCGGGTGCTGGCCGAGCCCATCGTCTCCCCCATGGACGTGCCCCCCTTCGACAACTCGGCGATGGATGGCTATGCCCTGCGCAGCGGCGATCTGGCGGCCACAGACACCCTGCAACTGCAAGGGCGCGCCCTGGCCGGCCACCCGCTTGGCTGCGAGGGGGCCTATGGCGCGGCCTGCGAGGCGGGCCACTGCGTGCGCATCATGACCGGCGCCGCCCTGCCGGAAGGGGCCGACAGCGTGGTGATGCAGGAGGAGACCGAGGCCGACGGCAACCGGGTGCGCTTTCTGGTCAAGGCGCAGCCGGGGCAGCATGTGCGCCGCCGCGGCGAGGATATCGCCCAAGGCGCCACCGTGCTCGCCGCCGGCCTGCGCCTCACCGCGCGCGAGCTGCCGCTGCTTGCCTCCCTCGGTATCGCCACCGTCACCGTGCGCCGCCGCCTGAAGGTGGCCCTGCTCAGCACCGGCGATGAACTCAAGCCGGTCGGCACGCCGCTGGCCCACGGCGAGATCTACGACTCCAACCGCTACGGGGTGCGCGCCATGCTCGAGCGGTTGCAGGTCGAGGTGCTCGATCTTGGCATCATCCCCGACGTCCCGGACGCCCTGCGCGCCGCCTTCCTGCGCGCCCAGCAGGAGGCCGATGCCCTGATCACCTCGGGCGGGGTCTCGGTCGGCGAGGCCGACTACACCAAGCAGCTGCTCGAAGAGCTCGGCGAAATCGACTTCTGGAAGCTCGCCATCAAGCCGGGCAAGCCGTTTGCCTTCGGCCACCTCGGCCATACCCGCTTCTTCGGCCTGCCGGGCAACCCGGTCTCGGCCCTGGTCACCTTCGATCAGCTGGTGCGCCCGGCCCTGGCCGTGCTGGCCGGCGAGAGCGTGCGCCCTCCGCTGCGCCTTGCGGCCACCGCCGCCGAGCCCCTCAAGAAGGCGCCGGGGCGCCTCGATTTCCAGCGCGGCATCCTCGAGAGCACCGCCAGCGGTCTGGTGGTGCGCAGCACCGGCTCCCAGGACTCGGGCGTCTTTAGCTCCCTGACCCGCGCCAACTGCTACATAGTGCTGGAGCGCGAGCGCGGCCGGGTTGAGGCCGGCGAGACGGTGACGGTCGAGCCGTTCGGGAGCCTGCTGCTGTGAGCGACATCCTCTCGGACGACGAGCTGCTGCGCTACAACCGCCAGATCATCCTCAAGTCGTTTGATTTCGAAGGGCAAGAGGCGCTCAAGCAGGCCAGGGTGCTGGTGATCGGCGCCGGCGGTCTCGGCTGCGCCGCCGCCCAATACCTGGCGGTGGCCGGTGTGGGGCACCTCACCTTGGTGGATTTCGACGTGGTGGAGCGCTCCAACCTACAGCGCCAGGTGCTGCACTGCGATGCCCGCCTCGGCCAGCCCAAGGTGACCTCTGCCGCCACCGCCCTGCGCGCCCTCAACCCCTATCTGACGGTCGAGGCGACCCAGGCGCAGGCCGATGCGGCGCTGCTCGATGCCCTGCTGCCCAGCCATCACCTCATTCTCGATTGCAGCGACAACCTGACCACCCGCAACCTGCTCAACCGCCGCGCCCGCGCCCATCGTGTGCCGCTGGTGAGCGGGGCCGCCATCCGCTTCGAGGGGCAGGTGTGCAGCTTTCTCTGGCACGAGGGGGAGCCCTGCTACGAGTGCCTGAGCCAGCTGTTCGGCGAGCAGGCCCTCACCTGCGTCGAGGCCGGGGTGCTGGCCCCCGTGGTCGGTCTGGTCGGCAGCGTGCAGGCACTCGAGGCCATCAAGATCCTGGCCGGCTGCGGCGAGCCGCTCACCCACCGCATGCTGCTCATCGACGGCCTCTCGGGGCAATTTCGCCCCCTGCGCCTGCCAAGACGCGCCGACTGCCCCTGCTGCGGCGAGGCCCCCTGACGCACGGCGCAAAACCGTGAGCAAAAAAAGAGCCCGGCATCGCCGGGCTCTTCGTTGCTGGGGCAGGCTCAGCGCTCGCGGCACTGCACCTCGGGGGAAGGGTGATATTGGCCAAGGCTCACCAGGGTGAGCAGGCCGTCGGCCGGGGTGCTGTGCGCCTGCACCTTCACCCCGCCGTCGCAGTGCGCCCCAAGATCCAGCACGGGGCCCTCATTCATGGCCAGCCGGGTGCTGCCCCCCTGTTGATGCAGGGCCACACTCTGCTGGGCGCAGGCCCCCAGGGTCAGGACCAGCACGCCGGTCAACAGACGCTCGTTCATCGCCGTTTTGACTCCCTCATCGTCTCATCAGTAGTAGTGGATGTCGGTCAGAAACCGCTCCAGCAGCTGGTTGCAGGCCGCCGGATCTTCCGCTGGCCAGGCATGGCGCCCCTCGGGGGTGAAGATCCGGCCATCGGGCAAGGAGGCAAACTGCGCCACCCGGCTGGCCAGCGGCAGGTAATCCACCGTGCTCGACACCAGCGCCACCGGCATGGTCAGGCCGGAGAGGCGCGCCCGCACGCTCCAACCGGGCAGCGCCTCGAGCAGCGCCCGGTAGACCCGCTTGCGGTTGCGCCGAAAACGCTGGCGGAAGGTGTGACGCAGCGCCCCCTGCTCGGGCAGGGGAAACAGCTCGCGCCCGAGCCACCAAGCGAGCGGCCACATGCCGACCCAGCGCAACCACTTGAGGCGCTGGGCAAAACGCGCCCGATCGGCCTCATTGTCGAGGGAAAACTCGGCAAAGCCATTGATCAGCATCATGCCTTCGATGCGCGAGGGGCGCGCCAGCGCCACCTCGAGCGCCACCATGGCCCCCAGCGAGAGGCCGACGATGACCACCTGCCCCGGCTGATCGTCAAGCCAATGCACCACATCATCGGCCAGTGAGGGGACATCGAGCGCCCCCTCCTGCACGTTCAGACCGTGACCGCGCAGATCGAGTGCCACCGCCCGGTAGTGAGGCGAAAAGTACTCAAGCTGAGCCTGCCAATCGAGGCTCGATGAACCGAGCCCGTGCAAAAACAGCAGCAGCGGGCCCTCCCCCGCGCTGCGCTGATAGAGCCCCTTGACCCGGCTCTCCTTGCGTTTGCGGCGCATTACGCCTCCCCCAACAGACTGACGGCCTTGATATAGGCAAAGAGTTCCTGCCCGCCCTCGAGCGCCAGTCGCAGGCTCGAGCGGCGGGTGATCCGCGCCAGCAGTATCTGCTGGCCGAGGCCGAGCTGCAACAGGCTCTGACCCGGCAGCCCCTCGCGCTCCTCGCGCAGTCGGGTCGTGAGGCAGTTGGAGAGGCTCGAGCCCTCGATGGGGCGGGTGGCGATCACCACGTCGCGCGCCGCCACCTTGATGCGTACAGGGCCGGGCGCATCCGGGGGCAGCGGCATGGTGACAAACAGGGACTGGCCATCGACATCGAGCTCGGCCATCTGCTCCTCTGGGCACCAGTGTTTGAGCGTGGCACAGAGGATCACCCCGCCATCGTCGCGCGCCGCGAGCGGCAGATCGAGCCTGGCAAACAGCGCATCCGGCCCCCCTTGCGCCAGCGCCCGCCCCTCCTCGATCAGGATCAGCTCGTCGCACAGCATGCTCACCTCCTCCATGGCGTGAGTCACATAGAGCATGGGCAGATCGCTCTCGCGTTGCAGCTGTTGCAGCTCGTGGATAAGGTGCAAGCGGCTGCGCCGATCGAGGGCCGAGAAGGGCTCATCGAGCAGCAGCAGGGTCGGCTCGGCAAGCAGCGCCCGAGCCAGGGCCACCCGCTGGCGCTGACCGCCGGAGAGGGCCGGCGCCGGCTTATCCAGCAGCTCGCGAAAGCCAAGGCGCTCGGCCAGCGCCTCCATCGGCCAGCGGCCACGCCCCTTGCCGGCGGCCAGCAGCAGGTTGCCGCGCACCGTCAGATGGCTAAACAGGCGCGCATCCTGAAACACCAGACCGATGGCGCGCCGCTCAGGGGGAAGCGGGCCCAGCTCGGCCCCGCGCCAGGTGAGGCGATCGCCCGCGCGCCGATCCAGTCCGGCGATGGCGCGCAGCAAGGTGCTCTTGCCGCTGCCGGAGGGGCCGAACAGGCCGCAGATCCCCTCCCCGCGCCAGACGAGGGAGCAGTCGAGATCCCAACTGCCAAAGTGGCGTTGCAGCGAGAGACTCAGCATGCCAGCAGCCTCCGCTGGCGGCGCTGCAACACGCCATACACCAGAACGAGCACCGTCATGGCCACGCCGAGCAGACCGGCCGCCAGCAGGTGGGCGTTGCCGTAATCTTGCGCCTCGACGTGATCAAACAGGGCAATGGAGAGCACCTGGGTCTCCCCCGGTATGTTGCCGCCTATCATCAGTACCACGCCAAATTCTCCCAGGGTGTGGGCAAACCCCAGTGCTGCCGCCATCACAAAACTCGGTAGCGTCATCGGCAGCACGATGCGCATGAAGCGCTCGACCGGGCCGAGCCCCAGAGTGGCGGCGGCTTCCAGCTCGCGATCCCCCAGATTGACGAAGGCCGAGGTGAGCGGCTGCACCACGAAGGGGAGCGAATAGATGAGCGAGGCGATGAGCAGCCCGCTGAAGCTAAACGCCAGCTGGCTGTCAAACAGGCGCTGCCACCCCTGCCCAAGACCGGTGTCAGGCGAGAAGGCGAGCAGCAGGTAAAAGCCCAGCACGGTGGGCGGCAACACCAGTGGCAGCGCCACCAGCGCCTCCACCACGGGGCGGGCCCAGTGACGGCTGCGCGCCAGCCACCAAGCAAGCGGTGGCGAGAGCAGCAGCAAGAGCCCGGTGGTACAGGCGGCGAGTTTCAATGTCAGCCCGATGGCGAGCAGATCGGCAGCGCTGGGCATGTGTCAGCGGGCCGGCAGGCCGTAACCGGCGGCGGCGATGAGGGCATGACCCTTCTCACCTTGTAACCAGGCCACCAGCGCCTCGGTCGCCGGGCCCGGCTTGAGCACCACCCCCTGCTGCTCGATGGGGGGGTAGAAGGCCGCAGGCACCTCCCACGCCTCGGCACTCTTGCCCGCCTCGACCAGATTGGCCCAGGCGACGAAGCCATACTCGGCGTTGCCGCTCTCGACAAACTGCCAGGTCTGGCCGATGTTGCTGCCGGTCAGCACCCGAAACTGTTGGGGGGCGATCTTAAGGTGCGCCAAGGTGGCCATGGCGGCGGCCCCATAGGGGGCAGTGCGGGCATTGGCGATGGCCAGATTGCCGCGCCAGGCGCGCAGGGCCGCCTCGTCGGGGGCCGGCCCTCCCCTGCGCCACAGTCCCAGCTTGCCGTAGGCATAGGTAAAGCGCCCCAGCCCCTTACCCTCTTTTTCCAGCTTTTGCGGCGTGGCCGCATCGGCCGAGAGAAAGAGATCGAACGGCGCGCCGTGGCGGATCTGGGTGTAGAGCACACCAGTGGCGGCCGAGCTGATGGTGACCGAGTGGCCGGTCTCGGCCTGGAACGCCTCGGCAATCTTGCCAAGGGTGCCCTTGAAGTTGGCCGCCACCGCCACCTTGATGTCGTCGGCCTGTACCGCCGGCATCACCAGCAGCAGGGCCAGCCCCCATCCATATCGACGTCCCATGCGTTTTCTCTCCTTCACGCCCACACAGGGCTACTCCTGCCAGCGGGCGGCGGCCTCGTTGTCGCTCTCTTTGGCCTCGACCCAGTAACGACGACCGTCGTGGCTGAGCTCACGCTTCCAGAAAGGGGCCCGGGTTTTCAAGTAATCCATGATGAAGTGGCAAGCGGCGAAAGCCGCCTCGCGGTGGGCCGAGCTGACCGCCACCAGCACAATTTGATCCCCGAGCAGCAGATCGCCCACCCGGTGGATCAGGGTGCACGCTTGCAGTGGCCAGCGCACTTCGGCCTCGCGCACGATGGCGGCCAGCGCCTTCTCGGTCATGCCGGGGTAGTGCTCCAGCGACAAGCCGGCCACCTGCTCCCCCTGGTTGAAGTCGCGCACCTTGCCCACAAACGTGACGATGGCGCCGCTGTCACGGCGCGCGGCCAGGCGCTCATATTCGGCGGCGAGGCTGAAATCCTCGCGCTGCACCACGATGAGGGGCTCCATGCTCATCCCCCCGTCACCGGCGGGAAGAAGGCCACCTCATCGCCCCCCTTGATGGGGGTATCGAGCGGCACCAGGGTCTGGTTGACCGCCACCAGCAGCTTGCCGGGCTCAAGGGCAAGCGCCCACTTGTCGCCGCGCTCGGCCAGTGCGGCGCGCAGCGCCTCGGCGCTGGTGTACTCATCTGGCATGGCCAGCGCGTCACACCCCACCAGCTCGCGCACCTGAGCAAAAAACAGCACCTGGATCATGAGGCCTCTCCTGCATTGTGTTGATCGGGGTTCATATCCGCCTGGAAGTGGCCGGACTTGCCGCCCCGCTTTTCCAGCAGCCGCACCGGGCCGATGACCATGTCCTTTTGCACCGCCTTGCACATGTCATAGATGGTCAGCGCCGTCACCGACGCCGCGGTCAGCGCCTCCATCTCGACCCCGGTCTTGCCCGCGAGCTTGCACAGGGTTTCGATACGAACCCGGCTGTGGGCCGGCTCGGGAGTGATCTCCACCTCGACCTTGGTCAGCGCCAGCGGGTGGCACAGGGGGATGAGATCGGCGGTTTTCTTGGCCGCCATGACCCCGGCGATGCGGGCGGTCGCGAACACATCGCCCTTATGGTGTTCCCCCGAGAGGATCAGTGCCAGGGTCGCTGGCGCCATGGCGATGAAGGCCTCGGCGCGGGCTTCGCGCTCGGTCACGGCCTTGGTGGTGACGTCCACCATGTGGGCTTCGCCACGGGCGTTGAGGTGGGTCAGTTCGGCACTCATTGAGACTCCTTGCCTAGGTGGCTCACGAAGTTGCAGGGACGGGTCGAGGCGTCGAGCTGGGGGGCAATCAGCTGCTCCCAACCGAGACGGCAGGCGCCGGTCGAGCCCGGCAGACAGAAGATGGCCGTGCGATTGGCCATCCCCGCAATGGCGCGGCTTTGCACGCTGGCCGAGCCGAGCTCGGCAAACGAGAGGTGGCGAAACAGCTCGCCAAACCCCTCGACCGGGCGATCGAACAGCACGGCGATCGCCTCCGGTGTCTGGTTGTGGTCATAAAAACCGGTGCCGCCGTTGATGACGACCGCCTCGATGGCGGGATCGGCGATCCAGGCCGACACCAGGGCGCGCAGCCGGTAGCGATCGTTCGGTAGCAGGGCCCGCTCGGCCAGACGATGGCCGGCAGCGTGCACGACGTCAGCCAGATAGTCTCCGGAGCTGTCTTGCTCCAGGGTACGGGAATCGGTCACCGTCAGCACGGCGATAGAGAGAGGGCGAAAGGGCGCGGCACACCTGGCCATGGCGGCTCCTTACTGAGATCCGGTTTGCTCCCGGAGAAATGAATACGGACAAGCCCTGCCTTGGCCACTGGCTCATGGCGGCGGGGCCGCGAAAGTGTATCAGACCTATCCCTAAGTGTCTGTCACAACAGGTATCTTATCTGTCTGTTATGACTCACAAAAACAGAGGGCGCCGGTTACCCGTCGCCCTCTGTGGTGACACAGTGCGCTGCGCGTTAGAACCCAGGCACGCCGGACATCTCCGGCAACTGGTGGGCAATCCCCTTATGGCAGTCGATGCAGGTGCTCTGACCATTGGCCAGATTGGTGGCATGCATCTTGGCCGCCCGCTGCCCTTGCAAGGAGAAGTCCATGTACTCGAAGTTGTGGCAGTTGCGGCACTCGCGCGAGTCGGTGTCCTTCATCCGCTTCCACTCCCGCTCGGCCATCTCGCGCCGATGCGATTCGAACTTCTCGCGGGTGTCCACCTTGCCGGTGAGCTTGCCCCACAACTCCTTGGAGGCCTGCACCTTGCGGATGATCTTGTAGGTCCACTCATGGGGCACGTGGCAATCCGGGCAACTGGCGCGCACACCGGAGCGGTTGGCATAGTGGATGGTGTCGCGGTACTCCTGGAACACGTTGTCACGCATTTCGTGGCAACCGGTGCAGAAGGCCTCGGTGTTGGAGGCCTCCATGGCGGTGTTAAAGCCCCCCCAGAAGATGACACCACCAAAGAAGCCAAGCAGCAGGATCACCCACAGCGCCGCCTTGGAGGGAGATTTGAAGGTCACCCACAATCGCTGAACAAAACCGGGCAGTTTCATCGTTTCAGGCTCCTCAGTTCAGGGATTCGACCGGCTTAAAGGTGTTATCCACCAGCGGCTTGGCATCCACCTGGGGCACGTGGCACTGCAGGCAGAAGTAACGGCGCGGGGAGACCTCGCCCAGGGTCACGCCGTCACGGGTTTCAAAATGGGTCGGGCTGATCTTGGGGGCCTTCATGGCGGCGGCGTTCTTAAAGCTGTGGCAGGCCAGGCACTTGTTGACCTTGCTGTCGACCTCATAGTTGCGGGTGTCATGGGGGATCATCGGCGGCTGGTGCATGTACTGACGCGCATAGGCGTCACCATCCTTACGAAAATTCTTGAGCGGCGCAGGATTATCCTCGCTACCCAGATCCGTGATGCCCCGCTCCGACTTGAGTCCACCGGTATCGGTATTGAAATCCGGGGTTTCAGCAGCCATCAGCCCCCCCGCCAGCAGGCAGGCCAGCATTGCTCCAATCAGCTTTTTCATTGTTGTTTCTCCGACATGTTGTCTGCCTTGACGGCAAATCCGACCGAAAGGGTGAAAACCTGCTCCGCGCACACATCGATGCAGCGGCCGCAGTTGAGGCACTCCTGGGCGGCGATGAGCGGCCCATGCCCGCGTCTGGCACCATGTACCGGCCCTTTGAGGATCGGCCGCTCGGGGCAGACGGCATAACAGTCCATACAGTTGCTGCAGCGGTCGCGGCCGCTGGCAGAGATCTTGATAAATCCAACCCGGTTGACCAGGGCCCAGAAGGCCCCCACCGGACAGAGGTGGCCACACCAGCCCCGCTCCACCACGAACAGATCGAACAGCAGCAGCGCCAGCAACAGCGTCCACCCCGCCCCCATGCCAAACAGCAAGCCACGCAGCACAAGCGGAACCGGGTTGACCCACTCCCACACCAGCAACCCCGTCGCCACTGGCAGCACCAGCACCATGGCCAGCAGCCAGTAGCGGGTCGCCCGGGAGAGCGTACTGCCGGCACGCAGGCCAAGGCGCATCCGCAGCCAGGCGGCCGCATCGGTGATGAGGTTCACCGGGCAGACCCAGGAGCAGAACACCCGCCCCCCGACCAGCCAGTACCCCAGCAACACGATGGCGCTGCCGATGAGCAGCGCATTCAGTGGCCAGTGGCCGGTGGCCAGGGTCTGTAGCAGCACCAGGGGATCGGTGAGCGGCACCGCACCGAGCAGCTCAGAGCTCGACAGATTGCCTTTGAGCACCCAGATCCCGGCCAGTGGCCCCAGCAGGAACAAGCCCATCACCGACAGCTGGGTCAAACGCCGCAGCAGCAGGAAACGGTGGGCATGCCACCACCCCAGCTTCTGGCTCGCTTCGCGGCCGGGAATGCGGCTGGCTTTACTCATGGCCTTGCTCATAACCCCTCCGGTTTGCGTACGGGCAGGGTCAGCGGCTCATCGATCAGCGCCTTGCCCGCCTTGGCTTTCTCTTCCCAACCGAGCCGGTAGTGATGCCCCAGCTCCCCTTTGGCCAGCTGACGCGGCAACACCTTGATGGCCGCCTCTTCCAGCACGCAGGCATGCTCGCACTTGCCGCAGCCGGTGCAGACATCGCTGTGCACCGTGGGCAAAAAGATGGCGTGCTTGCCGGTACGGGCGTTGTGCTGCAGATCGAGGGTGATCGCCTGATCGATGAGCGGGCAGACCCGATAGCAGACATCGCAGCGCAAACCGAGCGCGTTGAGGCAGGTCTCGTGGTCGATGAGCACCGCCACCCCCATGCGCGCGTCGTCGATCTCGGTCAGAGCCGGATCGAGGGCTCCGCTCGGACAGGCGACCACGCAGGGAATGTCGTCACACATCTCGCACGGCACCTTGCGGGCCGAAAACCAAGGGGTGCCCGTGGTCACCGGCTCGAACCAGCGGGCGAGTTTCAGGGTGTCATACGGGCAGGCCTCGACACAGAGACCACAGCGCACGCAGGCACCGAGAAACTCATCCTCGATCAGAGCTCCGGGCGGGCGCAGAGCCTGGGCCGGCAATGCCTCGGCCTGCTGGCGTGCCAGGGCGCCGAGGCCAAGGCCAAGCAGCCCCACCCCGCATGCCCCTTTGGCCATCTCACCGAGAAACTGTCGCCGACTGACCGCTCTGCTCATGCCACTGCTCTCCTCATGCTCAGGCCTTCATCACCTTGACGGCACACTTCTTGAAATCCGTCTCTTTCGAGAGCGGATCGGTGGCATCCAGGGTGACCTTGTTGACCAGCTGACTGGCGTCGAAGAAGGGCATGAACACCAATCCCTTGGGCGGCTTGTTACGGCCACGGGTCTCGATGCGAGTCTTCACCTCGCCACGGCGGGAGATCACCTTCACCTCATCACCACGACGCAGATTGCGCGCCTTGGCGTCGTCCGGGTGCATGAACAACACCGCATCGGGGAAGGAGCGGTACAGCTCGGGCACGCGGCGGGTCATGGTGCCGGTGTGCCAGTGCTCGAGTACGCGACCGGTGGAGAGCCACAAGTCGAACTCGGCATCCGGCTCTTCGGCCGCCGGCTCGTAGGGCAGCGCGAAGATGATCGCCTTACCATCGGGGCGGCCATAGAAGCGCACCTCTTCACCACTCTTGACGTAGGGGTCATACCCTTCGCGATAGCGCCACAGGGTCTCTTTGCCGTCCACCACGGGCCAGCGCAGGCCGCGCGCCTCATGGTACTGATCGAACGGCGCCAGATCGTGACCATGACCACGGCCGAAGCTGGCGTACTCCTCGAACAGGCCCTTTTGCACGTAGAAGCCGAAGTGTTCGGACTCTTCGTTCAGCGCCCCCTTGCACTCCTCTTTCTTGAACTTGTTGACCACGCCGTTGGCGTAGAGCACGTCAAACAGGGTCTTGCCCTTGAGCGCAGGATTCTTGGCGATAAGCTCGGCCGGCCACACCTCTTCCACGGTGAAACGCTTGGCGAACTCCATCAGCTGCCACAGATCCGATTTCGCCTCGCCCGGCGCCTTCACCTGCTGATGCCAGAACTGGGTGCGACGCTCGGCGTTGCCGTACGCCCCTTCCTTCTCCACCCACATGGCGGTGGGCAGGATCAGGTCGGCCGCCTGAGCGGTCACGGTCGGGTAAGGGTCGGAGACCACGATGAAGTTACGCGGATCGCGATAGCCAGGCAGACGCTCCTCATTGATATTGGGGCCGGCCTGCATGTTGTTGTTGCACATCACCCAGTAGGCATTGAGCTTGCCATCTTTGAGCATGCGATCTTGCAGCACGGCGTGATAGCCCACCTGCTCGGGGATGGTTCCCTCGGGCAGTTGCCACAGCTTCTCGGCGATGGCGCGATGGGCAGGGTCAGTCACCACCATGTCGGCCGGCAGGCGGTGGGCAAAGGTGCCCACTTCGCGGGCGGTGCCGCAGGCCGACGGCTGGCCGGTCAGGGAGAAGGGGCCAGATCCCGGCTGGGAGATCTTGCCGGTCAGCAGGTGGATGTTGTAGCAGAGGTTGTTGGCCCAGACGCCGCGGGTGTGCTGGTTAAAGCCCATGGTCCAGTAGGAGACCACCTTGGCATTCGGGTCGGCATAGATTTTGGCCAGTTTCTCGAGCCGATCGACCGGCACGCCGGAGAGCTTGGAGACCTTCTCGACGTCGTAGTCGGCCACAAACTTGGCAAACTCCTCAAACGTCATCGGAGTGGAGTCGCCGCTGTCGGGATTCTTGGCCTTTTGCTGCAAGGGGTGGGTCGGACGCAGGCCATAGCCGATGTCGGTGACCCCTTTCTTGAACTGGGTGTGCTTGTTGACGAAGTCCCAGTTCACCTTGTCGTTCTTGATGATGTAGTTGGCGATGTAGTTGAGGATCGCCAAATCACTTTGCGGGGTGAAGACCAGGGCGTTATCGGCCAGCTCGAAGCTGCGGTGCTCAAAGGTCGAGAGTACGTGCACTTGCACGTTCGGGTTGGAGAGGCGGCGATCGGAGATACGCGACCAGAGGATGGGGTGCATCTCGGCCATGTTGGAGCCCCACAGCACGAAGGCATCGGCCTGCTCGATATCGTCGTAGCAGCCCATGGGCTCATCCATACCGAAGGTGCGCATGAAGCCGACCACGGCCGAGGCCATGCAGTGACGGGCGTTGGGATCGAGGTTGTTGGTGCGCAGGCCCGCCTTGAACAGCTTGGCGGCGGCATAGCCTTCCCACACGGTCCACTGACCCGAGCCGAACATGCCCACTGCGGTCGGCCCCTTCTCTTTCAGGGTGGCCTTGAACTTCTCGGCCATGATGTCGAAGGCCTGATCCCAGCTGATGGGGGCGAACTCCCCTTCCTTATCATACTGGCCGTTCTTCATCCGCAGCATGGGTTGGGTCAGGCGATCCTGGCCGTACATGATCTTGGAGAGAAAGTACCCCTTGATGCAGTTGAGGCCACGGTTGACCGGGGCATCCGGATCGCCCTGGGTGGCGACGACGCGACCCTCCTGGGTGCCCACAAGCACCGAGCAACCGGTGCCGCAGAAGCGGCACGGCGCCTTGTCCCACTTGATGGCGGTCTTGTCGGTGCTGGTGATCAGGTTGGCCGCCAGACTCGGGGCACTGATCCCGGCCGCAGCAGCGGCTGCCGCCACCGCATTGGCCTTCATAAAGTCACGTCGGCTCAGCTTCATGACAGATCCTCACATGGTTTTTGTTCGTCAAATTGGTGGTAGATCAGGGCCGCCGAAATCACACCTGGTATGGCGTTGATCGCATCGATGGCTTCAATGATCTCCCTCTGGCGGGCCCCCTCCAGGGTTACCACCAGCTTGCCCTCGTCACTGACGGCGTGCACCTCGGCACCCACCAGTGTAGCCACTTGACCGGCCACCTCATGACGTCGGGTGGGTTGGGTCAGCACCAGCAGACTGGAGACGTGGTATTCGTCGTGCTTCTCCTGAGTCATCAGGGTCGCTCCTCACGGGGATCGGCCACCGTAATGGCCTGGGTCGGACAACCCGCCACACAGGCACCGCATCCGGTGCAGTCGGCAGGTTCAATACTCGGAGTGGGAATGCCGCCCGCCACGGGTCGAAAACGGATGGCGCGCAGCTCGCAGGCATCCTGGCAGGATTGGCAGAATACCTTGCCAAAGGCGAGGCAACCGCTACCTATATGGGCTTTAAGCGACCAGGGAGAGAGAGTGCGGGGGAGAAAAAGAGGCTCATTGCAGGCATCAACGCACTGGCCACAGAACGTGCATTCACCACGGGTGAAATCCAGGGTGGGGAATCCCCCCTCGCCCCGCACGATGATCTGTTCGGGGCAGGCCTTGATGCAGCCATCACAACGCGTGCAGCCGGCGCTAAATTGTGTCCACGGCAGCGCCCATGGCAGGGGCAATACCTTTGCCTGTGGTCGAAATCGTCCGCGCAGCAATGCACGTCGGGTTGGATCGACTCCCTGTGACATGACTCTTCCTCACTGGCCCCAATGTGTCCCCTGAGGGGACAGAAATTGTGCTTCTGGATGCACATATTTTTGTTAAGGGTATAGTGCAGGCAGAGAAAAAGGTCTCATATACCACCGGCGGGATAAATAGGGGGGAACCTTGCGTTGGATCAAGCGAAATAGGCATTGCTTATACCCCTTAGGGGTAAATTAAACGCCAATTGATAATTCTTCTCGCAAAGAATCAACCACCTAGCGACGCCAGATGGGGAGTTGTACCGCTGTTACCCTGATGCAGACGATGGCTGGCCAACTTGTGACCAAGCACCATGTGAACCCGCTCCATCAGTGCCTCTTGTTGCTCGTCGGCCGCTAACAGATCGCGCAGCGCCACTCCGTCGTCACCAAACAGGCACAAGTGCAGCTTACCGACCGAGGAGACTCGCAACCGGTTGCAGCCGGCACAAAAATCCTTGCTATAGGGCATGATGAGGCCGATGCCACCGAGATAGTCGGGATGATGGAACACCTGGGCAGGCCCGGCATCGATAGCCCGCAGTTGCTGCACCCACCCCGCCGCCAACAGTTGCCCCTTGATGGCTTCCCCACTGGCATGGTGGCGGGTGAACAACGCGTCCATCTCACCGGTTTGCATTAGCTCGATGAAACGCAGCTCGATGGGGCGTGTCTTGATCCAGTCGAGAAAGGTCGACAGTTCATGGTCATTGAGCCCCTTGAGCAACACGGCGTTGACTTTGACCCGCGCAAACCCGGCGGCCAGCGCCGCATCAATCCCAGCCATCACCTCGGTCAGCTTGTCTTCTCCGGTGATGCGGTGAAACTGACGGGCATCCAGACTGTCCACACTGACGTTCAGGTTGGTCAATCCGGCCTCGCGCCATTCGGCCGCCCGCTCGCGCAGGCGATAACCGTTGGTGGTCATGGCCACCTGTTCAATGCCGGGCGTTGCCGCCACGATGCGGATGATGTCGGTAAAATCGCGGCGCAGGGAGGGCTCCCCACCAGTCAGGCGCACCTTGCGGGTGCCCATGGCAGCAAAAGCGCGAACGACTCTGGCTATCTCCGCTTGATCAAGAAAGGATTTGCGCCCTTCGGGGCGGTAGCCGTCCGGCAGACAGTAGGTGCAGCGAAAGTTGCACACATCGGTCACCGAGAGACGCAGATAGTGAAAGCGACGGGCATGGCCGTCTTCAAGCAGCGACATAAACACCTTTCCAAATACGGGAGGCCAGGTCATTTCTTCCCTGACCCTTACAGCGCTAAGCTGTCGGCCACCCTCCCCTATCTGCCGACGTAGGCAAGGTGGCTCGGAGTTCAATGAATTTGCGGATGCTAGCACAGGTTAAGTTACAATGCCCACGTTCCCAAAGGGGTAGTTCCCCGGCAGATTGAATCGAGATCCCGATGAAAAAATGGTTTCAGGTTACCTCGGTGAGCAGTGCCATCGGCCGCGCCATGCTGCTCATCTTGTTTATGGCGAGCCTCATCTCTTTGGTGGCCATGATCACCCTCTTTTACTCGGTGCCCGATGCCAAGGCGATCAATCTGTCAGGCTCGCTGCGGATGCAGGCCTACCGCATGGCGTACGAGATAAGCCAGGGCAAGCCGGTACGCGATCGTCTCGCGCAATTCGAAGAGACCCTCAATGCCGAAGAGTTGCAGGAGACCCAGCGCTGGATCACCCCCGCCTCATTGCGCCGTACCTATGGGGAAGTGCTCAGCCAGTGGCGCCTGATGCGCAGCCACATCGAGCATGACACCCCCGAGCGCTACTCCGACAACACAGAGCGGTTTGTCACCGCCATCGATGACTTCGTCAATCAGATGCAATTTCACGTCGAGTTCAAGGTGCGTATGCTGGCCATCGCCGAGGGGCTTGGCCTGCTTGCCATCATCGTCATCGCTTGGTTTACCGTGCGCTTCACCCGGCGCGAGGTGGTCGCCCCCCTCAATCAGCTGGTCGCCTGCGCCCGCCAGGTCGAGCAGCGCAACTTTCTGCTGCAACTCCCCCCGCGCTCCCCCAACGAGCTGGGAGAGCTCTCCGGCGCCTTTGCCACCATGGCGAGCGAGCTCGACAAGCTCTATCGCGATCTGGAGCACAAAGTCGAGGAAAAGACCGCCAAGCTGCAACAGGCCAATGACACCCTGTCGTTTCTCTACAGCACGGCCCAGCAGTTGCACGAGGCCCCCCTCAGCTCACGCACCTTGATCAAGCTGCTGGACCGAGCCGCAGCCCACCAGCACATCGCCCATATCCGCCTGACCCGTTTTGAACACAACACCATTCCCACCTACCTCACCGGGCGCAGCGGCTGGCCCGAAGAGACGCCGGCACGGGAGCGGTTCCCGTTACAGATGGACGAGCAGGAGTATGGTTGCCTCGAGCTCATCAGCGATGCCCCGATCGACCAGCGCCTGATGAAGAACTTCGCCATGCTGCTCGCCCAGGTGCTGCACAAGGATCAGACCCTGCTGCAACAGCAGCGCCTGCTGCTGATGGAAGAGCGCGCCGTCATCGCCCGTGAGCTGCACGACTCACTGGCGCAGGCCCTCTCTTATCTCAAGATCCAGTCGGCCCTGCTCAAGCGCGCATTTGCCAAAGGGCAGACCGAACGCACCGCCCAGGTGATGCAGCAGATCGACGAGGGGCTCGGCAACGCCTACACCCAGCTGCGCGAACTGCTCGGCACCTTCCGCCTCTCCATCGCCGAGGCCGATCTCGGCGAGGCCATCGGCGTCATGCTCGAGCAGCTGACCCCTCAGACATCGGCGACCATCCGGCTCGATTACCGCCTGTCGAGCAGCGATCTGGAGGCGGGCCAGCACATCCATATCTTGCAGCTGATCCGTGAAGCCGTGCTCAATGCCATCAAGCATGCCAATGCGCAAGTGATTGATGTTAGCTGTCAGACACTTCCTGATGGTACTATCGAGGTTCAGGTTACCGATGACGGGGTGGGCATAGGCGCCTCCCGCTCGGCCGTCAACCACTACGGCCTGAGCATCATGAACGAGCGGGCCAGCAAGCTGCACGGCCGGCTCAGCATCGGCGATCACCGCCCCCAGGGAACCAGGGTGCACCTCATTTTTCCGACAACCCAGACAAGAGAAGCCTGATGGACGACGTCAAATATTCCATTCTGGTCGTTGATGACCACCCTCTGATGCGCAAGGGCATAGTGCAGCTGCTGGCCCTGGAAGAGAACTTCGAGGTCGTCGGCGAAGCTGCCAACGGCGCGGATGCAATTGCCCAGGCCAAGGTGTCCGAGCCGGACTTGATCCTGCTCGATCTCAACATGAAGGGGCTGTCCGGGCTCGATACCCTGCGGGCACTGCGTGAGGAAGAGATCACCTCAAGAGTGGTGATCCTCACCGTCTCCGATGCCCGCCAGGATGTGGTGGCACTGCTCAAGGCCGGCGCCGATGGTTACCTGCTCAAGGATACCGAGCCCGAGATGCTGTTGGCCCAGCTCGAAGAGGTGATGAGTGGCAAGCAGATCTTGAGCGAGCCGCTGCGCCCCTATCTGGAAAACCTCTACGAGCTGGATCATCTGCAAGAGAAGCTCGAGAGCCTGACGCGTCGCGAAATGCAAATCCTGCGTGAAATTGCAAAGGGCCTCTCCAACAAGCAGGTGGCCTCGGCCCTGCATATCTCGGAAGGAACCGTGAAGGTACACGTTAAGAGCCTGCTGAAGAAACTCCAGGCACAGAGCCGGGTGGAAGCGGCTGTGATGTACCTTGAACAGCGTCATTGAGCATGATGGATGTGACATAAACGGGCCTGCGGGCCCGTTTTTCATGAGTTGGCACGAGTGCTGCACAAGTCCGTTTGAGTCAGTTCCAGACCGGAGGATGAAACATGACACAGCAATCACTCGCCCTGTTTCCCTTGCCTTCCCACATCCTACCGGGCGGCAAGCTGCCGCTGCGTCTGTTTGAGCAGCGTCACCTGGAGATGCTCAAGGAGTCCTTCATCGAGGATCAAGGGTTTGGCATCGTAATGGAAGAGAGCACAGTGACCGGCCAATCGGGGCGGATCCTGCCCATCGGCACCCGGGTCAAGGTGATCGACTTCTACACCCTCAACGATGGCCTGCTCGGTATTACGGTGCAGGGGCTGGAGCGCTTCTATATCCACCAGCTGCACGAAGAGGGGGGGCAGCTCAAGCGGGCCGATGTCGAGCTGCTGCCCAACTGGCCCCAGTGCCACTCGGATGACAGCGATGCCGTGTTGGCGACCCGCCTGCGCGATGTGTTCGCCCAATACCCCGAGCTCGATGAGCTTTACCCGGACAAGCGCTATGACGATGCAGCCTGGTTGTGCCAGCGCTGGCTTGAGATCCTGCCGATGCCGGTGCAAGAGAAGCAAGGGCTGATCGCCAAGCAGAGCAGTGAAGCGGCCCGCCACTTTCTGCACAAGCTGATCGTCACGTAAGAATCGTCTCGCAGAATGCAAAGCATCGCAATTTGCGACAAAGACACGCTACCACAATGCAATGAATCGCTCATAAAAACGACAAACAAGGCGGGAAAAGGGACAAAAAAAGTTGGCATGACTTTTTCATGCAAGTAGGAACAACCCGATTTATCCCGTGCTCTCTTCAGTTATGCTGAAGAATTGGTCAACCTCCCCGGTTGGCCTTTTTTTTATCCTGCGCACTGGGGGAAGTGTCGCTCGCAACACTCTTGCAGCCGGGCGAGGCTGATGGGTTTGGCCATGAAGTCATCCATACCGGCAGCCAGCGCCTGTTCGCGATCTTCTGGCATGGCATTGGCGGTCAGCGCCACGATGCATCCCGTATACCCCAACCCACGCAGACGGCGAGTGGCCTCCAGCCCGTCGATCTGCGGCATGCGCAGATCCATCAGGATCAGATCCGGAGCCCGGCTCATCACAAGAGCCAATGCCGCTTCGGCGCTAGCGCACTCCTGCACCTCCTGAACCAGCCGCTGCAACATGAGTGACACCACCATGCGATTGACCTCGCTGTCATCCACCACCAGCACCGAAAGGGGCATGGGCGCTCGCAGCGGCTTGCTCTGTGGTGCCTTCAGCGGGCTCTGGGGGAGCGAAAGCGGCAGGCGGCACCAAAAGCGGCTCCCCTTCTCCTGCTCGCTGTCGGCCCCAATCTCACCGCCCATCAGGGTCGTGAGGCGCCGACAGATGGCGAGCCCGAGGCCGGCCCCCGAGAAGCTGCGGGTGGCCGAGCTGTCCCCCTGGACAAAGGGTTCAAACACCCGCTCCAGATCCACTGGCGTGATGCCAATGCCGCTGTCATACACTTCGATCAACAACTGGGACGACCAACCGAGATGCAGCCGCACCTCACCGTCGGGGGTGAACTTCATGGCATTGCCAAGCAGGTTGCCGATGATCTGGGAGAGGCGCACCGGATCCCCGAGCAGGATTTCAGGCACGTCGGAGTCCAATTGCAGCACCAATTGCAGACCACGCCGCTGCGCCTCCGGATAGAGAGGCTCAAGCAGGGCCTGGCAGAGTGTGGCCGGGCTGAAAGGCTCACGACGCAATGAGAGCGTCCCCGACTCAATCTTGGAATAATCGAGCACATCGTCGATGACCGTTTGCAACATGCGAGCCGCATGGGTGGCATGACCCAGCAAGGCGTGTTGCTGCTCCTCGAGCGGCGCGTGTTGCAGCAGATCCAGCGTCCCTAACACGGCATTCATAGGGGAACGCAGCTCATGGGTGATCATGGCCAGAAAACGCGACTTGGCCTGGCTGGCGGCCTGAGCCAGATCGCGCGCCTTGGCCAGCTCCTGCTCACGGCGGATCAGATCGCCAATGTCGCGCGCCGTGCCGTGATAACCGGTAAAGGCCCCATCACTCGAGAAGCAGGGGTCAGCATTGACCTCCAGCCACAGCAGTTCACCGCGTCGGCGCACCGCAGTACGCAACCGGCGCAGGGGCTGCTGAGCACATAAAGCAGGACGAAAGTCTTCCGTATCATGGAGTTGCAACCATTCGAGCGTCAGCAGACTGCGTCCGAGCAGACGCTGGCTCAGCTCACCATTGGCCCGATCCGGCGCCGAGACATAGCTGATACAAAAGCGCTCATCACACTCCCAGAACCAGTCGGACGCCATGGCTGCAAAATGGCGAAAGCGCTGCTCACTGGCATGCAGCGCCTCGGTCCGTAGTTCCACCTGCTGCTCGAGCCGAGCCCGGTAGGCGAGGTTGACCAGCGCTTGAGAGATCAGCGGCCGACAGCGTTGCAGCGCCGTCTTGCTGTCGAGATCCAGCCCCCGCTGCTGGCTGTGACGGCACACCAGCACACCGCTAAATCCGGGGGCCTTGAGGCCGGTCAGCAATACGCTACGCCACAGGGGGGAGTGAGCAACGGGAGCAAAATCGGGCAATAACGCCGGCTCATAGAGGATCAGGGTCTCCCCTGCCAGCGCCCGTTCGAAGGCCCGTCCCCATGGCCATTGATAGGGCTGCACCTCGTTGCAACTACAAAGCAGCGTGGTACCGCGCTGCGGCTGGGAGCCGACCACCAAGGCCGCCTCAAAGCCGATGAAGGGTTGCAGCACCTTGATAAGACCGAGCAGCACCTCATCGAGGGTCTTTGCCTCGGCCAGCGTTGCGATGCCACGCAGCAGCGTATCCGATTCGTGCCGATAGTGGGCCTCGCGCCCCTGACTGCGAGCCAATTCGGCCAGGGTCGACTGTAATCGGGCCCCCAGTGACTCCAGACTGTGCCCCTCCTGCTCATTGGTCATTCAGGCGCTCCCCGTTGCAGAAGATCACGCTGGAAATCATTAAGTTACCGTGGGTGATCTCCCCTTGCGGCAAACGCCCCTGCTCCCCGAAAGTGAATGGCATGACGTAGGGGATCCCACCCAGCCGCTGACGAAATTGCAGCGATAACTCGTCAAGGCGCTCCGAAAGCGCCAGCCGGCAGCCGGCGCAGAACACCACCAGGGCACCAAACGGCTCAAGGCTTGATGGCATGCCATAGGCAGGCTCGACCCTGGCTGCCAGCAAACTGCGCTGTAACAGCCCCTCGGCGCTGCCCTGCATCAACCAGAGGGTCTCCCCCTGCTCAATGCGGGTGAACAGACGCAAACCACGGCGCTTGGTAATCGACTCGGGATGGGAGAGTTTGTAGTAGGGAACCTCATACATGGCCCCCACCACCCGTGCCAGCGGGGCCAGGGTGGTCTCACGCAGGATCGGGCCATTGGGGAGCGATATCCCCAGCCACTCCTGATAGAGATCGGCGGCCGGACGCCCATCGAGGCTGATCACCTCGCGCCCCTCAGCCTCGGTCACGACGGCGTGATTGCGAGTTGGCATGTAGCCGGAGTGAAACTGAAAGGCGAGCTCACAATCGGGGTACAGCACGGCCAGCGCCGCCCCCTCCCCCATGGCGCCATCACTCCAGCAGAGCTGCCATTGTCCCTGCACCGCCTCATCGGCCGCCGAGCCACCAATCACCGGCACGCTATGGCCCAACTCGGCATCGATCTGGGCCAGTAGGGTCTCTTCCAGACCAGGGCTTGCGTGCAGCAACACCATGTGTGGCAACTCGCCAGGACGGTCGCAACGCCGCATGGCCTCCTTGAGCAGTTGATGAGCATCGGGCTCCATCGAGCCCGCGACCCCATAGGCGCCCCGCGAATCGTAAAAGGCCGCGACCGCAACCGGCGCCCCCTCGTCCTGCCCGGTCTGCACGGCGCGACATGAACTACAACCCAGCATGGGTACGTCAGGAAATGCCAGAGACAGGCGGTTTTGTAGTATCTCTGAGGAGTGAAGCGCAGAAAAATAGACCAACAACAGAGACGGCAGGGAGGCCGTATGCTCTAATAAATCGCTGATGATCTCCTGAGCCGCGTCAGCGGTGGAGGCACAGTGTGACTGTGCCGTGATGAACTTCATTTGAGTTGTACTCATGCAGACTGCACCTGACCATCATCTTCATCTTCTTGCCCGCGGGCAGCCACGGCGCCCCGCCGCCCTCTCTCAGCTGAACCGGGTGGTGACACTGGGGGGTGGCCACGGCATGGGCCGGGTTTTGTCGGCCCTCTCGTTTCTCGGCTCTCGCTTAAGCGGGATCGTCACCACAACCGACAATGGGGGCTCCACCGGTCGGCTGCGTCAGAGTCAATCCTGCATCGCTTGGGGAGATCTGCGCAACTGTCTCAATCAACTGGTTACCGAGCCCAGCACCGGCAGCCGCCTGTTTGAGTACCGCTTCAGTGGGCCCGGTGAACTGACCGGCCACAATCTCGGCAATCTGATGCTGCTGGCACTCGATCAGCTCAGCGTGCGTCCACTCGATGCCATCGGCCTTATCCGGGATATGCTGCACATTGAGCCACAACTGCTGCCGATGTCGGAGTACCCCACCGATCTGTGCGCTCGCACCCCATGCGGCAACCATATCATAGGCGAACTATCGGTAGATCAACTGGATACCCCACCAACAAACCTGTTTTTGCACCCCCCGGTACCGGCCATCGCCGAGGCGATCGACGCCTTGCAGCAGGCCGATCTGATCCTGCTCGGCCCCGGCAGTTTCTTCACGTCGGTGCTGCCCCCGTTGCTGCTGCCCGAGCTGTGCGACGCCATCGGCCGCAGCCACGCTCCGCTGGTCTTCATCGCCAATCTGGTTCCCGAGCCGGGGCCAGCCGGGCAACTTGATCTCGCCGAACAGTGTCGCTGGTTAGAAGCCCAGTTGGGCAAAGGAAGAGTGGACGCCGTACTGGCCCCTTCCGCAGCATCCGATGCCAAGGTGCCATGCCGCCTTATCAATTGCGAATTGGGTGAGCCCACCCTGCCCCATCGCCACGACAGGGAACGTCTCTGCCTGGTCCTGGAGCAGCTGCTGCTCGAACTGCAAGGCTCACTGCCGCAAGTTGGCTAACTCGCCAAGCACGTCGCCAAGCGACGCCTCAAGCTGCGCCACCAACGCCTCCATCACGGCCGGTGTATCACCCTCGCGGCACGCCTGCTCCAGGCGGGCCGCCTGCTGTTGGCTCACTTCGGCGCCATAACTGCCGCACGATGATTTCAGGCTATGGGCAAGCCGCCCCAGCGCCTCCCATGACTGCTGTTGCAGCAAGGGCACTAATTGCGCCCTTTGTTGCCCTACCTCGTCAAGAAACACACCGATGACCATGGGCAGCATGTCGCTACCGATATCGGCCTCCAGTTGGCGCAAGGTATTCCGATTGAGCAGTTCCATCTTGCTCCTCTCGTAAGGTGAAGGGAAAACGTGACAGGCATCGACTTATTGACCATTCCTGCCATTTTACCAAGACCAATCAAACACAAACAGGAAACCATTGATTAACATTCAATGGTTGATAGTTGCAATCCCTTTCCTGCCGGTATGGCTGCTGCGAAGAACCAGGGTAGTGTGTCTACCCTGGTATTTTTTTATACCGGATTGTCGATATCGACAAAGGTCACCGTCAGGCCATGGGCCTGCTGCAACCACTCTCCCAATGCCTTGACCCCATAGCGTTCGGTCGCATGATGGCCGGCGGCATAAAAATGCAGCCCCATCTCTCGCGCCGTGTGAATGGTCTGCTCGGAGGCCTCACCGGTGATGAAGGCATCGATCCCCTGCTCTGCCGCCAGGTTGATGTAGCTTTGGCCGCCCCCGGTACACAGCGCCACCGAGCGGATCTCAGCCGGCCCGCTCTCCCCACAATGCAGAGGGGGTCGTCCCAGGCTTGCCTCGATGCGAGCAGCCAGCTCGGCGCCGCTGAGCGGCGTATCCAGCTTGCCCACCATGGCCACGCTGCGGCTGTTCCACGGCTCCAGGCCACGGGTCAGGCGCACGCCAAGTCGCTGCGCCAGCTGAGCGTTATTGCCAAGCTCGGGGTGAATATCCAGCGGCAAGTGATAGGCGAACAGATTGATATCGTGGGTCAGCAGGGTCTTGAGGCGGCGCTGCTTCATGCCCTTGAGCACCGCATTTTCCCCGTTCCAGAAGTAGCCGTGGTGCACCAAGATGGCGTCGGCCTCCAGCTCGACCGCCCGGTCGAGCAGTGCCTGGCAGGCGGTCACCCCGGTGACCACATGACGAATACGGTGGCGTCCTTCCACCTGCAGGCCATTAGGGCAGTAGTCCTTGATGGCGTGGGATTCGAGCAGCTGGTTGAGCAGCCCTTCGAGTTTGCTGTTGGTGATCATGGTCGCTCCTATGGCCCACCCGCGCGGGCCGACATCGAGGAGGACATGATAAGGCAGGCCGTGGCCCAAGAGCCACCTCAGGCGGGCATATCGATCCCCGCCTCACGCATCTTGGCCAGCTTGTAGCGCAGGGTGCGCGGGCTGATCCCGAGCCTCTCCGCCACCGCCTTGCGACTGCCCTGACACAGTTGCAGGGTATCGAGGATGATCTGGTGCTCCTGCTGCTTGAGCTCGTTGCCAAGCCGCTCCAGCCCCGGAGTGCGCCCCTCGTCATCCTCCTCGCAGCCAGGCTCCTCGTCCTCCAAGATGAGATCCGCCTCGGCAATGCACTCTCCATCGCAGAGGATCAGGGCGCGCTGCACCACGTTCGCCAGTTCGCGCACGTTGCCGGGCCAGCCGTAGTCAAGCAGCCGCTCCTCCGCGTGTGCCGTGAAGCGGGGCAGCGGCAGGGCCGCCTGCGCCGCATGCAGGGCCAGCAGATGGCGCGCCAGCGGCAGGATATCGCCGGGCCGCTCGCACAGGGCCCCCCAGCGCAATGGAAAGACATTAAGCCGGTAGTAGAGATCCTCGCGAAACAGCCCATCTTGCACCGCCCGCTTGAGATCCCGGTTGCTGGTCGCGATGACCCGCACATCAAGCGCGATGGTTTTGCGACTCCCCAGCCGCTCCACCTCACGCTCCTGCAGCACCCGCAGCAGCTTGGCCTGCAAGGCGAGATCCATCTCGGTGATCTCATCGAGCAGCAGGGTGCCCCCCTGGGCCTGCTCGAACTTGCCGGGGCACCCCTGCACGGCCCCCGTGTAGGCCCCCTTCTCATAGCCAAAAAGGGTGGCCTCCAGCATGTTCTCGGGAATGGCGGCGCAGTTGATGGCCACGAAGGGCTGCTCGGCGCGGCTCGACTGATCATGGATGTAGCGAGCCAGCACCTCCTTGCCGCTGCCGCTCGGCCCGCTGATCATCACGGTGGCATCGCTGCGCGCCACCCTGGCGGCCAGCTGGAACAGCTCGGCGCTACGCGCATCGCCATACACCACGGCGCGCTTCTCCACCCGCTGCGCCGGCACATAGCGGCTCACCTGGTTGAGCAGCACCTCGGGCGAGAAGGGCTTGGAGAGGTAGTCGATGGCGCCTTCTCGCATCGCACGCACCGCCCCGTCGATGTTGGCGTAGGCGGTCATCAGCAGTACCGGAGTTTGTGGAAACTGCTGACGAATGGTCTGCAACAGGGTTAGGCCATCCATCCCCCCCATCTGAATGTCGGAGATCACCATGTCAAAGGGTTGGCGCGAGAGCTGCACCAGCGCCCGCTCACCGCTGTCGGCCTCACGGCACTCATAGCCGCCGAGCAGCAGGGTATCGAGCAAGGCCTCACGCAGCCCATCGTCATCTTCCACCACCAGGATCCTTGCCTGACTCATGCCACACCTCCAACACGTTCGGCCGCCGGCATGTGCAGCGGCAGAGAAAGGGTAAAACAACTCCCCTCACCCGGCGCAGAGGCAACGCTGACCTCGCCCTGATGGGAGTGCACCACCGAGTGCACCACCGCCAGACCGAGTCCCGTGCCTTGGCTACGCGTGGTGAAAAAGGGTTCAAAAATCCGGGCCTGCTGGGTTGCCGTCATGCCACGGCCGTTGTCGATGATGCGCAGCATCACCCGCTCACCCTGACGGTGGGCACTGACGCTGATCTCGGTAGCACCGGCCTGCTGACCATTGGCGATAAGATTGCTCACGGCGCCAATCAGGGCGTTGGCATTGGCCATCAGCCACAGCGGTTCTGGCGGTATCTCGATGGTGAGCCGGCAGGCATGCTGCTCACAGAACACCTCTGCCGCAGATTGCGCCTGGGTCAATAGGGTATCGAGTGACACGGCGCTGACCACCTGAGCCTCACCGCTACGGGCAAACAGCAGCACATCGCTGACCTGCTGCTCGAGATCTTGCAACCGCTGCATCAGTTTTTGCTGGAACTGGCTGCGTGATTCGGGCTTTAAGGTGCGGTTGCCGAGGTTGGCGGCATAGAGCATGGCGGCTGAGAGCGGGGTGCGGATCTGATGGGCCAGCGAGGCGGCCATGTTGCCGAGTGCCGACAGCCGTTTCATGTGGTTGAGGCGATCTTGCAGGCGACGGGTCTCGGTCAGATCGTTGATGAACACCAGTTGCCCCGGCTGATCCTCGAGCGGCTGGGTCGAGAGCTGCACTCGGCGGCCATCGTGCAGCGAGATCTCGTGACCATCGTCGGCGCGCGGGCTGAAACAGCGCACGATCACCTGGCGCCACCGCTCCCCTTGCAGCGGCTCACCGAGCAGGCTGACCGCCGCCGGATTGGCACGCCGGATCACACCACTCTCATCGAGCACCAGCACCCCGGTTGGCAGGGCGGCAAAGATGGCATCCAGTTGGCGATAGGCCAGGGAGGTTTCATGGGAAGGCTGGTGGCACATAGACAATAACCTGACTCACTAGCATGGGATGAGTCAGGTTATTCAATTAACGTGCCACAAATAATTCAGATATAAAACAAAAGGTTATGCCATGACAGGTCAATTATTTGACCCTAACACTCCTTGCTCATGCCATATTTCTTCATCTTCTCGACCAGGGTGGTACGACGCATGCCCAGCATATCGGCGGCGCGGGCGACCACCCCTTCTTGTACCTCCAACGCCTGACGGATCAACTCAACCTCCAGCTCGGCCAGCATGTCCTTGAGATTGAGCCCCTCCTGCGGCAGCTGCATCCCCATCCCGGTTGGCGCTGGCATTTCAAGCTGGGGCGGCTCCTGGAAGATGGCAGAGAGCGCTTCACGTTCGGCCCACTCGGCCTGCTCATCGCTCCATCCTTCAGCGGGCAGCATGCGGTAGCGAACCGGCAGATCGGCCACATCGACGATGCGATTGGGGTAGAGGATAAGCAGTCGCTCCAGTAAGTTGGCAAGTTCACGCACATTGCCCCCCCACTGGTACTGCATCAGGGATTCGGTGGCGCGCTGGGTCAAGCGGATCCACGCCTTGTGCTGCTCGCTGTGGCGGGCCAGCAGCTCCTGCAGCAGCAGCGGAATATCGTCGGCCCGCTCACGCAGCGGAGGCGTCTCGATGGGAAAAACGTTGAGGCGATAGTAAAGATCCTCGCGGAAGGTCTGCTGGCGGATCATCGTCTCGAGATCCCGGTGGGTCGCGGCGATGATGCGCACATCGGCCTCAATGGGCTTGCCCCCGCCAACCCGCTCGAACAGACGCTCCTGCAACACCCGCAGCAACTTGACCTGCATCGGCAGCGGCATGTCACCTATCTCATCGAGAAACAGGGTGCCCCCCTGGGCCAGCTCAAAGCGACCGCGACGGGCGGCGATGGCGCCGGTGAAGGCCCCCTTCTCATGGCCAAACAGCTCGCTTTCGAGCAACTCGGCCGGTATGGCACCACAGTTGATAGGCACAAACGGCCCCTTGCAGCGCGAAGAGAGTTCATGGATGGCGCGCGCCACCACCTCCTTGCCGGTTCCCGACTCACCGAGGATCAGCACATTGGCATCGGTGTCAGCCACCTGACTGATGAGGCGACGCACCTCCTGAATGCCGCGCCCCTTGCCCACCAGCAGTTTGAGCAGGGTCTGCCCCTTGTCGTGCTGCTTTTCCCGCGGGTGCAGTGAGCAGAAAGCCTGCACAAAGTGCAGGCTGCGCATCAGGTTATCGTAATCAAAAGGCTCGGCGACGGTGCCGATGAAGTTGCTGCTCTGCCACTCCCCTTCACACAAAGAGAGAAAAGGCAGCCGCGGGTGACGCGCCAATAAGGAGCCAAGTTCCTGTTGCAGACTGCCGGCGATCACCCCTTGCAGGGGTGCCGACTCGAGCGCCACATCGAGATCCTCCTCATCGACCTGCTGCCAGGCGACCCCCATGAAGGAGAGCAGCCCACCCAGCCGGGCACGACGCTCAGCACACCCATCCACCAACAGAATTGAAAGATCCAGCATCAGTCCTTTCCTGCACCAACTGTACGACAGATATTGTCGGAAAGTCTAAACGCTGCGACAAAGAGGGACAAGGCTTTACGCCAAAAAAATGACACCGACGAAAACGGGGCCATTGGCCCCGCTTTTAGATCGACTCATAGTGGGCCAATCGCTCCTTAAGCTGCTGATTTTCTTCACGCAAAGCCTGATTCTCTGCCTCCAACTGCACGAGGCGATCCTCCTCCTGATGAGGACTGATCTCAGGCTCACCGGTGAAGAGCTGGGCGTAGCGAGACTCCCGCTTGCCAGGCTCTCGCGGCAGTTTGACTACGTAGGGCCCTTTCTCGACCAGTGCCTGCAGTGCGTTTTCTACCTGGGTGACATCGCTGAAATTGTGCAGACGGGCACAGCGCGCACGCAGCTCCCCTGGGGTCTGGGCGCCGCGTAGCAACAGCTCGCAGATCACCGCGAACTCGGCCGAAGAAAAACGCAGATCACCAAATTCGGTATTACAGAAACGATGCTGGTAGCGAGCCACCCGGGCGTTAAACCCCGCCACGTTGCTCACCAAATGCCGGGCGATGAGCAGATCCAGCACCGACTGCACTTCCCGCTCCACCAAGGAGAGAACCGGTTCACGGTTGCTCTTCTGGTTACATGCATTGACCAGCGCATTGAGCGAAAGCGGATATTGATCCGGCGTCGAGACCTCCTTCTCCATCAGGCAACCGATCACCCGCGCTTCCAGCAGACTCAATTTTTGTTCCATTGTTATTTGTCCATCTCAGTCGAACCTGGCCCCATCCTAAACAGGATCAGCGCCAGGAGCCACGCCCGATCCGGCAGGCTGTGAGATTTATCGCCTCCCGCCCTGCTGCTTGGCCACTCTTCGCACAATCGGGCAACAAAAAGGGGCGCCAAGCGCCCCTTTGCATCCCACAGACCACATCAGTCGTTGCCAAAAAGATCCCTGGTGTAGACCTTGTCGGCGACATCACTCAGCTCTTCGCTCATCCGGTTGGAGAGGATCACATCCGAAAGGGCCTTGAACTCCTCAAGTGAGTCGATCACTTTCGAGTTGAAGAAATGCGGCTCGTTTAGCACCGGCTCATAGACCACCACTTCAATTCCCTTCGCCTTGATCCGCTTCATGATCCCCTGGATGGCCGAGGCTCGGAAGTTATCAGAGCCAGCCTTCATCACCAGACGATAGATACCGACGGTTTTTGGGTTGCGCCGCACCACCGACTCGGCGATGAAGTCCTTGCGCGTGGTGTTGGCATCGACAATGGCCCGGATGAGGTTGTTGGGCACGCTGGCATAGTTGGCCAGCAACTGCTTGGTGTCTTTGGGCAGGCAGTAGCCCCCATAGCCAAACGAGGGGTTGTTGTAGTGATTGCCAATGCGCGGATCCAGCCCGACCCCATCGATGATCTGACGGCTGTCCAGCCCGTTGCTCTGGGCATAGGTATCGAGCTCGTTGAAAAAAGCCACCCGCATCGCCAGATAAGTATTGGCAAACAGCTTGATCGCTTCCGCCTCGGTGCTATCGGTGAACAGAACGGGGATATCCGCTTTGTGTGCCCCCTCGACCAGCAGGCTGGCAAAGCGCTGCGCCCGCGCCGAACGTTCCCCGACTATGATGCGCGACGGGTACAGGTTGTCGTAGAGGGCACGCCCCTCGCGCAGGAATTCGGGCGAGAAGATGAGATTGTCACACCCCGTCTCCTCCTTGAGGCGTTGGGTATAACCGACCGGGATGGTCGACTTAATGACCATGACGGCGGCAGGATTGATGGCCATCACATCGCGCACCACGGACTCCACCGAGCGGGTATTGAAGTAGTTGGTCTCGGGATCGTAATCGGTCGGGGTGGCGATGATGACAAACTCCGCCCCCCGATAGGCCTGCTCCTTGTCGAGGGTGGCGCTGAAGTTCGCCATCCCCTTGGCCAGAAAGGATTCGATCTCCTTATCCGCGATCGGCGACTGCCCATGGTTGAGCATCTCTATCTTGTCGGCGACGATGTCGAGCGCCACGACCTCATGGTGCTGCGCCAGCAACATGGCATTTGACAGCCCAACATACCCAGTACCCACCACTGCAATTTTCATCTCAACACCTTCAATGACATTTATTGCCCGCTCCTGCGCCGCCATGGCCACGCCCATCATCGCGTCTCACTGAGCGAAGAGCGTGCCCCCGGCCGGTGTTAACCCACCGGCAGCGCGGCGATAGCGCTGGAGAAGGAGCGCATGATAGCAAAATCCGAAGGGGCTGGAGATCATCTCTTCTCTTGCCTGACAGCGCCTGATGCCACACTCGCCGCCCCCAGCAGCGATGCATCCTGCGGATAGAGCAGCAGCGCATCGCGCCTGAGTTGCTCGGCCTGGGTCTTTTCCCCCAGTATCCGCAGCGCCGTCACCATGTTGCCATAGATGGCTGAGCGCGGCGTGTGCCGAACAAACTCACTGCCCCATTGGACATAGGCCCGCAGCTCGGCGAGATCTCGACGTTGCATGGCCGCGCCAAAACGCACCGAATTGACATCAAACTCCACCCGATTCAGCCAGGCCACCGGATTGATGATCTGGAGCAATAGCTCGGGCTGTTTATAACCACCGCGCTCATACTTGGTCACCACCCAGGCCGTGTGCAACGCAGTCAGCATGAAAGGCACCACGACGAGGGGAATGCCAAGAGCAAGAAATCGCAGCAGCAGGGTATGGGGGTAGGCAATCACGCGGATCTGCGGCTTGTCGGCCATTTCACACTCTTCATCGATGTACCAGATGAGGGTCAGGAAGACGATCCAGTGAGCAATCGAGTGATAGAAGGGGTACTCGGTCTGGGTATGCAGTGCTATCGGTGTCACCAGCGCCAACAGCGCCAGCCGTTTCGACCACCGTTGACTGCGCAGGCGCCACAGCAGTAGCAATCCCATGCCAATGATCCCCAGCATGGGCAGCAATCCCCCCTCGACGCCCCAATAAAGCAGCTCGTTATGGGGGTGATCGAGGTTGTACTCAATCTGAGGCATTGCAGGATAGAGTGCCTTGTCGGCCATATATTGCTGAAGGAACGTCACCTCAAATGAGCCAAATCCCCAGCCAGAGAGCGGCCTTTCCAAAATGAGGTGCCACGCATAGGGCCAGTAAATCGAACGCATTCCCCCCGATTGGTAGGCCTCCAGTCCGCGATGCATCCCCTCCCCCCAGTAAAGGGAAATACCGCCCAATACGCCCCCCAGGATGACGGGCAACAACGAGCGACAAACTCTTCGCTCATGGCGCAAGTAAGGGAGCAACAGGAGCAGGAGCAACGCCCCTCCTAACTGGCCCACCCTCGATTGCAGCACGATCAGCAGCAAAGAGGTTCCCACCATCACGCCCCCCAGCCAGAGCCGGGTTAAACGCGATGCGCTCGGAGAATCCAGCCACAGCGCCAACGCAAGACCAGTGGCCATGAAACTGGCCATCACATTGGGCTGCTGGAAAATGCCATAAGGGCGATTAGCCCGGGTGTCATAACCAAGCCAGTTGCCCGGAGATAACAGGTAAAACTGCACCAATCCCAGGAGCATCTCTACCGTCACCGCGCCAAGCAGCACGAAGAGCAAGCGGCGCCGATCCTGGCAAGACCAACCCCATTGATACAGAGAAAAGAGCAGCCCCCCTCCCCCAATCACCCCCAACATTCTCGGCACGGCATAATCGCGGATTGGGCTATCGGACCAGAAAAAAGGGAGCAACAACAGCATGGCGCACAGCGCCCAGTAAGCATTCAGGCGAGAGTAGCGTAATGCACTATTTTGCGTTGCATGCCACAGCCCCATCCCCAACATGAGACTTAAAAAGACCCATGCCCATGCATTAAAAGGCAGATAGAGTGCAGAGCCCCCCGGATTGTGCATAAAAAAATGCATCAGCCCGAGACACCAGAGACCCCATCCCCCCCAAAACGCCACGCTGGCTTTCATGTTTACCCCTTGAGCAGATATGAAAAAGGAGGCTAAAGCCTCCTCATATACATTACCGCATTTTACGCCATCTTTGGTCTGCGAAAGGCGTGCTGGATCAATACGATACCAATTCCCAGCATGCCACCGAGCAAGGTGGCAAGTACCACCACAAGGGGGCGTTTGGGCTTGTCGCGAGTCAGCGGCTCTTCCGGGGCATCCAGATAGATAAAGGGTTGAAAATGCAGATCATCCAACTTAAGGGCCTTGAGGCGATCAATTTTGCTCTGCAGTTCGGCCAGCTTGGGCTGATAGACTGTGAGATCGATTGATTTGAGCACCTTCAGGCGCGCCTCCAAACCTTTGGTGCCCAGCATGATGGCAAACCGATCGTTGTCGGCATAATTCTCAAGGGGAGTCGAGACCCCTGCCGCACGCGCCACCTCAGCACTCAACTCGGTATTGGCAACATCGCGCTTCAGAGCCAAAGTGGCGTCTTCTTTCACCATCTTGAGCTGGGTTTCCAAGGAGTCGAGCATATGCTCCTGCGACGCTTTTAGCTCTTCAATTAAACTTTCTCGTTGTTGCTCAACGACATAGTTAATATAGCCTTGCGTCATCTGCAGCGAGTTTTCCGCCGTATCAGCAGAAAGTGACAACGCAATACCAGGCAACTCTTTTTTCTTGTCAACCGGCTCAGCCTGGATCAACTCGGCCCATTTTCTGACCCAGCGACGTTGCCCCTTGGTATCCAGAGCCTGCTCTTTGACTTCCTGCGCGAAGAGGTCGCTGGCCAGTAAGAAATCACGACGACGGTCATAGGCATTGAAACGTTGCACGAAATCATTAAACACCTCTTGCTCAGAGGGAATGCCAGATAAACCAACCAAGTCAGCCTGGAGCTTTAGACGATTGAGCGATGCCAGCTCTTTTGATTGCGGCAGATCGATAACCGCTTTGGTTGACCAAACCTGAGGCGCTAACAGGGCATAGACGATACCGACAACTGCAAATAGCGACGTGGTTGCAACAATCAACCATTTGCGCTGCCACAACGCCATACAAAGCTCACGCAGATCAAGCGAATCGTCATCACTCACCGTCCACCCGCTCGGCAGTTGGCCACCCATGGAGTTGATCTCATTTTTATTCATAGACTTCTCATTTAGCATCGTCGTTAGTATCAAACGCGCTCTCATCCCACAAAGGGGCATTATCATCCTTGTCTGAGAGACGCAGCGGCACATTCTCTAACAAGGGCCAGTCAATTGCCAGCATTGGGTCGTCCCAGCGAATCGCTCGTTCATCTGGTTGGCTGTAATGCGCTGTGCATTCATAGACAATGTCTGCCTGCGGGCTCAAGACATAAAAACCGTGGGCAAAACCGGGGGGGATCCACAGTGAATCAGCACGCTCTTCACAGAGGTACTCCCCCACCCATTGGCCAAAGGTTGGAGAATCAGGGCGAAGATCCACCGCCACATCAAAGATACGACCGGTAATAACGTGCACCAGTTTCCCTTGTGGTTTCCCTATCTGGTAATGCAAACCACGCAACGTTCCTTGTAGCGAACGGCTGTGATTGGTCTGTACAAATGAGTACTCGGCGAACGTGCAGTCCTGTTTTGATAACTCATTAAAATAGCCACGACTATCGCAGTAGCGAGATCTGGATATTAAAATAACATCTTGGATTTTATTATTCTCACTCATTACAACACTCATCTATGCTCAGGCTGACGGAGGAGCGAGCTCAACGTCGCTGATACATCATCTTGCCATGCAGGAAATTCCATCCAAAAATAGCGTGAAAATTTTTTAGTATTAAGCCTGGAATTGAGTGGGCGCAGTACCATCGAAGGATAATCATCTGATAACACAGGCTCAATTGATTTAACCTTAAATACCATCCCCATACTGCCTGCAACAGAGAAACAGTATTTTGCTAAATCATACCAAGAGGTCTCTCCTTGAGCAGCGACATGATACAACCCACTTAACTCAGGCTTATGACTTGTTACTACAACCGCATGCAATATAGCCTTAGCAAGCATGCAAGCCGACGTCGGAGCCCCAATCTGATCGCAAACAACAGAAAGGTGCTCTTTGTTCATACCCAAGGTGAGCATGGATTTTATGAAATTACGACGCCATGGACTGTGTAACCAACTGGTTCGAAATAACAGATATTTTTCACACTGCCCCATGATGGCAACTTCACCGCTCCGTTTAGTTTTTCCATATACATTGAGAGGCGCAGTCTGGTCTTCTTCACACCAAGGAATTATCCCTTGACCACCAAAAACATAATCAGTAGAAATATGAACTAACAAAATATCGTATTCAGATGCCAGTTTTGCTAGACCATCTACTGCAGCTGCATTAATCAACCATGCCAGGTCAGGTTGAGACTCCGCTAACTCCACTTTCGTGAAGGCAGCAGCATTAATAATAACATCAGGCTTCTCTTTTATAACAAAAGAACGTATTCCCTTTGTATCCTCCAAACGGCATTGTGCAGTAGTGACCTGAGTTATCTGAACAGGAAAATGGCAAGAGCACTCAATGAGTGCTCTTGCCAACTGACCATTGCCCAATAACAAGATCTTGAGCATTAACGTGCCCCAAACCCGGTCAGAATAGTTCGAATGGTTTTAAACACAATGAGCACATCCAGCCAGAGAGAGAAGTGCTTGATGTAGTAAAAATCGTGCTCGATCTTGATGCGAGTATCGTCGGCATCAGCAGCATAACCATGCACCACCTGCGCCCAACCGCTGATCCCGGGCCGCACGATATGGCGGTACATATAAAAAGGGATCTCCCGTTCGAACTGATCGACGAAGGTGCGCTGTTCAGGCCTTGGCCCAATCAGGCTCATATCCCCTTTAAGCACATTGAAAAACTGCGGTAATTCATCGATACGCAGCTTGCGGATCACCCTCCCTACCCGGGTGACGCGCATGTCGCCATCTTGGGCAAACTGGGCGCCAGCCTTTTCTGAGTCCTTGCACATGCTGCGAAACTTATAGATACAGAAATCTTGATTGCCTTTCCCTACCCGATTTTGCAGGAACATTACAGGGCCCGGACTTTCCAGCTTGATGAGGATCGCAGTCGCCAGCATCAAGGGAGAGAACAGCGGGATAGCAATCAGTGCCGCCAGAATATCCATACCCCGCTTGATGAAGGCATAGACAGGCGATGGCAATAAAGAGCCGAGCTGATTCTCGTGCAGATGATCGATCTTCACACGCCCGGTCAGGGTCTCGCTGATCTGCTTAATGTGATAGACAGGGATATGGGCCAGGGCACAGCGCGCCAGAAAGCGCTCCCACTCCCCTTCCAGTTTTTCATCCCGAAGATCTGCAACCACGGCATCATAACGAACGGCTCCGAGATCGGGTTTATCCAGCAGACGCCACTCGACCCCCTCATGCTTGAGCAGCGATTGATAAGCGCCAAAAGGCAGTAGCGCATACTTGGGCGTTCGGTAGCGACGGCCAATAAAGTAGACCAGCCAGCAGCAGAGCAAGGCCACCAGATATGATTCGAACAACACCTGACGGCTATAAGGCAGGCGCAGAAAGAAAAGAACCCCGACAAGGGCACCATAGAGGGTGGTCACCGTGGGGATCATGTAGGCCACCGGGCTGGCCCCCGGATAGCGTAGGAAACGGTGCAGTACGATCCCTGTCAGCAGAAACGCCACGAAGGCACCGCTCAGAGTATTGATCCGGACAGCATCAAGATGATGCCAAAACTCCAGGCCCCAGCGCTCTATAGCCGGCAGGCAGACCGCCAGCAAGGCCCCGAAGACGAACAAGGTAGGAGGGCTGAATAACACACGCTCATACCAGCGTGAGTGACGGCGTTGAAAAGACAAAGTTACCCCCAGAGATCGAAATAAATGTCAAAAAATACATAGTTTTCTAATTCTACTCGCGAATTCATTTTTTCAACGCGATGACGACATAGCTGAGCCAATGATACAAACTATCTGGCAAACTTAACAACAACTTGTGCCAACATATATCCCACTGACATTTCGCTGTGGTTAATTTATTTGCAAGAAATGATATTTAACTCAATCTACGTCGCGCAACGGCATATAGTATAATGTATATTTTTACAACCATCCTCAACAAAAATAAAAAGTAAAACTAGAACAAAAAACAATAGAACTCATAGCGTCAGTACAAATTTATATAATAATGTTTTATATTCAATGAGGAGCGAATGCTTCAAATATATATTATATCAATATGACTCTACCATCCGAGTAAAATGCTCAATAATAACAGTTAATAAAAACTCAGCACATATAGTTTAAAATTTAATTGATGATTTTTGATAGTCTCACTATATCTAGTCTAAATTTATTTAGATTTTGGCTTATATAAACTGGAATTTTTTAATGCAAATGAATCTAAAAAAGCATTCCATGTGATTTTGCATTGTTTAAAATCACCAACCAGTAAGCATCTTAAAAGATATCCACACGCAATGACAAACGGCTTGAACTTAACAAAAGCATTACTGCCATATTGATAGTGTATATAAAATAGATTTCTTAACATAAAATACCCTTTCCATGACCTAAGATCATTAGTTTGATTGTTAACTAATAATCTAGTTGCCTTAGCTTTAGTTGAGCACTTTATAGTAAATCCAGCATTTCTAGCCCTAATTGCATAATCAAGATCGTCATAAAAAATAAAAAAATCAGGATTCGGCATGCCAATTTTTTCAACAACACTTCTAGATATTAATGGCCCTTCAAATGGTATACCCTCAATTTCAATGTAATCATCAGAGCACTCTGGATTATATACATCAAGAACACAAGAGTTTTTGGGATTAAGCCTAAAGACACTATCAAGATCATATTTAATTGGTGATAGCTCGGCACATGACCCATCTAAGTTGAATCTAATTGGCTGTATGATGCCTTCATGCTGTAAGGCGAGCATAGTTTGAAGGCAATCAACGGAAGGCTCTAAATCATCATCCATTAACCATAAATAGTCGTAATGATATTTAGCCGCCACGTTAAATCCATAATGGAAGCCACCCGCACCACCTAAGTTATCCCCAGTATTATGGTATACAATATGAGAATGCTTATTTACTAATGATTTTACGAATACCTCTGTACCATCTGAGCTATTATTATCAACAATAATTATTTTCTTAGGCTGAAATGTTTGCTTAAGCAATGCATCTATGGTTACTACAAGCAGTTCTTTTCTGTTGTAAGTGACAACGATAACGACAACATCACTTTTATTCATTGATAAGTTCCTTCTCAGCAATATTCAATGCAGAGGCTATAACTTGGTGCATATCATAATATTTGTATTCAGCCAAACGCCCCCCAAAAATCACATTTACACAATTTTCTCTTAAGGATTTGTATCCTATATATAATGAGTTATTTTTTTTATCGTTAACTGGGTAATAATATTCATCCCCTTCTTCAAACTCTTTTGGATACTCTCTTGTTATCACTGTTTTTTCTTGCTTACCAAACTCAAAATGCTTATGTTCAATTATTCTTGTAAACTCATACTTTTTATCTATATAGTTTACAACTGCATTCCCCTGGTAATTATCCAATTCTAGGAGCTGGTGTTCGAATCTTAACGAACGATAATCTAGCTTTCCTAAAGAATAATTAAAAAAGCGATCTATTGGACCAGTATATACAATTTTTTTCGCTAATGAATTCCATTTATCTCTGTCATCAAGATAATCGACCCCAGTCTCAACCTCAATGCCATCAAGTAAATTTTCAATTAATTTGTTATAACCTCCTATCGGTATGCCTTGATATTTATCATTGAAATAATTATTATCAAAAGTATAACGAAGAGGAAGTCTCTTTATTATAAAGGCAGGCAGATCCTTACAATCACGCCCCCACTGTTTTTCTGTATATTCTTTTATTAGCGTTTCGAACACATCCCGCCCGACAAGGGATATTGCTTGTTCCTCTAAATTACTTGGCTCTTTACCTGAAAACTCTTTACTTTGCCTAAATATCATTTCTTTGGCTTCAGCAGGCGTCTTAACTCCCCACAGCTGATTAAATGTATTCATATTAAAAGGAAGGTTATATAATTTCCCCTTTGATAAGGCCATTGGCGTGTTTGTATAACGATTAAACTCGACAAACTGATTAACATAATCCCAAATAACTTTGTCATTGGTATGGAAAATATGGGCGCCATATTTATGTACATTAATGCCCTCTATATTTTCACAATAAACATTACCACCAATATGATCTCTTCGTTCAATAACTTTAACCTTCCGACCTTGTAGTTTTGCTTGATGAGCAAAGACAGCCCCAAATAAACCCGATCCCACAATCAGATAATCATACATATTAACATCTCTTCTCTGGTAGCAACGCTGTAGATTGGAATGATCTTTTATTAAAGATGAGGAAAAAGATCCCATAAATGATAAAATCGAATATTCCTGGGAATATTAAAACATCAAAGAATGCACGACCTAAAATAACCATAATCATAAATATAATAAGTGCACTACGCTTTATGGATACAGCAAGTATCATGCATAATATTACCACGTTAAATATAACGCCTATAACTCCAAATGCAACATGACCATTTAAATATGAATTATGAGGATTGAAATTAAAAGATTTAATTAACACGGTATCATGAAGATTTTTACCAAAAACAAAACTATATAGATCAAAATTACTAAAATATTCATCCAACATTAATGATCGTGGTGAATCCACCCCTTCTTTAAATTTTGTTTCATTCAAAAGATCAATAATTATATCAACATTCAGCCATAAGATAACAATAAAAACGACTAATAAAAAAGAGCTAAAAATAACAACAACCAGCCCTCTATCTCGCATGAAATTAATAGCGACTGCAACTAGAATTAAAAATGAGAAAAATATTCCTGAACGACCATATAACTCTACACAAAAATAAAACGCAATGCTTGAAATAAGTAACACTCTAAAACCTACACGTTCATTCTTTAGTGTATCAATTACTATTTTCAAAGCTAACAAAATAATTATATGTGCTGAAATATAATTATAACTAAACCCTTTCAACCATATACTTACTGCTGCATATAGAGGCATAGTGTTTAATATTGCGTAAACCTTAAAACTCAGCAATAAAAAAAACACCAGTCCTAATTGTATATTTATAACTTTTTGGATGTTAAAGAATTCTCTCCCAGCATGATATGCAAGGATAAGGCTGGACAATGAAAGTATTCCATAAAAGACCAATCGTTCCTTAGGCAAGTTGTCATTTGCCATGATGAATAAAACGATATAAAAAGCCACACAAAAAATAGTTATTATACTACTTTTGTTTACTACTTTACACTTCTTATAAATTATAAATGGAAATATTGCAGCAAACAAAATTGAGCATACAGAAAATAACAAAGCACTTTTATTATCTGTGGCCTGTGCCAATATATATGAATTAATAAAAACCAATACAACGATATCTAGTAGGCTAGATTTTTTATAGACAAACATTTCCATAATAAATACCTACTTTTTCTGCTACTTCCTCTAAATGACTCGTACCAAACATATCGACTCTTATGCCTTCAATTCCATAAGCAACAGATGAGAATAATGTCGCAATAACTTTAGGTGTAGAGTTTAAAAGAATTATTTGAAAGGGTGTCTCGTTGGGTAGGACTTCACAATCAAAATAATTTTTATAATTTGTCTGTTCTCTAGGATGAGGTTTAAATACTATATTTACACCATCAACTTCATTGATATATTTATTCACAATATCTTTATATATTTTTATTTTTTTGTCTTCTGATATAATTTGATTCTCTGATAACGGTTGAGTCAATATCACTACACTATCACTCAAGTTAACATACTCGTAATTGAATATATCATAAACCATATTTCTTATCGATTGTCCCATATTACACCAGTTAGATGCGATATTGATGATTTCAGCCTTATCTTGTAACTCTAAAGGCGTAATATCGAGCCCTGTTAATATTATTTTTTTGATTCGTTTATCGTATCCAAAACATGGTTGGTATCCAAACAATTGTCTTGTTGTATTATATAAGCTATTTTTTCTTTCGCTATTTTTAACGTAATTAGCTAAGCCATCCTCAATAAGGATAAATCCATTTATTAAAAATGGACTGGAAAAAAACAAATGATCATGCCCGACATATTTATAGTTATTTTTCTTAAAAAACAACCACACAGCAATATGGCAACAAAAAAACATTGCCACTCGCATTAAAATAGCCAAGGCTTTATTATGATTTTTAAATGATGGTACTTTTACATAATATTTTAACTTCTTGCATACCTTTTCAGGTACTCCATCTGAAACGATGAAAACGGTAGAATCAATCGATGTAGGCATATAAAAAATATATGTCATCAGACCATGAATATTGTCTATAACACAAATATTTTCAATCTGTTTATTTCTTGAAATGGAGTATGTTTTAAGAAAAAAACTATAAATCATATCAAGTTTCCCTATAGCCTCTGTAAAAAAACAAACCCCATGGCAATTCAATAACTCTCGATGCAATAAACCAAGTAATAAGAAAACGTAACAACATTGAAAATGAATATGCGATAGCAGCCCCAGTGATCCCTAACCATTTTATAAGGAAATACATTAGCAATATGTTCAATATCCCACACGAAATCGTAGCTACAGATAACCTCCCTGTTTTCCTTGCATAGAATATATAGTTTGTCACCATTAAATACATTCCACTGAATGCCTGTCCAAGACATAACCAACCAATAACAGAACTAGCTCGTTGATATTCTTCTCCTGCGACCCATGAGATAACCCAAGGCCCAATAAGAAATGAAAGAATACCTAAAAAGAGGACAACAATAAAAAATAAATATGTTAACTTAACTACTTTAGCCAATCGCAGTGGATCTTTATCTGCTAAAATTCGGAATAACCATGGAACCAATGCTTTATTAATTGCATCGAATACGACTGCCATTCCCAGGCTAAGCTGCACAGCAAGCATATAGATACCAGCCTCTGCCACGCCCAATTCCTGATTGATGAAGAACCTGTCCACCGAACTCAACAAAAAAATACCAAATACATGTGGAACCAGAGGAATTCCAAAAGAAAGCGCCTCTTTGAAAAACGCCTTCTTCAGGGGCAATAAAAGCAGCAAGCGATCCCGATAGAGCAACAGCAGCCCTAATCCTGCATACACGACACTGGTAGCCATCAGCGCATCAACACGTCCTGCGGCGCCCTGCTGAAACCCGATAATCAACGCCAACGACAATATCAGTACAAGGACACTTTGGCTGACTTGCATGACGCCGAAAGAAACGGCCCTCTCCCTGATTTGCCACTGTCCCAATCTGAACTGAATAATGAAATTGGCACTTGAAATAACAAGAGCAAAATACACCCATGAGGTGGGTATATTCAGCCATTGACTGAGCTCTGCCGACAAAAAGAAGCAGACAACCCAGAGGGTCAATGAGCTGAGCAGCAGGATATGCAGGCAGGTGCCATTGAACAGGGCCAGGGCAGAAGCATCGTGCTTGTCATAGAATTTGCGGTTGGCAGCTCCTACTGCATTTAGCCCTGTCAATGCGGCCAGCCCCGTGATCAGTGTCTGAAACATGGCTATCTGACCGTATTCATCAGGGGTCAGATAGCGCGTCAATATGGGCAGTAACAGGAACGGGACTAAGGCATTTAATATATTCGAGGCCAAATAAATCGTTGAGTTTCTCAGCAACCCTGTTAGTTTCAACATGCCTCGTCATCCAGCCGTTTCACGATTTTCGCGGGGTTACCGCAGGCAACGACACGTGGAGGAATAGAGCGAGTAACCACACTGCCCGCCCCAACGACACTGTTTTCGCCAATACTTACACCAGGAAGAATAATAGCGTTTGCGCCAATCCAGGCACCTTTGCCAATACTGACCGGCTTAACATCCTGATGCCCCTGCTGAATAATAGGCTTGGTGACGTCATTAAATGCATGATTGGACACATAGATATGAACCCCGGACCCCAGCATTGCATTTTCTTCGATTGATATCTGGATAGATAAGTCTGATTGAGGGGATGCAAAAAGCATAGTACCTGGTCTTATGACGACATTTTTTCCCAAGGAAATCCTGCTGGTTTCAATCGCATAAGCACCAAGACGAAAATCAGCTCCCTCCCCAAAATATGAAAATTTGCGCATGCAAATTTTATGGGCCAGTCGCCTTGAAAAGAAGAGGAAATAAGTCAGGGGCATGTCAGGCCCTAACCGAGGGGCCGACCAAAGAAATTTCAATCTTTCTATTATTCTTCTCATAGCGAAAAACCATCATCTACTATGATATTTTGCCCAGTCACATACTTGGCCTGATCTGACAACAGGAACATAATGCTGCCGATGATCTCCGATACATCCAGCATGCCTGCACCATGGGTGTGGCTCTTATATGCTTGGCAAAACGCATCTGGCTGATGATCAAATATGCCACCCGGGCTCACGTTGTTCACCCTGAAACGGCTGTCATTGACATATGCTACCGCATACTTGCTCAAGTGCTGTATCGCGGATTTGATCGCCGCATACTCGACCGGCATGGTCATTTTAGTATTGTTGTAAATATCAAACTTAGGTGCAACAACACCATATATGGATGAAATATTGACTAATGAAAAGGCTGTTTCATGGGCTTTGAAATAAGAAGCACATTGCTGGGTAAATAGGAAAGCACTGCCAAGATGGAGTGAAATATTTTCATTGAAACTGGCAAGGGACACATCAAAAAAATGTGCGCCATAGGTTTTGTTTCTCGGATAAGTCGTGTTGACAGCACCATCCATATATTCTTGTTGTGCAAAAAATGCCTTGAGGCTTTCCTCACTGGTCACATCCAGTTGTATCAACGTCAGATTGTCGTCTGCCGTATCCACCCCCTGAGTGGCAAGACGCTGGGCCGTGGCATCGACATTGATATCTGCCGCGATAACTTTGCCGCCCTGGGCAAGAATGGCAGGCACCAGACGAGAGCCCAGCAAGCCGCCAGCACCGGCCACCAGAATGCGTTTTTCGTTCAACAGATGTTCCATTATTTCTGCTCTCCTACGATAGCTTCTGCCAGTTTGAAGTCGTAAATATCGTCAATATCGACAGCTCGCTCTTTCGGCACTTCGATGCTGGTGACTTTCCCCGAGAACAGCCCGTAGTGTTCAAGCACAAAGGCAGGTGTCGTCGCATATACCACGGTCGTGATATCAAAAACCGGAGGCGCATCCTGACGTCGAGCAACATCGCCCGTCGGTTTATTGACCAACTCGACCCAGCCATCCACCGTTTCCTTTACCATGTTGAAATAGGGACTGCGGTTGGCTGGCGTGACGGAGATACAGATATCGGCATTCTGCTCACGACGTTTGGCAATGGCTGCTTCAACATCACTCACACTGCGCAGCGGACTGGTTGCTGGCAAGCTGATGAAGCCATCGAATGCCCCATAATGCTCGGTCGTCCATTCAATGGCATGTCGCCAAGACAGCCACTCCGGGCTGGTATCTGTCGCCAATTCGGATGGGCGCTCGATAACCACCGCGCCGGATGAGATTGCAACGCTAGCAATGGCAGCATCATCCGTAGAAACAAACACCTGGCTAATCGATGGTGATGCCAGCGCCGTATCTATGGAATATTGCAACAAAGGTTTTCCCGCCAATGGACGAATGTTTTTTCCTGGCAACCCTTTTGAGCCGCCCCGGGCGAAAATGAACGCAAAATTTTTCATCTGATTCGAGATCCGGTTACGTGTTATCGATGATGAGAGTACGCTTTGATTGCTTCGATCAGTGCAACCGTTCGTGTGGCGTCATCGATAGAGATGCAGTGATGCTTGGCACCCTGAATAAGATTGACAAAATCGGCAATCATGCCGAGGTACATCTGGTTTTTATCCCAGTCGGGCTCACAATGAATGACCTCAGTACCGTTGGCCGAGCTCAATGAGACCGAATTTTGAATCAGGTCCCATTCCAGCGTACCTTCACTGCCAATTACGCGGCATTTGCGATGTGCTTTTCGTTGGAGAAAATCCAGATGAACAGTGGCAATGGCGCCAGTTTTGTCGCCAAGAATGATATCGGCCATGTCCTCAACCGACAGGCCAAGCTCTTCGGAAGAAGACAAGCTTGCATATTTTACTTGAAGTGGACCAAACAGCCACTGGATATAATCGAACTCGTGACTGAGCTCCAGCAATACCCCTCCCCCCAGCTCTGCACGAGCAGATACACTGTGTCGAAAATCTTTGCTGGGGCGCCAATCAGGCAGGTATTGCCCGGTTTCAACCTGGACATGGTAGCAACGGCCCACTTTCTGCTCAGTCAACAGATCTTTCATGAGCATGGCCGACGGTAAATAACGAAGGCAATATCCGACAGCCACTGGAGTATTGTGCTCATGGCTGGCAACCTGAATGGCCTCACAATCGGCAAGTGATGCCGCCAGGGGTTTTTCAATCAGAACTGGAATGCCCGCTTTTATCAGAGGGATGGCATGGGCAGCATGCAATGTCGCAGGGGACGCGATGATCGCAAACTCAATGCGATGCTGGATAAGTTCCTCTACTGAAGAGACAAGTGCATCACAATCATTGATATCCGCTGCGGCAGCCTGACCACTGGCTGACATGGCATAGATGGAAGCGGATGGATAAAGGTGCTTTAAATTTCTTCTGTGACGAACCGAGATATTACCGAGGCCAACGACAGCAATACGTTCCATTATGAGTGCAGCCCCAGTGAAGATATATCCGATTGAGCACGATGAAAGTCTTCCATGCGACCGATATCCAGCCAGTATTCATGGATAGGGAACATCAATACTTGCTTGTCTGCCTGCATGTGTCGTTCAAGCAGTGTCGGCATATCGACACGCTCACCTTTCTGCACAGATTGGACGATATGGGGGCCAACGACATAAATTCCGGCATTGACAAAGAAATGATGGACCGGCTTTTCAATCATGCTGGTGATCTTGTTTCCCTCACCCGTGATGACGCCGTAAGGAATTTGGTAATCATATTCACGCACACACATGGTGGCATCAGCACCGTTTTCCACATGAAAATCGAGCAGGCGATTGAAATCCACTGTGGTAAGCACGTCGCCATTAATCATGATAAGCGGCAGGGCAGGGATGTCGGCGGGCAGCAGACCCAAAGCGCCGCCGGTTCCCAGAGGGGTATCTTCATAGACGTAGCGAATATTGGCACCCCAAGCTGAGCCATCGCCAAAATAGCCGGTGATCTGCTCGGGCATATAGTGGGTGGAGATGTAGATGTTCTTGAACCCCGCCTTGAGGAACTGGCTGAGCAAGGTCTCCAGTATGGGTTTGTCCCCCACCTTGAGCATGGGCTTAGGGCAGTTGTCGGTGAGCGGGCGCAGACGGGTACCAAACCCCCCCGCCATGATGAAGACGGGATTGTCATAGCTCGGCGCTTTTGCCGCCTGCTCCCAGGTTTCCAGCCCAATCAGCCTGCCAGCATCGTCGACCACCGGCAGGGAAAGAATACTGCGCTCACGCATGGTTTCCAGCAACTGCGCACGGGTCAGTTTGGCCGAGACAGTAATGGGGGTGGGGTTCATCACGGCCGTGACGCTTTGCGTCAGGGAGACATTGTTCAGGATGGCGCGGCGAACATCGCCATCGGTCACGACCCCGAGCAAATGCTGCTTTTCATCTACCACGAGGCAGACCCTCAGTGCAGCAGCATTAATCACCGTCAGCGCATCACGCACCGTATGTTCGGTGGACAACACTACTTTTTCCCAATTTTTGCTCATTCAATCTATCCTCTACTGCTTGATAGGCAGCACGCTACCCCTAGCAACGTATGCAATCTGTGCCGCTTCCAGAGAACGAGTCACTGTGGCTCCAGCCCCGACGACCGCATCATCACCAATCACGATCCCCTGGATGATCGCAGCACCCGTCCCCACATGCACTCGGGCTCCAGTAAGCACTCCACCGGATAACACAGAACCCGGGGCAATATGGTTATCTACCCCGATCTGGCAGTCGTGATCCACGATGGCACCGGTATTGACGATAGTGTTCAGACCTATCCGGGTTCCCGCCTGAATAATGGCGCCCGCCATCACCTGAACCCCCTCGGCTAGCTCGGCGTAATCCGACACCATGGCACATGGTGAGATAACACGGGCAAACCGATAGCCCAGAGCTTGATAACGGGCAAACAGCTCGGCACGCAGCAGGTTGCCCGGCAGGGATCCAATACCATTGACCAGCACCACCTCATCCGGGCTATATGTCAAGATGCTCTCTTCATCGTGCCAGAAGGGAATATCTGCCAGTGCAGCCCGCACGACACCCGAAGCTGGTGCAACCAAGGCGATGGGGGAGCGCCCCTGACTACGCAGAATATCGACCAGCACAGAGGCATGCCCGCCCGCCCCCAGGACGATAACCGGTTTATTCACGGATAGGTTCACCTGCCTGATAGGCACGCTTCGCAGGTTGTCCCAGAAGCTGCCAGTAGGCATAGGGGCTCATGCCATCTCCGGGGCGTTTAATCGCTAGGTTCTCTGCACTGAGCGGAGTACCTGGCTCAATATCGCAGGCCGCAACCAAGCTCTTGCGAGCAATTTCCTTGTTTTTGATCTCGCTAGGACGCGGACCCTTGATACCATCACCCAATGCCAATTCAACATCGCGCACCCCACGAACCATGGCAGCCAGCTCACCAGGCTCAAGAGAAGCCTTGTGATCAGGCCCCTCCATGGTGCGATCCAGAGTGAAGTGCTTCTCGATAAGGCAGGCGCCACGGGCCACCGCAGCGACAGGGATGGTGATACCCTGGCTGTGATCCGAATAACCAACCGGTAACCGGAAGGCATGAGCCAGAGTATCCATGGCTTTGAGGTTGATATCGGCCATGGGCGCCGGATATTCGGTCGTGCAATGCAGCAGGGTCACCTTGCTGGCAAGGGCAGCCTGGCCAGCCTCGCTGGCATAGGCAGCCATGAAGGCAGCCTCCCCCGGTTGAGCATCAAGCGGTGCCGTCAAACCGAAGGCGATGACCCCCAGAGCCGCTTCCACTTCTGCCAATGTGGCCATGCCGGTCGAGACGATCAACTCGCAGCCAGTGCGGGCATGGGCCAGTACGAAGGGAGCATTGGTCAGTTCTCCGGACGGGATCTTCAGTGTTTGCAACTTCAACCGGTTCACCAGGAAGTCCAGACTCTCGGTATCGAAGGCGGTAGACAGAAACTCGATGCCGAGGGACTTGCAATGGGCGATCAGGCGAAGATGAGCATCGAACGAGAGCTCGAGGCGGGAGAGCATGGCAAGCTGGCTCTCTTCCTTACCTGTATTGGCAGCCTGATAGGCCGCTTGCTTGGCTTGCCGGGTGACCAAATTGGCTGCCTTAAAAGTCTGAAACTTGACCACATCAGCGCCCGCACGATGGGCAGCATCGATCAGTGCCAAGGCGAGTGTTTCATCACCATTATGGTTAACGCCAGCTTCGGCGATGATACGGATCATGGCGACGGGCTCCTGTCGAGATCGTAGAAGTGTTTAATAGCTTGATGGGTGAGCGCCTTTAGTTGAGCCACGATCTGGCTGCTGGCATCTCCGGCACCATACGGATTGATAAAGGCCTGTTTGTCCATCGGGCACAATGCGCAATTGACGGCTTGGGTTATAGCCTCACTCTTTGCATCACAGTGAAATACGCTCTGCGCGGCCAGCCGCCCCTGCTGTCGTTGCCCGATGTTGATCGTAGGAACCCCCAGCGAAGGCACTTCAATAATGCCACTCGAGGAGTTGCCGATCACGGCAGCACTGTGCTTAACCGCACTCAGATAGCGTTTGTACCCCAGCGAGGGAATGGCTAACACCCGCTTTGGATACGCTGCCGCATATTGCTCCAGCAGCGGGATAATTGCCCTGCCACCGTCGTCAGCATTGGGGTAAGTCAGTATCACTTGATGCTCGGGAAAGCGATCGAGTGCAGCCAGCAAGGCCATAAAACTCTCTTCTGCCGGCTCATCGGCGAGGGTGACCGGATGATAGGTCACCACAAAAAACGGCGAGGAGAGTTCAAACCCCAGCGATGCTTGCAGTTCACTCATCGAGTAGAGAGGGGTTTTGACGATATGATCCAGGCCAACGGCCCCCACATTGAATACCCGCTCCGGTGCTTCTCCCAACTGGATGACCCGCTGCCGATAAGGTTCCGCTGCGGTGAAATGCAGATAACTCAGCTTGGTGATGGCGTGCCTAATAGCATCGTCATAGGCCCCTTCGGTAATCTCACCGCCATGCAGATGTGCAACCGGAATACGCAGCAGCATTGCGGCTTGGGCGGCAGCCAGAGCTTCGAAGCGATCTCCCAGAATAACCAGCACATCGGGTTGCAGCCGGCTCAGTGCGTCGGCCAACCCCAGCAGAGCCACCCCCATACTCTTGACCACCCCGACCGATGAATCGGACGAGAGCAACATCTCGACACGCTCATCAATCTTGAAGCCATCTTGCTCAATCTGCTGGTAGGTCAAGCCAAATTCGGGCGAGAGGTGAGTGCCAGATACAATCAGCTTGAGCGTCAGATCAGGATCAGCCTCTATGTCTTTCATCAACCAATAGAGCAGCCCGTATTCCGCCCGGGTACCGGTAAAAACCGCGATGGTTTTAGCCATGCTCAAACCTCGGCTGGCGAACTGGGCAGATTAATAAGATGGGCCTCGAGCCATTCGGCATTACCCAGCTCTCCACGTAAGGCATGAGCGAACATGGGCAGCCGGTGCATCAGTTTCCAGACCGGACGTGTCATGACCCCTGCCTTGTTTAGCTCGGTCAACAGCGTATCCCGCTGGGTTTGATCTTCACAGACAATCGCATTGAGCCAGTAATTGGAACGTCCATAGGAAGGCTCGGTAACAAATTGGCACGGCTGATCTTGGAAGAACTCGGCATAGTGCATGGCCAGCGCCCGCTTTTGCTCGAGAAAACGGGACAATGTTTCCATCTGCCCACAACCCAGCGCTGCATTCAGGTTGGGCATACGATAGTTGAAGCCAGGTTCGTCGTGATAGAACTCAAACGGATGGGGCACCTTGGCCGTGGTGGTGATGTGCTTGGCACGAGCGCCTTGCTGGGCATCGCGACACAGCACCATGCCACCACCTCCGGTCGTGATGATCTTGTTACCATTGAAGCTCAGGGCCGCAAAATCACTGATGGTACCTGTGTGTTTGCCCTTGTAGAAAGAGCCGAGACTCTCGGCCGCATCCTCCACCAAGGCGATGTTCCACTCCCGGCAGACGGCCTGCAGCTCATCCAGCTCTACCGGGTGCCCGAAGGTGTGCATCGGTACAACGGCGCGCAGAGGACGGCCACTTGCCTTGTGCACACAACCGCTTTCGGTACGTTGGGCATTGGCAGCCAGCCAATCAGCCAGCGCGACAGGACACAGGCCCAGGCTCTGCCGGGAAACATCGACAAAGACGGGCTCAGCCCCCATATGATGCAGGGCGTTGCAGGTCGCAACAAAGGTCAACGGTTGAGTGATCACCAGATCACCCGCTTTAACGCCTGCCATATAGAGCGCAATATGCAGAGCTGCCGTTCCATTCATGGTTGCTACGGCGCGTCCAGCTCCGGTGAAATCGGCAATCTGTTGCTCAAACCGCTCTACATAAGCGCCGACACTGGATACAAACGTGCTGTCCAAAGTATCAAGAACATACTTGCGTTCATTGCCGGCAAAGGTAGGAGCATGCAATGGAATGAAATCATCGGTTTTATAGGTATCGCGGATGAAGCGAATTAATTGAGTATGCACACCGACTCCTTACATCTTGCTATCTAGGTATTTGCCAGTTTCTTTATGGCCAAAGTCAGGGATCATAGTGAAGAACAGCTCGACAATCTCTTTCTTTTCCCATTGGCGGGTATCTTTCATCAACTTAATGGTCTGTTCAAAGTGCTCAAGCAGATCATTTTGATAGGTAGGTTCATTTTTTATAACCCCCAAATTTTCAAAACGTGCCATATCCAAGACTTCATTCTCGGTGAAGAACTCTTCAAAGTCCTTCTCCCCAGTTGTGTCGCTTTCAGTGAAGAGGCATGGCCACATACCCTGCTCAGGTAAAGTGGCCATCATGGCCCTTGCTTCATCTTCATCCTGGCACAGGTAAGGTTTATAGCCCTGCTGTTCAAGATATTTTACCGCTATCTCGGCAAATGTAATGAGGTGGAGGGCCTCACTCAACTTCGGGAAAAAAATATCCCTGTTTTCACCAAAAATGCACGACATCAGGCATAGTTCACCCGATTCCTGAGGCGTCACGAAGTAACGCTTGATGTCGTTTGGTGCAACAATAGGCTGGCGTTTTTGTAGACGCTGATTAAAACCATGCAGCAATGAGCCGTCAGAGAATGCGACGTTGGCAAAACGGGCAGTAGAAATGGCAATCTGTTCACTGCGGCGCATCAGAAACATCTCCATGATACGCTTGGAAGCCCCCATCATATTCACCGGGTTAGCTGCCTTATCGGTCGATACACAGAAATACTTCTTGACCCCGGCGGCGATTGACTGGGCAATTGTCTTATCTGTATTAAATACATTGACATCAATCATCCGCATCAGTGTGAAGGGATCTTTCTCGCTGCGGACATGCTTTAGCGCCGATAGGTTCAGCACATAATCGTAGGCCCCGTCAGCCTTGATGAAGGCGTCATACTCAACAGAACCGATGTCCAATGCGAAAGTTTGAAAATCACCATCAATATAGCCAAATGAGCTGCGAATATCGCGCACCAGCTCAACCATATTGTTTTCGCTGATATCAACTACATGTAACTTGAGAGGTTTTCTTTTAAAAATTTCCTTGGTTACCGCCTGTCCAATGGAACCAGCCCCACCCAATACAAGAAAACGTGACTGGCTGACAATATCAGATAACTCTTTCTCATTCCTGCTTATATCATCAACAAACAGGTCTTTGTTTCTTCCGATAAGAGATAATATGTTGTTTTTCATCTTATATACCAATATGTGATTTTATCAGGTCGTCAATTACTATCTGTAATGTCACCCACACATTCAACCGTCGTCTTATATACCAGAGAGACAAAATCTTGTCGCGGCAACCATTTTAATTCCGACACGATTTTTTCTGTGTTGATCGAGTAACGGAGATCATGACCAGGGCGATCTGTTACATGGACTATTTGATTTTTATAGGATGTTTTTTTCGGAACAAGTTGATCAAGTTGATTGCAGATCATATTAACCAGCTCGAGATTCTTCACCTCATTACGACCACCAATATTGTAGGTTTCGCCGACCGTTCCTTTCTCCACGAGCCGGTAAAGCGCGGTGGCATGGTCTTCAACATAAAGCCAGTCCCGAATCTGGTTTCCCTTGCCATAAACAGGGATCGGTTTTCCTTCCAGTGCATTCTTGATCACCATCGGAATCAGCTTTTCCGGATGTTGATATGGCCCGTAATTGTTCGAGCAATGAGAGATCAATACCGGTATCCCATAAGTCCGGTGCCATGCTTTAACCAGATGATCGCTGGCCGCTTTAGATGCTGAGTAGGGGCTACTGGGGTTGTAGTTGCTCTCTTCGGTAAACTTGGGCAGTTCAGTTCCAGCAGGTGCATCATCAGGATGCGGTAAATCACCATAGACTTCATCGGTCGACACGTGCAGAAAACGAAAAGCACTCTGTTTCGTTTCATCAAGACTTGCCCAGTAAGTACGTACAGCTTCGAGCAAGGTATAAGTTCCAACAATGTTGGTCTGAATGAAACTGGCAGGTCCAGAGATAGAGCGATCGACGTGGCTTTCCGCCGCCAAGTGCATCACAGCATCCGGCTGATGCTGGTGCAACACGCGACTCATCTCAGCATGATCACAAATATCCACCTGCTCGAAGGCATAACGAGGGTCGCTAGCCGCCTCTTCCAACGCAGCAAGGTTTGCGGCATAGGTTAGCTTATCCACATTCACCACAGAGTCATCCGTCGTGCGGATAATGTGCCGAATGACGGCTGAGCCGATGAAGCCAGCACCACCAGTAACAAGAATCTTCATGCAGACACAGACCAAATTGAACAAATAAACAACAAAAAAGAACATAAAGACAAGGCTACCGCCCTTGGATTACAGCTTCCAACGTGCTGACGCTAACCTGATTGTCCGACTGGCTTTGCTTCATAGAAGCTCCTGATGAAACCAGTTCATTGTTCCCCGTGCTGTAAACAGCGATTTGACATGCGTCAAATGACCCACGCCCCCCGTCTTCCTTGGGACGACAGATTTTATACTGCTTGTGAAGGTAAGACTAATCCTATCATGGTGGTAAGGATTCAATTGCGTAGTTTCCGTACAGATTTGGGGCGTCTTTTACCGCCTTTTTTCTGTGAGCCACACCTGAATTTTTGACGGCCTGTCAATAACGTCGGACTCAAAAAGAGAGCGCCCCTCGGGGCGCCCTCTACTATTGGCCACTGAGACCTCATCGATAGTCGTCAAGTGGCACACAACTGCAGAAAAGATTGCGATCGCCATAAACATCGTCGATGCGATTCACGGTCGGCCAGAGTTTGGCGCTACGCACCGCCGGCGTCGGGAATACCGCCTCGGCCCGGGTATAGGCGCGGCGCCACTCCTCGTCCATCACGTCATCCTGGGTGTGCGGGGCATGCACCAGCGGATTGTCTTGCAATGACCAGCGCCCCTCCTCCACCTTGGCAATCTCGGCGCGGATGGCCGTCATCGCCTCGATGAAGCGATCCAGTTCGCGCTTGGACTCCGACTCGGTCGGCTCGACCATCAGGGTGCCCGCCACCGGGAAGCTCATGGTCGGCGCGTGGAAGCCGTAATCCATCAGCCGCTTGGCCACGTCCATCTCGCTGATGCCGGAGGCTTCCTTGAGCGGGCGGATATCCAAGATACACTCATGGGCCACCCGGCCGTTGCGCCCGCTGTAGAGCACGGGGAAGGCATCGCCAAGCTTCTTGGCCAAGTAATTGGCGTTGAGGATAGCCACCTGGGTCGCTTTCTTGAGCCCCTCGTCCCCCAGCATGGCGATATACATCCAGCTAATGGGCAGGATGCTGGCCGAGCCAAACGGGGCGGCCGAGACGGCGCCGTTGTCGCGACTGGACTTGTCGGTCTTGATCACGCTGTGGCCAGCCACAAACGGCGCCAGGTGCTGCTTGACGCCGATCGGCCCCATGCCCGGGCCGCCACCGCCATGGGGAATGGCAAAGGTCTTGTGCAAGTTGAGGTGCGACACGTCAGCCCCGATGAAACCGGGCGCGGTGATCCCCACCTGGGCATTCATGTTGGCCCCGTCCAGATACACCTGGCCACCGTGCTGGTGCACGATGTCGCACACCTCCTTGATGGTCTCCTCATACACACCGTGGGTGGAGGGGTAGGTCACCATCAGGCAGGAGAGCCGCTCCCCTGCCTCGGCCGCCTTGGCACGCAGATCGTCGAGATCCACGTTACCCGCCTTGTCGCAGGCGGTGACGATCACCTTGAGGCCGGCCATCTGGGCCGAGGCCGGGTTGGTACCGTGGGCCGAAGCCGGGATGAGGCAGATGTCGCGGTGCCCCTCGCCTCTCGACTCGTGATACTTCTTGATGGCCAAAAGACCCGCGTATTCCCCCTGAGCGCCCGAGTTGGGCTGCATGCAGACCGCGTCATACCCGGTGACCTTCACCAGCCAGCTCTCCAGATCGGCCAGCAGCAGCTGGTAACCCTTGGCCTGCTCGAGCGGTGCAAACGGGTGTAGCTTGCCAAACTCGGGCCAGGTCACCGGGATCATCTCGGCGGTGGCGTTGAGCTTCATGGTGCAAGAGCCCAGGGAAATCATGGCGTAGTTGAGCGCCAGATCCTTGGCCTCAAGGCGGTGGATGTAGCGCAGCATCTCGGTTTCCGAGTGATAGCGGTTGAATACCTCGTGGGTCAGCACGCTATCGCTGCGCCGCAGCTCCTGCGCGATGGCGTGATGCCCCTGGGCCGCCTGATCGAGCGCCGCCACCTCCAGACCATGGCCGGCCCCCAGGAACAGCTCAAACAGCTCGGCCACGTCAGCGCGGGTCGTGGTTTCCGACAGGGAGACCCCGACCGCCCCGTCGAGATCGCGGCGCAGGTTGATGCCAAGCGACTCGGCGCGCGCCAGCAGGGCCGCCTTGTCGGTGGTGCGGATGGTCAGGGTATCGAACCAGCTGTCGTGCGCCAGGCTGATCCCCTTGCTTTGCAGGCCAAGCGCCAGGATGGTGGTCAGGCGGTGCACCCGCTCGGCGATGGTCTTGAGCCCGGCCGGGCCGTGATAGACGGCGTAGAAGCTCGCCATGTTGGCCAGCAGCACCTGGGTGGTGCAGATGTTGGAGTTGGCCTTCTCGCGGCGAATGTGCTGCTCGCGGGTCTGCATCGCCATGCGCAGGGCCACCTTGCCCCTGGCATCCTTAGAAACCCCGATGATGCGGCCCGGCATCGAGCGCTTATAGGCATCGCGGGTGGCAAAGAAGGCCGCGTGCGGGCCACCGTAGCCCATCGGCACGCCGAAGCGCTGGGCCGAGCCCAGCACCACGTCGGCCCCCAGCTCGCCGGGGGATTTGAGCAGCAACAGCGACAGGATGTCGGCACTGACGCAGGCCAGCCCGCTCTGGGCCTGGACAGCGGCGATGAGATCTCGCAGATCACGCACCTGACCCGTGGAGCCAGGGTACTGGAACAGAGCACCGAACACCGCTTCGGCGCAGGCCTGCTCGGCCGGGCCGACCACCACCTCGAAACCAAAGTGGCTGGCGCGCTCGCGCACCACGTCGATCACCTGCGGGTGCACGTCATCAGCCACAAAAAAGAGGGTGGACTTGGACTTGGCGGTGCGTTTGGCCAGCGCCATCGCCTCAGCGGCGGCGGTGGCCTCATCGAGCAGGGAGGCGCTCGCCAGATCCATGCCGGTCAAGTCCAGGGTCATCTGCTGGAAGTTGAGCAGCGCCTCGAGCCGCCCCTGGGCCAGCTCCGGCTGATAGGGGGTGTAGGCGGTGTACCAGCCGGGGTTCTCCAGCACGTTGCGCAGGATCACGTGGGGCACGTGGGTGTCGTGGTAACCCATGCCGATGTAGCTCTTGGCAATCCGGTTCTGGGCGGCATAGCCCCTGAGCTTGGCCAGGGCCTCGACCTCGGTCATGGGGGCGCCGATCCCCAGTGGGGCCGGGCGGCGGATGGCCGCCGGCACGGTCTGGGCGATGAGATCATCCAGGCTCTCGGCCCCCACCTCGGCCAGCAGGGCGCGCAGCTCCTCCTCGCCCGGGCCTATGTGGCGACGGATAAAGTCACTCTTTTGCTCGAGTTCAAACAGCGATTGGGTCATTTGCCTTCTCTTCCTTGTTATTGCCGCCGCCACTGCCACAGGCAGCGCGGTGTCACTCATGTTCGTGTTTTGCGTGGCAGGCCGGGTGCGGGATGGGCAGCACCGCAAGATATAAAAAGGCCCCGCACTGGCAGGGCCTCAAGGGTCATCACTCTTCGTCCACCACGTTCTGGTAGCCGTCAGCATCGAGCAGGTTGGCCAGCTCGCCGGCGTCGTCGAGCTTGATGCGGAACAACCAGCCGGCGCCGTAAGGGTCGGCATTGACCAGCTCGGGACTGCCCTCCAGCTCCTCGTTGATGGCGATGATTTCGCCGCTCACCGGGGAGTAGATGTCGGAGGCGGCCTTGACCGATTCGGCCACGGCGCAGTCATCACCGGCGCTCACCTGCTTGCCCAGCTCGGGCAGATCGACGAAGACCATGTCACCCAACAGCTCCTGGGCGTGTTCGGTAATGCCGACCACGGCCTCACCGTTGGCCTCGACGCGGATCCACTCGTGGGAGGTGGCATACTTCAATTCGCTCGGGATATGGCTCATTTTGCTGCTTCCTTCATTCTCTTGAATCAGATGATTTTCTGGCCGTTGCGCACAAAGGCCGGTTTAGTGACGGCAACGGTCACCCATTTCTTGCGAACTTCAACCTGGGCGCTCTTCCCGATATCGCGCGGAACGCGGGCCAGGGCGATGGAGAGCCCCAGGGTCGGCGAGAAGGTGCCGGAGGTGATCACCCCCTCGCGCAGCTCGCCGTTGGCACCGGTGAAGGTCACCGGCATGCCGGCGCGCAGCACCCCCTTCTCTTCCATCACCAGCCCCACCAGCTTGGGCTGATCGGCGGCGGCCTGCTGGGCCTCGAGCGCGGCGCGGCCGATGAAATCGCGTTCCTTCGGCTCCCAGGCGATGGTCCAGGCCATGTTGGCGGCAAGCGGCGAGACCAACTCGTCCATGTCCTGACCGTAGAGGTTCATCCCCGCCTCGAGGCGCAGGGTGTCGCGCGCCCCCAAACCGCACGGGGCGACCCCCGCATCCAGCAGAGCCTGCCACAGCTCACCCGCCTTGGCCTCGGGCAGCACGATTTCATAGCCCTCTTCACCGGTGTACCCTGTGGTGGCGATGAAGAGATCGCCCGCCTGCACGCCATAGAAGGGCTTCATGCCGACGATAGTGGCGCGCTGCATCGGGCTTAATAGGGTCGCCACCTTGAGCTTGGCCTCGGGCCCCTGCACCGCGATCATCGCCAGCTCCGGGCGCTCAGTGACGGTCACGGCGAAGTCGGCCGCGTGGCGGTTGATCCAGGCGAGATCCTTGTCGCGGGTGGCCGAGTTGACCACCAGGCGATAGAAGGTATCGGTCAGGTAATAGACGATGAGGTCATCGATGACCCCCCCCTCCGGGGTGAGCATGCCGCTGTAGAGGGCCTTGCCGGCGTCGGTCAGCTTGGCCACATCGTTAGCCAGCAGGTATTGCAGGAAGGCTTTGACCCGTTCGCCATGCAGATCGACGATGGTCATGTGGGAGACATCGAACATGCCGGCATGTTGGCGCACCGCATGGTGCTCCTCAATCTGGGAGCCGTAGTTGATGGGCATCTCCCAGCCGTGAAAGTCGACCATCTTGGCCCCGGCTTCCAGATGCTTGGGATGCAGAACGGTTTTCTGGGTCATCTCACTTTTCCTTGCGCTCCGCCCTGTGGGCGGGATGGGCCACTCCCCTGAGGCGGCATGCCGGAGGGGCCGGATCCTTGAATGGGGCGGATTATAGGCCAAGGCAGGATCCGGTAGAACCGAGCCATTCTCAAAAAAAACTAATCCATGGCCCTCGCGTCAGCTTGTTGCACGACGCTATCGATAGTGAGAAAACCAGATTTCACCGACCTTTTGCAACATGAAAAACCAGATTTCACTGCTTCGTCACATTTTATTTAAAAACGTTTGCGTCACTTGTAAAACAAAAGGCTGCCGGCTCGATGAGCCTGACAGCCTCCCCACATTAGTTTTTTTTGGTCTTTTCGCCTGTTTTATTAGATTTTTTCATCCCTGACCAGGGCGGGTAACTCCCCCTCCAGCCCCATCGCCGCCAGGATGAAGTGCGCCTTGAGCGGGGTCGCCCGGTCGGTGGCCAGCAACCCCACACCGCGGATCAGCTTCTTGAGCGGATGCTGACCGGCAAACAGACGCTTAAGCCCCTCCATCGCCGCCAGCATGCGGGCGGCCTCGGTCTTGCGCCAACGCTCGTAAGGGCGCAGGCTCTCGAGCCGGCCGATATCCCCCCCTCGCGCCAGCACGGCCAAGATCTGCTCGGCCAGCGCGGCGGCATCGAGCAGACCGAGGTTGACCCCCTGCCCCGCCAGCGGGTGAATGGTGTGGGCCGCATCCCCTATCAGCGCCACCCGCTCACGGGCAAAGTCGCGGGCGAAACGGGCGGTCAGCGCAATGGCGCTGCGCTCGCCCTGCACCTCGCACAACCCCAGCCGGCCGTCGAAGGCCGCCGTCAGGGCGCGGTTAAATTGCGCCGCGTCACAGGCCATCAGCCGCTCGGCACGGGCCGGCGGCAGTGACCAGACGATGGAGCAGGTGTGCTCGTCCCACAAGGGCAGGAAAGCGAGCGGCCCTTCGGGGGTGAAGATCTGACGCGCCACCGCCCCGTGCGGCTCCTGGCAACGCACCGTCGCCACCAGGGCGTGATGGCCGTAGTCCCAGCTGGTCAGGGGAATATCGGCCTGCCGGCGCAGCCAGGAGTGGGCGCCATCGGCCGCCACCACCAGCTTGCCACACAGAACCCGACCATCGTCGAGCAGCAGTACGGCGCCAGATGCCCCCACCTGTAGCGAGCTGGCCCGTGCCGGGGTGATCAGGGTGATGTTGTCCGCCCCCTCCAGCGCCTCAAGCAGGGCCAACTGGATCACCCGGTTCTCGACGATATGGCCGAGATCCGGGCGACGCAGCTCGGCGGCATCAAAATTGATGCGCCCGAAGCTGTCTTTCTCCCACACCTCCATCTGGCGATAGGCTTGCAGGCGACGCGCAGCGATCCCCTGCCAGGCGTGCAGCCGCTCCAGCAACCGCTGGCTGGCCAGACTTAAGGCACTGACCCGGTTATCGGCCAGCGGGCCAAACTCGGCCGAGGGGAGCTGCCCCTCTATGATGGCGATACGCAGCCCGCTCTCCTTGAGGGCGCCCGCCAGTGCCAGGCCGACCATGCCGCCGCCGTTGATGATGAGATCGAATGTCTGCATGGGGATTCCTTGTCTCGGAAGTCGTAAGTCAGAGGGAGCCAAACCCGAGGGTTTGCCGTGCCAGCGGCGCCTTGAGGGCCTGGCAGCGCCCCATCAGGGTCAAGATCAGGTTGCGCCCGGCCACCAGGGGGAGATCGTCATTGGAAAAGAGCTGGGCCAGCGAACTGGTGAGCCAGACGGTGCGCGCCTGATCGTCCCTACGCTGCTGCCAGTAACGGCACAGTACCGCATGGCTGCCGGGATCGTCCCCTGCCGCCAACGCCTCTGCCACGGTGCGCACCAGCACATCGATGTCACGCATACCGAGGTTGAAGCCCTGCCCTGCGATGGGGTGCAGCAGGTGAGCAGCATTCCCCAGTAAGACGGTACGCTGCGCCACCGGCCAGGAGACCTGGGTCATGATGAGCGGGTAGACATGGCGCACGCCGGTCTGCTCGATGCGTCCGAGGCGCCACCCAAAGGCGCGCTGCAAGGCGGCCAGAAACGCGCCATCCGGCAGGGCGGCCAAAGCGTCGGCCTGCGCCCGTGGCACGCTCCACACCAGGGAGGAGAGCCCCTCCTGCATCGGCAGCAGGGCCAGCGGGCCGCCGGCGGTGAAGCGCTCGAAAGCCCTGCCGCCGGGCGCCTCTGCCGTCTTGACCGTGGCAATCACCGCGCTCTGGCCAAAGTCGTGGCGCTCGGCGGGGATCTTCAGCGCCTCGCGCACGAAGGAGTGGCCGCCGTCGGCCGCCACCAGCAACCCCGCCGTCAGTGAACGCCCATCGCTCAGCGTCAGGTTGACGCGGGCCTCTTCCGGCTGCACCGCCTTCAGGCTCATCGGGCAATAGAGGGTGATGCCGGGGGCGCTGGCGAGCCGCGCCTGCAATGCCAGGCCGGCGCCGGAGAGCTCGATCACCTGGCCCAGTGCCGGCAGGTGATATTCGGCGGCACTCAGATGTGCCTGGCCGAGGTGGCCCGCGTCCGAGACATGGATGTGGGTGATGGGCTCGCACAAGGGGGCCAGGGAGGGCCAGATCCCGTGGCGCTCCAGCGCCTGTACCGAGCCGGCCGACAAGGCAATGGCGCGGGCATCGAAGGCGGGATGACGGGATGAATCGGGCGGCGTCGCCTCAATCAGGGCCACCGTAAGCGAGAGGCGCGACAGGGCGAGGGCGAGACAGGCGCCACTCATGCCGCCGCCGACGATGGCGATGTCGTAGTGATGGGCAGACATGCAAAGTACCACGCTGGCTGCTGTTGGAAACAATGAGGGGCATGCTAGCACGCCCCCTCTCCTCCCGGCCGAGAGCCGGGTGGCAAAAAATGCGCTCGGATCAGTGCAGCGTCGGCGCCTGACTCGGGGTTGCGGGGCGCTTGCCGCACTCCTCGAACGCCATCATGACGCCGAGCTTGACATGTTCATAGAGCACCAGGAAGGCCGCTTCGTTCTCTTCATCTTCCTGATCCAGCTCACCGGAGACCTGAGTAATGTTGGCGATATCGCGGATCATCTCCTGCAACTCTTCGGACGCCTTGCCCAGCTCCTGCTGGACCACGCCAAAACCGGCCAGGAAGGCTTGGGACCACTCCACCAGGGCATCGATGCGCTCATCGAGGGGCGCCTCGTCGGAGGGCAGCAGCAGCTCAACGCCCTTGGAAGCCATCAGACGAGCCACCACCTCTTCATAGAGTGCGGTCATCATCTGGCGCACCGGTGCCGGCAGGCCAAACCCGTCGTTGATGAGATCGTTGAGATGGGGCACCCAGGTCTTGCCGTCGAGCGAGCAGCCACCGCACACCAGGCCGCAGACCACAGCGTGGGCCTCGACCGCGCTGGCCATCAGATCGTGTTGCTCGAAAAGCGCCACCAGCGCCTCATAACTTACGCCATTTGCCTCTTTCATCTCGTATCGCTCAAAGTTGCAGCATTTGTGCCGAAGATCCTATCACCCGACCGGGGTCAGAGCCAGCAAGGCCTTGAAACTTCACACTCTGCGCTATATAGTCCCGCCCAGTTATCCAAGCGGACCGGGGTACCTGTACGGTACCTGCGCAGTCGAGGAAGGCATGAGTATTGAGGCCGTTGAAATCGTGATTCTGGGGCGCCCCTACAAGGTTTCCTGCCCCGCCGGACAACAGGATGCCTTACAAGCGGCCGCCGTCCAGCTCACCGAAAAGTTGTCCGATCTGCGCCAACGCTCGCGGGTTTCCAGCAACGAACAGCTGGCCATCATGGCGGCTCTCAACTTCTGCCATGAGCTTTGTCTTGAAAAAGAGAAGAACCATCAATACTCTGAGACCATGGACAAGCGGATCAAGATGCTGCAACAGACCATAGAGGCAGCCTTGGTTGAACATGGTCGCTACGGCGACAGTGGCGAAGAGAGCGAGTCGTCCAACGTTTAAATCCCTGGGGTGTTTGTCAGTCGGTTGATGTCCCCGAGCCGATATTAACACCTACAGGAATCCTGCAATCTGGTTATTTGTGCAAGCTCGGCCCGACCGAGAAGCCTGCGGCCAGGCCAGGATTCCGCCTTGGACCTACGGTTCAAGGGCCCAAACCGGCAACGGCACCTCCGGGGTACTCTACAGAAGGCCTGTCTTGATGACAGGCCTTCTTCTTTTTTGGTCAGCGCAAACGACCCCCACGGACAAAAAGACCCGCACAGTGCGGGTCTTTTTACCTCATCCGGCCTCAGGCCATCTGCTGATGGGGAGCATGGCCTCGCCGCAGCCAGACGAAGCTGGCCATCACCAGCAGCACCATCAGACTCATGATGACGCCGAGCGTCAGCTGGCCGTGCATGGGAAGAGCGGCCGCCAGCAGGGTCACCAGGCCCGCCCCCAGGTTTTGCATCCCCCCGAGAATCGCGCCAGCGGTGCCAGCCTGCCCCGGAAAGGGCTCAATCGCGCAGCTGGTCGCGGTCGGATAGAGGATGCCACTGCCGATGAAATAGAGTGTTGCCCCCGCAATCAAGGCGGCGGCACTGACATGACCGAGCAGACCGGGCACCAGGATAGTGCCGCTTCCCAGCGCCAGGAAGGCAATCCCGAGGCGCATCAGTGATCCTGCGCTCAGCCGGAAGCTGAGGCGGGCCGAGAGCCAGGCCCCGAACAGATAGCCGGGCAGCGGCAAGACAAACAGCACGCTGATGGTATGCGCATCGAGGTGCAGATCCTTACCCATGATGACCCCGGCTGCGGCCTCGAACGCCGCCAGTCCAGCGAAGGTGGCGATGAGGCACACCAGATTACCTTGGAACCGGGCATTGCCAAGCACATGGCGATAGGCCGTGCTCACTCGCTGGGGCTGACGCCGCTCGGGGGGCAGGGTTTCCGCAAACCAGAGCATGATGGCAGCCGTGGTCAGGGCGCCGAAGACAAACAAAAACCAGTAGCCGGCGCGCCAGTTAACTAGCTCGGTCAGCCAGCCACCGACCACCGGCGCCAACAGCGGTGAGAAGATCACCCCCATGCTCACCAGGCTGTTGGCCCGGTTGAGCTCGGCGCCGCTGTAGCGATCGCGCATCACGGTGCGGCTCATGGCGCCACTGGCTCCGGTGCCCGCCCCCTGGATGGCGCTGCCTACCAGCAGGGCCAGCAGCGTCGGTACCAACTGGATCGTCAGGGTACCGGCCAGAAACACCAGCATGCCGATGATGAGTACCGGGCGGCGACCGATGCGATCGGAGAGCGGCCCATAAATGAACTGGGAGAGGCCATAGGGGATCAGATAGCAGGCCATGACAGCCTGTAATGTGCCCGGTTGAACCAGAAATTCCTGTGCCATGTGTCCGATGGAGGGCACATAGAGGGTCTGGGTCATCTGACCCACCGCCACCATCAGAATGGTGATGAGGTAGAGAGCATAAAAACCGTTGCGTTGCATATTCGACCTGACAGACAAAAGCCAGCCACCCCGACGGTAGTGAGCGGGGAGCAGATCCACGATAAGAAGGAGCGATGCGGGCGGGGCCGCAAGGAACTTGCCATCCGGAAGCGCCCGGATGGCACTGGCTATGTTAGTGATTCAGGTCACAGATAACGAACGAATCTTTATCATCACCATTCCCTAGTTTTACTAATGAATGGATGAAATATCAGCAAAAACAGCGGGTCACGGCGTTACAGCGATATCGGTCGCGCTAGCGGGTGACCATCTTCTGCGCCGCACTCACCAGACTCGCGGCATCCTCCTTCTTGGGCGGAATCGTAATGCCGCGCTGACAGGCCGGACGCGCGGCCATGCGCGCCATCCAGGCTTGCAGATGCACTAACCCCTCAATGCTGATACCACTCCAGTCATGGATCCGCACCCAGGGCCAGGTGGCGATGTCGGCGATGCTGAACTCATCGGCCAGGTACTCGTGATGGGCCAGATGGCCGTCAAGCACCTCGAACAGGCGCCGCCCCTCCTTTTGGTAACGCTCGATGGCGGCCGGGATCTTCTCGGGAAAGTAGCGATAGAAGACGTTGGCCTGTCCCATCATGGGGCCCACCCCCCCCATCTGGAACATCAGCCACTGCAACGCCTGGGAGCAGCGCTTGGGATCCTGTGGCAGCAGTTTGCCGCTCTTCTCGGCCAGATAGATGAGGATGGCGCCGGATTCGAACACAGCGAAGTCATCGTTGTCCCTGTCGACGATGGCAGGAATGCGGCCATTGGGGTTGATGGCCAGAAACTCGGGCTTTTTTTGCTCAAGCGCCGAGAGATCGAGCGGGATGACGTTATAGGGCAGCCCCAGCTCTTCAAGAGCGATGCTCACTTTGAAGCCATTCGGGGTCGCAGCAGTATAGAGGTCAATCATGAAGACTCCTTGCTAAAGGGTTCGGTCGTGTCGGTCCGGCTGCCGGAAGCGGAGCATGGCGCCAGGCCCTTCCGGCAGAGGCTGATGATAAAGCCGCCACCCGCAGAGCCCGCCCCCCAAAAGGGTGGGCCAGCGAAGTAGGGCCAAGCCTTCACCTTTACTCAGCCTCTCGCCGATGACAAGTCCCCATCATGCCGGCACGCGCGATCACACCGACAATAATTGAGCACGCCACGAATTTCTCTTTGAGATCACCACCGCCTTCGGCTATTATTCTGCGTCCGCAAAATCCCCGTTCTTTAACATCCAGTGGTGAATCCATATGCATCCGATGCTGAATATCGCTGTGCGCGCTGCGCGCAACGCAGGTCAAGTTATTGTCAAATCGCTCTCCCAGCCCGATAACATCGAGGCCATCCAAAAGGGGAGCAACGATTTCGTGACCAACGTTGATCGCGAGGCCGAGGCAGCCATCATTCACACCATCAAAAAATCCTACCCCGAGCACAGCATCGTGGCCGAGGAGAGTGGTGAAATCGCCGGTACCAACCCGGACTATCAATGGATCATCGACCCACTGGATGGCACGACTAACTTCGTCAAAGGCATCCCCCACTACGCCATCTCCATCGCCCTGCGCGTGAAGGGCCGCACCGAGCAGGCCGTCGTCTACGATCCCATTCGTGATGAACTGTTCACCGCGACCCGTGGCTCCGGCGCCCAGCTCAACGGCTACCGTATCCGTACCGGTAAGGCAAAAGATCTGGCGGGCACTATCCTGGCCACCGGTTTTCCGTTCAAGCAAAAGCACCAGATCGAGCCCTATCTGAAGATGTTCCAGGCCCTGTTTGTCGAGTGCGCCGACATTCGCCGTGCCGGCTCTGCCGCTCTGGATCTCGCCTATGTAGCCGCCGGCCGTATCGATGGCTTCTGGGAGATGGGCCTCAAGCCCTGGGATACCGCAGCCGGTGAGCTGCTGGCCAAAGAGGCCGGCGCCATCGTGACCGACTTCGTGGGCGGCCATAACTACGAGCAGTCCGGCAACCTGGTGGTCGGTAACCCGCGCGTCGTGAAGCAGATGCTGGCCAAGATCCGTGAACACCTGCCGGAAAACCTGGCACGCTAAGTTCGTTTCGCCGATAAGAGCCTCCCGTTTGGGAGGCTTTTTTGTCTGTGCCGCGCGCGCTGGGCCGCCATTTGGGTGGCCATTTCCCTCCAAATTGCAAAAAAACATTTTGCATCAAAAACGCAACATTAATCAGCACAAAATTCCAAATAAGGCGAACAACCGCGCCCCATATTCAGCTCCCGACCTGATATAAACCAACGTCGCTGACCTTCACCCCATGACCGCCCCCATCACAGCACCGCTCGGGAGACCATGGCATGGCTGCGTTTGAAACAGGCTGTCCAACCCCAGTCATTTCATGCGGTTGCCAGCGGTTTCCTTTTTTGAAAGCCCCCTTCACCCGCCCCCTTTTCACAACCTTGGAGTGAACTCGGGATTCCTTCTTGCACCCCATGAAACTGAAAGTAAATTACGTAATAAATTACATTACCGCTTTACTCCCCCCTGACGATGCGAGGCGCTGCCCTCGTTTTAAGCATCAAGCATATTCATCTGCATAGAGCAATAACTCACTTTTATTTAATCGTTTAAAAACAATAGTTTATATAAAGATGCAAAACGGATGTTTTAAAAAATCTATTGACGCTCAGGGACTTTTCTCGCACCGTGACTAGCGACACGAGCAGCCTCTTTGCAGGGCTCAACAAGAACAGGGAACGACTAAAGTCGTAGTGAATTTGTTCGAAATGTAAGATTCAAGGAGTGTATCCATGTCGGCACCCGCCCAGACCCACTGCAGTCAGCGCCTGGCCATCACGGGCCAGATGCGTCCCGAGTACGCACAGATCCTCACCCCGGAAGCCGTGCAGCTGGTCGCCGAGCTGGTGGAGCGCTTCGCTCCCCAGCGTGATGAGCTGCTGGGCCAGCGCGTGGCCCGCGCCGCCCGTATCGACGGTGGCGAGCTGCCCGATTTTCTGCCCGAAACCGCCCACATTCGTGCCGGTGACTGGACCATCCGCGGCATTCCCGCCGATCTGCAAGATCGCCGCGTCGAGATCACCGGCCCGGTCGAACGCAAGATGGTCATCAATGCCCTCAACGCCAACGTAAAAGTCTTCATGGCCGACTTCGAGGACTCCCTCGCCCCCGCCTGGGACAAGGTGATCGAGGGACAGATCAACCTGCGCGATGCGGTGAACGGCACGATTGCCTACACCAGCCCGGAGGGGAAAGAGTACCGTCTCAACCCCAACCCGGCGGTGCTCATCTGCCGGGTGCGCGGCCTGCACCTGCCGGAAAAGCACGTCACCTTCGATGGCAAGCCCATCCCGGGAGGCCTGCTCGACTTCGCCCTCTATTTCCTGCACAACCACAAGGCGCTGCTGGCCAAGGGCTCCGGCCCCTACTTCTACGTGCCCAAGCTGCAAAGCCATCTGGAAGGGCGTTGGTGGAGCGAGGTGTTCGCCTGGACCGAGGACCGCTTCGCCCTGCCCCGCGGCACCATCAAGGCCACCGTGCTGATCGAAACCCTGCCGGCGGTGTTTGAAATGGATGAGCTGCTCTACCAGATGAAGGATCACATCGTGGCGCTGAACTGCGGCCGCTGGGACTACATCTTCAGCTACATCAAGACGCTCAAGAACCACCCGGATCGCGTCCTGCCTGATCGCCAAGTGGTCACCATGGACAAGCCGTTCCTGAGCGCTTACTCACGGCTGCTGATCAAGACCTGCCACCAGCGCGGTGCGCTGGCGATGGGCGGCATGGCGGCCTTTATCCCGGCCAAGGATCCGACGGTCAACGAGCAGGTGTTTGCCAAGGTCAAGGCGGATAAGGAGCGGGAAGCGAGCAATGGCCACGACGGCACCTGGGTGGCCCACCCTGGCCTGGCCGACACCGCCATGGCGGTGTTCAATGCCGCCATTCCGGCCGGCGCCAAGAACCAGATTGGCGTACTGCGCGAGCAAGATGCCCCCATCACCGCCGCCGATCTGCTGGCCCCCTGCGAGGGGGAGCGCACCGAGGCCGGCATGCGCACCAACATCCGGGTCGCCCTGCAATACCTGGAGGCCTGGATCGGCGGTAACGGTTGTGTGCCCATCTACGGCCTGATGGAAGATGCCGCCACCGCCGAGATCTCCCGCACCTCCATCTGGCAGTGGATCCGCCATGGCAAGCCCCTGTCAAACGGCCAGGTGGTCACCAAGGCGCTGTTTCGCCAGATGCTGGCCGAGGAGCAGGAGGTGGTGAAGGAAGAAGTGGGTGAGGCCCGCTGGCAGGCAGGGCGCTTTGCCGAGGCGGCGCGTCTGATGGACGAGATCACCTGCGCCGACACCCTCGTCGATTTTCTGACGCTGCCCGGTTACGAGCGGCTGTGAAATCCGGGCCGGCAACGGCCCCATAACAAGTCAAACGGAACGTGAAATCCATGAGAGAGGGAACTGATATGGCTCTGACCCGTGAACAGCAGATCCAGGCGATTGAGAAAGAGTGGGCGGAAAATCCCCGCTGGAAAGGGATCAAACGCGGCTACAGTGCCGAGGATGTGGTAAACCTGCGCGGCAGCCTCCAGCCGGTGTATACCCTGGCCCAGCGCGGTGCCGACAAGCTGTGGGATCTCATCCACGGCGATGCCAAGAAAGGTTACGTCAACTGCCTCGGCGCCCTGACCGGCGGCCAGGCGGTGCAGCAGGCCAAGGCCGGTATTGAGGCCATCTACCTCTCCGGCTGGCAGGTGGCGGCGGACAACAACTTGTCCTCCACCATGTATCCGGATCAGTCCCTCTACCCGGCCAACTCGGTGCCGTCGGTGGTGGAGCGCATCAACAACTCGTTCGCCCGCGCCGACCAAATTCAGTGGGCCAACAAGGTGGGCCCGCAGGATGAGGGCTTCATCGACTACTTCCTGCCGATCGTGGCCGATGCCGAAGCCGGTTTCGGCGGCGTGCTGAACGCCTTCGAGCTGATGAAGGGGATGATTGAGGCGGGCGCTGCCGGCGTCCACTTCGAAGATCAGCTGGCGTCGGTCAAGAAGTGCGGCCACATGGGCGGTAAGGTGCTGGTGCCGACCCAGGAGGCAGTGCAAAAGCTCATCGCCGCCCGTCTGGCCGCCGACGTCTGCGGCACCACCACCTTGGTGATCGCCCGTACCGACGCCAACGCCGCCGATCTGCTGACCACGAATGCAGACCCCTATGATGCGGACTTCCTGACCGGGGAGCGCACCGCCGAGGGCTTTTACAAGGTGCGTGCCGGCATCGATCAGGCGATTGCCCGCGGTCTGGCCTACGCCCCCTACGCCGACATGGTGTGGTGCGAAACCGCCAAGCCCGATCTGGACGAGGCGCGCAAGTTTGCCGAAGCCATCAAGGCCAAGTTCCCGGATCGCATCCTGGCCTACAACTGCTCCCCGAGCTTTAACTGGAAGAAGAATCTGGACGACGCCACCATCGCCCGCTTCCAGCAGGAGCTCTCCGACATGGGCTACAAGTACCAGTTCATCACCCTGGCGGGCATTCACAACATGTGGTTCCACATGTATGAGCTGGCTTACCAGTACGCCCGTGGCGAGGGGATGAAGCACTACGTCGAGATGGTGCAGGAGCCGGAGTTTGCCGCCGCTAAGCGGGGCTACACCTTCGTGGCGCACCAGCAGGAGGTCGGCACCGGTTACTTTGACAAGGTGACCACCGTCATCCAGGGCGGCCAATCCTCAGTGACCGCGCTGACCGGCTCGACCGAAGAAGATCAGTTCCACTGATCGCGGTGTGAGCGCAATAAAAAACCCCGGCCTGGTGCCGGGGTTTGTTTTTGCCGCGCTTGGGGTTGAGCAAGAAAGCCTTGCCGCTAGAGCTCGAGCGTCTCTTTCACAAAGGGAATGGTGAGCTTGCGCTTGGCCCGGAACGAGGCGTTATCGAGCTGGTTGAGGGTGGCCAAGAGGGTGCGCATGTCGCGCGAGAGGCGGTTGAGCAGGAAGCGGCCCACGTCGATGGGGAGCTTGAAGCCGCGCAGCTCGGCGCGCAGTTGCAGGGCGCTGAGCTTGCCCTCGTCATCGAGCTCGTCCAGATGAAAGTTGATCCCCCAGTCGAGGCGGGAGGCGAGATCCGGCAGTTGCAGGCCCAGCTTGCGTGGCGCACTGCTGCTCGTCACCACCAGCGAGCCAGGCTGCCCCTTCTCACGCCAGCGATTGTAAAAGTCGAACAGCGCCCGCTCCCACTGGGCATTGCCGGCGATCGCCTCGAGGTTGTCGAGACAAACCAGCGGCAGGCTCTCCAAGGACTCCAGCATGCTGGGGTCGAGCGTGTCGAACTGATCGAGAGGAAGATAGGCGGCGGCCGCGTCGCGGGCGTTGACCTCGGCACAGGTGGCGTGCAGCAGGTGAGAACGGCCGGTCCCCTTGGGGCCCCAGAAATAGATAAAGGGGGAGCCCTGACCGATGGCCGCGTTCTTCAGGGCCGTGATCAGGTGGGCATTGTGACCGGGATAGAAACTGACGAAGGTTTCGTCATCCGGAAGTTGTACGGCAAGAGATAGCTGGGCCGGTTGTTTCACTCTGCGTGCTTTGTCGATGAGACTTGGCCGCCAGTGTATCATCCTGGCGGCCCGGAGAGAACCGCCCGGCGGTCATGGTGATGCTCAGTTCGGCTGCCAGCGGTAGTGCAATCCCTCGGGTTTGCTCTCCAGTTCGCTCAGACGCGACTCGAGTGAGAGCCCCTTGCCAAGCTGCTCGGCCGAGCCGAAGAAATCGACCCGCAGCACCACACTCTCCCCTTCGATGCTGGCCACCTCAACCGCCGCCACGTTGGCCACGCCGCGCAGCAGCGACTGCACCTTGGCCATGTCGCCCAGATCGCCGAGTCCATCGACCTGTAGCGGGATCGATTGCCGCTCGCCGCCCACCTTGACGCCGTAATGCGCCACCAGCCAGCGCGCCAGTTCGCTGGTGAGCTGCTCGCTCACCTCGGCCTGACCGCCACTAAAGGTGCCCTTGTTCAGCTCGCTCTGCTGACCATCGCGGCTACCGTAGAGGTTCCACTCCAGAGTCCAGGTCTCATCCTGCGCCGTCAGGCGACCCAGCAGCACCATCTCGGCGCCGTAGCGGGCACTGGCACGCGCCACCGGCTCGATAAAGCGCCCCAACACGTCGGTGACGCTGACCGCACTGTTGTCATCGAGATCCATGATCGGCAGCACCAGCGGCAGCGCCAACGGCCCACTGCTCTCCTTGAGCTCCTGGGCCCAGCCATCTTGGGACTGATCCCCGACCATGCGACGCTGGCTGTCGTCGATCACCAGCCAGACGGCGATCTGTGGCCGCGAGCTGCCGAGAATCGCCAGCTGGCTGCGGGTCGCGAGCTGGTTCACCCGGCTCGGGTCAAACTCCACCCGCATTTGTTTCTCGGCCCCCTCCCCCTGGTACTCATAGCGGCGCACATAGTCGCTCACCTTACCGATGGCCCCCTGGATCTCGGGCTTAGCCAGCAGTTCCCGCTGACCGGTCAGCTTGGTCAGCACCTGTCCCAGCGCCTGGGTCTGCAAAGCCTCCGGCGCTCCCGTCGCGGGGGCCCTGCCCTGATAGAGATCGGCGATCTGAACGGCACTGGCAGCCGTGGAAAGCACGCTGAGCAGCAAGGCGGCAAGGGGAATGTGTCGCATAGGAGAGGTCTCGATTCAGGCCATGAGGAGAGGCCATGGTAGCGGCAAGCCCGCGTGAGCGGCAAGGCAGAGGCGCTCATCGTGCCCAGAAAACGAGAAGCCGGCACAGGGCCGGCTTCTTTTGAAACAAGGTTTGGCTTATTTGGTGCCGAAGATCTTGTCGCCGGCATCACCGAGGCCAGGCACGATGTAGCCCTTCTCGTTGAGCCCCTGATCGATGGCGGCGCAGTAAAGCTCCACATCCGGGTGAACCGCTTCGAGGGCCTTGATCCCCTCCGGAGCCGCGACCAGTACCAGCACCTTGATGGACTGGCAGCCCTTCTTCTTGAGCAGATCGATGGTGGCGATCATCGAGCCACCGGTGGCCAGCATGGGGTCGATGACCAGGGCCAGACGCTCCTCGATGTTGCTGACGATCTTCTCGAAATAGGGCACCGGCTTGAGGGTCTCCTCATCGCGGTAGATCCCCACCACGCTGACGCGGGCGCTCGGCATGTGTTCGAGCACGCCATCCATCATGCCAAGACCGGCGCGCAGGATCGGCACGACCGTGACCTTCTTGCCCTTGATCTGGTCAATTTCCACTGGCCCGTTCCAGCCGTTGATGGTAACTTTCTCGGTTTCGAAATCGGCGGTTGCCTCGTAAGTGAGCAGGCTGCCCACTTCCTTGGCCAGTTCACGGAAGCGCTTGGTGCTGATGTCCCCTTCGCGCATCAGACCGAGTTTGTGTTTGATCAGGGGATGTTTGGCTTCAACGACTCTCATTATTATCTCCTCGAACTGCCGCGCAAAAAAATCGCGGAATAGTACCCTAAAACCCCGCGATTGTAGAGCAGTTTTGCGCAAAAATGCGCAAACGATTTCCTTCTTGTTTCCCGCCCGCGCTGGTAGAATACGCCCCGACTTTTACCCTCCACTATCACCACATGACGGGGAATACTCGTGACTGACAAAACCTCACTGAGCTACAAGGATGCAGGCGTGGACATCGATGCCGGCAATGCGCTGGTCGATCGCATCAAGGGCGTGGCCAAGCGCACACGTCGTCCGGAAGTCCTGGGTGGTCTCGGCGGCTTTGGTGCCTTGTGTCAAATTCCGGCCGGTTACAAGGAGCCGGTGCTGGTTTCCGGAACCGATGGGGTGGGCACCAAGCTGCGCCTGGCCATCGACCTGAAAAAGCACGACACCGTGGGTATCGATCTGGTGGCCATGTGTGTCAACGATCTGATCGTGCAGGGTGCAGAGCCCCTCTTCTTCCTCGACTACTACGCCACCGGCAAGCTGGACGTGGATACCGCGGCGGCCGTGGTCACCGGGATCGGCGCCGGCTGCGAGCAGTCTGGCTGTGCCCTGGTCGGTGGTGAAACCGCCGAGATGCCGGGCATGTACGAAGGGGAGGATTATGACATCGCCGGTTTCTGTGTCGGCGTCGTCGAAAAGAGCGACATCATCGACGGCAGCAAGGTCAAGGCCGGTGATGCCCTGATCGCCCTGGCCTCGAGCGGCCCGCACTCCAACGGCTTCTCCCTCATTCGCAAGATCCTGGAAGTCTCCAAGGCCGACGTACAGCAATCCCTGGGGAACACCACCCTGGCCAACGCCCTGCTCGAGCCGACCCGCATCTACGTCAAGCCGGTGCTCAAGCTGCTCAAGGAGTGCGAGATCCACGCGCTCTCCCACATCACTGGCGGCGGCTTCTGGGAGAACATCCCGCGCGTGCTGCCCGAGCAGACCCAGGCCATCGTCGACGAGCAGAGCTGGCAGTGGCCGGCGGTATTTAGCTGGCTGCAAGAGGCCGGCAACGTCACCCGCCACGAGATGTATCGCACCTTCAACTGTGGTGTCGGCATGATCATCGCCCTGCCCCAGAGCGAAGTGGAGAAGGCGCTGGCGCTGCTCAATGGCGAAGGCGAGCAGGCTTGGCTGATCGGCCACATCGCCGACCAACCCGCCGGTGAGGAGCAGGTCGTCATCCGATGAAACGCATCCTGGTGCTGATCTCCGGCAACGGCAGCAACCTGCAGGCCATCCTTGATGCCTGCCAGGAGGGGCGTGTCGCCGGCGAGGTGGTGGCCGTGGTGAGCAATAAGGGCGAGGCCTATGGCCTCACCCGTGCCCGCGCGGCGGGCTGCGCCACCGAGGTGCTGGAGGCCGCCGGCTTTGCCGACAGGGCCGCATATGACGCCGCCTTGGGCGATCTGGTCGAGGGCTACCGCCCCGATCTTATCGTGATGGCGGGTTTCATGCGCATCCTCTCCCCTGCCTTCATCGCCCGTTTCCACGGTCGCATGCTCAACATCCACCCCTCCCTGCTGCCCAAGTTCCAAGGGCTGCACACCCACCGCCGCGCCATCGAGGCCGGTGAGTCCGAGCACGGCGCCAGCGTCCACTTCGTCACCGAAGAGCTCGACGGTGGGCCTGTGGTGCTGCAAGCCCGCGTCCCCATCTTCGAGGGGGACACGGAAGCGGAGGTGGCTGCCCGGGTGCAGGTGCAGGAGCACGCCATCTACCCGCTGGTGGTGAGCTGGTTCTGCATGGGTCGCCTGGTGATGATGCAAGACAAGGCGCTGATGGACGGCGAGCCGCTCGGTCCGGCCGGCTATGCCGACGAATAGCGACTTGCGTCGATGACATAAAGAAGGGAGGCCGTGGCCTCCCTTCTTACGTTTTCATCCCTAACCACTCATTCCCACCTAAGCCACGCCGCCGGCGATCCGCTCACCGAGGCGAAACAGCATATGCTCACCGGGCTGCATCGCCTGCCACTCTTCGTTGCCGGTCAGCGGCCGGGTGGCGATCACCGTCACCACGTCGTTGGCCGTCGTCTCGCGCTGGAAGTCGATGGAGACCTCGTCATCGAGCAAGGTGGCCTCACCAAACGGGGCACGCCGGGTCAACCAGTGCAGGTTGTTGGAGCAAAACGTCATCACGTACTCCCCGTCCGAGAGCAGCATGTTGAACACCCCGAGCCCGCGCAGCTGCTGGCACAACCCCGCCAAATAGCGAAACATGGCCGGCCAGTTGGTCGGTTGGCGCCGGTATTTTTGCTCAAGCTGATCGAGCAGCCAGCAGAAGGCGTGCTCGCTGTCGGTCTGCCCGACCGGGCGGTGGCGACCGGTCGGGAGCTTCTTCCAGCCGGTCAGCTGACCGTTGTGGGCAAAGGTCCAATAGCGTCCCCACAGCTCACGGGTGAAGGGGTGGGTGTTTTCCAGCGAAACGGTGCCACGGTTGGCCTGCCGGATGTGGCTCACCACGGCGCGGCTCTTGATGGGATACTCCTGCACCAGCCGCGCGATGTGCGACTCGGCACTCGGCTGGGGATCTTTGAAGGTACGAAAACCGCGCCCCTCATAGAAGGTGATCCCCCACCCGTCGCGATGGGGGCCGGTCTTGCCCCCGCGCAGCATCAGGCCGGTAAAACTGAAGCAGATGTCGGTCGGAACATTGGCACTCATGCCAAGCAATTCACACATCGTCCTCTCCTGCCAGATGGGCCAATTACTTGGCCATCTCCTTCTCGACCAGCTGGATCAGAATGTGGATCACCTTGATGTGCACCTCCTGAATACGGTCGGCATAACCAAAGTGCGGCACCCGGATCTCGACGTCCGCCAGCCCCGCCATCTTGCCGCCATCCTTGCCGGTCAGGGCGATCACCTTCATGCCCTTGGCATGGGCCGCCTCGATGGCCTTGAGAATGTTGCCCGAGTTGCCGCTGGTGGAGATCCCGAGCAGCACGTCGCCACGGCGGCCGACCGCTTCCACATAACGGGAGAAGACATAGTCATAGCCAAAGTCGTTGGAGACGCAGGAGAGGTGGCTCGGATCGGAGATGGCAATGCCGGCGTAGCCGGGACGGTTCTCGCGATAGCGGCCGGTCAGCTCCTCGGCGAAATGCATGGCATCGCAGTGGGAGCCACCATTACCGCACGAGAGCACCTTACCCTCTTGCTTGAAGGAGGCAGCCAGCAACTTGGCGGCGGCCTCAATGTTCTGGATGTTCTGCTCGTCGGAGAGAAATTTCTGCAGCACGTCTGCGGCTTCGGTCAGTTCACTGCGGATCAGCTCTTGGTACATGGGTTGCTCTCTTCTTGTTTTCAGCCATCGGGCAAAGACGGGGCATTGTCGCACAAGCGTGCCGTGCGCGTCGCCCCTCGCACCGACGATTGCCCCCATCGCTGCCTGCCAGATCACATTCGGCGCGACCACAAATGTAAACAACTTGATAACCGGATACGTATCGTTTACAACGGTGCCATGACCAACAGGTCAGACCTCTGGATGAGTCGTTGACTCGTAACCCTAGCCTGCAAGGAGCACACAATGACCACGACCCTTACCCTGCTCTGGGTCCTGCTTGTCGCCGGATACGTGATATACCAGCGCGTCCCTCTCTTGATGTCCACCCTGATGCTGTTTGGCGCCATGCTGATCGGCGCCCTGTTCGGCCACCTGCCCTGGCCGCTCTGGCTGCTGTTTGCCGCCGTCGCGCTGCCGCTCAACCTGATCGAGCTGCGCCGCCACTACCTCTCGCGCCCTCTCTTCAAGCTCTATAAATCGATCATGCCGGAGATGTCGCGCACCGAGAAAGAGGCCATCGAAGCGGGGACCACCTGGTGGGAGGCCGAGCTGTTCGCCGGCAACCCGAACTGGAAGAAGCTGCACTCGGTGCCGGTCAATACCCTGACCGCCGAGGAGCAGGCCTTCCTCGACGGCCCGGTCGAGACCGTGTGCCGCATGGTCGACGACTGGGAAGTGACCCACCAGCGCGCGGATCTCTCCCCCGAGGTGTGGCAGTACCTCAAAGACAACAAGTTCTTCGCCATGATCATCAAGAAGCAGTACGGGGGTCTGGAGTTCTCGGCCTACGCCCAGTCCTGCGTGCTGCAAAAGCTGTGCGGCGCCAGCGCCGTGCTCGCCTCCACCGTCGGGGTGCCCAACTCCCTCGGCCCGGGCGAGCTGCTGCAACACTACGGCACCGAGGCGCAAAAGGATCACTACCTGCCGCGCCTGGCCCTTGGCAAGGAGATCCCCTGTTTCGCCCTCACCAGCCCGGAGGCGGGCTCGGATGCCGGCGCCATCCCCGACATCGGCGTGGTCTGCAAGGGGGAGTGGGAAGGCAAGGAAGTGCTCGGCATGCGCCTGACCTGGAACAAGCGCTACATCACGCTGGCCCCCATCGCCACCGTGCTGGGGCTGGCCTTCAAACTGCGCGACCCGGATCACCTGCTCGGTGACGAGGAGGAGCTCGGCATCACCTGCGCCCTCATCCCGACCCACATCAAGGGGGTTGAGATCGGCCGCCGCCACTTCCCGCTCAACGTGCCGTTCCAAAACGGCCCGACCCGCGGCAAGGAGGTGTTCGTCCCGCTCGATTTCATCATCGGTGGCCCGGCCATGGCTGGTCAGGGCTGGCGCATGCTGGTCGAGTGCCTGTCGGTCGGACGCGGCATCACCCTGCCCTCCAACAGCACAGGCGGCGTCAAGATGCTGGCCCTGGCCACCGGCGCCTACAGCCGGATCCGTCGCCAGTTCAAACTGCCTATCGGTAAGATGGAGGGGATCGAGGAGCCACTCGCCCGCATCGGCGGCAACGCCTACATCATGGGGGCCGCCGCCGATCTGACCGTGGCCGGCATCGATCTCGGCGAGAAGCCGTCGGTCATCTCCGCCATCGTCAAGTACCACCTCACCGACCGGGCCCAGAAGTGCGTCATCGATGCCATGGACATCCACGGCGGCAAGGCCATCTGCATGGGGCCGAACAACTACCTGGCGCGCGCCTACCAGGGCTCCCCCATCGCCATCACGGTGGAAGGGGCCAACATCCTGACCCGTAGCATGATCATCTACGGCCAGGGGGCGATCCGCTGCCACCCGTACGTGCTGGCCGAAATGCTGGCCGCCGGCCACCCGGATGCCGAGCAGGGGCTCAAAGACTTCGACCAGGCCCTGTTCCGTCACGTCGGCTTTGCCATCAGCAACAAGTTGCGCAGCTTCTGGCTGGGGCTGACCGGCGCCCGCTTTGCCAAGGCCCCGTTCAAGGACGAGACCCGCCGCTACTACCAGCAGCTCAGCCGTCTGTCGGCCAACCTGGCCTTCCTCTCGGACGTGGCCATGGGCACGCTGGGTGGCGAACTCAAGCGCAAGGAGCGCATCTCGGCGCGCCTGGGTGACGTGTTGAGCCAGCTCTACCTGGCCTCGGCCGCCCTCAAGCGCTTCAACGACGAGGGGCGCTTGAAAGAGGATCTGCCGCTGCTGCACTGGTCGGTGCAAGATGCCCTCTACAAGGCCCAGCTGGCCATCGACGAGCTGCTGCGCAACTTCCCCAACCGCTGGCTGGGGCTGGCCCTGCGCCTGGTCGTGCTGCCGCTTGGCCGTGACATGCAAAAGCCTTGCGACAAGCTCGACAGCCAGGTCGCCCGCCTGCTGCAAAGCCCGAACGCCACCCGCAGCCGTCTGGCCCAGGGGCAGTACCTCACCCGCGAAGAGGGCAACCCCTTCGGCCTGCTCGAGCAAGCGCTCGACGACGTGCTCGCCGCCGAGCCGCTGTTTGACAAGGTGTGCAAGGCCGCAGGCGTGCGCCGCCCCTTCATGGCGCTGGATCAGGTGGCCGACGAGGGAGTGGCGGCCGGCGTGCTCACCCAGGCCGAAGCGGAGCAACTGCGCCGGGCCGAGCAAGGGCGACTTCGCACCATCAACGTCGATGACTTCGAGCCCTCGGCGCTGGCGGCGGATAAAACGCTCTATCAGAGTGCCAGCCTGCACCACGCCGCCTGATGTTGTGATATGGAACGCCTCCTTCGGGAGGCGTTGTTCATTGATGTACCAGCATTTTTTGCTTTTTTATATCCCTGCAAGTTTCCTAAGCTTGGGTAAACCGGTATTGTTACCAGAGAGGCCCAACAGGATTGGCATATGGATGACGACATCCTGATCATTGATGACGAGGCAACCCCCGCCGACGAACCCAGACGCTACTGGAAAGTGCTGATCGTCGACGATGAGCCCGAAGTGCACCGCGTCACCCGCGTCACCCTCTCCCAGTTCGAGTTCGACGGCAAGGGACTGGATCTGCTGCACGCCTACAGCGCCCGTGAGGCCATGAGCCTGATGGAGCAACAAGGTGACATCGCCCTGCTGCTGCTCGATGTAGTGATGGAGACCGACAACGCCGGTCTCGAGGTGGTGCGCTTCGTGCGCGAGACGCTGCAAAACAACATGGTGCGCATCGTGCTGCGCACCGGTCAGCCCGGTCAGGCGCCGGAAGACGATGTGGTCAGCAACTTCGACATCAACGACTACAAAGACAAGACCGAACTCACCTCGCAGAAGCTGCGGACCCTGCTGCGGGCCAGCCTGCGCTCCTATCGCGACATTCGAACCCTTGAGCGCAACCGGCGTGGCCTGCAGAAGGTGATCGAAGCCTCGCGCGGCATCTTCGAAAAACGCGCGCTGCGTACCTTCATCGAGGGGGCGCGCGAGCAGCTCAGTGCCCTGCTCAATCTGGAAGATTCGGTGCTCTACGATCTCAAGCAGAGCGCGTATGAGGTGCAGGATAACCAGTTGCAGACGCTCGATGCCTTACCCGATAGCGTCGATCTCGCCCTTGCCCCGCCCATTGTCCAGCAAGCCATGCAGGCACAAAGCAATATCTATGGCCAAAAGGAGCTGGTGCTCTACTGCAAGAACAGCCGTCACCACCTGCTGTTCCATGTCGAGGGAAACCAGCACCTGAGCGAGGTCGACACCGGCCTGCTCAGCCTGTTTACCGAAAACATCATAGTGGCGCTGGAGAACATCCGGCTCAACGAGGTGATCGCCGACAACCAGCGCGAGATCATCTACCGCATCGGCGAGCTGGTGGAGACCCGCTCCAAAGAGTCGGGCCTGCACGTCAAACGGGTGGCCCTCTACACCGAGCTGTTCTGCCAACTGCTCGGCATGGAAGAGGATCGCTGCGAACTCATCAAGCGCGCCTCCCCCCTGCATGACATCGGCAAGGTGGGCATTCCCGACTCCATCCTGCACAAGCCGGGCAAGCTCACCCCGGAGGAGTGGGAGATCATGAAGACCCACGCCCAGCTCGGTCAGGACATGCTCTCGGGCAGCCAGCTCGAGCTGTTCCAGATCGGCGCCACCATCGCCGGTTATCACCATGAGAAGTGGGACGGCTCCGGCTATCCGCGCGGCCTCGTCGGTGAGAGCATTCCCTTGGAAGGGCGCATCGTGGCACTCGCCGACGTGTTCGATGCCTTAGGATCGGATCGCTGCTACAAGAAGGCGTGGCCGCTCGACCAGGTGCTCGCCCTCATCAGCAAGGAGCGTGGCCACCATTTCGACCCGACCCTGGTCGATCTCATGATGGCGCACCTCGACGACTTCCTCGCCATTCGCGACCAATATCGCGACCACTACCTGGGCGACCATTGAGCGGCAAACGCAGCACCATGTAAAAAGGAGCCCTCGGGCTCCTTTCTGTTTTACTGCTCCATCTGGTTCAGATCGACCTCGGTAGCAGGGGCCTTGGCGGATGCCTTGCCCTCCTGCTGGGCCGCCAGGGCCCGGCGCAATGCCTTGCGTTTTTGCAACACCAGCATACCGGCCGCCGCCGCCAACGTAAGCAGTACCGCTACGCCCCCCGCCACCCATGGCCACCATGAGCTGGCCTCCGGCTCGGCAACGGGCGCCGGGGCCGGCAGGCTCTGGCTGACCACGGGCTCGGGAGGCGGTGGCGGCGGATAGATGTTGAAACTCTTCTCCGGCAGGGTAATGCGAACCTCTCGCCCGCTCACGCTGGTGCCATAAAGGGTGCCACTCACCCGGTACTGCCCCACCGCACTCGGCAGCGGCAGGGTCACCGTCATGGTCGCGTTGACGGCATTGCCGCGAAATGAAAGCGGGTGGCCTGTGCTGTCAGTGAGCACGCCGGCCAGCACCACGCTGGCAGGATCGAGCTCCTCTTTATCGATGATGAAGGTCAGCTTGGGAGGCTGCCCCTCACTCGGCGCCAACAACTCATAACGAAACGGCAGGGGATAGAGCAGGATCTCCTGATGACGAGCCCGGGTGAAGATCTCGTTGCCTGTGGTGATCACGGCGCGATATTTGCCGGGAGGAGCCAGCAACGTCGTCTCCGCCGTCAACACACCGTCATGCGGCACCTCGTCGAGCCCCTTGCCATCGTCGAGGTAGCGGCCGATCTCGATATCCTCAAGGGGCTCGCCATCGCTTCCCTGCCCCTCATGGAAACGCTGTAACCGCGCCGTCATCGCCAGGTTGTCCAGATAGGCGGGATCGCGGCTGATGGCCCCCTCGATCACCAGACGGCTGGTCAGCTTGACCACCTCGTTCTGGTAGAGGCGCAGGGGAATGGGATCATAGGCCAGCTGCACGTCGGTCAGCAGGCGGATCCGGTTGTCAGGATCGGTATCGCCAATCGCCTGCCAGGGGCCCGGCATGGGATCGCGAATGGTGATGAGATCGGCCCGGGGAGTGACCTGCCACCCCACCTGTCCGGCCGGATGGCGGATGCTGTAGAGCTTGCTGCCATCGGGCTGCACCAGCACTACGGGCGCCGAATCCGGCTTGCGGTGGATGATGAAGGTCACCTCCTTCACCCCATAGTCGATGCGAAAACGGTTGGCCAGCAAGGGCACATCCGCCGCGCCAACACTGTCTGCCGCCCCAACCGAGCCCGAGAGCAGCGCGGCCGCCCCCACCATCACTGGCACACAGTGCCGCAGCATTCCTTGCATGAGACTCTTCCTTATTGGCGCCACAGGCAGCTGCCGCCCTTCTTCTGTACCAGATCGAGACGCGCCTCGTGGGCGGTCAGTACCTCCCCCTCGGCACGCAGCACCTTGAGAGGGGGGCGATCGGCCGCCAGCCGGCGGATCCCCGTGTCCATAGAGGCATTGTTGGCCTCGGCACTCTCGGTGGCCAGATTCAACTTGGTCTGGCCACCGGTCATCATCAGATAGACGTCGGCCAGGATCTCCGCATCGAGCAAGGCCCCGTGCAGGGTACGGTGAGAGTTGTCGATACCGTAGCGATCGCACAACACATCCAAGTTGTTGCGCTTGCCAGGGAAGAGCTCGCGGGCCATCACCAGGGTATCGGTAACGGTGCAGATATCGGTCGTCTTGAGGGTCAGCCCTAGCTTGCTGAACTCGTAATCCATGAAGCCCACGTCAAAGGGGGCGTTGTGGGCGATGAGCTCGGCACCACGGATGTACTCGATGAAGTCATCGGCGATCTTGTCAAACGACGGCTTGTCGCGCAAAAACTCATCGGTAATGCCGTGAACCTGGATGGCTTCGGGATCCACCATCCGATCCGGCTTGATATAGACGTGGAAGTGGTTGCCGGTCAGCTTGCGGTTGATGACCTCAACGCAGCCGATTTCGATGATGCGGTGGTTCAGATAGTGAGGTCCGCCGCTCATATTCATACCCGTAGTTTCGGTATCGAGGATGATCTGGCGGCTGGCTTGGGGTGTGTTCATGGTGCAATCTGTGTCAAACTCTGATTTTTCCCAGTTTACCCCAATGTGCATGCTAAAACAGATTGATTTGTATACGGATGGTTCCTGCCTCGGCAACCCAGGTCCCGGTGGTTATGGTGCAGTCCTCATTTACGGCCAGCACCGCAAGGAGCTCGCCGGTGGATTTCGCCTCACCACCAACAACCGCATGGAGCTGATGGCCGCCATTGTCGGCTTGCGCACCCTAAGCGAGCCTTGCCAGGTCCGCCTGACGACCGACAGTCAATATGTACGCCAGGGGATCACCCAGTGGATCACCGGCTGGAAGCGCAAAGGGTGGCTCACCGCCAGCAAGGAGCCCGTGAAGAACGTGGATCTGTGGAAACAGCTCGATGCCGAGGTGGCACGTCATCAGGTCGAGTGGTTGTGGGTCAAGGGTCACTCGGGTCACCCGGAGAACGAGCGCTGCGATGAGCTGGCCCGTGATGCCGCCAGTGGCACGGCATTGATTGAAGACAGCGGCTATCGCCCCTGATCCTCAAACACCCTGGCCATGCCCGGCGTGGCCAACGAGCGGGGCAGCGCCCAGCGTTTTTGGATAGGCAGCAGGGGAGCCCGTCGCTTGCGGGCGGCGATGATATACGTCGAGGCCAGGTGGCGGCAGTAGTCATGTCCCAGGCTCTCGTACCACCAGCCACCACCGCCGCCCCATCCATAGCCGAAGCGTTCGTCAAACATCACCTCGAACCCCAGCAACTTCAGCCAGTCGATGATGCGCCGCGGCGTAAACATACGCCCCGACCAGGGCAGACGGCGTCGCAACCAGGGCATGGAACGTCCCATGCCGAGCAGGCTCAGGGGATTACTGCCGCTGATAATGACCCAGCCATCATCGGTCAGCACCCGCTCCACTTCGCGCAGCACCTGATGCGGATCGCGACTGAAATCCAGAGTGTGCGCCAGCAGGCAGGCATCGACACTGCCGCAGCGGATCGGCAGGGCATCCAGATCGGCCCGCACTGTCGCAAGGCGCCCCTCCGGCGCCACCACCAACTGGTGGCGGATGGTCGACATGGTGCAGGAGAGCTCCCCGCTTAACGCTCCAAGCTTGAGCAGGTGATAACCGAACAGGTGCGGACACCAGACATCGAGACGATGTTGCAGCTCGCCGGCGATCCAGTCTCCCATTGGCAACTCGTGCCAGCTGGCTGGACTCCTGATTTGAGGTTCGCTGCGACGCAACGGCATAATGGGCATACTTCCGCAGAGGAGCTTTCCTCCTTTATATAAGATACCCAGCCCAAAGAGAAGCCAACCTATGTACTCAGTACTGACCATCCCGGCCTTTCAAGACAACTATATCTGGTTGATTCGGCAAGAAAAACACTGCCTTGTGGTCGACCCTGGCAGTGCCGGCCCGGTGCTGGAGCGCCTCGATTCACTGGGGTTGACGCTCGATGCCATTTTGCTGACTCACCACCATCAGGATCATACTGGCGGGGTCACCGAACTCCTGACCGCCTACCCCAACGCCCGCCTCTATCAGCCACGCCACGAGACACAACTGCACTTTGATGGCACCCGTGTCGAAGAGGGGGATCAGATCCGCTGGCATGACCTGACCCTGTCGGTGCTGCATGTGCCGGGACACACCCGGGGCCATGTGGCCTATCATGGGGGCGGCATGTTGTTCTGCGGCGACACGCTTTTTTCAGCAGGATGTGGCCGCCTGTTCGAAGGCAGCGCAGAGGAGATGTATGGCTCCCTGCAACGCCTGCTGGCATTGCCAGACGAGACTCGCGTCTACCCGGCTCACGAATACACCCTCTCCAACCTGAGGTTTGCCCATGCGGTCGAACCACAGAACCGGAAGATTGCCGAGATCATCAAAGAGATCAGCAAGTTGCGCCAGCAAGGCCTGCCCAGCCTGCCCACCACGCTGGGGCGGGAGCGGGACGTGAACGTGTTCCTGCGGTGCCACCTCGACTCAGTGCGATTTTCTGCTGAAAAACACGCGTTATCTCAACTAGATACTCCGCAAAAAGTGTTCCATACACTACGCCTTTGGAAGGATGTTTTTTGAACAAACCTTGATCACGAGGCGATAGCCGCTTACTATTGCGGCTGTTTTTCCATTGGATGACCTGTGAGTGATGAAGGTTCGAACGGCCTTATTGGCGGCGCTGTTTCTCAGTGGCTGCCAAAACCTGAGCCATCAGGATGACCGGGCGCTAGCGGCAATCGAGCCGAGTAAGTCCCCCCAAGTCAATAAAAAAGCGCACAAACGTCACCCTGCTCCCTCCCTGTTCGGCGACGATCAGCTGGATGCGGCAGAGGAGAGCGACGATCTGTGGGTGCGTATCAGCAACGATATGCAGCTGGATGTGCCCGACAACGATCGCGTGCGACGACAACGCGCCGCCATTCTGCGCAGTGATAGCCATATGGCGACCATTGCCAGCCGTGCTGAACCCTACCTCTACCTGATGGTCGAGGAGATTGAACGGCGCGGGCTGCCAATGGAGCTGGTGACCATCCCCATGATCGAGAGCATGTTCGATCCGACCGCCCGCTCACGCAGCAATGCCGTCGGCTTGTGGCAGTTTGTGCCACAGACGGGCCGCAACTTCGGCCTGCGTCACGATCGCTGGTATGACGGACGCAAAGACGTGCTGGCCTCCACCCGCGCCGCTCTCGATTACCTTGAGTACCTCAACCGCTTCTTCGATGGCGACTGGCTCAATACCATGGCTGCCTATAACGCAGGCGAAGGTCGGGTACGCAATGCCATCGTCCGCAACCAAAAGCGGGGGCGCCCCACCGACTACTGGTCGCTGGATTTACCGCGCGAAACCCTGCAATACGTGCCCAAGATCCTGGCCATGGCCGATGTGATCAGTAACATGGATCAGTACGGCGTCAGCATGCCTGCGCTCGCCAACGAGCCCAAGCTCAGGGCCGTTGAGATCGAGGGGCAACTCGATATCGCCACGGCCGCCAACCTGGCCGGGGTGCGAGCCAGCCAGCTCAAGGAGCTCAATCCAGCGCTGGTTCGCGGCGTCACCTCCCCAAGCGGCCCCCATCGCCTCCTGGTGCCGGTGGAGTATGCCGATGCGCTGGAGCTGGCCCTGGCTGACCTGCCCCGCAATAACCGGGTGACCGGACGCGACTACCGGGTGAACCGCGGTGATACCCTCTCTCTCATTGCCAGCCGCCACGGCGTCAGCGTGAATGAGCTGAAGATGGCCAACAACCTCAGTGGTCATGCCCTGCGTACCGGTCAGTCACTGCGTATTCCCGGTAGCGGCGTGAGTAGCGGCCAGGCCTTTACCGATGCCGAGCCGGCCGTAGCCAAACGTAGCCGCCCCGCCACCAATGTGGCTCAATACACAGTCAAGAGTGGTGACACCCTCTGGAGCATCAGCCGCAAGCACGGCATCAGCCAGCAGAGCCTGCTCAAGTGGAACGGCCTTTCGGCCAAGGCCACGATTAAACCGGGCTCTCGTCTGATCGTCTCAGGCAAGAGCGCAACGGCCTCCTCGAGCTCGGTCAGCTATCAGGTGCGGCGTGGAGACTCTCTCTCCTCCATTGCAGCCAAGTTCCAGGTCGCCGTGGTGGACGTGGTGCGCTGGAATCAACTTGATCGTCGTAACCATCTGCAACCCGGGCAAACTCTCACCCTGTTTGTCGGCGATCCAGGCTGATCTTCTCCTGCCAAGGGCAAGGCATCCGCCTTGCCCTTTTTGTTTCTCACCGCGACCAAGCATTGTTGCTAGACCCCGACTGCCCTGTGGTGGCATCATCCCCGCGCTGCGCCGTACCTGGCTGCCCCCATCACCCAAGATCACACTTGCAGCACAATCACAAGCAAGTACCATTGTGATACGACAGTAATCGACTTATAACTAAACCAGCTCTCTTGGCCATTCGTGTAACTGACATCATGAAGCGAACTCTTCTTTCCTGGTTGTTAGGAGCAGCACTGCTCCCTATCGGCGCCCTGCCCGTCACCGCCAACGCAGCAGGGGGACAGTGGCTGCAACATCGCGACCAGCAGCCGGCCCTTAATTCGGCCTCGTTTGTGGTCGCCAATCACCGCACCGGCGAGGTGCTCTCCGAACGCAATGCGGATCGGGTGATGCCGATCGCCTCCATCACCAAGCTGATGACGGCCATGGTGGTGCTGGATGCGGGCCTGCGATTGAACGAGACCCTCACCATTGGCGATGCCGATGTGGATCGACTCAAGGGCACCGGCTCCCGGCTGGCGCTCGGCACCCGGTTGAGCCGTGCCCAGATGCTGCACCTGGCCTTGATGTCTTCGGAAAACCGAGCCGCCTCGGCCCTGGCCCGCCACTACCCGGGGGGAAGACGCGCCTTCATCGAGGCGATGAACGCCAAGGCGAGAATGCTCGGCATGTGGAACACTCGCTTCCACGACAGCACGGGGCTCACCCCGCGCAATGTCTCCACGGCCCACGATCTGGCCAAGATGGTGGCCGCCGCCTCCAGCTATCCGCTGATCCGCCAATATTCGACCGACGAGCAGAGCCTGGTCAACGCCGGCAAGCGCCAGCTCCACTATCGCAACTCCAACCGTCTGGTACGCGAGGGGCTGTGGGATCTCAACGTCTCCAAGACAGGTTACATTCGCGAGGCGGGACGCTGTCTGGTGATGGAGACCAAGGTGCGCCATGAGCCGGTGATCATGGTGCTGCTCAATGCCGATACCACAGATGCTCGGATCGCCGATGCCAAGCGGGTCAAGAGCTGGCTCGAGAGCTCGGGGCGGGTCAGTCTGGCGGCAACGCAAGGGGTCTTCTCCGGTCAATGATGGTCACAACGCCGGCTCCAGCCGGCGTTTCTCACCCCGATTGGACGTGAAACCCTGTTCTCCCCTCGCCCAGCGCGTTATTCTTAACACTTTGTGCAAACAAGGTTTTCCCGTGTCCTCCCTGTTGCTTCCTCTCCTCTCATGGACTCTGATGCTGGCCGGCCCCCTGCTGACCCGTTTTGCCATCTGGCCTTGGTGGATGGGTTTTCTAAGTTGTGCCGCAGGTAGCTTGTGCGGCCTGTTTCTGCTACTGCGCCTGCCCTGGCGCCGCCACAAAAAGAGCGCCCTGTTCGGAGCGCTGCCGCTACTCCCCCTGCTCTGGTTTCTCACCAAAGCCATCAGTGCGCCGCCCCACAACGACATCAGCACCGATCCGCAAGATCCCCCCGCCCTCATCTGGGCCAAGCAGCTGCGCTCAAGCCAAGATTTGCCGGTCAGCGAGGGGCCGCTCAAAGGATTGGCCGACAACCCCGGCCCCCTCTACACCAGCGCCTTACCCGAAGAGGTGATCGGCAGTGCCGAACGCCTGATGCAGGCTAAGGGCTGGCGCACCATTCGCACCCCAGACGGCCTACAGGCCGTGGCCACCAGCCCCTGGTTTGGCTTTGAAGATGACATTGCCCTGCGCCTGCGTATCGGCCGTGAGGTGCGGGTCGACCTGCGCTCGGCCTCCCGGGTCGGGCGCTCGGATCTCGGTGTTAACCGGGAGCGAGTCGTGGATTTCATGCAGGAGCTGGCCCGCGAGCTGGCCAAAGAGGCCCCAGCGGCCGCCACCACACGCCATTAGGAGCGACCATGCGCATCGAACTCAAACCGGATCGGGAGTACGCCTGGTTCATCCGCCCCTTCTTCTGGCTGCAAAAACGCAACTACGGCCAGGTGTTGATCCCAGGCAAGTGCTGGGGGCGCTCACCGCGCCTGTTCGCCGCCGTCGCCACCCTCTACGGCGTCATCAACCGGCGCCGCTCCCCCATCGATCCGGTGTTGCGCTCCTTGGTGACGGTGCGGGTCTCCCAGCTCAACTGGTGCCGCTTTTGCGTCGACATCAACGCCATGACCCTGACTCAGCGGGCCGGCTCGAGTGCCAAGGTCGAGGCGCTGGCCCAGTGGCGCGACTCCCCCCTGTTCGATGAGCGCGAGCGAGCCGTGCTCGACTACACCGAGGCGATGACTGGTCTCGACGGGGTGAGCGATGAGCAGGCGGCACGCCTGCGCCAGTGGTTTGATGACGATGGCATCGTCGAGCTGACCGGGCTGATCGCCTTTCAAAACCTGTCGGCCAAGTTCAATGCGGCGCTGGATGTGCCGCCCCAGGGCTTTTGTCAGCTACCGGTACAGCCAGAGCGCCAGGAGCCGCCGCGGTGAAGCGCCTGCTGCTATTGGCCCTGCTGCTGGTCATGGTGGGTGGCTATCTCGCCTTCGATCTGGGCCAGTGGCTCCATCTCGCCACCTTGCAGCACCATCAAAAAGAGCTGCAAGGCTGGGTCGATGCCCACTTCATTCAGGCAGCGCTGGCCTATTTCCTGCTCTATGTAGCCAGTACCGCCCTCTCGCTGCCCGGCGCCACCCTGCTCACCCTGGCGGGCAGCGCCCTGTTCGGGGTGGCGTGGGGGCTGTTGCTGGTCTCGTTTGCCAGCACACTCGGCGCCTGTCTTGCCTTCCTGTGCGCCCGCTTCTTGCTGCGCGGCTGGGTAGCCCGGCGCTTTGCCAAGCCTCTGGCCGCCATCGACAAAGGGCTCGACGCCCAGGGCGTACACTACCTGCTGACCCTGCGCCTAGTGCCGCTCTTTCCCTTCTTTCTGGTGAACCTATTGATGGGGCTGACCCGCATGCCCCTGCGCACCTATGCCTGGGTGAGCCAGCTTGGCATGCTGCCGGCCACCTTGGTCTATGTGCTGGCGGGGCGCGAGCTGGCGGCCTTGGCGAGCACAGGCCAGGTGCTCACGCCCGGGCTAATTGGAGCGCTCTGCTTGCTCGGTGCCCTGCCCTGGCTGGGACGAGCCCTGGCGCGCCGTCTGACGGCCCTGCGTCTTGCTAGGCGCTGGGGCAAGCCGCGCCGCTTTGACTACAACCTGTTGGTGATCGGCGCCGGCGCAGGGGGGCTAGTCACCAGCTATATCGGGGCGCAGGCCAAGGCCCGCGTCGCGCTCATCGAGGCCGCACAGATGGGGGGGGATTGCCTCCACCACGGCTGCGTTCCTTCCAAGGCGCTGCTTCGCTCGGCCCGCGTTGGCCTTGAGCTGCGCCGCGTCGCCGAGCTGGGCTTTCGCGCCGATGCCCAGTGCAACTTTGCCGCCGTGATGGAGCGAGTGCAGCAGGTGATAAGCCAAGTGGCGCCTCACGATTCACTCGAGCGCTACCGCGCCCTCGGCGTGGAGTGCATCCAAGGGCGTGCCCGCCTCACCTCCCCCTGGCAGGTGGAGGTCGGCACCCAGCGCTTGAGCGCCCGGCGCATCGTCATCGCCACCGGCGCCCGGCCCCGGGTGCCGGCGATAGCGGGGCTCGATAAGGTTGACTATCTGACTTCAGACACCCTCTGGTCACTGCGCCAGCCTCCGGCACACCTGCTGATCCTCGGCGGTGGCGCCGCCGGCTGCGAGCTGGCCCAAGCCTTCGCCCTGCTCGGGGTACCGGTCACGCTCATTGAACAGGCCGAGCGGCTGCTGCCGTGCGAAGAGCCCGATGCCAGCACCTTGCTGGCAGAGCAGCTAGGCCACTGCGGCGTCACCCTGATGCTCGGCGCCGAATGTCTGGCGGCCACGCAGGAGGAAACCGGCATCACCCTCACCCTGCGGCAAGGGGAGCGGCGCCACACCATTACCGGGGATCGGCTGCTGCTGACGCTGGGGCGCCAACCCAACGTGGAGGGGCTGGGGCTTGAGGCACTGGGCGTGGCCCTGACCGAGCAAGGGTTCATCCAAGTCGATGAGACGCTCACCACTTCGCTCCCCTCTGTGCTGGCCGTTGGCGATGTGGCCGGCCCCTATCAACTGACCCACGCGGCGGCTCATCAAGGGAGCTATGCCGCCCTCAACGCCCTGTTTGGCGATCTCTATCCCCTGCGCATCGATTATCGCGCCATCCCCCATGCCATCTACACCGAGCCGCAGCTGGCGCGGGTCGGGCTCACCACCATGGAGGCTGCCGCCCGAGGCGTCCCGTTCGAGCGCACCCGCTTTGCCTTCGCCGAGCTCGATCGGGCGCTGTGCGATGGCGAGCCACACGGCTTTGTCGAGGTGCTCACCGTCCCCGGCAGCGATCGGCTGCTCGGCGCCACCCTGATAGGGGCCGAGGCCGCCGAGCGCATCGTCCCCTTCACCCTGGCCCTGCAACACGGGCTCGGGCTTAACCAGATCCTCGCCACTGTCCACCCCTACCCAACGCGGATGGAGGGCAACCGGCAGGTGGCGGGCCTGTGGCGCCGCACCCACACATCGGCCCGCCTGCTGACGCTGGCCGGCCGTTTTCACCGTTGGCGCCGCGGCGCGCCGTCCCACCCGGAGGCATGACCATGCACAGACGGCTCAGCGCCCTGCTGCTCACCCTGCTCACCCTGCCTGCCCTGGCCGTGACCGAGGCCGATCCGTCCTGGCAGCAGACCCTGCGCGCGGCGCGCGGCCAGCAGGTCTACCTGCATGCCTGGGGCGGCAGCCAGGAGGTCAACCGCTACCTCGGCTGGGCGGCCACCGAGCTCAAACGCCGCTTCGAGGTCACCCTGGTACCGGTCAAGGTGGCCGACATCGCCCCCAGCATTGCGGCTCTGCAAACCCAGCGCCGCGCCGGCAAGGAGCAAGGGGGCAGCATCGACCTGCTCTGGGTCAACGGCGAGAACTTCAAGTCGATGAAGGCGCAGCACTTGCTGGGGGCGCCGTTTAGTGCCGAACTGCCCAACATGGCGCTGGTCGATACGGCCTTGCCGGTGCACGAGGATTTTACCGTGCCGGTGGAGGGGCTCGAGGCCCCCTGGGGCATAGGCCAGCTCAACCTGATGGTTGACCGCGACCGGGTACCTCATCCCCCCCGTGATGCGGCGGCGCTGCTTGAGTGGGCCAAGGCCCATCCCGGCCGCTTTACCTATCCCAAACCGCCCCAGTTTCACGGCTCGAGCTTTCTCAAGCAGATCCTGCTCGAGCTCACGCCCACCTCAGCCCCCCTCTACCAGCCGGCCGATGCGGCCACCTTTGCCCGCCTGAGCGCGCCGCTATGGGCATGGCTCGATGCCCTGCACCCGGCCCTGTGGCGCGCCGGCAAGCTCTTTCCCACCGGCGCCGCCGAGACCCGGCAACTGCTCGATGACGGCGAGCTCGACATGGCCATCAGCTTCAACCCGCAGGAGGCTGCCTTTGCGGTGCACAGCGGTGCCCTGCCCCCCTCGGTGCAGGCCGTGGCGATGGAAAAAGGAGCCCTCACCAACGCCCACTTTCTGGCCATTCCCTTCAACGCCCGCGCCCGCGAGGGGGCCATGGTGGTGGTGAACTTCCTGCTAAGCCCCGAGGCCCAGGCGCGTAAGGCAGATCCCGAGATCTGGGGCGATCCCAGCGTCTTGCGCCAAAACGCCCTGCCGGCCGGGACTCCCCCCTCACTGCGCTTCCCGGCCCAATCCGAGCCACACCCTAGCTGGCAGACCCGCCTTGAGGCCGAATGGCTGCGTCGCTACGGCCCCTGACCATGTTGCGCGCCACCGCCCATGCCGTGACCCTACTCTTGCTCGGCCTGCCCCTGCTGGCCGGCCTCGGTGCCCTGCTGCCGCTGGCCCTGGATAAGGGGCTCTGGCAGCAATTGCTGGCGGTGCCAAGCCTGTGGCACTCGCTCTGGCTCAGCGCCGCGCTGGCGCTGCTCTCCACCCTGCTGGTGCTGCTGCTCACCTTCGCCCTGCTGGCCCACGGCTGGCAGCAGCCGGCATTGCGCCGCCTCGAGCGGGCCCTCTCCCCCCTGCTGGCCCTGCCCCATGTGGCCTTTGCCGTGGGGCTGGCGTTTCTGCTCACCCCCTCCGGCTGGCTATTGCGCCTGCCGGCGGCCCTGCTCGGCTGGTCTTTGCCGCCGGACTGGCAGACCCTGCGCGATCCCCTCGGCATGGGGCTGCTGCTGGCGCTGCTGGCCAAGGAGCTCCCCTTCCTGCTACTGATGGCGCTGGCCGCCCTGCGCCGCCATGAGGTGATGGCCCAACTGACCCTGGGCCAGAGCCTGGGTTACGCCCCGGCCCAACTGTGGTGGCGCCTGCTGCTGCCGGCCCTGTGGCCGCGCCTCCGGCTGCCCCTGCTTGCCATCGCCGCCTATGGCTGCGGGGTGGTCGATCTGCCGCTGCTGCTCGGCCCCGATGCACCGCCCGTGCTGGCCCAGCGCATCTGGCTGTGGAGCCAGGATGCCGATCTCGCCCTGCACCCGCTGGCTCACCTAGGAGCCCTGCTGCTGCTCGCCCTCAGCCTGCTCGTGCTGGCGCTGCTGCGCGCCATCGAGTGGCTCTGCTGCCGGGGGCTGCGCGCCCGCCAGCTCGATGGCCGGCGCCGCCCTGCCCGTCATCGCGGCTGGCCCGGCGCCTTGGTCAACCTCCTGATCGCCCTCAACGCCTTGGTACTGCTGGCCCTGCTGCTCTGGTCACTGACCCGGCGCTGGCGCTTTCCCGCTCTGTGGCCCACCGAGTTCACCCTGAGCCAATGGCACGAGGCGCTGCCCAGCGCCCTGCCCCTGCTCGGCGTCACCGCTACCATCGCCCTGCTGGTAACCCTGCTTGGTGCCCTCTGGGCCTTGCTGCTGCTGGAAACAGGGCGCGCCTCGCCTATCTGGCCTCTGTGGCTGCTCTGCCTGCCGCTGCTGCTGCCCCAGGCCAGCCTACTGCTCGGATTGGAGCGTGCCCTGGCGCAGTTTGGCGCCGAGCCGAGCCTGCTGTGGGTGGTGTGGGGGCAACTGCTGTATGTCTTTCCCTATCTCTACCTCACGTTGCGCGGCCCCTGGCGGGCCTTCGATGAGCGGCTGCTGATCGCCGCCCGCAGCCTCGGCGCCTCGCCCATTCGGGCCTGGTGGCGCATCAAGCTGCCCCTGCTGGCACGCCCCCTGCTGGCGGCGCTGGCGGTCGGGGTGGCGGTGAGCCTGGCCCAATACCTGCCCACCCTATTGTTGGGTGGCGGTCGGGTGGTGACCCTCACCACCGAGGCGGTCACCATCGGGAGCGGCCTCGACCGCCGTCTGGCCGGTCTCTACGGCCTGTTGCAACTGGCGATACCGCTGGCCGCCTTCGCCGTGGCCATCTGGCTGCCACGGCGCCTCAACCCCCTGGAGCGATCCTCATGCTGACTCTCCACGCTGTCACCCTCTATCAGGGGGCCCACCCTCTGCTACGGGTGCCCGACCTTGATGTTCTCCCTGGGGCGCCGCTGACCCTGATGGGGCCCAGCGGCTGCGGCAAGAGCAGCCTGCTCGGCGCCATCATGGGGGCGCTGCCGCACCGGGAACAGGCACCGCGCCATGCCCCCCTCACCTGGGAGGGCAGTCTGAGCCTTGCGGGGCAGCCACTGCGCCACCAGCCTATCGAGGCGCGCGGGATCGGCATCTTGTTTCAAGATGATCTGCTGTTTGGTCACCTGAATGTGGCCGAGAACCTACTGTTCGCCGTGCCGGCCGGCCCGCAGGCCGAGCGCCGCGCCGCGGTCGCCCATGCCCTGGCCAGCGCCCAGCTCGGAGAGCTGGGGGCCCGCCTGCCCCATCAGCTCTCCGGCGGCCAGCGCGCCCGGGTAAGCCTGCTGCGCACCCTGCTGGCCCGCCCGCGCGCCCTGCTGCTCGACGAGCCCTTCTCCCGCCTCGATCACCCCCTGCGCGCCGTGTTTCGCGACTGGGTATTTACCCAGACCCGCACCATCCCAGTGCTGCTGGTGACCCATGATCCAGCCGATGCACCGGGCGAGATAGTGAACCTCACCCCCGAGAGCCCCCATGTTTGATCGCCACCTCATCCCTCTGGTACGCCGCCCGCTGGCGGCCCTGGCCGCGCCACTGGCCCGGTGCCACCTCTCGCCCAACCAGCTCACCCTGGCCGGTTTTGCCATCGGCCTGCTGGCCGTGCCCCTGCTGGCCTTCGGCTGTTATGGGGCGGCGCTGCTGCTGATCGCCCTCAACCGCCTGTGTGACGGGCTCGATGGCGCCCTGGCGCGACTTAGTGGCGGCAGCGACAGCGGTGGCTTTCTCGACATCGTCTGCGACTTTATCTTCTACGCCGCCGTGGTACTGGGGTTTGCCCTCGCCGATCCGGTCAACAACGCCCTGCCAGCGGCCTTCCTGCTGTTTTGCTTCATGGGCACGGGGGCCAGTTTTCTCGCCTTCGCCGTCATGGCGGCCAGATATGGGCTACAGAGCCCGGTCTATCGCAACAAGTCGCTCTACTACCTGGGGGGGCTGACGGAGGGGAGCGAGACCATGGCCCTGTTCGCCGCCATGTGCCTGTGGCCGGCTGGTTTTGCCCCGCTCGCCTGGGGCTTTGGCGCCCTGTGTTTGCTCACCACGGCGGGGCGAGTCTACTACGGCTTTCACACCATTCGCCGGGCTGAGGAGGCTCGCTAGCCGACTGACTCACGGAAAACGAGCGCTCCCCTCTCATCCGGTTGAGTCTCTGGCTGGACAGGGGTATAAGAGGCCTTGATTCATTCATACTGCATACACGCATGATGGGTTAATCTAAAAAACTGATTTAATCGATAGAGTTTTAGCGCTTTAATCGATTATCTGAAGTCGCTATAGTGACAACCAGTTAGGCAGCAATGCCAACCAAGAGCAGAAATCACCGAGAGACATTGACCAAGGAGCATCGCGAATGTCCACCTACATCAACACCGAAATCAAGCCGTTCAACGCCACCGCCTACCACAATGGCAAGTTCATCGACGTCTCTGATGCCGACCTGAAGGGCAAGTGGTCCGTCGTCTTCTTCTACCCGGCTGACTTCACCTTCGTCTGCCCGACCGAGCTGGGCGATCTCGCCGACAACTACGCTGAATTCCAGAAGCTGGGCGTCGAGATCTACTCCGTCTCTACCGACACTCACTTCACCCACAAGGCCTGGCACGACACTTCTGACACCATCCAGAAGATCCAGTATCCGATGATCGGTGACCCGACCGGCGCCATCACCCGCAACTTCGGCGTGATGATCGAAGAGGCCGGCCTGGCTGACCGTGGTACCTTCGTCATCGACCCGCAAGGTGTCATCCAGATCGTTGAAATCAACGCCGGCGGTATCGGCCGTGACGCTCTGGAGCTGCTGCGCAAGGTCAAGGCTGCCCAGTACGTTGCCTCCCACCCGGGTGAAGTTTGCCCGGCCAAGTGGAAGGAAGGCGAAGCCACTCTGGCCCCGTCCCTGGATCTGGTAGGCAAGATTTAAGTCTCCCTGCATCCCATGTGACCGGCCCGAATATGGGCCGGTTCCATTTCCGGCTCACTGAATCTTGATATAAGGAACTTTGAAGATGTTGGATACCAACCTCAAGCAACAGCTGAACACCTATCTGCAGTACATAGTCCATCCGATTGAGATCAGCGTGTCCGGCAACGACAGCGACAAGTCCGCCGAACTGCAGGCCCTGGCCCGCGAGATCAGCGAGATGTCGCCCAAAATTTCCCTGACCCAGGGTAATGCCGATCGCAAGCCTTCCATGAGCATCGCCCCCCAAGGGCAGGCGCCGCGCGTTCACTTTGCCGGCATTCCCATGGGTCATGAGTTCACCTCACTGGTGCTGGCCCTGCTGCAAAACGGCGGTCACCCCTCCAAGACCGATCCGGCCGTGCTGGAGCAGATCAAGAACCTCAAGGGTGAGTTCCACTTCGAGACCTATATCTCGCTCTCCTGCCACAACTGCCCGGACGTGGTGCAGGCCCTGAACCTGATGGCGACCCTCAACCCGAACATCAGCCACGTGATGATCGACGGCGCCCTGTTCCAAGATGAGGTTAACGAGCGCCAGATCATGGCCGTGCCGAACGTCTACCTGAACGGTCAGCCGTTCAGCCAAGGGCGCATCACGTTGGAAGAGATCCTCGCCAAGGTCGACAGCGGCGCCGCCGAGCGTAAAGCAGCCGAGCTGAGCGAGCGCGAGCCCTATGACGTGCTGGTAGTGGGCGGTGGCCCGGCCGGTGCTGCTGCGGCCGTCTACGCCGCCCGCAAGGGGATCCGTACCGCCATTCTGGCCGAACGTTTCGGGGGCCAAGTGATGGATACCATGGGCATTGAGAACTTCATCTCCGTACCCTATACCGAGGGCCCCAAGCTGGCTGCCAGCCTCGAGCAGCACGTCAAGCAGTATGGCGTTGATATCATCACCGAGCAGCGTGCCGCTACCGTGAAGAAGGGCGACTACGTCGAGGTGGATCTGGCCTCCGGTGCCACCCTCAAGAGCCGTTCGGTGATCCTGGCCACCGGTGCCCGCTGGCGCGATCTGAACGTGCCGGGCGAAGTGGAGTACCGCACCAAGGGCGTGGCGTATTGCCCCCATTGCGACGGTCCCTTCTTCAAGGGCAAGCGAGTGGCCGTGGTGGGTGGCGGTAACTCCGGTATCGAGGCGGCCATCGACTTGGCCGGTATCGTCGAGCACGTCACCGTGCTGGAGTTCGCCGATACCCTGCGCGCCGACGAGGTGTTGCAACAGAAGGCCCGCTCCCTGCCCAACGTCGACATCATCATGAGCGCCCGTACCACCGAGGTACTGGGGGATGGCAACAAGGTGACCGGACTGACTTACGAAGATCGCACCACGGGCGACATCAAGCAGGTCGAACTGGCCGGTATCTTCGTCCAGATTGGCTTGGTGCCCAACACCGAGTTCCTCAAGGGCACCGACGTCACCCTGACCCGCTTCGGTGAGATTGAGATCGATGCCAAGGGCACCACCTCTATGCCGGGCGTGTTTGCCGCAGGGGACGCCACCACGGCCCCCTACAAGCAGATCATCATCTCCATGGGCTCCGGCGCCACCGCCGCCCTGAGCGCCTTTGACTACCTGATCCGCACCCCGGCACCGGTGAGCGAGCAGGCCGAGGCCGTGACCGCCTAAGGTCATCTGATGCAAAAAGCCGACGCAATGCGTCGGCTTTTTTTATGTGCGAATGGATGATGCCCCTCAGGGGGTCAGCTTCTGCGCCCGAAAGCGCGCCAGGATCGGGTTGTGATCCGACGCCGTGGTCTGCGGGGCGCTCACCTCGACCAGATCGAGGTTGCGGTAATAGAGGTGATCGAGCGGGCGGCCAAAGGCGGTACGGCGCAGATCCGGCACAGGAATGGCCTCGCTAAGGGAGAGATCGCTCACCAGATCATCTACCCAGCGCTGACGCTTGTCACTCCAGGTATTGAAGTCACCGGCCAGGATCACCGGCCCCTGATGCTGGTGCACCAGCGCGGTCAGCTCGCGCAGTTGCTCGCGAAAACCGGCCATGCCGAGCTCGAAGTTCACCGCGTGCAGGTTGATCACCATGACTCCGTCAGGGTCTCCCTGTAGCGGATAGAGGCTGACCAGCCCCGACTTGGGGATACGGATGAAGGGCTCGGGTGAGCGCACGCCACAGACGAACGCTTGGGGCGTCTTGGAGGCCGTCATCACCCCGAACGAACTGCTGCCCTGGGTGAAGGCCTGCAACTGCTGCCACTCGTAGTTATCCTGGCGCAGCCACTGCAACAGCTCAGGGCTGGTGCGCGTCTCTTGCAGCAGCACCAGATCCCGCTCCTTGACGAAGCGATCCATCCCCTCCAGCCAATCCTTGCGCTGCCCCTTGAACAGGTTCCACACCGTGAGGCTGAACTCTTGCGGCAGCGCCCGGTTCGCCAACGCCACCAAGGGAGGACGGGCGCACTCAACGCCATCCACGACCCCGGTTGCAGTCACGAAGTAGCCCTGCTCGGGCACCTCAAAACACCCCACCAGCCCCAGAGCGAGCAGGGACGTTCCTACGATGCGATAGCTTTTTTTCATTAGCGGACAACCATCTCTGTTCTTTCTGCCCGCCATGGGCAGGAAGAGGGCAAAAAAACGGCTAGGCTCATAGCTTTGTGACAGCACAGGGAGATGCCCCATGGCCTACCACTACCGGATTCACTATCTCAACCGATATGGCATCAACCAGCATATCGAGCTGACTCTGCCCTATCTCATCATGCGTGACGTTCAGGGCGATCTCTGTCTGTTTGATCAGCAGCGCTGCATCGGCTCAGAGCAGATGCTGGAGCTCATGATACGGCAAAAGGGCGGGTTCGATGAAGCGATCTCCATCATCAGCGCCCATCCCCTCTAGGCGACGGCCTGCGGCACAGCCCGCGGGCGCCCCAGCTCGTCGATGGCCACATAGTTGAAGACCCCTTCGGTGACGCAGTAGCGCTGCGCCTCGTTCTCGCGCAGCACCGGCTTGACCCACACCTCCAGCTTGATCTGCATCGAGCTGCGACCAATACGCTGGCAGCGCCCATAACAGCAGACCACGTCGCCGACCTTGATGGGGTGGTGGAAGGTCATCCCTTCTATCGAGACGGTGCAGATCCGCCCCCGCGCCAGCTCCTTGGCCAAAATACCGCCCCCTATATCCATCTGGGACATGATCCAACCGCCGAAGATATCGCCGTTGGCATTGGTGTCGGCCGGCATGGCCAGGGTCCGCAACAGCAGATCGCCGTCCGGGTATCGTACTGCATCAACCATTCTTACTGCTCCGCTAGGATGGATGGGCGGCATGATAGAGGCCGCTAGCCCCCTTGGCAAACCGCATCGTACCCAAGCCAAGCCTGCGGATCCGGCCAGCGATACACAAAACCGAGCTCATCGCACAGTGCCTTTCCGCTCAACGGCAGGTACTCCCCCTGTGGCGCAACGAAACGTGGCGGCGCAAGGCCCAGCACCCGGGCCGCCTGCTCATAGAAGTCCGCGCGGCAAGGATGGACCGGGGCGCTCACTACATAGGCAAATCGGCGCGCCGTGGACTCAAGCAGCAGTATGCAGGCCGCCACCACATCATCGAGGTGCACCAGATTCACGGCCTGGGCGCCGCCATGACATTCGCGCCCGGCGAGGAAACGGCCGGGATGGCGTCCTGGCCCATAGAGCCCAGCCGCGCGCAGCACCACCACCTGCGCTATGCCACTCCCCCGCGCCGCCTGTTCGGCACGCAGCAGACGCAAAGCCCGCTCCCCCTCGCCGGCAGGCGCGTCCTCCTCGCTCTGCCCAGGGCGATAGACCGAGGTGGCCCCGATGAGCAGTAGCCGCGTCACCCCATGCTGGCGCGCCTGCGCGCACAGGCGGGCGATCGCCTGCGGGTAATCGGCCACCCGGCTCGGAGGCAGGGTAATAACCAGGGAATCGCACTGGCCGAGCGGCCATGCGCCCGCCTCATCGGCGTGCAGCAGGTGGGTCTCTATCCCCTCCCCGGCCAGCCTGGCCTGTTTGCTGGGGTCGGTCGTGGTTGCCACCACCGTCTCTCCCCGCGCCAGCAAGGTGTGCGCCAGGGGCTCCCCCAGCCAGCCGGCCCCCACGATGCCAATACGTCCCATCTCTGACTCCAGGCAAAAAAAAACGGTCATCCATGATGACCGTCGAAAGTAACGAAGGAAATAGCTGGACATCCAGATACTTCCCACAGCGGGAAAATCGGGAGCACAAGCTCCTAATTCGTGGAGCCTATCCTAGAGCCCCTGCCTATAAAAAGCTTTGAAGCCGATCACGTTTGAAAATGATTTCTGAAATCGCTTTCAAATTTAAGCGCAGAAATAAGGCGCCCGAAAGCGCCTTCGGATCAGGCGACCGATTCGCGCACGATGAGTTCTGGCTCAAACTTGCGCTCAAGCCGCTCCTCACCACGCCCATCAAGCAATGCCATGGCCAAATCGGCGGCGCGCTCGCCCATCTCTTCGATGGGATACCTGACGGTGGTCAGCTTGGGGTAGGTGTAGCGGGCATAGGGAATATCATCGAACCCGACCACCGATACCTGGCTCGGGATCTGGTAGCCATGCTCCAGCAGGCAGGAGATGGCGCCGGCCACCATACCATCGTTGAACCCCAGCACGGCGGTGAAGTCGACTCCCCGCTCCAGCAGCGAGGCCATGGCGACATAGCCCCCTTGCTCGTCGGCATACCCCTTGCCCACCAGCGCCTCGTCATAGTCGATGCCCGCGTTGGCCAGGGTCTCGCGATAGCCGCGCATCCGCTGCTGACCATCGACGAAGATCTCGTCATCCGAGGTGATGAAGGCGATACGGCGATGCCCCTTGTCGATCAGATGCTGGCAGGCGGTCATGATGCCGGCCCGGTTATCGAACCAGACGCAGCGATCCTCAACGCCAGGGATCAGGCGGTTGATGAACACCACCGGGGTGTCGCCGGCGGCCAACTCGGCCAACTCTTCATCCGGCAACGCCTTGCTGTGCAGGATCAGCGCATCACACTGCCGCTGTTGCAGCGCCTGAATGGCATGGCGCTCACGATCCTCTTCATGGTTGCCGGACATGACGATGGTGAACTTGTTGCTGGCATCCACCACCCGCTCCACACCGCGCATCATCTGGGCGAAGAAGGGGCCACCACAGAGATCGCCCACCAGCACGCCGACGCAATTGGAACGTTTGCTCACCAGCGCCTGGGCAAAGCTGTTGGGACGGAAATTCAGCTCCTTCATGGCGGCCAGCACAGCTTCTCGCTTCTCTGGCGCCACCTGAGCCGTGTTGTTGATAACCCGGGATACGGTCGAGATCGACACATTGGCCAATCGGGAAACATCTTTGATCGTTGCCACACTCAAATCCTTATCTGGGATCCGTCATGGGGGCCAGTATACCTGAACCGGCAGCGACAAGTCTGGTCAAGATCATCTCAACGCCATGAATGCACTGAAAAAATGATTATCAGAACATGCTCGCGGCTTGATCCGTCGCTTCTTACTGCCCCCAGAGCGTCTCTTGCTCAATATCGTCCTTGCAATTCCTGCTGGCTAAACAGCTGGGGTGCCCGGTTGCTCTTGTGTTGATAGATCAGATTGAACGAGAGCACATTCTGCACATAGTTGCGGGTCTCCCGAAACGGGATCCCCTCCACCCACACATCGATAGGCTTGCCCGAACTCTGGGCCCGCCAGCGGGCGACCCGTCCCGGCCCCGCATTGTAGGCGGCGGCGGCAAAGACCCGGTTGCCGTTGTAGTTGTCGAGCAGCCCCCTCAAGTAGGCGCTGCCGAGCTGAATGTTCACCTCGGGATCAAACAGCTGCTGCTCATTGCGATAGGGGTAACCCACCTTGCCAGCGGTGTGGCGGGCGGTAGCCGGCATCAGTTGCATCAGACCGCGTGCGCCGACCGGCGACTGGGCCAGCGGATACATGGCGCTCTCCTGACGCGAGATGGCGTAGAGCAGGGTCGACTCCATGCCGTGTTCGCGCGCCACCCGGTCAAAGGTGGGCCGCAGCGGCATGGGGAAGCGCAGATCGAGCGCGTCCCACGCCTCGGCGCGGATGGTGGCCAGAATGCCAAGGTCATGCCACCCCTGCTGTTCGGCCAGGGCGGCGAAGGTGAGTTTCTGTTGATAGCTGCTGCGATCGAGGTTGTGCACCCACTCGGCGCGCGCCCCGGTGAGATCCTGCATCGCCTTGAGTTCGCGCACCCGGGCCAGGAAAGGCCACTGCTTCACCGCCGATGGCCAAGCCGGCACGGCCCCCACCTGCTCATTTTTGAGCCGGTAGGGCACCCCGATGCGCTGCGCCGCCATGAAGCCATAAAAGCCGCGCAGGTTGGCGGTCTCCTGGAACAGAGCATGGGCCGGCTGCTGCTGGCCCCGCTCGGCCAATGCGCGCGCCTGCCAATAACGCCAGCGGTCGCTCTTTTGCAGCTCCATCGGCATCAACTTGACCCACTCACCGAGCTGGGCCCAGTTGAGCTCCCACAGCGCCAAGCGGGCGCGCAGCTCGAGCAGCTCAGGCTCTTTGAGCCGGCGCACCGTCGCATCGACCCAATCGCGTTGGAACAGGGCGCGATCGAGCAGCAATCGGCGGGCGGCAGCCCGCTCAACCGGCGCCGTCTCGGCCGCGCTCAAGTGATAACGGCTGCGATAATCGGTCAGCAGCGAGATAGCCCGCTCCGCATCCTCATTGGCATAGCGGGTCAGGCCGAGCAGCAGTGCCTGGCGCCCCTTGCCAGCGCTGCCATAGCTGGCCGGATTGCTGACCTTGGCGGGGCGCTCGAAGGTGTCGAGCAGCAACTGTCCATCCCCCTGGCTGCTGCCCAGCGCCGGCATCAGATGGCGGATCAGGTTGCCGTTCCCCTCGGCAAAGGCCAGGGTCATGCGCTGCCACACCTTGTCGGTACTGCGCAGCCCCGCCTGTTGCCAGAGCTTGAACAGGCTGTCACAGGCATCGGGACGTGACTCACCGCTCATCCAGATCTGGCCTGCGGCGCGCAGCGCCTCATTGCGCTGCCCGGTGTGATACTTGGCCTCGTAATGCAGGCAGCGCAGCCCAGTCGAGCTCGGCTCCTTGGGATAGAAATGCAGGAAGGTGCTCCACTGGCCGCTATCGGCCAGATATTGCAGGTAGCTGCGCTCGAGCCGATTGGATTGGGGAGTATCCCCGTGCTGGCGGATAAAACCGGTCACTTCGCCGTAATCGGCCTGACCGGGACGAAACGCCAAGCGGTAGTAGTCGAGATAGGGCAGCAGCGGGTAGTGAGTCAGACGGGAGCGCAATTGGTAGAAGCGATCCATGTCATTGGCACGCACCGCATCGTGCGCTTGACGATACAGCGACTGCTCCAGAGTTTGACCCAGGGCCGGCAAGGCCAGGACACAGAGCGTAAAGGCGACCACAGCTTTCAACGAGAGCACTCCGGCAGGGGCGACAGCATCCTGCTGCCACCAACAAACGTAAAAGGTCGCATTATTCTATCCAACTCCCTGACTTGGGATGAACAGATTTCGCATTAGGTATCGAGCAGCGCCGCACGCCGCTCGGCAAGGCGGCCAACATAGTGCCTGAGGTTGGCCTCCGGTAACGGCTTGGAGGCCAGGAACCCCTGATAGAAGTTACACCCCTGCGCCTGCAAAAAGGCCAACTGCTGGCGCGACTCCACCCCTTCCGCCGTCACGCTAAATCCCATGTGGCGGGCCATCGCCAGCACCGCCTCGACGATCGCCATGTTGTCCGCATCGTGGGGGATGTCTTGGATGAAGGAGCGATCGATCTTGAGCTCGTCGGCCGGCAGGCGCTTGAGGTAACTGAGTGACGAGTAGCCCGCCCCAAAGTCATCGATGGCAAAGCTGATGCCCAGCGCCTTGAGCTCCGCCATCTTCTGGATGGTGTCTTCGGCATGACCCAGCACCACCGACTCGGTGATCTCCAGATTAAGACAGGTGGGCTCCATGCCGGTGATCGCCAGCGCCTCGTATACCCGCTCCACAAAATCAGGCGCATGGAACTGCTTGGCACTCACGTTGACCGACAGTTGCGGAATGTGCAGCCCGGCCTCCTGCCAGGCCACAAACTGGTGGCAGGCTTGCAACAGAACCCAGTAGCCGATGTCGACGATGAGATCGGTCTCCTCGGCGATCGGGATGAACTCGGCCGGCGAGATCATCCCCCGTCCTGGCGATTGCCAGCGCAGCAGCGCCTCAACGCCGATGAGCTCCCCCCCCTCGACCATCTGCTGCGGCTGGTAATAAAGCAGCAACTCATTGTTATCGAGGGCCGAGCGCAGCTCATTGTTGATAAGCAGGCGGCGATCGGCCTGCAACTGCATCGAGCTGTCGAAAAAGCGCAGGGTTCGCCGTCCAGCCGACTTGGCCTGATACATGGCGGTATCGGCCTGCTTGAGCAGATCATCGACCGACTGATCCCGCCCCGGGAACAGGGTGATGCCGACGCTGGCACCGATGTGTAGCGACTGCCCCTCAAAGGGATAGGGAGTGGAGAGCTCGGCAATCAGCCGTTCGCCGATGAGATCAGCCTGCATCTCGGCCTGCGGCGGGCTGGTCGACAGGCGCGGCAACAGCAGCACGAATTCATCGCCGCCGAGGCGGGCCAGGATATCCTCCTGGCGGATCAACCGCTGCAACCGGTCGGCCACCTGGCGCAGCAGCCAATCCCCGGTGGCGTGGCCGAGCGAGTCATTGATGGTCTTGAAGTGATCCAGATCGATAAACAGCAGGGCTCCGATGCTCTCGCTCTGTTTGGCCTGCTCAAAGGCGCCGGCCAATGACTCCTGCAACTGCCTGCGATTGGGCAGGCCGGTCAGTTCGTCGTAATAGGCGAGATCCTGGATCGTGCGCTGGGCGGCTTTGCGCTCGGAGATGTCTTCAAAGCAGATGACAAAATGGGTGATGTGACCGCGCTCATCCGGTACCGGCGTCACTCTCTCCCACTGGGCACAGCTGCTGCCATCACGCCGTTGCCGCTCGGTCTCCCCTTGCCAGCGGTTGAGGTGATCGAGCCGATAATCGAGCCCACCGCGCTGCCATATCCCCTCCCCGAGCACACAACCGAGCACCTCGCGGCTCTCGTAGCCGGTGATCTGGGTGAACGCCTTGTTGACCCGCAATATGGTGAAGGCGGGATCGGTGATGATGATCCCCTCGTGAGTCTCGAACGCCACGGCAGAGAGACGCAGCTGCGCCTCGACCTGCAAGCGCTCCAGCTCGGCCGCAATCCGGCTCGAGAGAGTCTGTAGCAGCGACTCGATATCGGGCAGGCGCGAGGCATCCGATCCGACCAAGGCGAGATGACCGCACACCATGCCATGGCCGTTATGCAGTGGCAGCCCGTAGTAGTAGCGCGCCGCTGCCAGCGGCGTCAGCACGGGTTGGCCGAGATAGACCGGCTCGCACAGACTGTCCACCAGCGGGTAATCCTGATCCGGGTGCTCGCCCCTGCCGACCAGCAGGCGCGCTCGGCCATGCCCGCTGCGCTCAGCCAGCCATGCACCGTCCAGGCTGAACGTCACCAGCAGTTGGTTGATCAGCGCATCGAGAAACTCCATGCCGGTACGGGCCGACAGCGCCTGCGAGACGCGCTCAACTTGCTGTGACCGGCGATGGCTGTCCAGCTCCAGACCATGGGTGCGCTCCCGATCCAGCGTATGACGCAGCAAGGTAGTGAGGCTGGCAAGTAGCGCCATGTGGCTCAAGGTGGCCGGAGCCTGCGGCTCGTTCCACTCACACAGCAGCAGAGCCATCCCCCCTTGGGTCAGTGCGACCGGTAACCAGAGCGTCATCTCTCCCTGGCACAGGGAGGGGAGCCGGGCCGCCAGCGGGTGCGCCGCCGGCAGCAGCAGCGGGGTGGGCTGGCGCAGCAGGGCAAGCAAGGCCTCATGCTCTTGCGTCTTCAGGGTGGCAGGAGGGGCCTGCGCCGTATCTAGGCGCCGTTGTAACTGCGTCTCTCCCAGCCAGAGCTGGCAACGACCGGCTCCGGCTTGATGCAGCCAGGAGGTGAGCACCGCCCAGACCTCGCCGAGGTGCTTTTGCCGCGACAGCTCGCAGCTTAGCGCCAGCAGGGATTGAACCTGCTCCAGCGGCGCCATGCCGGCTGCACAGAGGGGGGTCACATCAAGGTGAAGTAGCGCCGCATCCGCACCACAGGGCTGCGCGGTTACGTCCAACGCGTCCCCTAGGCGGGAGGGCAGAGAGGCGGCAAGCGAGTGACCGGCTTGTAGCGCCTGACGCGCCAGCGCCTGCAAGGCCCGCGTATCGGGCAAGGCCGATCCCAATGCGTGTGCCACGGTATCAGGAGACCAGAGGCCGGCTCCCTTTACCCCATCGAAAAACCACGTCAAGCGAGTGGCATGGACACTCATGTATAACCCCGGACTGCTTTGCCCGTACAACGGGTCACGGGCCAACGGACTGATCCAGGATCAGGTTGACACATCGGCTCGGATCGAATGAAAGAAGACCTGAAACAGGTCGAGAGAAGACGCTGCCACAGGGACAGAATCGATCTACTTTTCCCAGTTTGCCTGCCCGATCCGGCAAGCTCAAGCAGTTTTTCCAGCGAATGCCCGCCGGGATCACAGTTGCCAGCTGCGTCCCCCTGCTTGGGCATTAATTTTGATTTTGATCATGTTTTTAAGAAACCAAGGGGGTAATCTGAAGACGTACAAGAGAAGCAAGACGACCCAAAGGGGGTTTTATGAAAGTAGCAGTGAACAGCCGTATCATCGAAATTACCCCGGCCATCCGCGAGCGCATTGAAACTCGTTTTGACAAGCTCGAGCGTCTGCAGGTACCCCTTATCAACCCCAGCGTGGTTATTCGCAAGGAGGGTCAGATCTACGTCGTTGAAGCCACCACCGGGATTCCCCACGGTACCCTGTTTGCCCAGGCCGAGCATGAGGATCTCTACGCTGCCGTCACCGAAATGGGCCAGAAGCTGGAACGCCAACTGAATCGTCATATCGACAAGCCCAATGCCCATCGCGGGCTCCGCTCTGGTAAAGATCAGTGCCGTAGCGATGTCGATGCCGATGTAGAAGAGACGGAAATCATCGAATAATTGAACATGACGGGGAAGGGGCGGAGCAATCCGCCCCTTTTTCATGTCTGAGCGCTACGCCGCCAGTGACAATCCCTCCACCACCTTGAGCAGCAATACCGGATCGCACACCTCCCCCTCTCTCTCCTGCACCGCCCCCGCCAGTCTGGCGCGGGCATGGGGTGGCACGTTATCTTCCACATCGGCCGGCAACATAGGCGTCGGAGCGCACAGTGGCGCTGGCCACAACGCCAGCGCCAGACGCAGATCACTTAGCGTCCCTGCGTGCAGCATCCGTCCCAGCGCCTGCGACGCCAGGCTATCTTCCCCCTGCAACGCCGCCCTCGGGGGCAGCTCAAAGCGCGCTCGCCAGTCGATGGCGGGCTCAGGCGAGCGAGGCGCCTCCCCAATCCAAGGCTGCTCGTCGATGCGCGGGTTGAGTAAAGAGAGCCAGAGCCGAAAATCCGCCCTGTCCCCTTGCTGCAAGGAGCCATTGAGGTGCTCGCCAAGCCGGCGCTCGTCGATAAGGGGAAAGTGAAGCGAAGAGGTGGACATCGATGGCTACGCCGCTGAGGAACCTGTCCTAGCTATCGGCCGGCGCCACAGAAAGTTGAGGGAGGCCTAGGCCTCCCTCATGGGTCACAGCTCGAAGCGGTAGAAGATATCGACCGCTTGGGCCAGTCCGGTCACCGCCTGCAAGTAAAGGCGGGGCATCAGCTCGTAGCGCAGCTTGAACTCGGCAATCGGGCTGAACACCCCGACCCCGTATTGCAACTGCAAGCCCGGCAACAGATAGGCCGAGAGGGTCACCTGGGTGTCATCTCCGCTGCCGGCCGTATCGAGCGAGACATCGCTCAGCCCCAGGGTTTCCCCAATGTCCGAGACCACGCCATTGGCCTGACCAACCGCCCCCGCCACCAGCAGGCCGTTGAAACCGCCATCCTCACCGCTGGTTTGCAGCCCCTTGCCGCGCAGCAGGTAGGAAAGACGCTCCGACTCCGACATGGTCGGGTCCGAGTACACGGTCAGCTTGGGCTTGCTGGCCAGTCCGGTCACCTTGACCCCGACGGTGACGTTGTCCTCCACCGTGCTCGGATTACGGATCGCATCCACGTTCAGGTAAGGCTGATCGAGCGGCCCGCCGAAGGTGATCTTGCCCTCTTTGATCAACAAGTTCTGCCCGTAAGCGAGGAAGCGGCCATCGTTGAGCACGATCTCCCCCCGCCCCGCCAGCGGCTTGCCCTCGTCCTGGCTCAGGCGCAACTGGCCCACCAACTTGGTGCGAAGCCCCATGGCATCGAGCTGCACATCAGGGCCGATCGCCACCTGCATCCGCAACTTAAGCGGCAGCGCCGCAGCCTCCGGCAGCAGGGGGGCGTCATCACGCACGATCACCACGTCATCGGAGAGGCTGACCGCGCTCTCTGGCAGGCTCTTGACCACGATCCGGGCCCACGGCACCGTGATGGTACCGGTCACTTCGGTCTGCTCGCCAAGGCTCACCTGGATGTCAGGGGTCACCCGCAGGCGCCCCATTCCGGGGTACTGCGCCTCGAGGTTGGAGCCCTGTATGGTCAGGCGGCCCACCATGGGCTGGCTGGCCCAGCTCAGGGAGCCCCCCAGATTGAGCGGCCCCTTACCCACCAGCACCTTGCCGTCGATATCGGCGCGCTCCCCTTCAATGCGCAGCCGGGTATCGAGCTTGGTCAGGGTCACCATGTCCGAGGTGGTCTGCACCTCCCCATCCCGCAGCCGCAGCTCTCCATAGAGCAGTGGGCGCTTGAGGGTGCCGTCAAAGCGGGCCTGACCGGCCAACACCCCTTTTAGCTCGCGCACCTCGGGGATAAGCGGCGCAAAGGCATCCGGTTTCAGATCGCGCAGCAGCAACTGCCCGCCCAACTGACCACGCCCCTGCGGATCGCGTACCTCGACCTGAGTGCGCAGGCCACCGAGCTGCTCCGAATCGAACTCGACATCGATCTTCGCCTGGCGCGAGTCCATGTCCACCGCCAGCGCCAAGGTGCGATAAGGGGTCTTGATGTCGTCGGTCACCAGCGTGCCGGGCGGGGTGCTGACCCTGGCATGCAGCTCGTGCTGATCCCCCTTCCAACTGGCACGGGCATCGGCCGAGAGCACCGCTTGCCACTGGAAGTTGTCAGGCAGCCAAGGGCGCAGCCGGCTCAGGTTGAAGTTGGCCAGCGTGAGATTAAGGCTCCCTTGCTGCGGTGAGGCCTGCCCTTCATGCAGGCAGAGATCGGCGCCACGCGAAGTGAGGCAGAGCTCACCGAGACGAGCCAGCAGAGTCTGGGTATTCACATCGAGAGCCCAGGGCTGCTTGAGCCCCCAGCGGCGCAGCGGCGTGTCAAGATCAAGCTGGGTCAGGCGGCCACGCCAGAGCTCTTTGGTGAGCCCCCCCTCAAGGCGCAGCTGGCTCGCCACCGGCTCCCCCTTAAAACCAAGGGTGAGGGTGTGACGCGGCGCATCCCCTTGCAGGGCCAACGCCAGCTCGCTCAGCTCGACCCCCTCCTGCTTGAGGGAGGCCACATTGAGCTTCACCTCACCTGCGGGCTGCTCACCCAGCGTCCCCTTGCCATCGAGCGCCACCCCGCGCAGGTCAATCCCCTCGAAGTAGACACGCTCACCGGCCAACTGAGCACTCAGCTCGGGGCGAGCCTCGCTGCCGCGCAGCCGCACCTCACCGTTGAGATCGCCCTTGAGGCCGGGATAAAGGCTCGCCAACTGAGGGGCGGCCAGCGTGGCATCGAGCTGCCAGCGCTCGGGGCGCAGCTCACCACGGGCCGTCACCTTGTTCGGGCCCGAGGTAAAGGAGAGCGCGGGCAACTGCCACTGCATCTTGTCATTACCCTTGAGCTCCCCTTGCAAGGAGAGCGGGTACTGGTTGAGGCGGCCATCAACCTTCAACGTCGGCAGCGCCAGCGCCCAGCCCCCCTTCTCATCGAGATTGAAGCGACTATCAATCTGCCCCGAGAGCGCCCCCTTGAGCTCGGGCACCAGAGCATGGGGATTGAGGTTGGCAAACTGCGCCTTGCCTTGCCACTGCACCCCCTTGCTCCAGCCGAGCTTGCCGTCGATACCGAGAGAACCCTCCAGCGCCGAGAGCGTCAGGTTTATCTTGCGCAGCTGGTTGATGTCCCCCTCCCCTTTCAGATCCAGGGTAAAGGGCGGCAGATCGGTGCCCTCACCGGCACTGGCCAGCGCGAAGCGATAATCATCGAGCGATCCCTTGGCGGTCAGGCTCCCTTTTTTCAGGCGATAGCTGGCCTCCTGCGCGGCCGGTTTGTGCAGCGGCCACTGCAACCCGGGCCAGGAGAGGGAGGCGTCAAACGGCAAGGCCGGATCGAGCGGCGCCAGCTTGCCCTTGAAGGTGGCCGCAACCGGCCCCTTGGCCTCCAGCGCCAGCGCCAGGTCGGCCACGCTGCCATCGAGTGCCAGCTTGAGGGTCTCCCCCTTGAGCTCCCCCTCCAGCAGCCCCTTACCAAGGATGCCGTCCAGCACCAGAGCCAGCGGATAATCCCCGGTAAGGCTGAGGTGGCCGCTCAGGCGGGCCTCGGCCATCTCGTGGGCCAGCGTCAGGGCATCGAGCGTGACCACCTCCCCCTCGGCGCCCGCATCGAGGGTCAGGCGGCTGACCACCTCATGCAGCTCACCATCGCGATACTGGGTGTCGGTCAGCTCAAGCCCCTCGATACGCACCGGGAAAGGAAGCTTCACCTCGGGCAGAGTGATGGGGCCGGTCGGCTCATTCGGTTGCGCCGGGGCTGGCGCGGCCGCCGCCGTCGTGGCCGGCAGCATGGTCAGATGCAGTCCGTCTAAGCGCGGGCCGCGCAGCGTCAGTCCATCACGGGTCAGATGCGCGCCGATATCCCCTTCCTTGATCGCCAGCGTCATGTCAGGCAAGGCCAACTGCATGCCGTGCAGCGCCAACGCATCCACATCGATGCGCAGCGGCAGCGGACGCCAAACGAAGGGCTCGCCATCATCGGGCTCAGGCTCACTCTGGCTCTCGGCCACCTTGATCACTGGCTGATCGGCCTCGAGTCGCTTGATCCAGAGCCGCCCCTTGAGCAGTTGGCCGAGATCCCAATCGAGCACCACCCGGCGCACCTGCACGTCAACCAGCTCGTCCTGCCACGCCAGATCGTCGAGCGTCCAGCCATAGCCAAGCTGGCCGGCCACCAGCTCCCCCTTGAGCTGGGGCAAAGAGGCCTTGGCCTGCTGCCACAGGAAGCGGTTGCCCGCATGGGTAAAGCCGAGCAGGCTGACCAGGATGAGCAGCAAAAAGAGCAGACCGAGCAGCCACAACAGGGCCTGTTTTATCCACTTCATAGATCCGGTCCCAGAGCAAAATGGAGGCGCAGGGGCTTGTCATCTTCCGAGATCCCCACCGCCAGATCGAGGCGCACCATGCCGATCGGCGTCACCCAGCGCACCCCGGCGCCGGTGCCAATCTTCCAGGCCTCGGAGTAGTCGTTAGTGGCGGTCCCGCCATCGACAAACAGGGCCCCCAGCCAACTGTTGCTGAAGCGATAGTCATACTCGAGACTCGCCGCCGACATGTAGCGGGCACCGAGCAGCCGCCCCTCGCTGTCGCGCGGCGAGATAGACTCGTAACTGAAACCACGTACCGTCTGATCGCCCCCGGTGAAGAAACGCAGTGAAGAGGGCACCTGGGCGAAGCTGTCACCGATGATGGCCCCCTGCTCGCCACGCAGCAGGAAGCGGTGGTTGTCACCCAGGGTGCGCAGCCACTTGGTTCGCCCCCAGGTACGCACAAAGTTCATGTCCGAGCCCCAGTGGGTATCGGAAACCTCGACCAGCAACTGCTGACGATCGCCCCACTCCGGCACCAGGTTGCCGCGGATGCGCAGCCGCGACCAAGAGACCCCCGGCAGCAGCAGCAAGCTGTTACCGGCATCCTCACCCTGTACGTAATCTTCATAAAGGGCGCGCACGAAGACGTCGCGATCCCAGCCATCCGGCCGCTTCTTCCAGCGGTGGATACCTATGGTGCTGAGATCGGAGCGGGTGTCCTTGTAGTCCTCGTGCTTAAAGCCCGCCAGCACCGAGTAGTAATCCTGCAGCGGGTTACCCACCGGGATCTGGTAATCGAGGCTGAGCTCGGCCTGAGGTTGGGAAATCTTGAGATCGGTCTTGAGGCGGTGACCGTGGCGGTTGATCCAGGGTTTCTCCCAACTGCCACTCATGCGCGGCCCTTCGTCGGTGGAGAAGCCCAGACCCACCTCGATCTCGTGCTTGTCGCGCGGGGTCAGGGTCACCTGCATCGGCACCACGCCGTCCTCGGCCTCAGAGACCAGTGGACGGATCTCGCTTTCACGAAACAGGCGGGTCGAGGAGATATCCTGAGACATGTCGGCCAGGGTCAGCGCCTGATAGGGCTCACCGCTGTGAATGGTCACCAGCGGGCGGATCAGCGAGACCGCCTCTGGGGTCGCCTGATAGCGGATCTCGCCGTAGCGGTAGCGCTGCCCCGAGTCATAGACGATGAGGATCTGCGCCTCGTTCTTGTCGGTCAGCACCTTGACCTGGCTCTTGCGCAGGCGGGCATCGAAGTAGCCGCGCGCCAGACCAAGATTCCCCAGGCTCGACTTGATGCTCTCGTATTTGCCGTGGTGCAGCACCTCCCCCTCCTTGAGGGGCAAGTCGTCGAGCAACCGGCTGTAGGCCTCGTCCTGACCGGCGTCGCCACGTAGCAACACGTCAAGGGACGTGACGATGACCGGCTCCCCCTTCTCGACCTTGATCACCACCTTACTCGGTGTCTCGCGCTGGCGGATGATCTCAATCTTCGGCTGATAGTAGCCGGTGGCCTGTAACCCTTGGCTCACCGCCTCCTGGATCCGATCGCGGGCCGCCCGGAACTGGCGATCTTGATAGGTGGGCAGGCCGTTGAGGTAGGCCGTCACATTGTCCTTGAGCTCGCCCTTGAGGCCTTCCACCTTGTAGGTGATCTTGGCCGCCCAGGCAGAAGGCGCCAGCAACAGTCCGGCGCACAGGAGCAGCAGGGCTCCATGGCCAGACCGGGTACCGGCACGCAGCGTTCCTCTTTGTGCATGCGTGTCGCTCAAGCTTGTTATCCTCATCATGACTGAACTGTAACAGGCCCATATTGAGCCTAGGCGGTCATGCTAGCACAGTCAGATTTGCCGAGCCGCCCCTGTCAGGTAGTAAATCGCGTGAGATATGAGTGAGTTGTCGCAAACTTGTCCAGTTCTGTCGCAACTTGCACAAATACGCTTCACCCTCCCCTTCGCTTCACTCTGTTGCACCAATCGATTAATTACGCTGCCGCTCACGCCACAGAAAGGCGACACTGATCACATTGCTAGAGGAGAGATGACATGCACCACACCAGCGAAAAGATGGCGGACTTCATCGCCGACCGCATCGAATTTCTGACCTTTCTGGCCAGCGTCAGCGCACTGATGGCGCTGCTGACCGGCATGGAGGGGGAGCGGGCACTGGCTTTCACCGCCCTCAACCTGCCCATCGGGCTACTGCTGCTGGTCGGGCTTGGCCTGCTCTCTCCTCTGGCTTTCCACTGGCGGCTGCTCGGCACCACCCTACTGCTGACCGGCGCCGCCCTCACCGTAATGGGGCTCGGCGCCAGCTGGATCACGCCGATCGCAGTCTGGTGTGTCTATGGCCTGATGGGACTCGAGGTGATGTGGCAAGCCCGTGCCAATCAATTGCGGCTGGCGACCCGCTGACGCGGCGCCCGATTTCGGGTACCCTTGCGACCCTTTTGCCCCTCAAGGAGCCCCCTCATGAAAACCGCCTGCGCCCTGCACATCTTGGTCAAGACCGAACGCCAGTGCCTCGAGATCCGCGACAAGCTTGCCAAGGGGGCCGATTTTGGCCAGATGGCCAAACGCTTCTCCACCTGCCCCTCGGGCAAGCGCGGCGGCGATCTGGGGGAGTTCTCCCGGGGCGACATGGTCAAGGCGTTCGATGATGCCGTCTTCAAGGGGGAGCTGCTCAGCGTGCTCGGCCCGGTGCGCACCAAGTTCGGCTTTCACCTCATCAAGGTGCTCTACCGCCGCTGATCCGCTTAAAACAGCTTGAGCTGCTGGCCGCAGATCCGCTCGAACGACTCCCCCACGAAGGGGAGGATGGCATCGGCGATCGGCTTTAGCTGCTTCTCCACATAGTGCTCGTAGTCGATGGCGCTGCGCCGGTACTCCAGCGGCTCGGGGCCACTGACCGTCATGACGTAGGCGATGGTGCCGCGATGCTGGTAGCGCAGCGGCAAGCCGCGGCGACGGTTCTCATCGTCGGCCAGCCGTGCGGCGCGCACGTGGGGCGGCACATTCTTCTGGTATTCCTCGAGCTGCTGGCGCAGCCGCTTGCGATAAACTAACTGTTCATCACGCAGCCCGCGCCGGGTCTCATCCACCGTCTCTCGCACAAAATCGCGCGGACAGCGGTCGTGAAACACCAGGTTAAATAGCTCTGACTGGAACTCTTTGGCCAGCACAGTCCAGTCGGTGCGCACCGTTTCGAGCCCCTTGAACACCAGTTTTTCCGCCTCCCCTTCCCCCACCAGACCGGCGTAGCGCTTCTTGCTGCCCTTCTCGAGGCCACGGATGGTCGGCATCAAAAAGCGCCGGTAGTGAGTCTCGTACTGGATCTCGAGGGCACTCTCAAGGTCAAACTCGGCGCGGATCTTCTCGCGCCAATTCTGGTTGATGAGATCCGCCAGACCATGGCCGATGGCATCGGCTTCCCCCGCACTCACCGCCTTGCCCAAGTGCACGAAGGTCGAGTCGGTATCGCCGTAGATCACCTGATACCCCTGCGCTTCAATCCACTCTCGGGTGGTTTGCATGATGCCGTGACCCCGCAAGGTGATGGAGCTGGCCAGCCTCGGATCGTAGAAGCGGCAGCCCCCCGAGCCCAGCACACCATAAAACGAGTTCATGATGATCTTGATGGCCTGAGAAAGCGGCTTGTTGCCCGCCGCCTTGGCCCGATCGCGCGCCTGCCACAGCCCCTCGATAAGGGCGGGCAGAAAGTGCCTCTCACGGGAGAACAGCGCCCCGCGAAAACCGGGAATGGCGTGCTCCGAGGCATTTAACCCCTCCACCAGCCCCATGGGATCGATGCGAAAGGTACGGATGATGCTCGGGTAGAGGCTCTTAAAATCGAGCACCAGCACGTGGCGATAGAGGCCGGGGCTCGAATCCATCACGTAGCCGCCCGGGCTGGCCAGCCCGCCCCCTTGGGGCAGGTTGGGCGCCACATAGCCCCCCCGGTGCAAACGCGGCAGATAGAGGTTGGTGAAAGCCGCCACCGAGCCGCCGATGCGATCGAGCTCAAGGCCGGTGAGTGATGCCCGCTCCACCGCGAAGGCGATGAGATCGCAATGCGCAAAAATCTCGTGCACCAAGCGGCAATCTTCCAGGTTGTAGCGGGCCAGCGCCGCCTTGTCGGAGTGAAACAGCTCGGTGATCTTCTGGCCACGGTTGGCCACGTCCTCGATATCTTTGCCGCGCCCGAGCAGATCGCTTGCCACCGCATCGAGGCTGAAGCTTGGGAACTGCCAGGTGGCGCTTTTGAGGGTATCGATCCCATCGAGCACCATGCGCCCCGGCAAGGTCACATTGCCGCTCTGGGGGTCTTGGCGCGAGGCGCGCCAGAAGGCGAGTTCACGGCCACGGCCGAGCCGCAGCCGCCGCTTGTAGAGATCGGCGCGGCGCAGCAGCAGGCGAAAATCGAAATTGACCACGTTCCAGCCCATCACCAGATCCGGATCGAAGCGCTGGAACCAGCGCTCCAGCGCCGCAAGCAGGGCCGGCTCATCGCTCACCCACTCCACCGGGGTCGCCATCTCCTCGGGCTCGCCAATCATGATGACCCGCTCGTCCATGGGGCTCGACAACCCCACCGAGAAGAGGGTGCCGTCCATGGCGCACTCCACATCGAGCGATACCCAAGAGAGCTGCGGTGTGATGGTGGCAGGAGCACAGCGCGCGCGCCCCACCTGCCAGTTGCCTGCACGCCGCTGCACGGCGCCCTGGAACTTGACCCCGGCGGTAATGAAACGCTCCATCAGGTAGCGCTCGGCCAGGCGAATGTCCGCCTCAAAGTGCTCAATGCCCTTGATGAGCAGCAGCTCCACCGCCTTGTGAAACGCCGCCAGCGTCGGGAAATAGACCCCCGCCACCGCCCGTCCGTCGAAGGTGTGCAGCGGCAGACGACGGGTACGCCCGCGCACCCCGTGGGCACGAAACAGGGTCATCGCCTCGCTCAATTGAGCCAGCGGCAGGAAAAAGAGTGGCTCCTGCCCCTCAACCACCAGCCGTACCGGCCCCTCTGGACTCCACAGCCAGAGGATGATCTCGGTACGGCCGCCATGGTCACGGGCGTGGCGGGTAAGGATGAAGCCCTCGCTTGGGGGGCTTGGTTGCGTGGAAGGCGTCGCGCTCATGGCACCATTGTACGTTTGTACAGTGGTGAGCGGCAAGCTGCTCCCGTTAACGAAGAGGGGCCGCCTCACGGCAGCCCCTCTCAATGCAGAACCCGATCGGTTCAGGCTTCATCGACCTCAACCAGCACCTTAGCCAGCTCGATGGGCTCGACTTCTGCCCCCTCCAACTCGCTGTTCCAGTTCGGGCCGATCAGCACTTCATCTTCGTCCAGATCGTTGACCCACACGTCGAGGAACTCCTCCAGATCGATGGCATCCGGCTGGTAGTCCACCCACTCCTCGGCGCAGTGCAAGCGGGCATCCGCCTCATTGGACCACAGCGGCATCACGTCTGCGTCCTCAAACTCCGCCGACTGGCAAACGACCCAATCTTCACCGTAACGCAGCCCCCACAACTGGCCCGTTTCACGGACCTCTTCGATAAACAGTTGAAAATTGGCGTCAAGGTTGTCAGTTAGCTTGCTCATTGGGAGATCTCTCTTGCACAGTGCGCGGGCCCAGGATGGCCGCCTGGAGCAGATGGTCTCCCAAAACCCCTACCGACTCAAGGACAAGCGTCAAAAAGCGGCCATCATTCAGGTTTGATAGCGATCCACCAGTGCCGAGAGCTGACGCCCGCCCGCCTCCAATGCCGCCACCGCCTGCTCGGTCTGCTCGTTATGCTCCAGCGCCCGATGCGCGGCGCGGGCAATGGTCTCCATGTTGTGGTTGATCCCCGCCACCGACGCGACCTGCTGATCGGCGGCGCTGGCTATCTGGCCGTTCATACCCCCAATCTGGTCGATGAGGCTGGCCAGCTCGGCGATGACGCTCTCCATTTGTGCGACCGAGTGCGCCGCCGCATCGGAGAGCCCCTGCAACTGGCCGATCTGCGCCGTCACCTGATCGGTGCCGTGCTGCACGCTGGCTATCATGTTGCGAATTTCATCGGTCGATGCGTGAGTGCGATTGGCCAGGGTACGCACCTCGTCGGCCACCACAGCAAAACCGCGTCCCTGCTCCCCGGCCCGGGCCGCCTCGATGGCGGCGTTGAGCGCCAGCAAGTTGGTCTGCTCGGCCACCCCGCGGATCACCTCGAGCACCCCGTCTATCTTCTGGCTGTCCGCGCCGAGCTGCTCGACCGAGGCCACCGAGGCCCCCAACTGTTCGGCCAGCCGCTGTACCACCTCGGCCGAGCGCTGCATCAACGCCTCGCCGTCATGTACCATCGCCATTGCCTGAGAGGCCGAGCCCGCCGCCTCACGGGTATGTTCGCCTATCTCCTGGCAACTGGCGGCCACCTGCGACATGGCGCTCGCCACCCGTTCAGTGTCGGCCACCTGCTCGTTCGCCAGCCGGTGGTGGTTGTGAGCCACCTCGGCCAAGCGCTCGGCCGCGCCGTCATTGTCCCGGGCGATCCCCTGAACCTGCTGCACCAGGGTCACCATCTGATCGGCGAAGCGGTTGAAGTTACGCCCCAGCGCGGAGAGCTCGTCTCGCCCCCGCTCGTGCAACCGGGCGCGCAGATCCCCTTCACCACGAGCCAGCACTGCCAGGGCGCGGGAGGCCGCCTCCAGCGGCTGTACGATGGAGCGCCCTAGCCACCCTGAGAGCAGGGCCAGCAGGGTGAGGATCACCAAGCTAACACCGAGCAGGCGCAGCAGTACCTGCTGGTACTGCTGCTCCACATCATCCACATAAATGCCGGTGCCGATGATCCAGTCCCATGGCGCAAAACGCTTGACGAACGACACCTTGGCCACCGGCTGCGCCGAGCCGGGTTTGGGCCACTGATAGGCCACCTGCGCCCCCTGCGGGGCGTGGCGGGTCGCCTCGACAAAGGCAACGAACAGGTGCTTGCCATCCGGGTCGGCGATCGCGGTCAGATCCTTGCCGTCGAGCTCGGGCTTCATCGGGTGCATCACCATGAAGGGGCGGCTGTCGTTGATCCAGAAGTAGTCGTCATGGCCGTAGCGCAGGGCGGCGATGGCCTTGAGCGCCGCCTGTTTGGCCTGCGCCTCGGAGAGCGTCCCCTCGCTGACCTGCCGGGCGAAACCATCGACCAGGCTCCAGACCGTCTCCACCTGATGGCGGGTCTGCAACTGTTTCTCTTCGAGCAGGCTGCGGCGGTACTGCTCGGCCGCCACCAGGGTCAGCAGCAGCAGGGAAAGCAGAGCCAGCAGGGTGATCAACAGCAGGCGGTGGCGGATCGAAAGGCGGGTCAGCACGGTGAAATCCTCTTCATTCCTTGATGAGTGAGGATCACGCTAGGTGAAAAGAGGGGGAGCTGTCTATCCGACCTGGGTCGCAAATCCGTAATTTGGTGAGGTGCCTCACGCCCCCTTAAAAAATTCGGGGGCCGATGGCCCCCGCGTGCGGATCACCGCTCCCAGTACACCTCTTCCAGACTGTCTTCCTTCTCGGGCAGCCCCCGAGAAAGGCGCGGACTGCTCTGGGCCAGCACTTCGTAGCTCACCCGGTTGGCATACTTGCACACCTGAGCCAGGGAGGAGTAGGTGAGAAAATCGGCCATGTGCTTGGCCGAATTGGGTACGGCGCTGCGATGATAGGCGTTGGCCACCATGTCGTGCAGCAGGGCCGAGAGGGCGCCATCCCCCGCCCCGTTGGTGTTCTTGATCTTCTCAGGGCCCCCCATGTAAGGGGCAATGTGGGAGTAGATACGCAGTGGCTTGCGGCAGCGGCGGCGCATCATGGGGCGGCTGAACTCATACATGTTGAACTCGGGGATGACCCCAGGCAGCAGCGGCAAGGAGGTCTGGCGCTTGTGATCGTCATCGGTGTAAGCCGCCATGTAGAGCCCGACCGGCCCGGCGGTGCAGAGCACCATGTCGGCCCAGTCGAGCGCCTTGTCGGCGGCGGCCAGCGGATCGGCAAAACCGGTCAGGGCCTCCCCTTCCTCTTCGTTCATGGCCAGCACGGTGACGTTCTCGCTGATAAAATCGCGCCACCACTGGGGGTCGGACTCGATGACGAAGCGGGTGCCCAGGGTCAATACCACAGGGACTCCGGCTTCACGGGCATAACGCACCGCCGCCATGGCCGCCTCTTTCATCGGCGTACCATCTTCACCGCGCACCAGATAGGCGGTGATGACCAAGGCCGAGGCCTCCTTGATGATGGCTTCGGGGATGTGGGCCACGTCGAGGTGATCCATCTTGCCGGCGTTGATGCCAAAACTGCGCTCGCCCCCCTCGGTGATGAAGGTGAAGCAGCGACCGATGGGGCCGGCCACCGGTTGCAGATAGTCGAGGTTGACCCGCGACGAGGTGTTGCACAGATAACGGTAGGCATAGCTGCCGATGCGAATGTCCTGGCTCATGACCCCGAGCAGGATGGAGTGGGAGTCGGCCAGCACCGAATAGTTGTGCATGGTGTTGCCGATGGTACCGCCAGCAAACTCGCTCACCACCATGTCGTTGCTCTTGAGCTCGTCGTAGACTCGCTCAGCCACCTCGTCGGAGATGACCACAGAGTGGCCACAGCTCAGGCCATAACGCTCGAGAAAGGCCCGATCCACGTGCGCTTCGATGTCGACCAGGGTCTGATCGATACCGACCACGTAAGCCTTGCCCCGATCGGCGAGCGCCGCGTTTTGGGAGAGAAGGGGATCGCGGCGATCCACCGGAAAGTAGTGTTTGGACTTACGCTGACCGGGAAATTTCATGGCACTGATCTTTAGCTGAGGAGGAACGAAGGGGCCGCGATTCTACCACACCAGCGGAGGGCGAAAAGGCGCGGCACCCAAGATTCTTCCTAGTATATGTGCCCGGTCGGGAGGGGAAACGTTTGCCCTCCCCCAGCGGGATACCAGTCCCCTTAAAAGGCGTGGACGAGGGCGAGCAGCGACCCCAGCAACAAGGCGATGAAGGTGGCCATGATCCCGACCAGACGATAGGGGTTGGGGGCCTTGGGGATCTGAATACCGATGGCGTGGGAGAGGCGGCCCAGCAGCAGCAAGCCACCGATGAGATGCAGCCAAAGGGCGCCGGCCCCCACCAGCTCCAACCCGCCCATCAGCAGCAGCACCAGCGGCACATACTCGGCGAAATTGCCGTGGGCACGCACGGCGGCGCGCAGCTCGGGAGACTCCCCTTCGCCGAGCGAGACGCGAAACTTAAAGCGGCGCGAGATGACCCACACCGACAGCGCGAGAAACAGCAGGCCGAGCAGGCCAGCATAGAGCAGGGTTATATGCAGCATGACTTTCCTTCCTTAGGGTAATGCCGTGTGATCAGGCCAGCTCACGGCAGATGAGCGACACCATCATACGGATGTGGGCCGCCTCGTCATTGAGCGAGGGGATAAAGTGGAACGCCTCACCACCATGCTCGAGGAACAGCTCGCGATTCTGGCCGTCGATCTCCTCCAGCGTTTCCAGGCAATCAGCGGCAAAACCGGGGCAGATCACGTCGAGGCGCTTGACCCCCTGACCGGGCAGGCTCGCCACCGTCTCGTCGGTATAGGGCTTGAGCCACTCCTCCTTGCCAAAGCGAGACTGGAAGGTGAGGCTCCAACGCCCCTCTTCCAGACTGAGCGCGGCCGCCAGCAAAGAGGCGGTGTGACGACACTGATCGCCGTAAGGGTCCCCTTCGCGGGCATAACGCTCGGGAATACCGTGAAACGACATCAGCAGGTGATCGCCCTGGCCATGCCGCTCCCAGTGACGCCGCACGCTCTGGGTCAGCGCCTGGATGTACTCAGGGTGAGCGTGATAGTCACGGATGAGGCGCATCACCGGCAAATTGCGCTCGCGCTTCATCGCCTTGGCCCAGGCGTCGAACACGCTGGCCGTGGTACTCACCGAATATTGGGGATAGAGGGGTAAGATGATGACGCGATTGACCCCTTGCGCCTTGAGCTGCGCCCAGCCCTCGCTCATGGAGGGGCTGCCGTAGGTCATGGCCAAGGCCACCGGCACATCGACCCCTTCGCGCGTGAGCTCCTGCTCGAGCGCCGTGCGCTGGCGCACGCTGATGGCCATCAGGGGCGATCCTTCCGCCGTCCAGACCGTTTGGTAGAGCTTGGCTACCCGCGGTGAGCGGGTTGGCAGAATAATACCGTGGAGCAGCGGGCACCAGAGGGCGCGAGGCAAGTCGACCACCCTGGGGTCGTGCAGGAACTGGCCGAGAAACGCCTTGACGGCGGCCGTGGTCGGTGCCGCCGGCGTACCCAGATTGACGAGCAGAATGCCGGTTTTGGTTGTCACTGTGCCTCTCTGTGGTGGTGTAGCATCACCATAAAAATCGCCATAAAAAAAGGGCCCTAGTCGGGCCCTCTTTTTTAGCAGGTTTTAACCCAGCAGGGTAGCCAGTTGCTGACTTACTGCATCGACGCTCTGGGTGCCGTCGATCTTGTGGTACTGGGTGTGACCAGCCTCGGCCTCTTGCTTGTAAAAACCCACCAGCGGAGCGGTCTGGGTGTGGTAGACGTCGAGACGCTTGCGCACCGTGGTCTCTTCGTCGTCAGCGCGGATCACCAGATCCTCGCCAGTCACGTCATCTTTGCCTTCCACCTTGGGCGGGTTGAAGACCACGTGGTAGGTACGGCCCGAACCCGGGTGAACGCGGCGGCCACTCATGCGCTTGACGATCTCTTCGTCCGGCACGTCGAACTCGAGCACGAAGTCCACGCTCACACCAGCTTCCTTCATGGCCTCGGCCTGGGGAATGGTGCGCGGAAAACCGTCCAGCAGGAAACCGTTGGCGCAATCGGCCTGAGCGATACGCTCCTTGACCAGACCGATGATGATCTCGTCGGAGACCAGTTGACCCGCGTCCATCACCGCCTTGGCCTTGAGGCCCAGCTCGGTGCCCGCCTTGATCGCGGCACGCAGCATGTCGCCGGTGGAGATCTGCGGAATACCGTGTTTTTCCATGATGAACTGAGCCTGAGTACCCTTGCCGGCACCCGGTGCCCCGAGCAGAACAATGCGCATACACGCTCCTATTGATTGGTTATTCAAATCGTTGGCGGGGGAAAAATTACACGCTTTCCCCCGCTTCCACAAGCCAAAGCGGGACAACCGGCCATTTTGCCGCCAGTGCCGCCCGCTTGCAGGCCCCTTGTCCAGCCTGAGGTGGCAGGCATCCACTGCGTGAAAATGCAGCATAAATGCGAAGGCCCGCCGAAGCGGGCCTTCCGGGCATCACCCCAGCAGCAACCGGTTGATGCGAGCCACGAAACTGGCCGGGTCGGTCAGACCGCCCTGCTCTGCCAGCTGGGCCTGCTCGTGCAGCAGGGAGACCCACTCGCCGAACAGACTCTCGTCCTGGATACCGTCGAGCTTCTTGACCAACGGATGCTCAGGATTGAGCTCGAGGATATATTTCTGCTCCGGCACCGGCTGGCCGGCGGCGCGCATCAGCTTGATCATCTGGGTGCTCATGCCGTAGGCGTCGGTGACGATGCACGACGGCGAGTCGGTCAGGCGGTGGGTGACGCGCACCTCTTTGACCGCCTCACCTAAGCTCTTTTTCGCCCGCTCGATGAGGCCGGCGTTGGCCTTCTCGGAGGCCTCCTGGGCCTGCTTGTCGGCTTCGTCTTCCAGATCCCCGAGATCCAGCTCGCCACGGGTGACCGAGATGAGCTGCTTGCCGTCGAACTCGCTCAAGTGGCTCATCAGCCACTCGTCGACCCGCTCCCACATCAGCAGCACCTCGATGCCCTTCTTGCGGAAGATCTCCAGATGCGGGCTGTTCTTGGCGGCGGCGTAGGAGTCAGCGGTGATGTAGTAGATCTTCTGCTGACCTTCCTTCATGCGGCCAACATAGTCCTCCAGCGACACGTTCTGGGCCTCGCCGTCACCGGCCGTGCTGGCAAAGCGCAGCAGCTTGGCGATCTCTTCGCGGTTGGCGTAGTCCTCGGCCGGGCCTTCCTTGAGCACGTTGCCGAACTCTGTCCAGAACGTGGCGTATTTTTCGGCATCGTCCTTGGCCAGCTTCCCGAGCATGGTGAGCACCCGCTTGGTGCACGCCTTGCGCAGGGCCGCCGTGGTCTTGTTGTCTTGCAGGATTTCGCGGCTGACGTTGAGCGGCAGATCGCCCGAGTCCAGCACCCCTTTCACGAAGCGCAGGTAGGCCGGCATGAACTGCTCGGCGTCGTCCATGATGAAGACGCGCTGCACGTAGAGCTTGAGGCCGTGTTTCTGCTCGCGGTTGTAGAGATCAAACGGGGCGCGGGCCGGCACATAGAGCAGGCTGGTGTACTCCTGGGCCCCTTCCACCCGGTTGTGGCCCCACAACAGCGGGTCCTCAAAGTCGTGGGCGATGTGCTTGTAGAACTCCTGGTACTCCTCGTCCTTGATCTCTTTCGGGTTGCGGGTCCACAGGGCGGTCGCGCGGTTGACCTGCTCCCACTGGCCCGGAGTGCCGACGACGGTCTCGCCCTCCTCTTCCCGATCCGGGGTGCCCTCCTTGTACAGCTCAACCGGGATTGAGATGTGATCGGAGTACTTGCCCACCACGGAGCGCAGGCGCCAGTCGTCGAGGAACTCCTCTTCCTCGGCGCGCAGATGCAGGATCACATCGGTACCGCGGCTCTCCTTGGTCACATCGGCCACGGTGAACGAGCCTTCCCCAGCGGATTCCCACTGCACGGCGCGCTCAACCGGCTCGCCGGCGGCGCGGGAGACCACGGTCACCTTGTCGGCCACGATGAAGGCGGAGTAGAAACCGACCCCGAACTGACCGATCAGCTGGGAGTCCTTGCTCTGATCGCCAGAGAGGTTCTTGAAGAACTCGGCGGTGCCAGAGCGGGCGATGGTGCCCAGGTGCTCGATCACCTGGTCGCGACTCATCCCGATCCCGTTGTCGGAGATGGTCAGGGTGCGGGCCTCCTTGTCAACGATGAGACGAACGCGCAGCTGACCGTCATTCTCATACAAGGAAGGCTCGGAAAGCGCCTTGAAGCGCAGCTTGTCCGCCGCATCGGAGGCGTTGGAGATAAGCTCGCGCAGGAACACTTCTTTGTTGGAGTAGAGGCTGTGGGCCATCAGGCTCAGCAGCTGTTTCACTTCGGTCTGAAACCCGTGGGTTTCGGCATGAACGGCTTGGGTCATCGGCAATTCCTTGACGATTCAGGTTGAACGGATTCGACAAGGAAGATGGGGACAGGTGCCGAGGTTTCAAGGGGGAGGATGCAATTTTCCACGCGCCAAAGACCCGCAAGCCCCGCCAAAGGCAGGGCTTGCACACTCACACTGTCGCGTCAGCCAAGACTCAGATCAGGGGCTGGCGCCCCATCAGGGAGTGAGAGAGCGTGGTGCCATCCACCAGCTCCAACTCACCGCCCACCGGCACGCCGTGGGCGATACGGCTCACCTTGACCCCGGCAGCGCGGGCCATCTCGGCGATGTAGTAGGCGGTGGCATCCCCCTCAATCGTGGGGTTGGTGGCGAGGATCAGCTCCTCTATCTGCTCGGCGCGCAGCCGCTGCTCGAGGATCTCCAGCCCCAACTCTTGCGGGCCAATTCCGTCGAGCGGCGAGAGGTGACCCATCAGCACGAAGTAGCGGCCGCTGTAGTGACCGGTCTGCTCGATGGCCGCCACGTCGGCCGGGCTCTCCACCACACAGAGCAGGCCGTTTTCGGCGCGCTTGGGGCTAGCACACAGCTCGCACTGCTCATTTTCGGTGAAGGTGCGGCACTGGCTGCAATGGCCAATCTCGGTCAGCGCCCGGGTCAGGGTCTGGGCCAACCGCACGCCACGGCTGCGCTCGCGCTCGAGCAGTTGGAACGCCATCCGCTGGGCCGACTTGGGGCCCACGCCGGGCAACACTTGCAGGGCCTTGATCATCTCGTCAAGCAGGGGGCTGAATTTCATCGCGCTCTCAATCAGACAGGAACAGGGGCAGGACTATACCCAAAGGTGGGGGGCCTTGTCATGGGCTCCCTTCAGCCACAGGCCACCTCGGTCAACATGAGTTCTGGCCCGAAATAGTCGTCACAGAAGGCGTGAAACGCCGCGGCTGGCAACGGTTTGGCATAAAAATAGCCTTGCACCTCATCGACCCCGAGACGCAGCACCGCCCGCCACTCCTCGTACCGCTCCACCCCCTCGGCCACCACCTGTACCCCGAGTTGGTGGGAGAGATCGGTGATCATCCCGACAAACAGCGCCTGCCGCTCATCGCTGTCGATCGCCGTGATGAAGGAGCGGTCAATCTTGAGTTTGTCAAACGAGAGCGCACGCAGATAAGAGAGCGATGCCCAGCCGGTGCCAAAATCATCCAGAGCCACCCGCACGCCGATATGGTGCAGTCCACGCAGGATATGCTGGCTGCGCGGCAGATCATCGATGGCGATGCTCTCGGTCAGCTCCAGCACCAATTGCTGGCGTTGCAGCGGCCCTCCGGCCAGCGCCGCCTCGATCTGTTGCGGCAGACGATGGTGGAACATGGAGCCCGAGAGGTTGACCGACAATTCAAGGCGCGCCACCAATGCGCTGGGAAAGGTGGCGAGATCCCGTTGCAGTCGCCGGAAGATCCAGGCTCCGAGCCGTTGGCCGAGGCCATTTTCCTCTGCCAACTCGACGATATCGGGTGGCGCGATAAAGCCATATTCCGGGTGATGCCAGCGCAGCAGCGCCTCGGCCCCCAGCCGGGTCGCTTCATGCTCACAGACGATCGGCTGGTAATGAAGCGCCAACTGCTGCTCGTCCTCGCCCTCGAGCAGCTCACGCAGTTCGACCGAGAGTTGGCGGTTGCGCCGATAGTGCCGGTACATGGAAGAGGAGAACATCACATAGCGCGTCGCATCTTGCCGCTTGGCACTCTCGAGCGCGATGTCGGCAAACAGCAGCGTCTCCTCCGGTGAATTGAGCGAAGGAGCATACTGGCTCACCCCCATGAAGACATGCACCCGATGCGCCGGATCGGCCTCATAGGCTAGCTGGGTCAGCTCGGCGTGCAGCTTTTCGAGAAACGGAAAGCGCAGATAGGTGGGCATGCTGCCGATCATGACGATGGCAAACTCGTCGCTGCCGGTGCGGGCCACAAACAGTGCCGGGCCGCGCAAGGCATGCAGCCTGGCGGCCAAGGCGCGCAGCAGGGCATCTCCCACCTCATAACCCAGGCTGTCATTGACCTCGCGAAAGTGACCGAGATCGAACAGGCAGACGGTCATGCGGCGGCCACCACGCGCCACGTGGCGCCGCAAAAAATGCATCAGCGCCACCCGGTTGGGTAGCCGGGTCAGGCTGTCATTCCAGGCGAGAAAATGCTGACGCCGCACCTCAAGAAAGAGGGTCAGCAGCATCGCCATGGTCACCAGCAGCAACACACCGAGCACGACAAAGTTCTGCTCCCTGACCCGCTCCAGCGTCACGCGGGGGGTCACGACGGAGGGGCCGGTGAAATTCTGGATGGTCACCTTACGCACCACATCAAGATGCCGCTCCAGTTCGCGGGACAAGAGAGCCAGCGTTGGATCGGCCGGCATGGCGGCCACCACATCGGCTTCATGGCGTCGCAGCAAGGCCAGCAGATCGCTCACCGCCTTCCAAATGGGGAGCAGCTCCTCGCTCTGACCGCCGCCCTTGGCGTGCAGGAACACATCGAGCCGATTCCAGGCGATATCGAAGCGCCGCTGCAACGCCTGCGGCGAGCTTCCCCCCAGCCGGTAGAGTGCCAGCTCCCCCTGGAAGGCGCGCAGCTCTAGCTCCATCTGGGCAAGAGACCAGGCCGAGCGTTGGGTGTAGCGGGTCACGGCGTTGAAGGCCCGCTCATAGTTCCAGGCCGACCAGAGCGTCACCCCGAGAAAGGCCGCCACCATCAGCAGCAGGCCGAAAAATTTGCTGCGCGGCATCTTAATGACTCTCTAGATGGGTCAGTTGCCACACCATGCGGCTGTGATAGAGCTCCTTGTCGAGCTCGGGATGCGCCGAGAGAGGGTAGACAATCCACAGTGGCCCCTTGCTGCGCAGGGTCAAGGGTTGACCATCCTGGTGTGAGGCCAGCAGCACGGGGTACGTCAGTGCATCGTTGACCGGTACGGCCGCCCAGTAGTCGTTGACGGCGACGGCCTTTAAGGTCTCTCCTGGGAGGGAAAACCTCGCTATCAGATCCCGCAGTAACACCCCCCGGTAAACATGGGAGCCCTCGGTCCACGGCGTTTCGGTCTTGAGTTCATGCTGGGGCAAGGCCTCAAACTCGGCACGGGTCAGTTGCACCCTCCCGGCCCCTTGGCAGCACCCTGTACCACTTAGGGTCAAAAAAGCGTCTCCCGCCACCGCCACGGCACTCCATAGACCACTACACAGCATCAGCGCCTTCAACAAACGTTCGCCCATCCGCCCCTCCTTGTCGTGGTTTAAATAGGCTAACCTTTTGATTTTTTATACTTTTGAGTTCAAAAAAAGACCTGTTCAAGGGTAGACCAGCTATCAACATCGTGCACAGTAGCAAGGTACGCCTCAATACACGGCAAAAAAAAAGAGCCCCTAGGGGCTCTCTTCGTTCATCTTCGCCTTAGAACGGCATCTTGAAGCCGGGCGGCAGCTGCATACCACCGGTCAGCTCGGCCATCTTGCTTTTGTTCTGCTCTTCAACCCGGCGCACCGCGTCATTGAAAGCGGCAGCGATGAGATCTTCGAGCATCTCTTTGTCGTCTTCCATCAAGCTCTCGTCGATGGCGACGCGGCGCACACTGTGGCCACCGGTCATGGTGACCTTGACCATACCGGCACCGGATTCTCCGGTCACTTCCATCTCGGCCAGCTGCTCTTGCAGTTGCTGCATGCGCTCTTGCATCTGCTGGGCCTGCTTCATCAGGTTGCCGATTCCACCTTTACCAAACATAGTTCGTCTCTCATCTTGAACGGATACGGCCAAGGCCGCGGGGCTTGCCGGAGAATATGGGGACAGCAAGCGGTTTTTCAACCCGGGGACCGGTTGCCGGTCAACCCGGCATCATTCGACCAGCGGCTCGATGGAGTCGATATGCAATTCGGCTCCGAAGCGCTGGCGCATAAATTGGATATGGGGATCCCCCTGCAAATCCCGACTCGCCTGCTCGAGTGTCTGCATATAGAGGCGATGCTCCACCTCAAGCGGCGTCTCATGGCCTTCCACCACGCCCAGCACCACCTCCACCCTCACGCTCTCGCCAAGGGCTGGCCCAAGGTGTTCGGCCAGCGCCTGGCAGGCTTTCTCGCTCACCAGATGGCGCTGCTCCGGCTTGAGGGTGAGATGCAACACTCCCGGCTCCCGGCGCATGACCGAGTTGATGGCAAGCTGGCGCAGCCGCCCCCCCACCTGGGTGTGGGAGATAAGCTCGGCCCACTCGTCACCGCAGTGGGCCAGCAGGCTCGAGGGGATGAGGCGCTCACCAAAATCGCCCTGCTCCTCTTGCGCCTCTTCCAGCTCATCCCAGTCGATGGTGGCCCGCTCCGGCTGAGGGGCCTCCTCCAGCACCGGCTCGGCAGCCAAAGGCGCAACCTCGGCAGCAGGTGCGACCTCGGCGGCGGGCACCACCGCAGGCGCGGCGGGAACATCGTCCAGCGACCACGGCGGCAGATCGGTCGCTACCGGCGCAGCAGCGGGGGCCGCAGCCACCTCACTGACGGTGCTCGGCGGCCAGTCACGACTGGCCATGGCCGCTTCGTAGTCGCTCCAAGAGACGCCCTCCTCCTCTTCCTCCTCGAGCGGCACAAAGGCGGGATCGAGGCGGCGTGCGGGGCGGCTCGGCTCGGCGGCGACCGGCGCGGGTTTCGCCGGAGCCGGCGGTGTGCTCGGCATCTTGGCAGCAGCAGGCGCCGGCGCCTGCCGTGGTGACAGCTCACGGGTCGGTACCGCTGTGTCAGCGCGCAGGCGGCTGCGCAGCATATTCTTCTTACCAAGCAGCGCCAGAGCGCCCGATACCTGGGGCTCAGGGGCCGCGGCCGGCGCTACGGCCGGCTCGGGAAGCGGCATCGTCTCGGCGGCGGGCGCCTCGGCCGGCAGTGGCTCGGGAACTGACACCATCTCAGCTACGGGCTTGGCCGGCTCGGGAAGCAGTACACTGACCGGCACCGGCTCGATGGCCGGCGCTGCGGCACCGTAGCCCATCTGCTCGGCCTGAGCCACCAATTCGGCCTGCTCAGCAAAGAGCGCCTGCTCATCGGCCTGAGGCGCTACCTCGGGCTCAGGGGCGAGCTCCCCCTCCCGAGGCTTTCCCGGCACGGCGGCGACCACCGGCGCACTGTGGGGGGCAGCCATGCCAAGCGGCGCCATCGCCTGGGGCGCAGCGCTAAAACTGGCGGCCGGCAGAGCAACCCGACGCGGTGAAAACGCCAACATGCGCAGCACCGTCATCTCGAGCCCACTGCGGCCATCCGGCGCCCATTGCAGCTCCTTGCGACCATTGAGGGCAATCTGATAACACAGTTGCACCTCTTCCGGGCTCATGGTCTGGGCCAGCTGGCGCAGTTGTTCGGCATCGCCTCCCTCCTCCTGTACGCTGGAGGGGAGCAGCTGGGCCATGGCGATGCGGTGCAGCAGTGCCTCTAGCTCGGCGTGCAGTTGGTCAAAATCGGGGCCAAGCGTGGCCATCTCCTCAATCTTGGCGATGGCCGCCGGCGCATCCTGGCGCAGCACCGCTTCCAGCAGTTGATAGAGGTGGCGGTGATCCAGGGTGCCGAGCATGGCCAGCACGCTGTCGAGATGCACGCTGCCGTTGCCGTGGGCCAGCGCCTGATCGGTCAGGCTCAGGGCGTCGCGCATGCTGCCATCGGCCGCCTTGGCCAAGGCCAGCAGGGCACGCGGCTCGAACGGTTGCCCTTCCTGATCGAGCACCCATTCCAACTGCTTGGCGATCTGGGTCTGATCCAGGCTCTTCAAATGAAATTGCAGGCAACGCGACAGTATGGTGATGGGCAGCTTCTGCGGATCGGTGGTCGCCAGCAGAAACTTCACATAGGGGGGCGGCTCTTCCAGGGTTTTCAGCAGCGCATTGAAGCTGTGGCGCGACAGCATGTGTACCTCATCGATGAGGTAGACCTTGAAGCGACCACGGGCCGGGCGGTACTGCACGTTATCGAGCAGCTCGCGGGTGTCTTCCACCTTGGTGCGCGAGGCTGCATCGATCTCCAGCAGATCGACGAAGCTCCCCTGCTCTATCTCGCGGCAGGTGTCGCACACGCCGCACGGGTGGCTGCTCACCCCCTGCTCGCAGTTGAGGCTCTTGGCCAGGATGCGGGCTATGGTGGTCTTGCCGACCCCTCGGGTACCGCTTAGCAGATAGGCGTGGTGCAGCCGCCCCTGATCCAGGGCATTGGTGAGGGCCGTCAGCACATGCTGCTGGCCCACCACCTGCTCAAACGTACGGGGGCGCCACTTGCGGGCCAGAACCTGATAGCTCATCGCACTCCATCGGGGGGCTCATAGACAATGGGACGGATGCTAACACAAAGGGCGCAGCGGCAATACCTTGAAGGGGCGCGCAGCGGCGCGAATGGCGGGTTTTCGGGCACTCGCACCGGTGGTCTGGACGCGCGCTGACGCAGGGCAAAAACACAAAAGAGAAGGGCTCCTCGTCAGGAGCCCTTCTCTTGTCACTATGCCGACGCCGGGAATTACTCCCCGTCGTACTCGACCAGGGTCAGCACCTTGACACCGGCAGCGGTGAGGCGCGCCTCGCCGCCCAGGGCCGGCAGGGAGATGACGAAGGCGGCATCATCCACCACGCCACCGGCACGGCGGATCAGCTTGATGGCGGCATCGACAGTGCCACCGGTGGCCAGCAGATCATCGACCACCAGCACCTTGTCACCGGGCACGATGGCATCGGTGTGCATTTGCAGGGTGTCCTGGCCGTATTCAAGCTCATAGGACTCCTCAATCACCTCGCGCGGCAGCTTGCCAGGCTTGCGTACCGGCACAAAACCGACGCCCATGGCACAGGCGACCGGCGCGCCGAAGATGAAGCCGCGGGCCTCAGTGCCAACCACCTTGGTGATGCCCTGATCCTGATAGTGCTTCACCAGCAGATCGATGGTGGCGCGAAACGCTTCGGCATTTTCCACCAGGCTGGTGATGTCGCGAAACATGATGCCCGGCTTCGGGTAGTCGGGAATGGTCTTGATGCTGCTTTCGAGAAACTTCAGGGTATCCGGATTCATGATTTGACCGTTATTCGTATCGCTACGGCGACAAACAAAAAGGCCTGTCATTGCAAAAATGACAGGCCAACTCCACTACATTTTGCCGCGATAGCTTAGGCACTTCACTGCTTCAATGCAACTGGCTCGACCAGAGGCAAACGATTGATGATCACCAGCAGCCCCACCATCATGACCAACAGCAGCACGCGCAGCCACACGGACGGCACCAGCAGCAGTGACACCCCAAACGAGAGCAAGATAAGCAGATTGGCGCGGCGCCGGGCGCTGCGGCGGATCCCTCGGTGGCGTTGCCAGTCGTCGATAAGCGGCCCGAATTGCGGATGAGCCAGCAGCCAGCGATGAAAGCGCGGCGAAGAGCGAGCAAACAAGGCCGCCGAGAGCAGCACGAACGGCGTGGTAGGCAGCAAGGGCACCACGATGCCGATGATGCCGGTGATGAGGCTGAGCCAGCCGAGCAGGGTCAACAGGGCGTTCATCGACAACCTCCAACGCAATGACTGCCAGCATCCTAGCAGAGATCCGGGCTGACAGCAGGCCGCCTTGCCACTACAATCTCGCCTTCGTTTTATCACCACGCCGTTCGCCATGCACATTACCCTGGCCCCCATGCAGGGGGTACTAGATCACCTGATGCGTGAGACCCTCACCGCCGTCAACGACTATGACCTCTGCATCAGCGAGTTCGTGCGGGTGGTCGATCAGCTGCTGCCCGCCAAGGTCTATCACCGCCTCTGCCCCGAGCTGAAACAGGGCGGCAAGACCCGTGCCGGCACCCCGGTACGGGTACAACTGCTGGGCCAGCACCCCGAATGGATGGCCGAAAACGCCCTGCGCGCCATCGAACTGGGCTCGCCCGGGGTCGATCTCAACTTCGGCTGCCCGGCCCCCACGGTCAACAAGAGCCAAGGCGGCGCCGTGCTGCTAAAGACCCCCGAGGCGGTGCACGCCATCGTCAAGGCGGTGCGAGACGCGGTGCCGGCCCATCTGCCGGTGAGCGCCAAGATCCGCCTCGGTTTCGAGGACAAGGCGCTGCACATGGAGAACGCCGACGCCGTCTATCAGGGCGGTGCCAACGAGCTGGCGGTGCACGCCCGCACCAAGGTTGAGGCCTATCGCCCTCCCGCCCACTGGGAATATGTCGATGCCATCCGCCGCGCCCTGCCCATTCCGGTCACCGCCAACGGCGAAATATGGAACCACGCCGACGCCATGCGCTGCCGCGCGGTGTCAGGCTGCGATCGCCTGATGGTGGGGCGTGGCGCCCTGTCGCTGCCCAACCTTGCCAACGTGATGAAGCAGGACTGCCCCCACCTGAGCTGGCCCGAGGTGCTGCGATTGATGGTGCGCTACAGCGAGCAGGACTTGGCCGGCGAGAAGGCCGACTACTACCCGAGCCGCATCAAGCAGTGGTTCTCCTACGTGGTGCGCGAGTACGCCGAGGCCGACGCGCTGTTTCGCCGCATCCGCACCATCAAGACCGCAGACGAGATCCGCGCCGCCCTCGAGCGCGAGTGCATGACGTTGGCCTGAGCTTGGCCGCCGCCCTCGCTAGGCCTATGATGAAGGCCCAGTGACAGGAGGTCAGGATGCAGGGCGTAGCGCCATTTACTCATCAGCACGACAGGGCCGATTTTCGCACCTTGCCGCAACAGCCGGATATCGAGCTGTATCGCGCCCACATCCGCTCCCACACCTTCGATCCCCACAGCCACGAGGGGTTCAGTCTCGGGGTGATTGAGCACGGCGCCGAGCGGTTTCGTTATCGCGGCAGCCAGCATTTGGCCGGCTCCGGCAGCCTGGTGCTGATGAACCCGGACGAGCTGCACACGGGCGAGTCGGCCAGCGAAGAGGGGTGGCGCTACCGCATGCTCTATCTGCCCGCCCCCCACCTCACCGCCATCAGTGGTCGGCGAGACTGGAGCTTCCCCGAGGCGGTCTGCCATGCCCCCGCCACGGCCCGCCGGCTGCAAGGGCTGCTCGATGCCCTGTGGCACTGCGACAGCAAGCTGGAGGCCGACGGCCTGCTGCTCTCGGTGTGCGAGACCCTGCTCCCCCACGGGCTGGGCCGTGCCAACCCCGATGAAGCCCCTCACCCGCTGGCGCGCGCCGTCGACTACCTGCAAGCCTGCTTCGCCCAATCGATCACGCTGGGTGAGCTGGCCGCGACGGTGAACCTGAGCCCCTATCATTTCCAGCGCAAGTTCAAGGCGCATTTTCACGTCACGCCACAGCAGATGCTGATGGCGATAAGATTGCAACGCGCCAAGGCCGCACTGGCCGGAGGAATGCCCGCCGCCGACGTGGCCGCAGCTTGCGGGCTGGCCGACCAGGCACACCTCACCCGTGCGTTTCTACGCCGCTACGGCACCACGCCGGTACGCTACCAACGCCAGGTGCTCGCCCTGCGATAAGCGCAATCTGGTTCAATACGGCGTCGCCCGCTTCGGGCTACCGTGCTCACTCCACTTCTTCATTGCTGCGAGCGTATCATGCTGCTTGGTGTCCTGTTTGCTCTGCTGGCCGGCCTGATGTGGGGGCTGATCTTCATCGCCCCCCTGCTGGTGCCGGATTATCCGCCCTCCCTGCTGGCGAGCGGCCGCTACCTCGCCTTCGGCCTCATCGTTCTGCCGCTGGCCTGGCGGGCCCGCCGCCGTCTGGCGGAACTCGGCCGCCGCGACTGGCAGGAGGCGCTGGCCCTCACCTTGGTGGGTAACCTGCTCTACTACTTCTGCCTCTCCGCGGCCATCTTGCGCATCGGCTCACCGCTTGCCGCCATGATCATCGGCACCCTGCCGGTGGTGACGGCGCTGGCCGCCAACGCCCTCTATGCGCGCCATGACGGCCGGCTCTCCCGTATCCGCCTCTATCCGGCCCTGCTGCTGATGGGGGCCGGCCTTTATCTCGTCAACCGGGCCGAGCTGGCCTGGCGGCCGCTACCGCTTGCGCAACAGGTGATGGGCATTACCCTGGCCGTGGTCGCCGTGCTGTGCTGGACCTGGTATCCCCTGCGTAACGCCCGTTGGCTGCGCTCCCACCCAGGGCGCAGCCCCGCCATCTGGGCCACCGCCCAAGGACTGGTGACCCTACCGGTGGCGCTGCTCGCCTATCTGGGCAGCCTCGGCCATCTGGCGTTGACGGCGCCGGCCTTCCCCCTACCGCTGGGGCCGACGCCGCTGCGTTTCATGCTGCTGATGGGGGCGCTAGGGCTGTTGTGCTCCTGGCTCGGCACCCTGTGCTGGAACGAGGCGAGCCAACGGCTGCCCACCGTGCTGGTGGGGCCGCTTATCGTGTTCGAGACCTTGGCGGGGCTGCTCTATGCGTTTCTCTTGCGCGAGGCGTGGCCACCGGCCAGCACCCTGCTCGGGGTGGCCAGTCTGGTGCTGGGGGTGATCTATCTGCTGGGCGGCAAGCCCGCCACGGTGAAAAGCAAAAGTGAGACCAATGCACGGCGAACTTGACGCATGTCATCTTGCCCGGCAGGCTGCCTCCCTATACTGAGTCCACTCTTTGGCAAGCTATTGGAGGCATTGTGTGTGAATTGAGCGAGCAGCAGCTGTCTGGCTGGCGACGCCGACTCGAAGCCGACTGGACACAGATCCGTCAGCAACTGATAGCTGAGCTGGAGGCGGCCCGTCTGGATGATATCGGCGTCAGTCCAGCTCAGTGTGAGGTGGAGTCGCTGGTGGCCATGGCCAGAACCGTACTTGGCCCAGGGGTAGAGGCGCCGATCGCTCGGCTGCTGCACCTGGATGCGGCCCTCTGTCAGATGGAGCTCGGCCTCTACGGCCTTTGCTCCGACTGCGAGGAGCCCCTAGACCCGATTGCGCTGGACAACGATCCCGCCATGCAGCGCTGCCCGCGCTGCGAAGCCCGTTATCGCAAGGGTGATCACACCCGCGAACTCTGACCCCCCTGCCCCCCGATAGGATGCATCGGGCGGGGCCTTTTCTCTTTCCCCACCCTCAACCACTGCGTTACAACAGACGTCCCACCAGTTCACCACGCCACCCAGTAAGCAGTGCAGGCGGCTCGACGGCGGCGCGCTCTTCGTCGCTCAGACGCCAGCTCCAGGTAAAGTACTGGTGGATGGTCTTCTTGCTGGCAATCAGCTCGGGCGGCACGCCACACGCCTTGGATTGCTCCTCCACCAGCGCCTTGATCCGCTTGAGCTCGCCCTTGTACTGGGGAAACTCCACCAGACGGCGGATGCGCTCGGGCCATGAATCCGGATCGCTGGCCTCGGCCTTGGCCACGATATCGAGCAGACGCTTACCGTGGATCTTGATCTCGATGGGCAGCAACCCCAGCTCGTTGAGATCGCGCAGCGAACTCGGACGACGCTCGGCCACCTTGTAAAGGTGCAGCTCCTTGACCACGAAGTTGACCGCCAGATCGCGGCGCACCGCCTCCTGCTGGCGCCAGGCCGCCAGCTCGCGCAAGATGGCGAGTTCACGCCGTCCCAACTGCCAGGCGTTGCCAAAATCAAGATAGGCCTGATAGGGATCGCTGATGGCGACCTTGCGCGCGCAGTGGCTGCGGCACTCCTCCTCAAACCAGGCCAGTTTGCCACTCTCAACCAGGCGAGCCATCACCTGCTGGTAGAGGGGCACCAGATAGAAGACATCGGCCGCCGCGTAATCGAGCTGACGGGCGCTCAAAGGGCGCGCCAACCAGTCGGTGCGCGCCTGATCCTTGACCAGCTCCACCCCGAGAAAATCCTTCACTAGGGCGCCAAAACCTACCGAAACCCCGTAACCGAGAAAGGCGGCGGCCAGCTGGGTATCGTGCATCAAGGCCGGCAGATGGCCGGCCTCGTGCTGAATGAGTTCAAGATCTTCGCCGGAAGCATGCAGCACGCTGAGGCGCCCCTTCGCTCCCAGCACTTGCCACAGCGGCGTCATGTCGACGGCCAGCGGGTCGATCAGCGCCAATTGGTGACCGTCGTAGATCTGAAACAGGCCGAGCTGGGGATAATAGGTGCGGGTACGCACGAACTCGGTGTCCACGGCGAGCGGACCCTCGGCCAGGGTGGAGAGGTAGGCCGCAAGATCGGCCTGATTGGAAATCAATTGGTAATGCATGGTGTTGCCTTGTGGTGGCCGGCCCCAGAAACGAAAGCGCCGTGGTGGGAACCACGGCGCACGGGAAGGCAGGGACCTTATTGCGCTTTGGCAAGCTCCTCATCGCGCAGTTCGCGGCGCAGGATCTTGCCCACATTGGTCTTGGGTAGTTCGTCGCGAAATTCTACCAGTTTCGGCACCTTATAGGCAGTCAGATGTTTGCGGCAATGGGCGATGATGTCCTCTTCGCTGAGCAAGGGATCCTTGCGCACCACAAACAGCTTTACTACCTCGCCGGAAACCTTGTGCGGCACACCAACGGCGGCGACTTCCATCACCTTCGGATGCATGGCAACCACGTCTTCAATTTCGTTCGGATAGACGTTGAAACCGGAGACCAGGATCATGTCCTTCTTACGATCGACGATCTTGAAAAAGCCCTGCTCATCACAGGTGGCGATATCGCCAGTGCAGAGCCAACCATCTTGGATCACCTCGGCGGTCGCCTCAGGACGCTGCCAGTAGCCGGCCATCACCTGCGGGCCGCGCACCTGCATCTCGCCCGGCTGGCCGAGTTCGCGCACCACATTGCCCTCGTCATCAACCAGACGGATCTCGGTCGAGCAGACCGGCAAGCCGATGGAGCCATTGTACTGCACCAGATCGTAGGGGCAGACACTCACCAGCGGCGAGCACTCGGTCAGGCCATAGCCCTCGAGCAGGGGCACCTTGGTCATCTGTTGCCACTTCTCGGCCACCGCGCGCTGCACCGCCATGCCGCCGCCTATGGTCAGCTTCAGGCGATCGAAGTTAATAGCCGCAAAGTCGGGATTGTTGCTCAAGGCGTTAAACAGGGTGTTCACCCCTGTGATACAGGTAAAGGGATACTTCTTGATCTCTTTGACAAAGCCCGGGATGTCGCGCGGATTGCTGATGAGCAGGTTATAACCGCCGATGCGCATGAACAGCAGGCAGTTCACCGTCAGGGCGAATACGTGGTAGAGCGGCAGTGCGGTCACCACGAACTCCTTGCCCTCCTGCAAGCGCGGGCCATAAACCCCGAGGCACTGCTCGACGTTGGCAAGCATGTTGCGGTGGGTCAGCATGGCGCCCTTGGAGAGCCCCGTGGTTCCCCCTGTGTATTGCAGGAAAGCGATGTCGCCACTCTTAATGGTGGGCTTGATGTATTGCAGATAGCGCCCCTTGGCGAGCGCATGACGCATGGAGCTGGCCCCAGGCAGATTGTATTTCGGCACCAGCTTCTTGACGTACTTCACCACAAAATTGACCAAGGTGCCCTTGGCCAGGCCCAGGTTATCCCCCATGCGGGTCAGGATCACGTGCTTGACCGGGGTGTCGTAGACCACCTTCTCGAGGGTGTGGGCAAAGTTAGAGACGATGACGATCGCCTTGGCGCCTGCGTCTTTGAGCTGGTGCTCCAGCTCGCGCGGGGTATAGAGGGGGTTGACGTTAACCACCGTCATACCGGCGCGCAGGATGCCGAAGACGGCGATGGGGTATTGCAGCAGGTTGGGCATCATGACCGCGACCCGGTCGCCCTTTTCCAGCTTCAACTCGTTTTGCAGGTAGGCGGCAAAGGCCCGTGACTGCTCTTCAAGGCGGCGATAGGTGATGGTCTGCCCCATATTGACGAAGGCGGGCAGGTCGGCGAACTTGGCCACCGACTCTTCGAACATCTCGACCAGAGAGCCGTACTTGTCTGGATCGATCTCGGCGGGAACGCCCTCCGGATAACGCTTGAGCCAGACTTTTTCCACGTGATTCTCCTGCATATAAAGGACCTGTGCGCTCACTGTGTTCCCTCCGTCCCTGGATCACCGGGTTATTCAATCAGCTGTTTCGAGCATGAGCTCTAAGGTTGCGATATGGTGACACAAGGCAACGCGAGTTAACAGCAAATTAACAGAGTGAGACTGGATTGAATTGATAGAATAGTGATGTAGAGCACGCATTCTAGCGAAGTCGGCAGAATTTTTCGATATGAAGTGCCGTCAGCGCAGGATCTTCCATGTGGAAATGGTGCCCGCCCGGCACCATTGCGCACTCCAGTGCCGCGATCGCCCCACCCCGTGCAGCCCATTGCTGCGCCAGCTCCGGATAGCCATGCTCGCCCCGCAGCAGCAGTACCGGCGCCGTGATGGCCGAGAGCAGCGCCAGCGCCTGCCCCTCACTCATGCGCAGCGGCGTGCGCTCACGCAGGGCCGGATCGCTGCGCCAGTACCAACGCCCTTCCCGCTCCTCCAGATTGCGCTGCACGATGAGGCGCGCCGCGTCAACCTGCATGTCACTGACCTGGCAACGGGCCGCCACCGCCTGCGCCACCTCCTCAAATCCCGGATGGCGGCGTAAAGCGGTGCGCGAGCGCCGCTCCAGCACCCGCCGGATCTGGCCTGGCACCTCATGATCGGGCTGGCTGAGCGGCCCCATCCCCTCCAGCATGATGAGCTGGGAGACCTGCTCGGGGAACACCCCGGCATAGGCCGAGCCGATGAGCGCCCCGAGGGAATGACCAAGCAGGATGAAGCGCTGCCAACCCGCGGCGCGGGTGATGCGGTAGAGATCGTCGAGCCAGTCGACAAAGACATAGGGGGTGGCCTTGTGGCTCGAGTGGCCGTGACCGGGCAGATCGAGGGCCACCAGGTGCACGCCGTTGAGGTGGGCCGCCAGCGGCCGAAAGCTCTCGGCATTGTCGAGCCAGCCGTGCAGCGCCAGCACCAGGGGCGCTTCCGGCTCGCCCCAGCTCAGGTAGGCGACGCGGCGCCCATCATCGAGCCGGATCTCCCCTGACGTCGTCATCGCGGTAACGGGAGCAGCGGTCGGCGCGGCCAGTAGGGGTCATAGAAGGGATCGTGGAAGAAGGGGTCGACATAGCGCACCTCGACCTCCTTGACCGGTGGCCAGAGCTTGCTCTTGGCGCTATCGAGCACGGCAAAGCGATAGGGGTGCTCCCCAATCTTGCCATCGACCGGCGCCGCCACCTGACCCAGCACACTCAGCGAGCGCCCCTTGGCATAGAGGGCGGGATCGACAAACCCCGGCATGATGGCGAGAAAACGGCCCGGACTCTGCTCGGTTTGCAGCGGTACACCGTTGGATTTGAGCGGCAGCACCACCACCTCGATGACGCTGCGCGCCGGCTCGTTATGCACCGCTGCGATGACCCCGCTCCAACGCGCCATGGCGCCAGGTTGGGACAGCCCCGGAGCGAACGGCACCAGGGCCGACTCGGGCTCGTAGGCCAGCTCGCGCGGCACGGTGCCGCAGGCCGAGAGCAGCCAGGCGGCAAGCCCCAGCAACAGTGTGCGGCTAGTGAACCTCATGGACAGATGAGACATATTCCCCTCCGGCTGTGAGGGGAGTCCCCCTCGGGATCACTCGCGACCCGGCAGCTTCTTCCAGGTCACCTTGTCGCGCAAGTATACGGGGCTGGCGGCCTCGACCGCTACCGCCTCCCCAGCCAGCCAGGCGGCACGCGCCAGCGGCAGCATATCTTCGGCCATCGGCAAGCAGGGGGCTGAGGCTGGCACCTGCTGTTTGGCCAACTGCAACACCGCGTCGTAGGTGACAAAACCGGTGCCTATGGTGTGCCAGCGGCCCTCCAAGCAGGTCTGCTCGGCCAGCAGAGTGGGATCAATCACGCACTCCTCTTGCTGCGGCACCATCAATCCTTCACTCAGGGTGAAGCGACCGAAATAGACTTCATTCATGCGCGCGTCGATGGCGGCCAGCACCTGCTCGGCACCATCACGGCGATAAGCCCCCTGCGCCATGGCGGCCAGGGTCGAGATGCCGATGAGCGGCTTGTCGGCGCCGAGCGCCAGCCCCTGGGCAACCCCGATCCCGATGCGTACACCGGTAAACGAGCCGGGGCCACGGCCAAAGGCGATGGCATCGAGATCGCTCAGGGCTAGCCCGGACTCATCGAGCAGGGACTGCACCATGGGCAGGATCTTGCGGGTGTGGTCGCGGGGCGCCTCTTCATAACGGGCAAACACCTGCTCGCCCACCAGCAGGGCGGCAGAGCAGGCTTCGGTGGCAGTATCGACGGCCAGGATCTTCAACACACTGTTTCCTTAAACATTGCTAGCGATCGAGGGCCCATCGCCCTCGCGGAAAAACTCACCCAGCCGCGCCAGATCCCGGGTGCGGGGAATGGCGGGCAGGCTCTTGATAAAGGTGGCGCCATAGGCGCGGTTGACCATGCGCGGATCGCAGATCACCAGCACCCCGTGATCCCCCCGATCGCGGATGAGGCGGCCCACCCCCTGCTTGAGGGCTATGACCGCCTTGGGCAGCTGCACATCGGAGAAGGGATCGCCGCCGCGCAGGCGACAATCCTCGACCCGCGCCTTGAGCAGGGGGTCATCCGGGGAGGCAAACGGCAGTTTGTCGATGATAACACACGAAAGTGCCGCCCCCCGCACGTCGATCCCCTCCCAGAAGCTGGCGGTGGCCACCAGCACGGCGCGACCATTCTCGACAAAGCGTTTGAGCAGCTGCGACTTGTTCTCCTCCCCCTGCATCAGCACGGTGCGCCCTATCTCGCGGCGCAGCACCTCGGCCACCTGGCGCATCGCCTGATGGCTGGTGCAGAGGAAGAAACAGCCGCCCGGGGTGCGGTTAATAAGCGGGATCATCATGGCGGCCAGCCGCTCACCGCGGCCGAAGGCATTGGGCTCGGGCAGAAAACGCGGCACGCACAGGCGCGCCTGTTCGCTGTAATCAAAGGGGCTGTCCAAGGTCAGCTCGGCGCTGCCGGCCAGCCCCATCTCGCCGGCAAAGTGGGCAAAGTGGCCGTCCACCGTCAGGGTGGCGGAGGTAAACACCCAGCTCACCTCGGGGCGCTGCACCTCGGCGTTGAAACGCTCGGCCACCGAGAGCGGCGTCAGGTTGAGCGAAAAGTGGAGCCGGGTGCATTCAAACCAGTAGGAGCAGCCGGTTTCATTGAGCGCGAGCAGCTCACTGAGGCGGCTTTTCACCTCACTGACCCGCTCAAAGCACTGATCGAGCCGCTCGCCACGCCCGAGCGCCAGCTTCAACACGTCATAACAGAGCGAAAGCGCATCGGTCAGACGCGCCAGCGCCTGCCCCCAGTGGCTGTTTTTCATCATGTCACGGGTATTGCCGCGCCCGCTCTCCATGCCAAAGGCCAGGCGCAGATCTTGGCTGGCGATCTGCAACCGATCCGCCGCCTTGCCGAGCTGGTTCATGTCCTGCGCCTCGCTGCGATAGGCCAGTTGGATATCCTGAGCCAACTCCTGCACGCTGCGGCTGGAGAGGGACTTACCAAAATAGCTGGTGGCAATCTCGGGCAACTGGTGCGCCTCGTCGAATACGTAGACCTGAGCCTCCGGCACCAGCTCGCCAAATCCCGTGTCTTTCACCGCTAGATCGGCGAAGAAGAGGTGATGGTTGATCACCACCACCTGCGCCTCCATGGCGCGGCGACGGGCGATCACCAAGTGGCAATCCTCGTAATAGGGGCAGTCGCGCCCGAGGCAGTTGTCGTTGGTGCTGGTGATGTGAGGCAGGATTTCGGCATTCTCCTGCAAGCCCGGAATGTCGCCCACGTCCCCGGTATTGGTGGTGCCCGACCAAGATTTCACCTTGACCAGATCGGCCAGCACCTCGGCCTTTTGCAGGTGCGACTCGCTCATCAGGTTATTAAGGCGCTCCAGGCACAGGTAGTTGCTGCGCCCCTTGAGCAGGGCCACCGGCCGGGCATAGTCGAGGGCCCCCATGATGGTCGGCAAGTCCCTGTGATAGAGCTGCTCTTGCAGGTTTTTAGAGCCAGTGCTGATGACGATGCGCTTACCCGAGTGCAGCGCCGGCACCAGATAGGCATAGGTCTTGCCAGTACCTGTGCCCGCCTCCACCAGCAGGCGGCCGTGGCTGTCGATGACACGCTCCACCGCACTGGCCATCTCCAACTGGGGGGCACGGGCGACAAAGCCATCGATATGGCGCGAGAGGGGGCCTTCGGGGGCAAACAGGGTCGAGACAGTGGTCAAGGCAGGCGTTCCGGCGAAAAAGCCGATTATACCAAAAGCACCGCTCAGACGAAGAGATCGATCTGATGTGGCGGATCCGGCGGCACCTCCCCTTCCGTCTCAACCGGCGCGGCAGGCGCGACCGTCGCCGCAGGGGGAGACGTCTGCTGCTGACGCCGATCAGGGTCCTCGCGGCTCGCCTCGATACGCGATTTTTTGTCGAGCCCGGTGACTTGACGCACCTGGCGGATCTCACCGGCCACCCCACTGCTGCCTGGTACGGCGGGCGGACGAGGCAGTATGGAATAGATCAGATCCTGATTGGCCATGGCGGTTCTCCTGCGTCCGTGCCCAACACCGACAAAACGGGTTGACCTTTAACTGGCTATCGGCTGGAAAAACGATTGCTTTATTTTTTCACCCTTTTCTCTCGCCGGGGTTGCAATTTTTAACCAGACAGGTAAGTTAAAAACCACGCCATCGGTTCGTAAAGAACGGCAACCCTATTAGTAAAGAGAGATTTACATCATGTTCAACCTGCTGAAAGCTCACCACCGTCACCATCATCCCGAATAGTCTTTCAGGAGGTTGGCTGCTGGAAGACCAATAAAGGTGACTTCCAAGCAGACCCCCACATCTGCAAACCCTCGGAAGCACCGCTTTCGAGGGTTTTTGTTTTTAAATACGAAGGAAAAAGAAGCAATGGAAACTCAACGTCTGCGTATCGCAATGCAAAAGTCCGGGCGCCTCAGCCAGGACTCCCAGGCCCTGCTCAAAAGCTGTGGCCTCAAGATCAACCTGCTCGAGCAGCGCCTGATTGCCCACGTTGAAAATATGCCCATCGATATTCTGCGAGTACGCGATGACGACATCCCGGGTCTGGTGATGGATGGCGTGGTCGATCTTGGCATCATCGGTGAGAACGTACTGGAAGAGGAGCAGCTACGTCGCCAGGCCCTCGGCCAGGCGGCCGAGGTAAAGGTATTGAAGCAGCTCGACTTCGGTAGCTGCCGACTGTCGCTCGCCGTGCCACGCGAGATGAACTACACCGGCGCCGAGTGCCTGGCCGGCAAGCGCATCGCCACCTCCTACCCCGGCCTGCTGCAACGCTTCTTTGACGAGCGAGGCCTGCCCTTCAAGAGCGTGATGCTGGGTGGCTCGGTGGAAGTGGCCCCGCGTGCCGGACTGGCTGACGCCATCTGCGATCTGGTATCGACCGGCGCCACGCTGGAGGCCAACGGCCTCAAAGAGGTCGAGGTCATCTATCGCTCCAAGGCGGCCCTGATCCAAGCGGCGCAACCGCTTGAAAGCAGCAAGCAGCAACTCATCGACAAGTTGATGCCGCGTATCCAAGGAATGCTGCAAGCGCGTGAGAGCAAGTACATCATGCTGCACGCCCCGAAAGAGCGGCTCGAAGCCATCACCTCCCTGCTGCCGGGCGCCGAGCGTCCCACCATCATGCAGTTGGCCGGTGACACCAACCAGGTGGCCCTGCACGTAGTCTCCAGCGAAACCCTGTTCTGGGAGACCATGGAGCGCCTCAAGGCCCTCGGTGCCAGCTCCATCCTGGTGCTGCCCATCGAGAAGATGATGGAGTAAGACCATGCAGACCCTCATCTGGAATACGCTCGCTCCCGAGCAACAACGCGACCTGCTGGCCCGCCCGGCGCTGGCCAATGCCGACTCACTCGAGAGCACGGTGCGCGGCATCATCAGCGAGGTGCGCAGCCGGGGTGACGCCGCCCTGCGCGAGCTCTCCGCCCGCTTCGAGCGCGCCCCGCGCGACACCCTGCGCGTAAGCGCTGCCGAATTCGACGCCGCCGAGGCTCGCCTCGGTGACGACATCAAAGCAGCCATCCGCCAGGCCATCGGCAATATTCGCGCCTTCCACGCCGCCCAGGCCCAGCCGGTGCTGCGCCTCGAAACCCAGCCCGGCGTGGTGTGCGAGCTGCGCACCCAGCCGATTGCCAGGGTCGGTCTCTACGTGCCGGGGGGCAGCGCGCCGCTCCCCTCCACCGTCATGATGCTGGCCATCCCAGCCGCCATCGCCGGCTGCCGCGAAGTGGTGCTGTGCACCCCCTCACCGGCCAGCGACGAGATCCTGTTTGCCGCCCGCGCCTGTGGCGTTGAGAAGGTGTTCGCCATCGGCGGCGCCCAGGCCATCGCCGCCATGGCCTATGGCAGCGAGAGCATTCCCAAGGTCGACAAGATCTTCGGCCCCGGCAACAGCTACGTGACCGAAGCCAAGCGCCAGGTCAGCCAGGATGTGCGCGGCGCTGCCATCGACATGCCGGCCGGCCCCTCCGAGGTGCTGGTGATCGCCGACGAGACGGCCAATCCCGCCTTCGTCGCCGCCGACCTGCTCTCCCAGGCCGAACACGGCGCCGACAGCCAGGTGGTGCTGGTGACCGACTCGCCGGCCCTGGCCGACGGTGTGCAGGACGAGCTGGCCCGCCAACTGGCGGCGCTGGATCGCCGCGACATCGCCACTGCGGCGCTCGGCGGCAGCCTGGTGTTGCTGTGCCGCGATCTGGACGAGGCGTGCGCCATCTCCAACGCCTACGCCCCCGAGCACCTCATCGTGCAGACACGCGCGCCGCGCGCCCTGCTCGATAAGCTCGAGAACGCCGGCTCCATCTTCCTCGGCCCCTGGACGCCGGAGTCAGTTGGCGATTACGCCAGCGGCACCAATCACACCCTGCCCACCTATGGCTATGCGCGCACCTGCTCGAGCCTGGGGCTCGCCGACTACCAGCGCCGCTACACGGTGCAAGAGCTAAGCGCCGAAGGGCTCAAGGGCCTGGGCCCTGTGGTCGAGCGCATCGCCGAGGCCGAAGGGCTCGGCGCCCACAAAAATGCCGTAACCCTGCGCCTCGCCGTACTGAAGTGATAAGGACAACCGCATGAGTATCAAGGATTTGGCACGGCGCGCAGTGCGCGCCCTCACCCCCTATCAGTCGGCGCGCCGCATCGGTGGCAAGGGCAACGTCTGGCTCAATGCCAACGAGGCCCCCATCGCCTACCCCTTCACCATCGATCCGGCCCGCCTCAACCGCTATCCCGAGTGCCAGCCGCCCCAGGTGATCGCCGCCTATGCCGCTTATGCCGGGGTGCAGCCGGAGCAGGTGCTGGCCAGCCGCGGCGCCGATGAGGCCATTGAGCTGGTGATCCGCACCTTCTGCGAAGCTGGGCAGGATCAGGTTCTGATCTGCCCCCCCACCTACGGCATGTACGCCATCAGCGCCGAGACCTGCGGGGTCGGCATCGTCGAGGTGCCGCTCAAGCCCTCCCGTCAGCCGGACTGGAGCGAAATTAAGAGCCGCCTTTCCGACGTGAAGGTGGTGTTTCTCTGCTCCCCCAACAACCCGACCGGGGATCTGGTGGGCCGCGACGGCCTCATCAATCTGCTTGAGGCCGCCACCGACCGCGCCCTCATCGTGGTGGACGAGGCCTACATCGAGTTCTGCCCCGAGGCGAGCGTGGTCGATCTCATCGCGCGCTATCCCAACCTGGTGGTGACCCGCACCCTTTCCAAGGCGTTCGCCCTGGCCGGGATCCGCTGTGGCTTCACTCTGGCCTCGCAGGAGGTCATCGGCATGCTGGCCAAGGTGATCGCCCCCTATCCCATCCCGGATCCGGTGGCCCAGATCGCCGCCGAGGCCCTCTCGCCAAACGGCCTGACCCTGATGCAGGAGCGGGTGGATGAGCTCAACGCCCAGAAGGCGCGCATCAAGGCCGAGTTGCAGGCCCTGCCCTGTGTCACCGAGATCTTCGAGGACAAGGGCAACTTCGTGCTGGTGCGCTTTAGCGATGGTGAGCGGGTCTTCGCCGCCATGAAGCAGGCCGGCATCATACTGCGCGATTTTTCCAGCAAGCCGGGTCTGGCCGATGCCATTCGCATCACCATCGGCTATCAGGACGAGATGGATGCAGTCCTCAACGTTTTGCGTGACATCCGGTAAGGAGACCCCATGAGCACACCCATTCTCTTCATCGACCGCGACGGCACCCTGATCGAGGAGCCGGTCAGCGACAAGCAGGTCGACCGCCTCGACAAGCTGCGCTTCGAGCCCATGGTGATCCCGGTGCTGCGCGAGCTGCAAGCCGCCGGCTACACCTTGGTGATGGTCACCAACCAAGACGGGCTGGGCACCGACAGCCTGCCCCTGGAGCACTTCCAGCCGCCCCACGATCTGATGATGCACCTGTTTGAATCTCAGGGCGTCACCTGGGAGCAGGTGCTGATCTGCCCCCACTTCCCCACCGACGGGTGCAGCTGCCGCAAGCCCCACCTCGGGCTGGTCAAGGAGTACCTCGCCTCGGGCCGCCTCGATCGCAGCAACTCGTTTGTCATCGGCGATCGCGAAACTGACCTTCAGTTGGCCGAAAACATGGGGATCGCCGGCATTCGCTACCACCCGAGCGAGTGCAACTGGCTCGCCATCCGCGATCGGCTGCTCGGTCGTGGCCGTCAGGCCGAGGTGGAGCGCAACACCAAGGAGACCCGCATTCGCATCGCGGTGGATCTCGACCAGTCCGGCGGCAACCGCATCAGCACCGGCCTGGGGTTCTTTGACCACATGCTCGATCAGATTGCCACCCACGCCGGCATCCACATGGAGGTGGCGGTCGAGGGGGATCTGCACATCGACGATCACCACACGGTCGAGGATACCGGTATCGCCCTGGGTCAAGCCCTCAAGGCGGCGCTCGGTAATAAGCGCGGCATCGGCCGTTTCGGCTTCGTGCTCGCCATGGATGAGGTGCAGGCGGTCATCGACGCCCGTCCCCTCACCGAGCAAGAGGTGAGCACGGCGCTCGACTTAAGCGGCCGCCCCTACTTCGTCTTTGACTGCCCTGCCGGCTTTGGCCGCGATCAGGTGGGCGATCTCGCCACCGAGATGGTGCCGCACTTCTTCCGCTCCCTGGCCGATGCCATGGCCATCACCTTGCAGATGAAGGTGGGCAGCGGCAACACCCACCATCAGGTGGAGGCCCTGTTCAAGGGCTTCGGCCGCGCCCTGCGCCAAGCGGTGCGGGTCGAGGGCAACGATCTCCCCTCCAGCAAGGGGGTGCTGTAAATGAAGCTGGTGATCATCGACACGGGCTGCGCCAACCTCGCCTCGGTACGCATGGCCTTCGAGCGCCTCGGCGTCACCCCGCAGGTGAGCCGCGATGCCGACGTCATCGCCGCCGCCGACAAGCTGGTACTGCCGGGGGTCGGCACCTCGGTGGCGGCCATGCGCAATCTCAACGAGCGGGGGCTGGTGCCCCTCATTCGCGCGGCCACCCAGCCGCTGCTCGGCTTTTGCCTCGGCATGCAGATGCTGGCTGAATCCTCCGAGGAGCGCATGGGGAGTGATGCCGACATCGAGTGCCTTGGCATCATTCCGGGCAAGATCCGCCTGATGCAGGTGGGCGATCTGCGCCTGCCCCACATGGGCTGGAACCAGGTGTGGCACGACGAGACCCACCCGCTACTCAAGGGGATCCCAAGCGGCAGCTACTTCTATTTCGTGCACTCCTACGCCCTCGAGGTGACCGAGGCCACCCTGGCCACCTGCGACTATGGCCAGCCGTTCACCGCCATCGCCGGGCGCGATAACTTCTTCGGCGCGCAATTTCACCCGGAGCGCTCCGGCGCCGTCGGTGCCCGCCTTTTGCAAAACTTTCTGGAGCTGTGACAAGGATGATCATTCCCGCCATTGATTTGATTAACGGTCAGGTGGTGCGCCTCTATCAGGGGGACTACGGCCAGAAGACCGAATACTCGAGCGACCCCCAGGGGCGCTTTGATGACTACGTGGCACAGGGCGCCGCCCAGCTGCACTTAGTCGATCTCGACGGCGCCAAGAACACGGCGGCGCGCCAACTGCCCCTGATCCGGGCGCTGCTGGCCCATACCGCAGCGCCGGTGCAGATCGGCGGCGGCGTGCGCAGCGAGCAGGATCTGGTTGATTTGCTCGACGCCGGCGCCAACCGGGTGGTGGTGGGCTCCACCGCCGTCAAGAGCCCGGCCATGGTAATGGGATGGATGGAGAAGTACGGCGCCGAGCGCATCGTGCTCGCGCTCGATGTCAACATCGGCCCCGACGGGGTGCGCCGCATCGCGGTGGCCGGCTGGCAGGAGCAGAGCGACACCACGATTGAGTCGCTCATCGAAACCTTCCTGCCCGCCGGGCTCAAGCACGTGCTGTGCACCGACATCAGCCGTGACGGCACCCTAGCCGGCACCAATGTAGAGCTCTACCGGGATCTCTGCGCCCGCTTCCCGCAGGTGGCCTTCCAGGCCTCCGGCGGCATCGGCTCACTCGCCGACATCGAGGCCCTCAAGGGGTCGGGCGTGGGGGGCATCATCCTCGGGCGCGCCCTGCTCGAGGGGAAATTCACCGTGGCCGAGGCAATCGCCTGCTGGGCCAGCCAGGAGGTACGCTGATGCTGGCACGCCGTATTATTCCCTGCCTCGACGTCAAAGATGGCGTGGTGGTCAAAGGGGTACAGTTTCGCAACCACGAGGTGATGGGCGATATCGTCGAGCTGGCCCGCCGCTACGCGGCCGAGGGGGCCGACGAGCTGGTCTTTTATGACATCACCGCCTCGAGCGATGCCCGGGTGGTCGACAAGAGCTGGGTCAGCCGGGTGGCCGAGGTGATCGACATCCCCTTCTGCGTCGCCGGCGGCATCAAGAGCATCGAGGATGCCCGCCAGGTGCTCGAATTTGGCGCCGACAAGGTCTCTATCAACTCGCCGGCCCTGGCCGATCCGACCCTCATCACCCGGCTGGCCGAGCGCTTCGGCGTGCAGTGTGTGGTGGTCGGCATCGACTCCTATTTCGACGCGCAAACCGGCCAATATCAGGTCAAGCAGTTCACCGGTGACGAGAGCCGCACCCGCACCACCACCTGGACCACTCCTGAGTGGGTGCAGGAGGTGCAACAACGCGGCGCCGGAGAGATAGTGCTCAACGTCATGAATCAGGACGGCATGCGCCAGGGCTATGACATCGAACAGCTCAAGGCGGTGCGCGCCCTGTGCAAGGTGCCGCTGATCGCCTCGGGCGGCGCCGGCGCCATGGAGCACTTTCGCGACGCCTTCACCCTGGCTGATGTGGACGGCGCCCTGGCCGCGTCCGTCTTTCACAAGGGGATCATCCCCATTCCCGAACTCAAGTCCTGGCTCAAGGGCCAAGGCATCGCCATTCGCAGTTAAGGAGGCGTGACATGACTATCGCTTTTGCTATCGAGAGCCTGGACTGGGCCAAGTGTGACAATCTGATCCCGGCCATCGTGCAACACGCCCACAGCGGCCAGGTGCTGATGCAGGGGTTCATGAACCAAGAAGCCCTGGCAAAGACCCTCGCCACCGGCCAGGTCACCTTCTTTAGCCGCAGCAAGCAGCGGCTCTGGACCAAGGGGGAGAGCTCGGGCCACGTGCTCGCCCTCCAGGCCATCACCACCGACTGCGACCGCGACAGCCTGCTGATCGCCGCCGAGCCGGTCGGCCCCACCTGCCATCTGGGCAACGTTTCCTGCTTCGAGGGGCACCCCGTGCCGCCGCTGGGCTTCTTGGCCGAGCTCGAGCAACTGCTGGCCGCGCGCAAGGGGGCCGACCCCGAGAGCAGCTACACCGCTCGCCTCTACGGCAAGGGCACCAAGCGCATCGCCCAGAAGGTGGGGGAAGAGGGGGTCGAGGTGGCGCTGGCCGCCATGGCCAAGGATCGGGAAGAGCTCATCAACGAGTCGGCGGATCTGCTCTATCACCTGACGGTGCTGCTGCAAAACGAGGGGCTGGCCCTGCAAGACGTGGTGCAGTGCCTCAACCAGCGCCACCAGAAATAAGAGAGATAAAACGGGCCACAAGGCCCGTTTTTTTAACCCCAAGCAAGGGCGGCTAGGGAGGCTAGGGAGGCTAGGGAGGCTAGGGAGGCTAGGGAGGCTAGGGAGGCTAGGGAGGCTAGGGAGGCTAGGGAGGCTAGGGAGGCTAGGGAGGCTATCACCACTTTGGCGCCGCAAGAAGGGTCGATTGCGAGGGAGAAAGTGCGGCGCTAGCATAAGCCCTCTGCCATGGAGGCCTCATGATCCCGCTGTTGTTGAAATCATCCCTCGGCGCCCTTGCCGTGCTGCTCATCGCCCTGCTCTCCCAAAGCCGTCACGCCATGCTGGCCGGGTTGGTGCCGCTGTTTCCCACCTTCGCCCTGATCGCCCACGCCATCGTCGGCCGTGAGCGGGGCCCGGCGCTACTACAAGGCACCGCCCTGTTCGGCTTGGCGGCCCTGCTCCCCTACGCCCTCTATCTACTGGCGGTCTGGTATCTGTCGGTGCGCACCAGCCTCACCGTTACCCTGCTCAGTGCCACTCTGATCTGGATGCTGGCCGCCGCTCTGCTCATCTGGGGCTGGGGACGACTGGCCTGAATGCGTTCACCACTGTCGCACCGTACGCCAGAGATCCCGTTATCGAGCACCAAGAGCGGCTACACTGGTGCCGAACCCCACTACCCGGAGATCTTCATGTCCCACTGGCAATCCATCTCTCCGCGCACCACTGACGTGGGCGGCATCCCGGTCGCCCGAGTGCTGCCGGTCAAGGAGCGGCGCACCATAGGCCCTTGGTGCTTTCTCGATCACATCGGCCCAGCCGAGTTTGCCCCGGGCGAACGCGGCCTCGATGTCGGCCCTCATCCCCACATCCGCTTGCAGACCTTCACCTGGATGATTGAGGGGGAGATCCTGCACAAAGACAGCCTCGGCAGTCTGCAACTGATCCGACCGGGCCAGGTCAACCTGATGAGCGCAGGGCACGGCATTGTTCACACAGAGGAGTCGGTGCCAGACACGGCGCGCCTGCACGCCGCCCAACTGTGGCTGGTGCTGCCGCCGGAGCAAGAAGAGATGGCGCCGCGCTTTGATCACTACCCGACCCTGCCGCGCTGGCAGGAGCAGGGGGCCGAGCTGACGCTGCTCATCGGCGAGCACGACGGCCACCAGGCCCCTACCCTCGCCTTCTCCCCCCTCATCGGGCTGGATATTCACGCCCCGGCCGGCGCCCGGCTGACCCTGCCCCTCAACGTTCACTTCGAGCATGGCCTGTTCCCCCTTGAGGGTAGCGTGACCATTGATGGCACCCCGCTGGCCGCCGAGCATCTGGCTTATCTGGCCCCCGAGCGACAGAGTGTCGAGGTGCAGCTCGCCCCCGGCGCCCGGCTGCTGCTCATCGGCGGCGAGCCGCTGGCCCTCGAGCCCACCATCTGGTGGAACTTTGTCAGCCGCGATCGCGCCGCCATCACCCAGGCCGATGAAGAGTGGCGCAGCGGCAGCCGCCGTTTCGGCCCGGTACCCGGCTATGACGGGCCGCGCCTTATCTCCCCGCCGCTCCCCTGGAAGTAGGGCCGCGCTGCTCCCCACAAAAAAGGGGCCCTTATGGGCCCCTTTCTCATCTGCTGGTGTCAGTAGCCGTACCGCGCCTTGCGCACCGCCTCGCCCAACTGCCACACCGCCATGGCGTAGTGGGTGCTGTGGTTGTAACGGGTAATGGCGTAGAAGTTGGGCAGGCCGTACCAGTACTGGTAGCCGCTGCCCATATCCAGGCGCAGCAGGCTCGCCTCCTTGTAGCTCCCGGTCGAGCCCTGCGGCGTGAGGCCGGCCGAGGCCAGGGTCGCCATGCTGTAGCGGGTCTGGAAGCCGTGCTCGAGCCCAGGCGCCTGGCCGCTGGCGGGCACCGCCACCGGTTGCCCCTTGCGCCAGCCATGGGCCTTGAAGTAGTTAGCCACGCTGCCGATGGCGTCCACCGGGTCCCACAGGTTGGTGTGACCGTTGTGGTTGAAATCGACCGCATAGGCCTTGAACGACGAGGGCATGAACTGGCCATAGCCCATGGCGCCGGCGTAGGAGCCACGCAGATCGAGCGGATCGACCCCTTCGTTTCTGGCCATCAGCAAGAACACCTCGAGCTCCCCTTCAAAGAAGGCCGCCCGGCGCGGATAGTCGAATGCCAAGGTGGCCAGCGCATCGAGGATGCGGGTCTTACCCATCACCCGTCCCCAGCGAGTCTCAACCCCGATGATGCCGACGATGATCTCGGGCGGCACCCCATATTCGGCATAGGCACGGTTGAGGGCATCCTCATACTGGTTCCAGAAGTCACTGCCCAGCGCGATCTGCTGCGGCGTGATGAACTGGTTGCGGTAGCGCACCCAGGCGCCGGTCGGGCCACTCGGCTGCCGGGTGGTGGGGGCCTGCCTGTCCATCAGGCGAATAACCCAATCCAGCCGCTCGGCCTGCGAGAGCACGTCATGCAACTGCTGGCGATCGAAGCCGTGCTTTTGCACCATCTTATCGATGAAGCGGTTGGCATTCTGGTTGAAAGCAAAGTCGCCGCCGAGCGTGCCCTGCACATGGGAGGGCTCAAGCAAGAAGCCCCCCTTCACCACCGCGGGTGGCTGCTGCGGCGCAGGCGGCTGCGGCTCACTGCTGCAGGCATAGAGAAAAGGGGTCAGTGAGAAGAGAAAAAGCAGGTGACGCATGGTGGACTCATAACGCTGGCAGAAGAACAGTGCATCATGGTAAAGCATTGTCGATACCGAACAAATCCGATTCAGGGGGGAAGTTGCCATTTTCTGGCGTCGCCATGATAAACGACCGCGACGGCGCCCCCCTCAGCCTTGGTGTCAGTCGAGATAGGCCTTGCCATCCAGATAGTGCTTGCGACACAAGGAGACATAACGGTCATTGCCACCGATCTCGACCTGAGCGCCGTCGCGCATCACCTCACCGGCTTCACTGACCCTGGCGTTCATGTGTGCCTTGTTGCCACACCAGCAGATGCTCTTGAGCTCCTCGACCTTGTCGGCCAGGCAGAGCAGGTGGTAGGAGCCGGGAAACAGCTCGGCGCGAAAGTCAGTCTTGAGGCCATAGGCGATGACCGGAATGTTGAGATCATCGACGATGCTGGCCAGCTGGTAGACCTGCTCTCGGGTAAGAAACTGGGCCTCGTCGACGATGAAGACATCGATGGGCTCGCGGGCATGGCGCTCACGGATCAGCGCCAGCAGATCGCTGCTTTCACTGAACACCTCCACCTTCAGTTCAAGGCCAACCCGAGCCGAGATGACCCCCACTCCGAAGCGATCGTCGATGGCTGGCGTCATGGCCAGCGGGCGCATGCCGCGCTCGAGATAGTTGAAGTGAGCCTGGATAAGCTGGGTCGACTTGCCAGAGTTCATCGCGGCAAATTTGTAATGCAAAGAGGCCATCAGGGATCCCGCCAGTAAAATTCAGCCGCGGAGTCTATCACAAAAGCGAGGGGGCCCTTAAGGCCCCCTCGCGTCATTATGCGGTCGCCAGCACCGGCTGGTTACGCCGGATGTGGTAGACGCAAAACAGCACAAACCACAGGGCACTGATCAGGAAGCCGGCCAGCACGGAGTGCATCAGCCCCATGGCGAGGTAACCGAGCGCCGCCCCGAAGGCCACCGAGAGGGCGTAGGGCAACTGAGTCATCACGTGATCGATGTGATGGCAGCCCGCCCCGGTCGCGGAGAGGATGCTGGTGCTGGAGATGGGCGAGCTATGGTCGCCAAACACGGCGCCAGCCAGCACCGCCGCCAACATCGGCAGCAACAGGGCGATGTCGCTGGCGGCCGCCATGTCACCGGCCAGCGGCAGCATGATGCCGAACGTGCCCCAACTGGTACCGGTGGCAAACGCCATGGCGCAGGAGAGCACAAACACCACGGCCGGCAGCACCTCGATCGGCAGGTTGCCGTTGGCCAGGCTGGCTAAGTACTTACCGGTCTCCACATCGCGCACCACGGCACCGATGGTCCAGGCAAACAGCAAGATGTTGATAGCCGGCAGCATTGCCATCACCCCTTGCGGCGCAGTACGCAGCCAGGTCTTGGCATCGAGCTTGAGGCGCAGGGCCAGCGCGATGGAGACCGCCAGGCTGCACAGGGCCCCATAGACCAGGGAAGAGCCGACATTGGTGTTCTCAAACGAACCGAGCAGGCTGAACGGCTCACCATTTTCGGCCAATACGGCAGCGCCGGAGTCAATCATGAAGTAGACGGTGGCGGCGGTCAGGGTCAGGATCGGCAACACCATGTCGAGCATGCTGCCACGGCTATCCTTGGGCGCTTCCATGTCCAGACCGATGGGGCGGCCTTTAGACTCATCCCACAGCTTGCCCTCGAGGGCCCACTGCTCATGCTGGCGCATCGCACCGATGTCGAGCTGAAACGCAATCACCACCAGCACCATGATGAGGGTGAAGACCGCATAGAGGTTCATCGGCACCATCTGCACAAAGGCGGAGATGGGGCTCACATCGGAGACCCCGTGGGCCGCCATGATGCCGCCAATCAGGGCGATGATGTAGGCCCCCCACGATGAAATCGGCATCAGTACGCAGACCGGAGCCGCGGTGGAGTCGAGCAGATAGGCCAACTTGGCGCGGGAGATCTGGAAGCGATCGGTCACCGGGCGGCAAATAGCCCCCACCGAAAGACTGTGGAAGAAGTCGTCGATGAAGAAGGCAAACACCATCAGACCGGTCAGCGCCTTGGCTCCCTGACGGGATTTGGCGCGTCGCTCGGCCCATTCTGCAAAGGCGCGGGTCGCCCCGGAGGCGGTCATCAGGCTGATGAGCCCACCGAGCAGGAACATGAACAGGATCATGTTGATGTTGTCATGGTTGAAGGTGCCGTCGACCCAGAAGATCTTCAACACGGTGCCCATCAGGTAGTGCAGTGAGTCGAGCGGGGAGAAATGATTGAGCAGCAGGCCGCCAGCCAGGATGCCGACCCCAAGGGAGAGCAGCACACGGCGCGTCGTGATCGCCAGCGCGACCGCCAGCAGCGGGGGTACCACGGACCAGGGTGAGTCCGCAAAATGAATGATGTCCATGATCTCTTTACACCTAAAAAGACAAGGTGGAGATCTACCGTAGGATCAAAGAAACAGGACCCAGTGGGGGGCATACTCCTCAGCTCCTTCAGGTAGCGCTCCATAGTGGATGACTATGGCAGTCCTGCACTTCTTAAATGCAGAACCAGCAGCCCGGTATGATGGCCTGGCCACTTCGGCGCTGACTCCTTTCCCCGAACATCGACGGCATCACCCTCCGCTCGGATACTCATAGGCAGCGCGCCTCTACTTAAAGGTATTCGGTTGGCATTTTATCAAGCAGACGATTAATCGCAACCGATAAAGATACCCCTTGTGCATTTGCTACCCAGACAACGAGAAGCAGTGTAAAACACCACCAAAGCGTAAGTGTCTCATATAACTCCACAAATTCAGGGTTAAACACGTCCCTACCGACTCAATATTTCCCCTTTCTATTTCAAATATTTCATGATGGTAGTTATTAACTTGACTAGAAACATTCTGGCGGTTTAAATTTTACAAAACGACACTCTATATGTCAGTCTTATTATCAATAACAGATCAGGTGGTATCTCTATGAACGACTTTCTGAAGGTTCTCTTAAATATTCGCAGCCTGCGCGCCGCCTGCCGTGAATTGACCCAGGAACAACTGCAAGAAGGTTTGGAGAAACTGACCTGCGTGATTGAAGAGCGCCAACAGGAAGCAGCGTCCGAACGCGCCGCTCGCGAAGAACATCAACGCAAGCTGCAAGAATATAGCGACATGCTGAAGGCAGCCGGTATTGATCCGAGTGAACTGGTCACCACGACCAGCACCCCTAGCAAAACCAAAGGTAGCAAACGAGCACCGCGTCCGGCCAAATACCGCTATATGGATAACGGCCAAGAAAAAACCTGGACCGGCCAGGGTCGCATGCCTTCTGCTATTGCTAAGGCCGTTAATGAAGAGGGCAAATCACTGGAAGATTTTGCCATCTGAGTACCTTTGCATGAAAAAACCTCGCCTTATGGCGAGGTTTTTTGTTTTAGCGCTCGCTGGCCTTGCACCAGACGATCTCCGCTTTCCCTTCCCGTTGCAGCAGCACCCTGGCCAGCACGAAAAACCAGTCGCTAAGGCGGTTGATATAGGGCAGCAGGGCCGGATTGAGCGGCTCATGCTGACTCAGCAGCACCAGCTGCCGCTCGCAGCGCCGCGTCAGAGTACGAACCACATGAGCCTGAGCCGCGGCCGGTGAACCGCCCGGTAGAATGAACTGTCGCAGGGGGGGCAGCGTCTCAGAAAATTGATCCATCTCCGCTTCCAGCCGCCGAGTCCATATTTCCGATACCTGCCACAAGGCGCTATTCTGAGCCTCGCAAGGAAATGCCAATTCGCTCCCAACATCGAACATCTCTTGCTGAATTAATTGCAGCATGGGAGATAAAACCGTCGCATTTTCCGGCAGATTCGCAATTAGCAAACCAATTTGGGAATTGAGTTCATCCACCAGTCCATAACTTTCGACGCGAATATGGGTTTTGCTCAAGCAGGAACCATCGGCCAAACGAGTCTGACCTTGGTCACCTTGTCGTGTATATATTCTCATGGGGCTCTTCCATTGAGCAGTGGTAATAACATCTGCTCCAGTCCATTGACTTTGATCTCGTGGGCCAGTGCCAGCGCCTGCCCCAATTTACCGGCAGGAAATCCCTGCCGTGCCATCCATACCAGGTAAGGCTCTGGTAATTCAATCAGACGCCGGCCACGGTATTTCCCATAGGGCATGGCCATATTGAGTTGCAACAGGATATGGCTATCCATCTCCATCAGTCGATATCCAGATACTTGTGGGTCTGAATAGACAACCGCCAATGGCGCTCGATACAGACCCTCATCGCCAGCTCGGTGGCTCGCCGCTTCTGACTGATGGGTTGCAGGGCGATCTGCACATCCGGACGCAGCGTGGCGAAATGCAGCAGTTCGTCGAGCTCCTCGATATGGTGCTCAGTGGCCACCGGATGCTTGATCTCGTTGGCCCGGGCCAGCGCCTGGGGCAGTACGGCAAAGCCCCCTTTCATACCGAGTTTGGGGGAGACAGTGACCCAGGCGGCGTCGTGCACCCGTACCTCGTGGGTGCCGCTGGTCTCGACTTGCACCGCATACCCCTCCCCCAGCAACAGGGTCGAGAGTTCGCGCAAGTCATAGAGGCAAGGCTCGCCACCGGTGATCACCACCAACCGGGCCGTGTAACCGAGGCGACGGAAGCTCTCGAGCACCTCAGGGGCGCTCATCGGGCTCCAGCCATCGGACTCGTTGGAGCGATCGAGCACCTGCTGACTCGCCACTTGGCGCTCCGGATCGACCACCCAGGTATGGCGGGTATCGCACCAGGGGCACCCCACCGGGCAGCCCTGTAGGCGAACAAAAATGGCGGGAAGGCCGGTATTGACCCCCTCCCCCTGTATGGTCTGGAAGATTTCGTTGATCGGGTAGTGAATCATCAATGTCTGTCTGAAAAAAGTGAAGGGACGGCTCAGGCGGCCGCCAACTTGGTGGCAAGGCGGGCACGGACGGCCTCTCCCTGCTCTAGGTATTCGTTCAGGCCACGGGCGCGCAACAAGCAAGCCGGGCACTCGCCACACCCGTCCCCCTGGATACCGTTGTAGCAGGTGAGTGTGTGCTGACGCACCGTGTCGAGGTGGCCATAGCGGTCGGCCAGGGCCCAGGTCTCCGCCTTATCGAGCCACATCAGCGGGGTCTCGAAACGCACCGGCCGATCCATCCCCAGCGCCACGGCGTGGTTGAGCGCCTTGACGAACTCATCGCGGCAATCCGGGTAGCCGGAAAAATCGGTCTCGCATACCCCGGTGATCACCGCCTCGGCCCCAACTTGGTAGGCATAGATGGCGGCCAGGGTCAAAAACAGGATGTTGCGTCCCGGCACGAAGGTGTTGGGCAGACCATTGTCTTGCAGCTCACGACTGACCGGAATGTCATCACGGGTGAGCGATGAGAGGGCCAGTTCGCCGAGCAAGGAGACATCCATCACCTTGTGGGCCTTGACCCCGAGGCGCACGGCCAATGCCTTGGCCACCTCGATCTCGGCCACATGGCGCTGGCCGTAGTCAAAGGTGATGGCGTGAACCTCGTCATAATGCTGCAATGCCTGCACCAGACAGGTGGTGCTGTCCTGCCCACCACTGAATACCACGACGGCAATTCCCATCTTATTCTCCTCGTTTGGCTTGGCTGAAGGCGAGCCACTGGGCATTGAAACGCTCGAACAGGTGCCAGAGCGGTGCATAACGTGCAGGCTCACCCTCCCATTCGCACAGCAGATGATAGCCCGCCTCCAGGGTGGAAAGGGCCCCATTGAAGGGGGCCTTGCGAATTTGGTAGTGGCCGCGGCGGGGCGCAATCGCAACCCGTGGCAACGCCGCCAGCGTCGGGTTCTCCATCAGCATCCGGTAACATTTGCGCCAGGTGCCATCGAGCAGCACAAAACGGGCTGCCGGCTCGGCAGGCAGCGCACTGAGCGGCTGCGCCGTCTCATCCGGCCACAGCAGATAGTGAGGGGCCGCGGTCAGCACCGCCATCAGGGCATTATCCCGCTCCCAGTCGTCCCCCACCCGCAGCTCGGCCCGCCGCAGACTACCCGTCAGCAGATGCGCCGTCCCCTTGGGGTGGGTCGCCTCATTGGGGTGCTGTAGCACCAGCAGCGCCGTCGGATTATCGATACGGGGCAAGTGCGCGCACAGGCAAGCCTTGAGTGCGCGCCGACAATCGGTACAGTAGCGGCTGGAAGCCTGTCGGGAGCCTTGCGTCGTGTTCACTGAAAAATCCGGATGGGTGGCAGCCGCCGCCCTTTCATTGCTGTTATGGGTGCTGTGGATCTGGGTGCCGAACGATGCAATCTCGTTCCAGCGCTCCGCCATCGCCGGCGGGCAATGGTGGCGCATGATAACAGGCAACCTGGCTCACACCAACGGCTGGCACCTGCTACTTAACCTCTGCGGCCTCTGGGTGCTGGTCACCCTGTTTAGTCGCGATCTCGATGCAGCCCGCCTTCTGCTGGTACTCGGCAGCGGTGCATTGGGCGTCACCATCGGGATCTGGCTGCTCTGCCCGCAAACCCAGTGGTACATGGGTCTCTCCGGTGCACTGCACGGCCTGTTTGTCTGGGGGCTGGTGCGGGATCTCTATTTCAAGCGGCGCGGCGCCCGGCTACTGCTGCTGGGTTTTGCTATCAAGTTGCTGCTTGACTGGCAGGGCGGCGGGGAGAATAGCCCGAGCGCCGCCCTGATCGGCGCCCGGGTGCATGTGGGGTCCCACCTGCTGGGAAGCATGGCGGGGTTAGTGCTCGCTCTGGTCAGCCTAAGCTGGCCAGCTCGCCGTTGATGTGCGCTAACACCTGAGCTGGATCGGCCGCCTGAGTGATGGGGCGGCCCACCACCAGGTAATCGGAGCCCGCAGCCACGGCGCGGCTGGGGGTCATGATGCGGCGCTGATCACCCTGCTCGCTGCCAGCCGGCCGGATGCCCGGCGTCACCAGTTTGAACCCGGCGCCCAGCTCACCCTTGAGCAGTTCAGCCTCCTGAGCGGAGCAGACCACACCGTCAAGACCGGCATCCTTGGCCAGCCGTGCCAACCGCAGCACCTGCTCGGCCGGACTCAGGGTCACACCGAGCTCGTTCAGATCGGATTGCTCCATGCTGGTGAGCACGGTCACCGCGATGAGCAGGGGAGCCTTGTCACCATAGGGGGCCAATGCTGCCTTGGCAGCCTCCATCATGCGCCGGCCACCGCTGGCATGCACGTTGACCATCCACACCCCCAGCTCGGCACTGGCGGCGATGGCCTTGGCCACCGTGTTGGGGATATCGTGGAATTTCAGATCGAGGAAAACATCAAACCCCTGCGCCACTAAGCGACGCACGAATGCAGGTCCAAACAGGGTGAACATCTCCTTGCCCACCTTGAGCCGGCACTCGGCCGGGGAGAGGCGTGCCACCAGAGCCAGGGCATCCTCTTCGCGCGCAAAATCCAGCGCGACCACTACTTTCGGATCGTTCATCTCTCTTCCTTTGGGTATTGTCATTCGCCGTCCAGACCGCGGACTGGCTTGATGGTGCCCCACTGCCGGCAGGAGGGGCATTGCCAGAACAAGGAGTGAGTGGCAAAACCGCACTGACGGCACTTGTGGGTCGCTTTGATCTTGATCTGCTCGCCGACCAGATCCTTGAGCATGGCGAGACTCTCCTTGGCCTGCCCCTCTTCGGCGCCGCGCAGTTGCAGCACCATCAGGTGGTGGAAGCCACGCAGGGACGGGGTGCGCCGAAGTTGGCGCAGCACCAGCTCGGAGGCGGACTGGCGCCCCTCTTCCCGCTCGACATATTCAGCCAGCTTGAGGGTGACACAAAAGCCCGCCTTCTCCTCTTGAGCTTGCTGCAACAAGGGGCGGATCCGCTCCGGCTCACCGCTTTTTTCCAGCGACTCGCACAACGGGCCCAACGCCTCACCGGCAAAGTCCACATCCTGATCCAGCACCCGAGTAAACTCACGGGCAGCGGTAGCATGATCGCCCTCCCCCAGCGCCAGCCAGCCCAAGCCAAGGGAGGCGCGAACACAGCCGGGATCGACCGATAGCGCCTTACGAAAACGGGCATGGGCCTGCTTGCGCTGGTTGTCACGTAGCTGCGTATCGGCCAGCTCACAGTGGTAATGGGCGACGGTAGGGGCCAGTTTCTTGCCTTGAAACTTCATCAACCGCTCAGCAACCCCGATCGCCTTCTCCCAGTCGCGCAGCTGCTGATAGATGAGTTGCAGTTGGGAGAACGCCGTCTCTTCAAAGTCGCTGTCTTCGGTCAGCTCCAGCCACAGCTTCTCGGCCCGATCGAGCAGACCGGCGGCCAGAAAGTCGCGCGCCAGCTCCTGCAACGCGAGTTGGCGCTGCTCCATGGTGAGCTGGCGGGTGATGAGGTTCTGATGGATCTTGATGGCACGGTCAACTTCACCACGTTGGCGAAACAGGTTGCCGAGAGAGAGGTGGGTCTCAATGGTTTCGCTGTCTACCTCAAGCAACTGGATGAAGAGGTCAACCGCCTTATCCGATTGATCAGACAGCAGATAGTTCAGACCCGCCACATATTGGCGGGAGAACTGGTTGCTCTGCTTCTGGGTATCCTGGCGAACGCTCCTGCGCCCCATGTACCAGCCATAGCCGGCAGCGATCGGCAGCAGCAGGAAGAGTAGTTCTAGCATCGAGGACGATTATTCCTTGGCGGCCTCGGGTCTGTGCATGGCATCCAGCTCGCGGGACTGGCGGCGCACACTGCGGCCAAGCGCCCGGTTTTCCAGCTTGAGGCGCAGCAGCAGAATGGCAAAGACCACCCAACCCACCACAAAACCAAGGCCGAAGAACAGGCCAAGCAGCGCGGCTAAGGAAAATTCACCCTGTGCAAGCAGGTAGTTAAAGACCACGGTCTGGCCGTTTTGAGAGCCTAACGCCAGCGCCGCGATAAACACCAGGGCCAGAACAAGCAGGGCCACGATACGTTTCATAGGTTTTCCCCGTTGCGACAGTTAACTTAATGATTATCCCTAAAAAAGGGAGCGGACTCTAGCAAGAAAGCAGATCTGGCAGGGGAAACAGGCCACAGGAGGGAGAAAACCGTCTGGTAAAAACAAAAAAGGCATACTTTCGTATGCCGTTTCCTGCAACACTCACTCGGAGAAATTGACCCGCTCGCGCAACTCTTTGCCCGGCTTAAAGTGAGGAACATACTTACCGGTCAGTTCCACCTTGTCGCCCGTCTTGGGATTACGCCCGACGCGCGGAGCACGATAATGCAGGGAGAAACTGCCAAAGCCCCGGATCTCGATACGATCACCCTTTTGCAGGGTCGATGCCATCTGTTCCAGGATCTCCTTGACGGCGGCCTCAACATCCTTGGCCGGCATGTGCATGCGGCTGGCTGCCAGTAGCTCGATGAGGTCTGATTTGGTCATGGCGTTCAATCTCCTCTCCCAATCACAACTGAAGTCCGAGATAAAAAAGGGCGGCGCAGTGCCGCCCTTTTTATGGCTTCAGGGTTTATTCACCCTTAGCGGCCTTGAAAGCCTCAGCCATAGCGTTGCTGAACACGGCATCATCTTGCTGGTTCAGGTTGTCCATAGCAACACGCTCGTCAGCCTCGTCCTTAGCACGGACAGACAGGCTTACGGTGCGGTTCTTACGGTCAACGCCCATGAACTTGGCTTCAACTTCGTCACCAACGGACAGGATCAGAGTGGCATCCTCTACGCGGTCACGAGCAGCGTCGGAAGCACGCAGGTAACCTTCAACGCCGTCGGCCAGCTCGATCACTGCCCCCTTAGCGTCAACTTCAGTTACCTTGCCCTTCACGATAGCACCTTTCTTGTTGTCAGACAGGTACTTATTGAAGGGGTCTTCTTCGATCTGCTTCACGCCCAGGGAGATGCGCTCACGCTCCGGATCCACTTGCAGCACAACGGCTTCGATCTCGTCACCCTTCTTGAACTCGCGAACAGCTTCTTCGCCCTGGTTGTTCCAGGAGATGTCGGAGAGGTGAACCAGACCGTCGATGCCGCCGTCCAGACCGATGAAGATACCGAAGTCGGTGATGGACTTGATCTTACCGGAGACACGGTCACCCTTGGCGTGGGTTTCAGCGAACTGCTGCCACGGGTTGGCCTTGCACTGCTTCAGACCCAGGGAGATACGACGACGCTCTTCGTCGATGTCCAGAACCATGACTTCTACCACGTCACCAACGTTAACAACCTTGGACGGGTGGATGTTCTTGTTGGTCCAATCCATCTCGGAAACGTGAACCAAGCCTTCAACGCCTTCTTCGATCTCAACGAAGCAGCCGTAGTCGGTCAGGTTGGTCACGCGACCGGTCAGGCGGGTGCTTTCCGGGTAGCGCTTGGCGATAGCAACCCAGGGATCTTCGCCCAGTTGCTTCAGACCCAGGGATACACGGGTACGCTCGCGGTCGAACTTCAGTACCTTGACGGTGATTTCGTCGCCGACGTTCACGATCTCGGACGGATGCTTAACGCGCTTCCACGCCATGTCGGTGATGTGCAGCAGGCCGTCAACGCCGCCCAGATCAACGAAGGCACCGTAGTCGGTCAGGTTCTTAACGATACCCTTAACTTCTTGACCTTCTTGCAGGTTAGCCAGCAGGCTTTCGCGCTCGGAGGTGTTCTCGGTCTCGATCACGGCACGACGGGAAACCACAACGTTGTTGCGCTTCTGGTCCAGCTTGATGACCTTGAATTCCAGCTCTTTGTTTTCCAGGTGAGCGGTGTCACGGATCGGACGCACGTCAACCAGGGAGCCCGGCAGGAAGGCACGGATGCCGTTCAGTTCAACGGTGAAACCACCCTTGACCTTGCCGTTGATGATACCGACAACGGTAGCCTGCTCTTCGTAGGCCTTCTCCAGCTGCAGCCAAGCTTCGTGGCGCTTGGCTTTTTCACGGGACAGCTTGGTTTCGCCGAAACCATCTTCGATGGAGTCCAGAGCCACATCAACCAGATCACCAACATTGATTTCCAGCTCGCCAGCGGCGTTCTTGAACTCTTCTGCCGGGATGGCGGATTCGGACTTCAGACCAGCGTCAACCAGAACGAAACCGTTCTCGATGGCAACTACGGTACCCTTAACGATAGAGCCCTGACGGGTTTCTACGGCTTTCAGGGACTCTTCAAAGAGTTGAGCAAAAGATTCAGTCATTGTTTATGTCACAAATGTAAACATCCACTTGGCAATCCGGCTCAAGCGGGGCTGTTTTTACTAGTCTGATCCACTCCTTGGATCAGACAACCGATGTCAGCGCGAACTGGCATCACCTAATTTACTCACAGCGTAAGCCATGACCTCGGCCACTACCTCGTCGATGGTCATGCTGGTGGAATCCACCACCAGTGCGTCCTCGGCCGGACGCAGCGGCGCAACGGCACGATTGCGATCGCGGTCGTCACGCTCCTTAATCTCGGTCAAAAGACGCTCAAAATTAACATCAAAACCCTTTTCTTGCAACTGCTTGAGTCGCCGCTGGGCCCTCTCCTCGGCGCTGGCGTCGAGGAAAATTTTCACCTCAGCATCGGGGAAGACGACCGTCCCCATATCGCGACCATCGGCGATGAGCCCGGGCGCCTGACGAAACGCCCGCTGACGGCGCAGTAAGGCTTCGCGTACACGAGGGAAGGCGGCCACCTTGCTCGCCGCATTGCCGACCTGCTCGGTGCGGATGGTACGAGAGACATCTTCGCCTTCCAGCACGGCACGCACCTGCCCCTCTTCCACCACAAACTGGATATCGAGGTGGGCCGCCAGCGGGGCCAACGCCTCTTCTGACTCCACATCGACGTCATGGTGCAGTGCCGCCAGCGCCAGTACTCGATAGATGGCGCCCGAGTCGAGCAGATGCCAGCCCAGCCGTTCGGCAAGCAACAGACAAAGGGTTCCCTTACCTGCCCCACTGGGGCCATCAATGGTCATAACGGGAGCCTGATTGGGCATACATCCTCCTCAACAAAGGCCGGCAAGCGGCAGGTGATCATGGAGCGGGATTATATCGGAAACCGTCGCCCGAGGGAGAACCGATTGCATCATCAGCGGCTCAGTCGCCTCCTTTTTAGCCATCGCAACGACAAGACCCGAGTTTTTTCATGGCTTTGTTGTGGTAGCTCATCCTCAATGCCCGCGTTAAACTGCACCCCTTCACTCGAATTTGGCAGCAGTAAAGGAGCCACACGTGAGTAGCGTAACCTTGGTCGCGCAATCCAAACTTCCCACCCCCTGGGGGGTCTTTACCATGGTCGGTTTCCAAGAAGCCGGCAGTGGCAAGGATCACGTCGCCCTGGTCATGGGCGATATCAAGGGCGATGAGCCCGTGCTTGGCCGCATTCACTCTGAATGCCTGACTGGTGATGCCCTGTTCAGCCTGCGCTGCGATTGTGGTTTCCAACTGCAAGCCGCCTTGCAAAACATTGCCAAAGCAGGCCGCGGTGTCTTGCTTTATGTTCGCCAGGAAGGGCGTGGCATTGGCCTTTTGAACAAGATCCGTGCCTATCACCTGCAAGATCAAGGCGCCGATACCGTTGAGGCCAACGTTGCGCTCGGCTTTGCCGCCGACATGCGCGACTACACCATCTGCGCCGACATGCTCAAGTTGCTGGAAGTCAAATCCCTCAAGCTGATGACCAACAACCCGCGCAAGGTCAAGGCAATGGAATCCTACGGCATTCCCGTGGCTGAGCGAGTACCGCTGCAAGAGGGACGCAACCCCTACAACGAGTTCTACCTCAACACCAAGGCCAGCAAGCTGGACCACATGCTCAAGAAGTAAACGCTCTGATTGCCGGAAGGCCGACACCATAACAAGCCTTCCGGCGTCCACTCGCAGGTCCACCGCCAAGACCAGTCGTAACGGGGTGTGAGCAGCCCCTCGCCAAGAGAGAGGAGGCCCTCATGTACCGTGTCGATACCCATACCCACACCGTCGCCAGCACCCACGCCTACAGCACCATCCACGACTATCTGCCGGTTGCCAAGGCCAAAGGGATCACCTTGTTTGCCACCACGGATCACGGGCCGGCCATGGCCGATGCCCCCCACTACTGGCACTTTGTGAACCTCAGGGTGTTACCACGCGTGGTTGATGGGGTGGGGATCCTGCGTGGCATCGAGGCCAACATCAAAAACGAACAGGGCGAGATCGACTTCGGCGATCCCCACTTGCAAGAGCTCGACATCGTGCTGGCCGGCTTCCACGAGCCCGTCTTCCCCCCTCGCGACAGAGAGAGTCACACCCGGGCCATGATCAACACCATCCGCAGTGGCAAGGTCGATATCATCAGCCACCCAGGTAACCCCGCCTTCCCCATCGATATCGACGCCGTCGTCAGGGCCGCCGCCGAGCACCAGGTCGCCCTTGAGATCAACAACTCCTCCTTCGCCCACTCACGCAAGGGCAGCGAAGCCAACTGCCGCGCCATCGTCGAGGCGGCGCGCGATCTCGGTGCCTGGCTCGCCTTTGGCTCTGATTCTCACGTCGCCTTTACCCTGGGGGACTTCGAACACTGCCACGCTCTGGTGGACGCCGCTCGCTTCCCCCGCGAGCGCCTGCTGGCTACCAGCCCGGAGAGCCTGCTCGGTTTTCTGGAGCGCCGCGGCCATCCCCGCATTGCTGAATTTGATATTTTTCGCTGAATAAAAATCAGGCGATCTAGCTACCAAGGTAAATTTTTTAGAACAAGCCATTGACTGAGAATGGTTTTTTCCTATGATCGGGAACCACGCCGGTATAGCTCAGTTGGTAGAGCAGCGCATTCGTAATGCGAAGGTCGTAGGTTCGACTCCTATTACCGGCACCAAACAAAACAAAGACTTAGCATTGTGATGATACTAAGTCTTTGTGCTTTTTAGCTCTATACCCCTCCCCATACCCCGCTTTTGTTCTTCATTACCCTCCTGTCCTTCACTTTCTGATCCGGCTACGTCCAAAATACACTTCCCCTTGTTTCAAGTACTGAATACGTCTCATTACATTATTTTACAGATATATGTTATTTCCATGAACCTACCCAAGGGACTGCACAGAGCAGTCCCTTTTTCATTGGAGATCTCCCATGGCTCACCTTATCGATACGATGGCCTACACCGGCCAAACCCCTTGGCATGGCCTTGGCAATGTCTTGCCCCCGCAACAATCTCTCGATATCTGGCTGCAGGCAGCCGGGATGAATTGGACCATCGAGCAGAGCGACGTGATGTTTAACGTCGCCTCCGATGCGTTGCATATTCGCCCCTACAGCGACAGCAAGGTGCTTTATCGCTCCGATACCCTCGCCCCCCTGTCGGTGGTCTCAAGCCGCTACAACGTGGTACAGCCTCACGAGGTGCTGCACTTCTATCAAGACTTGGTGGAAGCCGGTGGCTTTGAGCTGGAAACAGCAGGCTCGCTCAAAGGTGGTCGCAAGCTGTGGGCACTGGCTAAGACCGGCCAGGATCTAAAACTCAAAGGCAATGACTTGGTAAAGCCCTATCTGCTGTTGGCGACCAGCTGCGACGGCACACTCTGCACCACGGCGCAGTTCACCTCGCTGCGGGTGGTATGCAACAACACCCTGCAGATGACACTGCGCGGTGCTACCGGTGCCATCAAGGTGCCCCACTCCACTCAGTTCGATGCGGCGACCGTCAAAGAGTCGCTCGGGCTGGGGCTCTCTCATTGGGATGAGTTCAAGGCACAGACTAAGGAATTGGCACAACGGCCAGTCGCCCCCGAAGAGGCGCTACGCTTTTTCAGCGACCTGTTGGCGCAACCGCTCGATGAGGAGAGCATCATCCTCACCAAGCCGGTACAACGCCTGCATGAGCTCTATCAGGGCGCGGGTATGGGCTCAGAGCTTGCCAGCTCCCGCAATACCGCCTGGGGACTGGTCAATGCGGTCACAGAATACGTGGACCATCATCGCCGTGCTCGCAGCCAAGATCACCGGCTCGATTCCGCCTGGTTTGGTCAGGGCGCTCAACTCAAATCCCAAGCCCTGAGCCAAGCACTCACTCTGCTGCAGTCATTCCGCTTACTCATTCAAACCGCATAACGACCTCACCCGGATTGGCGCAAGCCAATCCGGGCGTCGCCATTTATGCCGTCAACAAGGAGTCGTCATGAAAGCAAAAGCCAAATATGGCCAAGCCCTGCGGCTGGCCTCCACTACCCAATTAACCCGCGAGCAGTGGCTCGCTATCCGCAAACTCGGCATTGGTTCCTCCGATGCCGCCGTGGCAGTGGGACTCTCCCCTTACAAATGCCCGCTCAGCCTGTGGTTAGAGAAGACCGGTCGCAAGGAGCCGGAAGATATCTCCCACAAGGAAGCGGTACTGTGGGGCATTGAGCTGGAGCCGGTCTTGGCGCAGGTCTATGCCAAACGCACTGGCTACAAGGTGCGCCAGGTCAATGCTGTGCTGCAACACCCCGAGCATCCCTTCATGCTCGCCAACCTCGATCGGGAGGTAGTCGGCCACCCCGATGGGCCTGGCATTCTGGAGATCAAAACTGCCAGCTATCACAGCGCTCCCCAGTGGGAGGAAGGAGTGCCGGTGGCTTACCAGTGTCAGGTACTGCATCAGCTGGCTGTTACCGGCCATGCCTGGGCTGAGGTGGCAGTGCTCATCGGCGGCCAGGATTTTCGGATTTACCGCATCGAACGTGATGAGGAGAAGATCCAAGATCTCACCGAGCGGGAAGCGCAGTTCTGGCAGATGGTGCAACAAGATCAGCAGCCTGAGCCTGACGGCTCCAGTGATGCCGCCAATGCCCTGAGCTGGCTGTTTCCGCGTGACGATGGTCAGACGGTGGATCTTTCCGATTCTCCCGAGTTCAACCAGCTGTTTGGCGAGCTACTGCGATTGCGTCAGCAAAAGGAAGCCGTCGAGCAGCAGGAGTCACAACTCAAACAGCGGCTGCAAGCCACCTTGGGTGAAGCGACAGCCGGGTTGTTTGCCGATGGCAAGATCACCTGGAAGCGCAGCAAAGACCGCCTGGCACCGGATCTGGATAAGCTCGGTCAGGATCATCCTGACCTGCTCACCCGTTACGTCAAACCGGTACCCGGCGTACGCCGTTTCACCATTCAACCCTTGAGGCAAACACCATGATCAAAGGACTGGCGATCACCCCGCCCGTGATCGGGCGGATCTGCATCGGCAAGCTGGTGCAAAAACAGGATAAGTGGGTACCGGAGAAGGATGACAGCTTCACCCTCACCACCCAGATACAGCAAAAGGGGGGATGGTTGCTCCATCCCCTGCATCAACACTACTCATCGCAAAAGAGTGGCCAAGGTCAGGAACAAACCAAGATCCGCGCCATTCCGGTGCGAGTGCTGTTCAACGACAGCGACCTGAACCTGCGGGCGGAATACAGTGCGTTTGACCGGCAAACCGGCAGGCCGCTCTGTGTCGGGAATGGGGAGGTGGCAAGACGTGTGGGGGCGCAAGGCATGGAGGAGGTCAGCTGCCCTGGACCAGAGCGCTGCGCCTTTGCAGGGCAACAGGGCTGCAAGCTGTACGGGCGACTGAACCTGTTTGTGGAGGGGCAAGGGGATGAGCTGGGCAGCTTTATCTTCCGCACCACCGGCTACAACTCGGTACGCACCCTGGCGGCACGGCTCAAGTACCTGGAGGCAGTCAGTGGCGGTCTGACCCGCTATCTGCCGCTCACGTTGCGGCTGCGGGCCAAGAGCACCACCCAGTCGTACCGCACACCGGTCTACTACGTGGATTTGACCTTGCGGGAAGAAACCAACCTGACTGAGGCAGTCAGGCAAGCACAGGAGGCCGCCCGGCGAGACCAAGAGGCGGGGCTCGCCATCGACCAGATGGAGCAGGCCGCTCGCGACCTGCTGCGCAATGGCCAATTTGAGGATATCGATGAAGAGGTGCCGATGCTGCTGGAGGAGTTCTATCCCGAGCCAGAGGCGGGCGAGGCATCATCAGTCTCACCGCCGATGGCAACAGCGGTAGTAACGACGCCAGCACGCTCCCGCCCTCGCCCCTCCCCCTTGACCAACAAGCTAGGCAGCGGTGCTGACCCTTCGTCACCCCATGCCTGAACTCGGTACTACCGACCGTTAAATCCTTTCAAATCAATTCGTAGCGATGCGTTCGGCTGCGACCTCACGACGGGACGTCTGTCACAAAACGGCCCGTCGCGTATTCCCATCACTGGTTTGGGGTCAATAGATCAAGCCCTATTGCCCCTCACGAAATAGGCACCTTTTTCAGCTATTCCCCACCCATTTCAGGTCAATAAGGTCTCTTTGAGGCTTTTGACCAGGGGTGTCAGTGTACCTTGCCCTATTGACCGGGAGGAGAACATGGCACTGGTAGGTTATGCACGCGTGAGCACGGTAGGCCAGAGCCTGGATACCCAGCTTCAAGCGCTGGCCGAGTGCAGCAAGATTTTCCAGGAGAAGGTGAGCGGCGCCAGCGATGACCGGCCCCAGCTCGCCCTGCTGCTGGATTGTGTGAATGAGGGGGATGTGGTGATGGTGACCAAGCTGGATCGCCTGGCACGCAACACTCGCCACCTGTTGGAAATTTCGGAGTACCTGCAACAGCGACAAGTGGCCCTGCGCATCTTGAACCTAGGCGTCGACACCTCAACCCCGACCGGCAAGTTGATGCTGACCATGATCGGCGCCATCGCCACCTTCGAGCGGGAGTTGATGCTGGAACGCCAAGCCGAGGGGATTGAGCTCGCCAAACGGCGTGGGGCCTACAAGGGCCGCAAGCCCACCGCGATGGCAAAGGGGCGCGAGGTGCTGGCGCTAGCCAAGCGCGGGTTACCCAGGGCCGAGATCGCGAGGCAGACGGGGATCAGCATTTCCAGCGTGCAACGCATCCTCAGGACAACAGAAAAATAATGCCGGGGTATCTCCCGGCGCATCGGATTCGTATTCAACACAAGGAAGAAAAATAATGAAAAAACATCATCATCTCTCGTTAATCGCCGCGTTGGTCCTCAGTGCTTGCGGCGGTGGCAGCGACAACAGCAGTAGTGATAATGGCGGCAATGGCGCTCCTGCCGATATCACCCTAACCGGTCGCGCCCTCTCCGGCGACTATCTGGCTGGGCAAGCCGCCTGCCTGGACCTCAACGCCAACCAGCAATGTGACAACGGCGAACCGCAGACCACCACCGACAGTCAGGGGCGTTTCAGCTTCACCCTGCCAGAAACGCAGCAAGCCGACGCCCGTCAGGCATGGGCTATTCTTGCTGCTCCTGCCACCTCGCTGAAGGCTGCTGCTCGGGCCGCCGCTACCCCAACCCTGTTCGGTTACGTTGACGGTGCCGAGTTTGTGGTCAGCCCCTATACCCACCAACTGGTCACCAGCACCGCCCCTGGGGAGCGCAAGACCCAGTATCAATCCAGCATCGCCACCAAGGAGAAACAACTGATTGCCAGCGAGCTGGGGCTGACGACGCAGGAGGCCAGCGAACAGAAGCTGTTTGGCGACTATCTGGCGGCGGGTGACGAACACAGTGCGGCCCTGGCTGAAGAGGCAGCCACCAAAGAGCAGCAACTCGTTGAGGCAAGCACCCTGCAAGCCAAGCTGGCGGCGGCCCTTGCCACCAACAACCCGCAAGGATGGCAATCGGTCACGGTCAGCATTCGCAATCTGCGCGAGTACAACCGCAATCAGGACATCTGGCAGCTAATCCGCCTGCAAGAGGTTGTCTACACCAAACGGGTTGAGGCCATCGAGACGACCCGTACCGAGAGCACCCGCTGGCTGCTCGATGAGCAGGGAGGCTACGATGCCCAGCAGCCACTGCGCCGCTTTATCGACGAGGAGCACAAGAACTGGGACAGCAAGCATTATAACCTGCACTCCGCTTGGGACTGGACCTACGACGAGAGCGGCAATGCCACCGTCAAAGGCGAGAGTATCCGCAGCGGCACCTTCAGTCAGGATGCGAATGGTCTCTACAGCTACCACACCACGGAGTTCACCAACGAGGGCACGCCCGTTCCCCATGACACGGCCCCGTTGCCTGAGGATAGTTATTGCGAAGGCTTCGACATCCAGGCCGAGTTCGCCCGCTGGCAAGCCAATCCAAGCCTGACGGCGCTCGACCAGTGTGTAGGCAATGTCCTGCAAAGCGATGACCAGGAGAACCTCGACAGCCAGGGCGCATGGACACAGCACCGCGCCCTGACCTTCTGGCTCAGAGGGGAAGACCCCATCAATCCCAATGCCCCCCCCAGCAGCTACGAAACCCGCACCAGCGTTGTCACTGTGCAAGGGGATACGCAGTTTGTGAACCAACTGGATAACCAGGCTCTGACCATCAACGCCCCAGCGTTGGGTCAGTCTCCCTTCAACCTCACCCGCGATGACAAGCTGAGCCATACCGGTGACAGCGCCATCAAATTGGCCCAGCCGATTTGTGGCGGGTGCGCGGCGACCGAACTCGACAGCAGCATCCCCGGCTTTGGCAAGGTCGAGCTGCAAAACTACAACCCGACCCGCTGGCGCTCGCTGGCCGGGGCCTATCTGGAGCAGGATCACCAGAAGCAGGCGAATGGCTTCACCCTCGCTAATCGCTTCTACCAGTTGGATGTACAGCAGCCTGATGGGCTGACCAAGCCATTGTTCTTGAAATACGCGGGCAATAGCACGCCGTTTATGACTCAGGACTGGCAGTTTGATAGTGCCAGCCAGACCCTGACTGCCACCCATCACTACACCCCCGTTGCCGACCTTGCCGATGTCTGGCCACTGCCACACCAGGTCATGCAAGGTGACGCGTTGGAACTGAAGGCAACCGTCAAGCTCGTGCAATCCAACGGCTTGCCCAGCGCCACGCAGACCACGGCGGTTGATGGCGGTAATGCCATCAGCACGCCCACTTTAGCAGAAGGGCTCTTCAGCTCGCCGCTGCGCTGGAGCGTGCAGAGCAGCGATACCAGCCCAGATGGCCAAGAGTTCGCCGAACTGCTGTTTGGCACCGCGCCGCTGAGCTTCAAGGCCAGCCGTGAGGCGGGTATCAGCCAGGGTATCTGTGGCGGCGACCCCGCCACCGTGCGTCAGGAATTGCTGTTCGCACCGGTTGGCGGGGACATGGTAGTGAGCGTGGTCTGCGATGGTGTCGATGTGGCGCAGCAATATCTGTTGCGCGTGACCACACCGTTCAACGGCACAACCTTCCAGGCAGAGCTGCAATTCTTTGCCGATGGCGCCAACATCTACCGGGAGGCCCCATTCGAGCGTACCCAGCTCACCTTCACCAAACAGTAAGCCTCACTCGTTCGACAACATAAATCCCACAGGGCGTCACCACATGGTGACGCCCTTTTTCATTTTCAGTTCATAAGGAACCGCTATGACCATGCCCCCTCTCAACCTCGGCGACCACCTCTCCGTCCAGCGCCTCGGCTACAGCCACCACGGCCTTTATGTCGGAGACGGGCAGGTGATCCACTACCAGGGACCGTTTGCCAACGATGGCCAAACGGGCCAGATCGTCCTGAGCGTGCTCGATGATTTTCACGGCGAGCAGTCGCTGCAGGTGGTCTCTCACCCAAGCTGTCCATTCAGCCCAGAAGAATGCGTGGCTCGGGCGTTCTCCCGCTTGGGTGAGCAGGACTATCACCTGCTCTTTAACAACTGCGAGCACTTCGTACTGTGGTGCATTGAGGACCGGCACAGCTCACCCCAGGTGAATTACGCTACCACCGCCCTCGCGGCCACCGGCAGCCAGTTGCTCAAATCCAGCCAAGGTAGTCAGGCCATCACCAGCGGCTTGATGGGGGCCTCAGTCAGCTTGGCCAGCGCTCCGGCGACCAGCGGCACCATCTTGTCTGTCACCGCCGTCAGCGCACCGGCATGGGCACCGCTGGCCGTGGGCGTTGCGGTCGCCTATGGCACACACCGGTTGTTCAAATGGCTCACCGACGACTAACCCCCCTTCATTCATCGCTCTAACCCCTTAATCACCACGCAAGGAGCAATCCCATGACCATTATCTTCAACCGAGACGGCATCAACCTGCCCGTTAGTCAGGCGCTGCTGATCCTGCTCAGCCAGGAAGTAGAGCGTACCAACCTCGACCTGAGTCGCTGCACCCAGCTCACCTTCAACTTCCGCAACCCCGGTTATAGCGCCGAACAAGGCGGCGTTCACCCGGTCGAGATCCGCCTAGTGTGTGGTCTCGATGACTGGCTGTGGATTTGACCCCATAGGTCCAGACACTTTTTCCCGCTTAGGGTTGTGATACCCGACTGCGCAGAAATTCCCGTGGTGAACGGTATCCCAAGGCGCTGTGCGGGTGGTGCTCGTTATAATGCTCAAACGCGATAGCCAAATTGCCTACCGCTGTTCGGCTATCCGGTTTTGGCATCATCTCGATATAGTCTCGCTTCATCGTCTTCACGAAGCTCTCCGCTATACCGTTACTCTGTGGGCTTCTCACTGCTGTCGTTCTGGGCTCCAACCCGATTTCTCGTGCAAACGCGCGGGTCTCATGGGCTCGATACGCCGAGCCATTATCAGTCAGCCACTCCACCGGTGATGCCGGCAACGAATCCCCAAAGCGATGTTCGACAGACCTCAGCATGACATCTTGCACAGTGTCACTATCGTAACCCCCAGTACTGGCCGCCCAGTCCAACGCTTCCCTATCGCAGCAATCCATGGCGAACGTGACACGTAGTTTTTCACCGTTATCGCAGCGAAACTCGAAGCCATCTGAGCACCACCGTCGATTGCTCTCCTTGACGGCAACACGCCCCTTATGTGCCTGCTGGGCCAATGGTGCAGCTGGTTTTCTTTCCAGCAGCAAGCCATGTTCGCGCATGACGCGATATACCCGCTTAGCGTTTACCACAGGTTGTTCTGTTGCCTCAGACTGACGCCGTAACAGCGCCCAGACCCGGCGATAGCCATAGGAGGGAAGCTCTGCCATCGCCTCCATGATACGGCCAAGTAAGGCTGCATCATCACGCTGGCGATGATGACGACCATCTTGCCAACCCGGTTTTCGATGAACACGAACGGATAGCTGCGCACGCGATACATTAAGAGCCTGGCTCACAGCACTTAATCGTCGTCCCCCGGCAACAAGGGCGCATGCGCAATCCATTTTTTTGCTCGACCATACTCCACGGCTTCTTTGAGGATCTCGTTCTCCATGGTCTTCTTCCCGAGCAGACGCTGAAGCTCTCGGATCTGCTTGATGGCAGCAGCCAACTCGGAAGCAGGAACAACATCCTCACCGGCGGTGATCGCCGTGAGAGACCCTTCTTGGAATTGCTTACGCCATTTGAAAAGCTGGTTTGCGTTGACGTCGTGCAAGCGAGCAACATGAGAGACGGTCATCCCGGGCTCAAAGGTCTGCTGCACGATGGCGATCTTTTCTTGTGGAGTCCGGCGTCGACGGCGCTCGGCCCCTGTTAACACTTCGACCATCTTCTCGTTGTGACTAGTACTGAACATAGCTCCAAGACTACCTCTTAAGTTAAGAGGGGCGAAGTGTCTGGATCTTCAAGGGGCCAATCTAGGCTGTTCGACTACGTGACCGATTTCAGTTACCAGGGACTTGGCCAGGATGCGGGGCTGTGTAAGGAACTCGATTTCAACTTCCTCGACGGCGAGCACTTTATGCAGGGCTGGGGGCCGCTGCGACTGGCAGAAGCGCGAGAGCTGTTCGAGCTGTGGCAGCGCAACTTCATCGCCTACTGCGGGCTGAAATGCTTCAGCGTCACTGTCAGCGGAGATTAGGAGGTGTGTGATGACTCACGAATTACCGCTTGCCCTTGAGCTGGAGGGGTTCACGACAGTGGCGGGCACATTCAGGTGGTGCGGGACTACGGCCTACGGGTCGATGGCTACCCCCTCTACCTACGCTACCAGACCGAACGAGGCGACGCACTGGCCGAATGGCTGTGCGATCACCCGGAACTGGAGTGGCTTTATGGCATCGGGAACCTGCTGGCCACCAGTTACCACCTCCCGTTGCACAACCTGACACCGCAAGGACTGGCCCAGGCCCCCACTGACCCACCCACCGCAATCACCACACCTTTATCGCAAAAAAATACACCCCACCGGCCCATCGGCCAGTGGGGCGAACGCTTTGGAGGATCAATCATGTTGCATCAGAAACTCACCGCCGGGGAGCAACCCGGCACCTATCGGGTGACCGACTTAGTCACCGACGACGACTTGCTCACCATCGCCCAGGCGTTGGCCAGCCAGAAGCTCGCCAAAGGCGTAGCCCTCACCGACAAGCATCTGGCCCACCAAGCGCTACAAGGGCTGCTGCAAACGCGGGATCGCGAAGTGTTCGCCGCACTGTTCCTCGATAACCAGCACCGGATCTTGGCCTACTAGGAGCTGTTTCTCGGCACCCTCTCCGCTGCGACCGTCTACCCCCGCGACGTGGTCAAGCGGGCGCTGCACCACAATGCCGCCGCGCTGATGCTGGTCCACAACCATCCCTCAGGTTACCCAGAACCCAGCCGTGCAGATATCGAGATCACTCAGCGACTGCAAAGCGCCCTAGCGCTGGTCGATATCCGCACGCTGGATCATCTGGTGGTGGGGGCGGAGGGCGTGGTGTCGCTGGCAGAGCGTGGGCATTTGTAACGGTTACGCCAGTCAAGAGGTCCGCTTGGGACACGGGTGATAAACCAGGGTCCAGCGGTGACCTGTATGACGACCGAACATCAATTGGAGTAAAGAACATGAGCACGATAGGCAGTTGGGGATTACATACCCAGGTTCAACCCCGTTTTGGCGCACGGGCCATTGTCGAACGAAACGGAGTCTCCCTACTCTGGGATCGCAGCGGCGTCTATGGCGAGGCCGACGAGCAGTGGATCACCGACATCGACACCGTTTTACCGGGGTTTATTGAGCGCCTTAGCAAACTCTTTCAACAAGGGGAGCTGCTGAGTGACCAAGATAAATTGGTGACGTTGAGGCAGGGGGATTGGGTCTGCCTGGCCAATCCAAGGGCCAGCTATGGTTACCTCTATCTGGATGTCTACCGGCAAGAAAGCGGCAATGTTCAAACAACAGAGGCGTAAAATCGGCACGGCGGCGTAACGCTGGCAAAGGGTGAACCACATGCTCACCCTTTGCCCAAGACTTCTTTTTTTGGCTCTCTACTGAACCCCTAATGCCTTGTAAACGGCATCCACTGGATCGGCATAGAAGCTGATCTGAAACTTGGAGAAAATCTCAGCTGGCACTGTCGGTATGTCGGATGCCGATGCCATGGGCAGCAATACCCGTTTTCCGCCACTGTCCATGGCCAGCTGCAAGCTCCCCGCCAAATCTTCGACCGGATTAACAACGCCCCCCAAGGTCATGTCTCCCAACACGACCATCTGTTCCTGCACCGGCTTGCCTATCAAGATGGAACAGAATGCGACCAAGGCAGCCAGACTGGTTTTGGTGCTGGGGCCTGAGTTATGTAGCTCGACCACATGCAGATGGTACTCATGCTCGGAGAACTTGGCCGTTGCGCTGATCCGATTCAGATTTCCTTTGAAGTAATCGAAACCGACCCGGATCGCCTCCTTCGCTGGCGTATTGGAACCCAGCCCAGAGGTCGAATGCTTGCCGTTGCCGGGCGTCATCTGGGTTTCGAAACGATAGAGACCCAATTGCCCGGCCCCTCCTTTGGTGACCATGTGAACCACACCGGGCTTGCCTAACCCCTCCGGGATCAGCTGGCTGCCACCTTGCTCTGGCACATTGACGAAGAACTCTTCGAGTGTCTGGTTATCGAGGTAGCTGAAATGCACATCAAAAAACTCCATGCCACCGAGCTTCTTCAACTGCTCTTTGATGCGACGACGCAGCTCTAGGGCATAAGTCAAACAACGGCGCACATCTTCCTTGTCGAATACCCCGTGCGGATGCAGCAACTTGAGCAGACCTGAAACGGTACGACGTACCGCGATCACATCGCGCTGATTCAGGTTATTGCCCAGCTTGAAGTAACGATCGATGGCGTCGGAGAAACTGCGCTTACGCATCTCGCGCATATACTCGGCAAGATAATCGGTGATCAGACCATAGCTATTGGTGAAAAACTCCGGCCTCATCTTGGGGATGTCCCAGCCGGGAATATAGGCATGGAAGCGATCAAAGAAGGCCGTATCGATCATCGCTTCAGGGAACGGCGCCAGCAGATGGCTGGTCTTGACCAGGGTCTCGACACTCTGGTTGATGTTGCCGACAAACACCATGGAGGCTTTTGCCTCGATTGAATCACGACCACGGGAGAAGGATCCCGAAGCCATGTAATCCTTCATGATCTGTACGCCGTCTTTATCCTTGAAGGTGATCCCCGCCACCTCATCAAAGGCCACCACATCCCACATTCCCACCAGACCAACCTGACGCGAACTCATGTTGTAAAACAGGTTAGCCACTGTCGTCTGGCCACCCGATACCAGCAGGGAGTTGGGCGAGCACTCTTTGTAAACATGGCTCTTACCAGTGCCGCGTGGCCCCAACTCACAGACGTTGTAGTTGTTCTCGACGAAGGGGATCATCCGAGTCAACAGATGCCACTTAACCCGTTGCTGCAAGTTGGTCGGCTCCATGCCGATGGAGCGGATCAACACATCCAGCCACTGATCGGTATTGAAATGAGCACGAGCCGCAAACAACTCCTCCATGTCCATGGAGGGCATCTGGATCGGCTTCAGGGTGAAAATGGAGAAGGGCGAGATCTTCTGCCCCTCTTCATAGAAGTAATTGAGAGTGATGATGCACCAGATCCCGCCAGTGAGCAGTTTCTCGTTTTGCTTGACGATATTGGCCGGGATAACCGCATCCTTGATGCCGAGGTTGGAGAGCTGCGCCTCGTAAACATCTTTCTTCTGGTTAAGTTTGACTCCCACCTTGTCGATCACTTTGAAACTGCCGCGTTCACGGATCAGCGACTTGACCTTCTCTGCCTCATCGGGACGCACGTAGTTCTCGGCCAGGATTTTTTTGACGTTCTCCAGCCCCTCCCGCACGACCTCATCATCATCGGAGGCACAATACATGCCGAGCAGGTATTCCAGCACATAGACAGGGACGTTCGCCCCTTCCTTGAGCTGTTTGGTCAAATCCTTGCGAACCACCTTTCCCTTGAAGTAGCGGTTCAAACGGGCATCCAGATCCAGGCTGACATGCTGAGCCAACTCATCCTCTGGGCTCAGACTAGCCTGAACGCCGTATTGCTCCTGCTCCCCATGGTCAGCGCTGTATCCGCTATCACCGGGATACACATCCATCTGCTGGATCACCACATTGTTCGTGATATGTGTTACCGACGCCGCCTGCCCTTGCGGCGTCTCTTTTCCTAAAAACTCTCCCTCGGTGGAGGGACGATCATGATGTGACATCAGGGTTACTCCGGGGCACAAACCTGTCAGGGCCCCACGTCTATTGGCTTAACGTGAACACAAGCGTGAGTGCATCTGAGTGACTCTCATTGCCCGAGATCAAAAACCGAAATCATTCTGGATGGCCAGATCGATGGTTACCGGATAACGGGCCAGCTCAATGCCATCTTCATCATCTTGCAGCAGCAGCTGATACTGCGCCTTACGGTCAAAATCCGTACCGGTGAGCTTCAAGCGCACATCCTGCTGACGTTGTTCCAGACTACCGGAGGTCGCATCAAAGGTTAACTTTTCGAGGGCCGATACCGACTGCCCGGTACTATCGACGACCACAAAGCGCAACGTCCGTGGCTTATGGCGCTCATCCACCGCATCGGTTTGCAGGAAACGGATCTTGTCGATGGCATTGACCAGCTTGATGGGTTGATACACAGGCACAATGTTAACCTTCGTCTTCTCATGCTGCGCCTGCTTCTTGCCGCGCAATTCCTGCACCTCAAGCAGTGGCACGCAGACCTCCTGCAACATGGCCCCACCATGAACGAATCTAGCACCGCCGACAAAATGGAAGCGACTCACCCCCTTGGGCAACCAGAAGGCCACATCGGATTGGCCTTTGGTAGTATCACCGATCCGGCCATGCCATACATCGTCATTGGTGGGCAGATTGCGGCCTATCAGGTAACGCTTCTTGGCCTCAAGCGTTCCGGTTGGCTCATGTGTTAGCTGGGATTTTACCGCGACTTCCGGCGCAACCCGCTGGAACAGGAAGCCATGATCGGCGGTGATCACCACCCGAGTCACCCCAAATCCGTTGATGACTCGACTGACCAAGCCATTGAGCTCCTCGATGGCCTGACGTACCGCCATAAAGGTCTGCTGCTCGGTCGCCAGCTTGTCACCTATCGCATCGATAATATCGTGGTAGATATAGATCACCCGCGCATCACCAATGGCCTCATTGGCCTGGGCCCGAGTCCAGCCTTTTAGCGCCTTGGCAGAGATGGCGATCCCACCCACCTTGGCCAGAATGGCGCTGCGATTGTCCAGCCCTGCGCTGCTCTGGCCATCCACCAACACGGTGGAGTTCCCTTGCGCATAATCCAGCTGCTGATGGGGTAACAGGGCCGCCATCCCGAGCTGAGTGTAACTTGGCAACACCCCCAACTGGCTTTTCAGCTGCGCCGAGAAACGCTTGCCTTCATTGATCTCACCTTGCAACTCATGGGCAACTTCATAGCGCAAGGCATCGCTGATGATCACAAACTGCCGCTTCACACCGGCCTGGCTCAGGCGCTGCTTAATCACTGTCTCGTAGAAGCGTGATTGAGCCGGGATCCCCATCTCCCAACGGGCCATTTGCTGCTCTTTGGCAAGCAAGCCATCCCACGCTAAACCGAGCTGGTAGAGATACCAGTTGACGTACAGATCCTCAATCTTGTCAGCCAAGGCCGCCAACACCTCGACCGATTGCTCCTGTAAGTGCAACAGCGCCTCGTTGAAGAGACGATAGGCCGCATCAAACAGGAACAACTCGGCCTCATAAGCGAGGTACATCGCCTGAGCAGTGGGATAATGAAAACCGTCCGGGTAAGCGCGGCGCAGTTCCAACAGGATCTCGGCCTGTTGTAGCGCCTGATAGAGATGGGCATATTTGGGATCGGTGCTTACCCAAAAACCTTGCCGACGACGGGAAATAAGCTGACTAAACTCGACCCGGCCTAATGCCAAATCGCCGCTCATCAATCCACTCACCAGCTCACGGATCAACGCCTGTTCGACAGCCTCAAAGCCACTTACCTCGGCCCACAGCCAGATATCCTGGGTAGCCAGACTGGCGAGGCGGGAATGAAGCTCAAGTTGTGCGGCCACTTTGGCCGAAAGAGCGGCAAACTGACCGCTGTACTGGGTAGAATCACGCCAACTGGCCAACAACGCCATGGCATTGGCACGTCCGGTCGGCGTAGCCAGCAACTGTGACTGCAACCAGGCGGGGCGACCGGCAACACCGGCGGCATCGAGTTGTTCATAACACTCGCTGACAAATAGCTTGCGCACCAGTTCACGCAACGAAGGTTCTGTCTCCTCCGCCACCTGGTAGCCATAATCGCGGGCCATCAACTGCCAAAAACTGGGCAACAAACCATGTTGTTCCAAAGGAGCTAATGCCGTGGCAGTAACGCCATCGCTGTCGCTATCAACCTCATCCAGCAAACGTTCGCCCAAGGCCTTTATCAAGTCAGCGAGTTGGGCGTGGCAACCGAGCAACACGCTCATCATCTTGAGATCGAGCGACAACTCATCTTCTATGCCACTGCGACCATCCAGCCGACGCTTGAGCGCGACAGTGCGCTCTTTGCTGGCAAAAAAGCTGTGACGGGATGCGATGTAGTCGCGCAGCGACATATTGGCGAGCCCCAACTCGTTGAGCAGGATCGAGGCCGCATCGGCGTAGAAGGTGACGCTATAGCGACGCATATCGAGCAGCCAATCTTTGGCTGCTGCAGGCTCAAGGCTTGGCCAGTAGAGCAGAAATGGCGTGGTAGGCTCATCGAGTTCTATGCGCCTTCTCACCTGTAATTGGGAGTGCTGTGACATGTTGAGCACCACCACAGGCTGGCCTTCGCGGGTCAAACCGGCCTGGGGATCGGCAAGCTCTGCCAGCTGTGCTGTAAAGCTCTGCTCGGGATCATGCCAAAAGACGATCCGGCTCTGTTCGAATTTCTTGTTTAGCCCGGTTTGGAGCTGAGTGATATCCATAAAAATCCGTCACGACAAGCCGTTAGGCTCCGATTTACAACAAAACCGTATGGTAATCGAAATGCTCTTAGAGTTCATGGAGCAATCCGTATAGCGTAGGATCTGAGTTCATCGTATAGTCCGCTTTGTCAAGCGCAACCAGTGGACTCGGCTAGGAAGTAGAGAAGACAGGTCAGCTACCTGTCCTCTTGATAACATCTGACAATCCCGTGCTATGTTACGGTGTCACAAAACACTCCAGTTGCTGTTTGCATAATTGCTGGCTATCACCCAACAGCAGCTGATTTTCAATAGAGTGTAACAAGTTTTTAATGTCAGGAAATTTATTAACCAGCAGATGACTGCTACGACTGCCTTGCCCTACCAACCACTTATCATAACCATCACTTGCCCAAAGTCGATAAGAGTTCAAAACAGATTTGTATTTTATTGCTGCCGATTCAACAAGTGCATCTGCATGATGATATTTACCAAGAATGGTATAAAGAGCAGACTCCACATATATTGATTTCGGCATGACGTCCAATACGCTTGTCACAAAATCAACAATCAATGCAGCATGTTCATCGGTAATTTTATTCTCGATTGCTTTACTGTGATCGATCCAGCCAATCAGGTTCATCAAGAATGTACACAATTCATTTCTTTGCTGAGCAAGTGTTGCCAATAATGGTGCAATCACCTCAGGGTATGCCTCGCTATCTTTTGAAACAGCCAACATTTCATGGGCCGCCATAATGCTACCCATATACGATGAAAGTTTTTCAAGATAAAAGAGCTGATTTTGAGTTTGAATTTCAACAGCAATTTTGTCTATCGACGCCTGGATTTTATTGAGCTTTTGAGAGAGATAGGCGGTTTGAATCACTATTGCAGCGAGAATAATTCCGGTTGATAATCCGACCGCTAGGCCGATGCTTTTCTGCATGGCGGCGGTTGCTTTCATCAACTGCTCGACATTAACGCCCTGGCTGACATCTACCGTCATTTCCTTAAATGGGAGGTGTTTTACAATACTTCCCGCCCCTTCTGATAATTTTTTACCCTTGGCCCAATAGACAACACCTTCCCGAAGATGCATATGGCCAGTTTTGATCAACTTAATAATTTCAGGGTCAACCTTATCCCAATCTGGCACCATAATGACTTTGATCGTCTCTTCAAGCATCACAATCTCCTTGTGTTGTCAACATTATTTAAATGGGTTACCGTGGCGATGGAATTCACGCAACATGGTGATATGGATCACACAGGGCAAGGTGACTCGCAGTGCTGGCCCCTCAACCACAGCACTGAATAATCCGCCAACTAGCCCAAGTGGACTAGAAAATAATAATGCTCTTGGCAGCAGCATAGCTCCAGCCGCAGCAGCCCCACCGAATGCCCCCGCTAGTACGCCCGATATCACACTAAAATCCCTGACCGTCCACTTTAAAGGATCGACATTATTCACTTGATAGTCATTCTTCATGGTTTTAATAAACGCTTCCCGTTCAGCCTGCGTCATCTTATCCATCTGCAACTCCAGCACTTTGGCTACTATCGCCTGCTCGAGGGTCTGCACATCACTCTGCTTGTCTATCGCGCAGCCAACGGATTTTGCAGTGAACTGCACAATATCCTTATACGCAGCCCCCTTTCTGGTCACGATATTTAATGCTGTCGAGTTGCCATATGTTTGCAGTTCAGTGCAGATGGCTTGCCATGCCCGAGAAAAATCATGCTTGTTTGCTTTAAATTCGGGGTTATTGGTCAAGGTTTCAGCCAATCTTGGCTTGCCATCACGATCAATAGTCAAATAACTAACCAGTGGCGCGAGTTGCTCATGGGTGCAGTGAGCAATAAATGCCAGATCTTCATCTTCTCTGTACTTGTAATATCTGCTTGCAATATTAATATCCATATTCACGCCACCGATTCATGATAAATATCAATAAAATACTACGCTCTCACCAGTCAAGTCCAAGGGATAACCCTCTACCTTGAACGGCAATAAGCAAAATGAGAGCTGCCGCACAAGCGGCAGCTCTCGCCTTGATTTCATGGACGATAGGTCGATCACTCGCCCTTATCGCCGGTGATAGCTTTCACATCGCTGAGCAGGGTGCCGAATTTGCCGTAGTTGACCTTGACGCCGTCATCGAGATCCAGGCGGATGCGCATATCGGCGTGGTGCTTCAGCTCATCGTCAAAGGCACGCAACTCGGTCAGTTGCTTGGACAACGTGTCGATCTCCTTACCGATGCGCTTGGCCTCCGCCGTACCTGCTTCGGCCTGTTGCAGTCGCAGGCGATCGATGCGGCCGGCCATCTGGCCGAGCAGCGGAGTCACATATTCGGTGCGCATCCGTGGCAGGGTGGCTTCGTTGTAGCGGTGCAGATAGACCAGACACTCAAAGGCCTTCTCTTTGCCTGAACTAAACAGCCAGTAGATGGGGCGCTTCTTGTAGGTCTTCAGGTGGTCTTTGAAGAACTGGGTCGAGAGATAGCGGCGGATGGTCTCGCGGGCCGTCTCGCCCCCTTTTTTCACCGGTTTGATGGCAGCAAGGCAGAGGCTATCGGCGATAAATTGCAGGTTCTCTTCCAAGGTTTCAGCGCCCCAGACGGTGCGGATAAACGCCTCGAATCGCGCCGCCACATCGTCGGGGAACCAGTTATCTGAAGTGAGCGGCAGGATGCCATCCTCATCGGCGGCAAAGGTGGCGTAGGCCCCCTCCTCCACCAGCGCTTTAAAGCCTTCGTTGCCGGCATGGGCGTACACCAAGCCTTCACGATCCAGCGAATAGCGGCCCATCATGCAACCGATGGCATAGGAAATCAGCTCGGCGAGGGTGTCCGATTGCAGTCTGGCTTCCCGCTCTTCATCAGTTAGATTGCCGCCATAGCGATAGTGCGGGTTACAGGTCAGGGTGATTTCGGATAACGGCACCTCGGGTGTCAGTTCATCCTGCAAGCCATAGGCGTCGATAAACAGGCGGTTGTTTTCCTCTTCGAGGCGCTGCATTTCGAGGGTGGTATCCAACCAGTGCTTACAACATTTTTGAAACGCTGATCTAAGATTTTTCTCTGTATTGTCTAAGACGAGCAATGGCGAGGATCGAAAATCCCAAGTATTTTCGTAAGAAATCCAATCATTAGACGCAAATTCAACTAGTTGCCTAACCATTGATACCAAACGTTCACTTCTTTCAAACAACCGTGTTGGATAAGGAAGTAAGTTGAAGTATCCAACATGAAAGTGAATTGTTGGATTTAATATCTTCGTCATTTTATCGACAAAGCGATTATTGCAATAGGCTAACAATAGAAAACTTTCAAACTCATCTTTAGGGAATGCGCAATGCCCCGTATTTGAGAACAGATAACCCTGTTCAAAATATCGAAACGAATTGGTCGCAGATGTAATGTCTGACCATGAGACAAAAGACTTAAAGTATCTATCTTCTGATGGCAAGTGGTTGCCAATTTCTTTAAGCTTATTTCTAGATACTTCATCAAAAGCTATAACAAAATCACGATTTCCAGACCACTTTCTAAACGAACCGCCTTTATTCAAAGGAATCCATTTAAGATTTTTATTTTTCCAAACTTCATTTGCAGAGGGAAAGCCAATGGCCATCGTTGAAAAACTCACCTCCCAGAAAAAACGAAAATATACTGAATCAGCTCCTGTACCGAGACCTTGTCTAGCATCAATGCGTTGTGAGATGCTATTTTCTTCAGCAAAAATGGTTCTAATCTTATTACTAACCCAATATGCAATCGGGCTACCTGGAATCTTTCCAAAATCCGCTGCTGAAGCACGGTAAAAGTGTTTAGCCATCTCTTTATTATCTTGCTGGCTCATTCTGCTTCCCCTTGATGCAAATCTGGTTGTTCAACTTCACCGCTGTTTTGCTGCCAATCATCCGCAACGGTTTTCCAATTAACGGCGCGCTCTTGCGGCTCACCCTGTTCGTCGATAGCCAGCCCTTCGCCTGACCAAACTGCCCAGAAATCAGGATCATCCGATTTTGGTCTGTGTTTTTCAGGCAGAGCATTCATCTGGACCAAGACCGGCAGTTCGGATGCCCAACCGAGTAGAATCGCGTGGCGGGAAGGCAGTGAGGGGAGATCTCGCAGCAAGCCGCGCAGGTTGTCAGGCACCAGCTTGTGTACCAACTCTTGATCGCGATCGTTGCTGATGCGGTGCAGCAGATAGCTGTTGCATTGGGAGAGCACGGTCGGCGAGAGCTCACTGGGACGCTGCGAGGAGAGCACCAAACCGAGCCCAAACTTACGACCTTCACGGGCGATCTTCTCAAATACCTGACAACAGATGGCGGCCGAGTTCTGGTTTTCCGCGTCGTCGTGATAGCGCTTGATAAAGGTGTGCGCCTCTTCCATCACCAGCACGGTGGGCAACGTTTTACCGTGGTTTAATTTTCGATAGCGCTGCAAAGATTCGAGCGTCATCCGCGCAATCACGGCGGTGATGATATGCACCACTTCGGCAGGAACTAGCGAGAGATCGATAATAGTCACTGAGCCGTTGGAGGCTTGATTGTCACCGATATAGTCGCGCAGCCACTCATCCAGTGTCAGTCCATTGGCATCGCCTGAGACAACCTTCATGCGACTGTCAGATAAGATGGTACGGATACGCATTAGCATGGTCTCGACATACTCGGACACACTGAGTAGTTCCGCCGTGGCTTCGACGCTTCGTAGCAACTGATCGCCGGTAAACGGGCGCGGTACGTCTGCATCGATGGGCAAGATGTCGGTGTCGCTGCCACCAAACACAGAGTGCGTCAGGCTCAACTGATTAAATAGCGTACTGATTTCTTGCAAGGTAAATATCGCTGGCCAATCACCTTGATGTGAGCTCAAGAGCTGGGTGATGTGTTGAATCAACCCTGTAATTGCATCACTTTCTGTCTGATGAAAAGCGGCACTATCCACCAAACCTTCTTTCCATTTGATCAATCGATCACGGAAACCCTTTGCGGGCCCAGCCCCCTTCCAAGGATTACCTGTATTTTTTTCAATCTGAATGGCAGAAACGAGAGTCCTAAGATAACGACGCATCTCATGGCTGGGTGTGGCAACTGAAGATAACGCCCCGTCACGAACCGCTCTCAATGCCTGTACTAGGGTCGGCCGCTGCGCCTTAGCGCTGGCTTGAGTAAACGCACTCCATTCGGCACTGTTCCAGAACCAGAGGGGGACTTGCAGTTGCTCAATGCCTTCGGAGGGCTCGACGGCAAACACCCGCACCTTACTCATATCGCGGAAGGTGTTGGCGTATTCGCCGTTGGGATCGAGCACAATAAAACGGGCATTGGGGTCTTCACCGCCACGAGCTTTGCGGGCTTCATCCATGGACCAGCGAATAAGCCCGGCCACCGAGCAGGATTTACCACTACCTGTGTTACCCAATACGGCTAAATGGCGGCCAAACAGGCGATCGGGGTCAATTCTCACCTCGGCATTAGCTGCGAGTGGGCTGGTGCCAATCTTGATACGACGGTTGTCACCCGACTCGACGATGGCCCGCAGCTGGCTTGGGGTCGGTAACAACACCGCTTCACCGACCGTAGGATAGCTCTCTACGCCACGCCGGAAGCGATAAGAGTCTTCATCGTTCTTATCCCTCCCCTCGTAAGCCAATACGCCCAGCGGGTTCAAGCTCATCTTGCGTAGGGGATAGGGCAAATCTACCAGACCAAAATCCTGCATCCCTTTACGTTTGGGGTACTGGGAACGCTCGATGGTGATCCATTCCACTTGGGCTACCAGATATCCCTCATCGCTGGGGATCAGTACATAGCCGTTGATGCGCGGGAACGGGCGTGGTGTACCGGTATTGAGCGCCACACCATCGGGAGCTTCGATATCGATCAGCACCTTGATTTCGTCTGGCGAGACGAAGTCGATGGTGCCAATACGCAAAGAGTCGGCATACGCCAATGGGGAGAGTCTCATTCCGGTAGCCCTCCAGCTGATAGCGTCACACTCTCCGGTGGTTTTTTATCTTCGGTCTGTGATGTGCCCCAACGCTGTTTGAGCAGCTCGCTCATGCGGAAGGTGGTCTTATCGATGGCGGCTTTGGGCAGGTAGCTTTCGGTCAGTATCGCCAGATCAGCCAATGCCGGGCCAATCAACAGGCTGATTTGCGAGGGTCTGCCCATATCTTCATAGGTTTTCATGATGCGCCCAAGCGGATCGTCGTAAGAAATAACGACCAGATGGGTTGAAGGGATGGTCAGCATGTCGCGGATCACGCGGTTGATATGCTCATCGCCAAAGCTGTAGCCATAGGTCACCAAGGTGCTGTTAGGGCGACACACGGCAGCAGCCAGATCGCGAAACAGCTCTACATAGGGGTAATCGGCGGTTTCACGGTCTTTGGCTGCATTCGGATAAATCATCAACTTATTGGCAGTTACTCCATCAAGGCCCGGTGCCTGTATGTAAGGAGTAACCTTCTCGGCTCCAAACGGCAGGCCGATGCGGCGAATGTCCTTGCCTGTCTGCACCCAGTCCACCGAACCATGCAACTTGGTATAGCGTGCTACGCCCTCCAGATAACGCGGCTCTCCTCGAATACCAGGCGGGTTGTAATGCATATCCAGATCGAGTCGAGAGGAGCGGAAAATCGGCATCAGGTTGCCCAAGAATCGGTCCAGCAGGTGCAGTCCAGCCAGTTCGGCCCCCGCCTCAATCAATCGATCGTAGTTAGTGGTAAAGATATTGAGACGGTCGCGTACCCCGGTGCGGCTGGCGAAGCTCATCAGGAATGTTACCAAGGTATTGAAGGCCTGCTCGCGCTTGGCTTCTTCTGCTGTAGCAATGCCTGATTCGCTCTGCAGAATTGAGTGTGCGAATGTCTTCATGCCACCTTCAAGTTCGCTTCGCAGAGCATCAGCCTTGCTGTCCTGCATGATCTCCAAACCACGCAACAACTCGTTGGCGACGCGCAGTTGATCTTCCAGGTTACCTTTCTCTCGCCCGGCAGCATCCGCAGCTTTCTCTGCGGCTTGAGTGATAGCGGTATGATGGTTGCTCAATGTCAGCGCCCCCATACCGGCAGCGCCCTTTCCTGCAGCAAGATAATGCACGGCATGCGTCAGCCCAGAACCCGCCAACAGCGAAAGGTGTTCTGACTGGAACAGTGAGGTCAGCCAAGGCTCGATACGGGAACGAAGCTCCTTTTGGGTAAAAGTGTCACCGCTTACCCAAGATGTCTCCTGCCCCTCACTCAGTTTGAATCCGTTTTCGTCGGTTACAAACTCTATCGGTCGCTTATCATCGCGAACTTTGATGTAATTTTTAGGTGTCCCGCTCATGCCAACGCCTCTTTAAACATCGCCGCTTTTTCGGCTTCCGAGTTCCCATCCACCAGCCTGAAATAAGCCCCCTGATAGGTGGGTAGATGAGGCCGGGCCAGCACAAAGGCGGTGGTCGATACCACCTCACCGCCAATACTGTCAAAAGCACGTGCGCCCAAGTGCGCCATGCCCAAGATGGTGTGTTGACCCAGAATACGGGCTCGCAGCGCCTCGTAAGAGGAGAGGAACATCCAGCTTTGCATGGTGATCATGGCGACCACGCCTGCTGCGGTGGTCAAGTCGAGATTGCGTTCGATAAAGATGGCGAACAGATCCGATTTGCTGTTTGGGAACTGCTTTTTGGCAAACTCTTTCAGATCTCCGTTCATCCCCTTGCTGCCCATATAGGGCGGGTTGGCAATCACCGCATCGTAACGACGAGCCAGTACCGCAGCTTGTGCCAACAGCGGTAGCAATTCCTTGGCGGCGGGCTTTTGCATCGCATCACCGCTGATACTCAAAGTTTGCAAGGTGGCATAGAGATCGTCGATGGCCTGCACCTGCTCGGCGGGTACTTCGATAAGCGACCCCAAGGTTTTGGCAGCCAAGAAACTGCGGTGCAGGTCGTTAAGCAGGCTCAAGCGCGGGTCATTAGCGGCGAGGGTGGCGGGAGCCACGGCAAACATATCTTGTACCTGACCACGATCCCAGTCGGCATTGAGGTTTAGCGCCTGCCAAAGCTTAGGAATATTGAGGTGGCGGCTCTCCTGCAGGGCGTGAATATGCAGGGTGAGATCACGAGTGAACAGACGACGATCATCCTGACGGGCCCGCATCAGCAGGGCGAACCCCGCCAGTTGGGCGGCGCGGTCGTCGATATCGAGGCCAAACAGGTTGTGCTTGAGAATAAGTTCGGGGATCTCGCGACTGCGATAGCCGCGCTCCTCGTAGATGCGATAGAGCAGGTTGTAGGCTTCCACCAGAATATGGCCGGAGCCACAGGCCGGGTCGAGTACCTTGATCGATTCGGGCTCGATACTATCAGGCGTGAAACGAGCATATTCATCCTGAACTTCGATAGGTTGCTCACCAGGGAAAACAAAGTAAGGCATGGCACGAGGCAACGCCGAATCAGGATAGGTTTGCAGCCAGTAGCGACCCACCGAGTTTTGCACCAGATACTGCACGATCCAGTTGGGGGTAAAGAGCTGTGTAGCGGCGGGAATATCCTCCGATTTGACCACCTTGCCGATCACTTCGTCCTTCTTCTCGCTGATATAGAACTGATAGAGCCAGCCGATCACCTCCACCTGTTGCCAGTCTGCTTCCGGGATCCCATCGACCAACTCGCGCCAGAAGGCATCGGTGCGGGTGAGGCCGCTTGGCAGCAGCAGTTCGGTCTCATCATCGATGGCTTCAAACAAGAAGGGCATGGCCTGATGCAGGCGGTGGCACTGGCCGAGCAACAGCTCACGGAACAGAGCCTCCTGCTCGTTACCCGCCAGCAGCAGGTCGAGCAGCACCGCCTTATTGAGCTCCACCCCCTCGCCTATCAGGGAGTCGATCACCTCTGGGGCACGGTCCAGCACCTCGAAACCCTGTGCCTGGCTCGGATGGGAGACCAGGCGCACGCCGTGTTCGAGATAGCCCTCGTCGCTTTTTAGCTCCATAAAGCGAATAGCACAGAAGCGGTTAAACCAGGTGTAGGCCATCTGCTCCATCAGGTTCTCGAAGCCTTCGTGTTCAAGCCGCTGTTGCAGGCGTTTGAGAGCCGGGGCGATGCGTGCCGGGTGGGTGAAACCTGCGACCTGCAACACTTCACCGCTGAGTTGATACTCGACATGTCCCTTGGCGGTGATACCAAATTCGGCGGCGCGAGCCTTGATGGCGGCAATAAAAGCGGTTCGAGCCCGTGGGGCGACTTTTTTCAGGTTGTTGGTATTCATTTTTTTCTCGTCTCACACCCGGCCTTCGCAGAGGCCCGGCTAACATAACTGGTTAGAAAGGCACGTAGCTCAAACCTGTGGTGTTTGAAGGACATGACGCAGCCGACCCAATAGTGTTTCACGGCGTTCTTGATAAAACTCAGCAAATCCAAGCAGGGATTCAGGCAAGGTGTGGATGGCTTGTAACTGCAGATGGTTCGCTCTCGCGGCCGGATCTGGCCACATCATGGCGTACCACTCATGTGGCAGCTTTTCCCGCTTTTCATTGTTCAGGCTTCCTTCGAGAAGCTGCAGATTAGGCAGACAATTGGCCATTTGGCACCACTCATCAATCTGCCCTTCATCGGAGATCCCCGCCTTTTTCAACTGTGCGCGAGTAAAGCGACCTTTGGGAAAGATATGATCTACATGGAAGTGACGACTAAAGTCATGGCCGGGAAAGAGCAATGACAACAGCGCAAAAGTGCGGCGGTTGCCGTAGTCGAGTTCAACCAAGGTTTGAAGCTCTTCTTCTTCAAAACGCAGGCTCTTGCCGCGCTCTGTCATCGCCGTATTAATCTCGGTGAGCGGGAATCCATGCTGACCATGCTCTTTGATTTTACTACGCAAGGTTGTCAGCAGCGTATCGAGGCCACTCCCCCAGATCCCGGATTGTTTGAGGACAGAACGGATCAACCACCCCCTCAGATCTTGTTTATCTGCTGCATACTCACTGCGAGTCAGGTAGCTGTCGCCAAGTTCACGCCTAAAGAGGTAGTAAGCTATCGGCAATAGTGCGCTATCGGCTCCTAGGTTGTAGCCATTAAAGCCAAAGCTGGCGAGCAGGTTGACGGCCAGTTGCAACGCCTTACGGATTGGCTCCCAGTTCTCCTCCAGCTTGGCCATATTCTCTTTACTGAAGTTTTCAACCTTGAAGCCGACACTGCCAATATCACAGAGCATAAGCCCAGCTTTAAGCACTAGATCTTTACTAAAGTTAAAGCCATCACCAATTTGGTTGAGCTCATCCACCAATTTGTGGATCTCTTCCCGGGCGTCCAGCTTGCTCCACTGTGCCACAGCGATAGATAGCAGCAGATCAGAATAGGAGAGCGCAGTCCCCCCGCTATTCATCCGAATAAAGATATTGAGAACCTTCTCCAGGCTCTGCTCTGACTCTTCGTAATAAGAGATTTTGTCTTGCAGATGGATAGTGCGATGCAGCAAACGCAGGGTATTGCGCGCGATTTTACGGCTTTCTTTGTCCAGCTCGATATCATCTAGTTCATCGGTTAATTCATCTATATCAATGGCCATGATCCGACTGACCAGAAACCAGTGGTGCTCATGGTCTTGACGAGCCGCTTCCTCTTCACTCAAGAAACGAAAATCATAACGAGCTCCCCCTTCAACTTCACCGGCCACCAGCAAGTTAAGATATAGGCGACGCTCGATAAATGCATCTGGGCTGGACCACCACTTTCCCTGCGTCTTCCAGCTGTAGGATCCGCGCAGACCAATGTTGAGGGCTGTCATGCGCTGCTGACCATCGAGTACGGCAACGCGATCCTGCTCACCAATGAGATCAAGCTTTTCACAATGCACCCGATCACGCTGGTGATAGTGACGCATGAAGTCGTAGAACTGATACTCACGCTGATGAGTAGACTTTATTTTCCAAAAGAGGAAGGTTCCGAAGGGATAGCCCTGCAGCAAAGAGTCGAATAACTGGCAAATTTGCTCTGGCTTCCAGACAAATTCGCGCTGAATTGCGGGTAAAATATAATCATGCTGCTCAACCTTGGTCAGCAAATCCTTGATAGTTCCACCGGCTTGGTACATGTTCTTCTTATCCCGTAGTAATTTTTAGAATAGCTACTGATTCTGATAGCTTCCGCACACTTGCCCGATGCTGTGACACAGAGCAATGCGAAATTGGTTAAACGTCGGCATATCAAGCTGGTCGAGTTCGATGGCATTCACCACTGGCAAGAGATCACCGCGGTGATAATCGGGATTTCCCAAATGGTGCCCTAGCACCTGCTTGGGCGCGCGAGCAGGTGAGCGATCATTGCCGGATAGCTGGGTTTCAAGCTGGGCACAATGCTGATAGGCATCAGACTTACACGAACAGATAAGCCAGGCTTCTGAAGTCGGTTGCGGCACCATGGCAACGCCTTGACCCGCAAAGCCTGCGGCGCGAAACCCTTCGTTCACAGCCTGTACCAAATCGTGCGGGTCATGAGGATCACGATTGGTACCGTCTGTGTCGTGAAAGTAGATCGCCAGCTGGGCCTCGGTGAGTGAACCAATCTGCTGCGCCAACTCACCCAATACTGCGCCTCGCTTGCTATGAATGAGATAGCCTTGCTTGGTCTTTTTACTGGGCAATTTGATGGCAGAGCTTTTTACCAAGGACTTCATCTCTGCCGGGGCCACCAATACCGAGGGAATGGCGTGCTCCTGCTGCAAGTCGAACAGGTCAGCATTCCAGTCTGGTAAATGACGCCCCAACAACCGATGAGCCAGGCGTAACATGGGACCGACCTCCAGATCGTCACCATGAGCATAGGCTTGGGCATTACGACTGCGGCCCATATCGGTCGGGCCTTCACCAAAGAACAGGGTTTGCAGCATGGTTACACCTCCCCATGGGAGGGTGCGTCCATCTGCTCTGCAGCCTCTGCAACTCGGGTAAGCGACAGATCAAGCATCGACTCTCCTGGTGAGAGACATTCGAGCCGCTCTGCTGCCATCGGTACGTCGAACAAGCGGACAGCCCGGCTAACGCCATCAGGCCGCTTGTAGATCAACAGCACGCTCTGGCGGGCAACGTCATCTTCCAGATAGTTCAGTACCAGAGGGCTATGGGTGGTCACCAACAGTTGCTTGGCGGAACCAACCAGCGCATCCACCAACGCTTCAGTGATCTCTGGATTGACTCCGTTCTCTATCTCGTCAAACAGCACAAACTCATAAGGGCTGAATTGCTGGGCCAGAATGGCCAACAGACGCAGCATGCCATCATTGATATGGCGGGCCTCGGTGACCATGTCGCTCTCAAATAGACTAGCCTGCCCATTCATGTCCGTAGTAGTTTGATAACGTTCATGTAATTCCAGTTTGATGGCACCGCTGCGCAATACACTCGTGTGTATCTTGGTGACTTGCGGGTAGTAGCGTTGCAAATTTTGTAGCAATTGCTCGCGCTCAGTGAGGTTCAATTGGTGAATAAAAGCGCCCAATTGCTGGCCACCACTTCCGATGTCATCCGTCAGATCCGAGAGCCGGGTTTTACGCCGTAACTGTTCTGGTGAGAGCAGATCGAGAGAGCGGATCGCCTTGATCCGTTCGCGCAGTTCGCGCAGCAATGGCGAGAGCTGGTTATCTTTGAGCTGTGACAGCAGTGAGCCTTCATAGATGAAGGGGATCTCGTTCCATTGTGATGGTTCGGCGCTTTCCGAGCGGTGCCAATATTTTCCCGATTTAAGCTCATAGATAGCACCATCTACACGAACAATGATTTCGTATTGCCTGGCACCCTCCAATATTGAGCTTTTTACTTTCACCTCCTCCCGTGTGCATGCAAGCCGAACGCGATTAAACGTTGCTTCCCAACGCAGTAACAGCCCATCGATGTCTAACTCTAACGCCAGCTCAATATTGGATTTATTACCTAAGCGGCTGGCCAGGTCTGCTGCCGACCAGCCACGAGCGTTCAACCAATCCTTCACTTCACCACTCATCACATGAGAGGCGAAATCGAGCGCTTGCAGCAGGGTGGTCTTACCCGCACCATTCAGGCCAATCACGCAGTTAAAGCGTGAGAGTGGCAGGCTAAAACCCACCAGCGATTTGAAGTTATCTATTTCAAAACGGGTCAGCATCCGCTGCTCCTTTTTTGATTGTTCAGTAGCCCCCTCTTGCCTATGCGGACAAGAGGGGGCTATTCGCTCGTTATTTTATCCGCACCCGTTTGCCATCAACGATGGCCTGATGCAGGCGACTGCGCAGTTTGCTGAGGTAAGCGTCAATATCCTGCTCGGTCTCAATAAAGAGATGGCTGCCCCCCAGCAACTCGGTCGGCGAGACCAGTTCAATGGGTTTAAGCACGGGTTTAGGCTTGGCAACCGGCTTCTCGACAGTCGTGTTTTCAACAGTCGAGGCCCCACGGTTCCCTACAGCGGGTTCCTGAACTTGTGATGGGGGAACTACTGGTACTTCCGACTGACGGGCCGTTTGCTCGGCGCTATAGCGGTTGATCAGCGCGATGACCTCATCTTCCTGATCGTCAGCCTCTTTCACCAGACTGACCAGCTCATGGAGCGAGACGCTCTTCGCCACCCGCTCCTTGAGCAATACAAAGGGGCGCATCGCTTTATTTTGCAGCTCGCTTGGCAACTCACTGACCGAGGATTGGATCCCCTGCTGGGTCTGTTCGATGGCCTGTAAGCTGAAGGCGCGTTTTTGCTCGATGAGGCGTTGATTGATCGCCGCCAGCTGTTCGACCAAGGTACCGACATTGCGCAACTTGCCATAGGGCTGCGCGTCTTCATGGATCGCTCGCAACTGCTCAATGAGTTTTGCTGCTGCCGGATCTTGCTCCAGAGCATGCTTATTGACGCTGAACTGCTCGCCCAAGGCACGACTGAGTTGCTGCCAGGTGTCGAACTGGCGAGTGAAGAATTCCTCCACCTCTTCAAAGTCTTCGGCAAAGTCCTGCCACTCGTTCCCCTGTTGGCAGAGCGCCTCTATCAGGGCGTAGCTGTTATTGCCAAGCTCCAGCGAGCCTGCGACCAGCCGTTTACCGCTCTCTAGTACGGCTAGCCCCGGACAACGCCCTTGCTTACCCTTGAACTCAAAATCGTTGAGCAGTCGCTGCAACTGGGCCAACTCGTCGAGCAGCTTTTTGGCCAGCTCTTTCTCGCTGCTATCGAACGGCTTGCGGAAAATGTCTTTGGCAAGGCGGGCCGCTTTGACTACTTGCTGCTCACTGTGCTGGCGCACCCGTCGAATACGCAGCGTGGTGTGGCTGCGCACCGAGGTGAACTGGTCATAGCTGCGCTTGAGGGGCAGGTCGCCATTAGGGGTCGAGAGGGCCGCTTTCCCCAGCAATACCAGATGGGCCAGTTGCAGCATGACCTCATCACGATTCCAGCCATAGGGCCTGGCACTGAAACGATCGAGCATCTCTTTGAGATAGACCGGTTTATTGGTTTCTTCAGAGACATTGAGGTAGAGCTCGATCTCTTGCTTGGCCCCACCGTTAGGATCTTGCTCGCCCAAGTGCATATTGAGCTGCGCCATGTCGTCGGCCATGATGACGCTTTTAAGTTCCTGCAACGGATTTGTGCCGCAACTCTTGAGCAATGACAGTTTTGAAAACGAGTTTTCAATGACGTAGCCAAGCGCCTCATCCAGTATATTGCTGACACTGCCAGATTTGAGCTGTAGCTCGTTACCGATGGCATACACCTGCGCTTGCTTGACCAGCTCTTCAAACAGAGACTTCAACCGGTTGCGACGTTTGGTATTCTCCATTGCCTTTTCAGTCAGCAGTTTCTCCTGCTCCGGCCGTTGGCTACGATTATTAGCGAGGAATTTCTCGGTTTTTAGCCAGGTATCGAATTCATCCCAGAGCCGCTTTTCGTCGGGCAGACGGATCAACACGCAACCTTTCCCTTCCAAGCTCAGTGATTTGCATCCCTGCTCATGATAATCCTCGAAATTGGCGTCAAGCGGCGAGATGACTTTGAGCACGAGATCAGTCTGAACACTGCCATCAAATGGGTGCCCATTGCAGAAGCGACTTAGCGGATAATCCTGCTTGTTGACGGCATAACGATACTGCCGACGATTGCCCATTACCTCTTCAAAGATCCACTTCGACAGCTGTCTATTCACTTCGGTTAATTCAACCTGAGTGTGCTTGATCTCCTGCTCAACCTCTTTCTCTTCATTAGTCAGGAACACATACTCGTCGCCATTGCGGGCAATCAGAAGCTGATTTTCAAGACGATGCAGGCTCGCTTCGATACGCCGCTTGAGCGCCACTTTGTCGGTATCGATCTCTTCAATTGAGAGAGTTACCAGGTTATCTAGCGTGGACTTCACGAGATCGACATAACGGATCAGGAATAGCGACTTGAGAATGTCGATATCTTCCGCAAAAAGGGTGCTCTTCTCGGCAGCCTGCTCGAAGATACGTTTGACGTTGGTGTCGAGAAACGACTCGATGGCCGGATAAAACGAGTGGAACGGCACCAGTACGCCCACCCCTTTATTCATCTGCTGACGCGCTGCATTCTGGAAAGCATCAAGCAAGGAGCGTTCACCACGAGAAAGGTGTTTACCGGTTGCCCCGACCTTGCGAATGGCCTCGAACACCTTCTGCACCAGCAGATACTGGTAAGGGATGAACGGATAGTGATCGACAAATTCGACATTGTCGCGATAGTTGGCCAACTCTGCGGTGGTGGTCGCGTCAAAGGCCAGCTGGTTACGCAGAATATCGCCTTTTTGGATAAACAGATCGGCCAGTTCATCTTTAGCCGCTGCGGTTTTTTCCAGCAGACGCTTCTGGATCACTTCGTTGGTGTTGGACGACGAGAGGGAGATCCGGGTATGGAAACGCCCCTGGATCTTGGAGAAGTCCTGACCTTTTTTGGCGCTGAGATCCCCAAGTACGGCATCGATATCCTCTTGAGACGTCACAATCACCCAAGCGCGGCCACCACAAGCAGTACCAAGATTCTCGGTGATGGTTTGCAATTTGAGCATCATCTGGGTGTTGTTGCCGATGAACTGGCCCACTTCATCGACTAAGAAGACGATTCGTTTACCATCCCCGCCACTCTCTTGGGCGCTACGATCCAGATACTCCCTTACCCATTTACAGAAATTGCTGATGTCGAGGGTAAACATGGATTCGAGGTTTTCCATGCTCTGCACCGAGGAAGCTTCCGACTGGCCGGTTGCATGAGCCCAAGCCTCCGCCATTTCATCACGACGGAAACCATAAGCATCTCGCTCTTCTTCCCACGTCGAGTCGGTCAGTTCGGCAAATTTGGCTTTGAATGCCTGATATTGGTTACGCGCATCCAGTTCACGTTCTAGGTGGGCAATATGAGGATGATCCGCGCAATACCCCAGCCGCTCATTGAAGACTCGTAAGAACACCTTTAGGATCGCGTCCTCCTTGTCTTCGGTATCGGCACGGCTGTCAATATTGAACAGGATCACTTCAGTCTGGCGATTCACCGCCGCATGAATATCGCTATAAAGCAGGTTGTCGTTGATCTTCTCTTTGAAAAACTCAATCGCCGTCTTGGTCTGGCTGCCGTGAATCGCTTGCTGATTGCCCAGCAGATAGGAGAGGATCTTGATGAAGTGCGACTTACCCGAGCCGAAATAACCGGATACCCAGATGCCTATCTTGCCAGCCACGCTGGGATCATCCGGGTGAGTGACCCCCGGCAAATAGGTCTCGAAGAAGTGGCGCAGGTGGCGATCAAGCTCGCGGGTCACCACATACTCATCAAGTTCAGCCCAGATGATTTGCTCATCCAACTGCTCTGCTTTCACCACGCCATTGATCGGCCTGTCCAGTTGTTTGGTAAACAGCTCTTTAATTTGCATTGATGATCCCGTGTTTGTTGCCACTAGATATTCCAATTTCTGCTTTTGTTTTTCGTCGGTTAGTAACGCCTTCAACCGCTCAATATCAATACTTGAACGAATGCGGTACCAGTTGGAAAGCGCGGTAGTAGTTGGCTGTCGCCACTTCAGCACGGTCCAGGTCAAACGGATAAAGCTCAAGACCGTTGTAACGGCCAGGATAAAAAAGCACCAAGGGTATTGCGCCCATGTGGGCATGAAGCGCGTTGAGCAGGCTATGGCCACGCAGCAAGGGCCAGCATTGGCCTAAACCGCTCAACACCACAAATTGTGGAGATACCGCGTGAATTTTCTCCATCAGGTGTTTGGCGACACGGCCTTGCTCAAGCGGCCCTTTAAGGGACTTGGCAAGTTCGTCTGTTCCTTTTTTCAGCTCAAGTTCGAAGGCTTTATCCAGCAGTTTTCGCTCCTGCAAGATAGCTAGCAACGCTTCAAACAGGTTGATGTGCACAAAGCTCAATCCCTGCTTGGCAAGGCGTTGCAGACTCAAATCCAGATATTCCCGCACATCCAATTCGAACTGTGGCGGATAGTCGAAGATGTAAAAACCTATCTCTCCCCCGAGCTCCCGATTGTGCAGGAAGCTCTCGCTTTTCAATCGCGTCTCTATCTGTTCGAGGCGGGCAATCAGCTGCGGCTTGCTGTCCAATTGAACCTTCATCGTGCAGACTCCATGGCATCATAGGCTTTTTGGCAATCAAGCCGAGTCGCCCACTCCCGCAGCTCTGGCATCAGGTAAATATTCTGTAGCTTTCGGGAACGGCCTGACTCGATATAACCCACATCCGCCAGGATCTTGAAGACATTGTTCCCCATCTTCTGGATTGAACTCTCTGAATAGCTATCAAGGCCCTCAATCACCCGCTGACGTGAGACGATAAACTCGTGCCAATCGTCATTGCGCAGTGACTCACGATACATGCGGCGGGCATCAGCAAAGGCGGTGGCCATAAAATCGGTCAGTACCGGCGAGTGACACATGGTCGCCAACAGCAGCATCTGCTTGGCTAAATCATCCGATACGATGAGCAGTTGTTCCCAGAATGCAGGCCCCATCGGCGCTAGCCGCTTGCGCAGGGTCGATGCCATGCGTTTGGCACTGTGCAACGAGGGCTTCTGCAGGGCATTCTCATTCACAATGGCATCTATCCATTGCGCCTCATCAGGTTGCCTCAACAGCAGTGCGGCAATCACTCTGCTTTCGCGCAGCATGATGCTGCCGCCGATGATGTCACCCAGATACGCTTTGGCCGTCATAACTACTCCAGAACAGGGGTCTACAAACGGCGTTATGATACGCGATTCGGGTCACAATGCCTTTAACCCGGCGCACAGTTAGCCCCCTTAGGTAGCCCACTTGGTGACAATTTCACCTGTTTTTTGTTTATTGACCCAATAATGCCGGTGGCGTACTCGGACCATCACACCTGACTTGTCCCAATGAGTTGGTGCGGCAGGTAGTGCCATCGGAGGAGCGCAGATTGCCGAGGCTATCCTTGCGCCAGGTGACCGTATCGCCGGTGCTGGGTCTGCTGACGCGCACATTGCCCAGACTGTCTTTGCGGTAGGTGGTGCCTTCGCTGCTGCGGACATTGCCGAGGGACTCTTTCCGCCAGGTGGTACCGCTTTGCGAGTCTCTGACGTTGCCGAGACTGTCTTTGCGCAGGGTGCCGCTCTTGCCATCGTCACACTGGTAGCGAGTATTACCGAGGCTGTCTTTGCGGTAGGTACAGTCGGTAGCCTGCACTGTTTGAAACAATAACCCCAGTAGCAAAACAGCCACTAAGGTGCAGGATGGGAAACGGGCAGCCTTGATGCGATAATGCTTGGGACCTTCGCAATCACAGCTAGTATTTTGAGTGCTACAGGTCATATCTCCCCCCTGACCGTTGACTGAATCGCCCCTACTTTCCTAGACACCCCAAGAGCCTCAAACTGAGGTCATTCAGGAGGTGTTATGAGCAAGCAGCAACGTTACACGGAAGAATTCAAACTGGCCGCCGTCAAGCAGGTGACTGAGCGCCATTACCCAGTGGCAGAGGTCGCTGAACGACTTGGTGTTTCCAGCTACAGTCTTTATGTCTGGATCAAACGCTACAGCCAACCCGAAGCGCAGCAACAGCATGACTCCAGCCAGCAAGCCGAAATTCGGCGCCTCAAGGCTGAACTGCGCCGCATCACCGATGAGCGAGATATCTTAAAAAAGGCCGCCGCGTACTTTGCCAAGCTGTCAGGGTAAGGTACGCCTTCATCCGGGAGCACGCGTCCACACATCCCATCCGCCGACTGTGCTGGATGATGAATGTCCACCCGAGCGGTTATTACGCCTGGCAGCACCAGCCTTTATCTACCCGAGCTCTGGAAGACCAACGCCTCCTAGGCCAGATCAAGCAATGTTGGCTAGAAAGCGGCGGCGTCTATGGTTATCGCAAGATCCGGGACGACCTGCGAGAGATGGGCGAGACCTGCGGGAAACACCGGGTGGCGCGATTAATGCGTCATGAGGGTTTACGTTCACAAACCGGTTATCGTCGCCGTCCCGGTCATTATGGTGGCCGGCCAACGGTGGTTGCACCGAATTATCTTGAGCGCCAGTTCGATGTGACTGAGCCAAACAAAGTCTGGGTAACGGACATCACTTATATTCGAACCCATGAAGGCTGGCTCTATCTGGCCGCGGTATTGGATTTGTTTTCACGACAAGTCATTGGGTGGTCAATGGGGCCACGGATCGACCGAGAGTTGGCCATCAGCGCGTTACTGATGGCGGTGTGGCGACGGCAACCCGAGCAGGAAGTGCTGGTTCATTCTGATCAAGGGAGCCAGTTTAGCAGTCATGACTGGCAGGATTTTTTGCGGGAGCACCAGCTCAAGGCCAGCATGAGCAGACGCGGCAATTGTCATGATAACGCGGTTGCGGAGAGTTTCTTCCAGCTCCTCAAACGCGAGCGGATCCGACGTAAAACCTATGTGGATCGCGAGGAGGCTCGGCAGGATGTGTTCGATTACATTGAAATGTTTTACAACCCCAAATGTCGGCACAGTTTCAACAATGGGCTATCGCCAGTAGAGTGTGAAAAGCAATATTTCGAACGGCTCGAAAGTGTCTAGAGAAGCCGGGGCGATTCAAACCAACCCATACCACTACAAAAACTTGCACCTTTAAAATAAAAAACTAGAAACTAAGCAATTTATTGCTCATGGCAACACATAACACCAGCACAGCATTTTCTGATGCCCCTGAAGCTGGAAAGCCTCCATGTTAGAGAAGCCAGCTCAATGGAAGCCGCCATCATCCCAGCGCATCAGCACTCACCCGCTAAATAACACGCCTACCCGAAGGTAGGCGTTTTACCCGTTATGACGATTATTCGAGCGTAAATACAGCATCTACCGAATCGGTAAACGTGATCGACTGCTGCTGATATCCAGTGTCAGCAGACTCATTTTGCGCAGCTGGCGCCATCATCTTGAGAGAGCGGGCGTAGACAGGCATAGGCATGGCACTGCGATATTCAACCGAATACACCTTACCGAGCTTCATCCCAAAACTTTGTGCCAGCATTTCAGCCTTATGCTTTGCATCATTCACCGCTTCGAGACGCACTTTATCCTTTGCATCCTGTGCATTCTTAAGGCCATACACCACTTGGGAAACCGACTCGAGCCCGGCCGCCAATGCGGTATCAATTAGTTCACTCAGCTTATCCATCTGGTAAAGCTTGATTGCCAACTGACGTTGAGCACGATGCCCGATGAGTTGGGGGCGTTTATTCGCTTCATATTGATATTCCGGTGACACCACCAGATTACCGGCCTCGACATCACTACGCTCGATACCCATTGCTTCAAGCTTGCTAAAGAAGGCCGCCACCTTACTATCAACCTGCTGTTTGGCCTTGAGTCCCTCTTTTTGCAAGGCACTCACCGACACAGAGAGCGTCGCCATATCGGGCTCACTCTTATATTCAGCCATACCATTGACAATAATGTGAGGAGCGGTTGGAGCTTCCAGAGACAACGCCGGCAGGCTCATCGCCAGAAAAGAAAGGGAAAGAAGGTGCTTGCGCATGACAGGCCTCGAGAGGAAATGAGTCGAGGTCCGATTATGACATTGTGCTAAACGTCGTGATAGGGAGGCGGTATATCGAGGGAAATGTAACCATTATCCAGCTCTCCCAGCAAGATGACATCATCCATACCGTTGCTACTCGCCGACACAGGGTTTGCCCCCATCAAGTCATCCGTCCCTTCTATGAGGCCGAACGCTTCCCACGACAGGAACTGGCTGCTGTGAGGAGCCACAGCACTGACCTCCGCTTGAGGTTCCCAAATCAGCAGTTCATCGCTCTGGCTGAGTAAATCACTCCACTTTGGATCGGCCAAATTCACCAAAGGTATTTCACTCTCTCCCAGATCGGAGCCAACGAGGATGGATTGGGTGGTCAGCTCAGAGCCCAGTGCGGGCAAAAACGCCAGAGAACCTGTTGCAAAATCCACATCCAGCGTTCCTGCCGGCTCACCTGTCGAGCTCTCTATTTCGAGCCGTTCGAGGCGATGACCGGCCAAGGTCGAATGATAACCAAACTGGCCATAACAATCGATTTGATTGCCATCCCAGCTATATTTCACACCATCAATTTCAACCCAACTTAGCCGATCCATCATCTCTCCTCCAAGCATCCGCATTCTAGCGAGCGCCATACTCTCTGTCTTCTCTCAAAAAGTGGGGGGCAAAGCCCCCACTTTTGTTACGGATCGACCTTCAGATTACCCTGCGCCAGCAGATCATCAATGATCTGTTGATCGGTGCGGGTTCCATTCATGGTCAGATCGATATTATCGAACTGGATGGTTTGGGTCGTCATACCGCCTCCACTGCCATCCATATCGATAGTCAGGGTCGACTTGCCACTTCCCGGCCCTTGGCTGAAGGTGAAATACAGATCCAGTGATGCGGCATTCGCATGCTCACTACTGAGCAGATCGCTAAGATCCAACACATCGCCACCGATGCCAACTTGGAAGTCTTTGATGATATCCACTCCGGCACTGGCATCACTGCTCCCCCATTTGAAGGTATCGCTACCGCTGTTCCCCGTCAGGATATCCGCCCCGATCCCTCCTATCAGCGTGTCGTTGCCAGCACCACCGATCAGCTTGTCTGCACCGCTCATCCCTTTGAGGATGTCGTCTCCGTCGCCTCCAAACAGTATGTTGTCGAGGCTATTCCCCGTGATGGTGTCATCATGAACAGAGCCGATGGCATCGAGCTGACTCCCGGTCAACGTAATCACCGTATCGCTGTCGGCGCCATGCATATCAACCGTGAAGGGAGGATCCGGCATTAGATTGATATTCAGGCTGGAGTTGGCGACATCGCCATCCCCATCCGTCACAGCCAGACCGAGATCGAAGCTAACCGGTAATCCAGGAGTCGGTATGGATGTACCGAAATCCCCGATTTTAAAGTCGCTGCCACCCGCGTAGTGGAACTCAAGGCTGTTATAGCCATCGGCCGTATAAGCCGAGAGTCGAGTTCCATCATTCACCCCATCCACGGTCGCCACATAGGTCACTCCAGCCCCGGGGTCTGCATCGCTGAAGGTGACCGTAAAGTTATGGCCGCCAACCGTCACGGGTTGGCTTAACCCTCCAGAGAGGCTCACGATCTGAGTAAACCCGCCATAGGCAATCGCAATCGCGGTCAGAGACTCCATCATTCCGTCACCGATGACGTTATTCACCGAGCTAGGCGAATTGGTATCCTGACGCGCGATGACCTTGACCGAGCTTCCCTCGGCCTTAATGCCGGTAAAAAGGGCAGAGCCACCATTCACGTTATAGTGACCATCGAAGCTATGGGTGTGATTCGTTGGGTCAAGATAACCACTACCCCCACTGCTGGGGGAACCCGCTAAGTCGACGACAAAATCCACTCGCATGGCTTCCCCATCTCCGACTGAGGCCCCGCCACCGATACCGCCAGTCGAGGCCGTGGTATTGACGGTGCCATCCCCCATAGGGGTAAGCAGGAGATCTTTACTGTCATCATTCGCGGCAGTCACAAATCCCGCCCATGCCGTGTTTCCACCGACGAAGTTATACCCCCCATTATCAAAGTCTACGCTGGTGCTGCCACCATCTACCGAGCCCACCATATTAACGGTGTAAGTACCGTTAGCAGGATTAAGTACAACGGTAAACGTTGTGCCGGCCCCCGTAGCCGCCGTCAGGGTTAACCCATCCAGCGAGAGGGTATAAGTGATCGGTAACCCACCCGAAGTCAGGCCACTATTGGCGCCATTGAGACTCGAACTAAAGCGCAGGCTGCCGCCATCGGCACCATAGTTGTTGACCACTGCACCATCCAGATCGAGCAAGAAAGAAGCACTGCCCACACCATTCATCATCACCGCTGTATCGGGCTTGACCACGCTCGGGCCGTCGTCGTCGAAGCGCACACTGCCCGAGATATCGACGCTGCTGGCCACCTGATCACCGTCCCCGTCGGTCAGTGTCACCTTGACCCCCAGGGCGCCAGCCAGCAGCGACACCGTGTCGTCCGGATCTGCCGAGAGCGGGTGTTGCAGCGACAGGTACTGCTCGACCGCCACCACACCTGTGGCGCTGATGTTCACTGCAAACGCCACCTGACCATTGAAGGCGCCCCCCGCCACGATGCCGATGACCACCCCGTTACTCAGCAGTTGCAGAGTAATGGGCGAGCCGTCCGTCACCTTCAGGCCCGAGTTGCTGTTGTTGACCACCAACTCGAACACCCTGGCATGGAGGGCCGCCGGGCCGTCCGCGCCATACGCCTCCGAGCTCACGGTCACAATCGGCGCGCCACTGGTCGCCTTGCTGATGACACCATTGCCCGCGACGTGGAAATCGTCCCCCTTGGGGTAGGTCAGGGTATCGATGCCGCTGGTTTGGCTACTGGTGGCGCTCTCATCGAGGGCCACCACCGCGCCGGTATTGAGGCTGACCACCACGCTCGGGCCGTCGTCGTCAAAGCTGAACACCGAGTCGGTCGCCGTCACCAGCGGAATGCTGGCGCTGCGGGTGATGCTGTCGCCATCGCCGTCCACCCGGGTCACGCTGTATTGCAGGCTCAGGCTGCCCCCCGCCGCCAGCAGCAGGCTCACCGCCTCGTCAAAGGTGGCGTTGTCGCCGTGATCGAGCGCCTCGTACTGGGTGGTCTGCAGCTGGTACACCCCATCGCCCACCTCCACGATGGCCAGACGCAGCACCACGTGCCCGTCGCTGTCCAGCCCGACCACGTCATTGCCCTCCATCGCCAAGTGGATGGGCCCGCCGTTGGTCGCCGATAAGGTCGTCTCGAGCGTGCCGCCGGTGGGGATCCCCACCAGACGCAGGCTGCTGCTGAGGCTGCCAGCCCCGTCCGCCCCGTCCTCCCCGCTGGCGCTAAACAGCGCCAGCAGGCCGCCGCTCAGGGTGGTGGAGACCTTCGCCAAGTGGCCGTGGTCGTCGTTGCTGTAGCTGTCGGGGCTCTCCCCGTTCGCGTAGTGATCGCTCTCCCCTTGTGTCTCGTCCAGGTTGACCGCCAGCCCCGCCAGGTCGGCCTGCCCAGCCACTACCACGCTCTGGATCGGGCCATCGTCGTCAAAGCTGAACACCGAGTCGGTCGCCGTCACCAGCGGAATGCTGGCGCTGCGGGTGATGCTGTCGCCATCGCCGTCCACCCGGGTCACGCTGTATTGCAGGCTCAGGCTGCCCCCCGCCGCCAGCAGCAGGCTCACCGCCTCGTCAAAGGTGGCGTTGTCGCCGTGATCGAGCGCCTCGTACTGGGTGGTCTGCAGCTGGTACACCCCCTCGCCCACGTCCACGATGGCCAGACGCAGCACCACGTGCCCGTCGCTGTCCAGCCCGACCACGTCATTGCCCGCCATCGCCAAGTGGATGGGCCCGCCGTTGGTCGCCGATAAGGTCGTCTCGAGCGTGCCGCCGGTGGGGATCCCCACCAGACGCAGGCTGCTGCTGAGGCTGCCAGCCCCGTCCGCCCCGTCCTCCCCGCTGGCGCTGAACAGCGCCAGCAGGCCGCCGCTCAGGGTGGTGGAGACCTTCGCCAAGTGGCCGTGGTCGTCGTTGCTGTAGCTGTCGGGGCTCTCCCCGTTCGCGTAGTGATCGCTCTCCCCTTGCGTCTCGTCCAGGTTGACCGCCAGCCCCGCCAGGTCGGCCTGCCCGGCCACCACCACGCTCTGGGTCGGGCCGTCGTCGTCAAAGCTGAACACCGAGTCGGTCGCCGTCACCAGCGGAATGCTGGCGCTGCGGGTGATGCTGTCGCCATCGCCGTCCACCCGGGTCACGCTGTATTGCAGGCTCAGGCTGCCCCCCGCCGCCAGCAGCAGGCTCACCGCCTCGTCAAAGGTGGCGTTGTCGCCGTGATCGAGCGCCTCGTACTGGGTGGTCTGCAGCTGGTACACCCCATCGCCCACGTCCACGATGGCCAGACGCAGCACCACGTGCCCGTCGCTGTCCAGCCCGACCACGTCATTGCCCGCCATCGCCAAGTGGATGGGCCCGCCGTTGGTCGCCGATAAGGTCGTCTCGAGCGTGCCGCCGGTGGGGATCCCCACCAGACGCAGGCTGCTGCTGAGGCTGCCAGCCCCGTCCGCCCCGTCCTCCCCGCTGGCGCTGAACAGCGCCAGCAGGCCGCCGCTCAGGGTGGTGGTGACCTGCGCCCAGTGGCCGTGGTCGTCGTTGCTGTAGCTGTCGGGGCTCTCCCCGTTCGCGTAGTGATCGCTCTCCCCTTGTGTCTCATCCAGGTTGACCGCCAACCCCGCCAGGTCGGCCTGCCCGGCCACCGCCACGCTCTGGGTCGGGCCGTCGTCGTCAAAGCTGAACACCGAGTCGGTCGCCGTCACCAGCGGAATGCTGGCGCTGCGGGTGATGCTGTCGCCATCGCCGTCCACCCGGGTCACGCTGTATTGCAGGCTCAGGCTGCCCCCCACCGCCAGCAGCAGGCTCACCGCCTCGTCAAAGGTGGCGTTGTCGCCGTGATCGAGCGCCTCGTACTGGGTGGTCTGCAGCTGGTACACCCCCTCGCCCACGTCCACGATGGCCAGACGCAGCACCACGTGCCCGTCGCTGTCCAGCCCGACCACGTCATTGCCCGCCATCGCCAAGTGGATGGGCCCGCCGTTGGTCGCCGATAAGGTCGTCGCGAGCGTGCCGCCGGTGGGGATCCCCACCAGACGTAGGCTGCTGCTGAGGCTGCCAGCCCCGTCCGCGCCATAACTGCCACCGATGGAAAACAACGCCAGCAGACCACCATTAAAAGTTGTCGTTACTTGTGCCAAGTGACCATTATCGTCATTAACGTAACTATCGTTATTCTCCCCAGTAGCATAATGATCACTGTTACCCTGAGTTTCATCCAGGGTAATCATCAAACCATTTATGATTGGAGAATTGACGATGATATTTAAAGAGGGGGCATCGTCGAGAACATTGATATTTAAAGTAGCATTAGAGGTATCAGCATTCACATCGGTCAATACTACGCTCAGTGTTTCTTGTAACTGCGAATCACTAACTGGTTGCGTATGCTGTTCGCTATCAAGCAAAGTGTAGGTATAAGAAACGGAACCTTGCCCAGTAATGGCATTGAAATTGACAGCATTGATAACCAGCGTATTTCCAAGAGGAGTGGTTATGGATATCGGTAGGGAAGCAACCGAATTATTGCTAATTAATAATGTGCCACCCACAGACAAGGTTTGAACCCCATCCTGCGCACTAAAGGTAAAAACACCACTCTGGCTAAGTTGATTTTGGTTAGGATCAGAACCATCGGGAAGATGGCTCTCACTAACCGTAAGGTCTTCACTATTAATAGATACGGGACTATCTATTGGGTCAATAACAATCGTCAACGTTGACCCAACTTGAGCTACTCCATCAAAAACGACATAACTGATGGACGGGATGTCGCCATCATAGTTAGGAACGGGAGTAAACGTAAAAGAGCCATCAACATTAATGATGAGCGTACCAATTCCTGTCAGGGTAGCAGGCACACCAGCTGGCACACCAACATTAATCCCCCAGTTGTAAGTCAGTACGCTTGACTCATCAGGACCATCCGGATTTACCGTATTATCGAGCACATTACCGGATACACTCTCCCCTTCAATAACAGTCACCGTTTCATTGCCATCAGAGAGTTGATTATCCGAGATTGGGCTAGCATCGATGGTCTGATCGATTACAGGTACTGTTCCATAGGTTGTATCAAACCCCGCTTCTGCAATCGTGGCATCACCGACGCGGTCGATAACCACAAAACCACCGTTCCCGCTGGAACCGGCCACACCACCAATACCACCGCCACCAGGTCCCGCAGCCGGCGCACCACCCGCCGCTGAGGCTTGAAATGCTTGAGTCGGATCCACACCTTGCAATATTGCTTGTTGCAATGCGGCAATATCACTTGTCGGTGCTGCCTGCGCCGTTTGACCGCCGTTCTCTTGGGAAGCCCCTTCCTGAGATGGAACAATTGCTTGCTCTACTGGAGCATGCTCCTGAGGGGTATTCTCATGATCGACTGGGGCCAACAATATTTTCGCGTCATCAGCCAGTTCAATCACGGCACCTTTTTGCAAAACATCACCCTTCTTTATCTGACTCCCATGGGTGTTGCCTGCCATGACCCATGCCTGTCCTTGGATCTCAGTGACGGTCGCTGTGTTTTCTACTTTTTGAGTACGCACGGTGGATCTCCTATCAGCTTTCAATCGCTCCAGACTAAAAAGTAGAAAACCTCAACCTAAACAACCTTATCAATTTATCGAACAGCCAGTCGCAAGATGGGCATCGATAGAGAAGAAAATAAATAGTAAAAAAACATATTAAAAATCATGTTGTTATGGATTACTTTATGAATTGACGTGTTAGCATAAACAGCATTTGACTTAACAAAGTAATAAAAAAAACGCCCGAAGGCGTTTTTTATTCTATTTTGTTTATTTAACTCAAAGGGTGTGCAGCTCTGACAAACCCCTGATAACCATCTATATGCAACTTGGCAAGAGCTTGAACCTGAGCATCGCTCTCTACTCTCGTCGCAATCGTTGTGGCCCCCGCATTGCGGGCCGTACGGCATACCGCAGCAAGAAACGCAGTGTCAGCCCCCTCTTCAAGGATCTGACTAGTATAACCATGATCAACCTTTACATAGGATGGCTGCAACAGCTCTAAATACCCAAGGGAGTGGAAGTGCCGACCATAATAGTCAACCCCCCAACTGAACCCCTTATCCTTTAATATTTTAACAAATAATGAAACTTCAGATTGATGCTTCATAATAACACTTTCTGGGATCTCAAATACCAGACGCTCTTTTAAAGAGACTTTTTTATCCAAGAGGCCATCGATCCACTTTATAAAATCTTCAGATACAATGCTATTTGGCATTAAATTAATTGCAAGATGCAAGTCAGTGTGACGAGCTAAAATATCACATGCCATGGTAAGCACCGCTTGATCAAAATCACAGCCCATTTTAAATTGCTCTATGGCTGGCATGAATTGACTCGCAAAAAAATCTTGTTCATTCTTATGTATGAATGTGAATAACTCTTCGTGAATAATAGCTCCATCACCAAAACGACAAGCGGGCTGAGCCTTAAAGCGTAGTAGTTGGTCACGAATAGCTTCCTGCACTAAATCACGCCAAGCCATACGCCCCATTACATTAGTACTATCATCACCTGATACAACGATAGCTCCACGTCTCTCATTACGAGCCCGGCCTAGTGCATTATCAGCCTTAGTCAGAAGAGTTGGCAAATCTTCATTACACTCTCGAATAACGACACCGATGACAGAAAGAGGGTGCCCCTCATCTATTGGATTAACGACTAAATCCATGATGCGTTCGTTAATTTTATCGGCCAACGTTAACAACTCATTTTTTTCCGTTGTTGGATAAAGAACTGCATATTCTGTTGCGGAAATTCTAGCAATAGCACTATCAGTTTTGACTTGAATAAGCTCTTTAAGTATAGTGGCTATCGATTTAACCATATTATCTCGAGCAGAGAATCCTTCCTCCCTGTATATATCATCAAGCAAGTCAACAGCGATCAACAAGAGCCCGCCTTGTCCTGATTCAGCAATCCACGCATTAACTTGAGAAACAAAATATGCTCGATTACCTAACCCCGAAACAGCGTCAAGATAAGCTCTTTCTCTTAACTTCTCAGCCTCTTCAGCCTGCTCTTTGAATTGACCTGCCAATTTACTAGAAAGAGTATTTATTGCCTGAACAACTTGACGTAATTCAAACGTTCTAGGCAGTGGTATTGAATGACCAAAATGGTGAAGCTCAATTTCAACAGCCTGTTTCCGGATCTGCTCTAATGGACGAAGTAGATAATGTAAGGCTCGCATCAAGAGTAATGCGGTAACAAGAAACCCAACTAAAAACCAGCTGGCAAGTTCACTCATACCAGCCCAAAGTTCATAATATGCCTGCCCAGGATGGCCAACAACCCTCAGCTTACCTAACTGTAACCAGCCTGAAGTTAACACTGACTCATGAGAAACGTCAGGGAAAAGTTTCATTCCGACAAACCAAGAGGGAACGCCATTAATATTGGTCGTATTATTCAACTCAATAAAATTATTAGAGGCCAATAGATCAAGGCGGATCTGACGATAATAACCACCATCAAAGACCGCTTTAATAACTGACTCGGCCCCGACTTTATCACCCGTTTCAAGGTAAGGTGTCAGCGCCAAGCCTAGTGAAGTCGCGGTGTTGATAACCGTGGTCTCTTGCTGCTGCGCCAGATAACTGCGTGTAGAGTTGAACTGAACCCAGTATGATGCGAGAAACAATAGACCAAAAAGTAATAACATTGTGGCGAGCAGTTGTCTGTACAAGGTCATAGTTTTCATTCAACTCCATGAGTATCATTCCAAGCGAAGCTTAGGTAGTGCCAGCTTCCCTGTTGTCATACGATTTCTCAGCTCGTTCCACGAGCCTAGCCGTGATGCATTACCAGCCATCTCACCTTGACCACGAGCCTTCATCAGCCATAGGTGCTGACCATTAAAACTGTATATTGGTATGAGATCATTGCGAGCCGTTGCTGGCCGTATATCTGGGATCAGATTGTCCAAAATAACAGGAACAGAGCTTGGTGTTTCGTAATAAGCAACGACCATATGAAACTGGTTATATCTCAACGCCTTTACATAAACCATTCGCATTTTTTCATCTGGGATCCCTAACTCCAAGAGCGTAAAATATTTTGCGATACTGAAATCCTCACAGTCACCGCCAGCAGCGCCAAGAAACTCCAATGGCGTTGCCCAATAATCATTTTTTTGCCACAACCGACTGTCATCAACAAACTGAAGTTGATTAAAAAACGTGTTAACTTTCTGTAATCGTTGCCGCTCAGTCCAAGCAGAACGCCGCCCTTCTTCAGCCAGCATGCGCCAAGCGCTCACTCTTTGTGCCGCCCTTACCCCATAAACCTGCTCAGCCCGTTTTATCATGCGCTGATCATCAGCAGAGAGGCGCCCATCTGCCGGGACTAGACATGGCAATACCAGTAGCAGACACCACCAGTAACTGCGCACTTTTCGCATAAGATAATGGCGATAGGGCAAGAACTCGAGCTCTCTTGATATAATTTAAAATAGTGGGGCGTATCTCGTACGCCCCATTCTTGATACCACTTAGTTTTTCGCTGCCAACCATTCGCCCGGCTTCTTGAATTGCAAGCCATCAAGCAGGCTTCCCATTGCATTCATGACCCGATAATCGGCAAGTAAGGCGTCATATTCAGCAGTGATATAGCTACGTCTTGCTTCGAACAGTTCGTTTTCCGTGTTGAGCACATCCAGCAACGTTCGTTGCCCTAGCCCAAACTGTTTCTTATAGGCTTGTACAGTCTCATAGCTCGCATCCACGTGCTGCTGAATATACTCTTTTTGCTTGGCGAGTGACTCCTTGGCATTCCAAGCTAAACGGGTACCTTCCTCTACCTGACGGAAGGCATTCATGTGAATATCCTTCGCTTGAGAGTAGAGCGCTGAGGTGGCCTTAGTCTCGGCGACATCGGCCCCCCCACGGAACAAGTTGTAACGCATGCGCACCATGGCGGTCAGCTCATCGTCACGCCCGTTAACCCCACCTACATCATCATTCCAATTCTGGTTCACCTCGAATGCGACATTCGGGTAAAAACCGGATTTGGCGCCTTCATGCTGATATTTTGCCGCCTCAATATCTTGCAGTGAGGAGAGCAGTGTCGGGTGCTGCTCGGTCGCAATCTTGAGAGCCCCATCCAACGACGCAGGTAACTTACTTCCATCAGGAACAGGTTGCACCAAATCCTTAGGCTGCATATTAACCACACGGATGAATTCGCTCTCGGCATCGCGATAGTTATTTTCTGCGGCTGCCATATTGGCATAGGCTCTGGCAACGCGACCTTCAATCTGAGTCTGGTCAGCGGTAGAGCCCAGTCCCGACGTGGTTCGCTTGGTGATGTCAGACTTGATCTGCTCATGAACTTCCAGATTACGCTTGGAAAGTTCCAAGATCTCCTGCTGGCGCAGCATATTGATATATACCTCAGCGGTGCGCAACGCCGTGTTTTCCGCTTCCGAAACCAGAGCCAACCGCTGGGCCCCCGCTTCAGCCTCAGTTCGAGCCACATTACTGCTGGTATTAAACCCATCGAATATCATCTGCCGCAGACTGATACCGGCCTCTTTACGCGTCTGGGTAGCATCCACATTGGGGTTTCCAGCACCATTGCGGGTCGTGTTATTGTCGACATCGCTGTAACCAACACCGCCCGTCAGGTCAACGGTAGGGTAGTAACCGGCTTTGGCCCCATCATGCTGATACATACGCGCCTGATAGAGATCAAAGGCTTCCTTGATCTTAGGATGTGTAGTCAGGGACTGAGCCACTGCTTCTTCCAAGGTCTGAGCCTGCAGGAAGGCAGGTAGCATCATGGCCCCACCGACTAACATCGCAACAACCGTCTTTTTCATGATATCTCCAGTCATGTCGTTGTACTGTGTTGTTGACTATCGTTCCCTCAGTGCCGTCTGTTTCGCTCTCAGTATGGGTTTGAGTAGATATTCGAGGACACTCTTCTTACCAGTAATAATGTCTGTACTGGCCAACATACCGGGGATGATGGGAAGTGCATTTTGCTCATCGCCCAAGTAACTCTTGTCGGTACGAACTCTCACCAGATAAAAGGTATTACCATCTTCATCTTGGATGGAGTCTGCACTTATCTGTTCCACCTTGCCCTTCAACCCACCGTAGATGGTGAAATCATAGGCAGTAAACTTCACCACAGCATCCAGCCCGGGGCGGATGAAGGCTATGTCTTTAGGAGATATTTTAGATTCAATCAGTAAGGTGTCTTCCAGCGGCACTATCTCCATCATATCCATGCCAGGTTGAACAACCCCCCCGACGGTATTGACCTTGATGGCCTTAACCGTGCCCTTGAGTGGGGCAACCACTATGGTGCGATCCACCCTATCGCGTAAGCCAACCTGCCCTTCGGAAAGCTGACTCAGTTTGGCCTGTTGCTGGTTGAGTTCCGTCTGAGAGTCAGCTCGGTATTTGAGTGCAATGTCATTGCGCTTGAGCACCGTCTCCCGCAGGACTGAGTTCAGTTTGGGGATCAACAGCCGGTTTGCTTCCAGCTCCCCTTTCATCTCGTTAACCTGTCGCTCCAGCTTGATAAGTTCAACCTGGGGGACAATCCCCTCCTTGGCGAGAGGACGGCTGATATTGAGCTCCTGGCGGGCCAAATCCACACTACGGCCAACGGTTTTGATCTTGGCATTGAGCTCAATCATCTCCTGCTCTTTCTGCTCGATTTGTTGCCCCAGGATATAGAGTTGGTTGGAGAGATTATTCAGCCGTTCATCCCGGGCAGAGACCTGGCGAGCCGCTCTATCAGGAAAGACCTTCTCGAAGCCTTCTGGAAACTCGATGGCAATGGGTTCGACCTTGACCTGATCACGCCAGGGCACATCAGCCGCAGTATTGACCTTGACGCTGGCTATCTCGGCGCGCAGGCGAGCCACATCCCCCTTGAGCGTGACCACCTCCTGTTCACGCTCACGAAAATCGGAGCGAAAACGAGTATCGTCAATGCGTAGCAAAGGCTGATTCTTTTCAACGATCTGCCCCTCTTTAACCAGGATCTCCTTGACGATCCCCCCTTCCAGATTCTGGATGACCTGCAATTGCATCGACGGGATCACCTTTCCCTGCCCCTGTGTCACCTCATCCAATTTTGCCCATGCCGCCCACACAATAGCCGAGACGAAAAAAGCAAAACTGCACCAGAGCAGAACCCTGGCTCGGGTCGGGGTCGAGAGCAGCACCGCCGCGGAGCCATCATCGACGAAATCCAGATGTTCCGGTGGCGGCAAGATCGGTTTATTCATTGCTCTTCCCCCCGCACCCGCACCTTGCCCTCACGCAGTTGCTGCAATACCTGCTCCTTGGGGCCATCAGCCACGATTTGCCCCTGCTCCATGACGATGACGCGATTGACGACATCCAGCATGGAGGTCTTATGGGTGATGAGCAGTAAGGTGGTCTCACTGCCCAATCGGGCGAGTTCGTTCTTTATCTGCAACTCGGAGCGGTTATCCATGTTGGACGTGGGCTCATCAAGCACCATGACGGGGGGGTCATTAAGCAGCGAACGGGCCAGCACGATCGCCTGGCGCTGACCACCGGATAACTGACGTCCCCCTTCACCGATCTGCTTATCCAAGCCGTTGGGATCTTGGTTAGTAAACTGGGTGACCCCGGCCCGTTTGGCGGCGCGCAACACCTGCTGATCATCAACCAGCGGGTTGCCCAGCATGATATTGTCACGCACGGTTCCAAAGAAGAGGGTCACATCCTGCGGTACGCAACCGATGTTACGGCGCAGCACTGAGGGGGGGATCTGATCCAGCTCATAACCATCGAGCCGAACCGAGCCATCAGAGGGGCGGTATAACCCCATCAGTAACTTCTCGAGCGTGGTCTTACCGGCTCCAATTCGCCCTATGATGGCCACCTTCTCACCGGGTTGAATACGCAGATTAATGTTGTGCAGGGTGCTGGTTTCCATCCCCGGATACTTGAAAGAGACATTGTCAAACTCGATCAGCCCCTCGATGACGGGATGATGTACATACTGTTTCCCCTCTTCCTGTTCATCGGGCGAGGCCATGATCTGCTCAAGGATTTGCAGCGCTGACTTGGCCTGGTTGTAGCGAGTGGAAAGCACCGAGAGCTGCACCATGGGCGCAATCGCACGGCTAGAGAGCATGACCGCCGCGATCATTCCCCCCATGGTCACATTCCCATCGGAAATTTGATAAACCCCGACGATGATCAGCCCGACGGTGACCATCTGCTGGATGTAGCTGGCTAGGGAAGACATGGTGTTGGTGATACGGCGGGTCTGCACCCCCCAGGTCGAGATATGGGCCACGGCCTGCTCCCAGCGATACTGAAACAGGCTCTGGGCACCGAAAATCTTCACCGTTTCGAGGCCGGCAATACTCTCAATCAGGTTGGCATTCTTTTGCGACGCCAACCTAGAGCCCTCTTCGATGCTGCGTTTGAGCGGAGACTGGATATAGATGCTGTAGATGACCAGGATCACGATGGCCACGAGGGGTACCACCACCATGGGGCCAGCGAAAATCCAGATAATAAACAGAAACAAAAACGCAAAGGGCAGATCGATCAGCGTCGACACCGTGGCCGAGGTGAAAAACTCGCGTATCGACTCGAACTCCTGCAAATGCTTGGCAAAGGCGCCAGTCGAGGCAGGCCGCGCCTCCATCCGCATTCCCATCACCTTGGCGAAGATCTTGGCCGACAGCAGCATGTCCGACTTTTTCCCCGCCACATCGATGAAATAACTGCGCAACTGGCGCATCACAAAATCAAACGTGAACACCACCACGGCCCCCACCGCCAGCACCCAGAGCGAGTCGAAGGCCAAGTTAGGGACAATTTTGTCATAGACGTTCATGGTGAACAGCGGGCTAGCAATGGCAAACAGGTTGATGAGGATTGATGCTACCAGCACATCGCGGTAGATGCCGCGTGACTCAAGCAAGGTGCTCCAGAACCAGTGGCCGTGCCGAGTTTCCAGCACCTTGGGCGAGCGGGCATCAAAGCGGAACTGCTTTTTAACAAAGAAAAGTTGTCCGCTGTACTCCTCCTCCAGCTGGCCTGCCGAGAGGGTCTGCTCGGCATCACCGGCCTGGGGAAAAATCACCTTGGCACGCCCTTGCTCGGCGTCCCACTCGACCAGAATACAGGCGCCGCCGCTACGCAGCAGCAGCACACAGGGGAGTAAAAGAGGAGAAAGCTGAGCCAATGGCTGCAAGGCCTGGCGCGCAGCCAGCCCGGCTCGTTCGGCGGCACGGGGGAACAAAGCAGGACTGAGACGACCAGATGGCAGGGGAAGCCCAGTCACCAGCGCATCGCGGCTGTTGGGTACCCCATAGAAACGGGTGAGGAAAACCAGAGCCTCCAAAAGCTCATCTTGCTGCGCCATACCTGCTTGCATCCTGGTCCCGATCCCTGCTCAATGCTGTATTTTCAGTATATATTGCCAACATCATGCCTATAGCGGCAGAAACGGCCATATAAATATAAAAATGGGAGAATTACTCTAATAATTCAGCGTGATATTAATCGAAAAAACTATAACAAAGGCTTAATGACAAGACCATCACGCAAGTCGGACATCTCTTAAATCGATGTGATCTCATTCTCACAATTCAAAAAAACGCGTCCAATAGCACAACCTTGTGCTCCACTCAGGTTCAGTTCAGCTGCAATCGCAGTCATCGCACTCCAGCGGTTCTCGCACCACTCAGGGGCCAGCAAGGTAGGTTTGCGCGCCGAAGCAGACACCCTGTGATACACCACCTCGGGCGGCGTGTGCTGGATCATGGCCACCGCCGCCTCAACATACTCCTCCTGAGTCAGCACGCTAAGCCTGCCCGCCTGCCATGCCTTGCCAAGGGTACTGCCCGCGACCACATGCAGTGGGTGCAACTTGATACCGGCCACCCCTTGCTCAACGACCCGCTTCAACGTCACTAGGCTGTCCATGGCCCGCTCACCCGGCAGACCGACGATGAGGTGCGCGCAAACTTTGATGCCACGGGCATGGGCGCGCTGCACCGTATCCACATAAGCGGCAAAGTCATGGCCACGGTTGATGCGTCTGAGCGTCGCATCATGGGCGCTCTGCAATCCCAGCTCAAGCCAAATCTCATAGCCCTGAGCCTGATAGTGGGCCAGTAGATCGAGCACCGCATCAGGCACGCAGTCGGGCCGAGTGCCGACGCACAAGCCTGCAATGTCAGCGGACTGCAATGCTTCTTCATACATGGCGCGCAGATATTCGACTTCGGCATAAGTGCTGGTATAGGCCTGGAAATAGGCCAGATAGCGGCGAGCGCGGGTCACCTCATCACGGCGCGCCGCCAACTGCTGCACGATGGAGAGATGCTGCGCCTGTTCATCAGCAAAGGAGGCCACATTACAGAAGGTGCATCCTCCGCGGCCCAGCGTGCCGTCCCGGTTCGGGCAGGTGAAAGCACCATGCAGGGTCAGCTTGTGGATCTTCTGACCATGACGGCGCTTGAGATCCTGACCCAGGGTGTTGACCAGTTCGTGTAGCTGCATACAGCCTCCTCGATTGCAGGAGGCGCATTGTACTGCCTTCACATTCGTCCATGCTGAGCTGGATCAAAGCAGGGACTCCTCCGCAGCCGAACATGGTGCATAATCACTCTAAAAAATAGAATTTTGAGTCATCACATTTACCATTTTTTCGCCGCTTTCCTCCCCTAAAAACCGGAATGAATCATCAATAAATATATGTTTTATTTTATTTTTTAAAATTTTTGGAGAGTTTCAAACAGATTGGGAGCCAGCGCGTTAAAAGTGTGATCGGAACGGGATTAGCCGGGGCTTGAGGCGTAATTTTACTACATTGCAAGAGCGCCACAGCCTATGTTACCGCCCCGCTCAAATACAGAGCATTAAACTAAATAAAACGATAAAAACAAAATCATCTGGGATTTACTACCCAAAAAAACGTTTTTCAAGGTTTTTTGTTATTCAGTTGTAACAACAAAAAGAGCGTAATTCGTCGATTGACCTTGGTTAAAAATCCCTTTAGTTTGAACGTTCGCCACTTTAGGCAGACGGAACCACAAGAGCCATTCGCAATTTATGCAGTTTGCGGAGCAAGGCCGAGCAAGGGAGAAATGCAATGTCACTATATGATCCAAAGCTGGAGAGGGATAACTGTGGCTTCGGCCTGATGGCCCACATGGAAGGGGAAGCCAGCCACAAGCTTGTCCGCCTCGCGATGTCAGCATTGGCTCGCATGCAGCACAGAGGCGGGATCTCCGCCGACGGCAAGACCGGCGACGGCTGCGGTCTGCTGCTGCAAAAGCCCGACAGCTTCTTTCGCGCCATCGCGCAGGAGCAGGGCTGGCACCTGGGCCGCAAATACGCGGTCGGGATGCTGTTTATCAACCCCGATCCGGTGCTGGCCGCCCAGACCCGTGCCATCATCGAGGAAGAGCTGGAAAAAGAGACCCTCAGCCTAGTTGGCTGGCGCAAGGTGCCTATCGACACCAACGTGCTGGGTGACATTGCCAAGGCCTCCCTGCCGAGCATCGAACAGGTCTTCGTCAACGCCCCCCCGGGCTGGGTGATGAAGGATCTGGAGCGCCGTCTCTATATCGTGCGTCGCCGCATCGAGCAACGGGTCAAGGATGACTACTTCTACGTGGTCAGCCTCTCCAATCTGGTCACCGTCTATAAAGGCCTGTGCATGCCGGTGGATCTGCCGCGCTTCTACTTGGACCTTGCCGATATCCGCATGCAGTCGGCCATCTGCGTCTTTCACCAGCGTTTCTCCACCAACACCAGCCCGCGCTGGCCGCTGGCCCAGCCCTTCCGCTACCTGGCTCACAACGGCGAGATCAACACCATCGCCGGCAACCGCCAGTGGGCCAAGGCCCGTGGTTACAAGTTTGCCACCCCGCTGATCCCCGATCTGCAAGACGCAGCTCCCTTCGTCAACACCACCGGCTCCGACTCCTCCAGCCTCGACAACATGCTGGAGCTGTTCCTCGCAGGCGGTATGGACCTGTTCCGCGCCATGCGCCTGCTGATCCCGCCTGCATGGCAGAAGCACCCCAACATGGACGAGGATCTGCGCGCCTTCTACGACTTCAACTCCATGCACATGGAGCCGTGGGACGGCCCGGCCGGCATCGTCATGACCGACGGCCGCTTCGCCACCTGCGCACTGGATCGTAACGGCCTGCGCCCGGCCCGCTATGTCATCACCAAGGACAAGTTCATCACGCTGGCCTCCGAAGTGGGCACTTGGGACTACACCCCAGACGAAGTGCTGGAGAAGGGCCGGGTCGGCCCGGGCGAACTGTTTGTGGTCGACACCTACAACGGCAAGGTATGGACCAGCTTCGAGATCGATGACGACCTCAAGAGCCGCCACCCTTATAAAGAGTGGATGGGCAAGCACTGCACGCGCCTGGTGCCGTTCGAGCAGATGGACGACAGCCAGACCGGCGCCCGAACCTTTGACAATGACATCCTCAAGACCTACCAGAAGCTGTTTGGCTACTCCTATGAGGAGCTAGACCAGGTGATCCGCGTACTCGGCGAGAACGGTCAGGAGGCGGTCGGCTCCATGGGGGATGACACCCCGATGGCGGTGCTCTCCGGCACCCAGCGCAACCTCTATGACTACTTCCGTCAGATGTTCGCCCAGGTCACCAACCCGCCCATCGATCCGCTGCGGGAAAACCACGTCATGTCGCTGGCCACCTGTATCGGTCGCGAGCAAAACGTCTTCAACGAGACCTTCGGTCATGCCCACCGGGTGCTGTTCCAGTCCCCTGTGCTGCTCTACTCCGACGTCAACCAGCTCAAGGCGCTCGAGAGCGAACACTACCGCCACCAGGTGATCAGCCTCAATTACCGTCCCGAAGAGGGGCTCGAGGCCGCGATAGTGCGCGTCACCGAAGAGGCCAAGGCGGCCGCCAGCTCGGGCGTGGTGCTGATCGTGCTGTCAGATCGCGACATCTCCCCCGATACCCTGCCCATTCCGGCCGCCATGGCGGTGGGTGCGGTGCAGCGCACCCTGGTCGACAACAACCTGCGCTGCGATGCCAACATCCTGGTTGAGACCGCCAGTTGCCGCGACCCGCACCACTTCGCCGTGCTGCTCGGCTTTGGCGCCACCGCCATCTACCCCTATCTCGCCTACGAGACCCTAGCCAAGCAGGTCGAGGAAGGGGTGCTGAAGATGAGCCTGCGCGATGCCATGCTGAACTTCCGCAACGGCATCAACAAGGGGCTCTACAAGGTGATGTCCAAGATGGGCATCAGCACGGTGGCCAGCTACCGCTGCTCCCAACTGTTTGAGGCCGTCGGTCTCTCCAAGTCCATCGTTGATCTGTGTTTTCGCGGCGTCTCGAGCCGGATTGCCGGCGCCGACTTTGCCGACATCCAGCAAGATCTGCACAACCTCTCCCAGCGCGCCTGGATTGAGCGCAAGCCCCTCAATCAGGGCGGCCTGCTCAAGTTTGTGCACGGTGGCGAGTACCACACCTATAACCCGGACGTGGTGCGTACCCTGCAAGAGGCGGTGCGCTCTGGCAACTATGCCGACTACAAGGAGTACGCCAAGCTGGTCAACGAGCGCCCGGTGGCCACCCTGCGTGACCTGATGGTGCTCAAAACCGGTCAAACCCCGCTGCCCGTGGAGCAGGTGGAGCCGGCGCAGGCGCTGTTCAAGCGCTTTGACTCCGCCGCCATGTCCATCGGTGCCCTCGGCCCCGAGGCCCACGAGGCGCTGGCGGTGGCCATGAACCGCCTCGGCGGTCAGAGCAACTCCGGTGAGGGTGGCGAGGATCCGCGCCGCTTCGGTACTGAGAAGAACTCGCGCATCAAGCAGGTGGCCTCGGGCCGCTTCGGGGTAACGCCGCACTACCTGATGAACGCCGACGTGGTGCAGATCAAGGTGGCCCAGGGCGCCAAACCGGGTGAAGGTGGCCAGCTGCCCGGTGACAAGGTGACCGCGCAGATCGCCAAGCTGCGCTACTCAGTGCCGGGGGTAACCCTTATCTCCCCGCCGCCGCACCACGATATCTACTCCATCGAAGACTTGGCCCAGCTCATCTTCGACATCAAACAGATCAACCCGAGCTGCCTGGTGTCGGTCAAGCTGGTCTCCGAGCCCGGTGTCGGCACCATCGCCTGCGGCGTGGCCAAGGCCTATGCAGACCTCATCACCATCTCAGGTTATGACGGCGGCACCGGCGCCAGCCCAATCACCTCGGTCAAGTACGCCGGCTCCCCGTGGGAGCTGGGGCTGGCCGAGACCCAGCAGGCCCTGGTCGCCAACGGCCTGCGCCACAAGGTGCGCCTGCAAGTGGACGGCGGCCTCAAGACCGGTCTGGACATCATCAAGGCGGCCATTCTCGGCGCCGAGAGCTTCGGCTTCGGTACCGGCCCCATGGTGGCGCTCGGTTGCAAATACCTGCGTATCTGCCACCTCAACAACTGCGCCACCGGGGTGGCGACGCAAGATGAGAAGCTGCGCCGCGAGCACTTCATCGGCCTGCCGGAGATGGTGATGAACTACTTCAGCTTCATCGCCGAGGAGACCCGCGAGCTGATGGCTGAGCTTGGGGTCGCCAAGCTGACCGACCTCATCGGTCGCACCGATCTGCTGGAAGTGCTGCCGGGCATCACCGCCCGTCACGGCAAGCTGGATCTCTCCGGCATCCTGGCCAAACCGGTGCCGGTGCCGGGCTCGTCCCTGTTCTGCCAGCAGACCAACGACACCTTCGACAAGGGGCCGCTCAACCTGCGCATGGTCGAGGATCTGTTGCAGGCGGTCGAGAACAAGTCCGGCGGCGAGTTCCGCTACGACATCCGCAACACCGATCGCTCGGTGGGCGCCCGCCTGTCGGGTGAGATTGCCAAACGCCACGGCAACCAGGGGATGGCAGCCGATCCGGTGAAGGTGCACTTCAACGGCACCGCCGGCCAAAGCTTCGGGGTGTGGAACGCAGGCGGTCTCGAGATGATCCTGACCGGTGACGCCAACGACTACGTGGGCAAGGGGATGACCGGCGGCAAGCTGGTGATCAAGCCCCACGTCGGCGTGTCGTTCAAGTCTCACGAGGCGGCCATCATCGGCAACACCTGCCTCTATGGCGCCACCGGTGGCAAGCTGTTTGCGGCCGGCACCGCCGGCGAGCGCTTCGCGGTGCGTAACTCCGGTGCCCTGGCGGTGGTCGAGGGGATCGGCGACAACGGCTGCGAATACATGACCGGCGGCATCGTCACCGTCCTCGGTGACACCGGCGTCAACTTCGCGGCGGGCATGACCGGCGGTTTCGCCTACGTGCTCGACGAGAGCGGCAGTTTTGCCAAGCGCACCAACCCGGAGCTGGTCGAGCTGCTGGAGGTGGCAGATCTGGCCATCCATCAGGAGCACCTGCGCGGCATCATCACAGCGCACCTCAATGAGACCGGCAGCCACCGCGCCGAGGAGATCCTGGCGAATTTCGACGCCTATGTGCCCAAGTTCCGCTTGGTCAAACCCAAGTCCAGCGACGTCAAGTCACTGCTGGGTCACACCAGTCGGTCGAGTGCAGAACTCCGTGTTCAGGCGATGTAAGGCGGCGATGTAAGGAAACAATGAAATGAGCCAGAACGTATTCCAATTTATTGATGTGCAGCGGGTCGACCCGCCGAAGAAGCCGCTCAAGATCCGCAAGATCGAATTTGTGGAGATCTACGAGTCGTTCAACCAGAGCCAGGTGCAGATGCAGGCAGATCGCTGCCTCGACTGCGGCAACCCCTACTGCGAGTGGAAGTGCCCGGTGCACAACTACATCCCCAACTGGCTGAAGCTGGCCAACGAGGGGCGCATTCTGGAGGCGGTGGAGCTCTCTCACCAGACCAACAGCCTGCCGGAAGTATGCGGCCGGGTCTGCCCGCAGGATCGCCTGTGCGAAGGGGCCTGCACCCTGAGCGATCGCTTCGGTGCCGTCACCATCGGCAACATCGAAAAGTACATCACCGACAAGGCGTTCGAGATGGGCTGGAAGCCCGATCTCTCCAAGGTGGTCAAGAACGGCAAGCGCGTTGCCATCATCGGTGCCGGCCCGGCAGGGCTGGCCTGTGCCGACGTGCTGGTGCGCAGCGGCGCCACCCCTGTGGTGTTTGACCGCAACCCGGAGATCGGTGGCCTGCTCACCTTCGGCATCCCCTCCTTCAAGCTGGAAAAAGAGGTGATGCAGCGCCGGCGCGAGATCTTCACCGAGATGGGGGTGGAGTTCCGCCTCGGGGTCGAGGTGGGCAAGGATGTCCAGTTCAGCGATCTGGTGACCGAGTTTGACGCCGTCTTCCTCGGGGTCGGCACCTACACCTACATGAAGGGCGGCTTTGACAACGAGACGGCGCCTGGGGTCTACGACGCCCTGCCCTACCTCATCGCCAACGCCAACCGGCTGCTCGGCTTTGAGAAGAGCCCAAGCGACTACATCGACTTCGCCGGCAAGCAGGTGGTGGTGCTCGGTGGCGGTGACACCGCCATGGACTGTGTGCGCACCGCCATCCGCCAGGGCGCTTCCCGCGTCATCTGTGCCTATCGCCGTGACGAAGAGAACATGCCCGGCTCCAAGCGCGAGGTGCAAAATGCCCGCGAAGAGGGGGTGGAGTTCATGTTCAACCTGCAACCGGTCGGAGTCGAGCTCAATGCCGACGGGCAGGCTTGCGGCATCAAGGTGGTGAGCACCGAGCTCGGCGCCCCCGATGCCAACGGTCGCCGCAGCCCCGTGGTGATCGCCGGCTCCGAGCAGGTGCTGGCCGCCGATGCGGTGGTGATGGCGTTTGGCTTCCAGCCGAGCCCCTCCCCCTGGATGGCGCAGCACGGCATCGGCCTTGACAGCCGTGGCCGTATCCAGGCGCCGGAGCAGGCTGAGTTCGCCTTCCAGACCAGCAACCCCAAGGTGTTCGCCGGTGGCGACGCAGTACGTGGCTCGGATCTGGTCGTGACCGCCATCTACGAGGGGCGCAAGGCCGCCGAGGGGATCCTCGACTACCTCAAGGTGTAAGCTCTGCTCCCAAAAGGCCAGGCATCTGCCTGGCCTTTTTTATTTCGCGATCAATTCAGACCCTAGTCAGGCGGGGTGTGCTTGAATGCCCCCTTTTGCTCCCCCACCACTGCTTGAGACAACTGTTCATGCTGGATCTCATCAAAGTCATCGGGCTCGGCCTGATGGTATTGCTGCCGCTGGCCAACCCCCTCACCACGGTCGCCCTCATGCTCGGCCTATGTGGCGACATGTCCTATCAGGAGCGCCATCGCCAGTCCTGGCGCGCCTCGCTGTACGTTTTCATCATCATGATGGTGGCCTACTACGCCGGCCAGATGGTGATGAGCACCTTCGGCATCTCGATCCCCGGCCTGCGTATCGCCGGCGGCCTCATCGTCAGCTTCATCGGCTTTCGCATGCTGTTCCCCCCACCCAAGGTGGCCACTGAACAGGCCGAGGCCCCCAAGGAGATCGCCTTCATCCCCCTGGCAATGCCCAGCACTGCCGGCCCCGGCACCATCGCCATGATCATCAGCTCGGCCTCGACCGTCGATCAGCTCACCGCCTACCAGCCCTGGGTACTGCTGGCCGCACCGCCGCTCATCTTTCTCTCGGTCAGCCTGATCCTGTGGGGCTGTCTGCGCAGCTCCGACGCCATCATGCGGCTGGTCGGCCCGGGTGGTATCGAGGCCATCTCGCGCCTGATGGGCTTTCTGCTGGTCTGCATGGGAGTTCAGTTCATCATCAACGGCGTGCTGGAGATCATCGCCTCCCACCAGCTCCCCGTCGCCTAACGCCCTCCCCCCGAGCCCGCCTTTTTGGCGGGCTTTTTATTTGCATGTGAACCCCGAACCGGCTTATAAATAGCATATGCTATTTATAAGGAGAGCCCACATGCTCATCGCTACCCCGACCGAGGCCCTGCGCCTCACCCCCCACTGCGCCAAGGCCCCCGAATTTGTACTGCAAGATCAGAGCGGTCGTCTGCTCGGCCAGCTCGCCAACCCGGCTGGCGACGGCTGCCAAGGACGGCGCGCCCTGCCCGAGCAACTGATCGCCCGCGGCGTCACTCATTTGGTGGTGCGCCGCATCGGTGAAAAGATGCTGGCGCGTATGCTCGCCGCCGGCCTGGTGGTGCTGCGTGCCGAGCGTGGCTGGCAACCGGGGCAGGGTGTCTCAGAACAATGGGAGCGCCTGAGCGATGCCAGCCAGGGGGCCCCCTCCCGGCAACAACAGCAGCGCAACTGCACCTCCCATCAGGGTGCGGCGCACGAATGCGGAGGACAGGATGGGGAGTGCCACGCGAAGACCCACTGCTGCGCCAGCCGCGCGGCCACCCCACTCATCCCCCTGCGCCGCAAGGTGGCCCCATGACGCTCCTCTGGTCGCTGGCGGCCACACTGGGCCTGTTTGCCGCCCTGTTCCTGCTGCTCTGGTCGCGCCAGCGCTATCTCTCCCGTGGCAAGCAAGAAGAGGCGCCGCTGCGCCCTTGCGGCTGTACGCTCCCTTGTGGCGAGCATCTGCATCAGATCCGTGAGCCAGGCAGCACGCCAGAAACGCCGCGCTAACCCCGCCGGCAGGACTCGGCGCCCGACCCAACCTTTGCTATCATGGCCGCCAGATTTTCCGGCCACACGGCCATGACGACGAGGTTGACGATGAAAGTAGGCATTATCGGGGCAATGGAGCAGGAAGTGGCGCTGCTGCGCAGCCAGCTGGCAGGGCTCGAGACTCTGAAGGTGGGTGGCTGCGAGTTTTACCGCGGTCAACTGGCCGGCCATGAGGTGATCCTGACCCGCTCTGGCATCGGCAAGGTGGCCGCCAGCGTGGCCACCAGCTTGCTCATCGAGAAGTTCGCCCCCGATTACGTCATCAACACCGGCTCCGCCGGCGGCTTCGCCCAGGAGCTGCACATCGGTGACGTGGTGATCGCCAGCGAAATGCGCTTTCACGACGTGGACGTCACCGCCTTCGGCTACGAGATGGGCCAGATGGCCCAGCAGCCAGCCGCCTTCCCGTGCGATGAGAAGCTGATGGCGCTGGCCGCCGAGAGCATCCGCGAGCAGGGCAAGCACCAGAGCCTGGTCGGCCTCATCTGCACTGGCGATCAGTTCATGTGCAAGCCCGACGCCATCGCCAAGGCCCGCGCCGACTTCCCGCAGATGCTGGCGGTCGAGATGGAAGGGGCCGCCATCGGCCAGGTGTGCCACATGTTCGGCGTCCCCTATCTGGTGGTACGCGCCATGTCTGACATCGCCGGCAAGGAGCAGGTGGAGTCCTTCGATGCCTTCATCGAGGTGGCCGGCCAGCACTCTGCCGAAGTGATCCTGGCGCTGCTCGCCAAGCTGTGATCCCACTTGAGCACCTGGCGGCCACCCCGGCCGCCATCCTCGTCGGGGCGGCCCTGCTCGAGGCGCTGCTGCCATGGCCCGCGCACCTGCGCCTGTCGGCGCTGGTGCCCCTGCTCACCCGCCTTGGCCACAAGGTGCGCCGTCCCGACGGAACCCCTGCGGTGCAGCAACGCTCCGGCCTACTGGCGACTCTGGTGGTGTGGCTACCGTGTGCGGCCCTGCTCTGGTCGGTGCGTAATCTCGCCCTCTCTGAGCCCCTCTTCGATCTGCTGATCCTGCTGCTGCTGATCGAGTCGCGCCCCTTGCGTGAATTGGCGCAGGCCAACCGCCAACTGGCGCAAGGGGAGACCCTACCCCTGGCCCGCTTGCAGGCAGCCCCTTGGCTCAAACGCGGCACCGAGCGCCTCTCGGCCCTTGGGGTAAGCAAGGCGGTGACCGAAACGGTAGCTCTGCGTCTGGTGGCCCAGTGGGCCGGCCCCCTGTTTGGCTTCCTGCTGGCCGGGGTGCAGGGAGCACTCCTGTGGCGCCTTACCTCCCTGCTGACCCAAGCCTTCTCTCCCAAAGAGCCCGATTTTGCCCACTTCGGCCTGCCGGTAGCGCGCCTCTACCAGGCACTGGCCACCCTGCCGGCCTTGCTGCTGGCGCTGCCCCTGCTGGCCGGACGCGGCATGGGACGGGTGGCGCGCGGCGGCCTGCGCTGGCCCTTCCCGGCCGGTGGTGTGCTGCTGGCCCTGCTGGCCGCCCGGCTGCGGGTGCGCCTCGGCGGCCCGCGCTTCTACGCCGGCGACAAGCTGCGCTTCCCCGTGCTCGGCGAGGGGGATGAACCCAGGGCCAGCACGCCAGCACGCGCTCTGGCGCGGCTACAGATGATAGGCTGGGGCTGGCTACTGCTGACCCTGTTGCTCACCCTGGGAGGTGAGTTTGTCTAAATGGCTGCCCCTGCTGCTGCTGTTCAGTGCGCTGGCCGGCGCCACACCGCAGCGCATCGTAAGTCTCACCCCCCACATTACTGAGCTGCTCTATCTCATCGGCGCCGGCGATCGCATCGTCGCTACCGATGATGCCTCCGACACGCCGCCCGAGGCGCGCCGGCTGCCCCACGTGGCCAACTACCGCAGCATCAACAGTGAGGCGCTGCTGGCACAGCAACCGGATCTGGTGGTGGCATGGCGCTCGGCCCAAGCCCGCATGCTCGAGCCGGTGACCCGCCTCGGCGTGCCCGTCTTCTATTCCGATCCCACTGATTTTGCCTCTCTCTCCGGCGAGATGCGCGCCCTCGGCCAGTTGCTGGGGGTCACGACACAGGCCAATGCCGCCGCCGACGCCTTCGATGCCCGGCTGACCCAACTGCGCGAGCGCTACAGCAAGAAGGAGCCGGTGCGGGTCTTCTACCAGCTGTGGAATCCGCCGCTCACCAGCGTCAGCGGCATCGCCTGGCCGGCCCAAGCCATCACCCTGTGCGGTGGCAACAACGTGGTGGGCGAGGCGGCCAGCCCCTATCCGCAGATTGGGATGGAGGAGGTGCTGCGCGCCAATCCGCAGCTGATTGTCGCCGGCAGCCAACATAAGGCGGTGTTGGAGCACTGGCGCCAGTGGCCTATGCTCGAGGCGGTGCGCCGCGATGCCCTGGTGTTGGTCAATCCCGACCAACTGCACCGCTTCACCCCGCGCGCCCTCAATGCCGTCGAGGCACTGTGTCAGGCCATCGATGCCGTCCGCCACCGTTAAAGGAGCCTTCATGCGTCCCCTCATTGCCCTTCTTATGCTCTTCTGCGCCCCCGCGTTGGCGGCGCTCCCCATCGACCCGCAGACCCTGCTGGCCTGGCAGCAGAAGGAGCGCCCTCCCCTGCTGCTCGACGTGCGCACCGCCGCCGAGTTCGATGCAGGCCATATTCCCGGCGCCCGCAACCTCTCAAGCGACCAGCTCAGCACCCGGCTAAGTGAGCTCAAGGGATTCGAGCATCAGCCGGTGGTGGTCTACTGCCGCAGCGGACGGCGCGCCGCCCTGGTCGAGGCCCAGCTGGAGAAGCAAGGCTTCACCCAGATCTATCACCTGACCGGTGACTGGCAGGGCTGGGTGAAGGCCAAACACCCGCTCAGAACGGCCGATTGAGCCCCTTTGAGCCCGGCGCCAGCACAAAAATCGTGGCGCCGCTCTCGATTCCTGCACTCCCCGTTGGCAGCCGGCGCTGCCTCCCCTACAATCGCCGCCCAATCTTTGAGTGTGAGCAGTCTCTCGATGACGACCCTAGTGGATCAGATTGTTTATGCCTGTGACATGTTCGGCACCGCCGTGTTCGCCTTCTCGGGGGTACTGGTGGCCGGTCGTATGCGCATGGATGGCTTTGGCGTGCTGGTGCTGGCCGCAGTGACCGCTATCGGTGGTGGCACCATCCGCGACATGATCCTCGGCGCCACCCCGGTGTTCTGGGTGCGCGATCCGCTCTATATCTGGGTGGTGCTCGCCACCGCCTTCTTTGGCATGTGGCTGGTGCGCCTGCCGCGCCGTCTCCCTTGGTATGTGCTGCCGGTGGCCGATGCCTTCGGGCTGGCCCTGTTTACCATGATCGGCGCCCAGAAGGCGCTCCACTTCGGTACTTCTGGGATCATCGCCGTCCTGATGGGCACCATGACCGGGGTCGCCGGCGGGGTGATCCGCGACGTGCTGGCCCGCGAGGTGCCCATGGTGCTGCAAAAGGAGATCTACGCCACCGCCTGCATCCTCGGCGGCATCCTCTACTCCCTGGCGCTGCACCTTGGTCTGGATCGGCTGTCGGCCATGCTCATCTGCATCGGCGCCGTGTTCAGCCTGCGGGTGGCCGCTATTTATTGGCACCTCTCTCTGCCTACCTTCTCATTGGAGCGTCGCCAGGATTGAACCAAAGAGCAGGATCTGGTGTCATAGGTTGTGGTTATTGCTAGTCGGAACCCCAGATGCTCAAATCAGGTCTCTTCACTTCCCTGCTGCTGCTATCGGCCGGATGCCATGCCCAATCCCAACTGTTGATCGGCCGGCTCGCCTCTGCGCCGGTACAGCATTTCAACCAGCAGATCCAGGAAGCCGGCTCGCACCGTCAGGGATGGGTCAACGATTATCGCGAGGTGGCGCTGCGCTTTATCAATCGCGATCTCCCCAGCCGGATCCAGGCCCAGCAACTCGATAACGACCTGATCCTCTCGGTCGCCCTCAGCAGCCACCAGAGCGACATGCTCTACATCCTGACCCTCTACCGCCAAAACAACCTGTGGCAGATGCGCAATGCCGAGATGGGCTGGCGCTGTGCCGGGGCCATGGCCTTCACCCCGGTCCCCTGCCCCAACGAGCAAGTCCACTAATCATAAAAACCCCTCGCCCGGCATTCGCCGGGCGAGGGGTTTTCTAGGGACCGCTCAGGGACGCTCGCCGCGCGCCAACCGCCCCTCTATCTCGGCGATCACCGGCTCGATATCGGCCAAGGTGTCTATCACGTAGTGCGCCCCCGCCGCCTTGAGGCGCTCGCTCGCCCGTTCACGGCGCTGACTTACCTCTTCCGGACTCATGGCCTGATACGCCTCCCAGGTGGCGCCAAACTCATTGCCGGAGAGGGCTAGACCCACGGCCCACATGCCGGCCCTCTTTCCCTCCTCGATACCGGGAATCGCGTCATCCACCTTGATGCAGTGGGCCACATCTCCGATGCCAAGGCGCACCACATTTTCCAGCGCCATCCAGGGGCCAGGGCGGGCTCCGGCCGGCAGATCGTCGCTGGCCACCCAGTGATCGGGGCGATAGCCATGGGCCGCCGCCGCCGGCACCAAGGCCTCCATCACGGCGCGCGGATACCCGGAGCAGGAGCCCAGTTTCATCCCCCTTTCGCGCAAGCGATCCAGCACCGGCAGCACCCCGGCGATGGGGGCGCTGTAACGGGCGACCGCCTCTATCTGTAGCGGCATGAAGGTGGCGTAGATGAAATCCACGTCACTTGTCCCCATGGGACGGCCAAAGCGGGCCTGCCAACGCGCCGCCACCTCGGGCAGCTGGCCCAGGGTATGGATATGATCCCACTTGCCCAGCCCCATGGGGACCCGAGCCTCGGCCAGCGAGATGGGAAAATCGAACGCCTCGGCAAAGGCCTCCACGAAGATGGCGGTCGGGGCAAAGGAGCCAAAATCGACCACGGTACCGGCCCAGTCGAGGATCAGGGCTTCAATCTGGTTGTTCATCGTCTTCTCCAACGGATAGATGCCGGCCTGGGCCGGCGAAAGGGGTTACGCCATGATCTGCTCACACGCCTTCGCTACCGCCGCCAGCAGGGCATCGATCTGCGCAGGGGAAACGTCGCCTATGTTGCCAATACGAAAGCAATCGGCCTGAGAGACCTTGCCCGGATAGATGACAAACCCCTGCCCCTTGAGCGCCTGATAGAAATCGGCAAAGCGATAGCCTGGGTGGGTCGGCGAGTGGAAGGCGGTGATGATGGGCGAATGCCAGTGGCGGGCCAGCAGCGGGCGAAAACCGAGCCGCTCCATCCCCTCCACCAGCCGCTGCTGATTCTCGCTATAGCGTCGGTGGCGGGCGCTGATTCCCCCCTCCAGCTCCAGTTCGCGCAGGGCCTGAGCAAAGGCGAGCACCACATGGGTTGGCGAAGTGAAGCGCCACTTACCCCCCTGGGTCTCCATGGCGTGCCACTGCCCGTGCAGATCGAGCGAGAGGCTGCGCGCCCGGCCGGCACACGCCTCAAGCGCACGCCGCCTAGCCACGACAAAGCCAAACCCCGGCACCCCCTGAATGCACTTGTTGGCCGAGCTGATGAGAAACTCCACCCCCAGCTCGCCGATGTCCATCGGAATGCCACCAAAGCTGCTCATGGCATCGACAATCAACCGGATGCCCCGCAAGCGGCACAGGGCCGCCACCTCGTCGAGCGGGTTGAGCATGCCGGTGGTGGTCTCGCAGTGCACCATGGCCAGGTGGGTGATGTCGGGGTGGGCGATGAGCTGTTGCTCTATCTCGGCTAAGTTCGGGCGCTGGGTCTCACCGCAGTCGATCTCGAGATGGTTGAGGCCGAGCAGGCGGGCCATCTCAACCATGCGGGCCCCGTAGGCCCCGTTGTTGATGATGAGCAGCCGCTCCTGCTTGCCGATGGCGCAGCCGAGCACACATTCGACCACATAGGTGCCGCTCCCCTGTAGCAACACGCAGCTGTAGTCGGCGCCATGGCGAGCCGTTGCCAAGCGCACCAGCTCGCGGCGCACCGGCTCGACCACCCCCAGGTTGTAATCACTGTCCCAGGTGCAACTGTCTTGCAGCATGGCGGCGCGCACCGTGGCAGTGGTGGTCAACGGGCCCGGGGTAAGCAACAGATAGTCGACGGCGGGACGGGCAGCGGGGATCTCGGTCATGACAGACTCCTAGTTGGTATAGACCAGAAACTCTGCGCATTGTGGTGAAAGGGGGGCGTGGGGTCAAAGGGGGGCGGCCACGTGCAACAAAAAATTCATCTTGGTGGCTATAATGGGAGGCCGGGCCGCCGCCGGGCCCTTCTGGTCTCGACCACCTTTCAGGAGCATCATGAACAAACCCCAATACCTGCGTATCAAGGACGAACTGGGCAGCCAGATCCTGGCCGGTGGCCTGACCCGCCTCCCCTCCGAGCGCCAACTGTGCGAACTGTTTGCCACCACTCGGGTCACCATCCGCGAGGCACTGGTGCAACTGGAGTCGAGCGGCCTCATCTATCGCGCCGACCGACGCGGCTGGTTTGTCACCCCGCCAAGGCTGCGCCTCAACCCGCGCCATACCAGCAACTTCCACCAGATAGTGCGCGAGCAGGGGGGCGTGCCGCGCACCGAACTCATCGAAAAACGCGCCATCCCCGTCCCCCCCGGCTTGCGCGAGCGCCTCGGGCTCAGGCCGCTCGACACCGTCTACCTGCTGCGCCGGCTGCGCTTCGCCGATGGCCGCGCCGTCTGCTACTGCGAGAACCACTGCCTACCGACCCGGGTACCGGGTCTGCTGGAGCTGGATCTTGCCGGCAGCCTGACCGAGATCTACCGCGAGCACTATGGTCTCGACTACGCCCGCATGCGCCTCACCTTCCACCCCACCGCCCTGCCCGACGAGGTGGCCCGTCTGCTCGGCGCCACGGCGGGGTTGCCGGCGCTGCGCCTTGAGCGGCTCAACTTCGATCAGCACGGCCAAGTGCTTGATGTGGATCTCGAGTACTGGCGCCACGATAGCCTGGAGATCGAGGTCGACACCGCCGAGTGACCCTTCATGGTTTGGTCATCCCCCTGTCACCCCGCTGTCATCGCCGATCGCTAGCCTCTCCATGCCATCTGGTTTAGACCAATTACAGGAGAAAAGGATGAAACGAACCCTACTTGCCGCCAGTCTACTGGCCGCATTTACCGCTCAGGCGGCCACCGACCTGACTGTCTATACCGCCTTCGAGCCGGAGCAGTTGGCCGAGCTGAAGCAGGCGTTCGAGGCCCAGCAACCGGAGATCCGCATCAAGTGGGTGCGCGACTCCACCGGCGTGATGACCGCCCGCCTACTGGCCGAGAAGGCCAACCCCAAGGCCGACGTGGTATGGGGGCTGGCCGCCACCAGCCTGCTGCAACTCGACAAGCAGGGCATGCTGGCCGCCTATGCCCCCAAGGGGCTGGACAAGCTCGATAGCCGTTTCCGTGACAGCCGCGCCGAGCCGCACTGGGTCGGTCTCGATGCCTTCTTCAGTGCCCTCTGCTTTAACAAGGTGGAAGCCGAGAAGCAGGGCATTCCTGCCCCGACTAGCTGGGCCGATCTGACCAAGCCCGTATACCGCGGCAAGATAGTGATGCCCAACCCCGCCTCGTCGGGCACCGGTTTTCTGAGCGTGGCTGGCTGGCTACAGACCATGCCACAAGGAGCCGGCTGGCAATACATGGACGCCCTGCACCAGAACATTGATCGCTACACCCACTCGGGCTCCGCCCCCTGCAAGCTGGCCGCCAGCGGCGAGACGGTGATCGGCATCTCCTTTGACTTCCCGGCCACCAGCCTCAAGGCCAAGGGGGCCCCCATCGATGTCATCTTCCCAAGCGAAGGCTCGGGGTGGGACATGGAGGCAGCCGCCCTCATGAGCGCCAGCAAACAGCCGGAGGCGGCCCGCAAGCTGCTTGATTTCATCGTCTCGGAGCAGGCCAACCGCCTCTATGCCAAGTCGTTTGCCGTGGTGGCCGTGCCGCAGGCCGCCATCGCACGCGCCGATTATCCGGCCGACATTCAGGGGCAGATGATCGACAATGACTTTGCCTGGGCCGCCAGTGAACGCGACACCATCCTCAAGGAGTGGACCCAGCGCTTCGACGGTAAATCAGAAGCCAAGCAGTGATGAAAAGGCCGGCCTGTCCGGCCTTTTTTCTTCCTGCCTGTCATGCCGATGTCACACGGCAAATGCAAACTGGTATATACCAAAAGCATTGCGAGTCCACACCATGACCCACTCCTATCTGCATATCGAGTATCTCGACAAGCACTTTGGCGCCTTCCAGGCCTTGCGAAGCATCTCGCTTTCCATCGAGAAAGGGGAGTTCATCTGCTTTCTCGGCCCCTCCGGCTGTGGCAAGACCACCTTGCTGCGCGCCATCGCCGGCCTCGATCTGGCCGATGCCGGCAGCATCCACCAAGATGGCCGTAACATCACCCAACTGCCGCCCCAGCAGCGCGATTTTGGCATCGTGTTTCAGTCTTACGCCCTGTTTCCCAACCTGACCGTGGCCCAAAATATCGCCTTTGGCCTCGAGAACCGGGGCTTGCCGCGCGAGGAGGTCGCCCTGCGGGTCGCCGAGTGGTTGAGTCTGGTGGGCTTGAGCCGGGAGTCCCACAAGTACCCGAGCCAGATCTCGGGTGGCCAGCAGCAGCGGGTGGCGCTGGCCCGCGCCCTGGCCCTCTCGCCAGGTCTGCTGCTGCTCGACGAGCCGCTGTCAGCCCTCGACGCCCTGGTACGCCATCATCTGCGTACCGAGATCCGTGCCCTGCAACAGCGCCTTGGCATCACCACCATCATGGTGACCCACGATCAGGAGGAGGCCCTGACCATGGCTGATCGCATCGTGGTGATGGAGCAGGGCCAGGTGGTGCAGGTCGGCACCCCGAGCGAGATCTACCATCACCCCGCCAGTCGCTTTGTCGCGAGCTTCGTCGGCAACATGAACTTTCTCGAGGCACTGGTGCTCAGTGAGCGCGAGGTGCGCCTCGGCTCCCATCCCCTGCCCCTGCCCAACCAGGCCAGAGCCGGGGGATGCATTGAGCTGGCCATCCGTCCCGAGGCGATCACCCTCGATGCCGAAGGCGGCATCCCTGCCGTCATCGAGCAGGTAGAGTTTCTCGGTGCAGCCCTGCGCCTGCACTGCCGGGCCGACACCTATTGCGGCCCCCAGCGCATCACGGTGCAGCGGCCGTTTGACGAGGCTCGCCACAGCCGGGTGGGCAGTCGCTGCCATCTCGGCTGGCCCGCCTCGGCCATGCAGGCCTTTGCCCAGGAGGCGGTATGACGAGCACCCTCAGCGCCCGCCAGCGCACGCCGCTTACGTTGCATGCCCTTAAGGGGCGCCTGCCGGCCCTGCTCAGCGGCGAGCGCCTCGGCCTGCTCGCCCTGCTGCTGCTCGGTACCCTGCTGCTTTGTCTCGGCCTGCTCGGCCCCTTGCTTGCCATGCTGCAAAAGAGCCTGCAAGACGCCGAAGGGGTCTGGGTCGGGGTGGCCAACTTTCGCCACTACCTGGCCGAGCCCGCCCTCAACCGCGCCATCGGCAATACCCTGTGGCTCGGCGGTATCATCACGGTGTTGGTGGTCACTATCGCCTTTGGCTATGCCTACGCGCTAACGCGCACCTGCATGCCGGCCAAGGGGCTGTTTCGCTTGATCGGTCTTATCCCGATCCTGATGCCCTCCCTGCTGCCCGCCATCAGCCTGGTCTACTGGTTCGGTAATCAGGGGATGGCGCGGGATCTGCTGGGCGGGCAGAGCATCTATGGGCCGCTTGGCATCGTGATAGGTCTGGGCTTTTGGTGCTTTCCCCACGCCCTGATGATCCTGGTGACCGCCCTTGGCCACAGCGATGCCCGCCTCTATGAAGCGGCGCGGGTTCTCGGCACCTCCCCCTTGCGCACCTTCATCACCGTCACCCTGCCAGGGGCCCGCTATGGCCTGCTGGGCGCCGCCATCGCGGTGTTCACCCTGGCCATCTGTGACTTCGGGGTCGCCAAGGTGATCGGGGGCCAGTTCAACGTGCTGGCCACCGACATCTATCGTCAGGTGATCGGGATGCAAAACTTCTCGCTGGGGGCCGTGGCCAGCCTGCTGCTGCTGCTGCCGGCCCTGCTGAGCTTCCTGCTTGAGCACCGGGTGCGCCGGCGCATGCAGGAGCAGGTGAGTGCCCGCTCCGTCCCCTACCAGCCTGCTCCGCACCGGGTCCGCGACACCCTGGCACTGCTCTGGTGCTCGCTGTGGGCGCTGGCCTTTCTCGCCCTGCTCGGCATGGCGGTCTACGGCTCGCTGGTGCAGTTCTGGCCCTACAACCTGACGCTCAGCCTCGACCACTACCGCTTCGATGCCAACAGCGTCTATGGCTGGCTTCCGTTTGCCAACACCCTCAAGCTCGGCGCCCTCACGGCGCTGACCGGCACCGGCCTTATCGTGCTGCTCGCCTGGGCCCAAGAGAAGGGGCGCCACTTCGCCCCGCTGCGCCAACTTTTCCACCTGCTGGCCATGCTGTCGCTGGCGGTGCCCGGCATGGTGCTTGGGCTTGGCTACATCTTCTTTTTCAACCAGCCTGGCAACCCCCTCTCGGCGCTCTATGGCACCCTGATCCTGCTGGTGCTCTCCTGCGTGGTGCACTACTACACGGTGGGCCACATGACGGCGCTCACCGCCCTCAAGCAACTGCCACGCGAGCTGGAGCTGGTGGCCCTCTCCTTGCGCATCCCGCTGCGCCGGGCCTTTTTGAAGATCACCCTGCCGGCCATGCTGCCCGCCTTGCTTGAGATCGTCGTCTACCTGTTCGTCAACGCCATGACCACCACTTCGGCAGTGATCTTCCTCTACTCGAGCGACAGCGTGCTGGCCGCCGTCGCCGTGCTCAACATGGAGGACTCGGGCAACACGGCGGCCGCCGCCGCCATGGCGACCCTCATCACCCTGGCCGCCGCCGGCGTCAAGCTGCTCGAGCTGCTGATCGGGCGGGCCTTGCGCCGCCGCACCCAGCGCTGGCGCGAGGCGATCTGATCCGGGCCCATAAAAAAACCGGCCTGCTGGCCGGTTTTTTCTGCTGCGCTCCGTTACGGGCGGTAGACCTTGACGTTGTCAAAGCCCTTCTCCTTGAGGTAGAGCGCCTGCAACTTGCTCATCACGCCGCGATCGCAATAGAGCAGGTAGGTCTTCTCTTTGGGCAGATCGCCAAAGGCGGTGGCCAGCTTGAAGAAGGGAACGTGCAGCACGTCGCGCCCGGCCACGACCAGCGGCTTCTCTTCATGCTCATCCATGGAGCGGATGTCGAGGATCACCTCGTCGTCACCGGTCTCGGCGGTGGTTTCCACTTCCTGCACCTGCTCGGCCGTCTCTTCACCGATGCGGCGAATATCGAGGTAGCGCGCCTCGTCCACCACCTTATCGAGGATGGCGAAATCGAAGTTCTGCTCCTCGGCCTCGATACGCGCCAGATCCGCCTTCACGGTCGGCTTCTTGGAGATGACGCCGCAGTACTCGGGCATGGTCTCGGCGAACTCCAGGGTGCCTATCTTGCGCGCCTGGTTCATGATGTCCGGCTTGTCCCAGGTGATGAGCGGGCGCAGGATCACCTTGTCGGTCACCCGGTCGATGACATTGAGGTTGGTCAGGGTCTGGCTCGACACCTGACCCACACACTCGCCGGTCACCAGGGCCGGGATCTGGAAACGGTCGGCGATGTTGGCGGCGGCGCGCATCATCATGCGCTTGAGCACCACCCCCATCTGGCCGTTGTCGATCTTCTCGAGGATCTCAGCCACCACTGGCTCGAAGTCCACCGCGGTGAAACGCACCCGGTGCGACGAGCCAAAGCGGCTCCACAGGTGGTAGGCCACCTGCTTGACCCCGATCTCGTGGGCGGCGCCACCGAGGTTAAAGAAGCAGTAGTGCACGCGGCAGCCACGCTTGATGAACTGGTAGGAGGCCACCCCGGAGTCAAAACCGCCAGAGAGCAGGCTCAGCACGTCTTCTTGGGTGGCGATCGGCATGCCGCCGAGCCCTTGGTGGATGGCGCTGACGATGAACAGCTCCTCGCCGTCGATCTCGAGGTTGATCTGCACGTCCGGGTTTTTCAGGCGCACGCCGTTGCTCTCGCAGTGCTGGTTCAGGCCGCCGCCGACGTAGCGCTCTACTTCGAGCGAAGAGAACTCGTGCTTGCCGTGGCGCTTGGCGCGCACGCAGAAAGTCTTGCCCTGGAGCTGCTCGCCCCACACGGCCTTGACCTGCTCGAAGATGTCGTGCAGGTCGGTGAACTTGCTGGCCTGCACCTCGAGGAAGGCTTGAATACCGGGAATGCAGGCGAGCGCATCGATGGCCTGATCGCGGAATTGATCGTTACGCGAGCTCACCACCAGCTTGTCCCAATCCATGCGCACCCGGGCGTCTTCGTCGAAGCGGCGCAGCACGTTGCGGATGTTGCCTTGCAGGATCTTGATGAAGCGCTGGCGAACCGACTTGCTCTTGATGGTGATTTCCGGGAACAGCTTGATGATGAACTTCATGAATTAACTCGGGTGAGCGGGAAACAAGGGCGCGGATTATAGCAAAGGAGCCGCCCATCACCTAGCACCAATGCGGCCATTTCTTGAGCGGCCAGCGCCGTTTTCGCTGGCAAAAATACGCTTGCGCTCATCCTATCGGCCGCCGCTTCCCCATGAAATTGCCGCTGCGAAAGCGAATCGTTATAGTGCAACCCTCGCGCACGCACCGGACACCGTCATGAAGACCTTTCTCTACTACCCGGGCATGGAGGTCCGGGACGAGCTCTGGCTGAAATTCGCCCTGCTCTGGTTGGAGCGGCTCGCCTTTGTCTTCACCGTGAGCGAGAGCGGCGAACTGCATGATGCGCTAGAGCGCCTGCGGGGCAGCGACCTGCTGGGCCAATCCCCCGGTGCCGACTTTTTTATGCGCGCCGCTCCTTCGGCCATCACCCAGCTTGAGGCCCTGCTCGCCCCCGACTTCGAGCGCCACAAGGTCTTTGGCAACCGCGAGCTGATCGCGCGCTGGCGCGAGGGGCGCAACCACGACTGCTTCTGCCCGGCCCAGGCCGGCCTTGAACCCCTGCACCGCTTCTGCGTACAGGCGGGCTTTGCCAGCGCCACCTCCGGCGGCATCCTGATGGCGCGCCGGCTGGCCAACCTGCTCTCGATGCGGCTGGCGCGCGACTGGGCGCTGGCCAACGAGGGCGTGCTCATCACCGATCACGACTACCTCGACCGCCTGCTGCACCTGCTCGAGTCGCGCTATCACCACAGGGGCGGCCAGGACTGCTTCCTGCTTGAGATCGCCCTGCCGGTGCCGCGCACCTTGGCCGCACTGCCGATGAGCGAGTTGCTCGCCTTGCGCCAGCGCCAAGGATTTCGCTCTACCCTCGCGGCGTTTCACACCCGCCTCGAGGCGCTGCTGCTCATGCTCGACTCCGGCTATGCCGAGCTGGCGGTGCTGGAGCATTTTCTCGCTGCCCACGCCACCCTCGGCCAGTTGATGGGCCCCGAGTGCGTCAGCGTGCCACTGTGCCTTTCGGTCAGTACTCAACTGCCGGCCGCGCCGATGCTGCATGCCCTGCGCGGTTACCAGGGCCCCTGGCAGGCGCAACTGGCGGCCCTGGCCTTTTTGCCCATCAAGCGCAGCCATTTTCATCACCCGCGCAGCCGCCACGGCTTCACGCGCCTTGGCAGCCTGCGCCAGCTCACTGCCTCTTGAGATGTGCTACCTTGCCGACACCGCGTCCCCCTCTCTTGCCACCTGGAGCCGGCATGTCCCCCAAGACCGTCTTTGCCAGCGTCGCGCTGGTCATCATCCTCGGTTCGCTTGAAAAGAGCATCGTCACCACCCCGCTCCCCCTCATCGGCCAAGCCCTGAACGCTGGCGCCGCCCTCACCTGGGTGGTGACCAGCTATCTGCTGGCGGCCACCGCCGTGCTGCCCGTCTATGGCAAGCTGAGCGATCAATTTGGCCGGCTGCGCCTGCTCAACATCGGGCTGGGGCTGTTTCTGGCCGGCTCGCTAGCCTGCGCCCTGGCCCAAAGCCTGCCCCAACTGCTGGCCGCCCGGGTGCTGCAAGGGCTCGGCGGTGGCGGGCTCATCGCGCTCGCCTTCACCGTCATCGCCGACACCATTCCCCCGCGCGAGGTGGGCCGCTACCAGGGTTACATCTCAGCGGTCTATGCGGTCTCGAGCATTGCCGGCCCCCTGCTGGGGGGCTACTTTGCCGAACACCTGAGCTGGCGCTGGGTGTTCTGGATCAACCTGCCCCTCGGGGCCTTGGCGCTGTGGCTGGTCAACTGCCATCTCGGCCACCTCAATGAGCGCCACGCCCGCCGCTTCGACTGGCCTGGCGCCCTGCTGCTGATGCTCTCGACCACCCTGCTGCTGCTTTTGCTCTCACCCGATGCGCCGCTGCCGGGACGCTGGCTCGCCGGCGCGCTGGCCGTGGCCCTGACACTGCTGCTGCTCAGAGAGCGGCGGGCCCGCGACCCCATATTGCCGCCCCAGCTCGCCCACCAGAGCGGCTATCTGGTGAGCGTGCTGCTGATCCTCATCGCCCAGATGCTGATGTTTGCCCTGCTGGTCTACCTGCCGCTGCAAATGCAATGGCAGGAGGGCATGGGCCCGGCCGAGAGCGGTCGCACCATGGTGATCTTCATGGCCAGCATCACAGCGGGCGCCTTCAGCGCCGGCAAGCTGATCGCCCGCCGGGGTCGCTACAAGGGGTTTGTGCTGACGGGGTTTGCCCTGGCGGCGCTGGCCCTGTGGCTGATCCACCTCGGCGAGGCAGCCGCCCTGACACTGGTGCTGGCCGGCCTCGGGCTCGGGCTCACCCTGCCGGCGCTCTCTGTGGTGGTGCAAAATGCCCTGCTGCCCCAAGATCGCGGCATCGGCATGTCCCTGTTCAACTTCGGCCGCGAACTGGGCGGGGCGCTCGGAGTCGCCCTGTGCGCCATCCTGTTTCACCTGCCCCTGCCCCCCGGCTCGATCGCAAGTTATGCCAGGGAGGAGCTCTCACTCGGCTTTGCCACCACCTATCTCGGTATGGCGGCACTGGCCACGGTGGCCATGCTGCTTACCCTGTTGGCTCTGCGGTGCCGAGAACTCAGTCCGCATCCTTGATAAAAAGAGAGGGAGGGCCCATGCCCTCCCTCTTTTTTACCACTCACGAACCACGCTTACTCGGCGGTCGCCATCAGCCAGGTCTTGAAGCCACCGGAGAGGTTCTTCACCCGAAAACCGTGCTGCTGGAGCATGCGGCTTGCCACGTGGCCACGCAGCCCCACCTGGCAACTGACGATCAACTCCTTGTCCTTGGGCAGCTCGTCCAGACGGCCGCGCAGCTCGTCGAGGGGGATGTTGATGGCGCCGGGGATGGCACCGAGGCGCTCCAGCTCAGCGGGATTGCGCACATCCAGTACCCGCTGATCGGGGCGCAGCGCCAGCACGTCGCTGACGTGGCAGATGGGCGAATCCCCCTTGAGGTGATTGCTCGCCACAAAGCCCGCCATGTTGATGACATCCTTGGCCGAGCCAAACGGCGGCGCATAGGTCAGCTCCAGATCTTGCAGATCGAACACCGTCATGCCGGCCCGCTGGGCCACCGCCAGCACGTCGATGCGCTTGTCGATGCCATCTTTACCCACTGCCTGGGCGCCGAGGATGCGGCCATCGGGGGCGAACAGCAGCTTGAGGCTGACCGGATGGGCACCGGGGTAATAACCGGCGTGGCTGCCCGGATGCACATAAACCTTCTCATAGGCCATGCCGAGCTGCTTGAGGCGCTTCTCATTGAGCCCGGTGCTGGCCACCGCCAGATCGAACACCTTGCAGATCGCCGTGCCCTGGGTCTTTTTGTAACTCTCGGCACGTCCCAACATGTTGTCGGCAGCGATACGCCCCTGACGGTTGGCAGGGCCGGCGAGTGGGATCAGGGCGGCGTCACCGGTGACAAAGTCGACCTCTTCCACCGCATCCCCCACCGCAAAGATATCGGGATCCGAAGTGCGCATGGCGGCATCCACCTTGATGCCACCGCGCGGCCCCAGCTCCAGCCCGGCCTGGGCGGCGAGCAGGGTCTCGGGTTTGACCCCGATGGCGAGGATCAGCAGATCCGTTTCCAGCGTGGCCCCCTCCCCCAGTTGCAGCAGCAAGCGGTGCGCCGCCCCCTCGGGCTGCGCCTCGATGGCATTGAGCCCGGTGCGCAGCCGCAGATCGATACCGGCCTCGCGAATGCGCTCGTGCAGCATGGCGGCCATCTCTCGGTCGACCGGTGCCATCACCTGATCCGAGAGCTCAAGCTGAGTCACCGACAGGCCGCGCTGGTGCAGCGCCTCCATCATCTCAAGCCCGATGAAGCCTCCCCCGACCACGGTCACGTGGCGCGGCGGCTCATGGGTCAGCGCGGCGAGGATGCGATCCATGTCGGGGATGTTGCGCAGGGTGTAGACGCCTGCGGTATCGATGCCCGGCAGCGGCGGGCGGATCGGCGCGGCGCCGGGGCTCAGCAGCAGCTTGTCATAGCGCTCCTCGTACTCTTCACCGCGCGCCAGATCGCGCACCCGCACCGTGCGAGCGGCGCGGTCGATGGCCACCACCTCGTTGAAGACCCGCACCTCGACGTTGAAGCGGCGCTTGAAACTCAATGGCGTTTGCAACAGCAGGGCATCGCGGGAGGGAATGTCGCCGCCGATGTGATAAGGCAGACCGCAGTTGGCAAAGCTGATGAACTCGCCGCGTTCGAACAGAATAATCTCGGCATGTTCGTCCATGCGGCGGGCACGGGCGGCGGCCGAAGCGCCGCCGGCTACGCCGCCGACGATCAGGATGCGGGTCATGGTGAAGGCTCCTTTTCCAGTATGATGCAGTGAAAATTAGCTTTTTCTAATTTAGATTTCAATGAATTTTTGTTTCAAGGGCATTTGGAGTATTCTTTGGCGCGCGCCCTCTCTGCCAACAGGATGTTAACCGGGTCATGTCGTCTACCGCCCTCACTCTGCCGTTGCCCGTGCGCCCCATGCCACTGTTTTTTCGCCTCGATGTGCGCTCACAGCGGCTGGTCGCCCTGACGGACGTGATGCAAACACCGCTCTACTGGCTCGATGAGCCGCGCTCCCCCTGGCCGGCCCAACTGCCGAAGTCATTAAGGGAACCTATCGAATCCCAGCTCGCCAGTGGCCAGGGAGGCCAACTGACCATCCGCGCCTTGGGACAGGTGTGGCGGGTCTCTCTTTCGCCCGAGCAGGGCCACTTTTGGCTTATCTGTCTGCAAATAGGGCGCCCCCATACGCCGCCCGATCTCTCCTTACTGCTGCCGCGCCTCGGCCAACTGGCCAGCCGCGCCGAATACGGCGCCATGCTGCAAGCCTTGTGGGAAGGCAGCCAGGCTGACCGCCTGATCCTGTGGCACTTTGACAGCCATGATCTGCTCACCCCCATCTACCAGCTCGGGGTCAAGGGCCCCCTCTTCCCCATCAAGGCCGACAGCCGCTATCTGCGTACGTTGCGCAGCCGCGGCTCGCTGAGCTTCTCCGAGTGCGCCCACCAACCCATGCTGGCGCAGCATCACTATCTGGCCAGCCACGGGGTGGCCGCCCGTCTCGACGCGGCGCTGCGCGAAGGGGATCGTCTGCTCGGCATGCTGAGCCTCGAGTACCTCGACCCCATGCCGCTTGGGGAAGAGTTGCTGCAACTGGCCCGTTTTTGCAGCCAGCAGCTCGGCCAATGGCAACCGCCCACCAGCGAACCCGCCGCGCAGAACGACACTGAGGAGGCGAGTAGCGATACCCATCCCTTGGCGCTGCACGTGGGTCTGGAGTATTGCCGCGCCCTGTTGCAGTGGTGCCGCCAGCAGTTGCCACTGCGCGCCGGCTGGGTCGGCGAGTATCAGCGCCGTGGCGAGGAGCTGTGGCTGATCCCGCGCTATGTCGAGCTGGAAGGGCAGCCCCACAGCTCGCTGCCGCAGCGCCTCGAGCCGGGCCCTGCCCACGACATTTACCAAAGCGGCCAGGCCCTCTATCTGGATAACCTCGCCACCCGTTATCCCAAGGCGCACCAACTGCTCGCCTTTGGTACCCCCGCCTACATCGGCGTGCCGCTGCTGCTACCTGACGGCACGCCGCTCGGCCAGCTCACCTTGCTGCCGCTCGACACCCTCGATGATCCCCTGCCCCTGCTCGATCGCCTAAGCGAGCTGGCACCGCGCCTCGCCATCGAGATGCAGCGCCTGTCGCTTGAGGAGGCGCTGCGCCTGGCCGAAGTGGCCTTCGATACCCACGACGCTATGGTAGTGTGCGACGCCAACGGCCAGATCCTCAAGGCCAATCGGGCCTTCACCCGCACCACGGGTTACCCCCCCGAGCAGGTGGTAGGTCAGCATATCCGCCTGCTGCGCCCCCCCTACTATGGCGACGATCTGGCCAGCCGCATCACCAAAGCCATCGAGCAGCAACGCTTCTGGGAAGGCGAGGAGCAGTGCCTCAACCACGAGGGACGTTTCTTCCCGGTGCGGCTACAGGTGAGCGGCGTGTTCGACGCCGCCGGCCGCCTGACCCACTACGTCAGCAGCTTCCACGATCTCACCGAGGAGCGGGAGGCGCAGCAACACATCGAGCGCCTCGCCTACTATGACGATCTGACTGGCCTGCTCAATCGCCGCAGCATGCTCACCCGGCTGCAACAGCGCATACAGGAGCCGAACCGCCAATGGGGAGCCTTGCTCTACATCGATCTCGACAACTTCAAGTCGGTCAACGACTCCCTCGGCCACCAGCGCGGCGATGAGCTGCTGCTGGCGGTGGTCGAGCGGCTGCGCGAGCTGCCTCAAGAGAACTTGCTGCTGGCACGCAGCTCGGGGGATGAGTTCCAGCTACTGTTCACCGATCTCGGCCAGGGGCAGGTTGCCGCCAAGATCCTGGCCGAACACTTTGCCCGCGAGGTGATCAGGCTGTTTCGCCAGCCGTTTAATGTCGGCCACGACAAGCTGCATTGCAGCGCCTCCCTCGGGGTGGCCTTGTTCTCCCCCGAGCAGCGCGATCATCTGGTGGTCATGCAGCAGGCCGATACCGCCGCCCACATGGCTAAGCGCAACGGCCACGGCCAATACGCCTTCTTTAACCATCACATGGCTGAGCAGGAGAAGAGCCGGCTGGCCATCAGCAACCAACTGCGCGATGCCCTGCGCCGCGGCGAGTTTCAGCTCCACTACCAGCCCCAGTTCCGGGTCGACAACGGCGTGCTGACCGGCATCGAGGCGTTGATCCGCTGGCAACGCGCCGATGGCAGCATGGTGGCGCCGGGTGAGTTCATTCCGGTGGCCGAGGAGAGCGGGCTTATTGAGGACATCGGCTACTGGGTGCTCAAAAGTGCCTGCGCCCAGTTCAGCCACTGGCTGAGTCGGGGAGTGGCCATCCCGCACCTTTCGGTCAACGTCAGCGCCCGCCAGTTCCACAACCCTGCCTTCCTGCAACAGGTGGAATACGTGCTGCGCGACACGGGTCTGTCCCCCTCGCGCCTGATGCTGGAGATCACCGAGTCGGTGGTACTCGAGCACCGCGAGGAGAGCATAGAGCGGATGCGCCGTCTGCGATCACTCGGGGTGCTCATCTCTATCGATGACTTCGGCACCGGTTACTCGTCGCTCGCCTACCTGCGCGATCTGCCGGCCAACGAGGTGAAACTCGATCGCTCCTTCATCCTGACCCTGGTGCACAGCGAGCAGGATAGGGCCCTGGTACGCGCCGTGGTGGAGCTGGCCAAGGTGTTCCATTTCACCGTGATCGCCGAGGGGGTTGAGGAGCCGGATCAGCTCGCCATCCTCGCCGATATCGGCTGCCAGCACTTCCAGGGGTACTTGCGCTGCCGGCCGCTGCCGGTGCGGGCTTTGGAGGCCTTCCTTGCCGATTGCCCCACAGCAGGGTGATCGGCGCCGCCTTTTGGCATAAAATGGCCGCCAGCAACACTATCAGGAGCGCAATATGTCTGTGATTGGTCGAATCCACTCGGTGGAGACCTGCGGTACTGTGGACGGTCCCGGCATCCGTTTTATCGTCTTCATGCAGGGCTGTCTGATGCGCTGCAAGTACTGCCACAACCGCGACACCTGGGACACGGAAGGGGGCCGCGAGGTCACCGTCCCCGAGCTAATGAAGGACATCACCAGCTATCGCCATTTCATCAATGCCTCGGGCGGTGGGGTTACCGCCTCGGGCGGTGAGGCCATGCTACAGCAGGCCTTCGTCGCCGAGCTGTTTGCCGCCTGCCAGGCAGAAGGCATCCACACCTGCCTCGATACCAACGGCTTCGTGCGCAACTACGACGCCCAACTCGACGCCGTTCTCGACGTCACCGATCTGGTGCTGCTCGACATCAAACAGATCAACGACGAGAAACACATCCCGCTGACCCACGTCAGCAACCGCTACACCCTGGAATTTGCCCGCTATCTGGCCCAGAAAGGCAAGAAGATGTGGATCCGTTACGTGGTGGTGCCGACTTGGAGCGACGATGACGAAAGTGCCGAGGGGCTGGGTCAGTTCATCGCCTCGCTCGGCGAGTGCGTCGAGAAGATCGAACTGCTGCCCTATCACGAGCTGGGCAAGCACAAGTGGGAGGTGTTGGGCGACACCTATGATCTCAACGGGATCAAGCCGCCCAAAAAGGAGACCATGGATCGCATCCAGGGGATCCTCAGTAAGTACCACCCCAACGTAAAATATTGATAACAACAGGGCGCCTTATGGCGCCCTGTTTTTTTAGATAGCAAGGTTTTTTAAATAGCAAGGGCCCGCTCATGAGCGATGCAGAATTCACCGCCCTGCTGCTGTGGCTGGCCATTCTACTGGCCTGCCAGCGTGGTTCCCGCTGGCGACAACTGCTCGCCACCCCCCTCTATCAGCATCTGTTGCTCGGCGCCGCCCTGGCGCTGCTGCCGCTGTGGTGGCTGCGCGCCGGCCTGCATACCGGACTCGAGGTGCATTTTCTCGGCCTGACCGCCCTCACCCTGCTGCTCGGTTGGCGCCTGGCGCTGGTGGCGGGCAGCCTGGCCTTGCTCACCCTCACCACCTGTGGCAGCGTGCCTTGGTCCCTGCTCGGCAGCCACGCCCTACTCGGGGTGCTGCTGCCGATACTGGCCACCGAGCTGCTGTTTCTAGCCAGTTGGGCCTGGTTGCCACGCCACCTGTTTGTCTACCTGTTTGTGGCCGCCTTTCTCGGGGGTGCCGCCGCCATCTCAGTCAAGCTGCTGGCCACCGCGCTCTGGACGGGGATGAGCGGGGCTTATCCCTGGCAAACGATCGCTGACGACTACCTCACCATCTGGCCGTTACTGCTCTTTCCCGAGGCGCTGCTCAACGGCATGGCCATGACCCTGCTCGCCGTCTACCGCCCCCACTGGGTCTACAGCTTTCATGACCACGTCTATCTCGGCCCCCCTCGACCATAAAAAAGAGCGCCCTGATGGGCGCTCTTGAGGTGATGCTTACGTCAGAGGCTGCGTGGCTTGAGATGGGCGTGCCAGCGGGTTTCGAGCCGTTTGAACAGCCAGACGATGACGAAGGTCAACGCCATGTAGAGCAGGCCGGCCGTAATGAAGGCCTCAAACGGGCTGTAGTAGCGGGAGTTGACGATACGGGCGGCACCGGTCAAGTCGACGATGGTGATGATGCCCGCCACCGCCGAGCCTTGCAGCATGAAGATCACCTCGTTGCTGTAGGCCGGCAGGGCACGCCGGAACGAGTTGGGCAGGATCACCCGGGTCAGGGTCTGCCAGCGGTTCATGCCAAAGGCCAGTGCCGCCTCGATCTGCCCCTTGGGCATGTTGCTCACCGCCCCACGCACTATCTCGGCGGTATAGGCGCCGGTGTTGAGGGTGAACGCCAGCAGGGCGCAGAACCAGGCTTGAGAGAAGAGCTCCCAGGCAGCGCTGTTTTTCAGCCACTCCCACTGGGCGGCGCCGTAGTAGATGATAAAAAGCTGCACCAGCAGCGGGGTGCCGCGAAAGAAGTAGATGTAGGCCCACACCGGGAAACGGATGAACCAGTTGCGGCTGGTGCGCAGCACCCCAAGGGGCACCGCCAGCGCCAGACCCAAGATCAGCGAGGCGAGCACCAGCCCCACCGTGGTATAGAGCCCCTGCCAGTAGGTGGGCCACTCATCGAGAATGATCGAAAAATCCATGGCTTACCTCGTCTTGATGGCGTAGTGGCGCTCAGCCCACTTGAGCAGCGACGTGGAAACGGCGGTGAACACCAAAAAGATGAGGGCCACCGCCATGTAGAAGGTAAAGGGGAGCTGGGTCGAGCCGGCGGCCAATGACGCCTTTCTCACCATGTCGTCGAGACCGATGATCGAGACCAGCGCCGTGGTCTTGAGCAGCACCAGCCAGTTGTTGCCAAATCCCGGCAACGCGTGGCGCATCATCTGGGGGAACAGAATGCGCACGAACACCTGATGGGCCCGCATGCCAAAGGCGCGGGCCGCCTCCAGCTCGCCCTTGTCGACCGCCAGAATGGCGCCGCGGAAAGTTTCGGCCATGTAGGCGCCGAAGATGAAACCGATGGTGGCCACCCCGGCGGCAAACGGACTGATGTCGATATAATCGGGCACCAGGGAGATCCACTCCTGGTTCGGGTTGCTCTTGAGCAGCCAGGCGTTATAGCTCTCGTTGATCCAGGTCAGCACGAAGTTGATGAAGACCTGACCGCCGAAAAAAAGCAGCATCATCAGCACCAGATCGGGGATGCCGCGGATGATGGTGGTGTAGAGATCGGCAATGCCGCGCGCCCAGCGATAGGGCGAGAGCTTGGCCAGGGCCCCCAGCATGCCAAGCAGCATGGCCAGCAGCAGTGAGGCCAGCGCCACCTGCAACGTGACCCCTGCGCCTTCCAGCAGGGAGCCTTCATATCCTTTCAAATCCAGCATGAGTCGCTCCATCGATTTCGGGCCCGCTCTGCGGGCCCGAACACAGCGGATGAATCCGGCTTATTCGCCGTAGACGTCGAAGTCGAAGTACTTGTCGTTGATCTCCTTGTACTTGCCGTTCGCGCGCAGGGCCAGGATCGCCTGGTTGAACTTCTCTTTGAGATCCTTATCAGCTTTGCGCACCGCAATCCCAGCTCCTTGGCCAAACCACTTGGGATCGGTCAGCTTGGGCCCGATGAACTCAAAGGCATCGCCCCCTTCCTTCTTAAGCAGGCCGTCGGTGATGGCCGCAGAGTCGGCCAGCACGTAGTCGACACGGCCCGACTTCAGATCCAAGTAAGCCTCATCAGCGGTACCGTAGCGCTTGATGGTCGCCTCGGGGAAGTTGTCGGTGATGTAAGTATCCATCGAGGTGGCGCGCTGCACCGCCACCGTCTTGCTGCTCATGAAGGCCTTGTCGAGCTTCAGCTCACTCCCCTTCTTGGCGGCGAAACGGGCCGGAATATGCTGGTACTTCTGAGTGAAATCGACCTTCTTCAGCCGCTCTTCGGTGATGTCCATGGTGGCGATGATGGCGTCAAATTTGCGCGACAGCAGCGCCGGTATGATGCCGTCCCAATCCTGCTTGATGAGGGTGCACTTGACCTTCATCTCCTCGCACAGGGCGTTGGCGATGTCGATGTCAAAACCTTTCACTTCACCATTGGGTTCAGTCCAGGAGAAGGGAGGGTAGGCCCCCTCGACTCCGATACGCACTTGCTTCCACTCCTTGGCCATGACGCTGGAGGAGCCCATGACCGCCAGCACGGCGGCAGCCAGAACCATTTTCTTCATCATCTTGCACTCTCCTTGATCTGCAAAACCGGGATATCAGTAGATGGAGGATATGAACTGCTTGAAGCGTTCCGATTTGGGGTGGGCAAAAATCTCCTTGGGATTGCCCTCTTCTTCTACTTTGCCCTGATGCAAAAACAACACCTGGTTGGAGACGTCGCGGGCAAACGCCATCTCATGGGTCACCACCAGCATGGTGCGCCCCTCTTCGGCCAGCTCGCGCATCACACCGAGCACCTCGCCCACCAGCTCGGGATCGAGGGCTGAAGTGGGTTCATCAAACAGCATCACCTCAGGGTCGACCGCCAACGCGCGGGCAATCGCCGCACGTTGCTGCTGACCACCGGAGAGGTGACCGGGATAGTAATCACGCCGCTCCCACAGGCCGACCCGGTTGAGCAGATGCTCGGCCTTGGCAATGGCCTCGGCACGCGGCACCTTGAGCACCTGGATCGGCACTTCGATGATGTTTTGCATGATGGTCATGTGTGACCAGAGGTTGAAGCTCTGAAAGACCATGGCAAGGCGGCTGCGAATGCGCTCGACTTGGCGCATGTCTTCCGCCACCCGCTCGCCACTGCGCAGACTCTTCATGCGGATCAGCTCGCCATGCAGCGCCACTGAGCCCGACGAAGGGGTCTCCAGCAGATTGATGCAACGCAAAAAGGTGGATTTACCCGAACCGGAGGAGCCGACCAAGGAGATGACATCCCCCTTGTTGGCCGTCAGGCTGATGCCCTTGAGCACCTCGTGAGACCCGAAATACTTGTGAAGATCACGAACTTCTAGTGCGGCAACGTCGCTCATCCATTAGAACCCTATTAGCTGTCCCTAGCAGGCCATCTTGGCCAGACACCCGCATTAACAAAAACGCAACAGCGGGCGGTATACTGCGAAATTAACATCGGCGTGCTTAAAACACAATATCCAAGCGGTTTGACCACCAAAACAGACTAAAAAAGAGAAACAACTTAGAATTAAATTCGCTTTAAATGCATAACAATATCTCATCGGTAGAGCATACCCTCTACCAACAAGAGCGAAGAATGCCATATTTCATATGGAATAAAAGAGTATGCAGTGAAAAAACCGGCAAAAACACAAATTGCATCTTTTCTCACAGCAAGTTCCTTCTCTATCAGGTCAATTAAACTCCGTATGACTCTCTTTCCCCCTTAAATCCGCCCCTGTCCGGGGAAGATCGGGATTTAATTTGCGCTTAACATCGATGGCAGGCAGCATAGGGGGTGATTTTTCCGTTTCGTCGATGGTTTCTTCCATGTTGCTCAATGCCCTGCTGATCCTGCTTCCCCTCTTCGTCGGTTACCTCATTCCTGTTCGTAGTCGCTCTGTGTTGCAACTCATCCAAGGTACGCTCAGCAAGATGGTCTACCTGATCCTGGCCCTGATGGGGATGAGTCTGGCGGGTGTAGACAATCTGGGCAGCAACATGGCGGTGATCCTGAATGTCTCTGCGGTGATGCTCGGGTGCATCACGCTGGCCAACCTGGCGGCGCTGTGGTGGCTGGATCGCCGCCGTGGTGGTGCGCCGCAGGAATCTGCCGGCCCACAACCGAGCAAGCTCAAGATGATGGCCGAATCATTGCAACTGGCGCTGGTGGTGTTGGGGGGCTTTCTCATGGGGCTGCTGCTGGATCTGAGCGCGCTGCCTATCGAGCAGTGGAGCGAATGGGCACTGATGCTGCTACTGCTGCTCATCGGCATCCAGATGCGCAACTCCGGCATGCACCTGCGCCAGATCCTGCTCAACCGCTGGGGCATGAGCATTGCGCTGTGCGTCATGGTGAGCAGCTGGGCCGGTGCCCTGCTGGCCGCCCTGTTGCTCGACCTTCCCCCCTTCGATGCACTGGCGCTGGCCTCAAGTTTTGGCTGGTATTCGCTCTCGGGCATTCTCGTGAGCGACGCCCTCGGCCCCGTGATGGGCTCGGCGGCCTTTCTCGGGGATCTCGGCCGCGAATTGCTGGCCATCATGCTCATTCCGGTGCTGATGCGCCGTCACCCCTCAGCCGCCATCGGCTATGGCGGTGCCACCTCGCTCGATTTCACCCTGCCGGTGATCCAGCGTTCGGGCGGGATCGCCGTGGTGCCTGTGGCGGTCGTTTCCGGCTTCATACTGAGCCTACTCGGCCCCATTCTGGTTCTTTTTTTCCTCTCTCTGTGAGGCGCCATATTTGCCGCTTCCCGACCTTGATTAATTCATAAACGCGTTCCCTTGACCCCCAAGCATTTAACATTGCCGTACAAGAATACGGCAGGCTCGCCGCTGGGTCGCGCTGCCAGCACAACCTTCTGTTTCAGTTGCAACACAGCCTGGGAACACTCCGTTTTCATCCTAAAAACAGCCTTATACCAAGCAGATCACGCTTAAATTTTTCCCTTAAAACCCGCTGGATTTAGCGGTGTATATTGGGCATTCTGCTGCTTTCCGGCGGCATAGCCAGCTGGATAGACTGCCGAAGCTGGGCACAAAAGAAGACCCTGAACGGCCTGCTGTAAATGGAGCCTCACATGAAAATGAATAAGCTGACGATCGCCATCCTCATCGCCATGGTGCTGGGGATCGTTACCGGCCAAGGATTGCGCTGGCTAACCCCCGAACTGGCAACCAGCTTCGCCGAGAACATCACGCTACTGACCGATATCTTCCTGCGTCTCATCAAGATGATCATCGCCCCTCTGGTGTTCACCACTCTGGTGGTCGGCATCGCCAAAATGGGTGACACCCGCACCGTGGGTCGTATCGGCATCAAAACCCTGGGCTGGTTCATGATGGCCTCCCTGCTCTCGCTGACCCTGGGCCTTATCATGGTGCACCTGCTCTCGCCGGGCGTGGGTCTCAATCTGAGTCTGCCTGACGGCGCCAGCTCCAGCGGTATCAGCGCCGGCGCCATCAGTCTGAAGGACTTTGTCTCCCACGCCATTCCCAAGAGCGTGGTGGAAGCCATGGCCACCAACGAGATCTTGCAGATCGTGGTGTTCTCCCTGTTCTTCGGGCTGGCCGCCGCCGCCATCGGTGATCCCGCCAAGCCGGTGGTCTCCGTCATGGACAGCGCCGCCGAAATCATGTTGAAAGTCACCGGTTATGTGATGAACTTCGCCCCACTGGCGGTGTTTGCTGCCATCGGCGCCATGGTCGCCAAGGAGGGGCTCACTATCTTGGCCACCTACGGCACCTTCATGAGCCAGTTCTATCTGGCCCTCGGCACCTTGTGGTTGGTGCTAACCCTGCTCGGCAGCCTGTTTATCGGCCGCCGCATCCTGGTGCTGCTCGGCCTGATCCGTGAGCCGATCCTGCTGGCTTTCTCCACCGCCAGCTCCGAGTCCGCCTACCCCAAGACCCTGCAACGTCTGGAGGAGTTCGGTTGCTCCAAGCGCATTGCCAGCTTTGTGCTGCCCATGGGCTACTCGTTCAACCTCGACGGCTCCATGATGTACTGCACCTTCGCCGTCATGTTCATCGCCCAGGCCTATGGCATCGAGCTCTCCATCGGCCAGCAGATCACCATGCTGCTGTTGCTGATGGTCACCTCCAAGGGGATGGCCGGGGTACCGCGCGCCTCGCTGGTCGTGATTGCCGCGACCCTGAACCAGTTCCACATCCCGGAAGCGGGCATCCTGCTGCTGCTCGGTATCGACCACTTCCTCGATATGGGCCGCTCCGCCACCAATGTGCTGGGCAATGCCATCGCCGCCAGCGTGGTCTCCAAGAGCGAAGGCACCCTGCAAGAAGCGGGATTCGAGCCAGAGCGCAGCGCGGCCTGATCCCTTCTTCGCAAACAGTGAAGCCGCCCATGGGCGGCTTCTTTTTTTGGTAACACTTCTCAGCGCAGATCGGTCATCAGGATCTCTTCGCTGCGAACCTGCACCGGTATCGTCTCATCTTCGCGCTGCAACAGCACCAGGCGGTTCTGGCGATCCACCTCCAGCACCCAAGCCGCCCCTTCACGGGTCTGGCAATACATGCCTGGGCGGATCTCGTGAATATCCATATCATCTTTCCTCAACAGCAGGCCCTCCTGGCCCGGGGCTAGTATAGGAAAAAAAAGAGGCTCCTTTTGGGAGCCTCCACACAGTTCACCGTCGGGCAGCGGGTTATTTCCCCTTACGGCTCTCAACCCAGCGACCACCCTCAAAGTGAGCGGTCCAGCCGGTCGCCTTGCCATTCACCTCGGTCATCACGTACTGCTCCTTAGTCTTGCGACTGAAGCGAACGATGGCCGGATTCCCTTCGCCATCATAGGCCGGTGCATCGGCCAAGTAGTAATGCTTGGGCGAGATGCGGTCACGAAAGCGCTTGAGCTCTTCCACCAGCGGGGCGCGGGTCTCGCGCGATTTGGGGAAGCTGCTGGCAGCCAGGAACAGACCGGCGGCGCCGTCACGCAGCACGAAGTAGGCGTCGGACTGGCTGCACTTGAGCTCGGGCAGCGGTACCGGATCTTCCTTCGGCGGTGCGATTTCACCGTTTTTCAAGATCTTGCGAGTGTTCTTGCACTCCGGGTTGGTGCACCCCATGTACTTGCCGAAGCGACCATTTTTGAGCTGCATCTCAGCGCCGCAGCGATCGCACTCAATAGAGGGGCCTTCGTAGCCCTTGAGCTTGAACTGCCCCTGCTCCACCTCGTAGCCCTCGCAGTCCGGGTTACGGCCACAGACGTGCAGTTTGCGGGTCTCGTCGATGATGTAGGAGTCCATCGCAGTGCCGCAGATCTTGCAGCGATGCATGGCGCGCAGGGCGTTGGTTTCGGCCTCTTCCTCCTCGCCGGCCGAGACGAACTCGTCGGCGCTGACCAGGTTGATGGTCTTCTTGCAACGCTCCTTGGGCGGCAGGGCATAGCCGGAGCAGCCGAGGAACACGCCGGTGGTGGCGGTGCGAATGCCCATGGGGCGGCCGCAATCCGGGCAGGCGATGTCGGTCAGCACCATCTGGTTGGCGCGCATGCCGCCATCCTCGTCGGGCTTGCCGGCCTGCTCCAGCTCCTCGGTGAACTCGCGATAGAACGCATCGAGCACCGCCTTCCACTCGCTCTGCCCCTCGGCGATCTCATCGAGCTTGCCCTCCATGCGGGCGGTGAACTCGTAGTTCATCAGCTCAACGAAGTTCTCGACCAGGCGATCGGTGACGATCTCCCCCATCTTCTCGGCGAAGAAGCGGCGGTTCTCGACCCGCACATAGCCTCGGTCTTGGATGGTGGAGATGATAGAGGCATAGGTGGAAGGACGGCCGATACCGCGTTTTTCCAGCTCGCGCACCAGGGCCGCTTCGGTGAAGCGGGCGGGCGGCTTGGTGAAGTGCTGGCGCGGATCGAGCTTAACCAGCTCGAGCACCTCGCCCGGCTCCACCGCCGGCAGTTGAATGTCTTCACCCTTGCGCCCCATGGGGGGCAGCGCCTTGGTCCAACCGGCAAAGCGCAAGATCCGGCCACGGGCCTTGAGCTCGTAGTCACCGGCCCGCACCGTCAGGGTGGAGGCGTCGTACTGGGCCGGGGTCATCTGGCAGGCCACAAACTGACGCCAGATGAGGTCGTAGAGCTTGTGGGCATCAGCCTCCATCCCCTCCAGATCGCTGGCGCTGACGTTCACGTCGGAAGGACGGATCGCCTCGTGCGCCTCCTGGGCACCGGCCTTGGAGCCGTACAGGTTCGGCTCGGCCGGCAGGTAGGGCTGGCCGTACTGGGTGACGATAAAGTCGCGCACCGCGCTCACCGCTTCCTGACTCAGGTTGGTCGAGTCGGTACGCATGTAAGTGATGTAGCCGGCCTCATAGAGGCGCTGGGCCAGCATCATGGTCTTTTTCACCCCAAAGCTGAGGCGGGTCGAAGCCGCCTGTTGCAGGGTCGAGGTGATAAAAGGCGCCGAAGGCTTGGAGCCGGTCGGCTTGTCTTCGCGGCTGTGCACCACGAAGGGGGCACCCTTGATGGCGGCGACGGCGGCTTGCGTCTCGGCCTCGGTGACCGGCTTGAACTCCTTGCCAAGGTGGCTGAGCACCTCCATGCGCAGGGCCGATTTGTCACCGGTCAGCAGATCGGCGTGCAGATCCCAGAACTCGACCGGCACGAACGCCTTGATCTCGCGCTCCTTGTCGACGATGAGGCGCACTGCCACCGACTGGACGCGGCCGGCGGAGAGACCACGGGCCAGCTTCTTCCACAGCAGCGGCGAGACCATGTAACCCACGACGCGATCGAGGAAACGGCGCGCCTGCTGGGCATTGACCCGGTCGATGTTGAGCTCGGAGGGCTGCGAGAAGGCCTCCTTGATGGCGCTCTGGGTGATCTCGTTAAACACCACCCGCTTGTAGCGGCTGTCATCACCGCCAATCACCTCGCGCAAGTGCCAGGCGATCGCCTCCCCCTCTCTATCCAAGTCGGTTGCGAGATAGATGGTGTCGGCCTTGGCCGCCAGGGTTTGCAGCTCGGAGACCACTTTCTCCTTGCCGGGCAGGATCTGATAGTGGGCATCCCAGCCGTGCTCGGGGTTGATCCCCATGCGATTGAACAGGGCACGGCGTTCCTTGGCCACCTTCTCGGCCTCGCTCAGCTTGACGCCGCGCACGGCCGGTTTCTTCGGCTCGCTAGAGCCGCTGCCGGCAGTCGGCAGATCCCGGATATGGCCCACGCTGGATTTCACCACGTAGTCCTTACCCAGATATTTGTTGATAGTCTTGGCCTTGGCCGGAGACTCCACGATGACCAGTGATTTGCCCATGCTGTGACTCGTTTCCTATCGCCCCGTCGGGGGGGCCTGCAGTTTTGTGGGGCTGTATAAGAGATTTAAGGGCAAAAAGCAAACCCTAAGGTTCGCCTTCAGCGCCTTACTTATATTTATTAATGCGAAGCCAAGCCCCCGGTGGCAACCTCTTTTTTCCCGTTTCGTCAGTAACGCCGACTTTTTATACCGAAGTGCCAATAGAGCGTTATATCAGTTATCAACTTGTTACAATCATAAAAAAACAGGATATGATGATGCCGATTCCCCCATTCATGGGGAAATGGACTACGTTCGCCCCCATGGTGCACACATAAAAGGATGTATGGCATGAAGCACTTCGAGGTCAACTTTGACGGCCTAGTCGGCCCCACCCACAACTATGCCGGTCTCTCCTACGGCAACGTCGCCTCGCAAAACAATGCGAACGAAGCCTCCAACCCCCGCGAAGCGGTCAAGCAGGGATTGGCCAAGATGAAGGCGTTGACCGAGCTCGGCATGATTCAGGGGGTATTGGCCCCCCAGGAGCGCCCGGATCTCGCCACCCTGCGCCGCCTCGGTTTCAGTGGTAGTGATGCCAGCGTGCTGGCGCAGGCGGCCGCCCAGGCCCCGGCCGTGCTGGCCGCCTGCTACTCGGCGTCGAGCATGTGGACCGCCAACGCCGCCACCGTATCGCCGAGCGCCGACACTCAGGATGGCCGCGTCCACTTTACCCCAGCCAACCTCACCAACAAGTTCCACCGCTCCCTCGAGCCCGAGGTAACCGGTCGCATCCTTCGCGCCGTCTTCCCTGGGGAGACGCATTTTTGCCACCACCCGCACCTGCCGGAGAACGATCACTTCGGGGATGAAGGGGCAGCCAACCACACCCGCCTGTGCCGCGATTACGGTCAGGCCGGGGTAGAGCTGTTCGTCTATGGCCGCAGCGCCTTCGATCTCTCCCGCCCGGCCCCGACCCGCTACCCGGCGCGGCAAACCCTGGAAGCCAGCCAGGCCGTTGCTCGCCTGCACGGGCTCGATGAGGAGCACTGCGTCTTCATCCAGCAGAATCCGGCGGTGATCGATCAGGGGGTGTTTCACAACGACGTGATCGCGGTGGGCAACCAGAATGTGCTCTTCTACCACCAGCAGGCGTTTCTCGATACGCAAGGGGCCCTGGACGAGGTGCGCCGCAAGTTTGGTGAGGGGGAGCTGCACCTGATTGAGGTGCCAAGCGCCGAAGTGGGGCTGCAAGACGCGGTGCGCTCCTACCTGTTCAATACCCAGATCCTCACCCTCCCTTCGGGGGAGATGGCCATCATCGCCCCCACCGAGTGCCGCGACACACCGGCGGTAGCCGCCTATCTGGGCCAGCTGGTGCAACAGGGTACCCCGATCCGCCAGGTGCACTTCATGGACGTGAAGCAGAGCATGCGCAACGGCGGTGGCCCGGCCTGCCTGCGCCTGCGCGTGGCCCTGAGCGAACAGGAGCTGGCCGCGGTCAATCCAGCCTGCCTGCTCAACGAGGCGCTGTTTGTGCGCCTCAACCAGTGGGCCGACCAGCACTACCGCGATCGCCTCTCGTTCGACGATCTACGCGACCCGGCCCTAGTTCACGAATCGCGCGCCGCCCTCGACGAGCTGACCCAGATCCTGAAACTCGGCACCGTCTATCCCTTCCAGCGCTGAGCCCATGAAAAAGAACCCGCCGATGGCGGGTTCTTTTTAGGCATAACGCGGCTCATTGCCACGGCGATTGACGAGCGAGCAGCCGACTGGCCCCCTCGATCGCCCCTTCCGCCCCCTGCTTGCCAAGGCGCGCCAGCAGCCCTTTGCGGGTGCGATAGTGCAGCGCCAGCACGCGGCGGGTTCGGGCGCTCTCCATCAGGTAGTCATCGCTGGTTTTGAGCTCGTCCACCAGCCCCAGCTCCTTGGCCTGGCTGGCCAACCAGTGCTCGCCCGTGGTGACCTTGTCGATCTCCAGCGCCGGTCTGTGTTGCTGCACGAACGCCTTGAAACGTGCGTGGATGGCTGCCAACTCCTCACGGAACTTCTCCCTTCCCTCGTCGTCATTTTCGCCAAACAGGGTCAGGGTGCGCTTGTACTCACCAGCGGTGTGCATCTCAAACTCGATATCGTGCTTTTTCAAGAGCTTGTTGAAGTTGGGCAGCTGCGCCACCACACCGATAGAGCCGACAATGGCAAACGGCGCCGCCAGGATGCGATCCGCCACACAGGCCATCATGTAACCGCCGCTGGCCGCCACCTTGTCGACCGCCACGGTCAGCGGGATCTCATGGCTCTTGATGCGTTGCAACTGGGAGGCGCACAGGCCGTAGCCATGCACCACGCCGCCCCCCGATTCGAGGCGCACCAGCACCTCGTCCTGCGGGGTCGCCACCGCCAGGATGGCGGTCACCTCTTCACGCAGGCCGCTCACCTCGCGGGCATCCATGCTCCCCTTGAAGTCGATCACAAACAGGCGCGAGCGCGGATCGTCGTTTTTACGCGCTTTTTCCTCCAACTTGCGCTGCTTCTCCAGCGCCTTGCGCTCCTCCTTGCCCACCAGCAGCGCCTTGAGACGGGTGCGGGTCTCGTCAAGATCGGCGCTGAGATCGGTCACGTCCAGCTGCCCCTTGCCCCCCTTGCTACCACGGCCGGCCAGGGTAAGCAGCACCACGGCCACGCCAAGGGCCAGCAGCAGGGTCACCGTCTTGGCCAGGAACAGGCCATATTCACTCAGAAAATCCACTCTCTCCTCCAGGACAGTTCATCTGTCTCTCAATGCGGGTCTCATGGGGATGAATGATGACACAACTCCTCAATTCCCTTCACTTTTTTGATGCCAGGCACTGGTCAAGCCGGCGCGCGGATCAGTACACTGGCCCGGTTCGCCCCGCCCGAAACAGGAGTTAAAAGATCATGCTGGAGTATCATGCAGCGCCGCAGTTGCTGGCAGGCAAGGTGATTCTGGTCACCGGCGCCGGTGACGGCATTGGCCGCGAGGCCGCCCTCACCTATGCGGCCCACGGCGCGACCCTGATCCTGCTCGGGCGCAGCGTGGCCAAGCTCGAAGCCACTTTCGACGCCATCGAGGCCGCCGGCGGGCCGCTGCCGGCCATCGTGCCGCTCGATCTGATGCACGCCAAGGCCGCCGACTACCGCGGTCTGGCCGACACCTTCGAGCGCCAGTTTGGCCGCCTCGACGGCGTGCTGTTCAATGCCGGCCAGCTCGGCACCCTCTGCCCCTTTGAGCAGATCAAGGAGCACGAATGGGACGAGGTGATGCAGGTCAACGTCAAGTCCGAATTCTTGATGACCCAGGCGCTGCTGCCACTGCTGCGCCGTACCGCCAAGGCGCAGGGCGAGGCGGTGCTGCTTTACACCTCATCGAGCGTGGGCCGCAAGGGGCGCGCTTACTGGGGCAGCTACGCCGTCTCTAAGTTTGCCGTGGAGGGGATGATGGAGGTGCTGGCCGACGAGCTGGAACACACAGGGGTGCGCGTCAACACCATCAACCCGGGCGGCACTCGCACCAAGATGCGGGCCAGCGCCTTCCCGGCCGAAAATCCCATGAGCCTCAAAACGCCGGCCGACTTGATGCCGCTTTATCTCTATTTGATGGGCAAAGACAGCCGTGGCCAGAGCGGCAAGACCTTCGTGGCACAGCCGAAATGACGAGGGTGTGACGGCGCGAGCATTCCTGTCGCCCGCCCCCTTGCTCCCTCCCGGCATTTGATATGCTTGAGGCACAGTTCTTGTCAGGTAACCCTATGTTTCGCCCCAAGAGTACCATCGAGCAGTGGCGCATCTTCCAAGCCGTCGTGGAGTTCGGCGGCTATACCCAGGCCGCCGAGGCGCTGTGCAAGAGCCAATCCTCCCTCAACCATGCGGTGGCCAAGCTGCAACAATCCCTCGGTGTCGCCCTGCTTGAGGTGCGCGGGCGCAAAGCGGTGCTGACCCCGGCCGGCCAGCTCTTCTTGCAGCGCTCGCGCCAACTGCTCACCCAGATGGAGGAGCTGGAAGGGCTGGCGCAGAATCTGGAGCGCCAGTGGGAGCCGCAGATCAATCTCTACCTCTCGGCACTGCAACCCCGCGAGCGGCTCTACCGCGCCATGGCGCGCTTCGCCCCGCGCTCGCGCGGGTGCCGCATCAACCTGTTCGAGCGTATTCACTGCCACTTCAGTGCCATGCAACCGGGCGATCTGATGATGACCGAACACCTGCCGGGCGATCAGAGCGGCCTACCTCTTGACGAAGTGCTGCTGATCCCGGTCTGCGCCCCAACCCATCCTCTGGCCGAGCGGGCTGACAACCTGAGCGTGAACGATCTGGCCAACCACACGGAGCTGGCGCTGCATCCCCCCATCCACCGCGCCGTCGACTGGGGCCACAGCGATACCGCCTGGACCGTCACCCACTACACCGAGGCGCTGACCCTGATCGGGCAGGGGCTCGGCTATGGCTGGCTGCCACACCATCTGATCCAACCTGAGCTGGAGCTGGGCTCACTGCACCAACTGCACCCGGTGGAAGGGAGCGAGCGACGCCTCTATACCTACCTGCTGACCCCCGATCCCAGCAAGCTGGGCCCGGCGGCCGAGCTGCTGCTGCGCCTGCTGCGCAGCGAATACCCGCACTAGACGTTACGCACCCGCAAGCAGCCGAGCAGGGCCAGCACCGCCAAGCCGGCCGCCACCACAAACACCCCGTGGAAGCTCCACCACTCGGCCACCAGACCGGCGATGGCGCCGGCCAGAATGGAGCCGGTGCGGATGCTGTTGGTAAAGAGGGTGGTGGCCACCCCCGCCCTGCCCGGCATCAGATCTTGAAAGTAGGACATGCCGATCCCCGCCACGATACCGATGAAGATGGCGTTGAACAGTTGCAGCATCAGCAGGGTGCGCTCCCCGGTCAGCGACAGCAGGCCACCATAGAAGATAACCCCCGCCAGTACCGCCAGCAGCAGCATGGGACGCTTGCCAAAGCGCGCCGTGTAGTGACCGGCCAGCAGCATGAAAGGGATCTCCAGCGCTGCCGCCGTGCCCATCAGCAGGCCCGCCAGACGCTCCTCCAGCCCCAGTTCGCGGGTGATGTAGAGCGGCATGTTGATGAGGTACATGCTGTTGCAAGTCCACATCAGGGTGCAGGCGATAAACAGCGCCCGCACGTCCCGATCGCGCCAACTGCTTACTTTGGGTCGGTCGCCGAGCGGTGCCGGCAGCGGCAGTGAGGGGAGCCAGCGCCAGACAATGGCGCAGCACACCAGAAAAGCCAGCGCCGAGGCCAGATACATGAAGGAGAAGCCGTAACCGATGGCGATAGCAAAGGCGAGCGGCGGGCCGATGACCCAGGCCAGCGAGAACTGGGCCCGCATCACCGAGCTGAACATGTCGGCGCGGCGCCCCTCTCGATCCACGTGCTCACGGGCCAAAGCAAACAGCTGGGGACTGGCAGTACCGGCGATGCTGCCAAGCAGAACCCCGAGCGAGGCGAGCAGCCAGTAATGTCGGTTGAAGGCAAACAGCAGCGAGACCAGCACGCCGGCACCGCAGCAGATCAGGATCAGCTGCTTGCGATCGCCACGAAGATCGGAGCGTTGCCCCAGCCATTGGCTGACCAAGATCCCCACCACGGCGTTGATGGTGTAAAAAAGGCCGATGAGAAAGGGGCGCACCCCGACCTCCTGGGCCAGAAACAGGGAGAGGGTCGGCACCTGCAAGGCCACCGCCATGCCGGTGGTAAAGGTGACTCCCAAAAAGGAGAGGGAGACGGGATCGCTGCCGCGACGCAGGGCTGAGACAAGTTTCATGGGCACATCTAGCGTGAGGATGAATGGCGTGGAGTTCGCTTTATGAGGGCATTTCCCCCCGCTGTCAATTGTGCCGCGCCCCTTGCCCTCCCCCCTCCTGCCCCGTAGAGTGGAGCGGACAAACACCGAGCGCGGAATGAAGATATGTTTGATTTTGATAAGGAAATTGATCGCAGCAACACCATGAGCCTGAAGTGGGACAAGTACAAGGGTCGTGACGTGTTGCCCATGTGGGTGGCCGATACCGACTTTCTCTCCCCCCCCGGCGTCATCGAGGCCCTCACCCAGCGTGTCGCTCACGGCATTTTTGGCTACTCACGCCCCTCCCCTCGCCTCATCGAACTCATCATCAACCGGCTGGCCGATCGCTATGGCTGGCACATCGAGCCGGAGTGGCTGGTGTTTCTGCCGGGGGTCGTGCCGGGGCTGAACCTGGCCTGCCGCGCCTGGACCGCCCCTGGCCGTGGCGTCATCACGCCCAAGCCGGTCTACTACCCCTTCTTGCAGGCGCCGGGATTTAACGAGCGTCCGCTGCTCACGGTGCCGATGCAGGAAGTCGCTGGGCGCTGGGTGCTCGATCTCGACGAGCTCGAGTTGCAGGCGTCGGGCGCCGATCTGCTGCTATTGTGCCACCCGCACAACCCAGGAGGCACCGTCTTCACCCGCGACGAGCTGGCCGCCATTGATGCCATCGCCGCGCGCCACAATCTGGTGGTCTGCTCCGACGAAATTCACTGCGACCTCATCCTCGACCCGGATGCCCGCCACATTCCCTACGGGGCCCTGAGCGAGGAGGCCGCCCAGCGCAGCGCGGTGATGATGGCGCCGAGCAAGACCTTCAACATCGCCGGCCTGTGCTGCTCGTTTGCGGTGATCCCCAACGAGCGGCTGCGCCTCAAACTGCAACAGGCGATGCGCGGTATCAGTGCCGACGTCAACCTACTGGGGTTTGTGGCCGCCGAGGCCGCCTATGAGAGCGGCGAGGCGTGGCTAGATGCCCAGCTTGACTACCTGCGCGGCAACCTGGCCCTGATCGAGCAGACGGTGGCCCGCTGGCCAGGTGTCAGACTGGCGCGCCATCAGGCCACCTACCTGGCATGGCTGGATGTCACGGCGCTTGGCCTAGGCGATCCCATCGCCTTCTTCGAGCAGGCCGGGGTCGGCCTCTCGCCGGGCGCCCAGTTTGGCGATGGCCAGTGTGTGCGCCTCAACTTCGGCTGCCCCCGCGCCCGTCTGCAACAGGCGTTGGCGCGCATGGAGCAGGCGATGTTGGCCCATCTGGGATGATGCCAAGGCCGGATTGCTTCGCTATCCGGCCTTGGCTAGAGTTTGAAACCGGGTTTTGCCTGCGAGGCCACACCACAGTGAAATTACCGACCTTTCTCCTGCCGCTGCTGCTCAGCACGCTCCTGCCCGTTCAGGCCGACGAGCAGCCCGGCGTCATCACCATTGGCACCGGCAGCGTCACCGGCGTCTACTACCCGGCTGGCGGTGCCATCTGCCGTCTGCTCAACCGCGATGAAAACAGCGCTACCCGCTGCGCCGTGGAAAGCACAGGGGGCTCGCGCGATAACTTGTCGCTGCTGGCCAAGGGAGAGATCGAACTGGCATTCGTGCAATCGGATCTATTGTGGGAGGCGGTACGCGGCCAGGGGGCGTACGCAGGCAAGCCGCTGCGCGACATGACCACCCTCTTCTCGCTCTATGTCGAGCCTCTCAATCTGGTGGTGCGCGGTGACAGCGACATCCAGCAAGTGGAGGATCTCAAAGGCAAGCGGGTCGGCATCGGCAACCCCGGCTCGGGGGACAGGGCCACCGTCGACGCCCTGCTGGCCGCGCTCGGCTGGGATGCCCACACCTTTGCCGCCGTCGATGAAAGCAAGGCGGCCGAGCGGGTCGAGGCGCTGTGCAGTGGCAAGACGGATGCTTTCTTCATGGTCGCCGCCCACCCTAACCAGACCGTGACCGAGGCCGTGACCGAGTGCAACGCCAAACTGGTGCCGCTGGAGGGCGATGCCATCAACACCTTGCTCGCTAATTTCCCCTACTACAGCAAGGTGCAGATCCCAGGTGGCCTCTATCGCATGCAGGATCAGGCGCTGACCAGTTTTGGCACCACAGCGCTGTTGGTGGCCCGTCAGCAGTTGCCGGCCACCCTGGTCTATCGGATCGATGAGGAGGTGTTCAATCAGTTCGAGGCGTTCAAGCGGCTGCACCCGGCGTTTGCCCACCTGCGGCGCGAACAGATGCTGGCCAATGCCTTCCTCCCCTTCCACCCGGGTAGCGCCGCCTTTCTGGCCGGCACGCCCCCCAAGACCACGCGTCCGTCTCAAGCGGTCAGTGCGGCGCCGGCAAGCTCAGCTGCCGTTCCCTCCCACAACTCATCTGGAGCCGCCAGTTCCCAGATAAGATAAACAAACCGGCCATGGGCCGGTTTGTTTATCACGGGGCCGGCATGCGGCTCGCAATCTCTTCTTCAACCCAACCGAGCAGCGCCTTGATGGCACGCGAGAGGATCTGGTTCTGCCGCACTATATAGCCGAGACTGGCGGTCGGAAACTCAACCAACCGGCGTACCGGCACCGTGCCATCACGTCGTCGCAGCAGGGCAAAATCAGGCACCACCGCCACCCCGAACCCCGCTTCGGCCCAGTCGAGCTGGGCATCGACACTGCCCACCTCCATCACCCGGTAGCGCCCAAGCTGCGGCAGCGCCGGGTCGAGTAAGGCCCGGGTGCGGGTATCGTGGCCGAGCAGGATCAGGGTCGGCTCCTCCTCGTCGAGCCCCTCGCCCAAAGCGCACCACCCCACCTCACGCAGGGCAGTAAAGTGCAGCGAGTCGTTTTGCCGCTGCTCCAGCACGAAGCCGAGATCGGCGCGGCCGCTGCGCACCAGCTCGGCGGAGCGATCCGAGGTGGTATTAAACAGCGCCAGATCGATGCCGGGATAGGCCTGCTTGAAACGCTGAAAGGGGCGGATCAGCAGCAGCCGCGAGATGATATCGCTCGCCGCCAAGGTGATGGTGCCCTGCGCCAGATCCCCCAGCGCATTGAGATCGGACTGACACAATTGCAACTCGCTAAGGGTGCGCTGGGCGCTCACCAGCAAACGTTCACCCGCCTGGGTCAGGCGAAACGGGCTGCGCTCGATGAGCCGCACCTTGGTGGCCTCTTCTAGACGTTTGAGGTGCAGGCTCACATTGGGTTGGGTCATGTGCAGCTCGGCGGCGGCATGGCCGAAGTGACCGAGCCGCGCCAGCGTAACGAAGGTATTGAGCCAGTTGATGTCGAGCATGAAGAGTCACCGGGTCGTGCGCCAGCTCTCATTATATGAGTTGCTTATCGGAGGAATAAAGATAATTAACTTTTCATATTCCTGCCGGGCACCTAGGATGAAGACTTCGTGTTTTGATGTGTCACGTTTTAGGAGAAAGCAGCATGTCGTCTATCGTGGTGGTTGGAGCCAACTGGGGTGATGAAGGCAAGGGCCGCATCGTGGATTATCTGGCCGGCCAAGCCGGTGCCAGCATCCGCTTCCAGGGCGGTAACAACGCCGGGCACACTGTCGTCAACGAGCTGGGCACCTTCAAGCTGCACCAGGTTCCGAGTGGTGTCTTCAATCCGGACTGCCTGGTCGTACTCGGCCCCGGTATGGTGATCAGCCCCGAGAAACTCACCGTCGAACTCGACGAAGTGAAGGCCTCCGGCGTGACGCCTAAGCTCGCCATCTCCGATCGTGCCACCCTGTGCCTGCCGCTGCACGCCATGGAAGATACCTTGGAAGAGCAGCGTCTGGGTGATGGCGCCTATGGCTCCACCCGTCAGGGCATCGCCCCGGCCTATGGTGATCGGGTCATGAAAAAGGCGATCCTGGTGGGCTGGCTGAAACAGCCTGACGTGCTGGTCGAGCGGATCCAGTTCTTCCTCGACTGGAAACTGCCGCAACTCAAGGCCCTCTACCCGAGCTTCGAGTTCACCCAGAGTGCCCAAGAGATGGCCGACTGGCTGCTGGAAGTCTCCGCCCCTTGGATAGATTCAGTCTGCAACGTCAGCATGCCGCTCAAAGCGCTGCAAGCTGAAGGCAAGACCCTGCTGTTCGAAGCCCAACTTGGCGCCGGCCGTGACCTTATCTATGGCGAATACCCCTGGGTCACCTCCTCCCACGTCTCCGGTGCCTATGCCGGCATCGGTGGCGGCCTGCCGGGTCTGCGTCCGGAGCGCGTCATTGCGGTCGCCAAGGCGTTCAGCACCTCCGTCGGTACCGGTACCCTGCTGACCGCCATGGAGAACCAGGACGAGTTCCGTAAGATCGCCAACGAGTTCGGCGCCACCACCGGTCGCCCCCGTGACGTTGGCTACTTCGATGCCGTCGCCACCAAGAACGGGGTCGAGCTGCAAGCCGCCACCGAGGTGGCCCTGACCAAGCTGGACTGCCTGACCGGCCTGCCGGATCTGAAGATCTGCGTGGCCTACGAGGGGGCCCATACCGAGAACCCGATCTGGCCGCAGACGGCGGCCCTCAAGCCCGTCTACGAGCAGATGGAGAGCTGGAGCGAAGACATCACCGGCTGCCGCACCTTTGAAGATCTGCCGCTGGCTGCTCAGAAGTACGTGCTGCGCATCGAGGAGCTGCTCGGAGTGCCGGTGCCGATGGTCTCCGTCGGCCCGGGCCGTGACGAGATGATCCTGCGCTAAGCGCAACATTCATACACAGGGGAGCCTCGGCTCCCCTGTGTCGTCTCTGCTTAATAGAGTCTTAAGCCGGCCATGCCAAGATGGCGGCCGTCCACATCGAAACTACAAAGGAGAGCAAGATGGCAAAGCCAGGCGCCACGGGATTGACCCGGGTGATTCACGCGACCGGCTACAGCATGCAGGGATTGGGGTCAGCCTGGCGGCATGAGGCCGCCTTTCGCCAGGAGCTGATCCTCATTCTACTGTTGACCCCGCTCGCCTTCGTGGTCGGCCACGACCTGCTACAAAGCCTGCTGCTGATCGCACTGGCTTGGCTGGTGGTCATCGTCGAGATCATCAATTCCGCCATCGAAGCCGTGGTGGATCGCATCGGTCATGAGCGCCACGAGCTCTCTGGCCGTGCCAAGGATCTCGGCTCGGCCGCGGTCTTCCTTACCCTGGCGCTCAACGGCGTCGTCTGGTGTGCACTGGCCGGCCGCAATCTGTTCGGCCTTTGGTAAGAGCACAGGCATAAAAAGCGGGCCTTGGCGCAGTAACTCTGATCATGGATGCCATCGGCCAGAAAGGCTCCGGCTCTGACCAACGCCCGATAGCCGAGGTGACCGCATACCGGCTCAAGCAATGCATTGGGCAGACACTGAACCAAAGAAATTACAAGGCGCTGATGGGCAAGGCCTTGGCTAACGTGAACGTCATGAATCAGTTCATCGGGCAGCCTGTGCGCCAGCCAGACAAGTTGAAGCCAATGATGACGGCTTAGGTACGTAGGTGACGGCCGACCCAATAGCCCCACGGGGTAGGAATAGTTCCGAACCGGCCAACATCAGATGACATAATAAAATCGCAAACAAAGAAAAAGCCCAAGCAACTGAATTGCTTGGGCTTATCATTTGGCGGTGAGGGAGGGATTCGAACCCTCGATACGTTGCCGTATACACACTTTCCAGGCGTGCTCCTTCAGCCACTCGGACACCTCACCAAATTGTCGATTGTGATTATCGTGGTCAATCTCCACGGCACCGCGCTGTGCGTCGGAACGGGGCGTAATGTAGGGGATGAGAGAGGTGGGGTCAACACAATTTTGCCTTTAATGGCGCGTTCGCTCAAAAACCATGCCATCTGGGCAAAAACCCCACATCCTTGATTACTCGCCGCCCAGCAGCGCCTCTTCCAGCGTCGGGTAAAAAGAGAGCTTGCCCGGTACCGGGTGCACCTTGGCCCGCGCCATGGTCTTGAGCGGCTGGAACTGCAACTCGGCCACCCGCAGCTCAACTCCTTGCTTGGCTAACTGCTTTTCAAACTGCAAGAAGGCAGACAGCCCACCGGCATCGAGCACAGTGACCGCCTCCATCTGCAACACCAGCACCTGATGCCCCTCAATCAGGCTCATCAGCTCACCGAACACCCGCTCGGCGGCGGCAAAGAAGAGTGGCCCGTTGATCTTATACAGCAAGGCCCCTTCCGGCACGGCATGGGCGTGGCGACGATCATCGGTCAGGTTGTGCAAGCGGGTCATCTTGGCCACTTCACGCATAAACAGCAGCGAAGCCAGGATCACGCCGAAGGTGATGGCAATGACCATGTCGAAGATAACGGTCAGCGATAGGCATACCAGCAGCACCAGTACATCGGAGCGCGGGGCGCGGCGGATGAGATCAAACGCCTTATGTGCCTCACTCATGTTCCATGCCACCAGCAGCAGCAGCGCCGCCATGGCCGAAAGTGGCAACCAAGAGAGCCAAGGCGCCAGCACCAAAATGGCCGCCAGCACCACTAGGGCATGGATAATACCTGAGATGGGCGAGGTGGCGCCGGCACGCACGTTGGCGGCTGAGCGCGCAATCGCGGCGGTGGCGGTGATCCCCCCAAAGAAGGGAGCCATGATATTGCCTATCCCCTGCCCCACCAACTCGGCATTGGAGCTGTGCTTACGGCCAGTCATACCATCGAGCACCACGGCGCACAGCAGCGACTCGATGGCTCCCAGCATGGCCATGGAGAAGGCGGCCGGCAACAAGCGCTCCAGCGTGGCAAGATTCCACACCACCGGCTGACCATCTGGCCCCGGCAGTGACCAAGGCAGGATCAGCTCGGGCGCGATCGGTGGAATGCCGCTGCCCTGGGAACCATCTGCCAGGGTGTAGTGAAACTGCGAACCAATGGTCGCGACATCGATCCCCACCAAGTGCAGGCCATAACCTAGACCCACCCCCACCAGCACGGCGGGCAAATGGCCTGGCACCGGCAGTTTAAGTCGCGGCCACAGCAACAACACCAGGAGCGTGACCACACCGACCAGGGAGTCCCCCCACTGCCAAGTGGGTAAGGCATGGGCCAGCGCCTCCACCTTACCCAGGTAGGTTTCGGGCATATCGGCCACATTCAGGCCAAAGAAATCCTTGATCTGCAACGTGGCGATGACAATCGCGATCCCCCCGGTAAAACCTAAGGTCACCGAGTTGGGGATGTATTCGATAAGACGACCCAGACGCGCCACCCCCATCAGCACCAAGAAGATGCCGGAGATAAGCGTGGCCATGAGCAGGCCGGAGAGGCCAAACTGCTGGGCCACCGGATAGAGGATCACCACGAAGGCGGCGGTCGGTCCCGAGATGGAAAAACGCGAGCCACCGGTCAGCGCGATCACTACCCCTGCGACGATTGCGGTGTAAAGACCATGTTGAGGCGGCACACCACTCGCAATAGCCAGCGCCATGGCCAGCGGAATGGCGATGATGCCGACAGTAATGCCTGCCACCACATCACGCCCCAGACGGGTCAGACTATAAGGTTCATTAAAACAGGCTTGGCGAAGGGCAACACCTAGCCTCACACTCTGTAGCTGTGCTTGATTATGCATCGACGTGAAATACCAGAAGAGAACAATACACCGGTCAGTACCGGTACCCGAATCATCAGGGCGTCGGCAGCAGGGTCGGCGCGACGATGGAATGGTTGCACCATACGCCGATTCCCCTTCATTGGCGAGGATCGGGATCAAGTTACCGCTCTTTCCCGCCCCTTTCCCCCCTTTTCATGGCGAAATACGCATTTCTCTCGTTTTATTCCTCTCCAGCTTGGCGCTTTAGGGGTTTTGCTTATTTAAGCCTCTGATTGTATTGAAAATGCTCACATGATGGTGCCATTTCCCCAGCGCCTTGACAGCCAGCGTCCCCCTCATTATTATGCCGTCCGTCTTGTGAGAGACGTGATTCCTCCATAGTTCAGTCGGTAGAACGGCGGACTGTTAATCCGTATGTCACTGGTTCGAGTCCAGTTGGAGGAGCCAATTCCCTCGTAGTTCAGTCGGTAGAACGGCGGACTGTTAATCCGTATGTCACAGGTTCAAGTCCTGTCGAGGGAGCCACATTTTAAAGCCCAGCCTTTTGGCTGGGCTTTTTCATATCTGCTCTTCATAGTTTCAAGCTGAGTCTACAATCCCTTCCCGCATGCTCTTGCACATCCCCTCGCAGTGAACTATCTACTCTCTCTGTTTTTTCTCAACTCAAATTCGACTAACGATTACTCCGGTCCCTATCCGGTCAGCTCGGCAGGTGATTTGTTCAAGGATTTGCCCGTGCAGAACCTATCCCTTCCCTGACGTAAACTCCCCCCCTGACAACACCTCCGGTCACAGCTTCCGGTCTTTCTGCTGAGAGACCATGGGGATGGTCAGACCGGAGCAGGCGACTCTGGCGTACAGATAACGCGGATTGAAAGATGGAGACGCTCAGGAGGGACAAGGGAAGAGGAATGGTTAGCGGTAAGGCCGGAGCAGCCTCTGGGGCATATCCGGTCTTTGGGGCTGTGGCTGAGTTTGCTCGGAGTTGTGCAAAGTCGCGTCGGTGCCGACGAGATGACTGGTCGTCACGCCGACGCGACCGTCGGCATTTTCCGTTTGTTTGGAAAAAATCAGCCTACAAATCCCTAAGTAAAATCGCGTTGGATATCGTCCTTACTATCTGAATTTGCGAAGAAATCGCTATCAACAAAGTGGTATGCTTCCAACCATGTGCTCTGACCAAGCGTTCCAGCCCCCTCCTCATAGCTTTGGCAAAGCAACGGTCGAGCTAGGCTTTAAGCAATTAGGAAACACGATCAATGATTTCTCATGGCATCTCAATTCCATGGATGTTTAGTACTGAGTGGATCAGACTAGATTTTCAAAACCCCTTTGACACGCATGTAAAGCAAACCCTGGATGTAGACCACAGCACCGGCGAATTGCGCGTTTTCAATGTAGATCCGCACTGGGACATTGAGGGAACAAGAGCCGAGCTCACCCTGTCATACTTTGAAGCCAACAACCCCTCTTTTGCTGGTAAGGAATACCTAGAATTTTGGGGGGAGTCTTTGATCGAAATAGACCTTAAAAAGCAATCCGGTAGAGCCACATGGAAAGGCGAACACTCAAAAAAGTGGGACGGCTCCGTTGAATGGACCCGTATTGAACAAGACCTGATAGAAGTGAAGAAGCGTGAAACCGTAAGCAGGATCAAACGTGAGCAACAACGACTTCGTAATGCATTGTTAGCTTTAGACAGAAAGTGCGCTATCACTGGTGAGGAACTGCCGGAGGTTATCGATGCAGCACACATAATTTCCGCAGCTGATGGGGGCAAAGAGGTATTGGAGAATGCAATCCTCCTCCGGGCAGACCTACATCGGCTACTTGACAGCAAGCAGTTCCACATCACAGCCAAAGGAACTATTGTCCCCAATCCGTCGCTGCCATCTAGCTACTTGAAACTTCTAGCAAACAAACAACTCCCCACAGAAGTTCACCTTCGGGTTAGGAACGCTCTTCTCCAGATACCCTAGAAAGACAATCCCCCGAAAAACTGGGGGATCACGAGTAGAGCACTCCCGTATCTTGAACGCAGAGACTATTGTCGTTAGAACTTGGAAAAATAGTGTCGGTGCTGGTGGCTTGGAATCTGAAATAATTATGTGTAACAGCCTACTCTGACCATCACCAGCATCTGTCACAGATAACACAACTCTTGCCAAAAGCTCGAAAAATCGCGTCGATGCCGACGAGGTGACGGTCGTCACGCCGACGCAACCGCCAGCAACTTTTGAAACATTGTTGAAAGCGTCGAAATGTCAACGATTTTGTGTCGATTTATTGCTTATGATTGCATAAATGGATTCAGGTCAGAGGATCTCAATTGGGTCAGAATTCTATCATTTGAATTGAATTATCTGTAAGATTACAGCATCTTGAGTGTATTATCACTCTATGTGAAGACAGTGTTTCCGTTCAGTTACTAGGTTGCCTCTATCTATGGAAAATTTAGAAGTACTTGAATATTCGTTACATAAGGTTGATGTCAAATCTGCTGGACCAGTGCCTATGGCGTTGGATGGTACTGCGGAAGGATTAAAAACGTATACTGAACTTGTTTTGAAAGACCTGTTAGAAAGCCCTCGTAGCCGTTTCTTTAAATTTAAAGACATGGATGAACTGGTTGCATCATCACTTGTGACCTTATCAAAAGGGGCAGACTGGAAAGCCAAATCGAATCAAATTGCACGTAAATTGTATGATGTCGAAATTACAGTGCAGGATAAAATCAAGCAAATGACCAACGTTAAAGCTGGTGGATTATTACAGCTTAAAGTTAAACACGATGGATGCCTGAAGTTTGTTCTTATCAAAATTGATAATAGTGATTACCTTGATGAAGTTAATCTTTCTTTGAAATCTGGCTTACCTACATCTAAAGACAGATTACAGAAAACGGCGGTAATTACATTTAATTCTGAATCTACCGTAGATGAAGTTATTGTATCAGACAGTAAAGCAACAATTACGGAATACTGGTATCTATCATTTCTAGTTGCAGAGCAGTTACAGGACTCTGAAACAAATACTAAAAATGCTTTTGCTGCTATCGATAACTTGCTCTCCAAAGAAGTAAAGAATGTATCTCCGGTAGACTATTGGTTCTTAAGAAATGATATAATCAATCATTTCAGAAATGAAAGCTCATTGGCCTATGACGATCTTGTTAATAAAGTAAAATCTCACAAACCTGAAACAGAAGAATTTAAGGCTAAGTTTGGTTCGTTTGTAGAAAAATTTGAAGCACTACCAACAACATCACCTCGACCTTTTGATACACAGTTTGACTTAGAGCCAAGTGTGATTAGGGCTAGAATTGTTAGAAAGGTTATGCTAGATAGTAACTTTGAATTACGAATAAATGGTGAAGTAAAAGATTTAAAATCACGAATTTCTGCAAGCAAAGATGAAAAAGGTAAATTCATTAAGATTTACACTGATAAGGGATATGAGGAATTTAAAACCTCTGAGGAAAAATAATGTCTATCGTCAAACGGATACTAGAGTTATTTGGTGAGATAAATAAGATTAGTGTCGTAGAAAACTTTTGTTTATACGAGGCTAAATATACATTTAATTCATCATCATCACCTCTAGATAAGCTGAATGATGATTTAGAGGTTATTCTTAAGAGGCTAGATGCTCTTGGTGTGAATTTAACGATAACAGTTAATACTGCTGAACCCGTCAGAATATTATCGGAGAATACCGAAAACTTATCTCATAAAACAGATTCAATTATTGAGCATCTATCCTATTTACATGATGAAGATATAGGTGTTGAGTTAAGAGTTGATAAAGACCTGTCAAAACATTTTGATATATTTGACTTTGAAATATTTGTCCGCCACATAAGCACATTAACTTTACAAGAAAGTTTAGAGGCGTGGTGTAAATTTGATTTATCATCCCCTTTAAATATTAATGTTTGGGAGGATATAGATTACTTCTCTACAGAGTCAATCAGATTTATACCTGTCTATCCGTCATTACCAGAAAATAATGATGCTTTTTTATCAAAAATATATGTACATGACCGAGCTACACGAATAGAAAAACGAGATAAGTGTGGGCATTTTGCTAATGCAGCACAATTTTGTTTCATACCTGATGACTTCAAGGTTTGCATTGATAGTAATGCAGAACTAGGGCATTACTTTAATGGTTTATTTAATGCACTCTTGATTGTTTATTTGTCAGACTTTTCATCCATTTCTGATAATACTTTGAAGTATCGTCTTAAAGGTTATAAATTACTGTCTGAGACAGTAAGTCTGGACCAATTGATTGCGCATAACTCCAAGGAGTTAAGCAGTATTTATGAATGGACCTTTCTAGAGGGAAACTATACCGATAAAATCGGTTTAGCTCGAAATGTCTTATCTATTCATTTAGAGAATGAAACTCTACTCTCAATTGAAAGTGGAGCGGCTAATTCTGTACAGTCCGGCTATGACCTATACCTTAAAGATAATGTTAAACAATACATCGAAATTAAGAATAAGATTTCAGAATTCATACAAAATCAGTCAGATAAAGCATTGGAAATGACTAAAAACATGTTTTCAATGTTTAAGACTGGCCTATGGACATTCACAACATTCTTCATAACTGTCTTTTTATTAAGAGTTGTGAATAAAGGAACTATAGAAGGTGCATTTAGTTTCGAGGTGTTTGTTGTCAGTATGCTTTTAATAGCAATATCTTTCATCTATTTATTGATTTCTATATTCGAGATTAATTCAGATAGGGATAGATTACTTGGGAAATATGCTGATATAAGGAATCGATACAAGGATCTATTAAATAAAAATGATCTCGATAAGATTTTTGACGTAGACAACGTCAGCAAGAAAGAAAAACGCTATATTAACAAAAAAAGAAATTGTTATATTCTCGTGTGGTTGTTGACTAACACAATAATTGCCGGTGCTGTGTGCATTATTTATTTCTCTTCAGCTAGCCCCTCACTTTATAAAAAATCGGAAGTTACTGAGTATATAGAACCAACCAAGATCAAAGTTGAAAAAATCAATGCAGTCACAATTCAAGAGTCTCTGGCTCATAATGAGTAAATTCTGGGGCAATCGCATCGTAGTGTTATGCTTGACTTGAGAAGTTATAGTCAAGGGATACGCCATGACCATTGCTCGTTCACTAGCCTCAAATTTTCAAAAATCCCGTCGATACCGACGAGGTGACGGGTCGTCACGCCGACGCGACCGTCGGCAACTTTCACGAAAAATTTCCACTAAAGCCCCCTACTATCCCCCAGCAGTTCAACCTACAAAGACTGTCAGAAATGTCTCCTTTGGGTATCCCATGTTTTGAATGAAACCCAAACTATGGCAGACTGCCTGTTCACAAAAACCTTTGCGTTTAAAAGGAGTTGTTTGCATGGCGACCAAGAGTATTGGCGAGCTGACCCAGGATGAGTTCTTGAGAATACTAGGCCCAGACCAAGGCAGTTCTAGGGAAGGTAGCCGTGTTGCTGTGAGCCGTTCGACCAGAAATAGCTGCGTAAACGTAGTCGATGGAAAGTTACAGGTAAATGGAAGTGACGAGTTCCGCCGCACAGTTGAGGCAGCAGATTAAATAAAGAATGCCTCCGCAAATGGATATGATGGTTCTGACAACAACCATCGCCAAGACACGAAAATAAATGTAAATCGGAATATTCAAACAAAGAACTTAACTAAAAAAATGGAGGATGATTTTTATATTTTGCGCGCTCCACAACTTTATTAAGCGGTTCAAAATCATAGTCTTTGAATTTAATGGTTACATACCGTAGGCGTGCCTCTAAGTGCTTTGTTAATGTCCTTCCACTTTTAGCCAATATCGTGTTGACCGTCAGTACATGTCTGTATTCTACAGGTTTATCCATTCCTGCTTTGATAGCTCCCTGTAGGGCTAATGCTAAAGGTGTCATTCCTTTGCTGGCACTATCCCAAAGCATCATTAATAGCCTTGCTGCATCAACGAAAAGTTGCTTACTTTCATTAATCTTTATCGTCTTTAAAGGTACCTCTGTACCTGTACCTGTACCTGTACCTGTACCTGTACCTGTACCTGTACCTGTACCTGTACCTGTACCTGTACCAAAATTTTCAGACCGAAGCGGGTTAAATATTGAAATCGGCCCAATCTCAAGCAATGATAGAAAATCTTCTGCCGCTTTATACCCACATAAAAAAGAACCTACTGCGCCACTTTCCTTATGTGTAAATTGAAAACAATAGTAACGCTCTTTAAGCACATAACCTGAGTAACTATATTTTTCCTGCCCAGGGAGGAGTTTAAAATGTGCGATAGGTACAATGTCATACTCAGTGAGTAATTCACGCCTGATCTCGGAACCTCTACGACGAAAACGCGCAGGCAAGCAATCCTTTTCAGTATTCATTATGCTGCACATAATACCCCCCAACCCCATAAATAATAATATCTAGCAAACGAAACTGCTCATGACACTTATCCAAATCAAAATAGACTACCTTGAATTACTTCAGGACGTAATAGCTCGGTGGACACCCCCTCTGTACCACCGATCAAAAATGGACTTCTAGGATCATGTTTTGCCTTATTCTTTAAAACAGATGATTGACTATATGTGGCATAACAATATGAACATCCATGCAAACAAGTGTTATAAACACCTATATCAACACTTTTAATACAACCACACTCGGCTCGCTGACCAGTGTCTTTTCTTTCACTTAACGAAATTCCAAACAATTTCATTAGAAGAGCATCATCAATACATTTCCCATGTGAGACCCCTACCTGTGAAAGATCTAGACCTTCAGCACATGATTCGATCTCCATGCCATGCGCAGATGCTACCTCAGACATATAAGATGATAGGTCTAATACTGATTGTTGCTCATGCAAAATATCTTTATATTCCAGCTCAGATATAACATCCAAATTTCTTTCTGTTTTTTTGTAAAGATCTGCAAAGCTAATAACAACCCGACTAGTTTTCCCCTCAAGCATAGAGGCTATTTTCTTAAACAGTCGTTTATGTTCATCTAAATCTACAATATTTGACAACAGTATGGGATCATAACGCCAAATAACGCGGTCCTTACCAATCCGATCGCTTAGCTCAGAAAATGTTGCTATTGCCCTGTGCGGTCTTGGCACAGAATGCTCTAATAGCTTAGGATAACCCGTAATTGTATATTGGAAATAATATCTATACCCTAACAAATCCAGCTCATCCAAATGCGTCATAAGCATTTGGGGATTCCTTGTCCAAAACACGATCGCATCTACTTCCGATGGAAGTAGTGATATCCTAGAAATCTGATGTGCATTAAATGGATTTCTTACAAGTAGAAAACCCTCCCTGATTCTATTCATAAACCATGGAGTATAGAATGCTGGAATATCAGTTCTTCTGCTTGCGCTAAGTATCATTGGCAACCTACAGCATAAGAAACCATAGATGAACGATTCAACTTTACTTCACATGAATCTCTAATCTCATCTGGATAGAAAAAACCAGCCCAACCGGTGCTTTCAAACTCCCCCGCATCTTGAGCATTAAGTATTTCAAACATCAGGTTTACTCTATTTGTAACCTCTTCTTGATTTCGATCATTGACAATAATTATTGTATTTTCATCAGACCATCTTTTAATGTTGTTCGCTAACATAATGGCCTCATCATCTGTTAATTCAGAAACTATATACGATAGTAAAATAACATCTTGGGTGTCAATACCTAGAACTATAGATGTTGCATCCCCATAAATGCACTCGTAGTTTTCGTTAACATGCCCAAGCCGACCATCAACATTAATATTGATGACCCGTTCAAATAGAGCATTCCAATCATCATTTATCTCCACTTTTAAATAATTTATTTCTGCGACATAAGATTCTTCTTCCAAAAATTCTCGAAGCTCATGGATTGAGCGATGGGCCTCACGAAACCCTATAATGTCAGAACCAGGACCACCACCAATCGATAAAACATTCAAATTATCTTGGCTTAGTATTCTATTCATCACCGCATTGTTTTTTAAAACCCCGACACTACTGCGTACCTCAGATGCATGCACAGGCAGGTACCGTATAATATACAACTTCATTTTCTGCTCACACGAATAATTAATTTCATTATCATTAAAATATTGTCCAGAGCAACACTTAGGGCATGAAGTGACACCATGAACTGCATGTTCACAGTCAGAGAACATTTCGAAATCAATCTCAGTATATAGCTCTTCAATTAAATTATTCATATACATATCCATAGGTGAACGATTTCACAAAAGATACCCGAATGAGCATTTAAATCAAATATATATTAAATCCATGTTCATCCCGAACATCAGGCCATGAGCTAACCGCTCAGGGCCTTTTTCATATCCACGATCCAAAGGACAGAACATGTTTATCCACCAAATTTTGCGCAAACAAGTAGCCGCAGTCAGCATCAAGCCAATGAGAGACGGCAGTATCGATTTCACGGTCAAGGGCAGCACCAAGGGAGCAGTCAAAGGCGCTATCACCGGAGCAGGCATCGGTGCCAAAGGCGGTATCCCAGGAGCCGTCGCAGGCACCATCATCGGCGGCACTATCGGCTACATCACCGGCCCAGCAGACTAAGGGAGACTGCCATGGATGAGTTCATTCAAGAAGGGAAATACGCTTCACACGAAACGCTCAAGGGTTATGCCTATAGCTGGCAGACGCTGAGCTTGCTGATGCAGGAGGTCATTACAAACGGTAAGTATGTTCCTGAGTTCCTGCCAGATGAAAATCAGCCTGTGCTGCTGGTCGTGGTCAAAGAGGCGACCGTGCTCAAGGCCAAGTCCCTGCACAGTGAAGCACCTGAAGTATTGATCTCGATAGCTTCCCACACAGGCGAGTCAGTCAGAGATGACGACAACGGTTACTACGCTGACTACTGGCGGTTAGCTGCAGGAACCATCAAGCTGATCGACTGTGCCGAAGATGCTGTGTTCTGGCTGCCCTTCACCGCTGTCGAAGCATGGGAACCCTATCGCTTCTCTGGCTACGGCTCACCGTTTGATGCCTTGTCTGCACCACTCCCTGTATTTCAGCATCTGGCCTTTGCTCTCAAGCCAGATCAAACCTCGCCTGATTTGGGCACCACTATCTACCTGAAATCCACTATCTAACGATCTCGAAGGATCCTAAGCATGAACACCAAAACCGATAAGCAAGCAGCCAAACAACAAGTAATTACCGCATTCACAACTAAGTCTGATGGCATACAAGTATCACCAGCCAAGGTGGTCTTGGTCAGTGGCGTAGCGACTCTGCTCTCGCCAGGCTCAACTACCACCGTGGGTTATGAGATTGGCCATGAACCCGAACAGGCTGAACGACTGATCCGTCTGACAGGTAGCAGTGGTGGCGGCCTCTGTTCCAAGGAGTGGTTCGGTCTGGCGCAAGTAGTGGATCTGCTAAACGAGCAACAGCCGGATAAGGCATTTACCTCTGGCCTGTTCAAGGTAATCTGGCACTTCAAAGGCAGTAGCAATAATGCGGGGTTCCTAGCTGCCGTGCTGCGCCATCTGGAGTTGACCAAGGCTGCACCTGACGTGCGGTTCGGTCATCTGATCACGGGGAAACATGCCGAGTGGTTCGATGGACTCAAGACCAAGCTGCCAGCAGAGACCAACGCAGCTCAGTAACCGTTCCATCCTCCTACTCTCCCCGACCCCTTTTACTCAATCTCAACGAGAACCAAGATATGAAACCTACCCTCGTTATCACGGGCTTGCCTGTGAGGATATGTCACGACCTGCAAACGCTACTGGAGCAGGCCATCAGCTCAGCGTTGGAGGATTTCCCTGATGAGATCCCGGATAGCACAACACCCGCAGCCCTGACCCTCAACTACCGAGATCCTGACTACAGCGCAACAACCGGAGGCTATCACCCTGTCGAAATACGCCTCGAACGTTGGGATGATGGCTGGCATCTGCGCTACGTCACCGACTTTGCCTATGTGGGCCAAGGTTGGTGCACCGAGTTGGCCAAGGAGTTGGATTTTGATTTCAGCATCGAAGAGTACACCCATTCGATGATGGGAGAGATTTCCCCGTCAGAGGTGAATGAATGGTTTGACGTCTGGCAGCAGAGCTTTTGCTGCTATGCCCAGATGGATGCATTCACCCTGACTGTGACACCAGACTGATCCAGTTCAGGCAAAAAGCTGAAAAAGTCGCGTCGGTGGCGACGAAGCGTCGGGAACCGCTTAGGTCAATTCGTCAGCTCGTCGCCACCGACGGCAAATTTCTACGTTTGGCGAATTTTCCCGCACAGAAGACCGGATATCGACCGGAAGTAAGCCAAGCCCTGTTCCACCTCTGGCCTGAGACCAGCATTAGGCTCAGCCAATCCCCAATCTCACTCCGGCCGCACAAGGAATTGACATCCCTGTGCTGTTTTTTCTTGGGCAGACCAACCCTACCCCACTTATCAAATGACAGGAGACAGACGATGGCAAATGCTCCCTCTCGATTTCGCTTCACTCAAAAAGCCGTTGAAGCGCTACCTCCGAATCCACCCCATGCCAAATCAACTGAAGCCGAATACAGCGACACCCAGATCCCAGGCTTTAAATGTCTGGTAGGCAAAGGGGAAGGCTCAAAGAAATTCCTGCTTCGTTATCTCTGGCAAGGACGTAAACGGGCAATATCCATAGGTCGCTTCCCCGATGTTGACCTGAACACGGCCAGAGAGATTGCCACAGACTATAAACGACTGCTTTCGCAGGGCATCGACCCCAAGCAGCAGAAAGAAGATAAACGGCAGGAGCTCACTTTGGCCGAGCTGTTTGAACAGCACTACTTTCCATATGCCCAACACCACAAGAGATCGTGGCGAGATGATGCTCAGCGGTTTCGTGACCATTTGAAACCAGCCTTGGGATCTCGGCTGCTGTCTGAAATCAAACTGGAACAGGGCCAAGCCCTGCAAACCAATCTGCTGGGTAAAGTGAAGCCAGCGACCAACAACCGGATCACTACCTTGCTCAAGGCGATCCTGACTTGGAGCGTTCGGATGGGCTATCTGGAGCAACACCCGTTGCGCCACCTCAAAACCCTGACTGAAAACAACCAACGGACACGCTATCTGGACAAGGGAGAAATCAGGCGGCTGTTTATGGCTGCGGATATCGATGAAAACGGTTATGCCGGTCAGTACGTCAAACTGCTCTTGCTGACAGGGCTGCGTAAGGACGAGTTGAGATTGGCCAAGTGGGAACACCTCGATCAATCCCAGCTGACCCTGTTCATCCCCCACACCAAGAACGGGAAAAGCCGGATCCTCCACCTCAACCATATGGCTATGCAGATCCTCAAGGAGACCCACCCTATAGAAGGAAACCCCTATCTGTTTCCAGGACAGAAACAGGGTCAGCCGCTCAACAACGTCACCAGACCATTTAACCGGATGCTCAAGCGGGCAAGGATTGAAGGGCCAGTCTGTATCCATACTTGCCGCCACTCCGTTGCAGCCTTGATCGTCTCCAGTGGCGGAACCTTGTATGACGTGCAAGCCCAGTTGGGCCATGCCAGCAGCCAGACTAGCCAGCGGTATGCACACCTTCACGCCAGCAGGCTGAGACACACCAGCACTCAAGTGGCCAACTGTGTGGAACAGGCGTTGATACCTAGCAACACAGCCCACTCAGCCCTCCCCCAACTCAGCCAAAACGGAGGAATTTAGGGGAAAAATGCCGACGGTCGTGACGTGCTGACGGGCAGACTCGACGCCTCGACGAGATCGTCGGCATTCCATCAACCTTCCCGCATTTTTCAGATACCAAAGCCCCCGCAGCTATGCCAACTCTGCTTACCTAAAGACCCTCCCGTCGTGAAAATCCAAGTCGACACGCCCTGTCGGGCACCTCCGTGACACTGGGATACCTTTGACTACGATGCTTCCCTGGATGGCAGAACACGACACCCTAGCCCAACGCCTCGGCGTGATCCTGACCAAGCTCAACAACGGGCAGCGGTTGGTGATCTCAGAGTTGGCCACCGAGTTCAACGTCTCGGCTCGCACTATCCAGCGAGACCTGAATGTCAGACTGGCTTATCTACCGCTGGAACGTGACGGACAAACCTATTGGCTCGACCCCAGCTATCTAGGGAGAACCACCACACCTGCCATTTTGAGACTGTGCGAGCAACTCGGGGCCAAAGCATTGTTCCCGGATGATCACGAAAGTCTGATCAAGCTCTGGCTCAACCCTGCATCAACACCTGTATTCGTCCTTGCAGGCTTTCAACTCGATGAAGACGACAGCCATCACCAATGGCTAAAGCCGCTTGCCAAAGCAATCAGCCAACAGCTCAACGTCAGGCTGACATGGGTCGGTGAGCAAGCAGAGCAAAAGATTGAGCCATACCGCTTGGTCAATAAACGGGGTCGTTGGTACTTGGCAGGAGTGATGGCTGATACGCCATTTCTCGAACCCGTGTCGAGTATCGCCAGCCTCCAGCAGATAGAAACGCCATCGACGATCAGTGAACCACAGCAGCAACTGCTTCAAAGGCTGATCGAGCAAGAAGCCGTTCCCACTCACGAAGTCGTTATCAAGGCAGCTTCCCCAATAGCCCACGAATTCAAGCTTAGAAACATTCTCCCCGAGCAGGCACTGATTAGAGAACTGGAAGACGGCAGCATCTTGCTGGCAAGCAGGGTATTCGATGGATCCCAGCTACTACCCGTGATCAAAACCTATCTACCGCACCTTGAAGTGATCAGCCCAGCGGGGATCCAAGCATTGGTCAAGCGTGACCTCAAGGCCCTGCTCAGCCGGATGTAAGCCAAATTTTTCACCCTCTTTATTACTACCCCCGACACCACCTGTCGGGGTCCATCACCACTATCTATAACCCAACCTACAAGGAGTAAAACCATGGGATCTCCCACGATAACTACAATATCTGATCTCGTTCTGCGCAGTCATGACGATTACGAGGCCGTCTTCGAGCACGTAGCCGCCCACCTGCAAGCCGAAGGGGGCACCATCAAAAAAGCCGATCGCGCCAAAGGAGAGCTGGAAGCATCCTGGAAGTACGGTATCAACCCGTTCGGGTTACGCGTCACCGCGCATTTCGACTCACCGGAAGAAGGGGTTGTTGAGCTGTCGCTGACAGGCTCCTTCGTTGATGCAATCGATACATGGGGCTCAGCCAAGAAGAAGGCCAAAGCAATAGCAGAAGTACTTCCTTCACCTATCAATGTAGCCGCGTGGCCTATCCGTGAGCAGGCGTCGAATCCAGCTTCAACTCCACCAGCACCAGCGGGAAGCACAGTTCACCATAGAGGTAAGCGAAAGGTCTTGATGACCCTGCTGGTCTTCTTTGGCGGTGGAATTGGCCTGCACAAGTTCTATGCCGGTAACTGGGGCTGGGGGCTGATCTATCTGGCGGCCTGCTCAACTGGGATCCCTGTTTTACTGTCACTGATCGAGTTCATCAAGGTGCTTTGTCTGTCCCAAGAAGAGTTTGACAAACGCTACAACTATCAAGCAGTAAGGGCGTTCCAATGGGTATGGTAATGATGAAGAAAATTGCTTTGGCAGCCAGCGTTTCACTGCTGATGGCCTCTACAGCTCAAGCTGGATTGCTTAGTAAATGGGATGAGCTGACGGTGAAGACGGGAGAACTGGAAAGCTGTCCAGGGGTGACCTTGGAGCAGCAGGCCGATAGCTTCTTCAAAGATCCCGAGTGGTCAGCAGGTAAAGCCACTGATGGGCGCAAACTGGTCAATGTGAGCGGTACGTTCACCTATGGGGATAGACCTGTACGGGGCATACTCCAGATGTGGATCCAAGACGAGGAGTTCAGCGTGGAAGCGCTGGAGATAAACGGCCAGCCACAGCCTGACGTCATGATCGATGCCCTGCTAGAGAAGATGTGCGAGGCAGCGAAAGAGGAGGTGGTCCCGCAAACGGCTCAACAAGGTAATCAACGCCTCCCCTTCATCGGCAAGCGCAGTTTCAACTTTGCAGGTGGAAGCGGCACAGAGCGATACATCACGATCCAGCAGAGCGGCCTGACGGTGATCGAAAGCTGTGGGGCATCCCTGATGGATGATAATGGCAACTTCCAAGAACCCAGCTGCTCTGTGGATTGGAAAGGCCCGTTCGCCACTCCGCTCAAGACAAGCTCTGCTATGTATCGGGTAGAGAAGGAGCGGATTTATCAGGTTGAACTAGACGGCAGCCCAGCTAGAGACTGTATGGCATCAAGTGAGGATTGTAGCGTCAGCCTGTACGAGTAGTGCGAGGCCTGAGACATGGGCGGGAGCAATCCCGCTTTTTTCGTTCAACACTGACCAAACGATGAGAAATCGTGACGGACGCGACGGCTCGGCGGGGTAGTTCGAAGCCCCACCGTCACGACCTACCCCCAAGTTTTCTTCACTCGATCTACGCCAGCATCGTTCCATCAATTTTTTTTCACCACAACAATACACACAACCTGGCAACAAACGCCCCAAGCAAAAACAGCCTCAACAGGAGCCAAAAACAAAAACAACAGCCTCTGGGCCATTGTTTTGTATTTCTAACTACAGTGCCTTCCATATTTATATCAATGCAACTCAAAAAATATTGTTAAATATTATTTAACTAATAGTGCATTGGCATTTCCATAGAAAAATCATGCTTGAACATCCTTTTTGATTTGGTACTATTCATCTCGCTGGATGTGCTGAGCGCTTAGCATCACCAGCAATATATCGATATTTACCTGCGCCATATTCAAACTGGCAGGTAATTATCAAGAAACACGCTCTTTAACAATTTGGAAAAATAATCTCTCGAAATGTTAGAGAGCATGACCACTTCTTCCTTGAGGATTTATCATGACTCTTATATTAGAACGTCTGAGCCCCTGTTTTATTGATCCGATTGCTCAGATTCAGAATAAGCTTTTTCGAGTTCCAGGTGATGATACGCCATTTCTTGTGGATAGGTCCCGGTGTACGCAACTGTTCGTTCTTAATGAAAGAACAGGTGGAACTCGCCGCATCTATGCTGTAAGCAATGCGTTAGTTCAAGAACTAGGAGATTTGGTTAGGCAATGCTGCATCATCCCAATCCGCTCAGCGACTGGAGCAGTAAGCTTAATCCAGATCAATTTGCTCTCTAGTGACGGCTTCAGCAAAGCGAAACGAGAACTTATGGAATCCGACCATGACGTGTACACAACAACACGTCTAAAAGATTCTTATGTGTTCACAAAAAACACCGAGACCAATATTCTACCTGTAACGGAGGATGAGTATACAAATGTGTTAGAGCTAGTATTCGCTGACTCTATAGTAGACTCAAAAGATCATCCTATTTTTAAAAAATATTGTATATCATCTACTCACGATCTAGAAAGGGATCTTAAAAATGAAGAAAAAGAATATGATGAGAAGGTTACAAAAAAACCATCTCGCCAATATGATGACATATTAAACATAGATATCAATCTCGACAATATTAATGATATCTTATAGTTCAGAATTTGAACGTGGCTTTGCAAAAAAGCTAAATCGAAATATTATTGCTAGCAATAGCACCCCTTCATATTTACCCCGCTCAAATCCTTCCAAATTATCTCAAATACCTTCTACATTATCTACCAACGAAATCCCATTTACATACGCCAAATTTAACTATCAGATCCATAAAAAGGGTGTCGAATGGCACCCATGTTTTATCCTACCCCCAATCAACAACGCTCAGGGGGATCATGTTGTTCTTGATGCCATTGGGCGATCCAAGGACTTTATAAACATGAACACCGATGACGTATTCATCCTTCAGCATAACTCGAAACCATTCGCAACGACGACAGGGAGAAATGTGATATACGGGCCAAGTCTGACTTCCCTAAAAAAGAAGTTCTGGCCGTTTGTGCTCAATCCCATTACTGGATATTTATACATACTTCTGGACTACGGGCAACAAGAACCTGCTATAGCTGCCTGTTTTGCAAACGACGAAAAGCTTCAGACTGCCTACAAGCAAGGTGACCTATACAGCTATGTTGGTCAGCATCCCGACCTCAAAAACCTTACAAGGGCTGAGCTGAAGGCATCTGTGTTACCGTATTCCTACGGCCAACGACCCGAAGCTTATGCTAAGGAACATGGCATTCCCTTGGCAGAAGCCCAGCGACGCTGGAGCGCCCTGCGTGAAATATTCAACCGTGTCGATGCAGAGCTGAACCACCGATCTCAGCTGGCTTTCCGTGACGGCTATGTCCGCTGTCGGGACTGGGCTGCTGGGGTCACCCCCCTGAGCAACCCTCTTGCTGTACGTAACTGGTCTGTTCAAGCCACAGGTGCTGACATCATGCGCCGTGCAGTTATCGGCCTTGTAGACGCGGGTATTGACCTACGCCTGACCATCCATGATGCGTTCCTTATTCGAGTTCCTATTGCTGAGCAAGATCAGCAGGTAGCGAAAGCGATCGCAGTGCTCAAGCAAGCCAGTTCCTTAGTGCTGGACGGTTTTGAGCTGAATGTGAAGGTGGATGGTGTTTTCGATGGTCAAGTGGGGATGATGTGATGAGTAAACAAAAGTTCGATGCCGTAGTATTGGCGAACAGCTTCAAAGATACTGTGTCTTTGGCAAAAGACAGCGCGGATCAGCCGTTGGTTATCTTCACGGACCAGCCTGCTGTGTGTCACCCACTTAAAGCTGAACGAGTTCGACGCGGCATGCATAGCCATGCGAAAAAAGTAGGAATGGGACTCAACAGAACCAGGTTTGAAGAGGTGCTCGACGAGCTCGATGCGATAACCTTCGAAGACGGCGAGACCATCACTGCTCACTACCGGGTTGCTCCGATGCTGGGTGGCTACCTCTATCACCTAGGGGACGGTCGCTTCTTGCAAGCCACTGATGGTAGAGCCGTTGTCACAACGACGATACCAAATGGTCTCTATTTCACCGAGACCAGCACCATGATTGCAGCCCCGACCCCTGAACTGAAATTCGATCTCAAAGCCTTGTTAAAGTGGTTCAACTGCTCAGATAAGGAAAAGCTTCTACTGCTAGCTTGGCTCACCTATACGGTGGCAACACCGAAGGCCGCCCAACTGCCGTATCCGATACTGGTAGTTAGGGCTCCAGCTGGTTCTGGTAAGACTTTCATGTGCAGTAGGGTGATCCGTCAGCTGGTGGATCCCTGCCAAGTGGCCAGCCAAACGATGCCGAAGGCAGTTAAAGATATAGCCATCTCAGCTCAGAACAGCCATGTCTTGATCTATGATAACTTGCGCTACATCCGGCACGACTTGAGTGATGGTTTGTGCCAGGTTGCCACTGGTGGTTCGACCGTAGGCAGGAAGCTATACACTGACGGGCAAGAATACAGTATGGATCTACGGTGCGCCCTCGTGCTTAACGGGATCCACACGTTCGTTACCGAAAGCGATCTCGTCAGTCGGTGTGTTAACGTCAACCTAACCCCTATTGAAAGTAAACAACGGCGCTCTGAAGCTGAGTTGTCAGCTCAGTTCGATAAAGAGTTACCGTCGCTGCTCTATACCCTTCACACCTTGGCAGCAAAGGTGCTGGCAGTTAAGGATTCGGTTGATATCACCTTTAAAAGCAGGATGACTGATTTTGCGGTATGGGTCGCGGGGCTGGAGACGGTGCTCAAGTTACCGAAAGGAGCACTCCAGAATGCCTACAAAGCCAACGTTGAGCAGGCCAAGGTGGCCGGTGTGGTGGACGACTCTCTCTTCGTGGCTTTGTCCACTTTCGCTCAGCGTTACCCCAAGAGCAATCCTTGGCACGGTACTCCCCATGAGTTGCTCAGCGCTTTGGAAGCCCAGACATCTGTTAGTCTTGGTTCAGATATGCCTCGCAATGCGTCAGCGATGTCTCGAAAGATACCAATGATTCATGACGCTCTCGCCAGCAACGGGGTGCATGTCATCCGTGGACGGGCCACTGATCGGTACTACGATGTATGGTTTGAGCCAAAAACGAGTCAAAGTCGTGACGATGGCGACGACGCGGCGGAACCCCCAGCAGTCCCGTCGAGTTCGTCCCCACACGTCGATGCTACCAATGCAAGTGACTTTGACAACGCAGAGGAGCTCCTTGGATGAGTATGCAACCGACAGAATGTTTGCGAGATATTCTTGCCAAACTGCAGACGACCCAAGATGTTAAGCCCAAGAAGCACCCCGCAGTGATACTGGCCGAGAAAATCGAGGTCCGCCTGTTCTCCAAGAACAAACTCCGGCAGAACAAGACCATCTACACTACTGATGAGCTCTGGGACTTGTTCAGGGTCTTATTCATCAACCATTTCGGCCCCTGTGAGGAAGCGCGGCTGAAAGCCTGGACTTACAGCCTCAAGTGCAAGGGGCGAGTGCAGGTGCTTAATGCCTTGTACGACCTACTGGAGGAACGCTACCCCCCCGTTAAATTTGAGCGGCGAGCCGCGAAACCCAAACGAGAAGAGTAACCACCAAGGCCCCTGCATGACAGCACGGGCCTTTTTACTTTATGGCAATCACGACATCCCAGTTCAGGTCTCTATCCGGACCACCTAGTAGTTTTTGTCGTTTCCTCTACCGCTCATCTGCGCAGCAATATCTATCTTTTGGCGCAACAATTCTCCGGACTATATCCGGTCAGGCTAGATGACAGATGGCTGCAAAGTCTCGACGGATGCGACGGCCCGGCGGTTATCCCAATCCGTTGATAAATGAATGAAGTCCAGTAGGAGGAGCCAATTCCCTCGTAGTTCAGTCGGTAGAACGGCGGACTGTTAATCCGTATGTCACAGGTTCAAGTCCTGTCGAGGGAGCCACATTCTAAAGCCCAGCCTTTTGGCTGGGCTTTTTCATATCGATCTCTTCACCAGTTCCCCGATGAAGTAGCCCCCCACAGCGACTCTCGAAACTTGGTGCTGACAAGCCGGTGGATCGGCTCATCGCAAAGCTCACCTGTCTGCTCCCGTGGCGTGGTGAGAGACACGGATAGGAATAACCCGTCATCGCTCAGCCAGCACATCTTGCCATCGGTTGCGAAGGCTCCTTGCCGCTGAATCTCGGTGAACCGTAAGGAAGCAAAGGGGTATCGAGGGTGGCCTGCCCAACATAGGGAGCGGCCCGATAGAGATGGGACTTTTGCCGCTAGAAGGCTTAGCGAGCATACTCGCGGCCTCATAGATCAGAGAAGGTTGGAGAATCTCGCCGCGCTTGCTGATGGTGATCACCACTCAGCTTGCTGGCCTTTCGGATACAACTAGACCCTTTAGCGAACGCCAGCTGGCTAGGTTTATGATGCGATGTGCCCATCACTGGCCATACCGCCGCTTCGGATAACACGGTAGTGGGAGCGTATTATCCGATTTTAAGCGGCATGACCACACCATTTTGTGGGCAACGGTCAGATGAATGCTATCTCGCTACAAGCCGCGCATTGCATCAGGGCCGTGCGCGGTATCGGCGCGCGGGGACTATGACTTGCCCTGCTTACCGAGCTTTTTTTCGATGGCATCAGCCACTTCACCCGGCTCAACCACGATCCCTTCCTGATCGACGGTCGGGAAGACAGCGACGCAGAGCTGATCCTCTTCCATACCATCAATCCAGCGCTCCATCCATACCTTGAGGGTAATGGCCTGGGGCTTGCATTCAGCCCACTCACCGTTGGCCCACGCCTCGGCGTACTCAGGATGCGGCCACACCGGGATGCAATCTTCATCCTCCGTGGTCAACATCATCACGCCGTGCTCATCGGTCAGCACATAGAGCTCACCATGCTCCACCAGCTTGCTGATGAAGTGATCGTAGCGGTAGTCTGCATTAAGACTGAGCGCCGCATTGCGCTCGGTGTCGGTCAGGGTGTAGCTCATGGGTGCCTTCCGTATGAGGGGTAAAATCGGGGCGTAATGGTCACATGCCCCCGTTCCCTTGTCCAGCTCAGCCGGCCATCTCTGGCCATACCAGCTCGATGCCGGCCTCATCACTGAGGCAGCAGCGTAACCAGTAGGCACACTCCACTTCGGCAAATACCAGCTGATCCTCACCACTCGCCGCCGCCACGAGCAGTGCTTTCAAGCGAGTCTCAAGCCCTTGTTGCCAGGCCTGGGTCACCTTGGCGCCGAGCGCCTCATCCACCACTTCGCGGCGCAGCTCGAACAGATTGTCGGTGATTGGACTGTTGATCTTGGCCGGGATACGCCAGTACATATCGAGGTTGCCAAGCAGCTCATCGTCGTATTGGGCCAGCGCCAACCGACCGGCATCATCGCCCCCGGCTGTTGGATCAATCGGGCTCCAGCCCGCCTTGAGATCGGCCAGCATGCCAAGCGGCCGATTGCCCGCTCCACGGCGCAGTTCATCCACGTCACGACTCTGCTGCGGCGGCAACCAGACCCGTCCCCCATAATTGGCCAGCGCCGTATTCAGGCAGGTCTGGGAGTAGACGGGAAAACGGGATGAGAGGCCCTGCAACAGAGATACCAGCACGATACGCGCCATGACGACTCCTTGAATGAATGAGTCGGCATCATAGCATGAAATCATCACTATCCCGTTGATGTCTCAGGGGTGTTCAACAAACGCTCACTTGGAAAAAGGGGCGGCAAGAGTTTGAGACAGCCCTCATTAAGGGCTCATGGAGAATGCTATGGTTCTTTCAAGAACTCGTTTCAGTCCAAGGAGAGTGCCATGTCCAGCATCCATCAGATCACCCCCGAATTCGTCAGTGAACTCAAGGTACTCGCCTGCTATGACCCGGCCAACTTGGCTCAAGGGATCAAGCTGCACAAGGAGAGCCCGGAGGAGATCCATGACGCCGCCCGCCGCCTGCACCAACGCGGTCTGCTTGAGGCAAGCGACGGCGGTTATCTGACTGCCTTCGGTCGCACCCAGGTCGAACACCTGCAACATCTGCTCACCGCGCTGCGCTCTGAGTAATGTGACCAATACAAAAAGGCCACCCTGAGGTGGCCTTTTTCAGATAGCCGGATTATTCCGGGCAACAAAAAGCCGCTGCAAGCAGCGGCTTTTTTAAATTCTGTGCAATTACAGAGCAGTGACGTTCTCAGCCTGCGGGCCCTTCTGGCCTTGGGTCACGGAGAACTGTACACGCTGGCCTTCAGCCAGGGTACGGAAACCGTTGCCTTGGATGGCGCTGAAGTGTACGAACACGTCCGGGCCGTTTTCTTGCTGGATGAAGCCGAAGCCCTTGGTTTCGTTGAAGAACTTAACGGTACCGGTGATCATGTTAGACATATCTTTATAAACCTGTATTCAAAAATTACTCGTGCCTTTCGGCGGACAAAGCTTCGAAACGAAGGGTGACTTATGAACAACAGGATAAAGATGCAGAACATCATACTCATTGACATAAATGACGCCTTTTTCAAGCTCGATTGATTATACGTGGACTTACCTGATAAGCAAACGAATTCTGCCCTGTATTAACGCGGAACAGCATTTATTTTTCAGGCGCCTCCAACGCATCGACCAGCAAACGCAGAAAACGCGCCGCTTCTCCCCCGGTACAGGCCCGGTGATCGAAGGTGACCGAAAGCGGTAGGGCCCGCACCGGACGGGCTTCACCATGGACAAATACCACCTTCTCAAACAGCTTGCCGGCACCGACAATCGTCACCTGGGGCGGCGACACGATCGGGCTGGCGTAGCGACCGGCAATAGCACCGAAATTGGTGAGGGTGATGGTCGCCCCTTGCAACATCTCGCGCGGTACCGCGCGAGCCTTCACATCCGCAATCATGCGATCGAGCCCGGCGCGCAGATCGGCCGCCGTCCGCTGCGCCACATTTTCCATCACGGGCACATAGAGCCCGTGCTTGGAATCAACGGCGATAGCCACATTCACCTCGTCAAACAAACGGCGGGTCAAGGTGTCACCATCAAACCATGCATTCATCGACGGCTCGCCGCGGCAAGCCACACCGATAGCCTGGATCAGGCGCACCGTCACGTCCTCGTCAGCACGCCAGGCTCGCAAGTCCACCTCGTCAGTGATGCTAACCGGCACCACGCTCTGGTGCGATAAGGTCATCGCCTTGGCCATGGCACGGCGAGCCCCCTTGAGAACCTCGTTGTGACTTCCCCCCTGAGCCTCGAACGCCTGGAGCACATCCATCTCGGTCACCAATCCCCCGTCACCACTCCCCTTGAGTCCATTCATGTCGACCCCGAGTTGTAACGCCAGGCGGCGCACGGCTGGCATCGCCTGGGTGAGCCCAGAGCCTGCTGCGACGGCGCCAGCCACAAAGTGATCTTCAAACACCTGGCTGCTCCCGAGCACCTTGCCAACCACTGTTCCGTCATCTTCCCCCCCTTCAAACTCCACCAGAGGGGCACCGATGTGCAGAATATCCCCTTCGGCAGCGCAGAGGCGGGCGATCACCCCTGCCACCGGTGAGGGAACATCCACTAATGCCTTGGCCGTCTCGACAGAAAGCAACACCTGATCCACCTCGACCTGCGCTCCTGCTTTCACTTTCCATTCGACGATCTCGGCCTCAGCCAGCCCTTCACCCAGATCCGGTAACTTGAAAAATTTCATGTCCAGCTCTCCATCAAGGTGCACGCGGCATCGACGATCTCTTGCTCATCAATGAGGTAATAGGCTTCGTTGCGATAATAAGGAACGGCCACATCGACGCCAGTCAGGCGACGCGGGGGCGCCTTGAGGGCGGTGGCCGCCCCCTCGCACACCCGAGCGACAATTTCAGCCCCCACACCGAAGCTGCCACACGCTTCGTGTACCACCAGCAGGCGCCCCGTCTTGCGTACCGAAGCGAGGATGGTGGCCATGTCGAGCGGCTTGATGGTCGCCAGATCGATCACCTCACACTGAATATCCTGATCCGCCAGCACCTCGGCGGCGCGCAGGATCTCCTGCAAGCAGGCTCCCCACCCCACCACAGTGATGTCCCGGCCGGGGCGCAAGGTATAGCAGACATCGAGCGGCAGACCGACGCCGTCATCGTCGAGCTGGGACTTGAGCGAACGATAGATGCGATCGGGCTCAAAAAAGAGCACCGGATCCGGGCAGCGGATGGCCGAGAGCAGCAATCCATAGGCCCGCCTTGGGCTAGATGGGATCACCACCCTTAGCCCTGGTATGTGGGCAAACAGAGCCTCGACACTCTCGCTGTGATGCTCTGGCGAATGAATACCGGCCCCGTAGGGAGAGCGATAGACCAACGGGCAACTGAGCCGCCCCCGGGTGCGATTGCGCATACGCGCCGCCTGGCAGACGATCTGCTCCATCCCCGGAAAAATGAAGCCCTGAAACTGAAATTCGGCCACCGGTTTCAACCCCTGGGTGGCCATGCCGACCGCAACGCCGGCGATCAACCCCTCGGCCAGTGGCGTATCGATCACCCGCTTAAAGCCAAACCGGTCGCGAAGACCGACCGTGGCACGAAACACACCGCCGTTCACCCCCACATCTTCCCCGAGCACCACCACGTCAGGGTCATGCGCCATCTCATAGTGCAGGGCCATGTTGATGGCCTCGAGCAGGCTCACCTCATTCATGATTTGCCTCCCTTCGCATCGCCTTGGCAATGATGCGATCGCGCTGGGGCCGCAGATCGGCCGGCAGCTCGGCGTAGTGATAATCGATCATGGCCTCGGGAGGCTGGGCCTGCTGCGCTTCGTAGCGAGCTACCGCCCGCTCGACCTCGGCACTGGCTTCGGCCAGCAGGGCCTGCTCGGCGGTGTCGTCCCACCACTTCTGGGTAACCATGAACTGGCGCAGTCGTTTGACCGGCTCCTTGCGCCAGGCCGCCTCCACCTCGGCCGCCTCCCGGTAACGGGTGGCATCGTCGGCAGTGGTATGATCCCCGAGCCGATAACTCACCGCCTCAATCAGGGTCGGCCCCTTACCAGAGCGGGCCCGCTCCAGCGCCTGCTTGACCGCGTCATAGACGGCCAATACATCGTTGCCATCCACCTGTAAGCTACGCACACCGGCGCCCATCCCTTTATGGGCCAGGGTGGGCGCCGAGGATTGCAGCGTGCGCGGCACCGAGATGGCCCATTGATTGTTGTTTACCACCATCACCATGGGCAGGTGCCACACCCCGGCGCAGTTGAGTCCCTCGAGAAAATCCCCCTTGGAAGTGCCGCCATCACCGATGGAGACCACCGCCACCCGCGGCTGATGACGCAGCTTGAAGGCTGCGGCAATGCCGCAGGCGTGGGTGATCTGGGTCGCGATGGGCACGCAGATGGGCAGATCCTCTGAGCGGGAGCCATCGCGCTTGGTAAAGTCACTCCCCCGCTCGTCACCGCCCCAATACTGCAAGTTCTTCTCCATGGGCACTCCGCGCACATACAGGGTGGGCATGTCGCGGTAGTAAGGGACATAGACATCCTCCTCCTCCATGGCGAGACCAACACCGATGCCGACCGCCTCCGCCCCCAGATGAGAGGGGAAGGTGCCCAACTTGCCGGTGCGTTGCAGGGCGATCGCCTTCTTGTCATAGCTACGCACCACCACCATGTTGCGGTAGAAAGTGCGTGCCAATGCCTTGTCCAGCCAAGCGGGCAGGTCTGCCACCGGGCGCCCCTCCTCATCGAGGTAACGCAGGAGAGGGATCTCGACATGGGTCATAACTGGCTCCTTGCCGGTTGAATGTCACCGCCGTTGATGACCCTCTGAATGTAAAATCATTGTTAATTAACTTGCAAAGAGATTCAGCCAGGTAAGACCAGTAGAAACTTCTTTAAAATGACAAATTCAATGAATTTTTGGCGATGGTGATTTGTCAGCACCGTGAATGGTGCAACTTAAGGGGGGATTTTTCAGCGTGCTCTCGACGCGGTCACGCGGCCTTACCACGACAAGTGCGCTTGCTGTGCCTCGGCCATTCAAGGGGACTAGGCCATGCGCTGGCCAGCAAAAAAACGCTGCGGGTCTGTTCAGCGCACCGCGATCGCGGCGCGGGTTGAGACGCGGCCTGTCGGCTAGGCGCTGGAGCACCGCCCACCGAAGGGGCGGCGCCCGCTCCTAAGTCAGGCGTTACGATGACGGTAGAGGCGCACCAAAATGGCGATAATGGCGATGGCAAACAGAGTCATTGAGCAGACCAGCAGCCCCTTGGTGAAGAGTTGCTGATGCTCGGCAAAGAAGGGGAGCGCCATCACGGTATGGCCGCACAGGGCAAGCAGCAGGGTCCAGAGGAAGGCGCTGGCGAAGCTCGATATCATGACGCCAGTGAGCCGCAGACGAGAGATCCCCATCAGCATCGGGGTCAATACCCGTACAAAGGGGATAAAGCGTGATGAAAACATGGCCAGGAAGCCATAGCGGTTAAGCAGGCGTGACGCCCTGGGCAGGCTGCCTTCTGGGATGGCTCGTTCGATGAAGGTCATGAAGGGGGTTCCGTGTAGCGCATGGCCCTGCCAGTAAGCGATAAGGCTGCCAAGGCCCGCCGCAATTGGCATATAGACGAGCGCCACCTCGGGGCCAAATACCCCGAGCCCCGCCAAACCACCGGCTAACAGCACCAAGCTATCTCCCGGCAGTGGCAAAAATACAAAACTCGACTCTAGAAACAGGATCACCATCAGGCAGGCGATCAGGGGCCCCATGGCCTGCATGTGGGCTAGATGTTGGTAGTCTTGGTGCCAGATGGCCACCAGCATGTCGTGCATACGGCTGTCACGCTCCTCGGCGTCATCGGCGATCTCCTGTCGCCAGCCCGGCCCCCCTGGCCGGCATACTCTAACTCTGCCGTGGCTCGCGTTGAGCCCGGATGAAGAGGGCTCAACGGCCACTCCTCTCTAATATCAGGGGTAAAAGCGTACCCCTCTCAACGCCGCAAGGCCAGCCCTATCTCGCCAGCATCGCCGCGCCAAGTCTCAATCGTCACATACCATCCTGCGCCTGCGTCGATATAGACGCAAACCAATGGCGATCACCGCCAGCACAAACAACGACAAGGAGGTGAGCAGCAACCCCTTGGCCAGCAGGTGGTGGTACTCGGCCAGCAACGGCACCTGCATCATCCCTTTGCTCACCAGGCTCAGCGCCAGTGACCAGAGAAAGGCACTCGCAAAGCTCACCACGGCTACCCGCGGCAAGTGTAAGCGGGAGATCCCCATCAGCATGGGAGTGAGCACTCGCACAAAGGGCACGAAACGCGAAGAGAACATGGCTAAAAAACCGTGCTGAGCCAGCATGGCACCGGCTCGCTCCAACTGTCGCTCAGGAATGAGACGCTCGATATGATACATAAAGCGGGTCTCAGCCAGTGCCCTCCCCTGCCAATAGGCCACCAAAGAGCCCAACCCCGCCGCCAGCGGCAGGTAAAGCAGCGTCACCTCGGGCCCAAGCACCCCCAGCCCCACCAAGCCACCGGCCAATAGCACCAGACTGTCGCCAGGCAGCGGCAGAAACACGAAACTCGATTCCAGAAACAGGATCACCACCAGACAGGCGATGAGCAGTCCAATGGTGCCCGTTTGGCTCAACAAGGCGTAATCCTGTTGCCAGATGGCGAGCAGCATCTCTTGCATAAGGATCTCCAGGGGCGGCGAATAGTGAAGCCGGTTTATAGCCGCCACGCCATGAACATCGCCTTAATGGGCACTCACTGCGACCAGTTGCGCCACTCGCCATTTTCCAGCCATAACTGCACCTGTACTGTCTCGGCACGGCGGCTGGCTGGCTTTGGCAGCAAGACATCAGGCTGCACCCCGACCCCATCGAGCGCCATGTCTGGCGAGCGGGTAGTGCGGGCGCTGGCATAGAGCAGTTGCAGGCGGCCTGAAGGCAGGGGGTGAGCCAGCAGCTCCCCATAGTCGATGGCACCATAGCTGGGCCGACCCACCAGCTTGATCCCCATCCCTTGACGCGCGGTCAGCAGGAATTGTTCACAGGCACTGGCGCAGCCTTCATCCATCAGCACCGCTACCTGCTTCGGCCGGTTCGGTTGCAATGGCATGGCCCGCTCACTGAAAGGGCCCATACCGCCCAACGGTAACCACAGGCGATCCGCCTTGCCAAGACGGGTCAGCAGGTGCTGCGCAGCCTTATCACAAGGCGCATCCGCCATCTGCTGATGACAGATCCGCGCCCAGGCCGCAACGTTGGCCTGGGTGACTAGGAAAGCGCCCGGATAGTCGATGCGAGCCCTCGGCAACAGCCAGCCCAACAGGGGCTGGTAGATCTGGGGCAGCCCGCCACCGTTACCACGCACATCGATGATCCAGTTGGGCGTCTCGGCCAGTTGGGAAAAATGGGCATCGAGCAGGTTTGCCAGCGCATCGGCCTGCGCGGGGGCAAAGTTGGGCAGGGTGAGCAGCAAGGTGCGATCCGAGAGCATCTCCAGCGTCGGGGCCGCAGGCGTCGCCTGCTCACCTCGCTTCATCTGGACAGGTAGCACCGCCAGATGCCCCGGTCGCCAGTGATATAAGTAGTCGTTGAGCAGGCGCACGCATTGCGCCTCATTGTCAACGGTCGCCACCTTCTGCTGCGCCGCATCCAACGCCTGCGCCAGGCGGGCCTCCCCTTGCTGCCGCTCAGCCCAGCGCCCGCCGGCATCGTTTTGAGAGAGAAAGTCGGGAAGCACGGCCAGATCACGGCGGCATGCGTCCTGCCAGGAGAGAGACTGCGCCACGCCAAGGCCACTCCACCCGAGCAAGAGCACCCCCAAAAGCCGCAGCGCAAGCATGACGCCCAATGATGTTCGCATGACATTCCCCTTGCGAAAGTTCCGAATACATATCAAGACCATACCGCTCAGCGAAAGAAAACTCCAACCATGCGGCCACTCTGTTCCGAGACGGTTCAGCGGCCGGGACATGACGACAGGAGTCGACCCAGAGCACCTCGTTTTGGGGCGTACTGAACCCGTTTCGCTATCGCGATAGCGGTGAAGATGCTATACCTGCGCCGTTTGTATCCAGTTAGGAGATCACCATGCGTCCTCTGTTCCCCCTTGCCCTGCTCGGCTCGGCCCTGCTGTTGTCCGCTTGCAATGACGCCAAGGCGCCGGCCCCCGTTCCCACCGACGAGCCCGCCAAGAGCGAAACCAGCCAGCAACACGCCAGCATCAGTGGCACTGCTCTCTATCGCGCGCGCATGGCACTGCCACCAGGAGCCCGTCTCGAGATCACCCTGGAAGATGTCTCGCTGGCCGATGCGCCGGCCCGGGTGCTCGGCCGCACCACGCTCGATGAGCTGGCAGCCCCGCCGTTCGCCTTCACCCTCGACTATGACCCGAGCAAGGTCGATCAGAGCCACCGCTACAGCGTCCGCGCCACGATCCGGGTCGGTGATGAGCTGCTCTTTACCACCGATACCTTTACTCCGGCCCTGACTCAGGGCGGCGGCGACCAGGTTGAACTGCATCTGGTGCCGGTGGCCAAGGCCCCTGAGTCCACGGCCCAGTAAACCGCAGCGAGAATAAAGAACAACGCCGGCCCAGTGCCGGCGTTATTCTTGCTGTCATCCGGATCAGGCCCCGCCGCTCACCAGCGCCTCCAACTGATCGGTGCAGATGTCCCAGCCAGGATGAAACCCCATCGCCTCATGCTCCTGCATGTCAGCGGCGCTCCAGTGATGCGCCTGCGCCAAATAGTGAGTGCCGCCAGGACAAGGCGTAAAGGTCACCACCAGCGTCATGAAGGGGCGCGGTGAGGGCTCCCAGGCCCGCAGGTAGGCATCCGTCATCACCAGCCGCCGGCCCGGAACCACCTCTAGATAGACCCCATGACAGGGGATCTCTTCACCATTTGGCCCCCCCATCACCACCAGACTCGCGCCACCCGGACGCACATCAAGCTCGGCACGAACCACATGCCAAGGGGCTGGGGCAAACCAGCGCTGTAGCCACGCAGGCTCACTCCATGCCCGATAGAGTGCCTCAGGCGGCGCCGCCATCACTCGCTCCACCGCCAGGATCCAGTGGCTCATCGTGTCTCCTCCTCAGATCAAATGGGACAACGCGAGAAGGAGTATAGGCAGATCACCGTCTAGAGTTGAGAGCGACTATCATTTACAATCCGCGCACCCTCCGGCCCTGAGATGCAACCATGGAGTTGTTCGCCGCCCTCCCCGACCTGATCACCCGCCTGCTGCTGGCCCCACTTTGGCATCAGTTCTCTGGCCTGTTCGATCTCAATGGCCGCCTCGGCATCGGCTTTCTCGCGATCTCGGGTATGGTGGCCTATTGCCTCTATCGCAGGCAGCGCCGGCGCGGTTTCAACCACGGTTTCGGTACTTTCCTCGGCGGTCGAGCCGTGTGGCTGCACCGCTCGGCACGGGTGGATTATCAGTACTATTTCGTACGCGCCCTACTGCATGTGGCCTTCATTGCCCCCATGTTGGCGCTGCTCGACCCCCTGCGACTGGAGCCGGGCGATGTGCAGCGCTTGCTGACGCGCATCTGGGGAGAGCGCCCACAGCTGGGGAAAAATGCGGGAGTGATGGCGCTCTACGGGCTCGGGGTATTTCTGATCAGCGATCTGGCTCACTACTGGCTGCACCGGGCCTTTCACAGCCGCTGGCTCTGGGAGTTTCACAAAGTGCACCACAGCGCCACCGTCATGGTGCCACCGACAGCCAGCCGCATTCATGTGGTCGAAAAACTGTGTGAGCAACTGGTCAAGGGAACCCTGCTCGCCCTCTACAGTGGCGCGTTTTACTGGCTTTGCGGTGGCACCGTCAGCCCCTATACCCTGTTTGGGGTCGGCTATCTGGTATTGCTCTTCAACTCTCTCGCGGCCAATCTGCGCCACAGTCATGTCTGGCTCTCGTTTGGGCCGCGCATCGAACACATCATCAACAGCCCTGCCCAGCACCAGATCCATCACAGCCGGGATCCGAAGCACTTCAACCATAACTTCGGCACCAATCTGTCTGTGTGGGACTGGTGGTTCGGCACCCTCTACGTTACCACCCACGAACCGGAGCCACTGGAGTTTGGCGTCGGGCCACGCGACAACGAGCGCTACATGCAGCTGCACAACCTGGTACTACGCCCCTTCTGGGTCACCCTGTGCAAACTTGGGCACCCGCTCACCCGTCGTCGCCCCCTGCTCGGCAGTATGCAAAAATGAGCGCGGCCCCTTTACGGGGCCGCGTTCCATCAACCGGATTCACCTCAGTGGGGCCGCTCCTGCTCACGTAGACGGAAACAGGCGACACGGCGGGCCAGCTCACGGGCTAGCGCATCGAGTTCGGTGCTGCTCTGCTGCAAGGTTTCGGAGTGCTGGCGGTGGGATTCATACACCTCGCGGATGGTGAGCACGTTGTTCTGAATATCGTCGGTGACATAGCGCTGCTCCTCGGTGGCAGTGGCCACCTGGGCTGTCATGTCACTGACCCGCCGCACCTCGCTGACAATCACCGAGATCTCATCCCCCGCCCGTTTGGCCTCCGCCACGCTGATCTCCGCCTGCTGGCTGCCCGAGTGCATGGCATTCACCGCCTGATCGGCCCCATCACGCAGCCGGGTCAACATCTGCTCGATATCATCGGCCGCCTGCTGGGTGCGGGCGGCCAAGGCTCGCACCTCTTCAGCCACCACCGCAAACCCCCGTCCCGACTCGCCGGCGCGGGCCGCCTCGATGGCCGCATTGAGCGCCAACAGATTGGTACGATCGGAGATCTGTTTGATGAGCCCGAGCGCTTCGGCAACGGCGCCGGTCTCCTGATGCAGACTGTCGATAAGCAGGCGGGTATCGGCCAGACTGCTGGCGACTTTCTGGATGGCATTGATGGTCTGATCCACCTCCTTGTCCCCTTGCCGGGCCCGGCCGATGGCCTGCTGGGTCACCTGAGAGGTCTCGGTGGCATTGCGGGCAATCTCACTGACCGTGGAGGCCATCTCGGTCGCGGCCGTGGCCACCAGATCCACCTGACCAAAGCCCTTCACCACCCCGGCATTGACCTCGGCAATCACCAAGGCCGATTCTGCGGCGCTGCGGGTCAGCACGTCGCAAGAGCGGCGCACTTCACCCAGCAGCCCCTCGAGGTGATCCAAAAAGCGGTTCAGATCCCGGGCTAGCGCCCCCAGCTCGTCATGAGAGTGCCAGTCCACCCGCACCGTCAGATCGTTGTCCTGCACCAACCGAGAGAAGGTGCGATGCAGCGCCACAAATCCCCGGTGCAGATCGCGCACCACCCGCCAGCACACCAGAGCGGTGATCAACACGCACAAGGCCACCAGCACCGAGGCCCAGTAAAACTGGCGCAGGGCCGCACTGTGCCGCTCTTGCACACCAGACTGCAATCCCGCAAACAGTTGATCCTCGATTTGGCGCAGTAGCTCAATCTTGGCGCTGCTGGCTGCAAACCACAGCTCGGGATCCACCCCAAAGTGCCCTTCGGCGGCCTGGTTGAGCGCCAACTGCTCCAGCGCGCTCACCTTATCCACCACGCTCCCTTGCAGACGCTGCTCAAGCAGGGTGCGCTGCTCCGCACTCGCCATGGCATTAAAGCGCTCCAGGTAGGTCTTCTGCGCCGATAGCAGGGCAATAAATTGCTGTAACAGTTCAGGCGTGAAACTGTCGCGGGCAAAAACAGCGCTCAAGGTGGCACGCTCCAGCCCTACACGCTCCTTACTTTGGAGGAAGGCGCCATAAGCCGAGGTCTGCATGGCGATGGCGGCGTCATGACTATTGAGGCCAATTTCATCCACCACTCCCAGTAACTGCTCCACCAAGCGGCTGTAAAAGCCCACCAGATCGGCGACCGGCACCGCCAACTTATCCACCTGATGGCGCATCGGCGTCAGTGCTTCCAGCGGGCGGATCACCTCACTGAGCATTCCCCGCTCCGACAGGGCATGCAAGCGGGCCACCTGGCTGTCAACCAGCTTGCGATGCGCGGGTAATGCGGTTGCAAACTTCTTGCCCTGCGAGCCGATGTAACCTGCCGACATACCGCGCTCTTTTTGCAGCTCATGGGCCAGTGACGCCGCCAGTTGCACCTGCTCTAACTGCACCTGTGCCGCCCCCATGGCGCGGCTATCCACATAGTGCTCATAGACATAGCGCCCCGAGAAAAACAGCAGTGCCAACAGCGGCAAGCAGACGATCAATACCATCTTTCCCGCTAATCCCAACCTCTTCATCCTTGCTCTCCCACGTTCTGATGCTTGGCGCCTGCCATTGCATGAATACCTTGACCACACAAGGCACAATATTCAGGTGATACCATGACGCTGCTGCCACTAACAAAGGTCTCAATATAACCTTATGCACCATAGCAAAGCACGCCTCATCTGAGACGCATTGAAGAGACCAATACGAAAAAGCCAGCCCGAAGGCTGGCATAGAAGACACGGATTTAAGCGCTGGTGTTGACGAAATAACCCGGTTCGCTGCGGTTAGTTTCCATCTTGTCTGAAAAGGCGCTGAGAAACTGTTGCAGAGTGACGCCACTCTCACCGGCCCCCAGGCTATCGAGTAGGGAGGAGAACTGACCTTGCAACTCGTCGGTACTGCTACTCTCGCTGCTGCCGGTGAGCTGACCAAGCAGGCTCTGCAAATCCCGCTGCATCGGACTCTCCTGCGCCGCACTCTCCTGCTCTTGGCCCGCGCCCTGCTGGTGTAAGGTCTCCATCAGGGTCTGCATGAAGGCGGTCAAGGCATCAGACTGCTCTTCGGTTAGATGACTGGTATCAATGCCAGCATCAGACAGGGCCGACATCATGTCCTCCTGCATCTTGCTGTCGCCACCGGGCGGGGGTGGGGGCGGCGTCTGTTTATTCTGGGTCTGGCTCACATTCGCTTGCCAGAGCTGAGCCAGGGAGCTGGTGCTCCCTGCCGAGGTGATGCTGCTTGTCATCATGCTCTCCTGAACGTCATGGACGCTGGGTCTGCCAGCGGCCGCCTCTGTGGGCGACCCGCTAAAAAGGCAAGCACTCTGCCAGCCAACGCAATCTTTACACTCGGCATACTTTCGTATTGAAATCTGCTCTTAACGCACTTTATTTGCCATACCACCCTCATCGCCGCATACCATGCTGGCTTCCCCCCTTACCCTATCGCGGCTGGAGGCAAGCCATTGCCAGCGGCAATGCCGCCTGCCGCCCCAACTCACCCCTCAAGGTCCAGCTCGGTACGATTGCGGCCAGCGGCCTTGGCACAGTAAAGGGCGCGATCGGCCCGCTTGATGGCATGGGAGGGATGATAGGGGAGCCCTGTGTGCCACTCCGACACACCGATCGACAGCGTGATGGCCCCCACCCCCTCCATCGGCGCTTCGGCCACCAGCCGGCGTAGACGCTCGGCAATCTCACCGGCAATCGCCTTCGGGGTGTGAGGCAGGAAGATGAGAAACTCCTCTCCGCCGCTACGGCAAACTTCATCATCTTTTCTGGCTTTTTGCTGCATGAGTGCCGCCAGCGCCACTAGCACCCGGTCGCCCACATCGTGGCCATGGGTGTCATTGATCAACTTGAAATGATCCACATCCAATGCCAGCACCGAGAAGGGGATTTTCTCTTCCTCATAGCACTGCAACAGCAACTGGATCCCGCGCTTATTAAGCAAACCGGTGAGTGGATCGCTGCGAGTTTCCGCGTGCAGCTCATCAAAGCGGGTATTGATATGCCCGATGCTGTGCAAGATGGCCTGCTTGAGCTGAGCCGCCTCATAATACCAGGCGCGAACCTTGGCAATGCGAAGCTGGGCATCACGGTTACTCATGTTGGCGGTGTTGCAGGCCAGTTGCCACAGAGGGCGGGCAATGAACAAAGAAGCGAGCCAGGCTCCTGCAATGATCAGCAGGTTCACCGGTACACTGGCCAGCAGGATCTCTTTGATCTGCTCATTGAGGTTGGTCAACGTCTCGGCTTTGGGGCGCTGCACTATGATGCCCCAATGGCTATTCTCCACGGCGGCATAACCCGTCAACATCTCGATGCCATAAGAGTTGACCTGGGAAACGGCGCCACTTTTTCCCTGCACCACCGCATCCACCGCCGAATTTCCCTTAATCAGACGCCCTACCTGTTCGGCCTCACGGTGGTAGATCACCGTCTTACTACGATCGACCACATAGATGTAAGTGCCGTCCTTGTAGTAATGGTGGGACAGCAACTGCGACAGGATATTGTTGGACTCCAGATAGATGTTGCCTGAGATAAACCCCAGATAATCACGCGTTGTCGAGAAAATAGGAGAGGTGACACTGATGATGTAACGCCCGGTGGTGGTGATAAACGGATCGGTGATGATGGGCTCGCGGGCAGCCAGGATCTGATGCGCCCCCCTAGACGTAGCCCGGCTGCCCATCCGATGAGCCTTATCAGGATAGAGAGCCCGGATCCTGGCATCCCGGCTCACCACGGAGACCGTATTGAACATGGGCGTCTGGCGAAACAGGCGTGCGACTTCGCTGCTGGCCGTCTCTTGCTCAACCGCCCTCTGACCGAGCGTCTCGGCGCTGAAAGCCAGTTGCCGCTGCGCTGAATCGAGCATCAGCCCCACCGACTCGGCCAACTTGGCGGCGTAGGCCCGATTAGATTCCAAGGTACTGGCGATCAGCAGCTCCCGCTGTACCCGATAGGTGGCATAGAAGCTGTTACCCAGCACGGCCAGCAAGGTAAACGCTGTCAGCGCCAGCGTCAGGTGACTCAAATTCAGCCTGAAAATTCGCGATCTCCCCATCCCTTCCTCACCGTCTCCACCTCTCACCCTATCTTACTGCAAGTGTTCTCCTCGGCAGCATGCCTCTAACAGGAAACCCGACGATACGATGCATCACGCCCTCATGCTGGTGCTTCCCTAGCGGCCCGTTTCCTCTGATCGCCAGAAGATCAAAACAGAGGGGCGGCTACCTGGCCGCCCCGCTGCTTGCTCGTTAGCGAATGCTCGCCATCTGCCGCACGCAGCGCTGCTCGCGCTCATCCACCCGCTTGGCGAACCAGGCGGTGGTGAGGTTGCGGGTGATCTTGGGGCTCTTTAGCTCAATACCGGGCAGGATGGCCCTCGGCAGGCGCTTACCCGCCTGTTGATCGGCCAGGGTGAAGACCCGGTGATAGAGGGCGCTGTGGGCAAAGTCGCGGCTGTCTCCCAGCTTCAGGCTCTGATGGATCGCCTGCTTGCTCATCTTGAGCCGACCGGCCAGGGTGTGGACCGCCAACTCGGTCTGACCGGGGTTATCCGAGTCGTAGCGGATGAGATCCCCATCTAGCGCCAGCCTCTTGCCGCTCAGGCGGCTCACGGCGGCCTGGAAAGCGGCGTTGCGGCTGGCATACCAGCCGGCGTTAAAATCGGCGAAACGGTAGAGGGTGTCGGGATAGTCGGCCTCGTAACCGAAGATGTGCCGGGTGCCAAACCAGACCCCACCGCGACGGGTGAACACCTCGTGACGAATGGACTCCTTGATCGGATAGGGGTAGCCACGGGCATTGGCCTCGGCAAACGCCACGCTCACCTGCATCGGCCCCCCGGTGCGCACCGGGTTCATGTTGCCAAAGAGCCGTTTGCCCATCGGCACCTCGCCGATCATGTCCTCGAAGATCTCGCTCATCTCCCGCTCGGTGCGCAGCCGGTCGATGCGCTCGGCATAGCTCTTACCGGTCGGAGACTTGATGGAGAGCGCCGTGCGCACCATGAACTCGGGGATCAGCAGCTTACCGGCGCGGGCATTGATCTCCTTCCAGGCGATCTTGCCCAAATTAGGCACCACGGGATCGGCCTGGTAGGTCGCCTCCTGCTCGGCCACCGCCAGCACAGAGCAGACATTGTGATCGTTCACCGTCAGCCCCTGGCTGGTGAGCGATGTCACCACGTCGTTGGCCCAACCCGGTTTATCGGCCACCCCGCGCGGCAGGAAGCGAACGATGCGGCTTTTCATGTCGGCCGGCTTGTGTGGTTTGAGTGCCTTAGGTAGCGGTTTGGTCGACGTGGCTGAGGAGGCCCCCGCTTGGCTGACCGGGGCGGGTTCACTGGCACAGCCAGCCAGCAGCAAGGAGAGAAACAGAAACGGCGCAAGCAGCGGCAAACGGGTCATCACACATCCAGGCAGGGGCAAGACAAACGAGGCGCCATTGTAGTGGATGGATGCCCCCATGCGCACGTCCAGAAAAAAACACCCCGCCAGTTGGCGGGGTGTCGGTTTCAAGTGGCGTTTGCCTTAGCGGTTTTTCACCTTGTCGTGCAGCTCCTGCACCGAGGCGACGCTCGCGGTGGCATCCACCGTGATGGCCATGCAGGCCGCGAAGGCGGCGTTGAGCGTGGTGGTGTAGGCCACCTTGTGCTGCAAGGCGCCGCGGCGCAGCTGCTTGGAGTCCTCGATGGCCTGACGGCCCTCGGCGGTGTTGACGATGTAGGTGTACTCGCCGTTCTTGATGCGATCGAGAATGTGCGGACGCCCCTCGTGCACCTTGTTGACCAGACGCGGGTTGATGCTCGCCTCCCCTAAGGTCACGGCAGTGCCGTGGGTGGCGTCGAGCTCGTAGCCGAGCTCTTGCAGCTTGGCAGCGAGGTTGACCACCCGCTCCTTGTCGCTGTGGCGCACCGAGAGCAGGGCACGCCCTTCACGCGGCACCTGGTGACCGGCGCCGAGCACCGCCTTGGCATAGGCCTCGGCGAAGGTGGCACCCACCCCCATCACCTCACCGGTACTGCGCATTTCAGGGCCCAGCAGCGGGTCGACACCCGGGAACTTGGCAAACGGCAGCACCACCTCTTTGACCGAGTAGTAGGGCGGGATCACCTCTTGGGTGAAGCCCTGCTCCTTCAGGCTCTGACCGGCCATGACGCGGGCGGCAATCTTGGCCAGCGGTACCCCGGTCGCCTTAGAGACGAACGGCACGGTACGGGCGGCACGCGGGTTCACCTCGATGAGGTAGACCACGCCATCTTTCACCGCGAACTGCACGTTCATCAGACCGACCACGCCGAGCTCCAGCGCCAATTTGCGCACCTGCTCGCGCATCTCGTCCTGAATCGCCTTGGACAAGGTATAAGGCGGCAGGGAGCAGGCAGAGTCACCGGAGTGGATACCGGCCTGCTCGATGTGCTCCATGATGCCGCCAATGACCACGGTCTCGCCGTCGCAGATGGCATCCACGTCCACCTCAATGGCGTCGTCGAGGAAGCGATCCAGCAGTACCGGCGACTCGTTGGAGACGCTCACCGCCTCGGCGAAGTAGCGGCGCAAGTCCTGCTCGTCATAGACGATCTCCATGGCGCGGCCACCCAGCACGTAGGAGGGGCGCACCACCAACGGGTAGGTGATGCGCTCGGCCAGCAGTACCGCCTGCTCGAGCGCAGTGACGGTGCCGTTTTCCGGTTGCTTGAGGCCAAGGCGCTCCACCGCAGACTGGAAGCGCTCGCGGTCTTCGGCGCGGTCGATGGCATCGGGGCTGGTGCCGATCACCGGTACGCCGTTGGCTTCCAGGTCGCGGGCCAGTTTCAGCGGGGTCTGGCCGCCGTACTGGACGATGACGCCCTTGGGCTGCTCGACCCGCACGATCTCCAGCACATCTTCCAGGGTCACCGGCTCGAAGTAGAGGCGGTCGGAGGTGTCGTAGTCGGTGGAGACGGTCTCCGGGTTGCAGTTGACCATGATGGTCTCGTAGCCGTCTTCACGCAGGGCCAGCGCCGCGTGCACGCAGCAGTAGTCGAACTCGATGCCCTGGCCGATACGGTTCGGGCCGCCACCGATGACCATGATCTTGTCACGGCTGCTCGGGGCCGCTTCGCACTCCTCGTCGTAGCTCGAGTACATGTAGGCGGTGTTGGTGGCGAACTCGGCGGCGCAGGTATCAACCCGCTTGTAGACCGGGAAAATGTCGTAGCGAGCGCGCAGCTTGCGCACTTCGGCCTCGGCCACGCCGAGGATCTTGGCCAGACGCGCATCGGCAAACCCCTTGCGCTTCAAGGCGCGCAGGAAGTCGGCATCGAGACCCACCATGCCGCGCTCCTTGACGGTCTCCTCGAGTTTGACCAGCTCTTCAATCTGCACCAGGAACCAGGGGTCAATCTTGGTCAGCTTGAAGATGCCGTCCATGGAGAGACCGGCACGAAACGCATCGGCGATGTAGAAGATACGGTCGCAACCGGCATCTTGCAGCTCGTAGCGGATGCGGGTCAGGGAGTCCGGAGCATTGAGATCAACCATGGGGTCGAAGCCGGTCTTACCGGTCTCGAGGCCGCGCAGCGCCTTGTGCAAGGACTCTTGGAAGTTGCGGCCAATCGCCATCACTTCGCCCACCGACTTCATCTGGGTGGTCAGGCGGTCGTTGGCACCGGCGAACTTTTCGAAGTTAAAGCGCGGCACCTTGGTAACTACGTAGTCAATCGCCGGCTCGAACGAGGCCGGGGTCTTGCCACCGGTGATGTCGTTCATCAGCTCGTCGAGGGTGTAACCGATGGCCAGCTTGGCGGCGACCTTGGCGATGGGGAAGCCAGTGGCCTTGGAGGCCAGCGCCGAGGAGCGCGACACCCGCGGGTTCATCTCGATGATGACCATGCGGCCATCTTTGGGGTTGATGCCGAACTGAACGTTGGAGCCGCCGGTCTCGACGCCGATCTCGCGCAGTACCGCCATGGAGGCGTTGCGCATGATCTGGTACTCCTTGTCGGTCAAGGTCTGAGCCGGCGCGACCGTGATGGAGTCACCGGTGTGAACCCCCATGGGATCGAAGTTCTCGATGGCGCAGACGATGATGCAGTTATCGTTGCGATCGCGCACCACCTCCATCTCGTACTCTTTCCAGCCGATCAGCGACTCATCGATGAGCAGCTCCTTGGTCGGAGAGAGATCCAGACCGCGCTCACAGATCTCGACGAACTCTTCGGTGTTGTAGGCGATACCACCACCGGAGCCGCCCATGGTAAAGGAGGGACGGATGATGCAGGGGAAGCCCACTTCGGCCTGCACCTTCCACGCCTCTTCCATGTTGTGAGCGATGCCGGCGCGCGGGCACTCAAGGCCAATCTTGCGCATGGCCTGATCGAAGCGGTGACGGTCTTCGGCCTTGTCGATGGCGTCGGCGGTGGCACCGATCATCTCGACACCGAACTCCTTGAGCACCCCGTGGCGCTCCAGATCCAGGGCGCAGTTGAGCGCAGTCTGACCACCCATGGTGGGCAGCACGGCATCCGGACGCTCTTTCTTGATGATCTCGCGCACCACTTCCCAAGTGATGGGCTCGATATAGGTGGCGTCGGCCATCTCCGGGTCGGTCATGATGGTGGCCGGGTTGGAGTTGACCAGGATGACGCGGTACCCCTCCTCGCGCAGCGCCTTACAGGCCTGGGCACCGGAGTAGTCAAATTCGCAGGCTTGGCCGATGACGATGGGGCCGGCGCCGAGGATCAGGATGCTCTGAAGGTCATTACGTTTTGGCATGGAACTCTTTCCTCTTTCCTTAGGCGCGATACTGCTTAATCAATTCGATGAAGTGGTCGAACAGGCCGGCACAGTCGTGCGGACCGGGGCTCGCCTCCGGGTGACCCTGGAAGCTAAAGGCCGGACGGTCGGTGCGATGCACCCCTTGCAAGGTGCCATCGAACAAGGAGACGTGGGTGGCGCGCAGGCAATCCGGCAGGCTGCTTTCATCCACCGCGAAGCCGTGGTTCTGGGCGGTGATCATGACGGTGTTGTCATCCAGGCTCTTGACCGGGTGGTTAGCACCGTGATGGCCGAACTTCATCTTGATGGTCTCGGCGCCGGAGGCCAGTGCCAGTAGCTGGTGACCCAGACAGATACCAAACACCGGGATATCGGTGTTGAGGAACGCCTGGATGGCCTCGATGGCATAATCGCACGGAGCCGGATCGCCCGGGCCGTTGGAGAGGAAGATGCCATCGGGGTTCATCGCCAGCACCTCAGCGGCCGGGGTCTTGGCCGGCACCACGGTCAGGCGGCAACCGCGATCGACCAGCATGCGCAGGATGTTGCGCTTAACGCCGAAGTCGTAGGCCACCACGTGATACTTGAGATCGCCCTCAGCCGGGGTCGCGTGTCCCTTACCCAGCTCCCAGCTCCCTTCACGCCAGCGATAGGGCTCAGCGACGGTCACTTCCTTGGCAAGATCCATCCCCTTGAGTCCTGGGAAGGCGCGAGCCTGGCTCAGGGCATGGGCCTCGTCGAGCGCCTTGCCAGCCATGATGCAACCGTTCTGGGCTCCCTTCTCACGCAAGATTCGGGTCAACTTACGGGTATCGATGTCGGCGATGCCGACGATGCCGCGCGTCTTGAGGTAATCGGAGAGGGATTGTTGATTGCGGAAGTTGGAGGCGAGGATAGGAAGATCGCGGATGATGAGGCCCTGAGCGTGGATTTGGCTGGACTCTTCATCTTCTGGGTTGGTGCCGGTATTGCCGATATGAGGATAAGTGAGGGTAACGATCTGACGAGAATAGGAGGGGTCGGTGAGGATTTCCTGATAGCCCGTCATCGACGTATTGAAAACCACTTCACCAACGGAACATCCCTCGGCGCCTATCGATACGCCCTTGAAGACAGTTCCATCTTCCAGCACTAACAATGCAGTGTGACTCAAGACAACCTCCAGTTTTTTAGCTTGAAAATCAGCAACTTACCTGGGTGTTGCTAGCCTCTCGCCGGGACCTGAGGACCCCGCTGGGCCGGCATATTTCGGGCAAATTGCGCGCATTCTACTGAAAATCAGTGGCATTTCAACCACTGGCGCGCAGAAGATTGCATTTAAATTCTATAAAAAAGCAATTCCAGTCATTATCTATGCATTCAGGCGCCGCGCAACCCCCGCCGTAAAACTTTTTTACGCCCTCCGCGGCGCACAGGGTCACTGCCCCTTACATTTTCAATAAAAGCAAAATTAGTTGATATTTTTCATTAAGTTAAAAACAAACAACGAAAGCCACACAGTGAATTACCTGCCTTTCTGTGAAGATTAAATTTTTCTTAACACAGAAAAACGTTTTACTAGTTATGCATTTTTAATCTTTTTTTACACCCTGCACTTGTGGCGACAAAACAGCCATTCAATAACAGCAGCGTGACTGTTCCGTGGCAGGAAGATTAACAACCGGGGTGGGGAAGAGCGCGGTGATGTATGATTTTTCATTGTTCAATAAAAAAAGGCGGCAAAGCCGCCTTTTTCATATGTTTAATCTATAAATGCCTATTTCAGACTCAGCACATCCTGCATGTTGTACAAGCCTGCCGGTTGGGCCTTGAGCCAGCGGGCGGCCCGCACAGCGCCGTTGGCGAAGGTCAGACGGCTTGATGCCTTGTGGCTGATCTCAACCCGCTCGCCGATGTCAGCAAACATAACAGTGTGCTCCCCCACCAGATCCCCGGCACGGATGGTGGCGAAGCCGATGGTATTGCGATCCCGCTCACCGGTGATCCCCTCGCGGCCATAGACAGCGCACTCCTTGAGATCCCGACCCAGGGTCTTGGCCACCACCTCCCCCATGGAGAGCGCCGTACCGGATGGGGCATCGACCTTGTGGCGATGGTGCCCCTCGATGATCTCGATGTCGGTGTACTCCCCCATCACACGGGCAGCCTGCTCGAGCAGCTTGAACACCAGGTTGACGCCCACCGAGTAATTGGAGGCGAAGACGATCCCGATCTCGGTGGCGGCCTGTTCGATGGCCAGCTTACCGGCATCGTCGAAGCCGGTGGTACCGATCACCATCATCTTGCCATGGGCGCGGGCCAGTGCGAGGTTCTCCAGCGTCACCTCGGGGCGGGTGAAGTCGATGATGAGATCCACCCGCTCAATGGCGGCGGCCAGGCTGTCGCCGATGGCGATGCCAAGATGACCGAGCCCGGCCAGCTCGCCGGCATCAAGGCCGATCACGGCCGAGCCGGGACGCTCCAGCGCAGCCCCAAGCACCACCCCTTCCTGTGCCTGGATCGCCTCCAGCAGCACCTTGCCCATTCGTCCCTGGCAGCCCATCACGGCTACGCGGATCGGAGTCTCCATCGCCTTCCTCATTTCGTTCTGCTTGCAAAGTCCCCTGTTTTACCAGCCGGGGCGCACTTTGCAAAGCCTGGGTTGCAGGAGACGCCACGGACGCCCAGAGTCACAACGCGCGCCGCCATCCCGCCGGGCAGAGTAGAAGCGAGCACGCACCTTGGGCCAAGGCGGCCCTCAGGCCCTGCCCGGTTTAGCCCTTGACGGCCGCGTGGTGATAAAGAGCCACAATAGGCCGGAGATGGCGCCTTGTAAGCTCGTGCAGGGATGCGAATAATTCACGGAAAAACACGTAAATTACAAAGAAACTTCAGATAAATAAGAATAAACGGAATCACACTGAAAAAAGCATTATCCATCTGGACGTCTATGTTGACCCGATGCCATCGACTCTCTAGTGTGTGCACCCACAGTGGCAGGATGCCGCCCTGTCCCCGGAGCCCACCGGGCTCGCACAGGCCACGACAGGAGGTCATTGTTCAATCCCTGAGGAACAGATGATCCAGACCCAACCCAGCGCCAAAGCCCTGCTGCCCCTCCTGCTCTTTCTTGCCCTCTTCATCGGTACCGGCACCTGGTTGACCCTACAGGGGGTCGAATTTGCCTTCTACCAACTGCCAGCGCCGGTGGCTGCCCTGCCAGCCGTCATACTGGCACTGCTGCTCGGCCGCGAGGGGTTCAACACCAACCTCGAGACCTTCTTCAAGGGAGTGGGTGACAGCAACATCATGGCCATGTGCCTTATCTACCTGCTGGCGGGCGCCTTCGCCACCGTGGCCAAGGCCACCGGCGGGGTGGATGCCACCGTGGCGCTCGGGCTCTCCATTATTCCCAGCTGGGCGCTACTGCCGGGTCTGTTCCTCATCTCGGCCTTCGTGGCCACCGCCATGGGCACCTCGATGGGAACCATAGGCGCGGTCGCGCCAGTGGCCCTCGGCGTGGCCCACTCGGCCGGCATGGACCCCGTTCTGGTGGCCGGTGCCGTGCTCGGGGGCGCCATGTTTGGCGACAACCTATCCATCATCTCTGACACCACCATCGCCGCCACCCGCAGCCAAGGGTGCGAGATGAAAGACAAGTTTCGTGAGAATCTGGCCATCGCCACCCCCGCCGCCATACTGGTGGTGCTCGGCTACCTGCTGCTGGGTGACGTCGCCACCATCCCGGCGCAAAGCACCAGCCAGTGGTTCCAAGTGCTGCCCTACCTGCTCATCCTGGTGCTGGCCCTCTCGGGCATGAATGTCTTCCTGGTGCTCGGCACCGGCATAGTCGCAGCCGGCGCCGTGGGGCTCATCAGCACCGACTACCAACTCGGCCAGTTCGTCCAAGACATCTACAAAGGCTTTGGCAGCATGCAGGAGATCTTCCTGCTCTCCATGCTGATCGGCGGCCTCGGCGCCCTGATGGAGCGCCAAGGTGGCCTGGCTTGGCTCAACGGCCAGATCGCCGCCCTTATCCATCGTTTCAGCCGCGGCCATGATGGCGAGCAGAACGAAAAGGCCGCCGAACTCGGCATCGCCGCCGTGGTCGGTTTGACCAATGCCTGTACCGCCAACAATACGGTGGCGATCATCGTCGCGAGCAAGGTGGCCAAGGAGCTTGCCGATCAGCACGGCGTCACGCCGCGCCGCGCCGCCTCCCTGCTCGATATCTTCTCCTGTGTGGTACAGGCGCTGATCCCCTGGGGGGCCCAGGCGCTACTGCTCGGCTCCATCTTTGCGCTCTCGCCGATCGCCGTGGTCAGCCTGTGCTTCTATCCGCTGGTTCTGGCCATCGCAGCCCTCATCGCCATTTTCATCAAGCACACCGTCAGCAGCCATTAACTCACCTCAACGGGGCCATCCACAGGAAGGCACCGCAGTGGTATGCTCCGTTTGCTATAAGGAGGCCCCATGTCTGAACGCCACACCCTGCGCCAGCAGATCAGGGAGCGCCGCCGGGCGCTCACCGCCGAACAACAGCACCTGGCCGCCCAGCAACTGCTCGAGCGTATCCAGTCTCATCCCGATATCAGTGCCGCACGACGTGTTGCCTGCTACCTGGCCAACGATGGCGAGATCAACCCCCTGCCAACCATCCACTGGCTGTGGGCTGAAAAAAAAGAGGTCTATCTGCCCGTGGTGCACCCCTTCACCCCGGGCCACCTGTTGTTCCTCCACTACACCCCCACCTCGCCCATGGTGCGCAACAAGTTCAACATTGAGGAGCCCGAGCTCGACATGAGCCGTGTCATCCCCCACAGCGCCCTCGATCTGATGTTTACCCCCATGGTGGCGTTCGATGCCAAAGGTAACCGGCTCGGCATGGGAGGTGGCTATTACGATCGCACCTTGGCCTGCTGGCAGCAGCACCAGCTTGGACCCAAACCGATCGGCATCGCCCATGACTGCCAACAGGTGGCAGCCGTGCCAAACGAGGCATGGGACGTACCACTGCCCGAGATCCTCACCCCATCCAAGCACTGGCGTTTTTGAAAAAAATGTGACCAAACGCACATGAAAGGGGATGCTAGCGGTCGCCCTGCTCCCTCCCCTTATCCTATAATGCGCCCGCTTTTTACCCCCCCTAAGGATCAGTCATGACGCAAGATGAGATGAAGAAGGCCGCCGGCTGGGCAGCCCTCCAGTATGTGGTTCCCGGCACCATTGTCGGGGTGGGCACCGGCTCCACCGTCAACCACTTCATTGACGCCCTCGGCACCATCAAGGATCAGATCAAGGGGGCCGTCTCTAGCTCCATCGCCTCCACTGAGCGCATGCAGGCTCTTGGCATCCCGGTGTTCGATCTGAACGAGATCGACAGCCTCTCCGTCTATGTGGATGGGGCCGACGAGATCAACGCCGCTCACGACATGATCAAGGGTGGTGGCGCCGCACTGACCCGTGAGAAGATCGTCGCTGCCGTAGCCGACCAGTTCATCTGCATCATCGACAACACCAAGACGGTCGATGTGCTCGGTACCTTCCCGCTGCCGGTCGAGGTGATCCCCATGTCACGGGAATACGTGGCACGCGAGATCCGAAAGCTCGGTGGCAATCCGGTGTGGCGTAAAGGGGTGGTAACCGATAACGGTAACGACATTCTCGATGTGCACGGTATGGCCATCGCCGAGCCCAAGGTGCTTGAAGCGCGCCTCAACGCCATTGTCGGTGTCGTCACCAACGGCCTGTTCGCCGCCCGGGGTGCCGACGTGGTGGTGATGGGCACCCCAGATGGGGTGGTTATCAGCTGATGTGAACACTTATTCGATAAAAGGCGCCTTCGGGCGCCTTTTATTTTGCGAAAACCACGTCAGGCAAGGTCGCCAGGCATATGCTAAAAACGTTGAAAAGTTCAAAAAATTTGACTTTCATCACACTTGTTCCCAGACCCAAACGTTTTTGTTAATTTACGAGTTATTCACGCACTATAAGAAGGCAAAGGGAACGTCATGACAGTCAAGTTTTCATTGGACAAGGACAAGATCAAGGTGCTGCTGCTGGAAGGGGTACACCCCAACACGGTGGAGACCTTCCGTGCGGCCGGGTACACCAATGTGGAGTACCTCAAGACCTCGCTCTCCGAGGAGGAGCTGGTCGAGCGCATCCGCGACGTGCACTTCGTCGGCCTGCGTTCGCGCACCCAACTGACTGAGAAGGTACTGGATGCGGCGAACAAGTTGGTCGCCATCGGCTGCTTCTGCATCGGCACCAACCAGGTCAACCTCAAGGCCGCCGAGGTGCGTGGCATCCCTGTCTTCAATGCCCCCTTCTCCAACACCCGCTCCGTCGCCGAACTGGTGCTGGGTGAAATCCTGCTGCTGCTGCGCGGCATTCCCGAAAAGAGTGCCAAGTGCCACCGTGGGATCTGGGAGAAGCTGGCCACTCACAGCGTCGAGGCCCGCGGCAAGAAACTCGGCATCATCGGCTACGGCCACATCGGCACCCAGCTGGGTATCATCGCCGAAAGCCTCGGCATGAAAGTCTATTACTACGACATCGAGAACAAGCTCTCGCTGGGTAACGCCATCCAGGTGCCCACCATGGCCGAGCTGCTCAACATGTCTGACGTCATCAGCCTGCATGTGCCTGAGACCGCCTCCACCAAGAACATGATTGGCGCCGAGCAGCTGCGCATGATGAAGCCGGGCGCCGTCTTCATTAACGCCTCGCGGGGTACCGTGGTGGATATCGATGCCCTGGTTGAAGTGCTCAAGAGCGGTCACATCTCCGGCGCCGCCGTCGACGTCTTCCCGGTCGAGCCCAAGTCCAACGACGAGGAGTTCATGACTCCCCTGCGCGGTTTTGACAACGTGATCCTGACCCCGCACATCGGCGGCTCCACCCAGGAAGCACAGGAAAATATCGGTCTGGAAGTGGCCAACAAGCTCATCAAGTACTCTGATAACGGCTCCACCCTGTCCGCCGTTAACTTCCCCGAGGTCTCATTGCCGGGTCATCGCGGCTCCAGCCGCCTGCTGCACATCCATCACAACCAGCCGGGTGTGCTCAACAAGATCAACCAGGCGTTCGCCGATGAGGGGATCAACATCGCCGGTCAGTATCTGCAAACCAGCAGCGAGATCGGCTATGTGGTGATCGACATCGAAAGCGAGCAGAGCGAGAAGGCCTTGGCCAAGCTCAAGGATATCGACGGCACCATCCGTGCCCGGATCCTGCACTGATCGCCGCTGATGCATGCAAAAAGCCCCGTTTTACGGGGCTTTTTTGTTGATGTCCTCCGGCTAGCCACCTATCGGCAGACGCCAGAAACACACATCCCGCCATGAGGGCGGGATGTGGAGGAACTGGGTGTATCAGTAGAAGAGGCGTTCGGCACGCTCACTTTGCTTCAGCCATACCGGCTTGGTGCTGGTCTTGCACCAGATACGGTGCAGATAGCTGTAGAAGCGGGCCCGATCCTGACGAAACAGCATGAACGGGAAGGCCAGCACACCGAGCAGCAGCACCAGAGTACGGCGCAGCAAGATCCGGGTCAGAGAAAACGGACGAAACATGGTAACTCCCTCCACTGGTTAGACCACTGAGCAAAGAGTACCCCATGCTGTGTAGTTTTTCTACATCAAAAACCTAAATATTTATGATTCAGGCACAGATGTAAGCACAAAGTGAAATTTAGCAACATAGACCAACAAAGCTGAACGACAGGGCATCGATCAACATCTGTCCAGAAGGCGTACAAAAGCACAGAGCCCGCTCATTGAGCGGGCTCTGTAAGAAGATGGAGGCGCGTTCCGGAGTCGAACCGGACTAAACGGATTTGCAATCCGCTACATAACCGCTTTGTTAACGCGCCAGACTCTCGATGAGAGATTGGAGCGGGAAACGAGACTCGAACTCGCGACCCCGACCTTGGCAAGGTCGTGCTCTACCAACTGAGCTATTCCCGCTTTGCACAGGCAGTTACCTGACAACGAGGCGCATTATACGGAGCCAATGCGGTGAGACAAGCTTTTTTTGGCTGCTGAGGTGTCAATTTGGCGCGTTTGCTCAGCCTTTGCCCAAAGCGCCGAAAAAAACGGCGCGAGGCTGTGAGGCAGGTGGCGCTTTACGGTAAAGGTCGTTGAAATCCCAAAGGTTTAGGCCAAGATAGAGCCCCGTGATTTACCGACGTTTCCCTATAAAACGACCATGAAAAGGATTTCTATGTCGACCGGGCTGCGCCCCAGGCTAATGCTGGTCTTCTTTCTGCTGGGCATGGTGCCCTTTCTGGCCGTCTCCATCCTCTTTTTGCACTCCCACAGCAAAGATCTGACCGAACAGACCTCCAATCACCTGGTCTCGGCACGCAATATCAAGAAGGCACAGATCGAGGATTACTTCGCCAACCTCAAGGAGCAGGTGGTCACCTTCGCCCGCCAGGACTTCGCCGGCAACAGCATAGGCCGCTTCTACGGCTTCACCGGCGCCTTTGAAAAGCTCGGCCTCACCCCCGAGGAAGCGCGCCAGCGCGCCGCTGCCCGTTATGTGGCCGGCTCATGGGACAAGCTGCAAAAACCCGATCCCGAGGCGCCCGTGGCGCCTGAGATCAGCGCCCTGATCCTGGCCGATGAAATGTATGGCCGCGTGCACCAGCGCTTTCACCGCGGCTATGCGGATCTGGTGCGCCACGCCAACTACGCCGACATCTTCTTAGTCGATCTCAACGGCGACGTGGTCTATTCGGTCACCAAGCGCCCCAACTTCGCCACCAATCTGCTCTCGGGCCCCTACCAGTCGAGCGCCCTGGCCCAGACCTTCGCCCGGGTCAAGCTGCGTCTGGACGGAGGCGTTGACCCGCAGCAGGTGTTCGAGTTTACCGACTTTAGCTTCAACCCACTGAGCGGCGAGGTGGTCGCCTACCTGGCCGCCCCCGTGATGCAATACGACTCGGTGCGCGGCGTGGTGCTCTTCGAGCTGCGCCCCGACAAGCTGACCCGGATCATGGCCGAACGCGAGGGGCTCGGCGAGACCGGCGAGACCATTCTCGTCGGCCCGGATCGGCGGATGCGCGCCGATGCCCTGCTCAGCCCTGACTTCAGCGTGGCCCAGAGCTTTTCGAGCAACGGACGCCCGATGAACACCCCGCTGGTCGAGCGAACCCTGGCCGGGGAGCAGGGAGTCGGCCTCTTTCGCTCCTATCAGGGGGACGAGGTGCTGGCGGCCTATACCCAGGTGCAGGCGTTCAACAGCGAGTGGGCCCTGATCGCCGAGATCTCCACCCGCGAGGCCTACAGCCGTATCCGCCAGCTCGAAACCCTGGCAGTCACCCTGACGCTGGCCTCGCTGATCCTGGCGCTGCTGCTCTCTCGCTGGCTCTCCAACACCATCACCGCCCCCCTGCGTGCCCTCTCGGAGGCCGCCGAGCGGGTCTCCAACGGCGATCTCGAGCACCCCATCAACACCAGCCGGGCCGATGACGAAATCGGCCGCCTCTCGCGGGCCTTCGCCCACATGCAGTGCTCGGTGCGCGAGAAACTGGCCCTGATCGCCATCCAGACCCGCGAGCTGCAAGATCAGGTGGCCCTCACCCAGCGCCAGAACCTCAGCTTGCAAGAGGCCGATCGCCTCAAGGACGAGCTGCTGGCCAACACCTCCCACGAGCTGCGCACCCCCATCCACGGCATCAAGGGGATGGCCGAGGCCATGCTGGCCAGCAAAGATGGGCTGAGCGAGCGCCAGCAGGGGCAGCTTGGCCTCATCATCAAGAGCGCCGGCAGTCTGGCTCGACTGGTGGACGATCTGCTCGACTACCACCGCCTGCGCCACGGTCAGCTCGAGATCCGCCCCGCCCCCGTCTCGGCCAAGGCGGTGATCCGACTGGTGCTCGATCTCTGCCAGCACCTGGTGCAGGGCAAGCCGGTCCGGCTGATCGATCGCAGCGCCGACGACCTGCCTCCGGTGCAGGCCGACGAGCAGCGCCTAGAGCAGGTGCTGTGGAATCTGGTCGGCAACGCCATCAAGTACACGCCGGAGGGCAAGGTGGTGCTAAGCGCCAATCGCGAGGCGGGAAGGCTGTGCATTCGCATCGCCGACACCGGCATCGGCATTGCGCCCGATCAGCTCGATCACATCTTCGAGCCGCTGGTGCGCCTCGATACGCCGGGCGCCAAGCCGGGGGCCGGTCTTGGCCTCTCCATCACCCGCCAACTGATCGCACAAATGGGAGGAGAGCTGACGGTCAGCAGCGAGCCCCAGGTGGGCTCGGTGTTCTGCATCAGCCTGCCGCTGGCCCCCGAAGGCGCGCAGCCAGGCCGAAGCGATGGCTCGGTGCCAAGACCACAACTGCTGCGCGCCCCTGAGCTGCCGCTGCCCCCCCCGGCCAGCGCGCCGGAGGCGAGCGAGACCGTCGCTACCTTGCTCATCGTCGATGATGAGCCCATCAACCTGCATATCTTGCAGCAGCTGCTCAGCCCCTATGGCTATCGCCTGCTGCTGTGCAGCGACGGCCACGACGCCTTGCGCCGCCTTGAGGAGACGCCGGTCGATCTGCTGCTGCTCGATGTAATGATGCCGACCCTCTCTGGCTTCGATCTCTGCCGCCGCCTGCGTGAGCACTATCCGCGCGATCGCCTGCCAGTGCTGCTGCTGACCGCCCTCGGTGGCCCCAAGGAGATCGAGGAGGGGTTCGCCGCCGGCGCCAACGACTACCTGGTCAAGCCGTTCGCCCGCGAGGAGCTGCTGGCCCGTATCCGCGCCCTGCTCGAGGCCAAGCGCGGCCGCGACACCTTAGTCGAGAATGCCCTGCTGAAACAGGAGGTAGAGCGGCGCCTGCAACTGCAAGAGGCCCTGCTCGACGATCAGCGCCACCTGCTCGCGCTGCTCGCCCAAGGACGCGAGAGCATGCTGTTCGTGCGCCCCGATGGCACCTTGCTGCTGGCCTCGCGCAGCGCCACCGAACTGCTCGGCATGCCAGGGGCTGAGCTGGAGGGGCGCCCCCTCGCCTCCCTGCTGGCCGAGCCCCTGCCCCTGCCGCTGACCGAAGCAACAGACGAGCTCACCCTGACGCTGCTGCTGGCCGGCCAGCCCACTCCCATCCGCGCCCGCAGTATCGCCACCCGCTACCGCGGTGAGCCGGCGCTCGCCCTCTGCCTGCTGACCCAAAAGGAGCCAGCCCCCGAACGCATCGAGGCGCTGGAGCGCGCCCTCAAGAGCCTCTCACGCCAGGCCATCATCGAAGATGAACAACTGCTCGGCGAGCTGAGCCGGCTTGGCGGCGAGTTCCGCACCCTGGCCGACAACCTGATCCGCCAGCAGGATGAAGACCCCTTGCGCCGCGCCCTGGTCGATACCCTGAACCTTTCGCTGGCGGCCTGGCAGCAGGCGACCGGCAAGGGCAAGGTGGCGCTGGCCGAAAAGAGCAAGCTGTGGCGGGTCTACCTCGACAAGTCGAGCCCCCAGACCCGCACCCTCGATAAATACCTGACCCTCGACACCCTGCCCCAGGCGCCGCGCTGGAAGACGGTGGTGGCCACCGCCGAGTATGTATTGCAGCACTGCGCCCTCGACGAGCCAACCCGCCAGCGGCTGCAACTGCATAGCCAAGAGCTGCGTCAACTGGCGGCCCGCCGCCCCTGAACTGGGGGCGGGCCGGGGATCGTTCCTTCGCCTGATCACGCGGTCGGGGCTGCCCGACCAGGAGCCCGGATCACCGTCACAATTTTTTAATAATCAGGTCAAAATCGGCGCTTTCTATTCGGAGAGAATAAATTCAATACTTTGATTTTAAACGATTAAAAATCAATTTTGACGAAAATGACGAAAGCCCCTCACTTTTTACGAAAACAACGATCTCCCGGCTTGTGATGGGCCCCCCTCCTCTGCTTTGCTAAGAGCCGTTGGATAAGCAATGCGGCGCCAGACCGCACCAACGCAGGAGGGCCGCACCACAGCATGCTGATGCGGCGCTCACACCCAACAAGGAATAAAAGAAGAAAGGAATAACCATGCTTGCCAAACTGTCCACACTCTCTGCCTCGGTCATGCTGGGCACCCTGATGGTTGCCGGCGCTGCCGGCACCGCCATGGCGGCCGACAACAAGACGGTACTGACCCTGGTCGCCCAGCAAGAAACGGCCTGGGTGAAGAACTTCAACCCCTTCTTGCAGGCCGGCCTGCTGCACACCACCCGCCACTTCATCTATGAACCTCTGGTCATTTTCAATGACATGCAGGGGGGCAAACCGGTCTTTCGCTTGGCCACCCACTACGCCTTTGGCGATGACCTGAAAAGCGTCACCTTCGATCTGCGTGACGGGGTGAAGTGGTCTGACGGGGAAGGCTTCGACGCCGACGACGTACTCTTCTCCTTCAACCTCATCAAGGCCAATAAGGCGCTGGATGAGCGCTCCATCTGGACCCAGATCACCGGGGTCGAGAAGCTGGCGCAAAACAAGGTGAAATTCACCTTGAGCGAAGTGAACACTAACGTGGTCAACGATCTGGTGCTGGTGCCCATCGTGCCCGAACACCAGTGGAAGTCGGTGAAAGATCCGGTCGCCTTCACCAACGACAAGCCGGTCGGCAGCGGCCCCTTCACCGAGGTGGAGAACTTCTCGGCCCAGCTCTACACCCAGTGCCGCAACCCGCACTACTGGGATAACGCCAACCTCACCATCGACTGCTTGCGCATGCCGCAGATGGCCACCAACGATCAGGTGCTGGCCGCCGTGATGAAGGGCGATGTGGACTGGTTCGGCTCCTTCGTGCCGGATATCGAGCGCCTCTACGTCGGCAACGATCCGAAGAACAACAAATACTGGTTCCCCGCCTCTGGCACCGTGGCGTTTAACGTCAACTTCCAGACCAAGCACCCGGGCAACCACGAGGCGTTCAACGACGTCAACTTCCGCCGCGCCTTCTCCATGGCCATGGATCGCCAGTCCATGGTGGACATCGCCGGCTACGGCTACCCCACCATCAACGAGTACCCTTCCGGGCTCGGCAAGGCCTTCGAGACCTGGGACAACCCGGCCGTCGAGCAGCAATACGGCAAGTACAACAAGTTCGATCTGGAAGGGGCCAAGGCGCTGCTCAAACAGGCAGGCTACAAGGACTGCGACGGCGACCAGTTCCTCGACACCCCGAGCTGCAAGAAGATCGAGTTCAAGGTACTGGTGCCAAACGGCTGGACCGACTGGGTCAACACGGTGCAGATCGGCGTCGAAGGGTTGCAGGCCCTCGGCATCAACGCCAAGACCGCCACCCCGGAGGCCACCGTCTGGACCGAGGCCCTGATCACCGGTGACTTCGACGCGGCATTGCAGGGCTACTTTGCTGGCGCCAACCCGCACAAGTACTTCGAGACCGCCTTCCACTCACGCAACATGGGTGAGCGTGGCAACCGCTTCGCGGCCCCCCGCTACAAGGATCCGGAGCTCGACAAGCTGATCGACGCCTTCACCCAGACCGCCGACGCGGCCAAGCAGAAGGAGATCATGTTCGCCATCCAAGAGAAGGTCGGTGCCAACCAGACCATCATCCCTGTGTTTAACAACCCGACCTGGTACGAGTACAGCACCAAGCGCTTCCACGGCTGGTTCAGCGCCGACAACCCGGTCGCCAAGCCGCAAGTCCACCCGGACACCCCCGAGCGCCTGCTGCACGTCCTGTCGCTCAAACCCAACAGCTAACCCACACCCGGCCCCCTGCGGGGGGCCACTTCCCTCACCGTCGGCAGCCCCCACTTCGCATGGGTAGGGTCACTGTGGCCGCACGGCGGGAAGCGCGCAGTAAAAAGGTGTCATCATGGGCTTTGTACTCCGACGTTTCTCCTTCTATCTGGTCGCCTTCTTGGTGGCCGCCACCATTAACTTCTTGCTGCCACGCGCCATGCCGGGCGATCCGGTCTCGGTCATGTTCGCCCGCGCCGGCGCCATGATGGAGCCTGCCGCCCTGGAGGCCCTCAAGGCCACCTTCGGCTTTGTCGACGGCCCTCTCGGCGAGCAGTTTCTTACCTACGTTAAGAGCGTCCTCACTTGGGATCTCGGCACCTCGGTGCGCTTCTATCCGCAGCCGGTGGCCGACGTGCTGGGCCGTGCGCTCGGCTGGACCCTGTTTCTGGTCGGCACCTCCACCGTGCTGAGCTTTGCCATCGGCTCGGTCATCGGCATCTTCGCCGCCTGGTACCGGGGCGGGCGCATGGACAGCCTCCTCTCGCCGCTCACCCTGGTGATGCAGGCCATCCCCCCCGTGGTGGTCTCCTTGCTGGCCCTGTTCCTGTTCGGGGTGAGCCTAGCATGGCTGCCGATTGGCTATGCCTACAGCCCGGAGATCCCGGCCGACTGGGGCTGGGCGCACATCAAAAGCATCCTGACCCACGCCATCATGCCGGTCGGCACCCTGGCGCTGGTGCAGATCGGCGGCTTTCTCATCACCATGCGCAATAACATGATCAACCTACTCGGCGAGGACTACATCACCATGGCCAAGGCCAAGGGGCTCTCCACCTCGCGGGTCATCTTCAACTACGGGGCGCGCAACGCCATCTTGCCGAGCGTGACCGCGCTCTCCATGGCGCTGGGCTTTGTCATCGGCGGCTCCCTCATCACCGAGGTGGTGTTCAACTACCCCGGCCTGGGGTTAACCCTCTATCAGGGGATCTTGGCGCGCGACTACCCCCTCATCCAGGGCCAACTGCTCATCATGACCATCGCCATGCTCAGCTTTAACTTCCTCGCCGACGTGCTCTACGTCTTTCTCGATCCCCGCCTGCGCAAAGGAGGCAAATAAGATGCAGATGCCTGTCATCGTCAAGATCCTGCTTGGCAACAAGAAGGCCGCGTTTGGCCTCGCCATCGTGGTCACCTTCGTGCTGATGGCCCTGTTCGCCCCGCTGATCGCCAGCCATGACCCCACCAAACGGGTCGCCCGCCCCCATCAGGAGCCGAGCGCCGAATACGTGATGGGCACCACCCGCATGGGGCGCGACATCTGGTCCCAGTTTGTCCACGGCGGCCGCGTGTCGCTGCTGGTCGGCTTTGGTGCGGGCCTCTTGGTATGCGTGCTGGCGGTCTCTATCGGCATCACCGCCGGCTATTTTGGCGGCGTCATCGACGAGGCCCTCACCTTCCTGATGAACGTGGTGCTGGTGATCCCCAACCTCCCCCTACTGCTGGTACTGGCGAGCTTCATCGGAGAGGCCTCCCCCTGGGTCATTGCCCTCATCATCGGGCTCACCTCCTGGGCCTACGGGGCGCGCGTCATTCGCGCCCAGACCCTGGCGCTGCGGGAAAAAGAGTTCGTCATCGCCGCCGAGGTGCTGGGGGAGCCGGCCTGGCGCATCATACTGGTCGAGATCTTGCCCAACCTCATCTCCATCATCGGGGTGAGCTTCATCGGCTCCATCATCTACGCCATCGTCACCGAAGCGACCCTGGAGTTCCTCGGACTCGGGGATCCCTTGGTGGTGAGCTGGGGCATCATGCTCTACAACGCCCAGACCGCCAGCGCTCTGCTGGTCGGCGCCTGGTGGGAGGTGCTCTTCCCGTGTCTGGCCATCGCCACCTTGGGGGCGGGGCTGGCCCTGCTCAACTTCGCCATCGATGAGATTGCCAACCCGCAACTGCGCTCCCACAAGGGGCTGACCCGCTGGAAGCGCCTGGCTGCCCCCCTGCCCGAGGAGAAAACCGCATGAGCCCCCAACCTCTGCTGTCGGTGCGTAACCTCTGCGTCGACTACATCACCGAGAGCGGCGACGTGCGCGCCGTCAATTCGGTCAGCTTTGACATCCAGCGCGGCGAGATCTTCGGCCTCGCCGGCGAGTCGGGCTGCGGCAAGTCCACCGTCGCTTTCTCGGTGGCCCGGCTGCACAAGCCGCCCGCCTACATCAGTGGCGGCGAGATCCTGTTCAAGGGCGAAGCTATCCTGCACTACGACGAGCGCCGCCTGCGCGACTACCGCTGGCAGCAGGTCGCGGTGGTGTTCCAGTCCGCCATGAATGCGCTCAACCCGGTGCTGCGCATGGAGGAGCAGTTTTGCGACGTGCTGCTTGCCCACAACCCCGGCATGACCCGCTATGAGGCGATAAAGCGCGCGCAGGCGCTGCTTGAGATTGTCGACATCCACCCGAGCCGGCTGCTCGACTATCCGCACCAGTTCTCCGGCGGCATGCGCCAGCGGCTGGTGATCGCCATCGCGCTGGCCCTCAACCCCGAGCTGCTCATCATGGACGAGCCGACCACGGCCCTCGACGTGGTGGTGCAGCGGGAGATCTTGCAAAAGGTCTATGCGCTCAAAGAGCAGTTCAACTTCTCCATCCTCTTCATCACCCACGACCTCTCCTTGATGGTCGAGTTCTGCGATCGTATCGGCATCATGTACGCCGGGGAACTGGTGGAGGTGGCCCCGGCCAAGTCGATTCTGACCGCGCCGCTGCACCCCTACACCAAGGGGCTTGGTAACTCCTTCCCGCCCCTGCATGGGCCCAAGACAGTGCTGGAGGGGATCCCAGGCACCCCGCTCAACCTGTTGGAGGTGCCGGTCGGCTGCCGTTTCCAGGCGCGCTGCAACCAGGTACACGCACGCTGCCGGCAGGAGTACACCACCTTGCACGAGGTGCGCCCAGGCCAGCTCGCCGCCTGCCACCTCCATGCACAAGAAGAGCCACCGTTCATTCACTTCAGTCAGGCCGCAGGCGCGTGAAGAGGTAAGCCATGACGATTGCACAGACAGCGGAAGCCATCATCGAGGTGCAGCACCTCTACAAGGACTTCCCCATCAACTCCAACGCCCTGAAAAGCGACAAGATGCGGGCCCTCTCCGACATCAGCTTCACCCTCGCCAGGGGACGCGCCCTGGCAGTGGTCGGCGAGTCGGGCTCGGGCAAGAGCACGGTGGCCAAGATCATCGCCAAGATGTACAAGGCAAGCCACGGCCGCATCCTCTATCGCGGCCGGGATCTGGAGGAGTTCAACAAAGGCACCGCCCTGCTCGACTACCGCCAGAGCGTGCAGATGGTGTGGCAAGATCCGTTCGGTTCATTGAACCCGACCCACACCATCTACCACCACATCGCCCGCCCTCTGCTGCTGCACAGCAAGGTGCTCGACAAACGGGATCTGCCCGACATGGTCTATGGCCTCCTTGAAAAGGTGGGGCTGACCCCGGCCAGAGCCACCGCCGCCAAGTACCCACACCAGCTCTCCGGCGGCCAGCGCCAGCGGGTCAACATTGCCCGCAATCTGGCGGTGGAGGCCGAGGTGGTGCTGGCCGATGAGCCCACCTCCATGCTCGATGTCTCGATTCGCATCGGCATCCTCAACCTGATGGAGCAGATGAAAGAGGAGCTCGGCGTCTCCATGCTCTACATCACCCACGACATCGCCACCGCCCGCTATGTGGCCGAAGATCTGGCGGTGATGTACGTGGGCCACATGGTGGAATGGGGCGAGGTGGATGAGATCCTGCACCACCCCCAGCACCCCTACACCCGGCTGCTCATCTCGGCGGTGCCCGACCCTGAGAAGAGCATCCACGCCGAGTTGAAGGGGGGACGCAAAGGGGAGATCCCGCTGTGGACACCAGACTCCTGCGGCTGCCCGTTTGCCGGGCGCTGCCACTCGGCTCAGCCGCGCTGTCAGAGCGCCCTGCCGCCGGTGACCCGACTCGCCGACAACCACTTCGTGCGCTGCTACCTGTTCGAGTGAGGCCCCATGGAACTTCTGATAAACCAAGTCGGCTTTGATCCCCACGCCCCCAAGCAGGCGCTGCTGCAACACAGCCAGGCCGCGCTCACCCCAGGCCCACTGCGGGTACGTCGCCTGAGCGATGACGCCGTAGTGCTGCGCGTGCCGTTTGGCCCGGAAGAAACCGTGCCGGGCTGGCAAGGGCGCCACTTCTGGCGGGCGGATCTCTCGGCGCTCACGGCGCCGGGTCGTTATCGCCTCGAAGTGGTCACAGACCAAGGCACGGTGCGCTCGGCCCGCTTTGAGGTCGGTGAGCGGCTACTTGCGCGTCAGTGCCTCTCCGATGTGGTGCACTACCTCAAGGGGCAGCGCTGTAGCGGCGTCTTCGAGCGGGCCGACCGCTGCGCCCGCATCCATGGCCGCGAAGCCCGCCGCGACGTGCACGGCGGCTGGTATGACGCAAGCGGCGACGTGAGCAAGTACTTAAGCCACCTCTCTTACGCCAACTACATGAACCCCCAGCAAACCCCGCTGGTCGTCTGGTCGCTGCTCACCTGCCGCGAGCGGCTGGCACGCCGTGAGGATATCGACAGCCAGAACCTGGCTCGCCGCCTCACCGACGAGGCCCTGCACGGGGCCGATTTTCTCTGCCGCATGCACGATGAATCGGGCTTTTTCTACATGACCCTGTTCGATCGGTGGAGCAAGGACCCCGAGCAGCGCACCCTGTGCGCCTACGCCACCCAGCAGGGGATCACCTCGGCCGACTATCAGGCCGGCTTTCGGCAAGGGGGCGGCATGGCCATCGCCGCCTTAGCCCGCGCCGCCCGCGAAGCGCACGGTGGCGAGTTTGTGCCGGCTCACTACGCCGCAGTGGCCGAGGCAGGCTATCGCCACCTGCGCGAGCACAACCTCGCCTATCTCAACGACGGCCAAGAGAACATCATCGACGAGTATTGCGCCCTGCTGGCCGCGGTCGAGCTGACCCGCACCCTCGGCAATGAGTGGCTCGGCGAAGCGCGCCACTGGGCCGCGCGACTGGCGCGGCGCCTGCGCCGCCACCCCGATGGGGGCCACTACTGGAGCGCCAACGACGACGGCTCGCGCCCCTATTACCACGCGGTCGAGGCCGGCCTGCCTGGGCTGGCGCTGATAGCCTATCTGGAGATAGAGCCCGAGCCGGAGCGCCGCGCCGAGGCCCTCGCCTGCCTTGAGGGATCACTGAGCAGCGAACTGGCGTGGCACGCCGCCCCAGGCGACCCCTTTGCCCTGGCCCGTCAGTATGTGAAGGGGGTGGACGAGCCGGCCCGGTTGGCGTTTTTCATGCCCCATCACAACGAGTCGGGCTACTGGTGGCAGGGGGAGAATGCGCGGCTGGCCTCCTTGGCTGCCCTGGCGTTTGCCGCCCGTCTCTGGCTGCCCCATCTGGCCTCGGCCCTGACCGCTTATGGCCAGCACCAGCTCGACTGGATCTTAGGGAACAACCCCTTCGATGCCTGCATGCTGGCCGGCCATGGCTGCAACAATCCGAGCTACACGGCAGGCTGGCCCAATGCCCTCGGCGGGATCTGCAACGGCATCACGGCAGGGGTCGAGGATGAGCAAGATATCGCCTTCATCCCAGAAGCGTACCGGGCGCGGCTGGATCAGAACTGGCGCTGGGGCGAGCAGTGGCTCCCTCACGCCGCCTGGTTTGCGCTGGCCATCACCTTGCAAGGGGAAGCGCATGGGTGATCTCTACGTGGGGGTCGACGGGGGCGGCAGTCACACCCGGGCCCGGCTGCGTGACGCCAGCGGACGCCGACTCGGCGAGGGGCGGGCCAGTGGCAGCAATCTGGAGCTCGGCATCCCGGTCGCCCGCGCCGCCGTGCTGGCCGCCATCGACGGCGCCCTGCGCGAGGCGGGTCTGGGGCCGCAGGACTATCGGCGCCTGCACGCCGGTCTGGCGCTGGCCTCCGCCGAGCTGCCCGAGTGCTATCACGCCTTTCTCGCCGAGCCGCTGCCCTTTGCCGAGGTACGCCTGACGTCCGATGCCTTCGGGGCTTGCCTCGGCGCCTTTGGGGGGGAGGAGGGCGCCATCTTGATTGCCGGCACCGGCTCGGTCGGGCTGATCTATCAGGGCGGGCGCGTGCGCACCTGCTCGGGGCGCGGCTTTCCCATCTCGGATCTTGGTAGCGGCGCCTGGCTCGGCCTGCGCGCACTGCAATCGGCCCTGCTCAGCCACGACGGGATCTTGCCCCCCAGCGTGCTCGCCACCCGATTGCTGCATCACTTCGGTGGGGATCAGGCCCAGGTAGTGGCCTGGGCTAGCCACGCCATTCCCGCCGACTACGGCCGCTTCGCCCCCTGGGTGCTGGAGGCCGCCCAGGATGGGGACGCGCTGGCCATCGCTCTGCGCGGCGAGGCCATCGCCGCCCTCTCGACCCTGGTCGGCGGCCTGATCCAGATGGGGGCTCCATATATCGCCCTGCTGGGGGGAGTGGGCCAAGCCCTTGCCGGCGCACTCACCGCCCAGTATCCCGACCATCTGGTCGAGCCTGCCGCCGATGCCATGGAAGGCGCCCTGCTTTTCATTCAACACAAGGAGTTGCCATGTCTGCACCCCTGATCGATATCGCCGTGACCCGCAGCGGTGACGATCTCTGGCTTCAGCTCACCCTGGCCCCCGAGTTGCCGGTCGCCGGCTCACTGCACTTCTGCCTGGCCCGCTATCTGGATCCGGACTCGCTCAGCGGCGCCACCTTGCTGCGCCAAGTGGGCAGCTACAAAGAGCTCAAACTCGCCAGGCTGCACGACATCGCCTTCTGCTGCCCGCGCACCCCGATGGAGCGCTACTCGGATCTGCCGCAAGGCTTCTACCTGAGCCACCCCGATGCGGTGTTACAACCCTTGCCGGTAGGGCGCCGCGACCTGGGGCTGACGGCGCCCCCTCCCCCCCCGCCCCTGCCACAGGTAGAGCCTGAGTCGGGGCTGGTGCCACAACCGGCGCGGTTACACCGGTTGGACGGCGAGTTTCGCCTGCCGGAGCAGGCCCATGTCTGCGCCCCCGCGCTGATCGAGGATCTGCTGGCCCACTTCAACCAACTGACCGGCCTCTCTTTGCAGCAGGATCACGATGCCCTGCTGCGCCTGGAGCTGGCCCCCCTGCCGCAAGAGGCGTACCGCCTCACCATCTCCCCGAGCGGAATTCGCATCGAGGCCGGCGGCCGTCCTGGCTGGCGTCATGGCCTGATGAGCCTGGCTCAATGGGTGCTGCAACACGGCGAGTCGCTGCCCTGTATCGCAGTGGAAGATGCCCCGCGCTTTGGCTTTCGTGGCGTCTTTCTCGACTGCGCCCGCCACTTCCACCCGGTCGCCACCATCAAGCGCCTGCTGGAGCAGATGGCGCTCTACAAGTTCAACCGCTTCCACTGGCACCTGACCGATGACGAGGGGTGGCGCCTCGAGATCAAGGCCTTCCCCGCCCTGACCGAGGTCGGAGCGTGGCGCGGGCATGGCCTGCCTATCACGCCACAACTGAGCGGCGGCCCCGCCCCCTATGGCGGCAACTACAGCCAGAACGAGGTGCGCGATATCGTGGCCCACGCGGCGGCGCTCGGCATCACGGTGATCCCGGAGATCGACATTCCCGGCCACTGCCATGCGGCGATCAAAGCCTTGCCCGAGCTGCTGGTCGAGCCGGCCGATGCCTCCCGCTACCGCTCGGTGCAGTATTTCGAGGACAACGTGCTTAACCCCGCCCTGCCCGGCACCTACACCTTTTTGGAGCGCGTGCTAGACGAGGTGTGTGCGCTGTTTCCCGGCCCCCTCATCCACCTAGGTGGCGACGAGGTGCCGCAAGGGGTGTGGCAGGAGAGCCCCGCCTGCCAGGCGCTGATGCGCCAGCACGGCTATCGGGACCCCAAAGAGCTGCAAGGCCATCTGCTGCGCCACTGCCAGCGCTACCTGGCCGGCAAGGGGAAACAGATGATCGGCTGGGAGGAGATCCGGCATGGGAACAAGGTGAGCCAGGAAGCCGTCGTGTGCGCATGGACCCGACTGGAGGCCGGGCTTGAGGCCGCGGCGGCGGGGCATCCCGTGGTGATGGCGCCGGCCCAGCACCTCTACCTCGATCTGGCCTGGAGCCGCGACCCTGATGAACCCGGTCTCTACTGGGCCGGCACGCTGGATCTCGCCCAGGTCTATCGCTGCGAACCGGCCCCCGCCGACTTCCCGGCCAAAGAGCAGATTCTCGGCGTGCTGAGCCCGCTCTGGGGCGAGCTGATCACCTCCCGCGAGCGGCTCGACTACATGCTCTTTCCACGACTGCTGGCGACGGCAGAGGTGGCCTGGAGCCAACCCGAGCACAAGTCATGGGCGGGGTTTTGCGCCCGGTTGCCGGGTCAGTTGCAGATCCTCGGTAAGCGGGGAGTTCGGTATCGGCCTCCCAAGCAGTGAATGCTGCCATTACAGTTTGGCGACCAGATGGTCGCCTTTCTTATACACAAAAAACCAAATGGCAACATTGTGATTACAGTCGAGGTTAATATTTTTAGTGGCGTTGTTGCCTAAATCAGCCAGCAAGTCATGACTTCCCCAGCCCCTGGTGACCGCTACACTCGGGGCTGTCTGACAGGCAGACCCAGGGTGTTCAGTTTGTTTATCGCGCTCACATACGCCATCACTTCCCCTACCTGACCGTTGTATTTTCGCAGACTGAGTTTCCCCGCCAGCAACTGCTTGAACCGATACATTGCTGTTTCTGCCAGTGAGCGGCGGTGGTATCCCGATATCTTCTTCCAGTGCGCCAGCCCGTTCTTTCGCATCACCAGCACCGCCTCATTCCTTGGGTGTCCTATTTTCCATAACCCCGCGTTCTTGCGAGGTGGAATACAAGCTGTCGCCCCTTTATGCGCTATCCGCTGATGGCTGGCTTTGCTGTCATAGGCGCCATCCGCATAAACATGTCCCAGCTTGCGCCGCAGTGGATTGAGTAAGGTCGGCAGCACCTCGGCATCATGGACATTTTCCAATGATACTTCTGCTGCCACGATATCGTGGGTTACCGGGTCTACCGCCAGATGCAGCTTGCGCCACACTCGCCGTTTATCGGCGCCGTGTTTTCTGACTTTCCACTCGCCTTCACCAAACACCTTCAGGCCGGTCGAGTCGATAACCAGGTCGGTGATACGCCCCTTGGAGGGCTTCCGATAGGCCACTGTGACCGTGCTGGCCCGCTTGCTGACACAGCTGTAATCGGGGGCACAAAGCGGTACGTTCATCAGCTCGAACAGGGAGTCGAGTAACCCCTGAGTTGCGCGAAGAGTGAGGCTGAAAATCCCCTTGAGCATCAGGAAAGTGCAGATGGTCTGGTCGGTGTAGAGCAGGCTGCGTCCCCGTCGCCCGTGATGGTCGTGGTGGAACCAGTTGTTCATGGCGGCGGCATCAACCCAGAAGGTGAGAGAGCCACGGTTAATCAGAGACCTGTTGTATTGAGGCCAGTTGGTGATGGGGTGAAGCGATGTGCCCATGATGCAGATTTGAAGGGGATGGTGGTGATCAGATCACCGCGTCCTCAGTTAGTTCCATTCAAACTGCATCGATTTGGGAAACAACGCCATTTTTAGTTACTGACACAATCTACCTCGTTCGTATTAATTTACAGCGTAGCCATGACAACTTCTAACGTGTCTCCCATTGATGAAGAAGTGATATTTCCTGCCAGCCAACAGTTGGTCTCGACGACCGATCTCATGGGGACCATCACTTATGCCAATGAGGCGTTCTGCCATATCGCTGGTTATCAGCGCGACGAGCTGGTAGGCCGCCCCCACAATCTGGTGCGCCACCCGGACATGCCCAAGGCCGCCTTCGCCGATCTCTGGCAGCATCTCAAGGCGGGACAGGCGTGGCGCGGGGTGGTAAAAAACCGCTGCAAGGATGGCCGTTACTACTGGGTCGATGCCTATGTCACTCCCATTTACGAGCACGGCAAGATCTGTGGTTACCAGTCGGTGCGCTGCAAGCCGGATGATGCCCTCAAGGCGCGGGCCGCAGCCATCTATCGCCAACTGCGGGCCGCCGAGCGTGGCAAAGCCTCCCCCTCACTGGCCCGGCTGCGCCGCCCACTGGTGCTGCCCGCCATACTGATCTCTTTGCTGTATGGCATCGCCATCCATGGGCTTGCCATACTGCCGGTACTGCTGCTCCCCTTGCTGCTGCTCGGTGGGCTCTGTTACCCCGAACTCATCACCACCCCACGCTTCCTACAGCAACTGACCCGTCGCTACGACAGCTTCTCACGCGTGGTCTATGCCGGCACGGCCCCTCACGCCATCGCCGAATTCCACCAGCAACTGCTGCAAGCGCGGATCAATACCATTCTTGGCCGGGTTGATGACACGACGCTGGGGCTGCACCAAATGGCCAATCAACTGGATCAGGCCAGCGCCGATGCCAATCACGCCATGCAACGTCAGGATGAGCAGACCCACCAGATTGCCGATGCCATGCAGCGCTTTGGCGAGGCGACCGGCTCAGTCGGCGAGCATATCCGTGGCTGCGTACAGCAAATTGATGAGGTGCGCGGTCGCAGCGAACAGGCCGATCACCACCTTGAGCAGACCCGGGATGCGGTCAACACCCTCGGTGAGCCGGCGCAGCAAGCCTTTGCCACCGCCAAGGCCCTGAGCGAAGAGTCCCGCCGCATCGATGACATCATGGTAGAGATCCGCGGGATCGCCGATCAGACCAACCTGCTGGCCCTCAACGCCGCCATCGAGTCAGCCAGGGCCGGCGAGCACGGGCGCGGTTTTGCCGTCGTCGCCGGCGAGGTGCGCAACCTCTCAAGCCGCACCCAGGAGGCCACCGCCCAGATCCAGCAACGCATCGCCGGCATCCAGCAGACGCTCCAGCAATGGCAGGGCATGATGCAGCAGAACCTGCAACAGACCCGCCACTGTAGCGAGCTGACCGAGCGGGGCAGTGCCGAGGTGCAGCAGATCTTGGGCGCCATGAACCACTTGCAGCTCAATGCCGCAGAGATCGCCGGCACCATGAATGAACAGGAAGCGGTCATCGAGCAGATCTGCCAGTCACTGCAACAGGTGGCCCGTCACGCCGAGGACAACAGCGAAAGGCTCCTACAGGTCAGCAATACCAGCCACGAGTTGCAACAGAAGGCCGCGCAACTGGCCGGTCTTGGTCACACCTTCGGTTAGTAAGATTGTTTTATCTATCAGTAGGAGTGCATCTACACTGGTGTATGTGCCGCATGGGTCGGTTGTCGCGTGTGCGCACCACAACAACATCACGGACGGGATAACAATCAGGGAGCGCCTCATGGTTCAGAATACCTCTGCACTGCTCGATCAAGAGATCGATTTTGCTGACGACGAGCAACTGGTCTCCACCACAGATATGCGCGGTATCATCACCTACGCCAACGATCACTTCTGCCGGGTTGCCGGCTACAGTCGGGAAGAGTTAATCGGCCACCCCCATAACATGGTGCGCCATCCCGACATGCCCAAGGCCGCCTTTGCCGATCTCTGGCAACACCTCAAGGCCGGTCAGGCCTGGCGGGAGCTGGTGAAAAACCGCTGCAAGGATGGCCGCTATTACTGGGTCGATGCCTACGTCACCCCCATCTATGAACAGGGCAAGATGTGTGGCTACCAGTCGGTGCGCTGCCGCACCGACAGTCGCACCAAGGAGATTGCCAGCCGCCTCTATGCCGATCTGCGCAAGCATGAGCGCCACTCCACCAAGAGTCGGCGGCTGTTGCCGCTGCTGCTGCCGTGGGCCATCACTGGCCTGATGCTGTTAGCCCTTGCGGTGCTGGTCTGGCAGGCCGGGCCACTGGGCGCGCTATGGGTGATGTTGCCGCTGCTGCTGGTGGCGGCCCTCACCTATCGCCAACTCTTTCAGACCTCGCGTTTTCTGGGTCAGTTGCAGGGTGAGTATGACAGCGTCAGCCGGCTCATCTATTCGGGGGATGCCCCGCATAGCATTGCCGACTTCCACATCAAGCTGTGGCAGGCTCGGATCCGCACCGTGCTTGGTCGGGTCGATGATGCCACCCTTTCCCTCAAGACATTGGCCAACGATCTGAGCCACTCATCGACCATGGCCAGCCGGGATATTGCCACTCAGGACATGCAGATCCAGCAAGTCGCCACGGCCGTGACCCAGATGGCATCGGCGGCCACCGAGATCACCCGCAATATCGAAGAGACCAGTCAGCAGATCAGCGAGGCGCGCCACCACAGCCTGCAAACCGACGCCCAACTGACCGAGGCGGGCAGCGAGATGGATAACCTGGCCAAACAGGCCCAGCAGGCATTCCAGTCAGCGGTCGAGCTGGCCAACGAGTCTGAGCGCATTGGCAACATCATGAGTGAAATCCAAGGGATTGCCGATCAGACCAACCTGCTGGCCCTCAACGCCGCGATTGAGGCCGCGCGCGCCGGCGAACAGGGGCGTGGTTTTGCCGTGGTGGCCGACGAGGTGCGCAGCCTATCGACCCGCACCCACAAGGCCACCGAGCAGATCCAGGGGAGTATCGGCCACATCCAGCACACCCTCGGCCAGTGGAAGGAGATGATGCATCACAATCTGGATCAAACCCGCTCCTGCCTGGAGACCACCCGGGCCGGCTCGGAGAACCTGCATCAGGTGCTCGATGAGATCGACAAGATCACCGAGTTCTCCACCCAGATCTCGTCGGCCACTCACGAGCAGCAGGCGGTGATCGAGGAGATCAGCCGCAACGTGAACCAGATTTCGGCCCTCTCCCACGACAACAGCATCAAGATCGACGGCGTCAGCGCCAGCAGTGAGAGCCTGCTGGTCAAGGCCAATCAGCTCAAGGAGCTCAGCCGCACCTTCGGCTGACCCTTGCGGGCCCACCTTGCCACACGCACAATGGGGCCTCACACAGTGAGGCCCCATGACTTCTCAGGAACGCATCGAAACCCTGCTTGCCCTCGTCCCGCCTGGCCGGGTGGTCACCTATGGTCAAGTGGCGGATCTTGCCGGCCTGCCGGGCCGTGCCCGACTGGTCGGCCGGGTGCTAAAGACCACCAGCAAGAGCCTGCCCTGGCACAGGGTGCTCGGCGCTAACGGCAAGATCTCGCTGCCCGCAGGCTCCAGAGGCCATATAGAGCAGATAGGGAAATTACAAGAAGAGGGGGTGCCCGTCATCGGCGGGCGGGTGCGGCTGCGTGAATGGCAGTGGCAACCTAGTCTGGCCGAGCTGCTGTTTCTGCTGCCCTTCTAGCACCAGCGCCGCACCTGCTGGCAATAGCGCTCATAATCAGCCCCGAAACGCCGCCCGAGCGCCTGCTCCTCACGCGGGATCTGCAATCTGTCCATCCAGAGCCAGAACAGCATCGCACCCCACCAGCCACCGCCCAGCCATAGCGCCCACAGCAACAGAAGCAACAAGACCCCCAGATACATAGGATTGCGGCTGTAGCGATAAACACCGCTGATGACCAGTGCGCTGGAGCGATCGGGGCGGTGCGGATCCACCGTGGTCCCGACGCGACGAAACCCCAGCAGGGCACCGACCCCCAAGAGGACAGCCAGCCCCCACAGCAGCACCGCAAGCAGCCAGCTCCCCCTCCCCCACTCTTCCCCTCCGAGAGGGAGCCCCCACTGCATCAACCAGGCGCACAGCAGGGCCACCAGAGGAGGAGGAAGCAGTGACATTTTCATCATTATTCCACCTCCCATTCAATATGCATGTTAATCGTTTTCCTACTTTGTTTTAAGCAGTTAGACTGACCAAGGCCTCGCTTGCGACTCAGCATTATGTCCGGCGCAGACCACTGACTCAACGACACCATGACAGGGAATATCATGAGCAAGAAGACGTTACTCGCCACCCTCATCATCGGCCTGCTGTCAGGCCAGGCTTATGCCGCCCCCTACCTGCCGCAGGCCAACGATCATCGCAACGGCCAGGAGTTCGCTGCCGCCAACGCTTGGCTCGAAGTGAATGTGACCACCTTCGAGCGCAACATTCAGACCCTCAAGGAGCGCCTCGGCGAAAAAGGCCCGCAGATCTGCGCCATCATGAAGGCCGACGCCTACGGCCATGGCATCGATCTGCTGATCCCCTCCGTGGTCAAGGCCGGCATCCCCTGCATCGGCATCGCCAGCAATGAAGAGGCCCGCGTCGCCCGCGAGAAGGGGTTCGATGGCCGCCTGATGCGGGTTCGCGCCGCCAGCCCGCAAGAGGTGGAAGCCGCCCTGCCCTACAAGATGGAGGAGTTGGTCGGCAGTCTGGAGAGCGCCCGGCAGATGGCAGAGATTGCACAGCGCCACCATACCACCATTGCCTATCATCTGGGCCTCAACTCTGCCGGCATGAGCCGCAATGGCCTAGATCTGCGCCAAGATAATGCCAAGCAGGACGCCCTCGATCTGCTCAAACTCAAAGGGCTGCAAGTGGTCGGTATCATGACCCACTTCCCGGTCGAGGAGAAAGAGGACGTCAAACAAGGCTTTGCCCAGTTTCAGATCGACACCCAGTGGCTCATCGCCGCCGGCAAGCTCGATCGCAGCAAGCTGACCCTGCACTGCGCCAACTCCTTTACCACCCTGGAGGTGCCGCAGGCGCATCTGGACATGGTGCGTCCGGGCGGCATCCTCTATGGCGACACCATCCCCTCCTACACCGAGTACCAGAAAGTGATGACCTTCAAGACCCGGGTCGCCTCGGTCAACCACTATCCGCAAGGGAACACGGTGGGCTATGACCGCACCTACACCCTCAAGCGCGACTCCCTGCTCGCCAACCTGCCACTCGGCTACTCCGACGGCTACCGCCGTGCGCTCAGCAACAAGGCCTATGTATTGGTGGGGGGGCAGAAGGCGCCAGTGGTCGGCAAGACCTCGATGAACACCATCATGGTGGACGTGACGGACATCAAGGGGGTCAAGCCGGGGGACGAAGTGGTGCTGTTTGGCCGCCAGGGCAACGCCGAGGTGAAGCAGGCGGATCTGGAGGAGTACAACGGCGCCCTGCTGGCCGACATGTACACCATCTGGGGCTACACCAATCCGCGTATCATCACGCGCTGATACAACAAGGGCTCCCGCGGGAGCCCTTCTCGTTTATTCGCTGGCCTTGGCCGGCTTGTCGCCACGGGTCAGCCACAGGCTAAGCCCCATGGAGGCCACTAGAATGAGGGCCACCACGCCAAGCGCAATCCCGGTCGGGATCTTGAACAGATCCAGCAGCAGCATCTTGACCCCGATAAACATCAGGATCAGCGCCAGCCCGTATTTGAGCAGGGCAAAGCGCTCGGCCACCCCGGCCAGCAGGAAGTACATGGCGCGCAGCCCCATGATGGCGAAAATGTTAGAGGTGAGCACGATGAAGGGATCGGTGGTCACCGCGAAGATGGCCGGAATGCTGTCCACCGCGAAGATGAGATCGCTCACCTCCACCAGCACCAGAATGAGCAGCAGCGGCGTGGCATAGCGAACCCCGTCGCGCCAGACGAAGAAGCGCTCCCCCTCCAGAGTCTCGGTCACCTTGAAGCGGCGGCGCATCCAGCCGAGCAAGGCGTTGTTCTCAAGATCCGGCTCCTTGTCGGCCGCCCACAGCATCTTGGCGCCGGTCAGCAGCAAGAAGGCACCGAAGAAATAGAGGATCCAGTGGAACTGCTCGATGAGCCAGCTACCGGCGAACACCATGCCGGCGCGCATCACGATGGCACCCAACACACCGTAGAGCAGCACCCGGCGCTGTAACTCGGCCGGAATGGCGAAGTAGCCAAACAGCATCAACCAGACGAAGACGTTATCGACCGCCAGCGCCTTCTCGATGAGGTAGCCGGTGAGAAACTCCAACCCCTTCTGATTGGCCAGCTCACGCCCGGCACTGTGATCGAGCCAGAGCCAGATGGCCAGGTTGAACAAGAGCGCCACACTGATCCAGACCAGCGACCAGATGCCCGCCTCTTTGAGCGATACCTTGTGCGCCTTGCCACCACCGACAAAGCGCAAGTCAATCCATAACAGGGCCAGCACTATGCTGAAAAAACCGGCCCACATCCACCATTCACCCATTTTTCACTTCTCCAAAAACGAAAAAACCCACGACCGAGAGGCGTGGGTTTGCGTTTGGAGCAGATACACCTTGCCTCTCGGCAAGGTCTCACTTACAGCTGACGGTCAATCAACTGCCCGGCTGCCGGGTGCACTGTAGGACATGGATGCACCGTAATGACGACAAACCGGCGAGAAGTTACTCCCCTTGTGGGGCGCACAATAGCAGGGAGCCGGGTGGCCGCCAAGCGCGAAATGCAGCAGAAATAAAAAAGGAGGCCGAAGCCTCCCTTAGTGACAACACAGATTCAAAGCGGATCGACCTTGAGGCAAGAGACCGCATGCGTAAAGTTCCCCTCTAGCATGGGGCGGGTCTTGGCACACTCAGGCCCCGCCTCGGGGCAGCGGGTGCGAAACACGCAGCCCGAGGGCGGGTTCATCGGCGAGGGGAGATCCCCCTCCAAGATCTGGATGACCTTGCTGCGCTCCCGCGCCGGATCTGGCACCGGCACCGCCGACATCAGCGCCTTGGTGTAAGGGTGCAGCGGGTTGGCGTAGATCTCCTTGCCCTCCCCCAGCTCCACCGCGTTCCCCAGGTACATCACCAGCACCCGATCCGAGATGTGTTTGACCACCGACAGATCGTGGGCGATGAAGATGAGCGACAGCCCCATCTCCCTTTGCAGGGACTTGAGCAGGTTCACCACCTGGGCCTGGATTGAAACATCGAGCGCCGACACCGGCTCGTCGCAGATGATCATCTTGGGCTCGAGGATCAGTGCCCGGGCGATGCCGATGCGCTGGCACTGGCCGCCGGAAAACTCGTGGGGATAGCGGTTCACCAAGTTCGGCAGCAGCCCCACCTTGCTCATCATGGCACGCACCTTCTCCTTCACCTCCTCCCTGGGGAGCTTGGGATAGAAGGTGATGAGGGGCTCGGCGATGATGTCGCCTATGGTCATGCGCGGGTTGAGCGAGGCCAGCGGGTCTTGGAAGATCATCTGGATCTCTTTACGCTTCTCACGCAGCGCCTTCTGCTCGAGCTGGGTCAGATCCTGCCCCAGCCACACCACCTTGCCGTCGGTGGCCGGCACCAGCCCGATGATGGCGCGGGCGAAAGTGGACTTGCCACAACCGGATTCGCCCACCACGCCGAGGGTCTCCCCCTCGTAGAGGCGCAGGCTCACCCCATCCACCGCCTTGAGGGTGCCGGGCTTGGCCCACGGCCACCCCTTCTCCTGCTTGATGGCAAAATGCACCTTGAGATCGCTCACCTCGAGCAGCAGCTTCTTCTCGACCGTCATACCGCCTCCTTGCCGATGACCTCAGACACCCAGTGGCAGGCGCGCTGGCGCCCATCGCCAAACGGCGTCAGCCGTGGGGACTCGCTGCGACAGATGTCGCTCACCCGGTGGCAGCGCTCCTGGAAGGGGCAGCCGGCGGGCAGACGCAGCAGGTTGGGCGGGTTGCCCGGTATGGTCGGCAGCTCAGCGCCCTGGCTGTCGAGGCGGGGAATGGCCTTGAGCAGCCCCTCGGTGTAGGGGTGGCTCGGGCGATAGAAGATGTCATCCACTCGGCCGTACTCCATGGTGCGGCCGGCATACATCACCAGCACCTTGTCGCAGAGGCCGGCCACCACCCCGAGATCGTGGGTGATCATGATGATGGCGGTGTTGAACTCGCGCTTGAGCTCCCCCATCAGCGCCATGATCTGGGCCTGCACCGTCACATCGAGCGCCGTGGTCGGCTCATCAGCGATGAGCAGCTGCGGTCGGCACAGGAGGGCCATGGCGATCATCACCCGCTGGCGCATACCGCCGGAAAATTCGTGCGGATACATGCCCATGCGCCGGCGCGCCTCGGGGATCTTGACCGCATCGAGCATGCGTACCGACTCCTCGAACGCCGCCGCCTTGGTCATCCCCTTGTGCAGCATCAGCACCTCCATCAGCTGATCCTTGACCTTCATGTAGGGGTTGAGCGAGGTCATGGGGTCCTGGAAGATCATGGCAATCTTCTCGGCGCGGATACGGTTGAGCTTGGATTCGGGCAGGTTGAGGATCTCTTCGCCCTGAAACTTGGCCGAGCCGGTGATGACGCCGTTCTTGGCCAGCAGCCCCATGATGGCAAAGGCGGTCTGTGACTTGCCGGAGCCGGATTCACCGACGATGCCGAGGGTCTCCCCCGCCGTCAGCGAGAAGTTGAGGTCGTTCACGGCCACCACGTTGCCGTCCGGGGTCTTGAACTCCACCCGCAGATCGTTCACATCAAGCAGTTTCATCGTCTCTCCTTAACGATCCTTCGGGTCGAGGGCGTCGCGCAGACCGTCCCCGAGGAAGTTGAAGCAAAACAGGGTCACCACCATGAAGCCAGCGGGGAACAGCAGCTGCCACGGGGCCACCTCCATCGCCTTGGAGCCCTCATCGAGCAGGGCCCCCCAACTGGTCATCGGCTCCTGCACCCCGAGGCCGAGAAAGCTCAGGAAGGACTCGAACATGATCATGCCCGGCACCAGCAAGGTGGCGTAGACCGCCACGATACCGAGCACGTTCGGCACGATATGGCGGGTGATGATCTTCCACTTGGAGACGCCGCAGACGTGGGCCGCCTCGATGAACTCCTTGCTCTTGAGGCTTAAGGTCTGGCCGCGGACAATTCGCGCCATATCGAGCCAGCTCACCGCCCCGATGGCGAGGAAGATGAGCGCCAGATTGCGGCCGAAGAAGGTCACCAGCATGATGACGAAGAACATGAAGGGGAAGGCGTTGAGGATCTCCAGCACCCGCATCATCAGGCTGTCGACCCGTCCACCGATGAAGCCCGAGGCGGCGCCATAGAGGGTGCCGATAAGCACCGCCACCAGGGCCCCCAGTATGCCGACCATCAGCGAGATGCGCCCGCCAAGCAGGGTGCGCACGAACAGATCGCGCCCCAGGCTGTCGGTGCCGAACCAGTGGCCACTCTCCCAATCGGGGCCGCTTTGCATGGCGCCCCAGTCCGGATCATCGAAGGTGTACTGGGACAGGTGCGGCCCCACTATCACCGCCAAGGTGATGAGGGTCAGGATAATGAGGCTGGTCAGGGCCGCCTTGTTGCGTAGGAAACGGCGCCGGGCATCCTGCCACAGTGAGCGCCCCTCCACCTCCATCTGCTGTGCGAAGGCCATCACCTCCGCCCGCTTTTGTGTGTTGACTACCATGTCGCGCCCCCTCAGTAACGGATCTTCGGGTCGATGAAGGCATAGAGGATATCGACCACGGCGTTGAAGGTGATGGTCAGGGCCCCGACCAAGATGGTCAGGCCAAGCACCATGGAGTAGTCACGGTTGAGCGCCCCGTTGACAAACAGCTGGCCGATCCCCGGCAAGCCGAAGATGGTCTCGATCACCACAGAGCCCGTGATGATGCCGACAAACGCCGGGCCAAGATAGGAGACCACCGGCAGCATGGCCGGACGCAGAGCGTGCCTTAAGATGATGTGGCGCAGCGGCAACCCCTTGGCGCGGGCGGTGCGGATGAAGTTGGCGTTCATGGTCTCGATCATGCTGCCGCGCATGATGCGGGAGATGGCCGAGATGTAATACATCATCATGCCAAGCACCGGCAGCACCATGAACTGGATGCCGCCGCCCTGCCAGCCACCGGCCGGCAGCCAGCCGAGGTGAATACTGAAAAAGAGCACCAGCAGGGGCGCCAGCACGAAGCCGGGGATCACCACCCCGGCCATGGCCGACGACATCAGCAGATAGTCGATGAGGGTGTTCTGTTTGAGCGCCGCTATGGTGCCGAAGGTCACCCCGAGCAGCACGGCCAGCACAAACGCCGCCGAGCCAATCTTGGCCGACACCGGCAACGCCTGGCTCACCAGATCGTTGACGGAGAAGTCCTTGTACTTAAACGAGGGGCCGAGATCCCCCTGCACCAGGTTGCCCAAGTAGGTGAGGTACTGCATCCCGATCGGCTTATCGAGACCGTACTTGGCCTCGATGTTGGCCATCACCTCGGGGGGCAGGGAGCGCTCGCTGCTAAAGGGGTTGCCGGGGGCAAAGCGCATCATGAAAAACGAAACGGTGATCAGCACCAATAGGGTTGGAATGGCTTCCAACAGGCGCCGCAGAATAAATTTCAACATAGACAATACCAGTCCTGATTTGCTTCCAGAGGGTCGCGTTGTAATGGGGGCTCGCAGGCCCCCGGTTTGTTATGCGACGCGTGACATCAATGGGCGATGATGTACATGTCCTTGCTGTAGAGGTTATCCAGCGGGTTGGCCGGATAACCGCCCACATAGGGCTTGACCATGCGCGGGGTGACGTACTGGTAGATGGGGATGATCGGCATGTCCTTGGCGAGGATCGCCTCGGCCTGAACATAGAGCTGGTTGCGCGCCTCGGCATCCACTTGGTTGCGCGACTCCACCATCAGCTTGTCGTAGTCGGCGTTGGAGTACTTGCCGTCGTTGTTGCCGTGGGTGGTCTGCATCAGATCCAGCATGGAGGAGGCCTCGTTATAGTCGGCGTTCCAACCGGCACGGGCCACGTCAAACTGCCCCTGTTTCTTGGTCTCGAGGTAGGTCTTCCACTCTTGGTTCACCAGGCTCACCTGCACGCCGAGCTTCTTCCACATGGAGGCCACCGCTACCGCCACCTTCTTGTGGTTGTCGTCGGTGTTGTAAAGCAGCTCGAACTTAAGCGGCTTGCCCGGGCCGAAACCGGCCTCGGTCAGCAGCGCTTTTGCCTTGGCGTCGCGCTCGGCCTGAGTCAGCTTGGACCAAGGCTGGGCCACCGGCTTGAACCCATCCACATAGTCGGGGGTCAGGCCATAGGCGGGCGTCTGCCCCTGCCCCATCACCTTGTCGGCGATGACGTCGCGATCGATGGCATAGGAGAGCGCGGTGCGCACTCGCACGTCATCGAACGGCTTGTGCTTGAAGTTGTAGTTGTAGTAGTAGGTGGAGACCAGACCGGTCACCTGCAACTCGCTCGGGTAATCCTTCTTGAGCTGCTTGAAACGCTCGATCGGCGTGGTGTAAGTCAGATCCACCTCACCGGCCAGATAGCGGCTCAGCTCGGCGTTGGTGGATTGGATCGGCAGGTAGGTTACCTGGTTAATGACGGTCTTGCCGTCGTTCCAATACTGCTTGTTGCGCTCGAGGGCGATCCGCTCGTTGACCACCCACGTCTTCAACACATAGGCACCGTTGGAAACCATGTTGCCGGGTTGGGTCCATTTGTCACCAAACTGCTCGATTGCCTTCTTCGGCACCGGATAGGTGGTGGTGTGAGAGAGCATGCTGACGAAATAGGGGATCGCCTTCTCTAGCTGCACCTCGAAGGTGTGATCGTCGCTCGCCTTCACCCCGAGGGTATCCACCGGCTGCTTGCCCGCGATGATCTCAGTGGCATTGACGATGGTGGGCATCTCCAAATACCAGGAGTAGGGAGACGCGGTCTTGGGATCGACGGCGCGTTGGAACGCATAGACAAAGTCGTGAGCGGTGACCGGTTCACCGTTTGACCACTTGGCGTCCTTACGCAGGTGGAATACGTAGTGCTTGTTATCCTTGGTCTCCCAGGACTCGGCTACCCCAGGCAACACCTCTCCCTTGGGGCCTGAGTTGACCAACCCCTCGAACAGATCGCGCAGGATATTGGATTCAGGCACGCCCTCCACCTTCTGTGGATCTAATGTGGCAGGCTCGGAGCCGTTGCCTTTGACCAGCACTTGCTCCGGCGCCAGCTTGGTGCCGGCAGGAACATCGGCGGCCTGAACTGAACCACCGAACAGGGCTGCAACCAACAGGGTATTTATCATCGTTTTATGGTGAGTCATTTCCATACTCCAACAAGAACATTCCATGCTTGTATCCATTTGCGAGCAAAGTGCCCCGCCCTAGCATAATTCACTGCACTATGGGCTAATGCAATATGCGGTAATGAGTTCAACGCTGGTTTCCTGGCAAGATATTCAGCTAAGAACGCAAAGGACAGGATTTTCTCAGGCAAAGGAGTTTGTTTTCTGAACAAACCGATCAATTCTAGAAAATCCGTCTGCGAAAGGAAACCAATAAAAAAGCCGGCTCAATGCCGGCTTTTCACACTCAAGCGTGGTTATTGCAACACGGGGAACATCGCTTTAATGCCGGCCACCATGATCTCGATACCGAGCGCCATCATGATAAGGCCCATGATACGGGTCACCACGTTGATACCGGTATTGCCCATCAGCTTGAACAGCAGGGGGGCGGCACGAAAGATGAGCCAAGAGCAGAACGAGAAGATCACCACCACGATGGACATGCCGATGAACTGCTGCCAGTGACTCTGGCTGGCATAAACGATAACCGAGGAGATAGCCCCCGGCCCCGCCATCAGTGGCAGCGCCAACGGCACCACGGCGATCGATTCACGGGCCGCCAGTTCACCCTTTTCCTGCTTGTTGTGACGCACCTCGCCGAGCTTACCTTGCAGCATCGACCAGGCGATCAAGGTGATAAGCGATCCACCGGCAATGCGAAACGAGGCGAGCGAGATCCCGAAGGCATCCAGAATATGCTGACCAAGAAACATGGAGACCAGCAGGATAATCATCACCGCCAGGTTGGCCGTCGTATTGGTCTTCATCCGCTCCACCGGCGTCTGATGGTTCGTCAGACTGACGAAGACCGGCAGCAACCCCAGTGGATTGATGATGGCGATGAGGCCGATGAAAAATTTCAAATAGAGAGAAAAATCGATTGCTGCCATAGCGTCCCGTTCACAGTCAGTCGGTAATGATCCATAAATCGCGCGTCAATCTACATCAAGCCGGCAGGCGGCACCAATGAGATAAACTGTGTATTCAGCCACCCGTCAGATAAGCCAAGCTAATGACATACAATTCATTAACCATCCACTGAGCCCCTAACACCTATCAAATCGCTCACCTCGTAAACAAATGCAACCGTGCATTTACAATCTTGGTGACCGCATCCAGTTGAGTATCACGAACGGTGGGCATCTAGGCCTCTCCATCATGGATGACGCGAGAGAACGTTATTAAATGACCAGTTTTCCCGCATTCCCCCCCCGAATCACCGGATCGATTCAAGCTGGGTTCAGCCCGTACATGGTTATGTTGCACCTCAATAATTCATTGTTTTAAATTGATTTTTTTCTAACCCACTAAAACTCTATTCCGGGTGGCTCGGTTGCTGAAAAGAAATTTCTTTTGTACTTTTGTTACATTTGACCAGGATCAAATTCTTCTCTCCCTCCCCCCCCTACAATCGATGTCGAAAGCGGTTTAATAAGCTATGCAATACCCCTGCGGGGGAGAATTTGAGTTGACACGGCATCTATACTTGCCGAACCTCGGATGCAGCGTCGTAGCAACGTCTTATTAAACAGTTTTCAAAAAATCATCAGGAGATGACATCTATGGCAGTAACCAATCTGGCAGAACTGGATGCACTGGTCGCCCGTGTGAAGGCAGCTCAACGCGAGTTCGCTACCTTCTCTCAAGAGCAAGTTGACCAGATCTTCCGTGCCGCCGCCCTGGCCGCCAACAACGCCCGTATCCCGCTGGCCCAAATGGCCGTTGAAGAATCCGGTATGGGTATCATCGAAGACAAGGTGATCAAGAACCACTTCGCCTCCGAGTACATCTATAACAAGTACAAGGATGAGAAGACCTGTGGCATCCTCAGCGAGGATGACGAGTTCGGTACCATCACCATCGCCGAGCCGGTAGGTATCATCTGCGGTATCGTTCCGACCACCAACCCGACCTCCACCGCCATCTTCAAGTCTCTGATCTCTCTGAAGACTCGTAACGCCATCATCTTCTCCCCGCACCCCCGTGCCAAGAACTCCACCAACGCCGCTGCCAAGCTGGTGCTGGATGCAGCCGTTGCCGCCGGTGCCCCGAAAGACATCATCGGCTGGATTGACCAACCCTCTGTTGAGCTCTCCAACGCCCTGATGAAGCACGAAGACATCAACCTGATCCTGGCCACTGGTGGCCCGGGCATGGTGAAGGCTGCTTACTCCTCCGGTAAGCCGGCCATCGGTGTGGGTGCCGGTAACGTGCCTGTTGTCATCGACGAAACCGCCGATGTGAAGCGTGCCGTGGCCTCCATCCTGATGTCCAAGACCTTTGACAACGGTGTGGTCTGTGCCTCCGAGCAAGCCGCCATCGTGGTTGATGCCGTGTATGACCAAGTGAAAGAGCGTTTCGCCACTCACAACGGTTATGTGCTGAGCAAAGAAGAAGCGGACAAGGTTCGTAAGGTCATCCTGATCAACGGTGCCATGAACGCCAATATCGTCGGCCAGCCGGCGACCAAGATCGCCGAGATGTCCGGCGTGACCGTGCCCCCCACCACCAAGATCCTCATCGGTGAAGGTCTGGAAGTGTGTGAAGCCGAAGAGTTTGCTCACGAGAAGCTCTCTCCGACCCTGGGTCTGTTCCGTGCCAAGGACTTTGAAGAAGCCGTCGAGATGGCCTGCAAGATGGTCAACCTGGGTGGTATCGGCCACACCTCCGGTCTGTACACCGACCAGGACCGCAACGCCGACCGCATCAAGTACTTCGGCGACAAGATGAAGACCGCCCGTATCCTCATCAACACCCCGACCACTCAGGGTGGTATCGGTGACCTGTATAACTTCGCCATTGCACCGTCCTTGACGCTGGGTTGCGGTTCCTGGGGTGGTAACTCCATCTCCGAAAACGTGGGTCCCAAGCACCTGATCAACAAGAAGACAGTCGCAAAACGGGCAGAAAATATGCTGTGGCACAAACTTCCGAAATCCATCTACTTCCGTCGTGGTTCCCTGCCGATCGCCCTGGGCGACCTGGAAGGTAAGAAGCGCGCCATGGTCGTGACCGACCGCTTCCTGTTCAACAACGGCTATGCCGACGAAGTAGTTCGTCTGCTCAAGGGCCTTTCGATGGAAGTGGAAGTCTTCTACGAAGTGGAAGCCGACCCGACCCTGACCGTCGTCCGTAAGGGCGCCGAGATGGCAAACTCCTTCAAGCCGGACGTGATCATTGCCCTGGGTGGTGGTTCGCCGATGGATGCTGCCAAGATCATGTGGGTGATGTACGAGCATCCGGATACCGCCTTCGAAGATCTGGCCATGCGCTTCATGGACATCCGCAAGCGTATCTACAAGTTCCCGAAGATGGGCGTGAAGGCCGAACTGGTCTGCATCACCACCACTTCCGGTACCGGCTCCGAAGTCACTCCGTTCGCCGTTGTGACCGACGATGCTACCGGCGTGAAGTACCCGCTGGCTGACTACGAGCTGACCCCGAACATGGCCATCGTTGACGCCAACCTGGTCATGGGTATGCCGAAGTCCCTGTGCGCCTTCGGTGGTATCGACGCCGTGACCCACGCGATGGAAGCTTACGTCTCTGTACTGGCTAACGAGTACTCCGACGGTCAAGCCCTGCAAGCCCTGAAGCTGCTGAAGGAGTACCTGCCCTCTAGCTACCTGAACGGCGCCAACGACCCGGTTGCCCGCGAGAAGGTGCACAACGCAGCCACCATCGCCGGTATCGCGTTCGCCAACGCCTTCCTGGGTGTCTGCCACTCCATGGCTCACAAGCTGGGTGCCGAGTTCCACATCCCGCACGGTCTGGCCAACGCCCTGCTGATCAGCAACGTCATCCGCTACAACGCGAACGACAACCCGACCAAGCAGACTGCGTTCTCCCAGTACGACCGTCCGCAGGCTCGCCGTCGCTACGCCGAAGTAGCTGACCACCTGGGTCTGACCGCCGCTGGTGACCGTACCGCCGCTAAGATCGAGAAGCTGCTGGTATGGCTGGACGAGCTCAAAGCCACTCTGGGCATCCCGGCCTCCATCCGCGAAGCCGGTGTGAACGAAGCTGACTTCCTGGCTGCTGTTGACCAGCTCGCCGTAGAAGCCTTCGATGACCAGTGCACTGGCGCCAACCCGCGCTACCCGCTGATCAGCGAGCTGAAGGCCATCCTGCTGGATACCTACTACGGCCGCCCCTTCACCGAAGGTGCCGTAGCCGCAGAAGCGCCGAAGGCCGAGAAAGCGGAAGGCAAGAAGAAGAGCAAGGCCTGATAACCTCGCCTGAATAGATGAAAGCCCGCGCACTGCGCGGGCTTTTCTTTTGTGCCATCTCATTAACCTTGCTAGGTTTTATCTAACACGGCACAACAGAAAGGGGGGCGCATGGCGCTCGTCCAGGCATCGATAGAGCAACTCAGGGTTGGGCACTACGTTCACCTGCCAGGGGGCTGGCATAACCACCCCTTTCTGTTCAACGCCTTCAAGATAAAGGACGAAGAGCAGCTCAACATCATCCGCCATTTAGACACCACCCTGCTGGTCATGGTGGATGTCGACAAGAGCGACCTTCCCTTGGCTACGCTCATTGAAACTGAGCGTGAACCCACCCACGTTCCCCAGCACGACGACAACCCGTTTACCTCCCCCCTGCCCCTGTTCGATGAGAAGGCATTTCGCCGCTCGATGCGGGTGGCCGAGAAAGCGTTCAGCCAGTCGGTTTCCGATCTGCGCAATGCGCTGGGAGCGCTCAACCTCAAGCCAGACGAGGGGCTCGCCAACACAGCCCAGATAGTGCGCAGCACCGCAGTTCAAATTGCCAACCATGAGGGGCCGCTTGGGTTGCACCTTATCCGCATCCATCAGGGCGATCCCCTGCTGCACCACAGCCTCAACGTCGCCTACCTGGCCATGTTGATGGGGCGTGAGTTAGGAATGGCTCCGATGGACATAGAAGCTGTCGGGCTGGCGGGGCTGATCCATGACATCGGCGAGCTGCGCATCCCCACCCAAATCACTCAAAAGCGAGGTGAACTCAGCAAGGCCGAGATTAACTTCCTGCGCATGCACCCCCAATACGGTTTCGACATGCTCAACCAGCTTGATGCCTTTGAGCCCAAGATCCGGCTGGTGGCACTGCAACATCATGAACGGCTCGATGGTAGTGGTTACCCCAAGGGGCTCAAGGGGGACGAAATTTCACCGCTGGCACGTATCATCGGGCTGACCGACCACTACGACGAGCTGCTGCATCCCAGAGCCAGCGGCCTGCCTGCCCCGCCCAATCTGGTGGTTGCCCAGCTCTACAAGCTCTCGGCCGGGCGCTTCGATCCCCATCACGTCAAGCTGCTCATCAAGCTGCTGGGGATCTACCCCCCTGGTAGCCTGGTGCAGCTCTCCGATGAGAGCCTGGCACTGGTGCTCTCCACCGAGCCGAGCAACACCCTCAAGCCGAAGATCCTCCCCTTTATCAAGGGGCAGAAACCTGAGGGGGTCAGCATGGTGGATCTCAAGGAGGACGAGCGCAGCATACTGCGCGCACTCTCTCCCGATGATCTGGATGACGCACAGCGCCAGTTCTTCAACCTGACCCGCCGTTTTAGTTATTATTTCGCCTTCTGAGTTATCCCCAAAAGCTGGGGATAACTCATTGGACAAATCTGAATAATCCCCCTCAACCACCCATACCATGCCCTTGCCGGCCATGGGCAAAAAAACATCAGCAGATGAAGGGGTTATCCTCTTTCGAACCGAAACCGTCCGCCGACAATAAAAAAAGGCAGCCATCTGGCTGCCTTTTTTGCGTCGCGTGGCCCTTACAGGGTGGCGGCGATCTCGTCGGAGATGGAGCCGTTGTGGTACACCTCCTGCACATCGTCCAGATCTTCGAGCATGTCGATGAGGCGCATCAGCTTGGGCGCGCTGTCAGCATCCAGCTCGGCTTCGGTGGAGGGGATCATGGTCACTTCGGCGTTCTCAGCCTTAAAGCCAGCCGCTTCCAGGGCATCGAGTACCGCACCGAAGTCGTTCGGGGTGGTGTACACCTCGATGGTGTCATCCCCTTCACTCAGCACGTCGTCGGCACCGGCTTCCAGCGCCGCTTCCATCAGGGCATCCTCATCGGCACCGACATAAGTCAGCACCCCCTTCTTGCTGAACAGGTAAGAAACCGAACCATCGGTACCCAGGTTGCCGCCGCTCTTGCTAAAAGCGTGGCGCACTTCGGATACGGTACGGTTGCGGTTGTCGGTCAGGCACTCGACCATGACGGCGGTACCAGCCGGGCCGTAACCTTCGTAGATGATGGTTTCGAGCTGATCACCGTCGCCATCGCCGGCGCCACGAGCAATAGCGCGGTTGATGGTGTCGCGGGTCATGTTGTTGGACAGGGCGGCTGCCACCGCGGCACGCAGGCGCGGGTTGTTGGCAGGGTCGACGTCACCGATACGCGCCGAGGTGGTGATTTCACGGATCAGCTTGGTGAAAATTTTGCCGCGCTTGGCGTCCTGAGCCGCCTTACGGTGTTTGATGTTGGCCCATTTACTGTGACCTGCCATAAAAACTCTCCGTTATACTCTTTGAATTTCAATGATTTAACTGTTCAGTAAAACTGAACGGGCCGCACCCAGTGCGGCCTCGTGCCTTACTCGTCTGCCGAAACCGTGCTGGCAATCGCCAACTCACCCAGTTGGGCCGGATTGGCAAAACTCGGGGCGTCGGTCATCAGACAGGCAGCCGCCGTGGTTTTCGGGAAGGCAATGACGTCGCGGATGTTCTCGGTGCCGGTCAGCAGCATGCTGAGACGGTCGAGGCCAAACGCCAGCCCCGCGTGAGGCGGAGTACCATACTTGAGCGCATCGAGCAGGAAGCCGAACTTCAGACGCTGCTCTTCCGGGGTGATGCCCAGAATATCAAACACGGTGGCCTGCATCTCACCGCTGTGGATCCGCACCGAGCCGCCGCCCACTTCGTAGCCGTTGATGACCATATCATACGCATTGGCATAAGCCGCCAACGGATTGGCCTTGAGTTCGCTCGGGCTCAAGTTGCTCGGCGCGGTGAAGGGGTGGTGCATGGCAGCCAGACCGCCTTCGCCATCCTCTTCGAACATGGGGAAGTCGATGACCCACAGCGGCTTCCAGACGTTCTCCAGCAGCCCCAAATCGCGGCCCACCTTGAGGCGCAGGGCGCCCATGGCATCGCACACGACCTTCTTGCTGTCGGCGCCAAAGAAGATGATGTCACCATCAGCGGCGCCGGTGCGGGCCAGGATCTCACGCACGATGGCGTCGGTGAGGAACTTGGCCACCGGAGACTGTACCCCTTCGATGCCATTGGCAGCTTCGTTGACCTTCATCCAAGCCAAGCCCTTGGCACCATAGATGCCGACAAACTTGGTGTACTCGTCGATCTGCTTGCGAGACAGCTCGGCGCCGCCCGGTACCTTCAGCGCCGCCACGCGGCCCTTCGGATCGTTGGCCGGGCCGGCGAACACGGCAAACTCGACCGCGGTCAGCAGATCTGCCACATCAACCAGCTCCATCGGCAGGCGCAGATCCGGCTTGTCAGAGCCGAAGCGGCGCATCGCCTCATCGAAGGTCATGATGGGGAAGTCGCCGAGATCCACGTTCAGCACGTGCAGCCACAGTTTGCGGATCATCTCTTCCATGATTTCACGCACCTGCGGCGCGGTCATGAAGGAGGTCTCCACATCGATCTGGGTGAATTCCGGCTGGCGGTCGGCACGCAGGTCTTCGTCACGGAAGCACTTGACGATCTGGTAGTAACGATCGAAGCCAGACATCATCAGCAACTGCTTGAACAGCTGCGGAGACTGCGGCAGGGCGTAGAACTTGCCCTTGTGTACCCGGCTCGGCACCAGGTAGTCGCGCGCCCCTTCCGGCGTGGCCTTGGTCAGCATGGGGGTCTCGATGTCGAGGAAACCGTGCTCGTCCATGAAGCGGCGCACGAAGGCGCTAGCCTTGGCACGGGTCTTCAGATATTTGGCCATCTCGGGGCGACGCAAATCCAGGTAGCGATACTTGAGGCGGGCCTCTTCGCTGTTGACCTGGTTGAAGTCGATGGGCAGCGGCTCGGCGCGGTTGATGATGGTCAGGGTGTGGCCAAACACCTCGATGGCACCGGTCGCCATCTCGCCGTTGCGCTGGGACTCCGGACGCAGACGTACCACGCCCTCCACCTGGATGCAGAACTCGCCGCGCAGCTCGGACGCCTGGGCAAATGCCTCCGGCTTGTCCGGATCGAAGAACACTTGGACGATACCCTCGCGGTCGCGCATATCGATGAAGATGAGGCCACCCAGATCGCGGCGACGGTGCACCCAGCCACAAAGAGTAATGGTCTGCCCTTCATGGGCCTCGTTGACCTGTCCGCAATAATGTGTGCGCATGGACTTCTTCCTTCGAAAATGATGAGAGACGGTTAACCCAGAGTCGCCGGGCACGACTGGCAAGCACCGTCTGCATCGCAGCTGGCCAGATTCTTTTTCCTGCCCGGTTTGAAATTGGTCTCGTACCGCCCCGCGCCCTTGGGCCAAAAACCGGCCGCAGAGACACTGTTAACCAGAGCGCTCTGATGGCAAGAGGGGCGGCTGGTCAGCGGGACGTCAGATAGCTTTTGCTGTTTCGCAAATTCCTGACCACTGTCATCGCAACGATATGGGTAGATAGGCATGGGTCACAAGAATTTGGTCACAAAAGGGGGCACATTATAGAGGAAAAGCCCACTCCGGGTAAAATGGCCCGATGCACCTCCCAGCGGGAATTCTGTCCATGCCTCTTTATATTGGCCTGCCTCAATGGAGCCACAGCGCCTGGCCAGGTCATCTGCTCGGCCGCGCCACCCGACCAAGTGACCATCTGGCTGACTACGCCAAGGTGTTCAATGCCATCGAAGGCAACACCACCTTCTATGCCAATCCGAGCCCCGATACCGTGCTGCGCTGGCGTGACGCCACTACCGACGCCTTTCGCTTCACCTTTAAATTCCCCAAGACCATCAGCCACCAGAGCGAGCTGCTCGGCATGGAGCGGGAGGTGAGCGCCTTCATCCAACTGCTCGCCCCGCTGCACGAGCGCCTCGGTTTGCTCAAGCTGCAACTGCCGGCCAGCTTCGGTCCGGCCGGCCTGCCCCGTCTCGAGGCCTTCCTCCGGCAACTGCCGGCAGACTTTGCCTATGCCGTCGAGGTGCGCCATCCCGATTTTTTCGCCAAGGGGGAAGCCGAGCGAGCCCTCAACCGCCTGCTGATCGAGCGTGGCATCAACCGCATCATGCTCGACAGCCGGCCGCTGTTCTCGGTGCCGGCCACTCTCGCGGCAAAGAGTGCGGCCATGATCGAGGCCCAGGGCAAGAAGCCACAACTGCCGGTCCATGTGCTGGCGACCGCCGAGGCGCCGGTAGTGCGCTTTATCGGCCTGCCCCAGCCAGAGCAGAACCACCGCTTCCTACAGCCCTGGCTGCCACGCTGGCGAAGCTGGCTTGATGAGGGCAAAACGCTCTACCTCTTCATTCACACCGCCGACAATGCCCACGCCCCCGAACTGGCCCGCCAGGTGGCCACGGCACTCAACCTGCCACTGCCCCCTTTTGTGGGTGAAAACGATTGCGCCCAACAAGGAATTCTCGACTTTTGACGCAGCCGGGCGCGCCAGCACTTTTTTTACTGTGCGCCGGGCCACCTCCCAAGACAAACGGGGGACGATCCTCTACACTAGCGCCCCGTTGCCCATTGTGAATCCGGTTTCCACCGGCGATGGGCAGGACCGCGCACATTACCCGAATATCGGTTGCCCAACAGCGGCAATCAGGTTGCACGACATGCACTCCAAAGATCAGATTTTTGCCGCCCCGATCGACCGACTGGGGGACTTCTGCTTCGACGAACAGGTCGCGGAAGTGTTCCCGGACATGATCCAGCGCTCCATTCCGGGCTACAGCAACATCATCTCCGCCATCGGCATGATGGCCGCTCGTTACGCCCGCCCCCATACCCGGCTCTACGATCTCGGTTGCTCCATCGGCGCCGCGACCCAGTCCATGCGCCGCCATGTCACGGCCGAGGGCTGTGCCATCACCGCCGTGGATCTCTCTGCCCCCATGATAGAGCGGGCCCGCAAGCACCTGGCCTCCTTCAAGGGATTGCCGGTCGAGCTGCGGCAAGGGGACATCTGCGAGACCCCCATCGAGAATGCCTCTGTGGTGGTGCTCAACTTCACCCTGCAATTTCTCGAGCCGGCCGCCCGGCTGGCCCTGCTGCGCCGCATTCATGAAGGGCTGGTTCCGGGGGGCATCCTGGTGCTGAGCGAGAAGTTTCGCTTCGAAGATGAGCCGGTCAACGAGCTGCTCATCGACCTGCATCTCGACTTCAAACGCGCCAATGGCTACAGCGAGCTCGAGATCAGCCAAAAGCGCAACGCCCTCGAGAACGTGATGCGTACCGACTCCATCCCGGTCCACAAGGCCCGCCTCCATGAGGCCGGTTTTTCCCATGTGGATCTCTGGTTCCAATGTTTCAACTTCGGCTCACTGGTGGCCATCAAGCACGCATGATCGACTTTGCCAACTTCTATCAACTGATCGCCAAGACCCGGCTCAGCCACTGGCTGCATACCCTGCCAGCCCAACTGCACGCCTGGCGCCATGACAACCAGCACGGAGACCTGCCGCGCTGGGAGCGCGCCCTGGCCAAGCTGCCGCAGGCAGCGGCTACCCCTCTGGATTTGCAGCACGCGGTATCCGTTGGCAGTGAGCAGAGCCTGAGCGAAGGGGAGCGCAAGAAGGTCGAGAGCCTGCTGCGCCACCTGATGCCCTGGCGTAAGGGCCCTTTCCATGTGCACGGCATTCATATCGATACCGAGTGGCGCTCTGACTGGAAGTGGGATCGCGTGCTACCGCACCTGTCGCCGCTGGCCGGCCGCCATGTGCTGGACGTGGGCTGCGGCAGCGGCTATCACCTGTGGCGCATGGTGGGAGAAGGCGCCAAGATGGCGGTCGGCATCGACCCGAGCCCGCTGTTTTTGTGCCAGTTCGAGGCGATTCGCCACTTCCTTGGTCACGACCCGCGCGCCCACCTGCTGCCCCTCGGCATTCAGGAGCTGCCCGCCTTACGCGCCTTTGACACCGTCTTCTCCATGGGGGTGCTCTATCACCGCAAGTCTCCCATTGAGCACATCGAACAGTTGCGCAACCAACTGGTGGATGGCGGCGAGCTGGTGCTCGAGACCCTGGTCATCGACGGCGATGAGAACCAGGTGCTGATGCCCGAGGATCGTTACGGCAAGATGCGCAATGTCTGGTTCATCCCCTCCAGTCGCGCCCTCAAGCGCTGGGTGGAACGTTGTGGTTTCGAGGATGTCAGAATTGTCGACGAGAATGTGACCAGCACTGACGAACAGCGTCGGACCAGCTGGATGATTAATGAATCCCTGAGCGACTATCTGGATCCTGCCGATCCGTCGCTCACGGTGGAAGGATACCCGGCGCCCAAGCGTGCCGTACTGATTGCCCGCAAGGCCAAGGACTAGCCGTCGTCAGCAAGGATAGTTACACTGACCCCATTCCAGGAAGCCCATCTAAATGAAGCACATGAACAGCACACTGAAAGGTATGACCCTGCTCTCGATGTTCACCCTGGGCGGGTGCGTCGCCATGAACAAACCAGCCACGCCGCCCCCGGCCACCCTGGCCGAGATCAAGAGTGAACTCTCCCTGAGCGAGCAGCGGGTGCACTCCTCGCTGGCGTTGCAGCAAAAGCAGCTGATCCAGCAACAGTCTGATCTGATTGCGCGGCTGACCCACGATCTCAAGCAGATGAAAGAGAGTGTGAACAAGGTGGATGACAAACTCGCAAAGCTGCCGGACGCCTCGCCCAAACCGGTCGTGGTCACACCGGCCAAGTGCCCTGCCCCGGCGCAGGGACATACTTTAGATGGCAAGCTGCTGGTGGGCGAAGCCGAATGGATCTGGGTTGATGCCGCCAACGATGCCTTCCAGGCCCGGGTCGACACCGGCGCCACCACCTCCTCCATCAGCGCCCAAGACATCACCATCTTCGAGCGCAACGGCAAAAACTGGGTGCGCTTCTTCCTGAGCCATCAGGATGCCGAAGATCGCATCCAGATCGAGGCCCCGCTGGTGCGCCACGTGCGCGTGCGCCAGGCTTCTGCCGACGATCTCGATCGCCGTCCCGTGGTGCGCCTGGCCGTGCGCCTCGGCGACATGACCGAGAAGGCCGAGTTTACCCTAAAAGATCGCAGCGACATGGCCTTCCCCGTGCTGCTCGGTCGTGAGTTCCTCAAAGACATCGCCGTGGTCGACGTGGCCCGCGAATACATCCAACCCAAACCGCAGCTCAAGGATGTGAAGTAATCCATGGTTTCGCGCAAGCCCTTCTACCTGCTGGTCGCCCTGCTCTATCTGGTCGGCCTTGGCATGACTATCTATCACCACGTCGCTCTGGACGTCCCACTCACTCCGGGTGAGAAGCGCCAGATCTGGTCTATCGAAGCCAAACTGGAGTTTGACGCCACCGGCGAGCCGGTCATCGCCTCGTTGGCCATTCCCGGTACCCAGGAGGGCTTCACCCTGATGAACGAAAACGCCGCCAGCCCCGGCTACGGTCTTTCGTTTGTCGAGAAGGGGGGCGATGCCCGCGCCGAGTGGTCCATCCGGACTGCCGCCGGCCGCCAGGAGCTCTACTATCGCGTCGACATGATGGCGGACGCCTACGCCAAACCCGCCTTGTTGCCGCAGCCGCCAGCGATTGAGAAAGAGATCGAGAGCGAGCCATACGCCACTGCCATGGCCCAAATTCTCGAGCGCGCCCAAGAGCGCTCGGCTGACCCTTACACCCTGACCCGCGAAATCATCAAGGAGATGGACAATCAGAACCAGAACGCCGAGCTGCTGAAAAACCACAAGCGCCGCGCCAACCTGATTGCCCAACTGCTCAATAACGCCGATGTGCCTGCCCGAGTGGTGCATGCGCTGCAACTCGAGGATGGCCGCCGCCGCCAGGAGCTGGTCGACTATCTGCAAGTGTTCAGGGGCAAGGAGTACCAACTGTTTAATCCCAAGAACGGTGAGCAGGGCCAACCGGCCAACCTGCTGCTGTGGGAGTACAACTCCGGCTCGCTGCTGGACGTGACCGGCGGTCACAACTCCCGCGTCACCTTCTCGATGATCGAGCAGGAGCAACCGGTCGGGGTCGCGCTGGCTAAGAAGTACGAGTCCTCCGAGTGGCTCAACTTCTCCATCCACAGCCTGCCCCTTGAAGAGCAGACCCTGTTCAAGGGGCTGCTGCTGATCCCCATCGGCGTGCTGATGGTGGTGTTCCTGCGCGTCATCGTGGGGATCAAGACCTCCGGCACCTTCATGCCGGTGCTGATCGCGGTGGCCTTCATCCAGACCCAGTTGATCACCGGCCTGGTGGGCTTCCTGCTCATCGTCGGTACCGGTCTTATCATCCGCTCCTACCTATCGCGGCTCAACTTGCTGCTGGTGGCGCGCATATCGGCGGTCATCATCATGGTGATCTCGATGATCGGTATCTTCTCGGCGCTGGCCTTCAAGCTCGGCCTGACCAACGGCATGAAGATCACCTTCTTCCCGATGATCATCCTCTCTTGGACCATAGAGCGGATGTCGATCCTGTGGGAAGAAGAGGGTCCGAAGGAAGTGGTCAAGCAGGGGGGCGGCTCGCTGCTGGTGGCGGTCATCGCCTATCTGGCCATGGATAACGAGCTGATCCGTCACCTGACCTTTAACTTCCTCGGCCTGCAACTGGTGCTGATGGCGACCGTGCTGCTGCTGGGTAACTACACCGGCTACAAGCTGAGCGAACTCAAACGCTTCAAGCCGCTGGTGGACGAGATGAACGCCGACAAGGACAAGCGCTAACATGTGGCCCTGGGAAAAGTACACCTGGCCGTGGAAGCTGTCAGAATGCGGCATTCTCGGCATGAACAAGCGCAACCACTCCTATATCAGCCGCTACAACCCGCGCAGTCTCTACCCCTTGGTGGATGACAAGCTCAAGACCAAGCGGATCTCCCTCGATGCGGGGGTGACGGTGCCGGATCTCATCGGCACCATCACCGAGCAGCACGCGGTGAGCCAGATTGCCCAGATGGTCGAGGCGTGGCCGGGCTTTTGCATCAAGCCGGCGCGCGGCTCGGGCGGCAAGGGGATCTTGGTGATCCTGCGCCACGAGGACGGGCTCTACTACAAGCCCAACGGCAGCGCTGCCACCGCTCAGGATCTGGAGCGCCACGTCTCCAACATCCTGGCCGGCCTCTATTCGCTCGGCGGCAAGCCCGACAAGGTGCTGGTTGAAAACCTCATCAACTTCGATGACGTGTTCGATGGCTACTCCTTCGAGGGGGTGCCCGACACCCGGGTCATCATCTTCAAGGGCTTCCCTGTGATGGCCATGATGCGGCTGTCGACCGCCGCCTCGGATGGCAAGGCCAATCTGCACCAGGGCGCCGTCGGCGTCGGCTTGTGCCTGCGCACGGGCCGTGCGCTGCGCGCAGTGCAGTTCAACCAGCCGATCCGCCACCACCCGGATACAGGGCTCGACCTGTTCGAGCTCAAGGTTCCCCACTGGGATACCCTGCTGACGCTGGCGGCTTCCTGCTACGAGATGTCGGGGCTCGGCTACATCGGCACCGACATGGTGCTCGACAAGCAGCGTGGCCCCATGCTGCTTGAGCTCAACGCCCGCCCGGGGCTGGCGATCCAGATCGCCAACGGTCGCGGCTTGGTGCCCAACCTCAAGGCGGTCGAGAAGCTCGGCAACACCAAGATGACGGTGCCCCAACGCATCGCCTTCGCCAAAGAGCACTTCGGTGTCTTTGACGACGAGTAACGTCGTGATACGAGGGCGCCACTAGGCGCCCTCGCTGCATTTGTTCCCCCCTCCCCCCCACCGGTCGGGACAATCCCCCAATCCCGGTGATAGAGTAAGCCGCAAGACATTCGCCATGGACTCTATCGGTTTCTCTATGCAACGTTGGCCCAGCCTGAAGCAACTGCACTATCTCGTCGCACTGGACGAACACAAGAATTTCAACCGCGCCGCCAAGGCGTGCCACGTCAGCCAGTCGACCTTGAGCACCGGGATCCAGAATCTCGAGGAGATGCTCAACCTGCAACTGGTCGAGCGCGATCACAAGAGCTTCATCATGACCCCCATCGGCATCGAGATGGTCGAGCGGGCGCGCAACCTGCTCTCCGATGCCCGCGACATGATGGAGCTGGGCCAGAACCAAGGCGGCGTGATGCAAGGCATCATCCGTCTCGGCTGCATCCCGACCATCGCCCCCTTCCTGCTGAGCCGGCTGGTCAAGGCGTGCAGCCAGAGCTACCCCGAGCTGGAGCTGCTGCTGCGCGAAGACACCACCGCCAACCTGCTCAAGCAGCTTGAGCAGGGGGAGCTGGATCTGTTGATCTTGGCGCTGCCCATCGATGTCGGCGGTTTTCACTGCAAGAAGGTCGGCAGCGATCCATTCAAGATGGTGATGCGCAAAGAGATGGCAGCCACCCTGCATACCCCGTTTGATTACAAGGAGCTGCCCGATCAGAGCATCTTCCTGCTCGAGCGGGAGCACTGTCTCACTGATCATGCAGTGAGCGCCTGCCAACTGCGTGAGAAGGACAAGATCAACCCGTTTGCCGCCACCAGCCTGCACACCCTAGTGGAGATGGTGGGGGCCGGCCTTGGCACCACCTTCCTGCCGCAGATGGCCATCGACGCCGGCATCCTCAACAACACCGAACTGGTGGCGGTGCAGCCGCCGGGGGAGCAGGCCTCCCGCGAGATAGGTCTGGTGTGGCGCCCGAGTACCACCCGGGTACAGACCTTCTACAAACTGGCCGAGCTCATCAGCCCGCTGATCTGCAAACGGGATTAAGATAAGGCGCATAAAAAAAGCCACCCTAGGGTGGCTTTTTGCATTCAGGGCTTTCAGTCGCGGGCGGAGGCGATCTCACCCTCTTCCGAGTGCTGCGGCAGGATCAGGTTGAGCACAATGGCCACGATGGAGGCAAAGCCCACGCCGGCCAGGGCGAAGTCACCGATTTTCAGCTCCAGCGCGCCGATGCCGACGGTCAGGGTAATAGCGACGATGGCGATGTTGCGAGCCAGGCCGAGATCCACCTTGGCCTCGATCAGGGTCTTGAGGCCGATGGCGGCGATGGAGCCGAACAGCAGCAGCATGATGCCGCCCATCACCGGCATCGGGATCGAGGTGAGCAGGGCGTTGAACTTGCCGAAGAAGGCCAGGATGATGGCGAACACCGCCGCCCAGGTCATGGTGACCGGGTTGAAGTTGCGGGTGATCATCACGGCACCGGTCACTTCCGCATAGGTAGTGACAGGGGGGCCACCGATAAGGCCGGCAAAGCAGACGCCGAAGCCGTCACCGGCCAAGGTGCGGTGCAGGCCCGGCTCCTTGGTGTAGTCCTTGCCGGTCACGCCGCCGATGGCCATCACGCCGCCGATGTGCTCGATGCAAGGGGCGATCGCCACCGGCAGCATGAACAGGGCGGCAGCCCAGTTGATCTCGGGAGTCACGAAGTGGGGCATGGCGAGCCAGGGGGCGTTAACCATGCCGTCAAAGCTCACCTCACCCATGAATACGGCCACCACATAGCCGACCACCACACCGCTTAAGATCGGGATGAGCTTGATCCAGCCGCGGCAGAAGACGGCGGCAATCAGGGTCACGGTGAGCGAGATACCGGCCAGGGTCAGGGCGGTGGAGAGCGGAATCACCTGCTGCCCCCCGGCGCGGCCCATGGCCATGTTGCAGGCCACCTGGGCCACCGAGAGGCCGATCACCATGATGACAGGGCCGATGACCACCGGCGGCAGCAAGCGGTTGACCAGCCCCATGCCACGCACCCGGATGATGCCGGCCAGGATGAAGTACATGAAACCGGCGGCAAACAGACCGAACATGGTCGACGGCAGGCCCCAAGTCTGGGTGGCATAGATGATGGGTGCGATGAAGGCGAAGCTGGAGCCGAGGAAGATCGGTACCTGGCGACGGGTGCAGAGCTGGAACAGCAGGGTGCCGACACCGGCGCCGAGCAGAGCCATGGAGGGGTTGAGCCCGGTCAGCAGGGGTACCAGCACCATGGCGCCGAAGGCCACGAACAGGATCTGGAGCCCGGCGACGCTCTGTTTGATGGAGGAAAACATGGTTATCCTTAGCGTTTTCGTCGATAGGTCTGGAAATTTACCTTTTCTACCGACTCAGGATTCTTTCCTGACCAACTCGCCCCATACCTGGTGAAGAGTTGACCTTATCCTGCTTGTGAAGGGGCATGAAACCGCTATTTTGGAGGGTATTCGCTGCTGCAAGCATCGAGAACGCGATTTTACGCACTTAAATTTGGGCTGGCAATCGCTTTCCATCGTTCCTGAGTGCCGCCGTGCTGACAAAACCACCCTCGGATTCCGCTCGGAACCTAACAAAAAGGCTGCCCGTGGGCAGCCTTTTTCATGATGTGAACCTAAACCCTGCGATAGGGCAGATAGACCGGCTCCCACATGTGGCTCAGCAGGTGCTGCTCGAGATCCTGGCCGATCAGCGGATGGGTCGGGTTGCGGCGCACTATCTCCTTGAGCACGGCGGTCGCCACCTGCACCGAGATGCGGCGCAGATCGCCAATGGGCGGGTAGACCGAGCCCTGCTCCATGTCCTTGATGCCGACACACTCGGCCAGCGCAAAGGCCGCCGTGGTGAACATGTCAGGGGTGATTTCGCGCACCTGACCGACGATGGCCGCCAGCCCCACACCGGGGAAGATGAAGACGTTGTTACCCTGACCGATGCGAATGCGGCGCCCTTCATACTCCACCGGCGGGAACGGGCTGCCGGTGGCGACGATGGCCCGCCCCTGGCTCCAGCGATAGATATCCTCGGGCAGCGCCTCGCAGTTGGCGGTGGGGTTGGAGAGCGGGAACACCATGGGGCGATCGCTGTGCTCGAGCATCAGCTTGATGTGCTGCTCCTGGAAGGCGCCGCCGGCGCCGCTGGTGCCAAGCAGCACGGTGATCGGCACGTGACGCAACACCTCGGTGAGGTTGGCCTTACCCGGCACCTCGGTCTGCCACTGCTCGAGCAGGGCGCATGGCTTGGCGTACCGGCGCTTGTACTCGTCGAGCCCCTCGCGGCAGTCGCACACCAGCCCCTGGGTGTCGAGGATATAAATGCGATCGCGCGCCGCCTGCGGCTCGAGCCCTTCGTAGATAAGGCCGGCGCAGATCTGATCGGCCACCCCCACCCCACCGGCTCCGGCGCCATAGACCAAGTAGTTTTGCTGACTCAGGGTCTCGCCCTTGGCCCTGACCGCGCCGATGATGCCGGCCAGCACCACGGCACCGGTGCCCTGGATGTCATCGTTAAACGAGGGCAGCACCTGCTGGTAGCGGGACAGGTTGTTAAAGGCATTGGATTTACTGAAATCTTCCCACTGCAACACGGCGTTGGGGAAGTGGCGCTTGACCCCCTGCACAAACTTCTCGATGAACATCTCATACTCAGTGCCGCGCATCCGCTTGTGGGTGCGCCCCAAGTACATGGGGTCATCGAGCAGCTTCTGGTTGTCGGTGCCCACATCGAGGGCAATGGGCAGGCAGCAGGCGGGGTGAATACCGGCCGCCAGGGTGTAGAGGGCCAGCTTACCGATGGGAATGCCCATGCCGCCCACCCCCTGGTCGCCGATGCCGAGGATCCCCTGGCTGTCGGTGACGACGATGATGCGAATGGACTTGGCATCGAAGTGGCGTGCCTGACTGCCCATGTCATCGACATTGTCGGGGGTGATGTAGAGGCCACGCGGCTTTTGGAAGCGGTGGCTGAACTCCTGGCACGCCTTGCCCACGGTCGGGGTGTAGATGTAGGGGGTCATCTCCTCCACATGGCGCGACAACAGGGCGTAGAAGAGGGTCTCGTTTCTGTCTTGCAGGGCGCGCAGGTTCTGGTACTTCTCGATGTCGCTACAGGCGCTTTTGAACCCCTCGTAGACCCGTTCGAGCTGGGCCTCGAAGGTCTGCTCCTGGGGCGGCAGCAGGCCTTCCAGCTCGAAGTCGGCCCGCTCTTGCTCGGTAAAAGCGGTGCCCTTGTTGAGATAGCGGTTGTTCAGAAGATCGGTTCCGGTCAGGGAGACGGGACGAAATTCATTGCCCTCTGCATCTTTCCAGAGCAGATATTGTCCAGTTGCCATAGTCGTTCTCTTATTGAGGGTGAAAGGCCTGCGGCCGAATGCACAAGACTCATAATAAAATCAATCATATGACGTTTAGCTACCCGGTTCTGTGAGCCGAGGCATAAACTCCCCGCCCTGCTCACCGACGCGCCGCCCCCTGTCGCCGCGCAGCCTGCGCCGGGAAAGCAGCCGCCCGAGTGGCCCCCATAAGCCATCAGGGCCACGCCCCTTTCGATGAAACGCGGCCACCGGCCATGGCGCGGTATGGGTGATCCGGCTCAAAAAACGGCACTTTTTTGATAAATTACTCATTGATGCCACTCGCCCGCCCGGGCTCATTTGTTTACCATCCTACCCCGAACCCCATTAGGCCGCGATGGGTTCCCCCCATGCCGTTTAATGGAGCGCGTTGGAAGCTAGATCCACGGGCGGTAGCGTGGAAATTGGTTGTGATAGGCCTCACACAGAAAGGTGGGTGTCCCAGATTCTCCCCAGCCTTGGCGTTGGCCGGTTCAGCGGCGGCAGCATCCTTGGCGTACTTGCCCACAAAGCTGGTTTTGGCGGCGCCCGCCAGCTTCTTCACCGCCGCTTGGGCCTCACACGCCTGCTGCGCCCCCACGCCATCGCTCGCCACCGTCGCGCTCTGGGCCACTCCCATACCCATTCCCATACCCATTCCCATTCCCATTCCCATTCCCATAACAATCGCACACAGACTCAACGCCATCAGGATCCGCTTCATATGACCAACTCCCATCGTTTTATCCATTGTGGTTAGCCCCCACTCACGCGGGCCAAACGAGGCACCCTGCCTCGCTGCACTATAGTCCCCTCCCCCGTGCCCTTCCTTCTCGACAACCCCCTCCCTGCCCCTCCCTCCGGCCACCCGGCGCCTTCGCTTCAATTGTTGAGCTGGCGCAAAAAACGCAGATCTTCCTGATAGATGCATCAATTTTTGACTGGTCAGTAGAGATTCGTTCGGATCACCATGGCCGTCGTGCCCATAACCTGAGATGGACAACAATATTGCATATAAACACTTTATAGGGCGCAATTATTGTTATCAGGCACCAGCGACTAAAAGGCGATGGAATATTTATAGGCTGAACGAAAACACAGCCAAAAATCCATTAAAATTAATGACAACTTTATTGCAAGGAAACTAATGCGTGTAATATCAGACTTAGCCAACGGGAATTATTTTTCTCAAGGCTCAATATTTAATGGACTCAAAAATTCAAATGGCTTATCCACTTTAGGAATCATTATAACTGCAAGATGTGATCTAGAGCACGACAAAGTCGATAAAGTCGTTTGCTTACCTATTTATCCCCTTTCCACATGGATGGAAATATATGGTAATGATGACTTTTATAATAAAAACTTAAAAGCTGCGACAACACAGTTTGATGATCTAGCAACAAAATACGAACTTAACTATGAGACATGTAAAACTTTTGGGATTGATGAATTCACACGAATTCTATCATCTCGCTGCACAAAAAAAACTGACATAGATAAAATAATTCAACTACATGACTTTATTTGCAATAAATGCAAATTACCAAAAATAAAAAACATTACTGACAGCAAAAAAAGATATATAGAATCCATTATTAACAACCAGAAACAAAACATACATTTCTTTGAGTACCTTGAAGGTATTGAGCATATTGGACTAGTTGTCGACCTCTCAGAGCCAATCAGTCTTCCGATTGACGCCGCAAAAGGTATATCAAATATACTATTTCACCAAAAATATAACCGAGACAAGGATGAAATATATCGAAACATCTTAATTAATGAAGATGAAAGTGCTAGTTTCAAGTGCATTATTAAATCACCATACATCGAGCATCTATTACAGAGATTTTCACAATTCTATGCAAGAATAGGCACTGAAGATATATCAGATAACGTTTACAACGAAATCTTGGAGGTTTATTTTGCGCGCTGATTATATTGGTCTAACAGAAAATGCAGCCGGTATTATATTATCAAACAGAGGGTTGCAGAGTTCTGACTTCTCATTATCTGAAAACCTCATAACCATATTTAGAGGGGATGGAAGTGAGCACAATGGTAAAAATATAGGATTAAACCTCATAAATTATAAAAATGGATATGTTTTAACATCTCCAACTGAAGAATTTTCTGCCCAAAAACACACTTTCACCCTAGACTTTCGATGCTGTGACCTTTCATCATTAAATGATTCAATGCTCATTACATTGATTCAAAAAACACTTCGCTTTTGTGTTAAATACTGGGGGAATTTAGGCCTAAACAATAATGAATATGTCCCCCCCAGCTCTAGTAAGGCCATTGTTTTCCCCTTTCCTGTAGCATCAAGTACCTCTTACAGGATCACTCTTGAAAGACAACCTTGCGAAAAAAGACTATCAAGACGATACCCTGGAAAACATTTATTAGCCTATAGGTTTGGAAATAATGGTGGGGATGGCATAAAAGAGGAATGCCCAACAACAAACTTTAATAAATCCATAGAGTGTTTGTTTTCACATTCTACATATGAAAACAAGAGCGACAATCAAAACTCAACTAATACAACAACAACTCCCTTTACAACAGCAAATTTAGCCACTGATAATATTGATACACCCACACTATTAGGTCAAATTAACCCTTATCAACATTTATCAGAAAAACAAAGAAAATTTATAGAGACAAATTATAATGAACCGTCACGTATAGAAGGACCTGCCGGGTCAGGAAAAACTATATGTATGATATTAAAAATGCTGTACTGGGCTCATAAATGCCACGATGATGGTGTAGGGTTTAAATTTGTATTCATTGCCCCTAGTAGGGAGATTGTAAATAATGTAACATATTTTATTGATGTATTAACATCCAACATAATTGACTTCCCTCGAGAATCATTAAGTGGAATTGAAGTAAAGACATTACAAGATATATATACTGATTTTTTAAAACAAGATATACATGAGAGTGAGCTTTTAGACGAGGATACTCTAGAGTCAAAGAACGTTCAGTTATTACATTTATCTGATATAATTTCAGGGAAAATAAAAAACATCTCATCACTCAAAGATTTTATTAGTGCTGAATTTTATCAATTTCTTGAAAATGAAGATGAACTACATATATCAGAACTAATAAGACATGAGATTAGTGTGGTTATAAAAGGTCGCTCCGCAGAAACCTTTGATGTATACAAGGACATCAGCAGGCCAAAATATGGCGCTCCTATATCTACAGTAAATGATCGTAGATTTATTTTCGATGTTTACACTGATTACACCGAAGTTCTTGAAAAGATATCGCAATTTGATGTTGATGATATTGCTATATCTGCAATGTCTAAGCTGGACTCACCAATTTGGAGGAGACGTCGTAAGCATGAAGGTTATGATTCCATCTTCATTGATGAGGTGCATTTATTTAACTTGAATGAACTGTCGCTTATTCATCACCTAACAAAAACCACTACTCTATCACCTATTTCTTACGCTATTGACTTGTCTCAGGCAATTGGCGACATCGCATGGAACGACATTGACTTCAATGAGTCTGTTGGGATACAAAATAATTCTGAAAAAGTTATTTTGAAAGCTGTTTTCAGGTGCTCACCTGAGATTACTGATCTTGCATTCTCCATTACCTCACACGGAGCAAATTTATTTACTAATTTTGACAACCCAATATCAGACTCTCCTTATATATATGGGAATGAAGTCGCGGATGAATATCCGACATATCATCTAATTGATAGTGCAACGAGCATATTCCATAAAGCCTTTGATGTAGCTGACGAAACAAAGAATCGACTCAATCTTAAAACCCATCAAATAGCTATCATATTTTTCGATAGAATTTTATTCCACGAAGCGATTCAGTATGCAAAGGATGCCAGAAAACGATATATAGAAGTCACTAAACGAGGGGATTTGATTAGTGTCAACCAAGCAGAAAAAGGAGCTTTATACGTACTAACAATGGCAGATTATGTTGGAGGGCTAGAGTTCGAAGGGGCGTTGTTTCCCAAATCGATGCAGCTTGAATGGAACTAACAGAGGACTTGGTGATCTGATCACCACCATCCTCTTCAAGTCTGCATTATGGGCAAGTCGCTTCACCCCATCACCAATTGGCCTAAATACAACAAGTCTTTGATTAACCGAGGTTCACTCACCTTCTGGGTTGATGCCGAAGTCATGAACAACTGGCTCTACCACGACCATCATGGGCGGCGGGGCCGCAGCCAGCTTTACACTGACCAGACCATCTGTACCTTCCTGATGCTCAAGGGAATTTTCAACCTCACTCTGCGGGCTACTCAGGGACTATTCGACTCCCTGTTCGAGTTGATGAATGTGCCGTTGTGCGCACCGGACTATAGCTGTGTCAGCAAGCGGGCCCGCACGGTGACCGTGACCTATCGGCAGCCCAGCAAGGGGCGCATCACCGACCTGGTTATCGACTCGACTGGCCTGAAGGTGTTTGGCGAAGGCGAGTGGAAGGTTAGAAAACATGGCGCTGAGAAGCGGCGAGTGTGGCGCAAGTTGCATCTGGCGGTAGACCCGGTGAGCCACGATATCGTGGCGGCGGAAGTCTCGCTGGAAAATGTCCATGATGCTGAGGTGTTGCCCACCTTGCTTAACCCTCTGCGGCGTAAGCTGGGGCGTGTTTATGCAGATGGCGCCTATGACAGCAAGGCCAGCCATCAGCTTATCTCGCGCAAAGGGGCGATAGCCTGTATCCCGCCTCGCAAGAGTGCGGGGCTCTGGAAAAAGGGGCATCCAAGAAATGAGGCTGTGCTGGTGATGCGCAAGGAAGGGTTGGCGCACTGGAAGAAGATATCGGGGTATCACCGTCGCTCGCTGGCAGAGACGGCGATGTACCGGTTCAAACAGTTGCTGACGGGGAAAATCAGTCTGCGTAACTACAACGGTCAAGTGGGAGAGGTCATGGCCTACGTGTGTGCGATGAACAAACTGAATACCCTTGGCCTACCTGTCAGAAAGCCCCGAGTGTAGCGCTCACCCTGGGCTGGGAACGTCATGACTTGCTGGCTGATTTGGGAAACAACGCCGTTCGAAGGAGTTGTCTTAGTCGGTGTTGATAAAGGCAGAATACCGGATGTTAGCAAAGCAACCTCTATGGCAACCAAGATGTTCCAAAATTATGTCGCACATAACCGTCTATATGTATCTATAACTAGAGCCAGGCGCTCGGTAAGTATAATTGGTGAAATTCTTAGGGGAGAAAGTGAGATCCTTGAATCTGCAATAATCAATAAGAAAATCACCGTAATAAAGTAAAACCCGCGATCTTATTCACATTGCTTTAGTTATGACTAGACACCGGCTCCTAGCCGGTGTCTTTTTATATCAGCCGAAATCTGGGAATAATTATCAGGACATCCATCTTTTGGAGAAAGCCCTCATCCATCGCCCAGCACAACTCGTCATCCAGCATTTGCGATGGCATTTGTGAAACTTGGGGGCTAAAAGAGAATGTCTTGGCATCGATGGCGCCAATTCAGATGCGATCACACCGGCGGGGAACTGACGCTATACCGGACGTTGTTATGACGCGAGTATTCTTCACTCAAAGTGTACAGATCTAGTTATCACCTGACACCGGCCTCAAACCGGTGTCTTGTTTACGCTACTTTATGGCGCACTTCCTGCGGAATCAATTTAAGACCCTTTTTGAACATGATGTAGAGTTTTCCCCTTCATCATCCAATCTTGATGTGACCGCTGGGTGTTGTAGTGATATAAGTAGCTGTCCAGATCTGTCTGCATCTGCACCACCAACTCATACCAGCTCATTCTTCCCTTGATACTGACATCATAAATTGGCGAGAAGGAGCATCAATATTACGGTGCGACGTGGCAACGATAAACGCATTTATTGGTACACGTTGGGCTTCACCTCGTTCAGCTACAACCTACAGTCCTAATTAACCATGTAGGTTGGCGGTGCGCTTACGAAATCCAACATGCGAGATAATAAAAGTGCTGATTTTAGATGACGCCAACAGGGCTTTAGACTATGAACCCGAGGTGAATCTAATCGCTAGATTTACAGAGATAGCGAAAACTCACAAATTAAACTCACTCACTAGGTGAGATAGGTTGATTAACCATTCATAATGGACATGTATGATATCATATTACAATAGTACCTACGAAATTGAAATGTATCTTACCCTCGGCATTGTTACATTATTATTTATATTCTTTATTAAAAAATCAAGAGCTAAGTATAGGGCAAGGTATTACAAGCCAGCAAAAATTTGTCATGGTGCGCTGCTGCTTATTATTAATGTTCTTTTTGAGTGTATTTATAGGTTGTTTTTTGTATCCCAGCATGAGATTGGTGCGTCAGTGTTTGTAGCTTATTGGTTACCTCAAATCATATACTATTTATTCCTCATTACCGTACTGCTGGCACTTTCATCTATATATGGACTCTTCATATGGCCTGATGTTAAAAACGCGATTAATGAAAAACGTTCATCTATGATTTCTCTCATTTTTTGGCTTTTCATTCTTTGTATTTTCTATCCATCAATAGTCCGACTGGGGATAGAAGAAGCCTCATTATATATGCATGCCATTATTCTAATTACTGATGTAATGGTCTCTATATGTCTGGTGCGGATACTTGTCATTAAATTTAATAAATAGAAGGAATTGTACCAAGAAATAAAAAGGCGACCCTCCGGTCGCCTTTTTATTTCTATCGCTTTCTAATCAGCAAACTCACCGAGCCGGCCGCTTGGCTCCACCTTTGGCCGCCGGCTTGCCACCTTGGGCGGTGGGTTTGCCGGTGCCGGCGCGGGTGGATGCCTTGCCCTTGTGGGCCGTTTTCCCCTGCCCTGCGGGCTTCTGAGCTGCCCCTTGGGCGGCCGGTTTGCCGTTGCCCTTCCCTAATTTCAGCTCGCTGCCCACCGGCTTACCGTTGCCTTTACCGGCTTTGCCCGCCGCCGGGCCCTTGCCGGTCTGGGCGTTACCGTGCCCCTTGCTCTGGCCACCGGCACTCTTGTTGCCCGCGCCGTTACCACGTTGATGGGCGATGTCGCTATGGCGGGTCAGGGCCGGTTTCAAGCCCTTGCTGCGGCTGCGTTCGGCCCCGCCCTTGCCTTTAAGTTCGCCACGGCCTTCCGGCGGCACCAGACACTCGGGGCCATTGCCGATGAGGTAGCCCTTGCCCATCTCGAGCAGGGCCTCGCGAATGAGCGGCCAGCCGGCCGGATCGTGGTAGCGCAATATTGCCTTGTGCAGGCGGCGGCGGCGCTCGCCCTTGGCGACAAACACATCGCCGCCGATCCGGTGCACCTTGCTGAGCGGATTTTTCTCCGTGTAATACATGGTGGTGGCGTTGGCGAGCGGCGACGGGTAGAAGTTTTGCACCTGATCGAGCTTGAAGCGGTTCTCTTTAAGCCACAGGGCCAGATTGACCATGTCCTCATCCGTGGTGCCGGGGTGGGCGGCGATGAAGTAAGGGATCAGGTACTGCTGCTTGCCCGCCTCTTTGGAGAACTTGTCAAACAGCTCCTTGAACTTGTAATAGGAGCCCATCCCCGGCTTCATCATCTTAGAGAGCGGCCCCTCTTCGGTGTGCTCCGGGGCAATCTTGAGGTAGCCGCCCACGTGGTACTTGGCCAGCTCCTTGACGTAGCGCGGATCTTCCACCGCCAGGTCATAGCGCACCCCGGAGGCGATCAGGATCTTCTTGATGCCCTTCAAGTCGCGCGCCTTGCGATAGAGGTTGATGGTCGGGGTGTGGTCGGTGTCCATGTGCGGGCAGATGGTCGGCCAGACGCAGGAGGCGCGCCGGCAGGTCTGCTCGGCCTTAGGGTTCTTGCAGCGCAGCTGGTACATGTTGGCGGTGGGGCCGCCAAGATCCGAGATGACCCCGGTAAAGCCCGGCACCTTGTCGCGGATCTCTTCGATCTCTTTGATGATCGACTCCTGCGAGCGGCTCTGGATGATGCGCCCCTCGTGCTCGGTGATGGAGCAAAAGGAGCAGCCGCCGAAGCAGCCGCGCATGATGTTGACCGAGGTCTTGATCATGTCATAGGCCGGGATCTTCTCGTTGCCATAGGCCGGGTGCGGCACCCGCTGATAGGGCAAGCCGAACACCCCGTCCATCTCATCGGTCTCAAGCGGGAAGGCGGGCGGGTTGACCCAAATGATGCGATCGCCGTGGGCCTGAGAGAGGGCGCGGGCGCAGCCGGGGTTGGTCTCGTGGTGCAAGATGCGCGACGCATGGGCGTAGAGCACCTTGTCCTCTTTCACCCGCTCGAACGCCGGCAGCTTCACATAGGTCTTCTCCCACGGCTTGGGCTTGGCCGGCTGCACCAGCACGGGTTGGGCCTCTTGGGCTGCCGGCGCGCTGCTCTCGTCGTCGCTGCACGGCGCCCCCTCCATGTAGGGGTTCATGATGGGATCGATGCGGCCAATCTGGTCGAGCTTGCTCGAGTCCACCCCGCTCCAGCCCGGCAGGGGCTCGGGGCGGATGACGGCGGTGCCGCGAATATCCTGCATGGCGTCGATGCTCTCGCCTGCGGCGATGCGGTGGGCCACCTCGATGAGCGGCCGCTCGGCGTTGCCATAGATGAGAATGTCGGCCTTGGCATCAAACAGGATGGAGCGACGGATGGTCTCAGACCAGTAATCGTAATGGGCGATGCGGCGCAAGGAGGCCTCGATGCCACCGATCACCACAGGCACCTCTTTATAGGCCTCCTTGCAGCGCTGGGTATAAACCAAGGTGGCGCGATCGGGACGCTTGCCGCCCACGTTGCCCGGGGTGTAGGCATCGTCGTGGCGCAGCTTCTTATCCGAGGTGTAGCGGTTGATCATCGAGTCCATGTTGCCCGCCGTCACCCCGTAGAAGAGGTTGGGCTTGCCCAGGCGCATGAAGTCCTCTTTCGATGACCAGTCGGGCTGGGCGATGATGCCAACCCGAAAGCCTTGGGATTCCAGCATACGGCCGATCACCGCCATGCCAAAACTCGGGTGATCCACGTAGGCATCCCCGGTCACCAGGATCACATCGCAGCTGTCCCAGCCAAGTGCGTCCATCTCCTTGCGGGACATGGGCAGGAAGGGCGCCGTGCCGTAGCACTCGGCCCAGTAGCGGGGATAGGAGAAGATGTTGGTAACCGGTTGCATATTGACCACCTGGGACATTTCGGGTCGCGCATTATAGCGGCTGGGGGCGGCAGGAGCGATGGCTTTTTAGCCCCAGAGAGTGCAGGGGAACCGCGCCCCCGCCAGCCAGCGGGGGCCTTTCGGCCCCCTTTTGGTCAGGGCGTCTCGCGCTCGGCAAAAAGCGCCGCCTCCACCGCCTTGGCCCGCTCGCCGGCCACCCCGGCATGGCGCGCCACCAAGGCGTAGATGGCCGGCACCAGCAGCAAGGTGACCAGGGTCGAGAGGGTCAGGCCAAAGAACACCACTGTGCCCACCGCCATGCGGCTCTCGTAGCCAGCACCCAGAGAGAGCATCAGGGGCACCGCCCCCATGATGGCGGTGAGCGAGGTCATCAGGATCGGCCGCAGGCGGCGCACCGAGGCGCGCACGATGGCCTCTTCAAACGGCACCCCGCGTTCGCGCAGTTGGTTGATGAACTCGACGATGAGGATGCCGTTTTTAGCCACGATGCCGATGAGCATGATCATGCCGATCTGGCCATAGATGCTCATCTCCTGACCGGTGAGCCAGAGCCCAAGCAGGCCGCCGAAGATGCCAAGCGGCACCGTCACCATCACCACGCCGGGGGCGATGAAGCTCTCAAACTGGGCCACCAGCACCAGATAGACCACCAGCAGGGCCAGGCCGAACACCATGCCCATCTCCCCCTGATTGTCGCGATACTCCTTCGACTCGCCGTTGTAATCGACCGTCATGCCGGCCGGCAGGTGCTCGGCGGCCCAGCGATCGAGAAAATCGAGCGCCTCACCGAGGGTATGACCGGCGGCCACGTCGGCAGTCAGGGTGACCGCCTTCTGGCGCTGGTAGTGGTTGAGGCGCTGCGGGCTCGCCACCTGCTCCAACGTCACTAGGGTCGACAGGCTCACCATGTCGCCGCTGGCCGCCTTGAGGTAGATGCGGCTGAGATCGCTACTGCCGTTGAAGTCGCGCTGATCACCGCGCAGGTAAACGTCGTACTCCTCGCCCCGATCCACATAAGTGGTGCGCGAGCTGCCGCCGAGCAGGGTCTGCAAGCTGCTGGCCACCTGAGAGACCGGAATGCCGAGCTGGCCGGCGCGCACCCGGTCGATCGACACTCGCAGCTCAGGGGTCTTCTCGGCATAGTCGAGATCGGGCGCCGTCATCAGGCCGCTCGCCACCGCCGCCTGTTGCAGCGCCTGAGCCTGGGCGAACAGTTCCTGATAGTCGCCGCCAAGCAGGGCAAACTGCACCGCCGCGTTAGAGCCGCGCCGAAAGCCCGGCTGGAAGGCGCGCACCATCACGTCGGGAATGTCGCCAAGGCGGGCGGTGAGGGTGCGGGTAAACTCGGTCGAGGTCTGCTCCCGCTCGGCCCAGTCGGTCAGCTGGATGATGGCAAGACCGGTCTGATCGCCGCCGCGCCCAAACGCCGGGGTGCTAAAGCTCACCGACTTCACCACCCCCTGCCCCAGCAGCGGCATCACCGCCTGCTCCACCTGCTGCATGTTGCGCTTCATCCGCTCTATGCTGGTGCCCTCGGCCCCTTTGACGAAGACATAGACCACGCCGCGATCCTCGGTCGGGGTCAGGCTGGTCGGCAGGCGAGCATAGAGCAGCGCCATGCCGGCTAGGCACAATACCAGCAGCAGCGGTGCCCAGTGCCGGCGCCGCAGGCTCGCACCGAGCAGGTGGCGATAGCCCTCCTCTAAGCGAACCAGGGCGCGGTCAAGCAGGCCGGTGAGGCGGTTGGGCCTGTCCTTGGCGCGCATCAGCCAAGAGCCCATGGCCGGGGTCAGGGTGAGCGCGATCAGCGACGAGCAGAGCACCGCCAGCGAGAGCAGGATGGCAAACTCGGTAAACAGCCGGCCCACCATGCCATCCATAAAGGCGATAGGCACAAACACCATGATGAGCACGGCGGTGGTGGCGATCACCGCAAAGCCCACCTCGCGGGTGCCATGCCAGGCCGCCAGCAGCGGCGGCTTTCCCTGCATCAGGTGGTGGTGGATGTTCTCGACCACCACGATGGCGTCATCGACCACCAGACCGATAGCCAGGATCAGCGCCAGCAGGGTGATGAGGTTGATGGAAAAGCCGAGGTACCAGGCACCAATAAAGGCCGAGATGAGCGACACCGGCACCGTGATGGCGGGGATGAGGGTGGTGCGCCCCTGGCCGAGAAACAGATAGAGCACCGCCACCACCAGCACGGCGCAGATGGCGAGCGTCTCGTACACCTCGAGGATCGCCTGCTCGATGAAGACGGTGGAGTCGTAATCGACCTCAAGCTTGGCCCCCTCGGGCAAAAAACGCTGCATCTGAGCGAGTTTTTGCTCGATCCCCTGCGCCACCGCCAGCGGGTTGGCGGTGGACTGGGCGATGATACCAAGCCCCAGGCTCTCCTTGCCGTTGCGCTGGTAGGCGCTGTCTTCGTTCTTGGCCCCTTCGTTCACGTCGGCGATGTCGCCCAGATAGATGGGGCGACCATCCTTACCGAGGGTGATCTGCAAGGCCCGGAAATCCTCCGGGGTGTGGTAGAGGCGCTCAATTTGCACCGACACCGTCATGCTGTTGTTGCGCACCTCGCCGCCCGGCAACTCGACGTTCTCGCGCGCTAGGGCCGTTTTGACGTCATCGACAGTGAGGCCGCGCGCCGCCATCTCGGCCGCCTTGAGGCGCACATACATCACCCGCTCGAGGTTGCCCGACAGCATCACCTCGCTCACCCCGTCGACCAGGCTCAAGGGGTCAATCAGTACTCGGTTGGCGTAATCGGTCAGGGCAGTTCTGTCCATGCGATCGCTGCTGAAATTGAGCCAAATCGCGACGTCGCCGTTGCCGTTGTCCTTGGTGATGAGCGGCTCGTCCACCCCGTCCGGCAGCCTGGCGCGGGCCCGCGAGAGGGCGTCGCGCACGTCCGACACCCCCTCGACCATGTCCCAGCCGAGGCGAAACTCGACCGTCACCATCGAGCGCCCCTTGCGGGTCATGGAGTTGATGTTTTTGATGCCGCTGATCCCTGAGAGCTGATCCTCGATGGGCTTGGTCACCTGGCTCTCCATCACGGCGGGCGAGGCCCCCTCGTAGGTGGTGGTGATGGAGACCGACGGCGTCTGCACGTCCGGCATCTCGCGCACCGTGAGCTTAGAAAATGCCACCACCCCAAAGACGGTGAGCAAGGCACTGATCACCAGCGCCACCAGAGGGCGGCGCACCGATACGTCAGAGAGCCACATCAGCTTTTCTCCTGCGCCAGATCGCGCACGCTGGCGCCGTCACGCAGGTTGACCAACCCCTCGACAATGACCCGCTCACCGGCACTGAGACCAGTTAGGATCCAGACCGTCTCACCGTGCTGCTCACCGAGCTGCACCGGGATGCGGCGCACCTTGCCGTCGGCCTCGAGGCGATAGACAAAGCGCTCAGCCCCGGCGTATTCGACCGCCTGGGAGGGGATGCGGGTCACCTCGCGGGCCGGCAGCGCCAGCGCCACTTCGAGCAGCATGCCCGGTTTGAGGCGGGCGTCGGGATTGCTTATCTGGATACGCACCCGGATGTTCTGCGAGTCCTCGGAGACGCGCGAGTCGACGGCGCTCACCTCCCCCTTGAACTGCTCGTCGGGCCAGGCGCTGCTGCTGGCATCGACCGCCATGCCGCGCTGCAACATGGCCAGATAGCGCTCGGGCACCGCCAGATCGAGGCGCAGGGTCTGAAGATCATCCAGATGCAGCAAGGTCACGCCGCTGCTGACCAAGGCGCCACGACTGAGATCGATGAGGCTCACCGTGCCGGCAAACGGCGCCGTGAGGGTACGCAGCGACAGCTCGTAATCGGCCCCGTCGAGGCGCGCCCTCGCCATGGCCACGCTGGCCTCCTGCCCCTCCAGCTCGGACTGGGTCACCGCCCCACGGCTCACCAGCCGGCGCATGTCGCGCAACTTGCGCTCCTCATCGCGCAGGCTGGCGGCCAGCTCGGCTCGCTCGGCCTGCTGCTTTTGCGCATCCAGCCGCACCAGCACGGCGCCAGCGGCCACCTGCTGACCGGCCTGTACCGGGATATCTAAAATCCGCCCGGTCACCTCGGGGGAGATCACCACCGAATGATTGGCCTCCAAAGTACCGGAGAGACGCAGGCGTGGCTCGGCACGGGTCGCCTCGACCAGGGTGGAGCGCACCGGCACCTGCCGGCCCGGCTGGCCGGCTGACTCAGTGGGACGAGCGTAAAGGTGCCAGACAAGCACAGATCCGGTGGCGAGCAACGCCAACAGGGGTAACCAGATTCGCAATCTCATGATGAAAGAGGGGCCTCGTGGAACAGGTCTGATGCGAGATGTCGCTATTGTAGAGAGAAACTATGCCGCGACTATGTAATCATGTAACGAAACGTAACAATCAAAATGGAAAAGGAGATTCAGGCGAAATTCACCTCATTCATCGTAAAATCCATGATATAGATGCGGTATTTATTCACGGGAGAGAGTTCATGCCCCCCTCGCCAAGCTGGCACCGATCATCCACCTTAATGGGGCTTTTAGTGATCGTACTGGCGCTGCTCCTTGTTATCACGCTTCATCACAATCTGCGGCAGTTCAAAGCACATCAATATCAGGTAGCCAATACCAGCGCCGAGCGCCTCTCCACCCAGTTGCAACAGGTGACCGCCTTTCTCGAGGCCATGCGCGGACAGGCAGAGGAGCGGCTGCGCAGCAATCCTGAGTCCGGATTGACCAAAGAACTCTTCGATCAGATGGAGTGTGTCGACGAAGAGCAGGTGCGCATCCCGCACCTGCCCAATGGGCTGCCTCCATTACTCGCAGGCACCCTGACCGGCCACGGCCCCCTGCCAGCACCGGGCAGTGAGCGCGCTTCCCAGTTTCATCTTGCCTTGAGCCTCTCTCCGCTATTGGCCACCGCCAGCAACTACCTGGCCAACTGGATTTGACCCCATAGGTCCAGACACTTTTTCCCGCTTAGGGTTGTGATACCCGACTGCGCAGAAATTCCCGTGGTGAACGGTATCCCAAGGCGCTGTGCGGGTGGTGCTCGTTATAATGCTCAAACGCGATAGCCAAATTGCCTACCGCTGTTCGGCTATCCGGTTTTGGCATCATCTCGATATAGTCTCGCTTCATCGTCTTCACGAAGCTCTCCGCTATACCGTTACTCTGTGGGCTTCTCACTGCTGTCGTTCTGGGCTCCAACCCGATTTCTCGTGCAAACGCGCGGGTCTCATGGGCTCGATACGCCGAGCCATTATCAGTCAGCCACTCCACCGGTGATGCCGGCAACGAATCCCCAAAGCGATGTTCGACAGACCTCAGCATGACATCTTGCACAGTGTCACTATCGTAACCCCCAGTACTGGCCGCCCAGTCCAACGCTTCCCTATCGCAGCAATCCATGGCGAACGTGACACGTAGTTTTTCACCGTTATCGCAGCGAAACTCGAAGCCATCTGAGCACCACCGTCGATTGCTCTCCTTGACGGCAACACGCCCCTTATGTGCCTGCTGGGCCAATGGTGCAGCTGGTTTTCTTTCCAGCAGCAAGCCATGTTCGCGCATGACGCGATATACCCGCTTAGCGTTTACCACAGGTTGTTCTGTTGCCTCAGACTGACGCCGTAACAGCGCCCAGACCCGGCGATAGCCATAGGAGGGAAGCTCTGCCATCGCCTCCATGATACGGCCAAGTAAGGCTGCATCATCACGCTGGCGATGATGACGACCATCTTGCCAACCCGGTTTTCGATGAACACGAACGGATAGCTGCGCACGCGATACATTAAGAGCCTGGCTCACAGCACTTAATCGTCGTCCCCGGCAACAAGGGCGCATGCGCAATCCATTTTTTTGCTCGACCATACTCCACGGCTTCTTTGAGGATCTCGTTCTCCATGGTCTTCTTCCCGAGCAGACGCTGAAGCTCTCGGATCTGCTTGATGGCAGCAGCCAACTCGGAAGCAGGAACAACATCCTCACCGGCGGTGATCGCCGTGAGAGACCCTTCTTGGAATTGCTTACGCCATTTGAAAAGCTGGTTTGCGTTGACGTCGTGCAAGCGAGCAACATGAGAGACGGTCATCCCGGGCTCAAAGGTCTGCTGCACGATGGCGATCTTTTCTTGTGGAGTCCGGCGTCGACGGCGCTCGGCCCCTGTTAACACTTCGACCATCTTCTCGTTGTGACTAGTACTGAACATAGCTCCAAGACTACCTCTTAAGTTAAGAGGGGCGAAGTGTCTGGATCTTCAAGGGGCCAATCTACCAACAACGTGGGGTGGGTCTACTACACCAGCATCGATAACTTCATGTACCTCTACCCGCGCCGGGCATCGGAGCATGTGCGCTTCGACCCGGCCATCTATCAGCAGGATTACTGGCAGGCAGTGACCACTCACCCCAACGCCAATGAAGCCATTCTCTTGTCGCGTCCTTACGACGACTTAGGCGGCCTGGGTCAGATGGTGACCCTCTCCGCCCCCGTGATGAAAGGGGGGACACTTCTTGGCATGCTCAGTATCGATCTGCTGCTCTCCCGCCTGACGGAACTGCTGCAACAACCCAACTTAACCGGGGAGCTGGCCCTGCTCAATCAGGACAATATTCCCCTTGCCATCGTCAATCCATCGACCTCGCCCTATCTGCCATCAGAGGCGATGACCTATGTATGGCAGCGGGGGGCGCTGCAACTGACCCACCCCCTTCCTCACAACTCGCTCACACTGATCTATCGCATCGGTCCCTGGGCGCTGACCAAGGCGCTGTTGCAGCAATCCCAGACCATGCTGCTTACCCTGATCTTTTTTGCCTGGGCGGCCATCTCTAGCCTGCGGGCACGCACCCTGAACCACCAGTTGGAGTACATCTCCCACCATGATCAGCTGACCGGCGCACTCAACCGCTATTCACTGCAACGGGAGTTGAGCCGCCAGCTCCCCCCTACGGCGGTGATCATGTTCGATTGCGATCACTTCAAGCAGGTGAACGATCGCTGCGGCCATCTCATCGGCGATGAAGTACTCAAAAAGCTGGTGGAGCTGTGCATGCAGACCCTGCGCCCTCAGGATCGCCTGATCCGCTGGGGAGGGGAGGAGTTTTTGGTGCTGCTGGCCGGGACGCGCCATACGGCAAGCAAAGCGGCAGATCCCGCCGAGCTACACATCATCAGTGAGCGTCTGCGCCTAGTCATTGCCAACTACCCTTGGCGAGAGTTGCACGCCGATCTGGTGGTCACCGTCAGCCTCGGCTATTGCCCCATGGCCCATCCCAACGAGCTGGATCATGCCATCAGCCAGGCCGATAGCGCGCTCTACCAGGCCAAAGCGCAAGGGCGTAACCGCAGCGTGGCGGCCATCAGCGGATGACGCCGCCCGGCGGGCACGTTAAGCTGGCGCTTTCACTTGCAGGAGAGACCATGGTGTCAAGAAAACCTCGCCTCGGCCTAGCCCTGGGTAGCGGCGCGGCACGTGGTTGGGCCCACATCGGGATCATCAGGGGATTGGAGCGGATGGGGATCTCGCCGGATCTGGTGGCCGGCTGCTCCATCGGCAGCTTTGTCGGCGCCGCCTATGCGGCCGGCGAACTCGATAAGCTCGAAGAGTGGGTACGCGGTTTTACCCGCTTGCAGGTGGTCGGGCTACTCGATCCTGCCTTCTCCGGCGGCCTGTTTCGCGGTGACAAGGTGTTTGGCATCGCCGCCAGCCAATTGGCTCAGTCGCAGCTCGAAGATCTCCCCATCCCGTTTGCCTGCATTGCCACCGAACTCGACACAGGCCGCGAGATCTGGCTCAAACGAGGAGCACTGCGTCAGGCGGTGCGCGCCTCATGCGGCATTCCTGGCCTGCTCACCCCCACCCAACTAGATGGACGCTGGCTGGTGGATGGCGCCGTGGTCAATCCGGTGCCCATCTCGCTGGCCCGCGCCATGGGCGCCGAGGTGGTGATCGCGGTCAACCTCAACGCCGACACCCACCAGCCGTGGGCCGACGAGCCGGACGAAGGGCGCTCACTCAATCCGCTGACCCAGTGGTTTAACCGTAGTGAGCAGGTGCCCACCCCCGGCATGTGGAGCGTGATGAGCGGCAGCATCAACATCATGCAAGAGCGGATAACCCGCGCCCGAATGGCGGGTGACCCTCCCGAGATCCAGCTTGCGCCCAGGCTCGGCTCTTTCTCCATTCTCGATTTCCACCGCGCCGCCGACGCCATCGAAGAAGGAGAGGCCTGCATCGAGCGGCAGCGCCCGCAACTCGAAGAGGAGCTGTCACGTCTTGGGGTAATCTAGGTTGTCTTGTCGGCATGAGGCGCAGAAGCACCATCCGAAGTGAGAGGCGCGTCGAGGAAGCGCCCAAATAAAAGATGCCGCCCTAAGGCGGCATCTTTGAGTGGCAGCGAGGCATTAAGCCTTGGCCAGATACTCTTCCGGATCAATCTGGCCAATCTCGGGGGCCTTCTTATCGGAGAGCAGCCACAGGGTGAACTGGTGCAGCTCAGCGTGGTGGGCCAGCGCAACCAGGAAGGCTCCGCCGACCTCTCGGTAGCCCAGTTCATAGTTTTTCAAGGTTGTTGGCGGGACACCCAGCAGTTCGGCAAACTTAGGGCGGCTAAGACCAACCGCTTCGCGGATTTGGCGGATTTTTTTCCCTACGGGAACAACGTTAGGACTCATAATGGTTCCATACTCCATGTGCGGTAAACCGCTTGTTTTTCGCGACGACTCATAGTCAGTGTATCAGTTCTTACGGACTCGTTATGGTCGAGCCTCTTTCTCTTAAAACGCTTAAATAAGCGACAACCCTTTGAAGCAGACGCATGTTAATGCCTCACTCGACTCAGGTAAACAGCCTCGCACGGGAATCATGCGTTTCTGACAGTTCACCAAGAAGAGACAACCACTCAACCATCCTTGGTAATGGAGTATTAAATGCGTTCCACATCTGTATTATCACGTTTACATACTGTAAATGACCTGAATGAGTTCGATATTCAACTGAAACAGTGTCTCGAAACCCGCGCCGAAGCCCTGCTGCTCGATCACGCACTGGATGCGCCTCAGCAACATCTTCTGCTAGCTATGCCCTCTGATCTACCAATCTATGTCACGCAGGAGGGAATATGGCCCGATAGCCAACAGGTGAATATCTGTTCGACTCCGCCATCCGACGCCACCATGGAAGGCTGGGCGCCGGAAAGCGCCCTGCTCGAACTGGAGTCCTGGCTGGAACGGGGCTGCCGCCACTTCATCGCCCCAGCGGCCATCGCCCCCGTGCTCCGCGCTATCCTCAATATCTGGTCTCTGGACCCCTATTTGGCTCGTCACTATCAGGCCATGCTCACCCCCTTGCTTGCCTCAGCCACTGAGGCGGATCTGCGAGCCATCTTCACTGCTCGTCATCATGCTGACGCCCCCCGCAGCCCCTGGGTTGAGTCCTATATGAAGCTGGAGAGAAAGCTCTATCGCGCTTATTTGGATCACTGACCCCAGCATGAACGGGGTCACATGGATGCGACATTCTTTGGCTGACCAGATACGAATGTGAACTTGATCATGTTCTCGGATAGGACTAAAGTGCCCAGCGTCATCCAAATGACATGGAATGCTCAGCATTTAGTTTTTGTGCATTCCCTATAACAAAAGGATGCCGGCCAGTGTCTCCCGCCCCTTCGGCAGAGCCTGCAGCTTGCATGAATCAATATGTGAGATTCGCATCCGTGCTATCTCCAAGAGGATTGAACAATGATGAAAATGGCTCCTTCCCTGATCGCCATCGCCCTGGCCGCTGTGTCCGCCACCGCTGCCAACGCTGCTGACAACGACTGGTACTTCGGTGCCGGTGCCGGTGCTGCTCACTTCAACGGCCTGAACAACGTCCGTGGCGTGACTCACGGTACCGAAGACGCCGCTGCTGCTAACGCCTTCGCCGGTTACAACTTCAACGACTACCTGGGTGCCGAACTGGGCTACCAGTACGCCGGTCGTGGTAACTCCAACGGTGATCGTTACGAAAACCAAGGTGGTACCCTCTCCGGTATCGCTCGTCTGCCGGTTGGTGGTGACTTCTCCCTGTTCGCTGAAGCTGGCGCCTACTGGGCTCACACCGACGGTCTGGCTACCAAGGACACCAAGGTTTCCCCGCTGGCTGGTGCTGGTGTGACCTACCGTGTCAACGACGCCCTGGATCTGCAAGCTCGCTACCGCTACATGTGGGACGTGGCTGACCTGCACGCTGACAACGGTGCTCGTTACAAGTCCAACCAGAGCATCGGTACCCTGGAAGCTGTATACCATCCGTTCCGTACCTCTTACGTAGCTCCGGTTGCAGCTCCGGTTGCTGAAGAAGCTCCGGCTCCGCAGGTTGTTGAGAAGACCTTCGACCTGAGCTCCGACGTACTGTTCGCCTTCGGCAAGGCTTCTCTGAAGCCGGAAGGTCAGCAGGCTCTGGACGCCCTGTACCAAGACCTGGTTGCTGCCAGCCCGAAAGATGGCAAGGCTGTTGTGATCGGTTACACCGACCGCATCGGTTCTGACGCTGCTAACCAGCGCCTGTCCGAAGCCCGTGCTCGCACCGTTGCCGACTTCCTGGTTGGTAAGGGTCTGCCGGCTTCCAAGGTTGCCATCGAAGGCCGTGGTGCCTCCAACCCGGTTACCGGCACCCAGTGCGACGGTATCAAGGCTAAGGCTCAGCTGGTATCCTGCCTGGCTCCGGATCGTCGCGTAGAAATCCGCGTGACCGGCGTACAAGAAGTTCAGCAGTAATTTTCTTCACTACGGTGAATGAAAAAAACGGGGCGCTCTGCGCCCCGTTTTGTTTTTGTGTCATACCCCGTCATATCCGACCAAACCACTCATTGATCATTTTTCACTCTCCATCTTATAGTACAGTGCTCCAATCAGAGCCGGAGCGCACCATCCCCCCAAATTGGGGGACGGCCAGCCCGACCGGCACTGGCAGACTTACCCCCTGAGGTATGATGCAAACTGGCCGAGTCTTTATGGCCTCCAGCAGGCAGCTCCCAGGCCTGCACACCAAGAGTGCGGCACTTGTCCATTCGGCAGGTGCGACAACGAGGAGAAATAACGATGAAAATGAAAGTGGCCCCTTCCCTTATCGCCATCGCCCTGGCGGCGATCGGCGCAACCTCTGCTCAGGCCAATGACTGGTACACCGGTGTCGGTGCTGGTTGGGCCGATTTCCGCGAACTGTCCGAATTTGGCCAAGATGCCGATGAGGATGCCACCGCCATCAGTCTGTTCGGTGGTTACAACTTCAATGAGAACTTCGGCGCCGAACTCGGCTACCAATATGCCGGTAAGGGCGGAGTTGACGGCGTCGACTTCAAGACCCAGGGTGCAACCCTCTCCGGTATCGGTCGCCTGCCGCTCAACAGCATCTTCTCGGTGTTCGCCGAAGGGGGTGCCTACTTCTACCATGCCAAGGGTAACGATGACAGCAAGAACGGCACCGCACCGCTGGCTGGTCTAGGTCTGACCGCTAAGGTCTCCGACCTGGTCGACCTGCAAGCCCGCTATCGCTATCTGTGGAACGTGGGCGACGACAACCGTACTTGGGAAACGGACACCGGCATCGCCTCACTCGAACTGGTGCTGCACCCGAACCGCACCAGCTACGTGGCCCCCGCCCCGGCCCCCGCTCCTGAGCCGACCCCCGAGCCAGTCGTCGTTGAGAAGAACTTCTCACTGAGCTCCGACGTACTGTTTGCTTTTGGCAAATCCACCCTGAAGCCGGAAGGCACCAGCGCCCTTAACACCCTGTACCAGCAAATCTCGGATGCCCGTCCGACGGATGGCCAGGCCGTGGTGATTGGTTATACCGACTTCATCGGCTCCGACGCCGCCAACCAGCGTCTGTCCGAGGCGCGTGCCCGCACCGTGGCCGACTTCCTGGTGAGCAAGGGCTTGCCTGCTTCCAAGGTCTCGATTGAAGGCCGAGGTGAAGCCAACCCTGTGACCGGTGACAGCTGTGCCAAGGTGACCCCGCGCGCCAAGCAAATTGCTTGCTTGGCCCCGGATCGCCGCGTTGAGGTACAGGTTACCGGGACTCAACAAGTCACCCAATGACGCCATGTTTTGACATTAAAACGCCGCCGCAAGGCGGCTTTTTTGTATCCCAGCTCACGCCTTACCTATCCCATCCCGTATTCCTGGGGATAACAGCTATAACTAAAGTGATGCTTATCAACAGGATTTGGCAAAAGAGGGAAACATAATGAGAGCAACAACCATTGGTGCATTGATTGCTTTGGCCCTGGCGGCGCCGTCCCAGGCTGGCGACTGGTATATCGGCGCAGGTGGCGGGGCATCCATCGCCCATGATTTGAAGGATCTCGGCTCTGACGTCGACAAACACGGGACCGCTTTTAACGTCTTCGTCGGTTACAACGTCAACGACTATTTTGGCGGTGAGCTGGGCTACCTCAACACCGGCAAGTGGCAGGTCGATGACGAGGACTTCAAAAGCCAAGGGGCAACCCTGAGCGGGATCGGCCGGCTCCCCCCTCGGTGATGCCTTCTCCCTGTTTGCCGAGGGGGGCGCCTATCTCTACACGGTGGACACCATCAACGGCAGCGACACCGACTTGGCTCCCCTCGTCGGGCTGGGGGCCACCTGGCGAGTACATGACTGGGTCGATCTGCAAGCCCGTTACCGCTATATGGTGCGCGTCGGTGACGATGCCAGCAACGGGAACATCGGCAGCGGCACCGAGCGTTGGGTCACTGACGCCAGCACGGCAACCCTGGAGCTGGTGATCCATCCCAACCGCAGCCGTGCAGCCGATCCGGTACCGACTCCGGCCGTGATCCCCCCTCCTCCAGCTCCCGAGCCCGTCGATAAGACCTTCAACCTGAGCTCCGACGTGCTGTTTGACTTCAACAAGGCCACCCTCAAACCCGAGGGTGAAGCGGCGCTACAGTCGCTCTATCAGCAGATAGCTGCCGAACAGCCCAAGGATGGCAATGCCGAAGTCTATGGCTATACCGACCGCATCGGCTCCGATGCCTACAACCAGCGCCTCTCCGAGGCCAGGGCCAAGACAGTCGCCGACTACCTCATCGGTCAGGGTCTTCCGGCCGACAAGGTAAGCGCCATCGGTCGCGGTGAGGGCAGCCCGGTCACTGGCAATCAGTGCGATGGCATCAAGGCGAAGGTTGAGCTCATCCCCTGTCTGGCTCCGGATCGCCGGGTCGAGGTGCGCATCAGCGGCGTCAAGAGCGAAGCGCCTGCCGAAGCAGCTATGTGACGATACAATGCAAAGCCATCTGCGTGGCAGATGGCTTTGATAAGACAAGACTCACGACCATATGAACGCCTCGGGAGGCAGGGACAAAAACGATACACGGGTGATGAAACGATGACGCGCGGTGGGCTACGTTCAAGCCACGCGTTTAGGGCAGCCTCTCTGACTCCATCCCCTTACAGCACACCGACTTAACTAAGACGAGCCCCCGTCACCGGGTTGGCGCGCCCCTCCTCTTTTGCCTTGTCGGCACGCTTTTTACGCATCTCGCGTGGATCGGCAATGAGTGGACGATAGATCTCGACCCGATCGCCATCGTGCAGCTCGTCGGTCAGCTTCACCGGACGGCTGTAGATGCCAATTTTGTTGACCGTCAGATCAATTTCGGGATGGAGTGCCAGGATGCCGGATGAGTGGATCGCCTGCTCGGCCGTGGTGCCGGGACGCACCTTGAGCTTGAGCACGGTCTGGCGCTCAGGCAGGGCATAGGCCACCTCTACGAGTAAGGATTCAGACACCGTAAACCTCCTTGGCGCGATGGGTAAAGGCATTGACCATGGCGCCCACCAGCTCACGGAACACCTGACCGAACGCCAGCTCGACCAAGCGGTTGGTAAATTCGAAGTCGAGTTCAAACTCCACCTTACAAGCATCCACATCAAGGGGGGTGAAGGTCCACCAGCCCATCAGCTTGCTAAAGGGGCCATCGACCAACTGCATGCTAATGCGATGGTGGGGCTCGAGCTCGTTGCGAGTGGTAAAGGTCTTGGCGATACCCGCCTTGGCCACCTCAACCGAGGCGGTCATATAATCCTCCCCCTGCTCATGCACCTGACTACCAACACAGCCAGGCAGAAACTGGGGGTAAGCATGGACATCATTAACCAGCTTAAACATCTGCTCGGCGCTGAACATCACCAGCGCACTACGGTTTATACGGGGCATGGCACTTCCTTCAATCCTGTCGCGGCGATTCTACCACCGTGCGCCGCAAAATCACCGTCATCCCTGTGTAACAATTGTTCACTCGGCCCATCGCACATTTTACAGCCGCCGACAGGGACGTATAATGGCGGCCTTTATTACTCTGCCGGAATCGCCCTTCATGACTAAAAAGAACAGTAAAAACAAAGCCGGCTCCAACACCATCGCTTTGAACAGGACGGCGCGCCACGAATACTTCATCGAAGAGAAGGTCGAAGCCGGCCTCTCCCTGCTCGGATGGGAAGTCAAATCCCTGCGGGCAGGCAAGGCCAATATCGGTGAGGCCTACATCAGCTTTCAGCGCGGCGAGGCCTACCTGTTCGGCGCCACCTTCTTGCCATTGCAGATGGCCTCAAGCCACGTCGTCTGTGATCCGACCCGTCTGCGCAAGCTGCTGCTAAGCCGCCGCGAGCTGGATCGGCTGACCGGCCTCATCGAGCGTCAAGGTTATACCGTCGTGCCGCTCGCCCTCTACTGGAAGGGCCCCTGGGTCAAGGTCGAGATCGGCCTGGTGAAGGGCAAGAAGGATCACGACAAGCGCGAAGCCACCAAGGAGCGGGAGTGGAGCCGCGAGAAAGCGCGCATCATGAAGAACAAGCGTCTGGGCTAACCCCTTGTCTGCACAAACTTTCTTCGATTGACCGGCAAATGCCGGTCAATTCGTCTATGAGCCTTGCCAGAGGCTCGTCGAAGCGCGTACAATCGCTGCTACTTGGGGCTGATTTTGGATTCGACAGGATTCTCGAAACCCAAGGTGCATGCCGAGGTGCGGTTGGCCTCGCTAAAAAGCCGCAAAAAAATAGTCGCAAACGACGAAACCTACGCACTCGCAGCTTAATAACCTGCGTTGAGCCCTTCTCCCCTAGCTTGCCTGTGTCCTAGGGAAATGGAAGGTCATCCTTCACAGGATCGCGTGGAAGTCCTGCTCGGGGCGGAAGCGTTAAAACCAATCGAGCTAGTCTATTCGTGGCGTGTCTCTCCGCAGCGGGTTGGCGAATGTAAAGAGTGACTAAGCATGTAGTGCCGAGGATGTAGGAATTTTGGACGCGGGTTCGAGTCCCGCCAGCTCCACCAAACACTGTTCCGGCCGGGAACGAAGAAGTACAGAAACCCGCAAGATTCAACGTCTTGCGGGTTTTTTGTTGTCCGCGGTAGTCCGAGCAAGTCGCCTAAATCCAGCCATAAGAGTAACATCTACGGTCACATTGGTTTTGTAACACCGGTTTTGGTGTTACTACTGGGGGAATGTGCCGTGAGTAAAGACAAGCTGACCGACTCAAAGCTGAGAACCGCCAAGCCTGAAGCCAAGGAATACAGCTTGGGTGACGGTGACGGGCTTTACCTAAGGGTTAAGCCGAATGGTGCGAGGCTATGGGTGTTCAACTACTACAGGCCGAGCGACAAGAAACGCGCCAATATCAGTTTTGGCCCCTACCCTGATGTTACTCTTGCCGCAGCCCGAGAACGGCGGCGAGAAGCTCGTGCTCTATTGACTCAAGCAATCGACCCCAAACGTCATAAAGAAGAGCAAATTGCGTTTGTTCAGGCAGAACAAGAAGCCAACGCGAACACGTTCGAACGTATGGCTGCCATGTGGCTTGAGTTGAAGCGCCATGACGTATCGGAAGCCTATGCTGATGACTCATGGCGATCTCTTGAGCTGTATGTGCTGCCATTCATTGGTTCTATGCCAATCAACCAGATCCGGGCGCCTAAAGTAATTGAGATGCTTCGCCCCATAGAAGCAGACGGTAAGCATGAGACGGTGCGGAGACTGTGCCAACGGATTAACGAAATCCTCGACTACAGCGTTAACCACGGTTTACTCGATGCCAACCCCTGTGCAGCAATTCGCAAGGTGTTCAAAAAGCCAAGCAAGAAGCACATGCCGACCCTAAAGCCGACAGAATTACCTATGCTGATAGCCGATATCGCCAATGGACGGCTCGATCATGGCGTTGTTTCCCAAATCGATGCAGCTTGAATGGAACTAACAGAGGACTTGGTGATCTGATCACCACCATCCTCTTCAAGTCTGCATTATGGGCAAGTCGCTTCACCCCATCACCAATTGGCCTAAATACAACAAGTCTTTAATTAACCGAGGTTCACTCACCTTCTGGGTTGATGCCGAAGTCATGAACAACTGGCTCTACCACGACCATCATGGGCGGCGGGGCCGCAGCCAGCTTTACACTGACCAGACCATCTGTACCTTCCTGATGCTCAAGGGAATTTTCAACCTCACTCTGCGGGCTACTCAGGGACTATTCGACTCCCTGTTCGAGTTGATGAATGTGCCGTTGTGCGCACCGGACTATAGCTGTGTCAGCAAGCGGGCCCGCACGGTGACCGTGACCTATCGGCAGCCCAGCAAGGGGCGCATCACCGACCTGGTTATCGACTCGACTGGCCTGAAGGTGTTTGGCGAAGGCGAGTGGAAGGTTAGAAAACATGGCGCTGAGAAGCGGCGAGTGTGGCGCAAGTTGCATCTGGCGGTAGACCCGGTGAGCCACGATATCGTGGCGGCGGAAGTCTCGCTGGAAAATGTCCATGATGCTGAGGTGTTGCCCACCTTGCTTAACCCTCTGCGGCGTAAGCTGGGGCGTGTTTATGCAGATGGCGCCTATGACAGCAAGGCCAGCCATCAGCTTATCTCGCGCAAAGGGGCGATAGCCTGTATCCCGCCTCGCAAGAGTGCGGGGCTCTGGAAAAAGGGGCATCCAAGAAATGAGGCTGTGCTGGTGATGCGCAAGGAAGGGTTGGCGCACTGGAAGAAGATATCGGGGTATCACCGTCGCTCGCTGGCAGAGACGGCGATGTACCGGTTCAAACAGTTGCTGACGGGGAAAATCAGTCTGCGTAACTACAACGGTCAAGTGGGAGAGGTCATGGCCTACGTGTGTGCGATGAACAAACTGAATACCCTTGGCCTACCTGTCAGAAAGCCCCGAGTGTAGCGCTCACCCTGGGCTGGGAACGTCATGACTTGCTGGCTGATTTGGGAAACAACGCCAGCTTCAACATGATCTCCCTCCTTGGGCATCGCATCCCCTCCCTTAGCCAAACAGGTGATAAGAATAGGGAGTATCAACAGCACAACAAGCAGGAACTTGGCCCCGAACAGATCAACAGCAGCACGATACCCAGAAAGAACGTCAATCAATATTGGCGCTTGCCACACACCAATTAACAACAAGATCGCGGGAATTGCAGCTCGGCATTTCAACACAACCCAAACGCAAGAAATAAACTGGATAAACATCAGCATTTCTATCATAACAGCATGAAAGGCGGGCCAATCATACGCCATTAATACAGCACGGGCGTTTAAGCTAGAGCCCATCCAGATACCCGCAAACAACACACCGGCAACAGAATACTGTTTAGCTTTTGCTAAAAGCATTTTTGAAAACATATAGCCTCCCGTTTGTATATATGCAATATACAAGTGGCAGATAATTTAGACAATTAAATGATGCGTTTTTGAAGGTGAAGATAAATATTAATTCACTTCACCTTTATTTAATTAAAGACTTTGTTTGCACACGTCCACTGGAACGCCGGAGGCCGTGCAGGCCAGTATGCGGCGAAGGGAGTCATTGCAACGGTTGTGCAGCTCCATAACCCGCTTGAGCTCCGCCTTGGAGCAGGGGAGCGCGTTGTTGCACTCCACCACCTTGATGGGTACCCAAGGGCACATCCGCTTGATGTCGGCCTGCACCTTGGCCGCCGTGGCGGCCATATCGACAGCCCCCAGCGGGGCATCTGAGGCCGCTACAGCAGCGGCCAGAACCAGAGCGATCATGCAATGCCCTCCATGCCTGCGCCTATGCGGCACAGCAGCTCGCCGAAAGCTTCATGCAGAACAGGGTGGTTAGCGACAATCGCAAATGCTGCATTAAGCGGTGCGAGCGCTGGCTGCAACTGTTTGGCCAGTAATTCAACATGCTCGGGATGTAGGTTAGGTGATACTGACTCTATCAGGTCTATCAATTCTTGCTGTGGTAGTAGGGCAATCCCGATATGTTCCATCATTAATGCTCCCGTTCACTAATTGTAGTACTCATTATTGAGTTATCCACAAGCACTCTGTTTTGCTTCACCTTCACCCTGTTTTGCTTCACCTTCACTCTGTTTTGCTTCACCTTCACCCCATTTTGCTTCACCTATTAATGTTTTTTCTGTTTATAATCAGATGGTTATCGTCCCTTAAATATATATAAACAAGAGATAAACAGGATCTAAAAGCGCAGGAGTAAAATTCTCGTTGCGACTGGGGGTAACTGCGCTAAGCCGTCCATAGGTCATCGGTCCGACCTGTGGGCGGTAGCAGTTATCCCCTAAGCGTATTTACCCTATTGATGCCGTTTATTGGGAACATTGCGTGTGGCGATACGCTCTACCATCCAAGCATCGATTTCTGATTCGATAAATGCTACCGATCGAGCTCCAAGGCGAACCGTTTTGGGGAAAAGATCTTGGGCCATCAAGTCATAGATAGAGCTTTTTGATAATCCTGTTTTTTTAACTGCCTCCCCAACACGAATAAAACGTAGTGTTTGATTGGGGGTTGGGATGTATTGCTCCATAATTGCCTCATCGTTTTGTGTCGATGGAGTTATTAGAGCACGAGTTGGACGGGAAACGATGACGTGTAATATTTATTAAACTGCTTAGTAAATTTACACGTCAATAGTCATTCATTATGGAGAATCTACGTATGGCTTATTCATTGCGGAGCCAAGCAATCTCTCGATTGTATTGATTTCCAGTGGACACCCTTTTTCACCAAAAAGAGTCCATTCTTGATCTAAAATGATTTCAGCCCACCCCTTGGCTGTACTACATTCTTCTGGCCACTGTGCTTTAGCGTAGATAGCAGCCTTTAGCACTACTTCACGATTGGCTGCAAATCTTTCTGCATTGCCATGAGGCTTATGTCTTTTTTCTGTAGTAAAATGGCTTGCTCTGGTTTGGTTTATATAATTATTTTTTACCATCAACTCACCAGATATCATGTGTTCATAGATTTTTTTCAAATCATCATGCATCACCCTCAATCTGCTATTCATATCACATATTTCGATATCTAATAAATTGATGTATTTAGCATGAGAAGCTCCATCTTCAACATAACTAGCTCTGAGATCCCAATGTAGAGGGCTACGCCGCCCAAAAACTTCTGTGTGAGATATCTTGAAGTTATTTACTTCCCAGAAGCCAGAGATAGAAATCTGAATGTTAACCGATTCATCTTGAGGAGGAAAATTCAGCGATGCATCATAGATAAAATTATCTGGGCCGTATAAGCCAAATTCAGTTCTTCTCGAATCAGTGTATGAGTAAATTTTAGGAATGGTCTCATCTACTATTATTTCAGTGGCGAATTTGTTACCAATATCATCATTTATAATAACCGAGTCCTCATACTTACTATAGTAGAACTCAGAGTCGGTAAAGTCCGCATAAAATATGATGGCACCAATGTATGCCCAATGATATATGTCTTCAAGCTCACAATCCAATAAACGAGCAGCTCGTACAGGTGTGCAATACTCGAGAGGGATGAGAGATGGTTTTCCTTGCTGTAGCTTATCAACCATGCTAATGCCTCTTTACTTTTCCTTTTATATCGAAGGTCGCCTTGATTTTATATTTACTCATTCACGGCTTGACGGATTTGAAAGCCAATAGCTAGAGATAAATTACCTTGGCTGGCTTGCTCAATATGGTTACTCCACCAATCCATCATGATTACTCGTTGTTCAAAATAGTCTGTTCGGTTGTAGGCTCGGCGGATTTCGTTCTCATCACTATGGGAAAGTGCTGCTTCAATAGCGTCTGGGTTGAACCCTTGTTCGTTCAGGGTCGTGCTACCAAGGGAACGTAAACCATGGGCGACTAGTCTGCCGCCATATCCCAATCTCTTCAGAGCTGCATTCGCACTTTGATTGTTGATATGTCCTAACGGATCGCGATATCCAGGGAAGACATAGGGACGGTGCCCGCTAATGGGCTTCATGCGTTCTAAAAGGGAAAGTGCTTGCGAGGTCAGTGGCACCCGATGAGGGCGATCCATCTTCATTCTATCTGCAGGAATGTTCCAGACTCTGCCTTCAAAGTCGATCTCATCGGCGTTGTTTCCCAAATCAGCCAGCAAGTCATGACGTTCCCAGCCCAGGGTGAGCGCTACACTCGGGGCTTTCTGACAGGTAGGCCAAGGGTATTCAGTTTGTTCATCGCACACACGTAGGCCATGACCTCTCCCACTTGACCGTTGTAGTTACGCAGACTGATTTTCCCCGTCAGCAACTGTTTGAACCGGTACATCGCCGTCTCTGCCAGCGAGCGACGGTGATACCCCGATATCTTCTTCCAGTGCGCCAACCCTTCCTTGCGCATCACCAGCACAGCCTCATTTCTTGGATGCCCCTTTTTCCAGAGCCCCGCACTCTTGCGAGGCGGGATACAGGCTATCGCCCCTTTGCGCGAGATAAGCTGATGGCTGGCCTTGCTGTCATAGGCGCCATCTGCATAAACACGCCCCAGCTTACGCCGCAGAGGGTTAAGCAAGGTGGGCAACACCTCAGCATCATGGACATTTTCCAGCGAGACTTCCGCCGCCACGATATCGTGGCTCACCGGGTCTACCGCCAGATGCAACTTGCGCCACACTCGCCGCTTCTCAGCGCCATGTTTTCTAACCTTCCACTCGCCTTCGCCAAACACCTTCAGGCCAGTCGAGTCGATAACCAGGTCGGTGATGCGCCCCTTGCTGGGCTGCCGATAGGTCACGGTCACCGTGCGGGCCCGCTTGCTGACACAGCTATAGTCCGGTGCGCACAACGGCACATTCATCAACTCGAACAGGGAGTCGAATAGTCCCTGAGTAGCCCGCAGAGTGAGGTTGAAAATTCCCTTGAGCATCAGGAAGGTACAGATGGTCTGGTCAGTGTAAAGCTGGCTGCGGCCCCGCCGCCCATGATGGTCGTGGTAGAGCCAGTTGTTCATGACTTCGGCATCAACCCAGAAGGTGAGTGAACCTCGGTTAATCAAAGACTTGTTGTATTTAGGCCAATTGGTGATGGGGTGAAGCGACTTGCCCATAATGCAGACTTGAAGAGGATGGTGGTGATCAGATCACCAAGTCCTCTGTTAGTTCCATTCAAGCTGCATCGATTTGGGAAACAACGCCCTTGAGCACGCCACCCCAGCGAAATGAGGCTGCCTATAACAAGCGATATTCAGCATCGACAACGTACAGGCAACGAAGGCAACCGACATCACGCGAGAGAGAAGGGCCGTGATGACGCCCCCGAACGCTATGCCCGCTTGTGCAGGGGAAAACCCACTCTCCATGCATATTATCTGTTGTGCGCCAGCTACATGCTTTAGCGGGAGAGCCCAGCGATGGTGGCAGCGACATGCTCAGCACCGCGCCGGATCTCCTCCATCACGTCGGCCACCTCACCAATTTGCTGCTGTCCCTGCCGGGCACGCTGGGCGGCAGCCTGCATCTGATCGTTCACCTGGCTGGTCAGCGCCTGATTCTGCTGCACCACACCGGCTATCTCGCTGGTGGAATAGGAGGTTCGGGCGGCCAGCTGGCGCACCTCATCAGCCACCACCGCAAATCCCCTCCCCTGCTCGCCGGCGCGGGCGGCCTCAATGGCGGCGTTAAGCGCCAGTAGGTTGGTCTGATCGGCGATGCTGCTGATGGTCGAGACGATCGCCTCGATACTCTTGGCCTGCTCGCTGAGCCGCGCCATCAGGGTGCTGGCGCTCTCCATCTGGCTGACGATGCTGCCGGACGTCGACACCGCCCCCAGCAGCAACTCGGCGCCACGTCCGGCCGACTGCTCGGTGACGATGGCGGTCTCGTGGGCCACCCCGGCCACCTCTTGCACCGCCTGCGCCTGCTTGATCCGCTCGGTGATATCAGAGGCAAACTTCACCACCTTGACCACTCTGCCATCGGAGTCACGCACCGCGTTGTAAGTCGCCTCCAGCCAGATTTCACGCCCCTGTTTGTCAAAGCGAAGGAAGCGCCCTGACTGGAACTGCCCACTGCCCAACTCGGCCCAGAAGTTCGGGTTTTCCTGATAGAAACGCTCGTCGCAAAAGAGGCGATGATGGCGCCCGACGATCTCTTCAAGCCGATAACCCATGGTGTTGAGGAAGTTGCTGTTGGCGGTGAGGATATTGCCATCGGGCTGAAACTCGATGATGGCCATGGAGCGATCGAGCGCCGCAAACACCGACTGGAGGGTGATGAGCTGCGTATACATCGCCGTCACCTCAGAAGCGACCAGCACTATCTTCTCCACCCGCGCCTCTTCGCGCACCGGGAAATAGGTCGTCTCCAGCCACAGCTCCCTCCCCCCTTTGCCGAGGTGGCGGAAGATCCCCTGCTGGGGGCGGCCATTTGCCAATTGCATCCATAAATCACGGTAGCGTTGCATTTTGGTATCAGCCGGATCACACAACAGGGTGTGGGGCTGCGCCACCAACTCATGCCTGGCATACCCCACCAGCTGCAAAAACAGGGGGCTGGCTTCGAGGCACACCCCTTCGGGGCTAAACTCGGCCATCGCCAGATGCTGGCGCAAGCCTTGGTCGAATGCCTCGATCCGGGCCAGACTCTGGCCAAGCGCGGCCAGCTCCTGCTTGAGTTTGGAGTTGAACATGAGGGTCCTCGCACAATGAGAGTCACATTTTCCGGCCACATGGCCACTGCCGTCTGACGCACCTTCATCAGGCCTGATGATTCGCGCCAGGAGGGAGTGCGAGAAACGTGCCAGCGCACCAATGCAAAAGCCGCCCCGAAGGGCGGCTTTTATCACTGGCCTGACGGTTATCAGAACAGCAGCTTGTAGAGGATACCAGACATGGCGATGAGGCCAATCAGGGTAACGAAACCGTTGCTCAGGTTGCCGGCGTACTTGCGCATGGCCGGTACCTTGATGATGGCGTACATCGGCATCAGGAACAGCAGCATGGCGATGATCGGGCCACCCAAATCTTCAATCATGCCGAGGATGCTCGGGTTGATGGTGGCGATGATCCAGGTGGTCAGGATCATGAAGACAGCGGTCACCTTGTTGAGCTGCTTCACATCCACTTTCTTTCCCTGCTCGCGCAGCGCCTTGGCCATCAGGCCGTTCATCCCTTCCTGGGCTCCCAGGTAGTGACCGAGGAACGACTTGCTGATGGCGACCATGGCGATGAGCGGTGCCACAGTGGCGATCACCGGGTTGTCGAAGTGGTTGGCCAGATAGGAGAGGATGGAGATGTTCTGCTCCTTGGCGGCCATCAGGTCAGCCGGGGAGAGGCTCAGCACGCAACTGAACACGAAGAACATCACGGTCATCACCATCATGATGTGGGCGCCCAGCAGGATGCTGCTGCACTTCTTCTCAGCCTGCTCACCGTAGCGGCCCTTATTGTCCACCGCGAAGGAGGAGATGATGGGAGAGTGGTTAAAGGAGAACACCATCACCGGAATGGCCAGCCACAGGGTCTTCACGAAGTCACCGCTGAAGGCATCGGACAGGGCCGGGGCTTCGCTGATGATGGCGCCGTTCCAGTGCGGGATCAGGTAGAGCGCCAGCCCCATCAGGGTCAACACGAACGGGAACACCAGCACACTCATCGCCTTGACGATGAACTGACCGCCGAGGCGAACGATCGCCATCAGGCCGAGGATCAATACCAGGGAGAGGATGATACGCGGCGGCGGGGTCATGCCAAGCTGGTGCACCATCAGGCTCTCGACCGTGTTGGTGATGGCCACCGAGTACATCAGCAGGATCGGGTAGATGGCAAAGAAGTAGAGCAGGGTAATGAGCTTACCGGCTGCCTTACCGAAGTGCTCTTCCACCACCTCGGTGATGTCGCCATCACGGGTCGAGCCGGAGAGCACGAAACGGGTCAGCCCACGGTGGGCAAAGAAGGTGAGCGGCAGCGCCAGTACCAGCATCGCTATCAGCGGCCACAACCCACCGACACCGGCGTTGATCGGCAGAAACAGCACGCCGGCTCCGATTGCGGTGCCATACAGACCCAGCATCCACACCAGGTCAACCTTTTGCCAGCGGCTCGCCTGAGAGACCTGCTGGGCTACGACGCCTTCGGCGGCAATATTCATGTCAGACATCTGTCATTCCTGTCGAAATTTATTGTGTGTGACCGGGGGCTGCATTCGCATCCTGATTGCGATAACACCCTTCCTTGTGCTGTCTGCCACAATGCCGCTGTGCCGGCGGCCTCTACCCGGAATCCAGGGTGTACCCCTGCGCATTCAACATGTCGTTAACGCGCTCACCCTGTGCAAGGACGACTCTAGTCAAATGCCCTTTACAAGCACAGTGTTTTTTGAAGTTTTCAACGAAAGTTTGATTTCAGTCTGTTTTTGACGTGTGGGGATCACACAAAAAATCGCCATTAGCTACAAAACATAAACAATATTTGATTAATTTTGCCTGTCGCCCCTTTTTTGTTAGGTAAATGTGACAGCGGCGCCGTAAACAACAGCGGGGTGGCCCATGCACCCCGCCGTTGTTATCACCTTGTATCAGTTAAGGCGTTGCGCCCGGTGTCTCACCACAGGCGCGGCCAACGCCTCTTGCGCCGCCACCAGTTGCAACTCATACGCCCCCGCCTGCCAGGTCGCCTTGAGCACCGCATCGACCGAGGCATTGGTACGCTCAAAGGCGGCCACCGGATCATGACCGACCAACAGGTTGGCCAGCATCATGGCACTGAGCAGATCCCCCACCCCAACCGGCTGCAACGCAAAATCATAGAGCGGGCGCTCGATGTGGAAAAATCCCTCACGGCAGGCCAGCAGCATCTCGAAACGCTCAGGATGCTGCGCCGCCCGCCCCAGATGCTTGACCAGCACCATCTGCACCCCGCGGCTGAGTAGCTGGTCGCAGGCACTGCGCACCCCGGCCAGATCCTCGATATGACGCCCGGTGAGGGTTTCAAGCTCCAGCAGATTCGGGGCCACGATGTCAGCCACCGGCAGTGCCTGCTCGGTCAGAAACTCGCTCACGCCGGGGGCGACGATACACCCCTTCTCCGGGTGGCCCATGACCGGATCGCAGAAGTAGAGCGCTGCCGGGTTGGCCGCCTTGATCCGCCTCACGGCAGCGAGGATCTCATCGCCTTGGGCCGCCGAGCCGAGGTAGCCGCTGAGCACCGCATCACACTGACCGAGCACCTCGATCCCGGCCATCCCCTCTACCAGATCGCTGATGTGCCCTGCCGGCATCGCCATGCCGCGCCAGCCCTGACGATATTGCGTGTGGTTAGAGAACTGCACCGTGTTGACAGGCCACACCTCCAGCCCCAGGCGGCGCATCGGAAAAACGGCGGCGCTGTTGCCGGCGCAGCCGAATACCACGTGGGACTGGATAGAGAGAATGCGTTTCATAAGGTCACCGTTGGAGTTGAAAACAACAAAACGGGCATCCCTGCCCGTTTTTTATCATTGCGTCTTAACGCAGTACTTTCACCGTGTAGCTGCCATCAGCCTGACGGTATAGACCGTGAATATCGGTCTCGAAACCGGGGTAATGGGCGCCAATGTCGCAGAGCATCTGCAGGAAGTCCAGTACCGGACGCGACGCATCGGTCACCACCTCACCCGGCAGCACCAGCGGCACTCCCGGCGGATAGGGCAGGATCATGTTGGCGCTGACGCGGCCCACCATCTGCTGCAACGGCACCTCTTCCACGTTACCGGCCAGCTCTTGCTGCCAGGCGGCGTGCGGGGTCATCTTCATCTCGGGCAGTACGTCGAAGGCCTTGAACATCAGCTCCGGCAGGCGGTACTTGATGGTCAGCTCGTGGATGGCCTGGGCCAGCTCCTGGATGCGCATACCTTCATAGAAGTGCGGGGCCTCGTTGTAGAGGGCCGGCAGCATCTTCTTGATGCTCAGGTTGAGGTCATAGGCACGCTTGAACTCGGTCAGGGCGCGCAGCAGCTGCATCGCCTTGGACTGATCGATACCGATGGAGAAGAGGAACAGCAGGTTGTAGGGGCCGGTCTTCTCAACCACGATGCCGCGCTCGTCCAGGAACTTGGAGACCAGCGAAGCCGGAATGCCGCTGCCGAGCAGCTGGCCGTCACTCCCCATCCCCGGGGTGAGCAGGGTCACCTTGATGGGATCGAGGTACATGTGGTTGTCATCGATGTCCTTGAAACCGTGCCACGCATCCTTGGGATCGAGCTTCCAGCACTCGACGCTATCGATGTTGTCCGGCTGCCACACGTCGAAGAACCACCCTTCGCTCTGCTCGCGCAGGTACTTGATCTCTTTACGAAACGAGATAGCACGATCGATGGAGTCCTTGATCAGACGCTTGCCGGTGTTGCCGCGCATCATGGCCGCCGCGATCTCGGTGGAGGCGACGATGCCGTATTGCGGTGAGGTGGAGGTGTGCATCATGAAGGCTTCGTTGAAGGTCTCCTCCTCCACCTCCCCCTTGATGTGGATCATCGAGCCCTGGGAGAAGGCCGCCAGCAGCTTGTGGGTGGATTGGGTCTCATAGACCACCTTGCCCGGAATGGCGTCGCCGCTCATGCCGCACTTGCCCTCATAGATGGGGCTGAAGTTGGTGTAAGGCACCCAGGCGCTGTCGAAGTGGATGAAGGGGGTCTCCAGGTTCTCCTTGATGAAGCCGGTGTTGTAGAGCAGGCCGTCATAGGTGGAGTTGGTGATCACTGCGTAGCGCGGCATCTTGGCGCCTGGGGTCGCCGCGACCTTGGCATGGATGGTCTCGGGCAAGAACTCGCTTTGCGGAATACCGCCGAGGATGCCGTAGGCGTTGCGGGTCGGGCGGAAATAGATCGGGGTCACGTCGCTCATCATCATCAGGTGGGTGAGCGATTTGTGGCAGTTGCGATCCACCAGCACAGTGCTGCCGGCCGGCGCCGAGAACATGCCGACGATCTTGTTGGCCGTCGAGGTGCCGTTGGTGACGATGTAGGAGCGATCGGCGTTGAAGGTGCGCGCGATGTACTCTTCGGCCTCCTTGTGCGGGCCGGAGTGATCGAGCAGCGAGCCCAGCTCCGGCATGGAGATGGAGACGTCCGCCTTGAAGGCGTTGGGGCCGTAGAAGTCATAGAAGATGCTACCGGCCGGGCTCATCTGGAAGGCAGTGCCCCCCATGTGACCCGGGGTGCAGAAGGTGTACTTGCCCTCTTCCACGTACTTGAACAGCGCCTTGGTGAACGGAGGCAGGATAGTATCCTGATAGTCCTGAGTCGCCTGCCCCATCTTGAGGGCGATGTCGTCGGCCATGCCGAGACGGTACTCGAAGAAGTGCACGTTGAGGCGCAGGTCGGCCAGGTGGATGTCGAGGGTCGACTGATCGTTGGCGAAGGCGAAGATCGGCAGCTTTTCGTTGCGATCGTGGATCTCTTTACACAGACCGAGGGAGTACTTGTCCCAGTCGAAGATGACACCGGTCACGCGCGGGTTCTTCTCGATGAGCTTCAGCAGATCTTGTACGTCGACCGGATAGACCACCTGAAACCCCTTGCTCTCAAGGGAAGCCTGCAACTGATGGATCGGCTCTTCTTTGAAGAAGACCCCCAGGTGGTTGAGGATGGCGATGATATTCATAGAACACTCCACGTGTAAGGGGGCGCTCCCCCTGTGATTCAGGGTGAGTGGGAGCGCCGCTGCGGAAGGAAAGGGGAATCAGGCCGAGGCGTGACTGGTTTGCTGGGCGTCGTGCTGACGCAGGCCAAGTTTCTTGGCGTAGAACATGAGGATGACCAGGGAGACCACAAAGGTCGCGGTCAGGTTGGAGCCCTTGGCCCCCACCAGAGCAATCAGGCAGAAGACACAGGCCACCCCGGAGAAGAGCATGACGCCGGCACTGCGGGAGGTCATTCCCTCGAAGCGAATGAGGTTAATGCTGGAGTAGAAGTAGGGCAGCATGGTCAGCAGCACCGCATCTGTGGTCAGCACGTTGAACAGATCGGCCGCGTGGGCAGACTGGGCGGTGAAGGCGGTCAGCACCACCATCAGCGCCGTCATCTTGAGCGAGGCCAGCACCAGCCCCTTCTTGGCGACGCCGTTCTTGTCCACTTCCCCATAGATTTTCGGGAAGTTGCCATCATGGGCGGCGCGCTTGCCGGCTTCGCCCACCAGCATCATCCAGGAGCCGAGCGAGGTGAAGCAGGCCAGGGCGGTGAAGGCAGAGACAAACGGTGCTGACCACTCCCCGAAGATCGCCGCCGCCGCCATGGCGAACGGGGCCCCGGAGGCAGCCACGTCGGCCGCTGGGAACATGCCGCTGATCACCTGGGTCGAGAGGATGTAGATGACACCGGCCATGGCGGTACCGAGCATGGTGGCGATCGGTACGGTGCGCTTGGGGTTCTTGACCATGCCGGAGGAGACCGCCGCCGATTCGACCCCGACGAAAGACCACAGGCAGATCAGCACGGCGCTGATGACGGCGTGGATGTCGTTGCTGCCGGAGGTGTTCCAGTTCTGGTTGTAGAGGGCGCCGTCGAAGTGACCCCAGCCGATCAGGGCGGTACCGATCACCGGGATCAGGATCAGCACCAGGCCTAAGGTGGTCAAACGGCTCACCCAGCTGCCGCCGAGCAGGTTGACAAAGGTGAACACCCAGACCGCAACGATGGTGGCAACGGCGGCCGGGATCGGATCATTGAGGATCGGGAAGAACACCGACAGGTAGGAGACCCCGGTGATGGCAATGGCCAGATTACCGATCCAGTTAGCGTGGTAATAGAGCACACCAGTCTGGAAACCGAACACGGGAGAGATCTCACCGGCATAAGCGATAGGCCCACCATCCTGAGGGTTCTTGGTGGCCAGGCGGGCGAACACGAAGGCCAGGCCCATCGCCCCGAACAGGCAGATGACCCAACTGAACACCGAGATTGAACCTATCGTGGCCAGCGCACTGGGAAGCAGCGCGATGCCGCTGCCCATCATGTTACCGGCCACTACGCCCGTACAGGCGATGAGGCCAATCTTCTTCGTATCTGACATAAGAACGACTCCGAAAACCTTGGGGGCGCATCGCTGCGCCGCGTGACCTGGCGGACATCCCGCCGGGCAGTGGTTGCAGAGTAGGGAGAAGGGGGCTTAAAGACATCAGGAAGGGCTCAGGGATAAAAACATTAGCCCTGCGCCGGTAAAACGTTGTGCATCAGGCATTAAAAAAACATAAAGATGTTTATTTTCATGGTGTTAAAAGAGACTGCCGCCCGCTGCCATGATATTTTCATGATGTCATCAGCCCCTCCTGATAAGCCGGTTTTCGCTCGCCACGGTGCGCGCAGGGCACGTAGCGCGCCGGCGCACACGTGAGAAGAAAGAGGGCGGCAAGCGGCTGGTCTCGCTCAGTCAGAGCGGATGGGGACGGGAGGAAGTAAATGGTCACTGACACGCGACGAGCCAGTCACCAAGCGGGGCGATGATGGCAGAAGAAGGGGCGAGCGCGCCATCGGCCCCCGGCGCACGCGTACGCCGGGAGCCTGCACTCAGAGTGCCTAGAAGAGCTTGACCTCGCTCGGGGTCATGCTGTGGTAGAGATAGGGAGCCAGGGTTTCAAGATGGCTGTCAAAGCCAAGGTGGGCGCAGAGCCGGAAGGTCTGCTCGCTCGCCTCCATCAGGAAGGCCTCGGCGTAGGCATCGCCCGCCATCTCGGCATGCCCCTCCAGCTCGGCCAGCTTGCCGGAGAGGATGTGATAGAGCACGCTCTGGCCATGCAGGGCCGCCTGGGCCAGATCCTGACGGGACTGGGAGAGATCCCCCTCCAGCAAGGCCTGCAAGGCCAGCGCCTCCCAAACCCTGGAGGCGACCCCATAGTTCAGCCCCTCGGCTTGGCCGCGCAGGCGCTGGCCGCTCTCCGCCAGCGGCGTCCCCTCCTCCTTGCCGCCCAGCGCCAGGTGCACCATGCCGGCCAAGTAGCGCTCGGCCAGCAGCAGGGCGTTGTCCGGCTCATCTTGCAACGCCCGATCGAGCAGCCCGAGGCCATGGCGCTGGCTCTCAAGCTGATTGCTGTTGATGTAGTAGTAGGCCTCCATCATGGCCACCAGCGCCCCTTCGTCGCTTGGCCACTCCTGTCCGGGCTCGCTGTGTTCACTGCCCAGCGCCCGCAACAGATCGCGACTGCTGGCCGCCAGCGCCGCCCCGACATGCTGCTGGCCGAGCTGATACTGCTGGCTCAGCATCACCCGCCCGGCGCCGTGGTTACGGTACTCCAGATCGAGATAGGTGCCGCCGCTCTGGCGAGCTACCCGGATGTTGACTTCACGCCCAGGCTGGATTCCGCCGGTCAATCCCGCCTCATCCAGTTGCACCCGCAGCGGGGTCGCCGCCGTCACCTCACGCATCAGGGCGCGGGTGATACCGTCGGCCAGCCGCCCCTCACGCTCACTGCCCTCGCCCCCATGCAGGCGAAACACCACCAGCTCAGGGTCGAGCACACTCTGCACATGGGGCTTGGACTGCTGCCAGGTGAGCGTGCTCACCAGGGCCACCAGCACCAGTACCACGAAGAGATCGAAGCTAAGTAGGCGCCAACGTCCGCCGCGATTAGCCTGATGGACCCGCAGTGAGAGCGAGCGCGTCAACGGCCCAGCCGGGAAAGGGGGGGGGGCAGGAGGAGCCTCCTCGGCGGGAGCCACCTCTTGTGCAGTCAGCGCCTTCACCTCGGCCTCATCCAGCTCGCTGACGGGTGCGACTAGCTTGTAACCACGTTTAGGCACGGTGGCGATATAGTCCACCGGGTTGGCATCCCCATCTTTGAGGATCTTGCGCAGCTCGAAAATGGACTGGGTCACCACCTGGTCGGTCACCACCGCCCCCTCCCACACCGACTCGATCAGTTCGTCACGCCCGAAGACGGTCTCTGGGTTGTCCGCCAGAAAGCGCAGCAAATTGGCCAGGCGCGGCTCGAGCGAGACCTCGCGATCCTGACGGTAGAGCTTGTTTTCATCAACGCGGAGGACCCAGTCATGGATCCGGTAAAAGGGTAATACCATGGCCAATACGTCTGCGATTTAAGGAGGGTGGGAAGTGCGATTGACGAGGAGGGGGGTGCCCTGCTCGACCCATAGTTACGACCGTGCCGCACTGTCATTCATACGACACATACCGCTATAAACAAAACTTTATTCAAAAAGTGTGGTGCAATTCAAATTTAACATCAATTTAATGCGATAAAAATTGATCTACCCCAACTTAATACCCATGTCGTAGTGCCGATGATTTCCGTCCAAATAAAAAGCCCCCGCCATGGGCGGGGGCTTTTACCTCAACGAGCTTAGCAGTAACCGTAGCTCATCAGGCGCTGATAACGCTGCTCCAGCAACTGCTCGTTATCCAGTGGGCGCAGGGCATCGAGATCCTGCTTGATGCGGCTCTTGAGGCTCTTGGCCATCTTCTCCACATCACGGTGGGCGCCGCCGAGCGGCTCGCTGACGATGTGATCGATGAGCTTGAGCTCTTTGAGGCGCTGGGCCGTGATCCCCATCGCCTCGGCGGCGACGGTGGCCTTGTCAGCACTCTTCCACAAAATAGAAGCGCACCCTTCTGGTGAGATCACCGAATAGGTGGAGTACTGCAACATGTTGACACGATCGCCCACGCCGATGGCCAAGGCGCCGCCGGAGCCGCCTTCACCAATCACGGTGCAGACCACAGGCACGGTCAGGCCGGCCATCTCCTTGAGGTTGCGAGCAATCGCCTCGGACTGGCCACGCTCCTCGGCACCTACGCCGGGGTAAGCGCCCGGGGTGTCGATGAAGGTGATGATCGGCATCTTGAAACGTTCGGCCATCTTCATCAGGCGCAGGGCCTTGCGATACCCCTCGGGGCGCGGCATGCCGAAGTTGCGCTTGATCTTCTCCTTGGTCTCACGCCCCTTCTGATGGCCGATGACCATCACAGGCTCGCCGTCGAGACGGGCGATACCGCCCACGATGGCCTTGTCATCGGCATAGGCGCGATCACCGGCCAGCTCGTCGAACTCGGTGAAGATGTGCTCGATGTAGTCGAGGGTGTAGGGACGCTGGGGATGGCGTGCCATCTGGGATACTTGCCAGGCCCCCAGGTCAGCGAAGATCTTCTTGGTCAGCTCTTCGTTTTTCTTCTCCAGCCGACGGATATCCTCATTCAGATCAACGGCATTGTTGTGCTCGCTTACGTGCTTGAGTTCATCGATCTGCGCCTGCAGCTCGGCGATCGGCTGTTCAAAATCCAGAAAAAGACTCATAGGGCCTAGAACCTCTATTCAAAAACCAATTCCACCCGGTCCCGCCCCAGCAGGACTCTCAGGTCATCCATCAGTTGGTCGGTGGGGGTCACCCGCCACTCGGTACCGAGCGTCAATCGTCCCCGAACACCGGGGCGACGGTAGTGTACCTGAACCGGACAGACTCCGGCACGGGCAGGTTCCAAAATCTCGGTAAAACGCTGGAAAAAGCGCTCATCGATCCGGGTTTCATCGATGTAGATACGAATGCCACGGGCAAACCGCTCCCGCGCCTCATCGATGTCCAGCACTTCGCGGGCCGACATTTTAAGGCCACCGGAGAAGTCATCAAAGCTGACCTGTCCCGACACCACCAAAATGCGGTCCTTCTCGAGCAGCGCCTCGTAGCGCTCCAGCGCCTCACTAAACAGGGTGACATCGAGGCGTCCGGATCTGTCGTCCAGAGTCATGATGCCCATCTTGTTGCCGCGCTTGGTGATAATGGTGCGGGCCGCGATCACCAAACCGGCCGCCGTGGTCACCTTGTCCCGGTCGGTCGGATGCAGGTCGCACAAGCGACCCGAGGTGTAACGGCGCAGCTCACCGCTGTACTGGTTGATGGGGTGACCGGTCAGGTAGAGACCCAGGGTCTCACGCTCCCCTTCCAGCCACACCTTGTCCGGCCAGTGCGGCACGTTGGCGAACGCCTTCTTGACGTCGTCGATCTCCTCGGTGAGCACGCCGAACATGTCGACCTGACCCATCGCCTGGGCCTTGGCGTGCTGATCGGCGGCGCGCATCGCCTCTTCCAGAGTCGCCATCAGGGCCGCGCGGTGCGGCCCGAGCCTGTCCATAGCGCCGGAGAGGATCAGTTTTTCCATCACCCGCTTGTTGAGCTTCTTGATGTCGACCCGGTTGCAAAAATCGAACAGATCCCGGAACGGGCCATCTTGGTCACGCGCCTCGAGGATCGCCTCGATGGGGCCTTCCCCCACCCCCTTCACCGCGCCGATGCCATAGACGATGTGACCGTCGTCATTGACGCTGAAGCGATAACGGCCGGTGTTGACGTCCGGCGGTATCACGGTGAGTCCCATGCGGTTGCACTCGTCCACCAGGGTCACGATCTTGTCGGTGTTATCCATATCGGCGGTCATCACCGCCGCCATGAACTCGGCCGGGAAGTGCGCCTTGAGCCACAGTGTCTGGTAGGAGACCAGCGCATAGGCGGCAGAGTGCGACTTGTTAAAGCCGTAACCGGCGAACTTCTCCACCAGATCGAAGATCTTCATCGCCAGCTCGCCGTCGACCCCGTTCTTGACGGCGCCCTCCTCGAAACCGGCGCGCTGCTTGGCCATCTCCTCGGGTTTCTTCTTACCCATGGCCCGGCGCAGCATGTCCGCCCCGCCCAGCGTATAGCCCGCCAGGGTCTGGGCTATCTGCATCACCTGCTCCTGATAGAGGATGATGCCGTAGGTGGGCTCAAGGATGGGTTTGAGGCTCTCGTGCTGCCAGGTGGCGTCCGGGTAGGAGATGGCCTCATTGCCGTGCTTACGGTCGATGAAGTTATCCACCATGCCCGACTGGAGCGGGCCCGGACGGAACAGGGCCACCAGAGCGATCATGTCTTCAAAGCAGTCCGGTTGCAGCCGCTTGATGAGATCCTTCATGCCGCGCGATTCCAACTGGAACACCGCAGTGGTCTCAAAGCGCTTGAGCATGGCAAACGACGGGGCATCGTCGAGCGGAATGGCGGCGATGTCGACCAGTGGCCGCCCCTCGCGCGCCATGCGCGGGTTGATCATCCCGAGCGCCCAATCGATGATGGTCAGGGTACGCAAGCCCAGGAAGTCAAACTTCACCAGACCGGCGTACTCCACGTCGTTCTTGTCGAACTGGGTCACCGGGTGGTGCCCCTCGTCATCGCAATAGAGCGGCGCAAAGTCGGTGATCTTGGTCGGCGCGATCACCACGCCGCCGGCGTGCTTGCCGGCGTTACGCACCACCCCTTCCAGGCGGCGCGCCATGTCGATGAGATCCTTGACCTCTTCGTCCTGCTCATAGAGCTCGGGCAACTTGGGCTCGGCCTCGAACGCCTTGGCCAGGGTCATGCCCGGATCGGGCGGAATGAGCTTGGAGATGCGATCGACAAAGCCATAGGGGTGCCCCAGCACCCTTCCTACGTCCCGAACCACCGCCTTGGCCGCCATGCTACCGAAGGTGATGATCTGCGACACCGCATCGCGGCCGTACATCTCGGCCACGTGCTCGATCACCTGATCGCGCCGATCCATACAGAAGTCGACGTCGAAGTCGGGCATCGAGACCCGTTCGGGGTTGAGGAAACGTTCGAACAGCAGATCGAATTCAAGGGGATCGAGATCGGTGATCTTGAGGGCGTAGGCCACGAGCGACCCCGCCCCTGATCCCCGCCCCGGCCCAACCGGGATGCCGTTGTCTTTGGACCACTGGATAAACTCCATCACGATGAGGAAGTAGCCAGGGAAGCCCATCTGGTTGATCACCTTGAGCTCGATCTCAAGGCGCTCGTCATACTCACCGCGCTTGGCCGCCCGCACGGCCGGATCGGGGAACAGGAAGGCGAGCCGATCCTCCAACCCCTCTTTGGACTTCATCACCAGAAAATCTTCGGTGGTCATCTCTCCGGTCGGGAAGTTGGGCAGGAAGTATTCGCCCAGACGCACCGTGACGTTACAGCGCTTGGCGATCTCCACCGTGTTCTCGATCGCCTCGGGAATGTCGGCAAACAGCTCCAGCATCTCCTGCTGGCTCTTGAAGTACTGCTGCTTGCTGTAGCGCCGTGGCCGGCGCTTGTCGTCCAGGGTGTAGCCGTCGTGGATGGCCACCCGGATCTCGTGGGCGTCGAAGTCCTCCTCGGAGAGGAACACCACTTCGTTGGTGGCCACCACCGGCAGCTCAAATTCGCCAGCCAGCTCCACCGCCATGTGCAGGTAGGCCTCCTCATCGCTGCGCTCGGTGCGCTGCAACTCGAGGTAGTAGGCGTCGGGAAAGTGCTGCTGGTAGAAGGCGAGGCACTGCTCGGTCATCATGCGATTGCCCTTGAGCAGGAACTTGCCCACGTCCCCCTCGCGCGCGCCCGAGAGCACAATCACCCCCTTGGCATGCTCGCTGAGCCAAGCCTTGTCGATGACAGGGTGCCCTTGCACGTGGCCACGCAGATAGCCACGCGAGATGAGCATGGTGATGTTCTGATAACCGTCGTTATCCATGGCGAGCAGGGTGAGGCGAAACTGCTCGTCGCCGAGCTCCTCACTCTGCACCCAGAAATCGGCGCCGACCAGAGGCTTGATCCCCTTGCCGTGGGCCGCGCCGTAAAAGCGCACCAGACCGCACATGTTCATCTGATCGGTCAGGGCCAGGGCCGCCATGTTGTCGGCCGCCGCCGCACCGACCAGAGGGCCGACTTTTTGCAGGCCATCGACCATGGAGAAATCGGAGTGGACGCGCAGGTGTACGAAACGAGGTTCTGCCATGGGGTTACTCCAGTCCCAAGGCGCGGCGCACCGGCTTGAAGCTCTGACGATACTCGGGCAACGGGCCACGGCTGGCCAAAATGGCGAGGTGCTCCGCCGTCGGGTAGCCCTTGTGACGGGCAAAACCGTACTCGGGGTAGCGGGCATCCAGCTCGGTCATCTCGCCATCGCGAGTCACCTTGGCCAGGATCGAGGCGGCACTGATGGCCGGCACCAGGCTATCACCCTTGACCACGGCGCGCGCCTTCATCGGTAAGTCAGGGCAGCGGTTGCCGTCGATAAAGACCAGCTCGGGGGAGATGGCGAGCCCCGCCACGGCGCGCTGCATCGCCAGCATGGTAGCGTGCAGGATATTGAGATCGTCGATCTCTGCCGGGCTAGCCCGGCCGATGGCATACGCCAGCGCCTTCTCTTTGATCTCGTCAAACAGGGCCAGCCGTTTCTTCTCGGAGAGCTTCTTGGAGTCATTGAGCCCGGCGATGGGGCGGCGTGGGTCGAGGATCACCGCGGCGGTGACCACGTCCCCCACCAGGGGGCCGCGACCCACCTCATCCACGCCGGCGACGATCAGGTTGCTCGGGATCTCGATGGTCATGGTTCTACCTTGAGAGAGGGCGCAGCCTGTGCTGCGCCAGAGATTATCGGGCGATCAACGCCAGTACCGCCTCGGCGGCCTGACGATCGGCATTACAACGGATCTGGCGGTGCAGCTCGGTGAAGGTGGTGATGAGCGCACGGTTGTCGTGCTCGAAGAACTTGCTCACCTCCTCCACCAGATTCTCGGGCGTGCATTCGTGCTGAATGAGCTCAGGCACCAGCATGCGACCGGCGAGCAGGTTCGGCAACGAAACAAACTCCGTCTTTACCAACCGTTGAGCCAGCCAGTAGCTGAAAGGCTTGAGCTTATAGCCCACCACCATCGGCTTTTTCACCAGCATGGCCTCAAGCGCGGCGGTGCCGGAGGCGAGCATCACCACATCGGCGGCGATCATCGCCTCACGCCCCTGCCCTTGCAGCAGCACCATGTCGAGCTCCGGCGCCACCTCGGCCTTGATGGCCATGAACTGCTCGCGGCGCCGCTCATTGACCAGCGGCACGATGAAGCCGAGATCCGGATAGCGCACCGTCAGGCGCTTGCACGCCTCGAGAAACAGGGGCGACATGAAGCCCACCTCGGCGCTGCGACTGCCGGGCAGCACTGCCAGCCAGCGCCGCGCCGGATCGATACCGAGCGCAGCGCGCACCGGGGCTTGCTCCGGCGCCAGCGGAATGTCATCCGCCATGGTGTGGCCGACGAAGCGGCAGGGGGCATCGAAGCGGTCGTAGAAGGCCTTCTCGAACGGCAGGAAGGCGAGCACCATGTCGGTGGCGGCCTTGATCTTGTGGATGCGGCCCTGACGCCAGGCCCACACCGAGGGGCTGACATAGTGGACCGTCTTGATCCCGGCGCGGCGCAGTTTGAGCTCCACACCGATGTTGAAATCGGGGGCATCCACACCGACGAAAATATCGGGCGGATTATCGATGAAATGGCGCAGCAGCTGACGACGAACGGACAGAATGCGCGGCAGACGGCCCAGCACTTCGCTGATCCCCATCACCGCCAACTCTTCCATCTCAAACAGCGCCTTGACCCCAAGCGCCTGCATGCGCGGCCCGGCGATCCCTTCGAACTGGGCATCCGGGTAGCGCTGCAGAAGCTCGCGTACCAGGCCGGCCGCGAGGATGTCGCCGGAGACTTCTCCGGCGACGATGCCAATGCGGATCGGCTTAGGCACGGATGATCCCGCGCTCGTTGGCCTTGAGGAAATCCACATAGAGCTGGACGGCCGGCTCGGCCTTGGCCATCTCTTCGAGCACCGGCAGCACCTCTTCGATGGTCTTGCCGGAGCGGTAGATCTCCTTGTAGGCGCGCTTGACCGCCACAATGGCCTCACTGCTGTAACCACGGCGACGCAGCCCTTCGGAGTTGACCCCGAACGGCTTGGCATAGTTGCCGGCGGCCATCACGTAGGGCGGCACATCCTTGTTGAGGGCGGCGCAGCCACCGACGAAGGCGTGGGAGCCGACCCGGCCGAACTGGTGAATGGCAGAGAGGCCACCGAAGATCACGAAATCCCCGATGTGGACGTGACCGGCCAGAGTGGCGTTATTGGCAAAGATACAGTTGTCACCGATGACGCAGTCATGGGCCACATGCACGTTGACCATGAACAGGTTGCCGCTGCCGACCTTGGTCAGGCTCTGATCTTGGGCGGTACCACGGTGGATGGTGCAGTTCTCGCGGATGACGTTGTTGTCACCGATCTCGAGATAGGTGCGCTCACCGGCGTACTTCTTGTCCTGGCAATCCTCACCGATGGAGGTGTGCTGGAAGATCTTGTTGCCGCGACCGATCTTGGTCGGGCCCTTGATCACCACATGGGAACCGACCCAGGTGTGGTCACCGATCGTCACCTCGGCGCCGATGACGGAAAAGGGGCCGATCTCTACCCCTTTGCCGATCACAGCAGACTCATGGACGATGGCGGTGTCGTGAATGATGGCAGTCTGGTCAGTCACAGTTAAATCTCGCGTTTGGCGCACATCAGCTCGGCAGTACAGACCACTTCACCGTCGACGGTGGCGACGCCGGTGAACTTGGCAATACCGCGCCGCTCTTTCAGGAACTCCACATCCAGCACCAGTTGATCACCGGGGCCGACGGGGCGCTTGAAGCGGGCATTGTCGATGGACGCAAAGTAGTAAAGCTCGTTCGGGGAGGGCTTGCCCACCATGGTGAAAGCCAGGATGCCGGTGGCCTGGGCCATGGCTTCGAGGATCAGCACCCCGGGGAACACCGGCTTGGCCGGGAAGTGCCCCTGAAAGATGGGCTCGTTGAACGAGATGTTCTTGATGGCACGCAGGGTCTTGCGCTCTTCGCTGATCACGTAGTCTTCCACGCGATCGATCATCAGGAACGGATAACGGTGCGGCAACAGCCCCATGATTTCCTGGATATCCAGGCGTTTCGCTTCTTGTGTCAAAGGAGTAACCCTATACCAATCGTTTATTGTTCGTCGCTCAGCTTCTTTTCGAGCTTGCTGATCCGTTTGTGCATCTCCTCGATACGCAATACCCGGGCGGCGGTCTTGCGCCACTCTTTGTTGGTTTGCAGGGGGATGCCGGAGGAGTAAATACCGGGCTCGGTGATCGGTCGCATCACCATGGCCATGCCGGTCACGGTGGCCTGATCGCAGATCTCCATGTGCCCGTTGAAGACAGATGCGCCGCCAATGATACAGTATTTGCCGACCTTGAGACTACCGGCCATCACGGTCGACCCCGCCACGGCGGTGCCGTAGCCGATCTCGACGTTGTGGGCGATCTGGCACTGGTTGTCGATGATGACGTTGTCGGCGATGCGGGTGTCTTCCAGCGCACCCCGGTCGATGGTGGTGCAGGCACCGATCTCGACCCGGTTACCGATGGTGACGCCGCCGAGCTGGGGGATCTTGATCCACTCGCCACGCTCGTTGGCATAACCGAAACCATCGGCCCCGATCACTGTGCCGGATTGAACCAGACAGTCGGTGCCCATGGTCACATTGTGATAGAGGGTGACATTGGCCCACAGGCGGGAGCGGTCACCCAACTTGCTGTGCTTGCCGACAAAGCAGCCCGGGCCGATGCGGACATCGTCGCCCAGCACCACGCCGGACTCGATGACCGCATTGGCACCGATGGCAACCCTCTCGCCCAGTTTCACGTCAGCCGCAATGACGGCGCTCGGATGAATGTCCTGCGCCGGTTGCGGCGTGGTGTCCAGCAGCTGGGCCACGCGGGCAAAACCGACATAAGGGTCCTTCAGCACCAGGGCATTGGTGGGGCAAAACGGCAGGTCGGCCTCGGTGATGAGCACCGCGGCGGCCTGGGTCTGCTCCAGGTAATGCCGATACTTCTTGTTAGACAGGAAGGAGATCTCCCCCTCCCCGGCCTTTTCCAGTGTCGCTACCTTGCGAATTTCCAGGTTACCGTCACCGTGGACCTGGGCCCCCAGACGCTGGGCCAACTGTTCGAGAGTGAATGCCATTGAATCAGATGCTCTTACTTGCCGACTTTGGAGATAACCTGGGAGGTGATGTCCATCTTGCTGGAGGAGTACGGAGTCGCGTTGTTCTCCAGGATCAGGTCATAACCACCGTCACGGGCGATTTGGTCGATGGCGCTCTTGACCTGCTTGAGGATCTTGGCGCGCTCTTCGCCTTGGCGACGGGCGTTATCCTGCTCGAAGGATTGACGCTTCTGGTTGAACTCCATCTGCAACTTGGCCAGCTTCTCCTGGTTTTGCTTCTTCTGGTCCTTGCTCATGAAGGCTTCGTCCTTCTGGAACTTCTCGACCAGCTTCTGACCTTCTTGCTCCAGCTTTTGCAGCTCGCGCACGCGCGGTTCGAACTCACGCTTGAGCTGGGCAGAAACCTGCTCGCGCTGCGGCAGACGCTGGAACACTTGCTCCATGTCAACCACGCCGATCTTGGTGTCGGCCATGGCGGAACCCATGCCGGCGGTCATCAGGGCCAGGGTCAAACCAGCAACTTTCACTACTTTCTTCACACTAACTCCTCGTCCCTATATCTGTTTAGGGTGACTGACAAACCACTAGGGGCGGCATGACCGCCTTTGTTATAGGGCGCCTCGCGGCGCCCTGAAGGCTTTCCCTGTTAGAAGGTACGGCCGATGTTGAAGGAGAAGAACTCAGTACTGTCCCCTTCATATTTCTTGAGGGGGCGCGCCAGGGTAAATACCAGCGGTCCCATCGGCGAGAGCCATTGCATCGTCATCCCCGCCGACACCCGGATGTTGGCCGGATCGGAGTAGTCGATGAGATACTGACAGCCGCTCACGCAGCGATCGGCATAGACGTCGTAGTTGAAGGTGGTGTCCCACACCGAGCCGGCGTCCACGAAGAAGCTGGTACGCAGTTGCGGCTGGTAGCTCTCAGAGGCAAACGGCGTCGGCACGATAAATTCAAACGAGGCCACGGTGAGGGCGTTACCCCCGACCGAGCTGGTGGTGCCCATGATGACGTCGTTACCAAAATCGTTGGCACGATAGAGCGCCTTAGGACCGACCGTGTTGCTCTTGAAGCCACGCACCGTGTCGAAACCACCGGCGAAGTAGTTCTCGAAGAACGGCAGGGTGTGGTCGTAATCGCCGTTGCTGCCGTAGCCGTTGCCGTAGGAGGCGCGGAACTTACCGGCCATCACCCACTTGTGCTCGTTATCGATCGGGAAGTAGTGGGCGTCTTCAAAGTTCAGCTTGTAGTACTGCAGATCCATGCCGGGCACGGTGATCTTACCGTTCAGACGCTGACGGTCACCGGAGGTCGGGAACATCCCCTTGTTGAGGGTGGAGCGGGTCCAGCCAGCGGTGAAGTCCACCACGTCAAACTTGACGCGGCCCGAGCTGTCGCTGCTATCGGCGTAGATATCCCAGAACTTCTGGATTTGCAGGTAGGCGTTCACCTGGGAGATCTTGTTCTGCTCGACACCGACGCTGAAGTCGAGGCGGTTGGTCTCGTTGACCGGGAAACCGCTGGAGACGCGCAGACCTATGGTCTCGTTCTCGTAGTCGACAATGTTGGCGTCTTTGGCGCTGAACTTGTTGTAGTAGACCCGGCCGCCCATGCTGACGCCATCCACGGTGAAGTATGGGTCGGTGTAGCTCAGATCAACGTTCTTGGAGTAGTCGTTGGTGCTGGCTGTGATACCGATCTTCTTACCGGTACCCATGAAGTTGTCTTGTTGCAGACCGGCGGTCAGGCTGATGCCCGACTCGGTGCCGTAGCCGATACCGGCGTTGATCGAGCCGGCAGGCTGCTCCTTGACCTTGAAATCGAGATCGACCTGGTCATCGCTGCCCGGTACTCGCTTGGTCTCCACCTCGGCGGTCTCAAAATAACCGAGGCGGTTGAGACGGGTCTTAGACTGCTCGACGTTGTCGGAAGAGAGCCAAGTGCCCTCCATCTGACGCATCTCACGGCGCAGCACCTCATCTTTGGTGGTCACGTTACCGGTGAAGTTGATGTTGCGCACATAGACACGCGGGCCCGGCTCGATGTTGACGATGAGCTCGACCTCTTTGGTCTGGTCATTGATCTGCGGGAAGGTGGCCACCTTGGGGTAGGCATAGCCGTAACGGCCGAGGAACTTGGAGAGCACCTCTTCGGTGTGGGTCACCTGACTGGCGGAGTAAGTACTGCCCGACTCGATGGGGATCAGCGCCTGCATCTCACCACCGCGACCAATCAAATCCCCCTTGAGCTGGATACCGGCGATCTTGTACTGCTCCCCTTCCTTGATGTTGAGGGTGACATAGACCCCCTTCTTGTCCGGGGTCATGGAGACCTGGGTCGACTCCTGCTGGAAGCGGATGTAACCGCGATCCATGTAGTAAGAGCGCAGGGCCTCGATGTCACCGGCCAGCTTCTGCTTCTGGTAACGCTGGTCGCCGGTGAAGTTCCACCAAGGCACATCATCCTTCAGCGAGAGCTGGCTGAGCAGCTTCTCTTCTGGGAACACCTGGTTGCCGACGATGTTGATCTGCTGGATCTTGGCCGCCTGCCCTTCGACGAAGGTGAGCTTGAGATCGACCCGGTTGCGCGGCAGCGGGGTGACAATGGCCTTGACCTTGGCGGAGTACTTACCCACACCGTAGTAGAAATCTTCCAGCCCCTTCTCGAGGGAGCTCAGCATGGTACGGTCGAGCGGCTCACCAACGCGGATGCCGGAGGACTCCAGCGTCTGGGTCAGCTGCTCCTCCTTGATGTCCTTGTTGCCGGAAAACTCGATGCTGGCGATGGTCGGGCGCTCCTTGACCTGCACCATCAGCACATTGCCATCGCGATAGAGTTGCACATCCTCGAAGTTACCGGTGGCATACAGGCGCTTGATGGCGCCAGCCAGCGAAACCGAGTCAACCTGATCACCGACCCGGATCGGCAGGTTCAACAGGGCGGCACCCAGGGTCACCCGTTGCAGCCCGTCCACCTGGATATCCTGCACGGTAAAGGTGGAAGGGGCAGCCTGAACGGTCAGAGAGGCGCCCAACAGGCAGCTCAACACCAATGCATTTTTCACGGCCATTTTGTTCTTATGTGTCCTTGTTGATGCCCGCCACTCAGAGGCGGGTGAAATCATTAAACAGCGCAATTCCCATCAGGAATACCAGAACGGCTGCACCAATCTTGAAACCGATCTCCTGGGTCCGCTCGGACACAGGGCGCCCCCGTACCGCCTCGATCAGGAAGTAGACCAGATGTCCACCGTCCAGCACCGGCAGGGGGAACAGATTGATGATCCCCAGGTTGACACTGATGAGCGCCAGGAAACCCAGAAAATAGACCAGGCCGTAGTCGGCACTGCTACCGGCTCCCTTGGCAATCGAAATCGGGCCGCTCAGATTGTCGAGGGAAACGATGCCACCGATCAACTTGCCAATCATGTTGAACGTCAGGCCGATCAGATCCCAGGTTTTGAGCGCGCCATGCCACAGGGCCTGCAGAGGGCCATACTGTAGCAGAATTCGATATTCATCCGGTAATGGAACCACCTTGGGCGCCACGCCGACATAACCGCTGGTGACACCTTTAGTCGTCCGGCTCTGTGGCACCAAGGTCAGTGGCAAGATAGCGTCCCCGCGCTGCACCTCAAGCACCAGACTCTGGCCGGGCGCCGACTGCACCACACGGGCAAACTCCTCCCAGTGGGTGATGGTCTGATCGCCGATACGCAGCAGCTTATCGCCAGCCTGCAGGCCAGCCTGCTCGGCCGCCCCCTTGGGCACCACCATGGCTACCTCAGGCAGCACCTGGGCCCCGAGCGGAATGATACCGAGGCTGGTGACTGGCGACTCCTTGTCCGGATCAAAGCGCCAGCCGGCAATCGACAGCTCGCGGCTCACCGCATACTGGGTCTCTTTTTGCTGCACCTGCAAGGTGAGGCTCGACTCCCCCATGCGCTCAAGCAGGGCATAGGTCACCCCCTCCCAGTCACGGGTTGCGGTCTCCCCCACCCCGACAATCTCCATACCGGGCTCAAGACGAGCCTCGGCGGCGATGGAGCCGGGTCGCACCTCGCCGACCACCGGCTTGACCGAGGGCACGCCGATCATGAACATCAGCCAGAAGGCAAACAGGGCAAAGATGAAGTTGGCAAACGGGCCGGCAGCCACGATGGCCATGCGGGCCCAGACGCTCTTGTGATTGAAGGCCAAGCGCTCCTCACCGGGCTGCAACTCGTCGACCCGGCCATCGAGCATCTTCACGTAACCGCCGAGCGGGATCATGGCCACCACATATTCGGTACCATCCTTGCCAAGTCGGCGCCAAATGGCCCGGCCAAAGCCGATGGAGAAACGCTCCACCTTCACGCCACAGCGCCGCGCCACCCAGAAGTGGCCAAACTCATGCACTGCGACCAAAATGCCCAGCGCGATGATGAAGGCGCCAATATTCCAGAGTACTCCGCCCATTATTCCTCCAGCCATTGTTGCGTCTGTCGTCTGACCCGGTCATCCAGATCCCGCAACGCCGCCAGATCGCTCACCACCTCGCCCCCAAAGCGGCTACAGGCGCGCTCGACCAGACCGGCGATGGCCATGTAGCCAAGGCCGCCTTGCAGGAAGGCCGCAACCGCCACCTCATTGGCCGCATTCAGCGCCGTGGTGGCCGCCTGTCCGGCGGCGCAGGCCTCGATGGCCAGCCGCAGGCAGGGGTAACGCCGGTCGTCGGGACGAATGAAACTGAACTCTCCGACACTGAAAAAGTCCAGAGGTTCCACGCCGGAGACGATCCGCTGCGGATAGCCCATGGCGTGGGCGATCGGCGTGCACATGTCGGGATTGCCGAGCTGGGCCAGCACCGAGCCATCCTTGTACTGCACCATGGAGTGGATCACCGACTGAGGATGGATGATCACTTGGATCTGTTCGGGTGCGGCATTGAACAGCCAGCGCGCCTCGATGTACTCGAGCCCCTTGTTCATCATGGTGGCCGAGTCAACCGAGATCTTCGGCCCCATCGACCAGTTGGGGTGGGCGATCGCCTCCTCGGGGGTCACTGCCGCCAGCGTTTCAATATCGCGATAGCGGAAAGGGCCACCCGAGCCGGTCAGCAGGATCTTGCTGACCCCGGCGGCGGCGAGATCGCAAAAACCGAGGTTACCCTGCACCTCGGCCGGCAGGCTCTGAAAGATGGCGTTGTGCTCGCTGTCGATGGGCAGCAAGGTCGCACCGTGCTCACGCACCGCTTCCATGAACAGCGCCCCCGACATCACCAGTGACTCCTTGTTGGCCAGCAGTACCCGCTTGCCGGCACGCACCGCCGCCAGGGTGGCCGGCAAGCCAGCCGCGCCGACGATGGCCGCCATCACGCTGTCGGCATCGGGGTGAGCCGCCACTTCACACAAAGCATCGGTGCCGGACAAGACCCGAGTGGAGCAACCATGAGCCCGCAGGCGACCAGAGAGTTCACCGGCGGCCAGTTCGTCCACCATGACCGCAAAGCGGGGGGAGAACTCGAGGCAGTCCCGCAGCATCGTATCGACACTGCGCGCCGCGGTGAGCGCCAGCAGTTGCCAGCGCCCCGGGTGTTGACGCACCACCTTGAGGGTACTCTGGCCGATGGAGCCGGAAGCGCCCAAGATCACCAGGTTTTCCATGATCACTCCTAGGAGAGCAGCAGGTAACTGAGCAGGAACACCGGCAGTGCTGCGGTCAAGCTATCGATACGATCGAGGATACCGCCGTGGCCTGGCAGCAGAGCCCCCGAGTCCTTGAGGCCGGCCTCACGCTTGAACATGCTCTCGCTGAGATCGCCGAGGATAGAGGCCAGCACCGCCAGCAGGGAGCTGGCCAGCACAATCAGCGTGGTGTGGCCATCGGCTCCCTGATACCAGGTCACCCCCACGGCCAGCAGGCTGGCACACAGCAGACCACCAAACATCCCCTCTCTGGTCTTGCCCGGGCTGACCGCAGGCGCCAGCTTGTGCTTACCAAACGCCTTGCCAAAGAAATAGGCGCCGGAGTCGGCGGCCCACACCAATGCCATCACAAACAGCAGGATCCAGGCGCCAGTGCTGCTGTCGTGCCAGATCTCGACGCTACGCAGGGAGAGCATGGCCCAGAAGAAGGGGATCAGGGTGGCGGCACCAAACAGGGTCTTGAGCCAGACAGAACTGCGCCATAGAACGGCACTGGCCGGGTAACGCACCACCAGCAGCAAGGCCAGCAGCCACCAAGAGCCGGAGAGATAGAGGGTCGCATTAGGCAGGGCGGCCAACGCCGGCCCCCACAACTGTTCAACCGGTTGCCACCAGAGCGTGCCACCTAGCAGCAGACAGAGCAGCAGCGAGACAGGGTAACGCCATCGGGCGCCGACAAAAGCCCCCCACTCCAGCGAGCCGAGCAGGAAGACACCGGCGACCAGCAGGGCAAACCACTTGATGGGCAGAAAGAAGAGCGCCCCGAAGACCAGGGGAATTAACAGTAGGGCAGTGATGATACGTTGTTTTAGCAAGAGAGTTCCTCTTCGGGGAGCGGTTACTTGGTCTGTCGTTCAGCAATCAGCGTACGGATCTGCTCGCCGGTACAACCAAAACGCCGCTCGCGGCTGACGAAGGAGGCGATGGCCTCGCTGAAGTGCTGTTCGTCAAAATCGGGCCACAGCACGGGGGTGAAATAGAGTTCGGCGTAGGCCATCTGCCAGAGCAGGAAATTGCTGATGCGATGATCGCCACCGGTACGGATCAGCAGATCCACCGGCGGCAGATCGGCCATGCAGACATAATCGGAAAACGTAGACTCGGTGATCTGGTCGCTGCGCAGGTGGCCGGCAGCCACCTCGTCAGCCAATCGCCGGGCCGCCTGCACTATGTCCCACTGACCGCCATAGTTGGCGGCGATATTGAGGGTCATGCCCGCATTGTTGGCGGTGAGCGCCTCGGCCTTGGCAATCTTCTCCTGCAGCCGTTCGCTGAAACGGGAGATATCACCAATCACCCGCAACCGGATGCCGTTCTGATGAAGCTTGTCGACCTCACGGCCAAGCACCATCATGAACAGCTCCATCAGGGCACTGACTTCCCCTTCCGGGCGACGCCAGTTCTCACTGGAGAAGGCAAACAGAGTCAGCGCCTCCATCCCAGCCCGAGCGGAAAACGAGACAGCCTCGCGTACCGACTTGACCCCGGCCTTGTGCCCCTGCACACGGATCTTGCCGCGTTGCTGGGCCCAGCGCCCGTTACCATCCATGATGATGGCCACGTGGCGGGGTAGACTCTGGTTGGCGGTCTCACCGACGACGGCCGAAAGCGACATGCATATCTCCCACAAACAGAAAAGCGCCGCACAGGGGGCTGTACGGCGCTCGTAATATACCTGTCGGAGCCTTAGATTTCCATCAGCTCCTTTTCCTTCGCGGCCAAGGCTTCATCCACCAGCTTGACGTAGGTATCGGTCAGCTTCTGGATATCGTCCTGAGCGCGACGGTCGTCATCCTCGGAGATCTCTTTATCTTTGAGCAGTGCCTTGAGGTCGGCATTGGCATCACGACGGATGTTACGCACGGCCACACGGGCGTTCTCTGCTTCAGCGCGAACGACCTTGGTCAGGTCACGGCGACGCTCTTCGGTCAGCGGCGGCAGCGGAATGCGCATCGTGGTGCCGGCAGTGGCCGGGTTCAGGCCCAGATCGGAGCTCATGATGGCCTTCTCAACTGCCTGGATCATGGTGCGATCGAACACGGTCAGCGCCAGAGTACGGGAGTCTTCGGCGACCACGTTAGCCAACTGCTTGAGCGGCGTGGCAGAGCCATAATACTCAACCTGGATACCATCGAGCAGGCTCGGGTGAGCACGGCCGGTACGGATCTTGGACATCTGGGTCTTGAGCGCTTCCACACTTTTGTTCATGCGCTCTTTGGCATCGTTCTTAATCTCGTTGATCACGGTGGTATTTCCTTGTAATGCGTGGGCAGTGGATCCGACGTTGTTACTTGCCGAGATGGTGGATCAAGGTACCTTCCGGCTCACCCATCAACACACGGCGCAGGGCCCCCGGTTTGTTCATGTTGAACACGCGGATCGGCAGATCGTGGTCACGGGCCAGGGTGAAGGCCGCGAGATCCATAACCTTGAGCTCCTTGTCGAGCACCTCGTCGTAGCTCAGCTCATGATACATCACCGCATCCGGATTCTTAACCGGATCATCACTGTAGACACCATCGACCTTGGTGGCCTTGAGCACAACGTCGGCTTCGATCTCGATGCCGCGCAGGCAAGCTGCTGAGTCGGTGGTGAAGAAAGGGTTGCCAGTACCGGCAGAGAAAATGACGACCTTACCGGCGCGCAGATGGCTGATCGCCTCGGCCCAGGTATAGGAGTCGCAGATCCCCTGCAAGGAGATGGCAGACATCAGACGGGCATTCACATAAGCACGATGCAGGGCATCACGCATGGCCAAGCCGTTCATCACGGTCGCCAACATACCCATGTGGTCGCCCACCACGCGGTTCATTCCCGCCTTGGCGAGGCCGGCACCACGGAACAGGTTGCCGCCACCGATGACCAGACCGACCTGAACCCCCAGCTCGACCAGCTCCTTGATCTCTTGCGCCATACGATCCAGGACGGCCGGATCGATGCCGAAACCCTCTGCGCCCTGCAGGGCTTCACCGCTCAACTTAAGAAGAACACGTCTGTATGCTGGCTTGGGATTGGTACTCATGAGACTGATTCCTGGTCATATAAAGACCGCGACATCAGTCGCGGTCCGGGGAACGGTAAAACCGGTTCAATTAGGCCTTTTGAGCGGCAGCGATCTGGGCAGCCACTTCGGCGGCGAAGTCGGTTTCCTGCTTCTCGATGCCTTCGCCTACTTCGTAGCGGGTGAAGGAGACGACGTCAGCGCCTTCTTTCTTCAGCAGCTCGGCAACGGTCATGGAAGGATCCTTCACGAACGGCTGACCAGTCAGGGAAACCTCACCGGTGAACTTCTTCATGCGGCCTTCAACCATCTTCTCGGCGATCTCTTTCGGCTTGCCGGAGTTGATGGCGATGTCGATCTGGATTTCGCGCTCTTTGGCGACCACTTCGGCAGACACGTCTTCCGGCTTAACGAATTGCGGGCTGTTGGCCGCAACGTGCATGGCCAGATCTTTGGCCAGCTCGTCGGTACCACCGGCCAGCTTGGTGATAACACCGATGCGGGAGCCGTGAACGTAGGTGCCCAGGTTGTCACCTTCCACCAGCACCACGCGGCGCAGGTTCATGTTCTCACCGATCTTGGCGATCAGGTTGGTGATGGTCAGCTCAACGCTCTCACCGTTACCGAAGTCGGCGGCCTTCAGGGCGTCAACATCAGCAATCTTCTGGGTTGCAGCGATCTCAGCGATCTTCTGACCCATGGCCAGGAAGCTGGCATCTTTGGAAACGAAGTCAGTTTCGCAGTTCAGCTCGATCAGAACGGCAACGTTGCCTTCGGTGCGGGCGAAGATAACGCCTTCGGCGGCGATACGGCCAGCCTTCTTGGCAGCCTTAGCCTGGCCGGATTTACGCATGTTTTCGATCGCCAGCTCGATATCACCAGCGGCCTCTTCCAGCGCTTTTTTGCAATCCATCATGCCAGCGGCAGTGCGCTCGCGCAGTTCTTTTACCAGGGCGGCAGAAATGTTTGCCATGTCCAGTATCCTCGGTCTCGAATTAACAAGAAACAGGGGCCATCAAGGGCCCCTGCCAACCAATGTTTCAGCTTGGTCAATAAAAGGGCTTTACAGACCTTATTTATTACTCAGCTTCAACGAAGCCATCTTTCTCGGCTTGAACAACGATGTCCTGCTCGCGGGCTTCCAGCACGGTGTCGGCAGCAGCGTTCAGGTACAGTTGTACGGCGCGGATGGCGTCGTCGTTACCCGGGATGATGTAGTCAATGCCATCCGGGTTGGAGTTGGTATCAACGACAGAAATTACCGGGATACCCAGGTTGTTGGCTTCCTTGATGGCGATGTGCTCGTGCTCGGCATCGATCACGAACAGTGCGTCAGGCAGGCCGCCCATGTCCTTGATACCGCCCAGGCTCTTCTCCAGCTTTTCCATTTCGCGAGTACGCATCAGCGCCTCTTTCTTGGTCAGCTTGTCGAAGGTACCGTCTTGGCTCTGGGTCTCCAGATCCTTCAGACGCTTGATGGACTGACGAACGGTCTTCCAGTTGGTCAGCATGCCGCCCAGCCAGCGATGGTTCACATAGAACTGATCGCAACGGGAAGCAGCTTCCTTGACGGCTTCAGAGGCAGCACGCTTGGTACCGACGAACAGAACCTTGCCCTTCTTGGCAGCAGTGGAGCTCAGGAAGTTCATGGCATCGTCGAACATCGGAACGGTCTTTTCCAGGTTCACGATGTGAACGCCGTTACGAGCACCGAAGATGTAAGACTTCATCTTGGGGTTCCAGTAACGGGTTTGGTGACCGAAGTGGACGCCGGCTTGCAGCATGTCGCGCATAGAAACTTTAGCCATTTTATACCTCTATTGGGGTTAGGCCTCCACACATCCCATGTAACCGACCCGCAAGGGGCACCCCGGCACAGGTGTCGATGTGTGTGTGTTGTTTAGGTTAGGGTGGAAAACCCGGGACAGACCCAGGTTCGGCGCGCTTTATACCATAGTCACGGATGAAACACCACCTTGGCATGGTACCGTCAGGGGCACGACTGAACCATGATGAGCGCCCTCCGTGGCGCCGTGATGACAATCACACTGGAACTTGAGGGGGGGTTGCGGGTAAAATTTTGAACCTGTTGCAAACGCAAACCGTTTTCAGTTGCCCCGCCTGGCGTGTCGCCCGGCATGAGAAGGGCACCAAGAGAGAAGCCATGACTGTCCAGATCAAGACCCCCGAAGAGATAGAAAAGATGCGCGTTGCCGGCCGCCTGGCCGCCGAGGTGCTCGAGATGATCGCCCCCCATATCAAGGCCGGCGTCACCACCGATGAGCTCAATACCCTGTGCCACGACCACATCGTCAACGTGCAGCAGGCCATTCCGGCCCCGCTCAACTATCACGGTTTTCCCAAGTCGATCTGCACCTCGGTCAACGACGTCATCTGTCATGGCATCCCCAATCATAAGAAGCTGCGCGAAGGGGATATCGTCAACCTCGACATCACCGTCATCAAGGATGACTATCACGGCGATACCTCGGCCATGTTCATCGTCGGCCAGACCACCCCGCTGCGCCACCAGCTGTGCAAGGTGACTCAGGAGAGCCTCTACGCCGCCATTCGCCAGGTGCGCCCCGGCATGTGCATCACCGAGATCGGCGCCATCATCCAGCCCATCGCCGAGAAGGCCGGCTTCTCCGTGGTGCGTGACTACTGCGGTCACGGCATTGGTAAAGAGTTCCACGAAGAGCCGCAGATCCTGCATTATCGCAACAGCGCCAAGCTCGAGCTCAAGCCCGGCATGTGTTTCACCATCGAGCCGATGGTCAACACCAAGAAGCACCACTGCAAGATCAATCCGAAGGATGGCTGGACCGTGACCACCAAGGATGGCGGTGACTCGGCCCAGTGGGAACACACCCTGCTGGTGACCGAGGATGGCTGCGAGGTGCTGACCCTGCGCAATGACGAAACCCTCGAGCGCATCATCAAGCACGCCTGATATCATGCAGACCCCGGCCACGCCGGGGTCTTTCACTTAAGCGAGACCCCATGGACGATCTCTCCCTGCTCCCCTCCTGCGCCCAACCTCTCGAACGTGAAGCCTATCGCAGTGCACTGCATCTATTTTCAGAACGCCTGGCCGAACGTTTTCGCCAAGGCGAGCCGGTCACCCAGTTGGTGGCGGAGCGCTCACGCTTCATGGATGCCCTGCTGACCCAACTGTGGCAACAGTTCGGTTTCGACAAGGTGGCGGGGCTGACCCTGATCGCCGTCGGCGGGTATGGGCGTGGCGAGCTGCACCCCCACTCTGATATCGACTTGCTGCTGCTCTACCAAGAAAAGCCGGACGAAGTGCTGGGGCTGCGTATTGGCGACTTCATCGCACTCTTGTGGGATCTGCGCCTCGAGGTGGGCCAGTCGGTGCGCAGCATCGCCGAGTGTGTCGCCCAAGGAGAGCGTGACATCACGGTGGCCACCAACCTCATCGAGGCGCGCTACATCACCGGCCATGAGCCGGGCTTTGTCGCCCTGCAAGCCGCCACCGCCCCCTCGCTGTTCTGGCCGAGCGAGGCCTTCTTCGAGGCCAAACGCCAAGAGCAGATCGACCGCCACCGTCAGTTCCAGGGCACCGCCTACAAGCTTGAGCCGGACATCAAGAGCAATCCGGGGGGCATGCGCGATATCCAGACCCTGGCCTGGGTCGCCCGCCGTCATTTTGGTGCCACCTCGCTGGCTGAGATGAGCAGCCAGGGCTTTCTCAACCAGGCCGAGTACCAAGAGCTGCAAGATTGCCAGACCTTCCTGTGGCAGGTGCGCTTCGCCCTGCATCTGGCCATCAACCGGGGGGACAACCGCCTGTTGTTCGACAGGCAGCGCACCGTGGCCGAGATCCTCGGTTTCACCGGCGAGGGTAACGGCCCGGTCGAGCAGATGATGAAGCGCTTCTACCAGACGGTGCGCCGAGTAGCCGAGCTCAATGAGATGCTGCTGCAACTGTTTGACGAGGCCATCCTCGGCAACAGCGCCATGGACGTGCGCCGCATCAGCGACGAGTTCCAGCTACGGGGTCGCCTCATCGATGCGGTCGAGCCCGACCTGTTCGGCCGTGAGCCAGCGGCCATCTTGCGTCTTTTCTACCAGATAGCCCAGCACCCCAATGTGACCGGCATCCATTCGGCCACCTTGCGCCAGCTGCGCGAGGCTCGGCGCAAGCTCGGCTGCTGGTTGCAGGACATTCCCGAGTGCCGCCGCCTGTTCATCGCCCTGCTGCGCCACCCAGGCGGCATTGGATTGCCGCTGACCCTGATGCACAAATACGGCATCCTGGCGGCCTACCTGCCCCAGTGGCACCTCATCGTCGGCCAGATGCAGTTCGACATGTTCCACGCCTACACGGTGGATGAGCACACCCATCGCCTGTTCAAGCACTTCCACTTCTTCACCGATCCGGCCAGCCGCAAGCCCCACCCGCTCTGCCACGAGCTGTTCAACCAGTTGCGCAAGCCCGAGCTCTTGTTCGTGGCCGCCCTGTTTCACGACATCGCCAAGGGTCGCAAGGGGGATCACTCCGAACTCGGCGCCGTCGATGCCCTAGAGTTCTGCCAGCTGCACGGCTTTGATCGCTACGAGAGCCGGCTGGTCGCCTGGCTGGTGCGCCACCACCTATTGATGTCAGTGACCGCCCAGCGCCGCGATATCTATGATCCGGACGTCATCACCGACTTTGCCCAGAAGGTGCGCGACGAGTTGCACCTTGAGCTGCTCTGCTGCCTCACCGTGGCCGACATCTGTGCCACCAACGACACCCTGTGGAACGACTGGAAAGGCACCCTGCTGCGCGAGCTGTTCTTCGCCACTCAAAAGGCGCTACGCCAAGGGCTCGAGAACCCGCCCGACATGCGCCTCAAGATCCGCGAGAACCAGCGCCAGGCTCGCCAACTGCTGGGGCAGCAGCAGGCCAGCGACGAGGCAGTAACCCTGCTGTGGAGCGACTTCAAGGCTGACTATTTCCTGCGCCACACTCCGGAGCAGATCGCCTGGCACACCCGTCACATCCTGGCTCATGCTGATCCTTCCGTACCGCTGGTACTGGTGGGCAAGCACCCCAGCCGCGGCGGCAGCGAGCTGTTCATCTATTGCCGCGACATGCCCAACCTGTTTGCCACCGTGGCCTCGGCATTGGATCAAAAGAACCTCAACATCCATGATGCCCAGATTATGAGCTCACGCACCGGTTTCGTGCTCGATACCTTCATCGTGCTCGAACCCAATGGCCAACCCATCAGCCCCAACCGCATCGCCACCATCAAGGGGGCGTTGGAGAAGGCGCTGGAGGCACCGGGCAAGCTGGTGCTGCGCAGCAAACCCCTTTCGCGCCGCCATCGCCAGTTCAATGTCCCGACCCGGGTCACCTTTTTGCCCCACAAGGGCGAGGTGCGCCACACCTTAGTCGAGCTGATCGCCCTCGATGCGCCCGGCCTGCTGGCGCGCATCGGTGCCGTCTTCCAGCAGTGCGGACTGGCGCTGCACGCCGCCAAGATCACCACTATCGGCGAGCGGGTGGAGGACTTTTTCAGCCTCACCACCCTGGAGGGGGAGCCACTGAACTTAGCGCAGCAGCGCCAGTTGGAGGAGCGGCTGATCCAGCAACTGGCCGAGCTGACCGAGGGGTAAATGCAACAACCGGCAGCCCATCTGCTAAGCGGTAGTCACTTAGGTTGTGCTCTCAAGGTGTGCATATTTCAGGCGCGGCAATTTTAAGCCATGCTCTGGGCCTCTACAGAGGCCCATTTACGTGACGTTGAAGTGAATCCATGCGGTGTTTTTGGAAAGGTGGGGCTCTATCATGTGTTGAGCCCATTTTTTAACCACGTTAGGAGCGCAGCCTAGCGCGCCCCCCTACCACGGGTTACGTTCGCAGCATCAAGGCACACGGCCCGCAGACAACTTTTCCCAAAGGTAGGGACGATGGCTGAACCCGGCGGCAAAGTGTGATACAACAAGCAGAATTTTTTGAAAGGGAACTGACATGACCGAGTTGCAACAGATCATCGAAGCCGCCTTCGAGCGCCGCGATACCATCACTCCTGGCAGCGTGGATGCCGAAACCAAGTCTGCCATCTTGCAGGCCATTGAACTGCTCGATAAGGGCCAGGCCCGTGTGGCCGAGAAGATCGCCGGCGAGTGGGTAGTGCACCAGTGGCTGAAAAAGGCCGTGCTGCTCTACTTCCGCATCAATGACAACGCCATCATCAAAGGCGACGATGCCCAGTATTATGACAAGGTGCCGCTCAAGTTCTCCGGTTACAGCAGCGACGAGTTCAAGGCTGCCGGCGTGCGTGTTGTTCCCCCTGCCACCGCTCGCAAAGGCTCCTTCATCGCCCCCAATACCGTGTTGATGCCCTCCTACGTCAACATCGGCGCCTTTGTTGATGAAGGCACCATGGTCGACACCTGGGCCACTGTGGGCTCCTGCGCTCAGATCGGCAAGAACGTCCACCTCTCTGGCGGCGTCGGCATCGGCGGCGTGCTGGAGCCGCTGCAGGCCAACCCGACCATCATCGAGGATAACTGCTTCATCGGCGCCCGCTCCGAAGTGGTAGAAGGGGTCATCGTCGAGGAAGGCTCCGTTATCTCCATGGGCGTCTTCATCGGCCAGTCCACCCGTATCTATGACCGCGAAACTGGTGAAATCCATTACGGCCGTGTGCCGGCGGGCTCGGTCGTGGTCTCTGGCTCCCTGCCCTCCAAGTGTGGCAAGTACAGCCTCTACGCCGCAGTCATCGTCAAGAAGGTCGATGCCAAGACCCGCGCCAAGGTGGGTATCAACGCTCTGCTGCGCTCCATCGACGAGTGATGCAACCGGGTATGCAAAGGGCGCCACAAGGCGCCCTTTTTCATGCCTGTATCATGGTCGCTACCTTGAGTTAAGATGAGTGCGCAAGGAATGTTCTCAGCCGAGGAAGAGCGATGTACGACAATCTCAAGAGCTTAGGGATCCAAGACCCCGACACGATCGAAAGCTACACCCTGCGCCAAGAAGCCAACCACGACATTCTCAAGATCTATTTCAAGAAGCAGAAGGGCGAGTTCTTCGCCAAGAGCGTCAAGTTCAAATACCCGCGCCAGCGCAAGACCATATTGATCGACTCAGGCACCCACGAGTACAAGGATGTCACCGAGATCAACGCCAACCTCAAGTACGTGGTCGACGAGCTGGACAGCCTGACCCAGGGCGCTCACCCTCCCCAAATCAACCCGGATATCAAACAGAAGATCCTGGCCGATCTGCGCCACCTCGAGAAGGTCGTGCAAAACAAGATCCGCGAGATAGAGCAAGATCTGGAGAAACTCTGAGGCGGCCCATGGCTCCTCAACAGAGCCGCTTAGCTCAGCGCAAAAACAGAAAAGGGAGGCCATTGGCCTCCCTTTCATCATTCAATCTGGGATCAGTTGTTCTTGATCCAGATGTCCATGTCCGTCTTCAGGTTGTCAGACTTGGTACCGAAGATGGCCTGAACACCGGAGCCAGCCACGACCACACCGGCCGCCCCCAGCTTCTTCAGACCAGCCTGGTCAACCTTGGCCACATCCTTCACACCTACACGCAGGCGGGTGATGCAGGCATCCAGGGAGGTGATGTTCTCTTTACCACCAAAGGCAGCCACCAGAGAGGCAGACATTTCGTCCTTGCCTTGATTTACCGCAACCTCGGCAGTTTCGTCTTCACGGCCAGGCGTCTTCAGGTTCAGTGCGCGAATAACGAAGCTGAACACGACGTAGTAGATGGCAGCGTAAACCAGACCCAGACCAACCAGCAGCAGCATCTTATCGGCACGCGGCGATTGCACCACGAAGTCGATGAAGCCGTTGGAGAAGGTGTGACCATGCACAATACCCAGGGTGTTGGTCAGCACATAGGCCAGACCAGCCAGTACGGCATGAATGGCGTACAGCACCGGGGCGATGAACAGGAAGGAGAACTCAATCGGCTCGGTGATACCGGTCAGGAAAGAGGTCAGGGCTGCAGAGGCCATGATACCCACGATCTTGGCACGGTTTTCCGGCTTGGCAGCATGAGCGATAGCAAATGCAGCGGCAGGCAGACCGAACATCTTGAACAGGTAGCCACCGGCCAGCTGACCGAAGCCATTGCCCGCAGCGCGGGAAGCATCGTCAGCAGTCAGGAAGCAGGTCATGATACCGTGGACGGTTTCACCCGCACCGTTGACGCAGGTACCGGCCTGATAGAAGAACGGTACGTTCCAGATGTGGTGCAGACCAAACGGGATCAGGGAGCGCTCAACCACGCCGTAGATACCGAAAGCCAGTACCGGGTTCTGGTTAGCAGCCCAGTCGGAGAAGGCACCGATAGCGGCGCCGACCGGCGGCCAAATCACGGACAGGATGACACCCAGACCGATGGAGAGGAAACCGGTGATGATGGGTACGGCACGCTTGCCGGCGAAGAAGCCCAGATACTCAGGCAGCTGGATCTTGTAGAAACGATTGAAGGCCCACGCGGCGATACCACCGGCCAGGATACCACCCAGCACACCGGTTTCGATGCTTTCAACGCCCATCACAGGCGCCATTACCTTCAGGGTGGCGATCATGATGCCGTAGCCAACGATGGCAGACAGACCGGATACGCCGTCGTTATTGGTAAAGCCCAGAGCCACACCCACTGCAAACAGCAGCGCCATCTGGCCAAAGACGGAACCACCGGCTTGCTCCATCAGCTGGGAGACAATTTCCGGCAACCAGCTGAAGTGGGCCGCACCCACCCCCAGCAAAATACCTGCAACCGGCAGGACCGATACGGGCAGCATCAGCGCCTTACCGACCTTTTGCAGATTGGAGAATGCATTTTTCAACATTGTGTGCTCCTGATTTAGATAAAATCCCTTATAGGAATTCATATGAGACCAGCTGTGATTCAACCGGTTGCAATACGAGCGATTCGGTCTTCATGCTGGGCTAATTCTATTGGCCAGGCTAAATATAACTTCTTGAAGACAAACTTTCTGTACTTTATATGAATGAAAGAATGAATTTGGAGGGGAGATCACAGGAATTAACTAAGCAGATAAATATATAAAAATAAAGCTAATAACGTCCAAAATAACTATATCAAAGCTGCACAACAAGATTAGTCACAAACTGTATTGCCGTAGCACCAAAACAATGCAAAAGGTAACAAAGTGTAACTTTGGTGAGAATAAAAAAAACCCCTGCCAAAGCAGGAGTCTTTTCATCAAACGATGGAATGCTTATTTCTGTGAACGCTTGATTGCGTCGACGAACGTTTGTTTGGCTCTGGTTGAACCGGCACGTTGCGCCTCCTCCACCAGCTTCATCGCCTTCTCTATGTTACCGTCCTGCACCGCTTTCTCGATCTGAGCCTGATAGAAGGTCTCGGTCTCGCTCAGCATGGCGGGGGCCGGCTGCGGGCGAGTGGCGGCCGCCACGGTGGTGCCACTAGCAACGGCGGCAGTCGTCGTCACCGAAGGTTGAACCCCCTGGCTTAAGGCTATCTTATCGCTGTATTCGGTCTTAAAGACATTATCCAACCCTTGTTCCTTGGCGCGATCTTTTACATCCACCGCGAGCACCCCCCAGGCGGAGTGGGGAATAACGGGATCGGGAATATCCGGCTCCTGGTTACCGTTCGCACGGGCAAACGCCTTGGCCGGATGCAGTACTGTCGTCGCCCCGGAGAGTTCGGCTGCTGGCGTATAAATCACCATATAAGCTTCTTGCTTTACGGCATTACGGCTCACATAGATGGTGCCTTCAATGCGATCGTTGTCCATCAGGTGGGCCGGTTGGTAGGTAAACACCGACTTACCGAGCACCCGGGTCACTTCATGGTTACTATCGAGCATCAACACTTGGGGTACCAGCACACTCTTGCCGACCTGGGCCGCTACTTTGATGATCAGATCCCCCGTGTTCTCTGGCAGACGGTAGGCACCGAGGTAGCTCATCCCCTCCTCGAAGCGAAACGCCTGGGAGGCGCCATCTATAGTCAGCACCGAGCTACCTTCGGGCAAGGGCTGGTACTTAAGCTCGGCCAGCGAGGCGCAGCAGCTCTGTACCGCAGCCAGTGACTGCTTGGCGGATTGGCTCTGATCCAGGGCTCCGGCATACTCCTGCAGCGGTACGCCTATGTTCACACAACCAGACAAAGCGACAGCCACTAAGGCCGCCAAGGATCCGTTTACCAACTTCATCCCTACTCCCTATCGAATCATCAGAGGAAACAAAACTGCCCCCATTAGGGGGCAGTTATCAACTTAACTCAAGCGGAACTTACCACCAAGCTTCAGCTTGAACACCGAAGTTCCAGTTGTCCTTGGAGGTATTGCCATCAAACGGCTTACCACTCATATCAGTATCATCAGCCGCCACATAGGAAGCAAACACACGGATTTCCGGACGGGCCCAGAAGCTGGAGCCAGCAGACCAAGCTTGAGCCAGGGTCAGCTTATAGCCGCTATCCTTCTGGCTAGCACCACTGGTGGACTTGTTCTTGTCCTGGAAGTAACCACCTTCAAAGATGGTCTTGTTGTAGTCATCCCACTTGTACATCGGACGAACGACAGCAGAGATAGCTTCCCACTTGTCGTTACCATCCCACATTTCGTTACCTACGCCGTAGACCAGCTGGTGACCCATTTCAACCTTACCACCCATCGGGATCACGCCCCAGTTGATGATACGGAAGCCATCGGCACCGCTCTTAGCTTCAGCACCGTACCAGGAGCCGTCACCATAGAAAGCCATGGTCTTGGAGTAACCTTCGGTACCATACTGCAACACGGTCTTGTTGAAGCCACCCAGCACACCGGCAGTCAGCTCGGCGGTCAGCATCACACCGTTCTTAGCGTCGTCATAATTGGTGTTAGAAGAGTCTTTTTGAGCATCGGTGGCGTTAACGATGGCGTAGTCTACGCCCAGCTCAAGGGAGGCATCTTGCCACAGCGGGATACCGGCATAGCGCAAGTCCAGAGTATTGACGTTGAGGTCGTCGTTGAAGTTCCAACCATCATTAGTACCGCTACGGTCGTTACGTACCCACGCGAGGGAGAGCTTGCCCGGACCAGCCTGAATGTTCTCGATACCGGCACCGGCACCGGAGATGTTCCAGTAGTAGAAGTCGGAGATGTGGATGTCGTGACGTTGGTAGAAGCGCTTACCGGCCCACAGAGTTTCGTTGCCACCGAACAGGTTCTTGGCCTGTACGTTGAACTGACGCAGAGCAAAGGTGGAGTCTTCTTTGTTCTCACAGTTGGCAACAACACCATCAGCACCAGTGCAGCGGAACTTAGACTCAGTGGATTCCCAGTCGTTGGAGCCGTTGGAGGTCATGGCAACCATGGAATCAACGTAGAAAGACTTGTTGTCCTTGTTAAATACTTCCTGACCCAGCTGGATTTCACCGTAGGTGTCTTTCTCGTTACCGAGACGGCCTACTTTCTTCTTACCATCGCCACCACCGAGGTTGGTCTGCATATCGCCGTCGCCGGAAACGCCGACGCCGGAGCGGAAGTAGCCGTGGAAATCAACGGCGGAGACAGAGGCGGAAGCCAGAGCAGCGGTCACTGCTGCTGCAATCGGGAGCCACTTTGCGTTCATGTTTAGTTCCTTTTTTCCCGTTGTGGATGTGTGTTCCTGAAAACTGGTAACTATCGAATCCTTACTATTTTCACGAGTCTGAAAATAGTGAGGACGATAACCGAGAGGGATTATAAGAAGTGGCAAAAGGAATAAACTATGAGGCAATTCACAAAACGATGACAAACGCTTCCGACAGAAATAAATGCAAAGCAAAACCAAAGGAAACCGGTTTCCACGCTAACTTACACTCAATAGTTATTGCTTTAATAAAAACATAACCACATGAAAGCGATATCAGTGGTTATTTCTCCACAAAAATAAACTGAATACAGCCTGTTTAAATAGTGAAAACATGACTGAAAGCGCTTTCTATAAGTGGGAGATATTTTCAGGAAAGAAAGAATAACTACTAGTAAGACCATGATGTCGTCTGATAATTCCATCATCAAACAGATAAATTATCAGAGTTAATACTCCACTTTTGTACTTGCCCTGCGAGCACCTGACACAACTCTCAAACCATTTTTTAGGGGGGCTTGAAGCCCCCCTATGTGTATCGCCCTTCTCTATAATGACCCACCTCTGCCTGGGTCAGAATGAAGTACGCCGGTAGCGGCGATATTCCGGGCGCCAGAAGTTCGCCTCGATGGCGCGATCGATCACCTCATCCGGGGTCTGTACTGCCTTGCCCTGCAACATGGCGGTCTTGGCCACCATCTTGGCGATATGACGCGACACCGCCTCGATATCCCCCAGATCCGGCAGCAGCGAATCACCACTACCCAGTACCAGCGGCGAACACTCTGCCAAGGCGCGGCTTGCCGACATCAGCATGGCGTCGGTCACCCGCTTGGCGCCACTCGCCAGCACCCCGAGGCCAATGCCGGGGAAGATGTAGGAGTTATTGCACTGGGCGATGGGGTAGAGCTTGCCCTTCACATCGACCGGCGCAAACGGGCTGCCGGTGGCCACCAGCGCCTGGCCATCGGTCCAGCGCAGGATGTCGGCCGGGGTCGCCTCAACCCGGGAGGTCGGGTTGGAGAGCGGGAAGACGATGGGGCGGGCACAGTGCTTGTGCATGGTGCGGATCACCTCTTCGGTAAACAGCCCAGGTTGGCCGGACACACCGATGAGGATGTCCGGGTGACCGTGCTCCATCACCTCCTTCAAAGAGATGTTGTCCCCCACCGGCCAGTCGGCCACCCGCTCAACCGGCTGGGAGAGGCGGCGCTGGAACTCGAGCTGGTTCGGGATCTTATCGGTGATCAGGCCGAATCGGTCCACCATGAAGACCCGGGCGCGCGCCTGGGCATCGGTGAGCCCCTCGGCCTTCATCTGGGCCACGATCTGCTCGGCGATGCCACACCCGGCGCTGCCGGCGCCGAGGAAGGCAACCCGCTTCTCCGAGAGCTTGGCCCCCGATGCCTTGCAGGCGGCAATAAGACTGCCAAGAGTCACGGCGGCAGTGCCTTGAATATCGTCGTTGAAGCAGCACAGCTCATCTTTGTAGCGGTTAAGCAGCGGCATGGCGTTGCCTTGGGCAAAATCTTCAAATTGCAGCAGCACATCGGGCCAGCGCCGCTTGACCGCCTGGATGAAGGCATCGACGAACTCGGCATACTCATCGCCGGCGATGCGCGGATTGCGCCAGCCCATGTAGAAGGGATCGTTTAGCATCTGCTGATTGTTGGTGCCCACATCCAGCACCACCGGCAGGCAGTAGGCCGGCGAAATCCCACCGCAGGCGGTATAGAGGGAGAGCTTGCCGATGGGGATCCCCATGCCACCGATCCCCTGATCGCCAAGGCCCAGGATCCGCTCACCGTCGGTGACCACGATCACCTTGACGTTCTGCTTGGTGGCGTTTTGCAGCATATCGTCGATGCGATCCCGATCCGGGTAAGAGATGAACAGACCGCGGGCGCGGCGATAGATGTTGGAGAACTCCTGGCACGCCTGCCCCACGGTCGGGGTGTAGATGATGGGCATCATCTCTTTGAGGTGGTTTTGCAGCAGACGGTAGAAGAGGGTCTCGTTAGTATCCTGAATGTTGCGCAGGTAGATATGGCGGTCCATGTCATTGCCAAACGCCTGGAACTGGCGGTAGGCGCGCTCGGCCTGCTCCTCAATGGTCTCGATGTTGTTGGGCAACAGCCCTTCGAGGTTGAACGAGGCCCGCTCTTCGGCGGTGAAGGCACTCCCCTTGTTGAGCAGAGGGGTTTCTAGCAGGGCCGGACCGGCATAGGGAATATAGAGAGGACGTTTCTGATTATTATCTTCAAACATGGCTGTTCACCTTCGTGTGGTTGCCAGCCGATACTAGGGAGTTCCTCCTGCAATATCAAATCCTGCCGAGCTCCCCACAGGCAGCCGTCCATGCTGGCGAAAAGCGCCTGGCGCCATGCCGCTGTGGCGGCGGAAGCGATTGGCAAAGTTGGCATCGTCACTGTAGCCAAGCCGGGCCGCCAGCTCGCTCAGCGGCCAGTCGGTGTAGAGCAGCCACTGCTTGGCTTTCTCCATCCGCAGCCGGGTCAACTGGGTCATGGGGCCGCAACCGAGCCACTGCCGGCAGAGCCGGTGCAGGTGCGCCGGCGAGCAGGGAAGCAGCGCCGCCATACTGGCCACACTCCACGGCTCGCCGAGGCGCGTTTCTATCTCACGAAACAGGGCTTGCAGCTTCAACCTTGAGGCCTCTCTCCCCTCCCCTTGCAGCGCCCGCTCCACCAGCGCCACCAACAGGGTCAGCAGATCTAGCAGCAGAGGGGAGCGCGCTGACTCCCCGTGCAGCAACTCCAGCAAATGATAAAGAGGCTGCACCTCGCCGCTTGGGTGCAATTGGCGGCCCACGCGATGTAAATGGCGCCAGCGCGGTACATCGTCGAGCAGCACCCAGCTTATCTGCCAACCGTCTCGCGCCAGGGCAAAGCCCCCCGCACAACCGGCGGGTAGAAACACCAACGAACCCGCAGGGATCGCTCGCTCCTGTCCCGGCAGCAGCAGGAGCCCCCCCTCGTTGTGGCTCATCAGCAGGATGTGAAAATCAGGTCGGTTGCGCCGGATGAGATAGTGATCGCGCAGGGTCGACAAGCCGGTCAAGAAGATACCGGTCTCCCCCAGCAGCGGCACGCCCTCGCGCCCCACCATTCGCTCCAGGCAGCCTGGTGCAATCTCGAGGCACTCATTTGCAAACCGTTCCATCGTCACTCCTTGCTAGTTTTGCACAACCAAGTGGATAGTCTGCCACAGCACAGACGAGCCAACTTTCCTTATCATATCCGGCATAGATGTTGATTTTTCTGATCCGGTTGGCAGCAATGATTCAATGGAAGGCAATTTTAAAACAAACTCAAGACCGCGACTTCATGCAGCGGCTGTGGCAGCTCGCACTACCGGTGTCGCTGCAATCTATGATGTTTTCCCTGCTCGGCCTCATCGATATCATGATGGTGAGTCAACTCGGCGCCACCGAGGTGGCGGCGGTGGGGTTGGGTAACCGGGTCTTCTTTTTTAACCTGCTGGTGATCGCCGGCTTGTGTGGCGGGGTATCGGTGCTGGCAGCCCAATACTTCGGCCGCGGCGATCTGGCCGGGGTTCGCCGCGCCTTGGCGCTGGCGCTGGCCGGCTCCCTGCTGGTTTCGCTGCCCTTTGTCCTGCTCTACACCTTGGCGCCCGGTCAGGTGATGGCACTGGCCACCGACGACGCCGTGCTGCGCCCACTGGCCGATCACTTTCTGCGTATCACCGGCCCCTCCCTGCTCTGCACAGCGCTGGTGATCCCGCTTGAAGCGGCGTTGCGCTCGGTCGGCAATGCTGCCGCCCCGACCCGCATTGGCCTGGTCACCATTCTGGCCAACGTGCTGTTTAACTATGCCCTTATCTTCGGCAACCTAGGTTGCCCGGAGCTGGGGGTGGCTGGCTCTGCCTGGGGCACAGTACTGGCCCGCCTGCTGCAAAGCGCGCTATTGCTCGGCTATTTGCTGCGCTGTGAGGCCCGCCTGTGGCCACGCCTGCCGGACTGGCTCGCGGCCATGCAGCGCCGCGAGATGCGCCGCTTCGGCTTCATCGCCTTGCCGCTGCTGGTGCATGACGGCTTGTGGGCCTTCGGCATGATGCTCTATGGCTTTCTCTACGCCCGGCTCGGGGTGGATGAGCTGGCCATCATGACCACGCTGGGGGCGCTGGAGGGGATCCTCATCTCCCTGTTCTTTGGCTTAGCCGTCGCCTGCTCCACCCTGCTCGGCCACAACCTGGGCGCCGAGCGCTATGAAGAGGCCTGGCAGCAATCCCAGCTATTTCTGCTGCTGGCTCCGCTTGGGGCGCTGCTGATCGGGCTGTGTGTCTGGGTGATGCAGGCACCGCTGCTGGCCTGGGTAGGCAACCTGCCCGCCGAGCTGAGCAGCCAGGCCAGCGAAGTGCTCGCCATCCTCTGCCTCGGTATGCTCATCAAGGTGTTCAATATGGTAGGGATCGTCGGGGTACTGCGCGCCGGCGGGGACATCAACTACACCATACTGGTCGACATCATCAGCATGTGGTGCATCGGTCTGCCGCTGGCGACGCTGGCGGTGGTGCTGCTGGGTTGGTCGCTGCCGGCCGTGGTGGCCGTGGTACTGCTGGAGGAGGTGAGCAAGGCCATCTTGGTGCTACAGCGCATCGGCCGCCGCCGCTGGCTGCGTAACCTGATCCTCGAGTGATCTGCGTCACATCAATGCATCGCGACGCAGGGTCGGTTATCATGCGCCAGCTTGATACATGAGGAGAGTTCTATGCGTTCAGAAAGAGCACCCATCAGCCAGGAAGAGCTGCTCACCATGGCCAACCGGATGATCCGCGAGCACGAGGATTTCATCCATGGCATGCAGGCCGACGCCGTCGAACAACGCGGCGATGTGCTGGTGTTCAAGGGAGAGTACTTCTTGGCCGACGATGGCACCCCGACCGGTAAGACCATGGCCGTGTTCAATATGTTTAAGTACCTGGCCCACCAGCTATCAGACAAGTACCAACTGGTCTGACTCAGCCCGCCATCGGCACCGAAGCCGGTGGCGGCTCCACCACCACGCAGTTGCGCCCGTCGATCTTGGCCTGGTAGAGGCTCTCGTCGGCCCGCCCAATCAGGCTCTGCGCCGAATCCCCCTTGCGCCCCATGGCCACACCAATGCTGACCGTCACCTCGATCAGGGTCTCGGTTGTCGGGCTCTTGACCTGGCGCGCCTCCACCGAGAGCCGCAGCCGCTCGGCCAGTCGCCGCGCCTCCTCCCGACCCCCCTCGTGACGCAGCAGAATGACAAACTCCTCCCCGCCGTAGCGTCCCAGCACCTGGGCCTGCTCCAACTGCTCGGCCAGGGTCGTGGCCACCGTGTGTAGTACCGCATCACCGGCCAGATGGCCGAACTCATCGTTGACCCGCTTGAAGCGATCGAGATCGATCAGCATCAGGGTCCACCCCTCACAGCCCTCCTCCTCGCAGAGTTGGCTGATCTTCTTCATCAGCAAGCGGCGGTTCATCATGCCGGTCAGTTCATCCGTGGTCGACTCACGATAGAGGCGCAGCAGCATGTTGAGCTGGCCGCACTGCACCCAGGCGGCGGCCAAGGTGAACATGCCGAGCAGCCAGAGCTGGTTGAGGGTCTCCATGCCAAATAACGGCTGGCCGAGCAGCAAGCAGCGACCGCCGAGCAGGCTCACGAAGATGAGCAGGGAGATGAGCAATCCCATCATCAGAGTCAGAGGGAACACCGCAAACAAGCTGATCATCAGATAGGGAAAGGCGGTGTAACCCACCTGTAGCTCGGCCGGGTTACCGAGCGCTACCATGCACGCCAGGGCGAAGGCGAGCATCACCCCCATCAGGTAGAACAGGGCTACCCGCATACGGCCAAGCCGGTAGTCGATAAAAAATGAGAAAGGGATGAGCGGTGAGAGGGCCAGGAAGGTGGTCATGCGCGCCTTGAGTAAGAAGGCGTGCAGGGCCGCATCCAGCGTCAACCAGTCGATCAGCGACCAAGCAGGGATGCCGAGCATCAACAATGCCGCCAGCCAGCGAAAGCGCACCGTCATGAACTCGACCCGAGTCATGGTGAAGTCTTGGGAGTGACAGGCCGCACTCCAGATCTCGGACAGTTTCAGCACCAGGCACCTTCCTTTCTTGCTTGCGAGCCTTCATTCTACTGGCAGCATCCCTGATAATCATGCGTCTTATGCCACACCCGACCGATCGACTGCCCCTCAGGCTGGTGGATGACCCCATCGCCGTATCCCCAACTGAAGGCCATGCCGCCGAGCTGCGGTGGCTGCGCAGCGTGGCCGGCGATGGGCAACCCACCGCCCGACTCTGGCGCCAGACCCGCGCCCTGATCGTCACCCGCAAGGATACCCGGCTGCCCCACTATGACGCGGCCTGCCAGGCCCTTGCTGCCCTCGGCTGGCCCGTGCATGTGCGCGACAGCGGCGGCACGGCGGTACCGGCTGGCCCCGGCATCCTCAACCTCTCCCTGTTCTTGCCCGTCATCCCCGGTGCCGCGCCTGATTACTACTACCAGCGTCTCGGAGCCCCACTGCTGACGACATTGGGCCGGCTCGGCCTCGATGCGCACTACGGCCCGGTACCGGGATCGTTTTGTGACGGCCGCTACAACCTGGTGGTGGGCGGGCTCAAGATCACCGGCACGGCCCTCTGGCATACATGCAGGGGCCGTCCTCGCCCACGCTATGGTGATGGTCGACGGCGACATGGATCTCGGCACCGAGATGGCGAGCCGCTTCTATGAGCTGGCCGGCAGCCCGACTCGCTTCCAGCCCGGCACCTCCACCACGGTGGCGGCCCAACTCGGTTGGCAAGGGAGCGAAGCGGCGCTGATCGAGCGCTGTCGCACCACCCTACTCAGCGAACTCGCTTAATCACACCACGGCAGAAACAAGCGAGCCCGGCACTGGCCGGGCTCGCGACTTTACCTACCCCTGCTATCACGCAGTCTGTGTCTGCGTCTCCTGCTCCTGCGATGCACTGGCAAAGAAGGCACGGGTTTCAGCCAGCACCACATGGCGCAAACCGATGAGGCCGATGAGGTTAGGGATCGCCATCAGGCCGTTGACGATGTCGGCCAGCAGCCAAATCATGTCCAAGTGCAGGAAGGCGCCGCACGCCACCAGCACCAGGAAGATGAGGCGATAAGGCTTGATGGCCTTGACCCCGAACAGGTACTCGGCGCAGCGCTCACCATAGTAGTTCCAGCCGAGGATGGTGGTGAAGGCAAAAAAGAGCAGCCCGATGCTCACCAGATACTGGCCGACGTGGGGATTGAGCCCCTGGGCAAAGGCGGCACTGGTCATGGCCGCGCCGCTCAGATCGCCGCTCCACACCCCGGTCACCACCAGGGTGAGACCGGTCATGGTGCAGATGATGATGGTGTCAAAAAAGGTGCCGGTCATGGAGACCAGTCCCTGCTCGACACACGAATCGGTCTTGGCCGCCGCCGCCGCGATGGGGGCTGAACCCAAACCAGATTCGTTCGAAAACACACCACGCGCCACCCCGGACTGGATCGCCAGCATGATGCCCGCGCCGACAAACCCGCCGGTCGCCGCCTGACCGCTGAAAGCGGAGGTGACCACCAGGGCGGCCGCCTGCGGCAGTGCCGCGGCGTTGGCGATCAGCACCCCAAGGCAGGAGACGATGTAAAAGAGCGCCATGAAGGGCACTATCTTGCTCGACACGCTGGAGATGGAGTGGATGCCCCCCAGGGTAACCATGGCCACCAACAAGGTCAGCACCACGGCTGTGGCCTCACGCGGCACCGAGAAGGAGAGGCTCATGGCGTCGCTGATGGCGTTGACCTGGGGAAAAGTCCCGATACCAAAGAAAGCTACCCCGATACCAAACAGGGCAAACAGCTTGGCCAGCGGTTTGGAGCCCAGTCCACGTTCGAGGTAGTACATGGGGCCGCCGGCCATCTGACCATTGGCGTCAGTAACCCGGTATTTGACCGCCAGCAGGCACTCGGCGTACTTGGTGGCCATGCCGAACAGGGCAGCCATCCACATCCAGAACAGGGCGCCAGGGCCACCGAGCTTGATGGCAGTGGCAACCCCGACAATGTTGCCGGTGCCGATGGTGGCCGACAGCGCGGTACACAAGGCACCGAAGCTCGAGACATCGCCCTCTTTGCCGTGTCCCTGATCGCGACCGAACACCAGACGCAACGCCTGCGGCAGGCGCACTATCTGCAACAACCCGAGGCGGAAAGTGAGGTAGATGCCGGTACCGACCAGCAGCATGAGCAGGGGCGGGCCCCAGATGAAGTTGTCGATGGCCTGTAAGGCCGATTGAATTGATGACATGCATCCTCCTTAAAATACAGCTAGTTAAGGAGGAGAAGGATGATCTTCCCAATAGCAATACGATCGCAGAGGCGATGCGAAGGGCATAAGCCCGGGTACAACCATCCCATCCCCTCTGTCCTTTTGCCTGAGAGTTTCCGGCTACCGCACGGGTCGGTAGCCTTGCTCCTTCGGCGCCCGATTCAACGGGTCTCTCCAGAGTATCGTCCAGTGGCAGTCCACACCGGTTGCCCGGTACCTGAAAGATTCACTTCTTCGGTGGATGGTTCCCCATCGCTCTCCTGCCACCTTCATCCGAACTAAATTTGGATTAGGCCGGGCTATGGTAATAAAAAAAGTGTGATCTGTCCCGCATCGGCTCGATTTTTTCTCCCCCTATATGGTAGGTCAGCAGCATCAACCAGCGCCGATCCGGCCCAGATATGACAACAGCAGATTCCCCTTTCGTCTCGAACAGAAATACTCGCCAACATATCCAGTCACCACTGTTGCACAAATGCGCAATCTGCCGATAATCACGCGCATAACTAAGCACCTCATGGGAGGCCTTAGTTCGGGTCACTCTTGACCCTTCGCCTGAGCCGGCCGCCGCCGGTTCACTGTCACAGGACTGGGCCCACGCCCCCTAAGGATGATCACACGACAATGAACGAGACCTCTCTGGCTCTGGATTACCGCCAACTGGTTGAACAACACGGCTCTCCCCTGCTACTCCTCGACAAGGCCGCCGTCCGCAAGCAATACCGGGCTCTGGCCGCCGCCCTCCCCGATGTGCGTCTGCATTATGCCCTCAAACCCCTGCCCCACCCGGCGCTGGTTGAGGTGCTCAAGGAAGAGGGAGCCTGTTTCGATCTGGCCACCAATGGCGAAGTGGATCTGGTCAAAAGCCAGGGAGTCCGCCCCGGTCGCTGCATCCATACCCACCCCATCAAGCGTGACGGCGATATCTGCCACGCCCTGGAGTACGGCTGCACCGTGTTCGTGTATGACAACCCGTGGGAGCTCGACAAGTTCCTGCCCTACAAGGACGAAGTGAAGCTGCTGCTGCGGGTGAGCTTCCCCAATCCCGAGACCAAGGTCGATCTCTCCAAGAAGTTCGGTTGCACCCCGGAGCAGGCCCTGCCCCTGATGCAACTGGCCCAGGCCAAGGGTCTCAAGGTCATGGGATTGTCGTTCCACGTCGGCTCCCAGGTGCCCAACGCCAAGCGCCACGTGCAGGCCATCGACGCCTGCCGCGAGATCCTCGAGCAGGCGTGGGAGCTGGGTCTCAAACCCTGGGTGCTGGATATCGGTGGCGGCTTCCCGGTCGATTATGAGGGGGGCGATCTCGACATCGACGCCTTCTGCGCCCCGATCCGTGAAGCGCTAGCCAAGCTGCCCGCCACAGTGCAGCGCATCGCCGAGCCGGGCCGTTTCATCTCGGCGCCGGCCATGACCTCGGTGGCCAGTGTCATGGGCAAGGCCCATCGTGGCGACAAGCTGTGGTACTACCTGGATGACGGTCTCTATGGCAGCTACAACGGCCAACTGTATGACCATGTCACCTACCCGGTGAGCGTGCCCTATGCCGACGGCGAGCCGCACCGCAGCGTGCTGGCCGGCCCGACCTGCGACAGCGTGGACGTCATCCGTGATGACATCGTTCTGCCGGAGCTGGAGATCGGCGATCTGGTGGTGGGGCGCGTCATGGGCGCCTACACCTGGGCCTCCGCCTCGACCTTCAACTTCTTCCCCAAGGCCGACATCCTGGTGATCGACTCAAGCCAACTGGGTAAGAAGCTGACCGCAGTGGCCTGAGAAACCACACCATCACGCCATGAAAAAGGGGAGCCTCGGCTCCCCTTTTCGCTACCTGTGATCTCAGAACTGGCTCGCCAGCAGCCAGCCGGTATAGGCAAAGAACGAGACCAACAGCAGCCCCCCCTCGAGGCGGTTGATGCGCCCCTGCCCTTTGCGGGCGACACACATGATCAGCAGCACCAGCGTCAGTGCCATCATCACACTCCAGTCGCGCGAGAGCACCAGCGGATCGACGTCGAGCGGGTGGATGCCGGCGGCGATGCCGACCACAGCCAAGGTATTGAAGACGTTGGAGCCCAGCACGTTGCCAAGGGCCAGATCATGTTCCTTCTTCCGGATGGCCATCAGTGAGGAGGCAAGCTCCGGCAGCGAGGTGCCGATGGCCACTATGGTCAGGCCGATGACCAGATCGCTGATGCCGAGCCCGTGCGCCACCTCGACGGCGCCCCACACCAGCAGGCGCGAGGCCCCTACCAGCAGCACCAGGCCCAGCACCAGCCAGAACAGGGCCGATTTCAGGCTCATCCCCTCTGCGTCGAGGTCGTCTTGCATCTCGGTATCGAGGGCATCCCCCCGCCCGCGCATCCCCTGCCAGATCGACCACCCCATCAGGAGGAAGAAGACCACCAGCAGGATCAGCGCATCTCCCTGACCCAGATTCCCGTCGATGAGCAGGGCGCCGGAGAGCAGAGTGATACCCAGCAGCAAGGGGATCTCTTTGCGCACTACCTGAGAGGCGACGGCAATGGGGCTGAGCAGGGCGGTGAGGCCGAGGATCAGCGCGATGTTGGTGATGTTGGAGCCGTAAGCATTGCCGAGCGCCAATCCCGGATTACCCTGGGAAGCGGCCAGCGCCGACACCACCATCTCAGGGGCCGAGGTGCCAAAGCCGATGATCACCATGCCGATGAGCAGCGGCGGCATCCCCGCATAGCGGGCGGTGGCGGCCGCTCCGTCAACAAACTTGTCAGCACTCCAGACCAACAGCGCCAGTCCGACCAGGATGGCCAGCAGGGGAAGCGTCATGGGCAGATCCTCTCACAAAACGGATAGAGAAACAGGCGGGCCTGCACGCAGGCAGGCCCGAAACGTTCGCCAGTGTAAACCGTCGGCGATGAATTTACAGCAGGGCAAGCAGACTCTCGGCGTCGGAGACCTCGAACTGACCCGGCGCCTCGACTCGTAGCCGGGTCACCACCCCATCGTCGGCGATCAAGGCAAAGCGCTGGGCACGCAGACCGCCAAATGCCCCGGTCTCTTTGCCAAGCCCCAACTTGGTCACGAAACAACCATCTCCATCTGCCAGCATGGTGATCGCCTCGGCGTTCTGCTCCCGCTGCCAGGCGCGCATCACGAAGGCATCGTTGACCGACAGGCAGCACAGTCCGTCCACCCCGCAGGCGGCGAACTCGTCGGCTTTGACCACATAGCCAGGCAGATGGGCATTGGAGCAGGTGGGGGTAAAGGCGCCGGGCACGGCAAACAGCACGATACGCTTGCCGCCAAACAGATCGCGGCTGCTGCGCGTTACCTTCCCCTCCGGGGTGATGAAGGTAAATTCGTGGTCGGGCAGTGTGCTTCCTTCGCTGATCATGGCAGGCTCCTTTGCGGGTAAAGTCGCTAGAATAGCGGCTCTGACAGTGTGATAACACCGGCCAAGGCCTGGGGTTATCGAGAAAAAGCGCCGCGCTGGCGCAGCGCCTCGATGGCGATGAGAGAATCGGGAGTGAACTCGGCGGCGCGCTCGGCGATCTCATCTAGGGTCAGCTCGAGCACGGCCGCCACCTCCTCCGCCTGCAAGGTCAGTGCACCGTCATAGGTGCACAGGTAGAGGCCACCCCAGACATGGTAGTTCTCCCCCTTGGCGTGGAAGGTGCCAAACCCCTCGAGCGGCACGCCGACGATGCCAAGCTCTTCGCCCAGCTCACGCAGCGCGCTCTCGTCGTACTGCTCGCCGGCGCTCACCACGCCGCCACAGCAGGCATCGAGCATGCCGGGGCAGAAATCCTTGCTGAGGGTTCGCCGCTGCACCACCACACGGCCATCACCGCGCCGCACCAGGATGTAGGTGGCCCGGTGGGCCAGGTTGTCTCTGCGCACCTCGTCACGGGGTGCGATGCCCACCGCCTGGTTCTTCTCGTCTACCACATCGACCAGTTCCATGCCTGCTCCTTTGCTCTAGCAAGGGCGACAGTATAAGAGGCTCGAGGGCAAACGCCACCCCTCAGTGGGCCAGGATCTGGGAGAGAAAGGCGCGGGTACGCTCCGACTGGGGATGACCGAAAAAGGCGCCGGGCTCGTTCTCCTCCACGATCTGGCCGCGATCCATGAAGATGACCCGATCCGCCACCTCCTTGGCAAAGCCCATCTCATGGGTCACGCAGAGCATGGTCATCCCCTCTTGGGCCAGCTCGACCATCACATCGAGCACCTCGCGCACCATCTCAGGGTCGAGCGCCGAGGTCGGCTCGTCAAACAGCATCACCTCCGGGTTCATGCAGAGACTGCGGGCAATCGCCACCCGCTGCTGCTGCCCGCCGGAGAGCTGCCCCGGGTACTTGAGGGCCTGATCCGGAATGCGTACCCGCTCGAGAAACTTCATCGCCAGCGCCTCGGCCTCTTTGCGCGGCCGCTGCTGTACCCAGATTGGGGCCAGGCAGCAGTTCTCCAGCACGGTGAGGTGGGGAAACAGGTTGAAGTGCTGAAACACCATGCCGACGCTGCGCCGCACCTGCTCGATCTGCTTGAGATCCGAGGTCAGCGGCGTGCCCTTGACGATGATGTCGCCGCGCTGGTGCTCCTCGAGCCGGTTGATGCAGCGGATCATGGTCGACTTGCCCGAGCCCGAGGGGCCGCAGATGACGATCTTCTCCCCCCGGCTGACTTGCAGATTGATGTTGCGCAGCACATGGAACTCGCCGTACCACTTGTTCACATCCTTAAGCTCTACCACTACCTGATGGGCATCCATGTCACTTCTCTCCTAACGCTTGTGGCCTGTGTGCAGCTTGCCTTCCAGATGGATGGAGTAGCGCGACATGCCGAAACAAAATATCCAAAACACCAGGCCGACGAACAAATAGGCCTCGGTGGAGAACCCAAGCCAAGCCGGATCGGCCAGCGCCACCTTGGAGATGGCCAGCAGATCGAACAGGCCGATGATGAGCACCAGACTGGTGTCTTTAAACAGGGAAATGAAGGTGTTGACGATCGAGGGGATGGCGATTTTCAGCGCCTGCGGCAACACGATCAGTCCCATCGCTCTCCAGTAGTTAAACCCCAGAGCCGCCCCAGCCTCGTATTGCCCCTTGGGCACCGCCTGCAAACCACCGCGCACCACCTCGGCCATGTAGGCCGACTGGAACAAGATGATGCCGATCATGGCCCGTAGCAGCTTGTCGATCTCAACGCCTGTGGTGACGAAAAGGGGCAGCATGACCGAGGCCATGAACAGCACAGTAATAAGCGGCACCGCCCGCCAGAACTCGATATAGACCACGGAAAACGCGGCGATGACCGGCATCTTGGAGCGGCGCCCCAGAGCCAGTAGCACCCCTAGCGGCAAGGCGAACACCATGCCGGTGAGGGCCAGCACCAGAGTCAGCATCAGGCCGCCCCAGAGGTTGGTTGACACCACCTCAAGCCCGGCGCCGCCGTGAATGAGCCACCAGGCCAGCGGCGGGAAGCCGAGCAGGGCAAAGAGACCAAGCCGCCCCTTGCCAGGCAGGCGCGGCAAGAGCAGCCCGGCAATCAGCGAAGCCAGCAGGGCAAACACCAGATTGATCCGCCAATAGAGTTCGGGCGGGTAGAAGCCATAGATAAACTGGTTCAAGCGATGGCCGATGAAGGCCCAGCAGGCCCCCTCGCTGCTGCACGCAGCCCGGCTCTCTCCTTGCCAGGTGGCCGAGAGCAGGGCCCACTGCAAGAAATGCCACAAGGGCGGCAGCAACAGATAGAGCAGCGCCAAGGTGAGCAGAGCACTCCACCAGTTAGGGAACAGCCGGTGGCGCAGCCAGCCAAGGACACCGCTGCGCTGGCAAGGCGGCGGCAGGGTCGGTTGCAGCTCATAGATTGCCATAGTGACTCCTTAACGCTCGACCAGCGCTATCTTGCGGTTGTACAGGTTCATCAGGATCGAGGTACCAATACTGATGGTGAGATAGACCGCCATGGTCATGGCGATCACTTCGATCGCCTGACCAGTCTGGTTGAGGGTGGTGCCCATGAAGACCGAGACCAGATCCGGGTAACCGATGGCGGTGGCCAGCGACGAGTTCTTGGTCAGGTTCAGGTATTGGCTGGTCAACGGCGGGACTATGACCCGCATCGCCTGCGGGATGATCACCAGACGCAAGGTCTGCAAGTTAGAGAGGCCCAGCGCATGGGCCGCCTCGCTCTGCCCGTGCCCAATGGCGAGGATCCCCGAGCGCACCGTCTCAGCGATAAAAGCGGCGGTGTAGATGGTCAGCGCGGTGAGCAGCGCAGCCAACTCGGGCAGCACGGTTACCCCACCGTGGAAGTTAAAGCCGCGCAGCTCAGGCAGGCTCCAGTGCATCGGCAGACCGGTGGCAAGGGCCGCGATCCCCGGCAGCAGCACCAGCAGCGCCAGATAAGAGCGCCACAGCGGGAACGCTCTGCCGGTGAGCGCCTGACGGCGGCGGGCATAACGGCTAACCCCCCAGCACAACGCCAGCGCCAGCAGCAGGGCCAGCGCAATCCAGCCGGCGCCGGCCTCCCACTCAGGGCTGGGTAGGTAGAGGCCGCGCACGTTGAGAAACACCCCGTCGCCGATCGAGAGGCTCTCGCGCGGCGATGGCAGGGCTCGCAGCACCGAGAAGTACCAGAAGAAGATCTGCAACAACAGCGGAATGTTGCGAAACGTCTCGATATAGAGGGCAGCGAGGCGCGACAGCAACCAGTGGTTGGACAGGCGCATCACGCCGATGGCAAAGCCGAGCAAGGTCGCCAGCACAATACCGAGCAACGAAACCAGCAAGGTATTGAGCAGCCCGACCACGAAGGTGCGACCGAAGCTATCGGTCTCGCTGTAGGGGATGAGGCTCTGCAAAATGCCAAAGCCTGCCGTGTTGTGCAAAAAGGCAAACCCGGTGGTGATGCCGCGCGCCTCCAGGTTACTCAGGGCGTTGTGCACTATGTAGACGAGCACACCAACCACAGCGGCGATGGCGATCAATTGAAACAGCAGGGCACGCCAGCGGGCATCATTCCACCAGTGGGCCGGCCCTTGCGAGGATGTGGTTCTTGACATCATGGAACCCACTCCGATTACGGTGAGAAGATGGCCGGGGCAACCCCGGCCATGGGAGATCAGCGGACGGGGGGGGCGTACATGAAGCCGCCCTTATTCCACAGCGCGTTAATGCCGCGGTCGATCTTCAAGGGCGAGCCGCTGCCGACGTTGCGATCGAACACTTCGCCATAGCTGCCGACCTGCTTGATGATGTGGTAGGCCCACTTGTCATCGAGCCCCAGCACGCTCCCCTTGGGCTCTTCCAGCCCCAACAGACGGCGCACGTCCGGGTTGTCTGACTTGAGCATGCCGTCCACATTGGTCGAGGTCAGCCCCGCCTCCTCGGCGTTGAGCATGGCGAACAGGGTCCAGCGCACTATCTTGAACCACTGATCGTCCCCTTGGCGTACGGCCGGCCCCAGCGGCTCTTTCGAGATCACTTCCGGCAGTACCATGGCCTCCTCGGGTTTGGAGAGCTTGACCTTGAGGGCGTAGAGCTGGGACTGATCCGAGGTGAGCACATCGCAGCGCCCCGATTCAAACCCCTTGACGGTCTGATCCGAGGTGTCGAACACCACGGGGGTGTACTTCATGCCGCCATTAGCCCGGAAGTAGTCGGCGACGTTGAGCTCGGTGGTGGTGCCAGACTGGATACAGATGGCCGCCCCATCGAGCTCCTTGGCACTCTTCACCCCGAGCGACTTGTTGACCAGGAAACCCTGACCATCGTAGTAGGCGGTGCCGACGAAAGTCAGCCCGAGGGAGGCGTCACGGGTCAGGGTCCAGGTGGTGTTGCGTGAAAGGATGTCCACCTCACCGGACTGAAGGGCAGTGAAGCGCTCCTTGGCGGTGAGGGAGACATATTTCACCTTGCCCGCATCCCCCAGCACGGCGGCAGCAACGGCGCGGCAAACATCCACATCCATCCCCTGCCACACGCCCTTGGCATCGGGGTTGGAGAAGCCGGGCAGGCCATCGCTGACCCCGCACTGCACGAACCCCTTCTTCTTGACCGAATCGAGGGTGCTTTCAGCGGCCCATACCTTGCCGGCGCTGGTCAATGCCAGTAGCGCAGCGATCCCTGCATTCCACATCCTTGTCATGTTTTACACCTCACCCGTTAGATGAAAATACTGGAAGAACCTCTTCCACCAACGATTTGCACCATATCCAGCGGACAAAAAACCTGTCAATCGGTGCAAACAAGCCCAAACATGGTGCAACAGCACAAAAAACCACTGAGTGGGCAGGGATGGTGACAATCATCGTGCGCCCCCGGCGCTCACCCCATGCTCTGCTCCCGCCTTCCGACCTGACCCCCATGATTTTTTTTCACGCCAGGACCACCACGCACCGAAATGGTGCCCATGGCGCACTCGCCAATTCACATATTTACAACAACGCAAAGTCATCATTGGTACTTATAAAAACAATTCCGCAACACCCTTGTTCCTACACGATCGCTGCGGCACCACAGGGCGTGGCATGACCCGGCAATTCGGGTTAATGAGGGGGAATAAGAGAATCTTTATGCAGGGGAAAGGTGGGGTTCAGATTCAGCAGCAAGAACGCACATTATGTGCAAACCTGTTCATCTTGCTGTCATCCTTTGGATGTATAGTGCAAATCACCATATAACACAGAGAAAATCAGATGAAAGTTTTTAAACGCTTTTCTCCGATCCAAATCGCCCGTTATGTGAAAAGTTTCCACAAGGGAGCCTTTGCCGTGGAATCGGTGGGCGAGTTTGAATTCGAGGCGGGCATGATCAGGGTCGATCGGCTGCCGCAACACCAGAAGCGCGCCTTAGCAGGCAAGGTCAACACCCTGCTGCGCTCCTTGCGCCCCGAGCTGCCTTCTTATTGCTGACGTGGGGATCACTCCCCCACTGGGCCATTCTCTATCTCGGTGACCGTGCCATTGACCACGGTCACCATCTGCATGAAGCGTTGCTTACCGAAGTTATAGGTCCAGCGCTCACCGTACTTCACCGTGATCCGCGCCCCGAAGCCGTTCTCTTCAAAACGGGTCAGATCCTCCTTAAGCAGCGGCGGCCCACACTTAACCAGCAGCAGCGCCGTGCTGTCCCCCTCCGTGATGAGCGCATCCTTGCAACGCACCGTATCGGCTTGTGCGGCTCCCCCTATCAGCGCCAACACCATGACCATCCATTTGCTCATCTCCCTTCCTCCGCGTCGAGCTGCCCGCCCTTGACTATACGCCAGCGGCCATAAAAAAGAGGGCGGCCCATGGGCCGCCCTCCTCTGCTCGACGTCGAATTACAGGATATCCAGCAGCTCGACTTCAAACACCAGCGCCGAGTACGGCGGGATGGAGCCGGCACCACGGGCGCCGTAGGCCAGATCCTGCGGGATGTAGAGCTTCCACTTGGAGCCAACCGGCATCAGTTGCAGCGCCTCGACCCACCCCTTGATGACGCCGGTCACCGGGAACTCGGCCGGCTGGCCACGGCTGACGGAGCTGTCGAACACACGGCCGTCGGTGAAGGTGCCGTGGTAGTGTACGCGCACGGACTGACCGGCCACCGGCTTCTCGCCATTGCCTTCCACCAGCACTTCGTACTGCAGACCGGAGTCCGTCATCTGCACCCCATCGCGCTTGGCGTTGTCAGCCAGGAAGGCTTCGCCATCGGCGGCAGCGGCCTTGGCGGCGGCTTCCTGCTCGGCTTGCATGCGCTCGGTGATGACGCCGAAGGCGTCATTGATGTCGTCACGGCTCACGGCAAACTCGAGGCCGTTGAGGGCATCGGCAAGACCCTGTTGCAGGGCCGGAATATCCAGGCCGCTGAAAGCTTGCTGGGCCAGTTGATCGCCCATGTTACGGCCGATGCCGTAGCTGGCCTTCTGTTCGATGGTGGAGTATTGGGACATGTGTCTCTCGCTTGTCTCGCGGGTTAATGAGGGGGCGATGATAACAAAGCCGACGGCCGCTGTCGTGTCAGCCGAGCAGCTGGCGCACGGCGCGAATCTTGTCTGCGTCGACCACATTGATGCGGCCGTCGTCGTTGCTGCCCATGGCGACGCCACTTTGCAGCGCACTGCCGCGCCACACCATGCCGGACATGTGTACCTCGCTCACCGCGCAGGCGGCCAGAATTTTCTGCACGTTGCCGGCATTCACCCCCGCCCCCGGCATCAGGCTGGCTCGTCCAGCCAACTGGCGCTGCATCTCGCCCAGGGTCTGCAATCCGGCTTCGGCACTGGCGGCCTGGCCCGAACTGAGAATCCGCTCACAGCCCGCAGAGACAATCACCTCGAGATCGGCCCGCCAGTCGCACGAGAGATCGATGGCGCGGTGAAAGGTCACGCCCAGCGGCCCTGCCGCTTGTACTAGGCGTTCAAGGGCATCGCCGGGCACCCGGCCGGTGTCATCGAGCAGCCCCACCACCACCCCTTGCAGGCCGGCCTGGCGGGCGGCAGCGATATCCAGCGCCATCAGCGCCAACTCGGCATCCGAGAAGCAAAAATCACCGGCTCGCGGCCGGATCATGGCGTAGACCGGAATACGGGCATGGTGCGCCGCCTGTTGCATCAGGCCGAAGGAGGGGGTGAGCCCCCCCAGAGCAAGCGCACTGCACAGTTCGATGCGATCGGCCCCTGCCGCTTGCGCGGTGTGCAAGGACTCCAGATTATCGATACAGACTTCGAGCTTGGTCATTTGCCTCTCCGGCCCGCTGGCCTTAATGGATAACATTGAGCAGCGCCGCCCCGCGCACCCCGCCAGCCCCGCCGAAACGGGCTTCGCGGATCGCCGGCAACACCACGCCAGAGAGCAAGTGGCCGGGCAGACGCAGCGGCAACTGTTCATAAAGCACAGGCAGGGCGCTCACCCCTCCCCCCAGTACCACCACATCGGGGTCCAGGGTGGAGAGGGCACAGGCCAGCCCTGCGCTCAACACCTCCAGCCAGCAGTCGATGGCTGCCTCGGCATGAGGCTCCTTGCCATAAAAACGCGCCACCACCTGCTGACCGCTCAGGCGCTCGCCGCTGAAGTGGTGATAAAGGCGCTCAAGACCGTTGCCGGAGGCCAGTGTCTCGACGCAGAGCAGGCGGCCACAGCCACAGCGCAGGCGCGGCAACTCGGGATACTTGAGCAGCAGGGTGCCCGGCAGCGGATAGTGGCCGATCTCCCCGGCCAACCAGTTGCGTCCCTGATGGATGCGGCCGTTGAGATAAATGCCGCCACCAATCCCCGTGCCAATGGTCATGCCGAGCGCCGAGCGAGCACCGTCAGCCGCTCCCCCCTGCACTTCCGACCAAAGAAAACAGTTGGCATCGTTGTCAACAGCCACCGGCCGGTCCAGACGCTCGGACAGATCGCGCTCCAGATGGCGGCCATGAATGGCGGGCAGGTTGGCCGCCACTATGCTGCCATCCTGTGGATTGAGGATCCCCGGAAATCCGACCCCGACAGAGCCACGCGCCCCGAAGCGCACGTCAGCCTGACGCACCAGCTCGGTCAGCAGGGTCAGCAGTGCCTCGTAATCCTGCGTCGGGGTCGCAACTTGCAGCTCCTGGCGCAGCGCCAGTGCCCCGTCGTAGGCGGCAAACGCCACCTTGGTGCCACCAATATCAAAACCGTAATACATGCCCTCTCCCTGCCTGCGGCTCAGCCACGCTCCCTATTGCACAGCACCATTTTATTAATTTGCATAAAAAATAAAGTGATGGCGGGCGTAAAACCCGGATTCAGAGGGAGCGCGCCAACCTGTGCTGCACGCAATCATGGCCGAGCGACACCAGGGTGCGCCGCTCTCCGGTCGGCCGGAAACCTTGCCGGAAGTAAAACCCGGCACCGATGCGGTTGCCCGCCAGCAGCCACAGGTGTACCACGTCGCAGCCGGCGCGGCGCATCTGCAAGGCGACCGCATGCCACAGCCGCTGGCCCAGCCCTTGCCGCCAATGGGAGGGATGCAGATAGAGGGCGCGGATCCAGGCCTGCGTCCCCTCCTGCTGCCAGTAGAGCAGCCCGACCGGCGCCTCATCGACGCACACCAGCATGGGCCTTGCCCCCTCCTCAAGCCGGCGCTGCCATACCTGCTCGTGTTCGGCCTCGCTCATCTGCTCGAGCAGGTCGTTGCCAAGCACGCTGGCATAGGCCCCCAGCCAGCTGGCCCGTTGCAGTTGCGCCATGGCGGCGGCATCCTGTGGCCGCGCCATGCGCAGGGTTACAGCTTGCACTGGGGACGCAACCCGGCCGCCTGGGCGGCGCGATAGAGCGGCTCGACCTGCGGCTGCAACTTTTGCAAGGTGACGATGCGCTGATCATCGCTTGGGTGGGTGGAGAGCAACACCGGGGGTTTCTCGCCACCGCTGGCCGCCCCCATCCGCTGCCACAGGGTCACCGCCTGGGCCGGATTGAAGCCGGCGCGGGCCATCAGCTCGAGGCCCATCTGATCGGCCTCGCTCTCTTGGGCTCGGCCGTAAGGGAGCAGCACCCCGACCTGCACCCCGAGCCCCAGCGCCGCCATGGTGGCACCGCCATATTCCGAGGAGCCGAGCGCCACATTGGCCGCCGCCATGCCCATGTCAGCCAGCTGGCTGCGCGAGAGGCGCTCATTGGAGTGCTGGGCCAGCACGTGGGTCAGCTCGTGGCCGATGACGGTGGCCAGCTGATCCTGGTTCTGGGCCACCTTGAGGAGCCCGGTATAGACCCCGACCTTGCCGCCCGGCAGGGCGAAGGCATTGACCTCCTTGGAGTCAAACACCACCACCTCCCAGCTGCTGATGCCGTAGCTGGCCGGCACCTGGGCGGTCACCGCCTTGGTCACGCACTGCACATAGGCATTGGTCTTGGCATCCTTGCTCACCTTCTCTTGCTGCTTCATCTGGGTAAAGGAGTCGGCACCCAGCTGGCTCATCTGCTGGGGCGAAAAGAGCAGCATCTGGTTACGGCCGGTCGGTGACTGGGCACATCCGCTCAGCAGGGCGGCGCACAGCAGGCTAACGGCAAAGGCGGGTACGGTGCGGGACATGGTCGACAATCCTTGGTAGAAGACACCCCTGTATTGTCAAAAATGGTGACGCCCGGTGCAAGGACAACGGGCGTCTGAAGAGAACAAAACGGGCCCCGCAGGGCCCGCTTCGACAAGCTGTGACTTACATCAGCCCCAGCTTTTTAAGATCGTTCTCCACCACCTTGCCCGGCAGCGGGATGTACCCGTCCTTGGCCACGATGCTCTGACCGGTCTTGGAGAGGATCATCTTGATGAACTCCTGCTCCATCGGAGAGAGCGGCTTGTTCGGGTGCTTGTTCACGTAGACGTAGAGGAAGCGTGACAGGGGATACTTGCCGGTCAGCGCGTTCTGCTCAGTTGCCTCGACAAAGGTCTTGCCATCCTTGGAGAGCGGCACGGCGCGCACGCCGGAGGTGACATAACCGATGCCGGAGTAGCCGATGCCGTTGAGGGAGGAGGAGACCGACTGCACCACGGAGGCGGAGCCCGGCTGCTCGTTCACGCCACTCTTGAAATCCCCCTTGCACAGGGCGTGCTCCTTGAAGTAGCCATAGGTACCGGAGACGGAGTTGCGGCCATAGAGCTGGATATCCTTGGCGGCCCACTCACCGGTCAAGCCGACGTCAGACCAGCGGGAAGCCTGCTTGGCGCCACCACACTTGAGGGTGCTGGAGAAAATGGAGTCAACCTGCTCCATGGTCAGCCCCTTGACGGGGTTGTCTTTGTTGACGAACACGGCCAGGGCATCCACCGCCACCGGGATCCCGGTCGGCTTGTAGCCGTAGCGCTTCTCGAATGCCTCGATTTCACCGGCCTTCATCTCACGGCTCATGGGGCCGAATTGAGCCACGCCTTCGGTCAGTGCGGTCGGCGCGGTCGAAGAGCCGGCAGCCTGGATCTGCACGTTCACGTTCGGGTACATGCGCTTAAATTCTTCGGCCCACAGGGTCATCATGTTGGCCAGAGTATCGGAGCCTACCGACGACAGGTTGCCCGAGATGCCGCTGATCGGCTGATAGTCAGGCAGCGAGCTGTCAACAGCAGCAGCCATGCTGTGGGCGGAAAACAGGGCGACAGTAGACAGTCCAATAACGCCAGCCAATTTGTTGAGTTTCATCCAATCTCTCCAAAGGTAACAAGGGTCTGTTCCAAGACGGCGCCAGTATCTGGCCTGCCAATGACAAAAATATTGATCATCCGTGACACTTTCATGACACGGTTAAAGAAAATGCCATCTATTCGAAAAGCACAAGGGCTGCCCATGGCAGCCCTTGTTTTTGCGCGCCATCAGGCACTTTTCCGTTGATCCACCAGCAAAGGAGGAGGCACCAAAAAGCTAAAACGGCTCCCTTTGCCAACCCGGCTTTCAATATCGAGATGGGTATCGTGATGGCTCAGGGCATGCTTGACGATGGCCAGCCCCAGTCCCGATCCCCCAGTCTGGCGTGAGCGGGCGCGATCGACCCGGTAGAAACGCTCGGTCAGGCGGGTCAGGTGCTCGGGTGAAATCCCCTCCCCTTCGTCGGTCACCGCAAACAGGGCCCCGGCCCCCTGACGGCGCCACTCCACCGTGATGGCCCGACCTGCCGGTGTGTAGTGCACCGCGTTGTAAACCAAGTTGGAGACGGCGCTGCGCAACAGATCCGGATCACCATAGAGCTTGAGATCGGGTTGGATCTCGAAACGGAACACATGTTTTCGCTCACCGGAAAGGGTTCGCGCCTCTTGCTCGAGGATCGCCAGCATCGCCGGTATGTCAACGATACGGGTGAGATCCACTTCACTTGCCGCCTCAATGCGAGACAAGGTCAGCAGTTGATTGACCAGGTTGTCCATCCGCTGCGCCTGCTCCGACATGACCCTGTGGGTCTTGTCCCACAGGCCGGGGGGCGGCAGCTCCTCGGTCATCTCGAGATAGCCTTTTAGTACGGTGAGCGGGGTACGCAGTTCATGAGAGACGTTGGCCACGAAGTGCTTGCGGGTCTTCTCTAGACTACGCAAACGCGTCACGTCACGCGCCACCAGCATCGCCTGATCGATGGCATAGGGCATGATGCGAAACTCGAGTAGCTTCTCTTCATTGTTGGGGGAAGGTAACTCGAGCGGCTCCTCGTAATTTCCCTTGGCGAGGTAATCCGTAAAGGCGGGGGCGCGGATCAGGTTGCCGATGTGCTGGCCGGCATCCTCGGGCCAGCGAAAACCGAGCATCTTCTCGGCCAACCGGTTGCACCAGAGAATACTGCCATCCTCACGATAGACCACAGCAGCATCAGGCAGCGCCTCCGCCCCCTCACGAAAGCGGCGGATAAGGCCTGCCAGCTCGCGACGGCGGCTGCGCTGGCGCTGCTGCAACTTGTAGATACCGTTGAAGATATACTCCCAACTGCCGCTGCCGGTGGGGGGCACCAGGCTGCGGTCATGCCACAGCCAGTAGGCCAGCCGGTGCTGCTGCTGATAGTGCCAGATGAGGTGCAACACGGTCGCGGCCAGCAACACTTCGGCCAGATGACCCACCAGCCAGCCTACCAAGGCAAAGGGGGCATAGAAGCCCACCATCCGCCACAGCTGCCGGCGCCAACTATATGGTTGCAACATAAGGGTTCCTACAGCCGGGTCGAGAAGCGATAGCCTGCCCCGCGTACAGTCTGGACCAAACGATCATGGCCGGTCTCTTCGATGGCTTTGCGCAGTCGGCGGATGTGCACGTCCACGGTGCGATCCTCCACATAGACATTGGTGCCCCACACATTGTTAAGCAGCTGCTCGCGGCTGTAAACCCGCTCAGGATGGGTCATGAAAAAGTGCAGCAGCTTAAATTCGGTCGGCCCCATGTCGAGCGCCTTGTCCTCAACACTGACCCGGTGGGAGAGCGGATCGAGGCGCAACCCCTGTACCTCGATCGCCTCTTCCACCGAGGTGGGCGAGACGCGGCGCATCACCGCATGCAGGCGGGCCGTCAGCTCCTTGGGAGAGAACGGCTTGGTGATGTAGTCATCGGCGCCAGCCTCAAGGCCACGTACCTTGTCCTCCTCCTCGCCGCGAGCGGTGAGCATCACCACCGGGATCTGGCGGGTCATCTCATCTTGCTTGAGCTGCTTGAGGAACTGGATCCCGCTGCCCCCCGGCAGCATCCAATCCAGCACGATGAGTTCGGGGTAGGGCTCCTTGAGCTTGGCCAGTCCGTCCTCAAAGTCCTGGGCTTCGATGGCTTCATAACCCTTCTGCTCCAGCACGAAGCAGAGCATCTCGCGGATGGGGGCCTCGTCCTCGACCACCAGAATTCGCTTTGCCATTTCCCTTCTCTCTCCCATGTGAAGATATGTGCGCCAATTATTGGAAGTTTGTGTGACAGTTTTATGACTTTAGCGGCCGTTATCGAGTCCGCCCAGCCCCCAGAGCCCCCCCCGTAGCACGGCAGCACCGCCCGCTAGGCCAGTTCGATACGGCCCCTGTTTTTTTCTTGTGAGAATTATTTCTTTTTGTAACAACCATTTCGCCCCCCTTTCCCTCCTACCTTCACCGCAAAAACACGCCACTCGAAAACGCTACCATCCCTTTCAGAATACCGATGTGCTGAAAGTTCCATGGGATTGGACTCGATTTTTTGCACTCGGTCATAGTTTTGAACTTTCCCCCTCCGGAGCGATTGATATTTCGCACCGCGAAAGTACTCTGGTCTTATCCGGAACGCCAAGACCGGATCCGATGAAAATAAACAGACCAACTTGTCACAGCGCCGGGGGCCAAGACCCGGTGACCGGGACAGAGAAGTAATAACAAGGCCGAAAAAAGGCCAACCATGCCATCGCCGAGCGGCCGGATGACCGGTAGCCGGATAAATGCTAAGTCCATAAAATCAGGAGCATTGTAATGGAAGTTATCCTCTTCAAGCGTGCCGCTTTGAGTGCCGCCGTCATCGCCGCCATGATAGCCCCGGGCATGGCCCTGGCCGTTCAGGACACCATGAGCCCAAGCTACGGCAAATCCTACGAAGCCTTCGTGGAGGACGCCAAACTCTCCGGCGGCGTTTTCTACTTCCAGCGCGAGCGTGACCGCAAGGATGGCGCCGGCGATGGCCAATACCACTCCAACCTCAGCCACTCCACCGCTCAGCTGGCACTGAACTTCAACTCCGGCTACGCATGGGATGTGGTCGGTGTCGATGTCGGTGGCTATGGCGCCATGGATCTGGCCGTTGACGAAAGCAACCCGGTCAACGAAGAGAACGAGTTCTCCTTCTGGGGCAACAGCTGGGGTGGCTCCGATGGCCGCTCTGAAAACGGCGCCAGCCTGACCAACGCCGCCCTCAAGTTCAAGTTCTTTGATGGTGCCGTCACCGCCAAGGGGGGTCTGACCCAGCTCTACGTGCCCGGCATCATCGGCGTGAACTGGTCCTATCAGCCCGGCACCTACCGTGGTGGCCAGGTGGAAGGCAACTTCGGCAACCTCTACCTGACCTACGCCATCGCTGACGAATACAAGGCCCCTTGGTATCGCGATACCCAGAAGTTCTCCCGCGCCAAGGCATGGATGGACCCGTTTGCTGATGAAAACGTCATCGACTACATCCACGGTCTGGCCGCCCGTTATACCTTCGAGAACGGCACGGCCGTCACCGCCGCCTTCGGTCAGTCCGAAGACTACATGGACAGCTACCACTTCAAGCTGGCCCACAAGTTTGATGTGCTCGGTGGCCTCAATACCAGCTACCAGTTCTACGGCTCCAAGACCGACGACTACACCAAGGATGGCGGCGAGATTGAGACCTACGACGGTCTGGCCTGGCAACAAGCCATCACCTTCGGCTGGGGCGCCGGCCCGTACGGCTTCCGCCTCGAAGGGCTGTGGACCAAGGCCGAAGGCTCCGAGGGCAACTACCTGCCCCGTCTGACCCGCGGCTACGGTAACTCTCAGGGCGCGAACGAGATCTGGTGGGACTCCCGCTCCGACTGGAACGAAAACAACGAGAAGGCCGTCTTCTTCGGCGTGACCCGTACCCTGGATGACCTGGTCGGGGCCGCTGGCTGGACCGTCGGTCTCTCCGGTGCCTATGGCTGGGATGCTGAGAACGGCGACAGCACCATCAAGAACGGTAAGGAGTGGGCCGCCAACTTCGACCTGATGTACACGGTGCAGGAAGGCTCGCTCAAGGGCACCCTGTTCAAGCTGCACTACACCGATTACAACAACCAGCAAGACGACAAGGGGAGCTGGTACTACCCGAACATGTTCGCCTCCGAGCGTGACGTGAAGTTCCACATCATCATGCCGTTCACCGTACTGTAACGGTTATCCATGGCAGAAAGCACAACCGGGCCCCTGTGGCCCGGTTTCATTTTGCGCTACCCTGACGCTTTCCACCGCCAAGGATGCCTCGATGGCCAACCGTTACGTCCTCATCACCGGCTGCTCTAGCGGCATCGGGCTCGCCGCCGCCCGTGGCCTGCGCCAGCACGGCTTTTCGGTGATCGCCTCCACCCGTAGTGAAGAAGACGCCGCCCGCCTGCGCGGCGAAGGGCTGACCACTGTCCGCCTCGATCTGCGCGATCCCGCCAGCATTGAAGCCGGGGCCGCCGAGGCGCTCTATCTGGCCGGCGGGCGCCTGTATGGACTGTTCAACAACGGCGCCTACGGTCAACCCGGCGCCCTTGAGGATCTGCCAACCGAGGCGCTGCGCGAGCAGCTCGAGACCAACCTCATCGGCTGGCACCATCTGATCCGGCTGGTGCTGCCGGGCATGCTGGCGGCCGGCGAGGGGCGTATCGTGCAAAACAGCTCGGTGCTCGGGCTGGTCGCCATGCGCTATCGCGGTGCCTACAACGCCAGCAAGTTCGCTCTGGAAGGTTACAGCGATACCCTGCGCCTCGAGCTGGCCGGCAGCGGGGTGCACGTCAGCCTGATTGAGCCGGGCCCCATCGACACTCAGTTTCGGGTCAACGCCCGTGACGCCTTCTTGCGCCATGTTGACCCAAAAGCGAGCCGCCACAAGAAAGCCTACCGCCAGACCCTCAAGCGGCTAGAAAAAGAGGGGCCGAGCGGCCGTTTCACCCTGCCGCCCGAATCTTGCCTGCCGCCCCTGGTGCACGCCCTCAGCAGCCGTCGCCCCAAGGCCCGCTACCCGGTCACCTTCCCGACCCGGCTGTTTAGCTGGCTGCGCCGGCTGCTGCCAACCCGCTGGCTCGACCGGCTACTGGTCAAGTCCGCCTAGAAGTGCTGGCCGTCGCTGTAGTAGGCGCTGCGCTCGAGCGCCTGGAACACCACGGCCACCCGCACCTCGCTCCCCACTATTTCGCGCACCTGTTCGGTGATGAGCCGGGCGGCGGCATCCTGCACCGCCTGCTCGCGGGCAAACCAGGCCACCTCGATGAGGGGCGAACTCTGGCGCGGCCAGCCATCGGCAAAGAAGGTACTCTCGACCCGCTCCAGGGTGAAGTTGGCCGGATCGCTGCCCAGCAGCTCGGCTAGGGCATCGATCAGGGTCAGGCTCAAACGCTCGACGTCCGGTTGGGACAGAGCACGGCAACGCAGGTGAGGCATGGGAACTCCGGTTTGTTATAGTGGCTTCCTTAAGTGAGCCCCAGTGTGCAACATAAGGATTTCCATGATCAAATTTCTGCGATCCCCCTGGCTTCTCCTGCTGCTCTGGCCGCTGCTATTGCGTGCCGAGCCCGCGTTCTACCAGGTCGAGAAAGGGGCCCAGACGCTCTGGCTGCTCGGCTCAGTGCATGCAGGCCATACCTCTCTCTACCCCTTGCCAAAGGCCATCGACGAGGCGTGGCAACAGAGCCGGCAACTGGTGGTCGAGGTGAACCTCAATCAGATAACCCCTGGCGATCTGGCCGAGATGGCCCGCCTCACCCGCCTGCCAGATGGCCAGCAACTCGCCGATGTGCTGCCCGCCGCGCTCTATGCCAAGACCCAGACCGCCGCCGCCCGCCTTGGCGTGCCCATCGCGCAGCTCGCGCCGCTGCAACCCTGGTATGCGGCGCTGGCTCTGAGTCAGGCCGCCATCGGCCAGAGCGGTTTTGATCCGGCGCTCGGGGTCGACAGCCACTTTCTGGCCCAAGCCACTGACGCCAAGCGCCCCATCAAGGGGCTGGAAGGCTTCACCGAGCAGCTCGGCTATCTGGCGAGCGTCAGCGCGCACCAAAACGCCATGCTCGAGAGCACCCTCGATGAGCTGGATGATTTCAAGCAGAGCTTCACCGAGGTGCTCAACGCCTGGCAGGCCGGCGATGAAACCCATTTAAGCGAGCTGCTCAAAGAGGAGATGGGGCCGCAAGAGCTACAGGAGTGGCTCGAGCAGAAACTGCTGGCCGAGCGCAATGCGCGCTGGCTGACCCAACTGCCGGGTCTTGAGAGCGGCAGCTTCATCGTGGTCGGCTCACTGCACCTGTATGGGCCAAAGGGGCTGCTGGCCGGCCTTGCCGAGCGCGGCTACCGCATCGAGCGCCTCAGCCCGCCCGCCACCACGCCGGGTTGAGGCGGTAGGCCCTCACCCGCTTGCCCGTTATAATCGGCAAAAAATATCCAGGAGCCGCGCCGTGCAACCCGACGATTATCAGCTCTTCATGCAGGAGATGAGTGGCGTCAAGCCCATCACGTCTGATCAGATCCCCCCCTCCTCGCCTTTGCCGCACCCCAGCGAGGCCCAGCTCGCCCGCCGCGAGGCAGCCATGCGCGAGGACGGCCATGAACCCGATGGCCTCACCATGGAGGCGGTCGAGATGCTGCGCCCAAGCGATCCGGTCGGCTTCAAGCGCGACGGCGTGCAGGAGGGGGTCTACAAGAAGCTGCGCCTTGGTAAATATGAGTTGCAGGCGAGCCTGGATCTGCACCAGCACACCCTGCGCGAAGCGCGCGTGGCGCTGCTGCAATTTATCCGCGACTGCCTCGAGCGCGACATCCGCTCCGTGCTGATCCTGCACGGCAAGGGAGAGCGCAGCCAGCCCCAGGCGCTGCTGAAAAGCTACGTGAGCGCCTGGCTGCCGCACATTCCCGAAGTGATGGCCATGCACAGCGCCGAGCGCCGCCACGGCGGCAGTGGCGCCTTGTATGTGCTGCTGCGTAAAAGCGATCGCAAGAAGGCGGAGAATCGCGAGCGCCACCTGCGCCGCCTCGCCTGACGAGCCCCTCTCACACCAGGAATCCCCCATGTCATATCAACAACTGGAAGCCCATCAACGCCAGATCGACCGCCTGCAACACCTCTTTGCCATCTGTGGCTGGGATCAGGCGACCATGATGCCCGAAGGCGGCAGTCAGGCCCGCGCCGAGGCCATGGCTGAACTTGAGGTGCTGCTGCATGCCAAAAAGACCGCTCCCGAGGTCGGCGATTGGATTGCTGCGGCCGAAGGCGAATCGCTCAGTGCGGCGCAACAGGCGAATCTCAACGAGATCCGCCGCCACTGGCAGGATGCCCGCCTGCTGCCTGCCGATCTGGTCGAGGCGCTTTCACTGGCCGGCAGCCGTTGTGAGCACGCCTGGCGCCGTCAGCGCCAAGAGAACGACTGGGCTGGCTTTGCCCCGAATCTCGGCGAGGTGGTGCGTCTGTCGCGCGACGTCGCGAGGCTGCGGGCCGAGGCGCTCGAGATGCGCCCCTATGACGCCATGCTGGCGCTGTATGAACCGGGCATGAGCGTGGTCAAGTTGGATCAGGTGTTTGGCGATCTCGCCAACTGGCTACCGGGGCTCATCACAGAGGTCAGTGAACGCCAGCGCGGCGAAGCGGTGCTCACCCCCGTCGGCCCCTTCCCGACTGAGCAGCAAAAGGCGCTCGGGCTCGAGGTGATGTCGCTCATCGGCTTTGACTTCAACCACGGCCGCCTCGATGTCAGCTCCCATCCGTTTTGCGGCGGGGTGCCCACCGATGTGCGCATGACCACGCGCTACAACGAAGAGGAGTTTGTCTCGAGCCTGATGGGCATCATCCACGAGACCGGCCACGCCCGCTACGAGCAGGGGCTGCCGCGCGAGTGGCTGGGCCAGCCGGCGGGTGAGGCGCGCTCCATGGCCATCCACGAGAGTCAGAGCCTGTTTTGCGAGATGCAACTCGGCCACCACCCGGCGTTCCTGTCGCTCATTGCTCCGCGCATCCGCGCCCATTTCGGCGAGCAGCCAGCGCTCTCGGCGGCGAACTTGGCGCGCCTTTACAACCGGGTTGAACCCGGCTTGATCCGGGTCGATGCGGATGAGGTGACCTATCCGGCCCACGTCATCTTGCGTTATGAACTGGAGCGCGATCTCATTGAGGGGCGCATCGAGGTGGCCGACATTCCCGAGCTGTGGGATGCGAAGATGCAGCAGTGGCTGGGGCTGCGCACGGCCGGTAACTACCGAGATGGCTGCATGCAGGATATTCACTGGACTGATGGCTCGTTCGGCTATTTTCCGAGTTATACGCTGGGCGCCATGACAGCGGCGCAGTTGCGCTTTGCGCTGGAGCGCGATCTCGGCGAGATGGGCAGCGTGATCGAGGCCGGTCGCCTGCCTGCCCTGTTTGCGTGGCTCAGTGCAAAGATCTGGCAACACGCGAGCTTGCTACCCACTGACGAGCTATTGACGCAGGCAACGGGCGAGACGCTGTCACCGCGCTGGTTGCGCCGCCACCTTGAGCAACGTTACGTCGGCAAGTAACCCCCCCTCAGTACGGGCCACAGGGTCACATTAGGCCGCCCTGTGGCCCTCCCCGATTTTCTTTTCATTGCTGTCCGTTTTTGGCTAGTCACCGCTCCGCCTCCCCCCTACTCTGAGGGCAAGATCCAAGGAGGCCCTATGCTCCCCCTCACCCCAGCCCAGTGCCGCAGTGCCCGACTAGCCCGCGATGCCCGTTTCGATGGCCGCTTCTTCACCGGCGTGCTGACCACGGGGATCTATTGCCGCCCTGTCTGTCCCGCGCGGCCGCCACTGGAGCACAACGTGCGTTATTTCTTCAGCGCGGCAGCGGCGGAGCTGGCCGGACTGCGCCCGTGCTTGCGTTGCCGGCCAGAGCTTGCACCGGGGGAGCGCCACCCCTTGCCCGGCGCACTGTCTTATGTGCTGCACGCGATCGCGCGCGGCGATCTCGCTGACATGACGCTCGATGAGCTTGCGGCGCGCTACGGCGCGACGGCGCGCACGGTGCGCCGCCAGTGCGAGCAGCACCTTGGGCTCACCCCGCTCAAGTTAGAGCAGACAAGGCGCTTGCTGCTGGCGAAGCAACTGCTCACCGACACGCAGCTTTCCATCACGGAGGTGGCGTTCGCCGCCGGTTTTCAAAGCTTGCGCCGCTTTAACGATGCGTGGCTGCACGCCTACCACTTAAGCCCGAGCGCGCTGCGCCGCTCCCTGGCCCCCGCCATCCCGAGCGATGGCCTAACGCTGCACCTTGCATACCGCCCCCCGTATGACTTTGCGGCCTTGCTCGCGTTTTTCCGCCTGCGCGCCATTGCAGGCATCGAGGAGGTGAGTAGTCACTGCTACGTGCGGCACCTGCCCATGGGAACACGTGGCAACCCGGCACGTCTTGCCGTGCGCCAAGGGGAAGGTCACCAACTGGTGGTCACGTTTTATGGCATCCACCCGCACGAGTTGCCGCTGCTGCTGCATAAGGTGCGGCGCCAGTGGGATCTCGATGCCGATCCGGCCCCGATTATCGCCCGCCTAGGCACTGGCCTGCTGGCCCCCCAGGTGGCGGCCGCACCGGGATTGCGACTGCCCGGTGGCTGGGACCCGCTTGAGGTGATGCTGCGCGCCATCATAGGCCAGCAGATCTCGGTGAAGGGGGCGATCACGATTCTTGGACGCCTGGTGGCGCGCCGCGCCGCGCAGTGGGGCGCCTCGGCATTGCCAAGTGGCCCCGAGCTACTAGCCATGAACCTCGATGGCCTTGGCCTGCCCGGCAGCCGGGTGCGTACGCTCAAGGCGCTGGCTGAGGCATTGGCTGGCGGGCTCGATCTTGAGACCGCCAGCGATACCGAGTTGCTTGCCCTGCCCGGCATCGGCCCTTGGACGGTGGCTTACTGGCGCCTGCGCTGCGGGGTCGATCCTGACGCCTTCCCGGCCAGCGATCTGGTATTGCAAAAAGCCCTGATCCCAGGGACGCGATTAAGCACCGCAGCCCTCACTGAGCGGGCCGAACCATGGCGACCGTGGCGCGCCTATGCCGCTAGCTGGCTATGGCATGGCGCCGCCAGCGGCGTGCCCGCCACCCCCTCACATAAAGGAGATCCCCATGATCCGCTTTGACCTGATGGATACCCCCTGCGGCCCATTGCTGGTCGCCATCAACCGGGCGGGGCTCGCCCACGTCGATTTCGTCGATGGCCTGCGCCCGCTGCCGCTAAGGCCTGAATGGCGGCGCGATAGCAGTGCGCTCGCGCCGTTTATGCGTGAGTTTCATGACTACTTCAACGGTGCGCTACGCGCCTTTACGCTGCCGTGTGCCCCAGCCGGCACCGCCTTTCAACATGAGGTATGGGCGCAGCTTCGCACCATTCCCTTCGGCCAGACCCGCAGCTATGGCGAACTCGCTGCCCTGCTTGGCAAGCCGGGGGCAAGCCGCGCCGTCGGTGCCGCCAATGGGCACAATCCGCTTTCGATCATCGTCCCTTGCCATCGGGTGATCGGTAAAGACGGCTCACTCACCGGCTATGCCGGTGGCCTGCCCATCAAGCGGACTCTGCTGCGCCTGGAAGGCATTCCCATCTGACCCCGTCATGACGTGGCTGGCGACGCAATGTTTGATCGCCAGCCAACTTTCATTTTTTTGCACTGTTCCAGTGCGAAACCCTCTGTATCATCAGCCAGACTGGCTCGCCACCTCCCTCCCGCAGGCTGACAGAGGCCCATGCCAGCGGTAAAGGAAGCGGCTACAGTGTTATCGAACTTACAGACCATGAAGGGGAGTTGCATGGGCTTTGCCAATACCATTTGTCAAAGAGCGGCTTGGCACTTGATGCTGTTGTTACCTCTTCTGTTCACGTTCGCCGCAGCGGCTTCAGAGCCCAGCCTTATCCTCACCGGCAGCCCTGTCTATCCACCGTTCAGTTGGCAAAGTCACAGTAACCCGCAGCAGGTGACCGGGATCGGCATTGAGCTGGCCGAGACCATCAGCAACGAGCTCGGCATATCGGTTGAAAACCACTATGCCGGCCCATGGAAACGGGTGCAGAACACCGCCGAAAACGGTGACGTGGACATGATTGCCGGCCTGTTCGTGACCAAGGAGCGGGAGGCCTATCTCGACTACGTCTATCCGCCCTTCATGATGGATGAGTCCGTCATCTTCACGCTCAAGGGGCATGCAGTGCCGCTCAAAAATTGGCATGACGCGGCGAGCAAAGTCGGTGGTGGCCTGCTCGGGGATGCCAGCATCACCGCCTTCGAGCAGAAGGCTCAGTCGCACTTCCCTGATCAGAAGTTTCAAATCGAGCATGTGGCGACGGTCGAGCAGTTATTCAAAAAGCTCGAATATGGCCGCAACGACTACATCATCTACGGCCTACACGCCGGCCTTGCCTACGCCCAGCGCGAAGGGGTGAGGGATAAGATTGACTACATCTCCGCCGGCCTGCCCAAACACGGTATGTACCTTGCTTTTGCCAAAAAGTCGGCCTTCAGATCCTACAAGGCGGCGTTTAGCCAGAAGATCATCGCCTACAAGGCCAATGGCTATATCGATGCCCTGATCAAAAAATACGAGACAAAGTGGCAACAGGAGTCAGGGCCCAACTAGCCGCACACCCAGGGCTGGCAGCAAGGTGTCATCAACCTGTCATCAACACAGGCCACCATACGCAGCGCTAATCCACAGTCACCGGATCGGACTTAAGGTACTTGCGTGCGCATCTCTCTCTTTTCTCGTCTCTCCTCCCTGCTTTTACTCTCGTTGGCCACGCTGTTGACGGCCGCGCTGTGGTGGGGCAGCCAGCAACTGCGCCTAGACACCTCGCAAACCGAGCGTATTCAACTGCTGCAATACCTCATCAGCCAGCCCCTGCAAGAGAACCTGAACCACTATCTGGGCAGTGGCGATCAGACCCACCTCAAAGGGGCAGAGCAGACTCTGCGGCGGATCAGCCAGCAGGCGGCCACGCTGCCCGCCTCACTCGCAGCGCCCCTTAGCAAGCAACTGGCCGACATGACCCAACGCCTGCAACGGGAGTATCTCGCGGCCGGTAAACTCTCTGGCAATCAGCAACTGCTGCTGCAAAACGCCGAGAACGAACTGGTGGCCCAACTGCGCCAGTTACAGCGTTACGGGGAGCAGGCCAGCGATGCACAAGGGTTGGCCTTCATCCGCCATAGCGGTGCCATGCTGGCTGCGTTACCGACCCTGGCCCACCAGAGAGAGAGCTATCTGGAACAGGCCAATCCGGCGTTAAATGCCGCCATGCAGCAGACCTTGGACGATATGCAGCAGCAGAGCGAGGCCCTGCTCGCCCTGCCCCTGCTGGGCCAATACGCCGAACGCAGCACGGATCTGCTGGTGCTGACCCCCACTGAGCCGGAAGAGATAGGAGAAACGGCCCGCAGCGAGATTGCCAGTCTGCTGCGCCGCTATCCGGGTGAACTGGCCGCCACCACGCGTCAACTCACGCAGCAGCAGGCGGCACGGGCCCAAGTCAACCGGGATATTGCGGCCTTGCTGCGCACCGGCAGCGAGTTGAGCCATGCCCAAACCATGCTGCGCCAACAGACCCAGAGCCGCCTCAATCTCATCCTCGGCAGCATGGCGCTGACCCTGGTGCTGTTTGCCCTGCTTGGCTGGCAGTGCCAGCAGCGCTGGGTGCTGCGCCCATTGCGGCATCTGCAACAAGCCTTCGCCCGTCTGGCCGATACGGGGGATGCAGAGCCCCTGCCCGAGCTGCGCCAGCGTAACGAACTCGCCGAGATCGGGCGCAATTACAACCGGCTGATCGCCCGTCAGCATCAAGATCAAGAACACAAGGCCCAGCAGTTGTCCGCCGTCTCGGCCTCGTTGCAGGAGATGGTCAGTCTGGTCGAGCCGATTCAGCAAAGCACCGCTCATGCCCAGAACGCCGTCAGCGAAGGGGGGGCCATGATGGAGGAGCTCAAGAGGCTGGCGGCCGAAGTCAGCGGGGTCGCGGCGGACATCGCGGCTCATGCGAGCCACAACGAGCAGCACATGCGCTCGAGCGAAACCATGGTCGATACCCTGCTCGAGACCACGGGTCAGACCACCCGCGCCATCGATGAGTGTCAGCAGGCCATCGGCGAGCTGGGCCACTCCCTGGGTGAGGTCACCGCCATTGTCGATGTGATTGGTCACATCGCCCAGCAGACCAACTTGCTGGCCCTCAATGCCGCCATCGAGGCAGCCCGTGCCGGCGAGCAAGGCCGAGGCTTTGCCGTGGTCGCCGACGAGGTACGCCACCTCTCGGCCGATACCCAGCGCTCTCTCGAGCAGATCGTCGATATTCTGACCCGCTTGCAGGGGGCGGGCGATCGCCTCTCGGCGACCATGCAACGCATCGACGAAGAGGCCAAACGCCAGCATGAGCAAGCCAATACCCTGCGCCACACCACCCGCACGGTGCAAGACACGGTGCGCAGCACCGCCGTGGTGGCCCAGCAGGGCGCCGACCATGCCCGCTGTCAGGCCGACCGGCTGTCACGTTTCGCCGAGCTGATGGAGCAGATCCGCACCCAGTCGCTCCAGATCACCGAGCAGGCGCACCGGGTGGCCAGCCACATCGGTGAGCAGGCGGGGCGCATCCCGGCCATCCTGGCCCAGGCATGATCCGATGACAAAGAGCCCCGCCAGTGCGGGGCTCTTTACAACCCTGAGAACCACAGTGCCCTTAAGGCAATACCACCCGGCTCTCCCCTCCCCCCATGGCTTCCACTTTGATCTGCACGCCGATGCGCTCGACCAAGGTCTGTACGTGGGAGATGACCCCGATCTGGCGGCCACTGGCCTGCAAGGAGTCGAGGCAAGAGAGCGCCAGATCCAGGCTGTCGGGGTCTAGGGTTCCAAACCCTTCGTCGATAAACAGCGACTCCACCTGGGTTTGCTTGGAAGAGAGGCTGGAGAGGGCCAGCGCCAGCGCCAGCGACACCAGGAAGCTCTCGCCACCGGAGAGCGAATCCACCGAACGCACCTCATCCCCCATGTCGCCATCGACCACCTGTAAGGCGAGATCGGAGCCGGGCACCCGCTCCAGCCGGTAACGCGGCGAGAGCTCGGCCAGTTGGGCGTTGGCCTCAAGCAGCAGCCGCTCCAGGGTCAGGCTCTGGGCGAAGGTGCGCAACTTGGCGCCATCGGCCGAGCCCGCCAGATCCCACAAACGCTGCCAGTGGTCAGCCCGCGCCTGGGCCCGCGCGAGCTCATCGCGCAGTGCCCCGGCGCGCAGCACATCCTCCTCGGCCCGCGCCAGCTTGGCACGGCACGCAAAGAGCGCCTGCTCGGTCTCATGGCACATGCTCTCTAGCGCCAGCAGGCGAGCGCGCCCTGCCTCCCCCTGCCACTGCACCAATCCAGGCCGCGCGGCCAGACGCAGCTCACGTCGCTCACGCTCCTCAGCCAGCGTCCGTTGCCGCTCGGCGAGCCTGACGCCGGCCTCCTGCACGCGGCGAGTCCGGGCGGCGCACCGCTCGCGCAGCGCCTCGCGCTCCTCAGGGGTCACCGCCAGCAGAGTGCGCAACTGATACTCATCGAGTCCGAGTTCATGCACGCGCGCAGCCCACTGTTGCAGCGCCGCACGGCGCGCCGCCGCCGTCTCTTCAAGCTGCTGCCGGCAAGCCTCAAGCCGCTCGCGGGCCACCTGTAACTCTTCGGTCAAGCCCCGCGCGGCGCGGCTGGCGCGCTCCAGCTCATCGGTCAGCCCCTGCAATTGCCCCTGCCAGGACGCCTGCACCTCGGCCACCCCCTTCCCGCCCAGCAGTTGCTGACGCTGGGCCAGCAATCCGGCATGCAGCTGCGTCTGATGGGCCAGATCTTGCTCACCCTTGGCCAATTGCTCGACGACGTTGCGGCTCTCGGCCTCCAGCGTGGCCACCTGTGGCGACAAGGTGGCGATGGCCTCTTTGGCCTGCTCCTGACGGGCAAGCACGCCCAGATAATCCCGCTTGAGATCGGCCAACTGTCCCAAGTCGGTGAGCCAGCGCCGCCACTCCCCATCCGGCCACTGGGCATCGAGCCGTTCGGCCCCCTGCACCAGCCGCCCTTCCAGCTCAGCTAGCCGCTCATGTTGCGCGCGGATCTCCGCCTCCAGCGTGAGGCGCTGCTGCTCCCATAACTGCCACTGCCGCTCCTGCTGTTGCCGCTGCTGACTAAAACGGGCGTACTCACCGCGCAGGGCCAGGATCTGCTGACGGGCAGCCGCCAGTTGGCGGTAGGCCAGTTCACTGTGACCCAACTGCTCGCTCAGCGCCTGGCCCTCGGCCACCACCGCCGCAAGCAGGGCCTGCCAAGCCGCCTCACTGGCCGGCCACTCACCGACCTCGCCGGCCAGACTCTGCCAGCGCTCCAGCCAGCCGTGGCGGTGCGAGGCCAGACGTCGCAGCTCCTCATCCAACTGGGCTTGCTGGCGTACCAACTGCTGAGCCTCTCCCTGCCACTGCGCCTGCTGACGCAGCCCCAGAGCCAGCTCCTGCTCCAGCTCCCGCACCCTGGCCTCCATCTGGCCAAGCAGTCCGGCTACCACGGGCGCCTCACTGGCCCAGGGGTGCTCGTTGGCACCGCACAGCGGACAGGGCTCCCCCGCCACCAACTGATGCCGCAGCTCCCCGAGCCCCTGCACCAGATGCGACTGCTGCAAGGTGTGGCGCGCTTCCTCGACGCGGCTTTGCACGGCCATCAGCTCTGGCGCCAGTGCGCCGAGCCGCCCTTCCAGCTCGCCTAAACGCGCCAAGAGCGCCTCGCGCAGCTGCGTGCGCTCCATCTCGTGAGCACCGATCTGGGCTCCCGCTTCGATCAGCTCCCGCTGCTGGCCAAGAAGCGCCAGACGGGCTTTTCCTGCGAAGAGCTCCGCCTCCAGCGTCGCCAATCGCTCACTGTCTTCACCGGCCTCCACCTCGCGTAGCGCCTGCTCGAGTCGCTCCTGCTCGGCCTGACCGTCGCTGCGGCTCTGCGCCACGGCGGCCAGCTCATCGCTCAGTCGGGAGCGTTGCTGCTCCCACTCAGCCAGGGCGCGGCGCCCCTCATCAAAGGCATGCCGCCCCGCCGCCATGTCGTGCAAAGCATCCAGCACTCCGCTTTGGGCCAGTGGCGCAAAACGGGCGTGCTGCGCCAGCCAGGCGGCCCCCTCGGAGGCGGCGCTCTGCCAGCCGGCCAGCTCGTCAACCAGCGCGGCGCGCGCCTGTTCACGGCGCTGTGCCTCATCGTGCAACGCGCGGCAATGGTGTTGTAGCTGCCCCTGCTGGCGCGCCTTCTCGGCCAGCTTTTCATCAAGGCGCAGCGCCTCTTCCAGCTCCCCTTGCAAGGCGGCGCGCGCCAGCTCCCCCTGCTGACGCGCGACACGGGCCTGCTCTTCACGGGCCCGCGCCGCCGCCTCGCGGGGCTCTAGCTCGGCCAGTGCCGGCATCAAGCGCTCGCGCTGGGCCTCCAACTGGGCGAGCTGCACGGTCAGCCGGGCCAGTTCATCGTGCAGTGGCCGCTCACCTTGTACCCGCTCAAGCAGGGCGAGGCGGCGGCTCTCCTCCTCACCCTGCGCCTGCTCGGCCAGCGCCTCGGCCTGCTCGGCGTCGGCCTGCTGCATGGCCTGCTCGGCCGCCGCCAAGCGCTCTTCCAGTGCCGCTAGCTCCCGCAGTTGCTGGCGCTCTTCCCCCAGCTCCCGCAGCTGCGCCGCGTGCTGTACCTGCTCGCTGGCCAGCGCCGCTTTCTCGTCATCGTCCATCAGCACCACATCGCCCAGACGAGCCGTCAGCTCACTCAACACCGACTGCTCGGCCCGGTGGCGCTCGTGGATCTGCATCGAGATGGCCGAATAGAGCTCGGTGCCGGTCATGCGCTCCAACAGGGCCGAGCGCTCATTCACGCTCGATTTGAGAAATGCGGCAAACTCCCCCTGAGGCAGGATCACCGCGCGGCGAAACTGCTCCCAGGAGAGACCGACCAGCTCGTCGATACGCTCTTGCAGCTCACGCTTGTTGCCGGAAAAGACCTGACCGCTCGCCACATCGGTGAGGCTGCGCTCCTGGGACTGGAAGCGCCCTTCGACCCGATTGCGCGCCCGGCGCACCGACCAGTGGGCACAATAGAGTCGCCCATCGCAGCCGCGAAAGGTCACCTCGGCAAAGCCGCTGGCGCGGCCGCGACTGAGAATGCCGCGCACGTCGTTGGCCTTGAGCTTCTCTTCATCGTCGAGGCGTCCCACCTCGGCCACGTTCTTACGATTGGCGATAAAACGCGGCATCTCGTCGTAGAGGGCCAGACAGATGGCGTCGAGCAGGGTGCTCTTTCCCGCTCCTGTATTGCCGGTGATGGCGAACAGGCCGCTCGTGCCGAGCGGGCCGCCGGCAAAGTCAATCTCAAACGAGGTGGTGAGGCTGGCGAGGTGCTCACCACGCAGGGAGAGGATCTTCATTGTTCATGCTCCTTAACCTGCTGGACCATCTCGTTGAACGAGGCCAGCAGGGCATCATCCGGTTCCCCTTCAAACTGACGCTGATAGCAAAGACGAAACACCGCCTCCGGGCTCATCTCGTCAAGCCGAACCCGGACACCGGCAGCCAGCTCCCGCCCACTGCCGCTGTAGCGGGGCGCGATGCGCGCCAGCCGCACTGGCTTGCCCTCCAGCGCCGCCAGCACGCGCTCGCGGATCCGCGCCTCCGGCTTGGGCAACAGCAGACGCACCTCGAGAAAGGGGCGCGCGGCCAGCTCACACTCGGGCAGATCCAGTGCGGCAATGGCGGCCAACGCCTCATCGAGCGTCTGCTCGGGCAGGCGGATCATCTCGACGGCGCGCGGCACCATGAGGCGCGACACGCTGGCCTCACGGCCGTGAAAGTCTACCTCCAGCACCTGGTGGCGATACTCAGCTTCGGCCAGTGAAAGGGGCAGCGGGGAGCCGCTGTAGTGCACCTTGTCCCCTATCTGCTGGGCCAGGTGGAGGTGGCCAAGGGCCGTGTAATCGGCTCCGGTAAACAGATCCCCTGGCAGGGCGTGCTGGTTGCCGCCAAGCACCTTGCGCTCGGAGAGTTCAGAGAGCTGGCCGCGCGCCAGATAGGCGTGCCCCATGGCGATGAGCGGCAGATCGCCGGCCCGCCGGCGCCCCTCTTCGAGCACCTGGCGATAGATGTCACGAACCCCTTCCACCAGCCGATCCGCCCCTTCGGCCAGCTCGGCCGGGCGCAGATCGCTGCTGCGCAGAAACGGCACCGCCGCACACCAGGCCAGAACAGCCCCATCGCTCCCCCTCAGTGGCACCAGCAGGCGCTCGATGTCGAGCTGTCCCGCACTATCGCGGCTGACGCTGCCCACCAGATGCAGATCGAAGGCGCGCAGCAGTTCGTGCGGGGCATCGAGCTTGGAGGGGGAGTCATGGTTACCGCCGATGAGCACGATGTTAAGGGCGGGGTGATCGGCCCGCAAACGAGCCAGAAAGCGATAGAGCTGTTGCCAGGCGCTGGCGGGGGGATTGGCGGTATCGAACAGATCACCGGCCACCAGCAGGGCGTCGGGGCGGCGCTCTGCGATGGTGGCCGCCAGCCAGTCGAGAAAGGCCTGGTGCTCGGCGTGGCGATCATGGCCATGGAGCTGATGCCCCAGATGCCAGTCGGCGGTGTGCAGGAGTTTCATGCGCGGATCCGGATGAGAAGGCAAAGACAGAAGATAAGCTGAAGATGGGGGCGCGGATGACACTTATCAAGCAGATTGGGCTGCTGGGGTCTGTCCGGCGTAACGGATAAGGTAGAGGCTGTGGCCGGTCATGGGGTCTAACTCTTCGCCCTCAATGACGAAGCCATGATGGCGATAGAAGCGCACCGCCTCGTCGTTCTCCACATAGACCTTGGCGCGCAGCTCAGACAACAATCCCTTGGCCTTGGTCAGCAAGGCGTGGCCAACACCACGTCCCTGGCGATCGGGGCGCACGAACAGGGCCGCCAAATAGTCATCTGCCAGCGCCATGAAGCCGAGCAGCTCACCGCGCTCTTCGCACACCCAGATAGTGGATTGTTCCAGGTAACGCACCCGCAGATCTTCTTGCACCTGCCACCAGCTCGAGGCATTGACGAAATCATGGGACTGCAAGGAGGCCAGCAGCCAGATCTCCAGCACGGCATCCATGTCTTTTTCCACGCCAAGTCTGATCATAAGGCCGCTCCTGAGTCATCGCACAATGAGCAGTCTAGGGAGGATTTACGATTAATTTTGGATGAAAAATCTCTCCTGTGAGCTGGCTCCACTTTTTTTCACCGAAGTAAGGCGCTGATCACAGGCCCCACTTTTGCAGTACAATGCCGGCCAGACAACCTAGGAGACCGACGACGCCATGTGGTTCAAGAACCTGCAGATCTATCGCTTTACCCGCCCCTTCGAGCTGACCGTGGATCAGTTGGAGACCCAGCTTGAGAGCTGCATCTTCACCCCCTGTGGTAGCCAGGATCTCTCCAAGTTCGGCTGGGTCAAACCGCTCGGCAAGTTCGGCGCCACCCTGACCCACTCCGCCTCCGGTCAGATCCTCGTCTGTGCCCGCAAAGAGGAGAAGATGCTGCCAGGCTCCGTGGTCAAAGACATGTTGGCCGAGAAGGTTGAAGAGATGGAGCATGAGCAGGGGCGCGCCCTGAAGAAAAAAGAGAAAGAAGCGCTTAAAGAAGAGATCCTGCACACCTTGCTGCCACGCGCCTTCAGCCGTACCAGCCAGACCTTCGCCTGGATCAACCCTGCCGACAACCTGATGGTGGTCGATGCTGGCTCCGCCAAGAAGGCTGACGATCTGCTCGCCCTGCTGCGTAAATCCATCGGCACCCTGCCTGTGGTGCCGGTGGCCCTCAAAAATCCCCCCGAGATCACCATGACCGAATGGCTGAACGAGGGCAATCTGCCAAGCTCTTTCACCCTCGAAGACGAGGCCGAGCTGCGTAGCGCCATGGAGCATGGCGGCATCATCCGCTGCAAGCAGCAGGATCTGATGACCGACGAAATCAAAAACCACTTGGCCAACGACAAGCTGGTCACCAAGCTGGCCCTGAACTGGAGCGAGACGGTGAGCTTTGTGCTGGGGGATGATCTCTCTATCAAGCGCCTCAAGTTCAGCGAGGAGCTGCGCGAACAGAACGATGACATAACCAGCGAAGATCCGGCCGCCCGCCTCGATGCCGACTTTGCCTTGGTGACTGCCGAGCTCTCTCAGTTCATTCCCGCCCTGCTGGCAGCATTGGGCGGTGAAGAGCAGTCACTCTGATCCCCTCTGCGCTATCGGAGGCCGCCTGCGGGCGGCCTTTTTGTTAATGACGCTCAACTAGCCATCGCTTCACAATAACCGGCGATGACCAGCAATAAGGTATCAATCCCCCCCACGCAGCGAGCAGGAGGAGCGCATCGGGTACTGACTGGATCGCGGGGCACAATACGTGGTGAATGAGGACGAGGAGACAGCCCTGCATGAGGGCCACTGGCTGGCGCCGTCTGAATGTGACGCAGCGCGCGGCGCGGCGCGCCGAGATCGGAAAAAAGAGACCGGAAAAAATCAGAGACGATGCGCCCCCAGCCAGGCAAGCCACTCGGTAGCGGCCAGTCTGGACTCGGGGTCGCCTGACAGGCTGAGCACGACACCCAATGTCAGCCAGAGCAGCCAAACCCAAATGGGCGGCAACGGGAAACCGGCCATGGGCTATCCTCCTTCCTGAAACCAGAGCAAGCCTCGCCTCTCCCCATGACAACTCCATGACCTTTTTGTCAATTTATTACTACAAATCGAACTAAGGCCCGAAAAGCGTCTATTGGAGCTTGTTTTTTTCACCCCACGGATAACGCTGTTCGCGCCGTAAGCTACGGTATCGAAAAGAAAACGTTACCGCTCAAAAAAACGAGCTCCACGGCAAAAACGTTGTTTCTGGATCATAAAAAGTCTCACGAAATTGGTGTATATTGCGTAGTGAAAATTCCTTTAACCATGAAGACTGACATGAAAAAGACCAAGATCGTCTGCACTATCGGTCCTAAGACCGAATCCAAAGAAATGCTGACCAAACTGCTGGATGCCGGCATGAACGTTATGCGTCTCAACTTCTCCCACGGTGACTACGAAGAGCACGGCACCCGCATCCGCAACCTGCGTGAAGTGATGGCCGAGACCGGTCGCAAGGCCGCCATCCTGCTCGATACCAAGGGGCCGGAAATCCGTACCATGAAGCTGGAAGGGGGCAACGATGTCGCCCTGGTTGCAGGCCAAACCTTCACCTTCACCACCGACCAGACCGTCATCGGCAACGCTGACAAGGTCGCCGTGACCTACCCGGGCTTCGCCAGCGATCTGCGCGTTGGTAACCGCATCCTGGTTGACGATGGCCTCATCGGTATGGACGTGGTCGAGATCTCCGAGCGTGAAGTGATCTGTAAGGTCCTCAACAACGGCGATCTGGGTGAGAACAAGGGCGTTAACCTGCCGGGCGTCTCCATCAAGCTGCCGGCCCTGGCCGAGAAGGACAAGCGTGACCTGGTATTCGGTTGCGAGCAGGGTGTCGACTTCGTTGCTGCCTCCTTCATCCGTAAGAAGGAAGACGTACTGGAAATCCGTGAGCACCTCAAGGCCCACGGCGGTGACGCCATCCAGATCATCTCCAAGATCGAAAACCAGGAAGGCCTGGATAACTTCGACGAGATCCTGGCTGTGTCCGACGGCATCATGGTCGCCCGTGGTGACCTGGGTGTGGAAATCCCGGTTGAAGAAGTTATCTTCGCCCAGAAGATGATGATCCAGAAGTGCAACAAGGCACGTAAGCTGGTCATCACCGCCACCCAGATGCTTGACTCCATGATCAAGAACCCGCGTCCGACCCGCGCCGAAGCCGGCGACGTGGCCAACGCCATCCTGGACGGTACCGACGCCGTCATGCTGTCCGGTGAGTCCGCCAAGGGTAAGTACCCGCTGGAAGCCGTGAGCATCATGGCCACCATCTGCGAGCGCACCGACGCCGTGATGCCGTCCAACCTGTCTGCTGCCAACGACAGCAACAAGCTGCGCATCACTGAAGCCGTGTGTAAAGGTGCAGTCGAGACCTCCGAGAAGCTGGACGCCCCGCTGATCGTGGTAGCGACCGAAGGCGGCAAGTCTGCCAAGGCTATCCGCAAGTACTTCCCGAAGGCGTGGATCCTGGCCATCACCACCAATGCCAAGACCGCTTCCCAGCTCTCCCTGTCCAAGGGCGTGGTGACTCACGTGGTCGACACCATCGCCTCCACCGATGACTTCTACCGCATCGGTATGGACGTGGCGCTGCAAACCGGCATGGGCGTGAAGGGTGACATCGTGGTCATGGTCTCTGGTGCTCTGGTACCGAGCGGCACCACCAACACCGCTTCCGTGCACGTGCTCTAATCGGCACTGCCCGCAAAAACGGCGCCTCTCGGCGCCGTTTTTTTTATTCCAGTGTTCACCTTCAAGGCGCTAGCGCCTCCCGCGCGTGACGGATGCAGGTGGCTGAAAGAGAGGCCAGCAGTCCGCTCTCCAGCGCCCAGCGGTGCCAGTAGAGGGTGCGGATCACCCCCTGCCCCGGCAGCAGATCGACCAGTGTCCCCTGCGCCAGTTCGTGCTCAATCATCAGGCTCGGGATCAGGCAGTAGGCCACCCCCTGATTGGCCAACTTAACGAAGGCCTCAGAAGAGCGCACCACATGGGTAGGCCAGCTTACTGAGGAGAGGGAAAAACGCTCGGCGAGAAACGCAGAGTGCATGTCATCGTGCAGGTCGTACACCACGGCGGGGGCTCGGGTCATCGCCTCGGCATTGACCCCGTGCGAAAAGTAGCGCGCGATAAAGGCCGGGCTCGCCACACAAAGGTATTCAAGACGCCCCAACCGATCGCTGACACAGCCCGCCATCGGGGTCGGCTCGCTGCTGATGGCCGCCACCGCCTCCCCCGATCGCAGTCGGTTGAGGGTGCGGCTCTCATCCTCCACCATCAGATTGAGCACTAGCCTCCCCTCGCTCATCAGAGGAGCCAAGGCTGGCAGCAACCAGGTGGCGAGGCTGTCGGCATTGGTGGCGATGGCCACCGGCAACGGTGCATCCACCCCGTCTGGCGAGAGGGAAGGCAGCAGATCCAGCTCCAGGGTCTTCACCCGGCGATAAAAACCGAGCAGGCGACGGCCGATAGCGGTCGGCCTGGGCGGGCTGCCGCGAACCAGCACCGGCTGTGCCAGCCACTTCTCGAGCTGCTTGATCCGCTGCGAGACGGCCGACTGGGTGACAAACAGCGCCTGCGCTCCTTTGTCAAAACCGCCATAGGCCACCACGGCGTCGAGCGCCTCCAGCCAGAGATAATCGAGTCCGCGCATCCTTCACCATTAGCAAAACTGATAATGAATTAAGATTATTAGTTTCTCTAAATCGACGCCACTCCTTATGCTGCGCTCATTACCTCAAGGAGTCTCATCATGTTTGTCACCTCTCCCCTCTGGCAGGGCCTCACACTGGGCCTGGCCATGATTGTTCCCATCGGTGCCCAGAATGCCTTCGTGCTCAATCAGGGGATCCGCCGTCACCACCACCTGATGGTGGCGACCGTCTGCATCTGCTGCGATGTCTTCCTCATCAGCCTCGGGGTCTTCGGCACCGGTGCCCTGATGAGCAGCCAACCCCTGCTGCTCACCCTCATCACCGGGGCCGGCATCCTATTTCTCACTACCTACGGCGCCATGGCCCTGCGCAGCGCCATGCGACCGGCTGCCGCCGATGAGGCACGCAAGGCAGCTCACCTCGGTGGCCGGGGTGCCGTGCTGCTGGGCACCTTGGCGGTGACCCTGCTCAACCCCCACGTCTACCTCGACACCATGGTGATCCTCGGCTCCATCGGCAGCCAACTGGCCACCCATGAGCGGCTCTGGTTCGCCGTGGGCTGCCTGCTCGCCTCCTTCATCTGGTTCAACACCCTTTCACTTGGGGCCGCCCGCTTCGCCCCCGTGCTGAGTCAGCCCAAGGTCAAGCGCGGCATCGACCTGCTGGTCGGTGGCATCATGCTGGCACTGGCGACCCAGCTCACTTGGCAACTGGCGGGGCAACTGGCATAACGCGCCAGCAGATCCACCACCACGGCCTGAGCCTGCTGGCCGCCGCCGTGCCGGCTCTGGCAACACGAGCCCATCCTCGATGACCAGAGCCACGCCAGCGTGGTCCGCAAGTTGGGCTGGCAGGGCGCGCCGACCCAGCGTGTGCTGCTGCGCTGCAAGGATGGCCGTCCCCCCCAGTGGCTGGCCCACAGGGAACATCGGCGAAGACACTCGTCAAATGCAATTTTGCTGAATTATTCCGCTATTTATTCTGTTTTTTTCGGGAAATTTTGCTGCTTTTGTGTTAAAAAACGCCCCGACAAAATACTCGACGACTTCATATATAAGCGGAACTTCATCATGAAACTGATCGCAAAACTGCTGGCCGGCATCCTGGTCGGCCTGTTGATAGGCTTCTACGCCCCCGAGTGGCTGGCGCGCCTGGTCTTCACTGCCAAGGTGCTGATCGGTCAGCTCATTACCTTCACCATTCCGCTTATCATCCTGTTCTTTATCACCAGCGGTATCGCCAGCCTGCCGAAGAACTCGGGTCGCCTGCTCGGTCAGACCGTGGGTCTCTCCTATGGCTCGACCCTCTTGGCCGGCACCCTGGCCTTCCTGGTCGCCAGCCACTTCATCCCGCTGTTTGCCAGCAGTGTGGCCATGAACAGCCAGGAGGGGGTCAAGCTGGCCTCCTACCTCAATCTGGAAGTGCCGCCCCTGTTTGGCGTCATGACCGCACTGGCCACCGCCTTCGTGTTCGGCATCGGTATCTCTGCCACCGAGGCGCGCGATCTGCGCAGTGTGGCCGATCAGGGGCGCGACATCATCGACCGCCTGCTGGCCAAGGTGCTGATCCCCCTGCTGCCTATCTACATCGCCGGCGTCTTCGTCGAGATGACGGTTGAGGGCACTGTCTTTACCACCCTCAAGACCTTCGGCGTGGTACTGGTGATGGCCATCGTGATGCACTGGCTGTGGCTCACCGCCCTGTTTGTCGGCACTGGCCTCGCCCTCGGCCGCTCCCCGCTCCAGTTGATCAAAAACATGCTGCCGGCCTACTTCACCGCCGTCGGCACCATGTCGAGTGCCGCCACCATCCCGGTGGCCCTACAGGCGAGTAAGAACAACGGGGTGAGCGATGGCATCGCCAACTTCACCGTGCCCCTGTGCGCCACGATTCACCTGTGCGGCTCAACCATCACCTTGGTCACTTGCGCCACCGCCGTCATGTTTCTCTCCGAGCACCTGGCCATCCCGAGCCTGTCCGAGATGCTCCCCTTCATCATGATGCTGGGGGTGGTGATGATCGCCGCCCCAGGCGCGCCGGGTGGCGGCGTGATGTCGGCCCTCGGCCTGCTCACCTCCATGCTCGGCTTCGGTGATGCGTCGATTGCACTGATGATCGCTCTCTACCTCGCCCAGGACAGCTTCGGCACCGCCTGTAACGTCACCGGCGACGGCGCCATCGCCCTGTGGGTTGACCGCTTCGCCGGCCGCCAGCAAGATGAGGTGGCGCTGGCCGAAACGGCGCAGTAACCCGATGAAAAAGCCCGGCAGATGCCGGGCTTTTTATTGCCAGAAGCAAGCTCAGAGCCCCTGCTTGGCCACGATGCAACCACCGGCTGGGTCACCCCTTGAAGGGGGAGAGCCGGGGCGCTCCCGGCATTGGTGATGAGATGGTGGGCCTCTCTTAGCGCGGCGCCGGCTCGTGCAGCTCGAGCCACTGGCTAAGCTCGCGGCGCAGGTTGTCCGAGCGCTTGCCGAAGATGGCCTGCACCTCGTCACCGATGATGATGACGCCGATGGCGCCAAGACGCTGCAACGCCTCGCTGTCGACCGGTTGCAGAGCCTTAACCCTGACCCGCAGCCGGGTCAGGCAGGCGTCAAAGCCCGCTATGTTGTCACGCCCGCCAAAGGCGGCGATGAGGGCGGTGATGGCCGCCTCGTCCAGCTCACTGAGCGGCGCCGCCGCTGGTTTCTCCCCCTTGTGGCCGAGGGCGGCGGCAAACAGCCGCTTGAAATCCTGCATCTTGACCATAGGAACCTCCTCATGATGAAAAAAGAGGGCGGAGCCTGTGACTCCGCCCGCCATCAACGGGCGCGGCGCAGCACCCGGCAACCGAACGGCGGCAGCCGCAGTGAGTCGCCCAGCGCCTCGCCACTCACCATGTCGTGGTGGCCCCCCGGCAAGGTGACCTGCCGCTCGGCGTTGGCAAAGTTCTGCACGAATACGAACGCCTGCTCCCCATCGCTGCGGCACTGGGCGGTGACCCCCTCCGGCAACACCGGCAGGGCGCGCGGCAGGGCCAAGCTGTCGATGAGGTGGCCGAAGAAGTCGCGTTGGAACGCCAGATCGTTGCGCGAGGCAACATAGTAGGCGCGCCCGGCCCCGTGCTCGTTGACCGTCACCGCCGGGCGCCCGGCATAGAAGTCGCCGTCATAGCTGGCCAAGGCGCGCGCCCCCTCCAGGTGAATGAGATCGCACAGCTGGCTCACCTCGTATGGGCCGCGCAGCCCTGCTTCGTTGCCGGCCAGCCCCGAGATAGCGTTGCGCTCCTCGTCGTAGAGGCCGTCGATCTCCTCGGCCCAGATCCCGAGGATCGGGCGCAGCGGCCCCGGAAAGCCCCCCAGATGGCAGAGATCGGTCTCGTTGACGATGCCGCTCCAGTAAGTGGTAACAAACTGACCGCCCCGTTTGACGAAGGCGTCGACTCGCTCGGCAAAGCCGTCGCGCACCATATAGAGCATGGGGGCGATGACCAGGTCATAGCCATCCAGCGCGCCATCGGCATTGATGACGTCCACCGCCACCCCAGCCTCCCAGAAGGGGCGATAGTGCTCGGTCACCGTCTTTTCATAGAAGAGACCGGCATTGCGCGGGCCCTGGGCGTTGTCCATGGCCCATCGGCTCTCCCAATCGAAGATGATGGCCACCTTGGCCTCGACGCGGCTGCCCACCACCTCGGGCAGGGCGGCCAGGATCTCGCCGAGCGCCTGTACCTCGCGGCCGACCCGGGTGTCGATGTGACCGACGTGATCGACCACGGCGCCGTGGAACTTCTCGACCGAGCCGCGGCTCTTGCGCCACTGGAAGTACTGCACCGAGTCGGAGCCGTGGGCCACCGCCTGCAAGGAGGAGAGGATGTGCATCCCCGGCTTCTTGAGCTTGCTGATGGGCTGCCAGTTGGTCAGGCTCGGGGTCGACTCCATCAGGAAGAAGGGCTTGCCCCCTTTGAGGGTACGCATCAGGTCGTGGTACATGGCGGTGTAGGCCGCCAGAGTCGTGTCATCGCCGCTGTTGTGCCACAGGGGGTAGCTGTCCCACGAGATGAAGTCGATCACCTTGGCGAGCTGCCAGTAGTCGTAGTCGTAGAAGTACTCCATGAAGTTGGTGGTGGCCGGCAGGCTCGGGTTGACCGCCTTCAGGGGCTTGATCTCCTCGGCGCAGAAGTCGCTCACCTGGGCGGTGTTGAAGCGTTTCCAGTCGAGGTTGAGGCCGTGGATCGAGCTCTCGCCGATGGGGGACGGGGATTCGATCTGTGACCAGTCGCTGTAGGTGTGGCTCCAGAAGCTGGTCCACCAGGCGTGGTTGAGCGCTTCTATGCTGCCGTAGCGCCCCTTGAGCCAGTCACGAAAACGCTCCTGACACAGCTCGCAGTGGCACTCGCCGCCGTACTCGTTGGAGATGTGCCAAGCAATGACGCCGGGGTGGCGGCCATAGCGCTCGGCCAAGGCCCCGTTGATGGCGCGCACCTTGTCGCGGTAGACCGGCGAGCTCATGCAGTGGTTGTGGCGGCCACCGTGCAGCGCCTTGACCCGCTCCTTGCTGACTCGCAGCACCTCGGGATAGCGCTGGGAGAGCCAAGCCGGGCGGGCGCCGCTCGGGGTGGCAAGAAAGACCGATACGCCGCTGGCGTGCAGGCGGTCGATCACGGTATCGAGCCAGCCGAACTCATAACGCCCCTCCTGCGGCTCCAGCGACGACCAACTGAAGATGCCGACCGACATCACGTTGCAGCGGGTCTGGCGCATCATCTCGAGATCGCGCTCGAACACCTGGGGGTCGTCCAGCCATTGATCCGGGTTGTAGTCGGCACCATGCAGCAGGGCCGGCACCCGTTCACTGAGCGGGGGAAACTTGAGCATCACACATCTCCTAAAACGAAGGGGCGCCGGCCATGGCCGGCTGCCCTGTCGGTTGAAAGCGGGTCAGTTGAACACCTTGATCGAGGGGAGCACATGGCCGGTGCAGTCAAACAGCGCCTGGTTCTCCCGGGCATTGCCCTCCTTCCAGTCGTCGTTGTTGTACCGCATGCCGGCCTTGGTGGCCCAGGTCGCGCCGGGGGTCGGCAGCCAGGCCGGCTCCCAATAGAAGAGCCCCTTGCCGCGACCGTTTGGCACCATTACCACGCTCTTGAGCAGATCGCGCAGGAAGTCGGCCTGCCCCTGCACACTGGCCGGGTAACCGCCGTCGCTCGCCTCCTTGGCGGTGAAGTTGTTCTCGGCGTTGTCGCAGTTGTCGGTGGTGTAGCCGTAGGCGGCCTCGACCACGATCACGTCCTTGCCATAGCGCTCACTGATGTCATCCATGTTGGCCTTGAGGGCGCTGATGGGGCCATTCCAGTAGGTGTAGAAAGAGAGGCCGATGATATCGAAGGGCACCTCGCGCTTGGTTATCTCGTCAAACCACCAGACGAAGGTGTCGTTCTTGGTGCCCTCAGCCAGGTGCAGCATCACCTTGATCTCCTTGCCATGCTCTTTCACCGCACGCACGCCGGCCTTGAGCAGGGTGGCCAGGCGGTCAAACTCGCCGCCGTTCTGGCCCCAGCTCTTGCCCTCGGGCCACAGCATGCCGCCGTTGATCTCGTTGCCAACCTGCACCATGTCAGGCAGCACGCCGGCCTTGGCCAGGGCGTCCATGCTCTGCTTGGTGTGGGCATAGACAGCGTCAGCCAACTGCTCGACCGACATAGTGCGCCACGCCTTGGGCTTGTTCTGGCGGCCCGGATCGGTCCAAAAATCGCTGTAGTGGAAGTCGAGCAGGAACTTCATGCCGAGCGCCTTGGCGCGCTTGGCCAGCGCCACCGTGGTGGCCAGATCGTTGTTGCCACCGCCGTAGGGCGTGCCGTCGGCATCCTTGGGGTCGACCCACAGGCGCAGGCGGATGTAGTTAAAGCCGTTTTGCTTGAGGATGGCCATGGCGTCCTGCGGCTTGCCGCTGGCATCGAAGAACTTGCCGCCAAACTTCTCCACCTCGGCCAGCATGGAAACATCGGCCCCCTTGATGAAATCCTGCGGCACCGCCACCGGCTGCACCACGGCACTCTCGGCGGCCACGCCCTGGGCCTGCATGCCCAGCAGGCCAGTGGCGAGCAGCGCCGCCATCACCAGCGTCTTCTTGATTGTCATGTCGAACGTCCTGTTTGGCTGATTAACCCTTGGTCCCACCCGCGGTAAGACCGGAAACGAAGTACTTCTGTAGCGAGAGGTAGAGAATGGCCACCGGCACCGCAATGAGCACGGCCCCCGCCGCGTAGGTGGTGTAACTGGCTCCCATCTTCTGAGCCACCAGGTTGTAAAGGCCGATGGGCAGGGTGAACTGATCTGGGGTACGCAATATGGTGCTAGCCAGGATGAAGTCACCGAGCGGGCCGGTGAAGGAGAACAGGGCCACCACAGCGATGATGGGCTTGGAGAGCGGCATGATGATCTCGATGAAGATGCGAAAGTTGCCCGCCCCGTCCATGCGCGCTGACTCGTCGAGATCCTTGGGGATGGCGTCGAGGTAGCCCTTCATCAGGTAGGTGTTCATCGGGATCATGCCGCCCACGTAGACCAGCACCAGCGCTAGGTGACTGTTGACCAGACCAAGCATCTGGGCCAGCACGAAGATGGCGATGAGGGCCGAGAACTGGGGCACCATCTGTAGCAGCAGGAACAGCATCAGGCCGTTCTGCCGCCCGCGAAAGCGAAAGCGCGAGAAGGCGTAGGCGGTAAAGCTGACGCTGATGAGGGTCAGCACCATGGTCAGGAAGCTGATCTTCATCGAGTTCCAGTACCAAGCGGCGTAGTCGATGCGCCCATCAAACAGCTCCTGATAGTGAATGAAGGAGAAGTTCTCGGGGATGATCGAGGTATTGAGCAGGCTACTGCCCGGATTGAGCGACGCCCCCACGGTCCAGATCAAGGGGTAGATGATGATCACCGCGACCATGGCCAGCAGCAGGTAGCTCAGGGTCAGGCGGATGGCATTACGCTTTTTCAGGCTGTGTTTGACACTCATGGCTGGCTCTCCTTACACCATGTCGTCTTGCTTGAAGGAGTTGGTGGCGCGGAACTGCCACAGGGCGATGCCGACCACGAAGATAGAGAGCAGGATGGTGATGCTCGCCGCGATCGCGTACTGGGACGACGACATGGTCAGCTTGTAGATCCAAGAGACCAGGATGTCGGTGCCGCCGGCGTTGGAGCCCGCCACCGCAGGGCCGCCGTTGTTAAACAGGTAGATGATGTTGAAGTTGTTGAAGTTGAAGGTGTACTGGGTGATCAGGATCGGCGCGATCGAGTAGAGCACCAGGGGCAGCGTGATGGTGGTCAACTTGTGCCAGGTGCTGGCCCCGTCGATGGTGGCCGCCTCGTAGAGATCATCTGGAATGGCCTGCAACACCCCCGTGGTCATGGCGAAGACGAACGGGAAGCCGAGCCAAGTCTGCATCAGGATGAGGGCCGTCTTGGTCCAGAACGGGTCGGTCATCCACGCCTTGGGCTCGATGCCAAGCGCCGCCAGGATGCCGTTGTTGATGACACCGAAGGTCTCGTTGAACATGCCGGCAAACACCAGGATGGTGACAAAGCCGGGCACCGCCCACGGCAGGATCAAAATGGTGCGGATCAGCGCCTTGAAACGCAGATCCTTCTGGTTGACCAGGATCGCCAGCAGCACTCCGACCGCGCATTGCAGCGTGGTGGCGATCAGGGTCCAGATCACGGTCCACTGCAACACGTCGAGCAGGGTCGAGCGCCACAGATCGAGCTTGAAGATGTTGATGAAGTTCTTCATCCCCACCCAGTCCACCAGCTTGGCCGGCGGGGTGTGGTAGAGGTCGTAGTTGGTGAAGGCGATGGAGAAGCCAAAGATGATGGGGAACACCACCACGAACACCAGCAAGATGAAGCCTGGGGTGATCATCAGGTAGGGGAACCCTTCGCTCAGCAGCAACTGGTATTGCTTGCGTACGCTGGTCAACGCCACGCCGCGATCGCGGCGCTCGCCGTTGACGTAGGCATCGCGCAGGCTCCAGTAGTAGAAGGCGCCGCCAAACCCGGCCACCAGCACGCTGATGACCCCTTTGGCCAAGAGGAAGACTGAGTTATCCCGCGGCAACTCGGTGCCGAGGGTGAACAGGCCCCAAAAGCCCTGGGACAGGAAGTCACGGAACACGCCGAAGAAGCAGGCCATGACGATGAAAAACAGGGTGCCCTTGACCCACTGCCGGTTATACCACTGGCCGAGCCCCGGGATCAGCGAGAGCAGGGCGGCGACCTTGGCGTGATGGGTTCTTGTACCGATCTGGGCGAACGCGCCGGAATCGACAACCACAATGTACCTCCTTTCCATGAAGAGCCCGGGCGGCGACCGTCGCCGCCCGGCCCGGATCGGGCCTGCGCCCGCCGTTCGTTATTGCTGTGCGTGATTGACTTCGATCTGCATGTTGATGTTCTTGACCGCCCCTTCCAGCGCCGCCTTCACCTCCTGCTTGCCGGTGACGCCGAGTTGCAGTGCGCTGTTGGCCGGGGTCCACACCTCCTGCATCTCGGGCACGCTCGGCATCGGGGTGGCAAAGCCGGCCTGGATAGCCACAGCGCGGGACTTCTCGTCATCCTTGATGAGCGGATCGTCGATCAGGGCCTTGAGCGGCGGGATCTCGCCGGTCTTCTGGAAGCGGATCTTGGCGTACTCGGGCTGGTTGATGAACTCGATAAACTGCTGCGCCAGCTCTTTGTGCTTGGAGTAGGTGGAGATGCTGTAGCCCTTCACCCCGAGGAAGGAGCGCATGTGCTCCCCATTGGGCAGGGTCGGCAGCGGGGCCACACCGTAGTTCACGCCGGCATCCTTGTAAGGCTGGAACGACCAGGGGCCGGTGATGACGGCGGCGGCCTTCTTCTCGGTGAACAGGGAGTCGATGGCATTGGCGCCGGTCTCACCGACGATCCCGGCCGGGAACAGCCCCTCGGCGTAGAAGCGCTTGAGGAAGCTGACCGCGTCGATCGCCCCCTGATTGGCGAGCCCCACGTCCTTGACGTTGAGCGAGCCGTTGGGGTTCTGGCCGAAAACATAACCGCCCATGGCCGCCACCACGCCGTAGGCGTAGTAGATCTCGTCAAACTTGGCGAGCAGGCCGTATTTGTTCTCGCCGCGCAGGGTCTGGGAAGCCTTGATCAGCTCGTCGAAGCTCTCCGGCGCCTTGGGCAGCAGATCCTTGTTGTAGACCATGACGATGGTCTCGACCGCCTTGGGCAGGCCGTAGAGCTTGCCCTCATAGGTCTGGGCGTCCACTGCCGGCTTGGTGAAACCGGCCAGGTAGTCGGCGCCCGGCGTGATCTCGCTGATGAGCCCCTGCACCACGGCGGTGCCGACCTGATCGTGCGGCAGCACCAGCACATCCGGGCCGATGCCAGCCGGGCCGTCTAGGCGCAGCTTCTCGATCTGCTGGGCATAGGGGGTTTCGAGGATCTTCACCTTGACCTGGTACTTGGCCTCGAATGCCTTGACCGCCTCCTCGATGCCGTTCGACTTCTTGATGTCTTCCCACACCAGCAGTTCGCCGTCGGCGGCGTGGGCCACCTGGCCCCACCCCATCACGCCCAGAGAAAACAACATTGCAGCGGTCAATTTATTGATTTTCATATGATTTCCTTGTCCTTAATTCAGGTGAAAACAGGTATTCGCGGCGACGGTAGTCAGTCTGGTATTGCGATCTCATCAAGCCGGTGTAACTCACGGCGCTTTTTACCGGTTCAGGTGTAACCAAACTCACCGCTCTCGTTACCACCGAACCGGCCAGAAAACACAGCCGCACACTACTCGTTATCTAACACACTGATAAATAACTGGTTAAATCCCATACATCACATCTGAGGCTATCGGCTCGCGTTTTACTTTTTCACCAGATGTGCCCTAGAAAGCATTACAGAGCAGAGAAAAAGGTAACGATTACACCGAGTAGCTCCACGGTAAGCGGTGCTTGCACAGCCTGCTAGTAGCACGTGCCAAGGCTGTGATCTCATGCACAAAAGAAATCGCACTTTGTGCAAACGGTTACACATGACTGATATAGTCACCCCATAGCCACAGGGTGAAACGGTGTGTGACGCCCTCTTCCTCCCAGGGCAACGCAGCCGCAGCAGGGGGCATGGCCACCTCGCGAAATTGCAGCTAATGCATTTACTATCAAGGAGTTACAGCTCATGGCGAGTATCAGATTGAACAATGTGGTCAAGCGTTTTGGCAGCAACGTGACCCTGCACAACGTCAACCTGGACGTGGAAGACGGCGAGTTCACCGTCTTCGTCGGCCCCTCCGGTTGCGGCAAGTCCACCCTGCTGCGCATGATCGCCGGCCTTGAGGAGATCTCGGATGGCCACATCGCCATCGACGAGCAGGTGGTCAACGACGTGGCGCCGGCCCATCGCGGTGTGGCCATGGTGTTCCAGTCCTATGCCCTTTACCCCCACATGACGGTGGCCGAGAACATGGGCTACGGCCTGCGGGTCAACGGTGTAGCGAAAGAGGAGATAGCCCACCAGGTCAGCATGGTGGCCAAGACGCTGCAACTCTCCCACCTGCTCGATCGCAAGCCCAAGCAGCTCTCCGGCGGTCAGCGCCAGCGGGTGGCCATCGGCCGTGCCATCGTGCGCAATCCCAAGGTGTTTCTGTTTGACGAACCGCTCTCCAACCTCGATGCCGAGCTGCGCGTCGAGATGCGCCTGCACATCGCCAAGCTGCACCAGGAGCTTAAGACCACCATGATCTACGTGACCCACGATCAGGTGGAGGCCATGACCCTGGCCGACAAGATAGTGGTGATGAACTACGGCAAGGTGGAGCAGGTCGGCTCGCCGATGGATCTCTACTACAAGCCGTGCAACCGCTTCGTGGCCGGCTTTATCGGCTCACCCAAGATGAACTTCCTGCCGGCCAGCGTGCTGGCGTGGAGCCCGGAGCAGATCCGGGTCAGGGTCGCCGGCCAGCAGGAGCTAAGCCTGCCCATCGCCACCGAGCAGCTCGAGCCGGGCAGCGAGATCAGCCTCGGCCTGCGCCCGGAGCATGTGATACCGGGGGGAGATGGAGTCCACCTCGCTTTCACCTGCGAGGTGGTGGAGCGGCTGGGCAACAGCACCTACCTGTTCGGTCAATGCTGCGGCACCGACGGCTTCAAGCTGCTGCTGGCGGGGGACGGTGAGTTTCACCCCTACCAGAGGATGGATGTCTTCTTCGCCCCGCAAAACTGCCTGGTTTTCAACGCCGAAGGGATCAGAATAAGCCGCTGAACGCGGCCACTTGCATGCTCTGATCCACCTTGCCCCCGCCCAGTCGGGGGCTTTTTTTATCCGGGAGCCGGCGGCGCAAAGTGAGAGCAGGCTCGCAACCCTGCACAAATCCTGTACAAGGGGGGCGAAAAGGAGTGTAAAAGATTCACAAAAAAGTGAAACGTTACACTTAAATATCCACTCAGGTATTCATTTATATCAATACCGAGCATCAAAGAAAACATAACAAACTGATATTAATTGAATTATCGCTTTTACCATCAGCTAAAGCTGGCTTGAATGGACGTGTAATCGATATCACATTTAGGCACCCGCCGCTGGCACAGGGCTTTGCCAGTGGCGAGGTGGAACCACCCGGCCTGGGGGTCACGGCTGCCGCCGTATCACCTGAGCGGCGCGGCAACCACGGCAAGGCCCGTATTCGCGATGACAAACAGGATGCCCTGACCGGGCAGGCACAGCCCCGTGACCACCGCCGCCTTTACCACGGCCGTTGGCGCTGGCCCGCCGCCCAGCAGAGCGCCTGATCACACCACAAAGAGGAGACACCATGCTCAAGAAGACACTGCTGCTGACCACCCTCATCGCCTGCCTCCAACCGGCGCTGGCCAAGGATGAGGACCCCATGGCCCGCCCGCTGTTCCTGCGCGGCGAGATGAACAACTGGGAGGCGCCGGCCGCCCAGCAACTGGCTCAACAGGGGGAGCTACTGACGGTACAGGTAGCGCTACAAGCGAGCCACGGCGCCTACAAGTTCAAGATCGCCGACGAGAAGTGGAAGGCCGACACCACCTATGGCCAGTTCGATCCCAGCGCCAAGGTCGAGGCGGGCAAGCCGGTCGTGGTCAAAGCCGGCTGGCAGTGGAGCGACATGAAATTCACCCCACCCAGCGACGGCCAGTACCGCATCACCCTGGATCGCCGCGATCCCCAGCACATCCAGGTCACCGTCTCCCCCGTCGGTTGATCCCAGGGCCGCCGTCAGGCGGCCCCAGCCTCAGCCTGGATGGCGCCGCCACGCGACGTCATCCAGGCGCGGGACTGCCTCCCTGTCGCCACCCTACACACATCCAGACAGGAGATAACAAAGATGAAGAAGAATCTGCTTACCACCCTGCTGCTTGGCAGCGCCCTGCTCTTTCACGGCCAGGGAGAGGCCATGGTCAAAGGCGCGGACGTCAGTTGGCTGACCCAGATGGAGCAGGCCGGCTACAAGTTCTATAACGATGCCGGCCAGCAGCAAGATCTGTTCAAGACTCTGAAAGAGCACGGCATGAATACCATCCGGCTGCGGGTCTGGGTCAATCCTGCCGATGGCTGGAACAACATCAATGACGTCATCGCTAAAGCCAAGCGGGCCAAGGCGGCCGGTTTCGATCTGCTGATCGACTTTCACTACAGCGACAGTTGGGCCGATCCGGGCAAGCAGACCAAGCCGGCGGCCTGGCAGAGCTACACCTTCGAGCAACTGATGTCGAACGTCTGGTGGCACACCTATAACTCCCTCATCGCCCTGAAAAATGCCGGCATCACCCCCAAGTGGGTGCAGGTCGGCAACGAGACCAACAACGGCATGTTGTGGGAAGAGGGACGCGCCTCGGCCAACATGAAGAACTTTGCCTGGCTCATCAACAGCGGCTATGACGCGGTCAAGGCGGTCGACGGCAACATCAAGGTGATCGTCCACCTCGCCAACTGCGAGAACAACAGCCTCTATCGCTGGATGTTTGACGGCCTTAAGAACAACGGGGCCAAGTGGGACGTGATTGGCGCCTCCATCTACCCGAGCCAGAGCGGCAACGGCGACTGGTTCACCCTCGATAACCTCTGCTACGACAACCTCGCCGACATGGTCAATCGCTACGGCAAGGAGGTGATGATCGTCGAGGTGGGCATGCCGTGGGATGATCCGAAAAACAGCTACGACACCATTGCCGACCTGCTCAACAAGATGAAGTGGATCCCCAATGGCAAGGGGCTTGGCGTGCTCTATTGGGAGCCGCAGAGCCACAAGAGTTGGCAGGGCTACAGCCTGGGTCTGATGGACAACAGCGGCAAGCCCACTTATGCGCTGGATGCCTTCCTGTTGCAATAAGCGTGTAACGTTACACAGGCGTGGCCCAGGCCGCGCCTTTTTCATTTACCCATCGCCAGTTGCCCATGAAAAAGGGAGCCCGTTTGGGCTCCCTTCGAGGTCACTCGGCGGGGGTTACCACCAGGCTTCGGCCTGCACACCGAAGTTCCAGGTGCTGTTGTCGGTGTTGCCGTTAAAAGTGGTGTCATAGTCACCGTCGTTCTTCAGATAAGAGGCGTAGACACGGATCTCGGGGCGGGCCCAGAAGCTGGCACCGGCCGACCAGGCCTGCGCCAGGGTGTACTTCTGACCCGACTCCTTGTAGGTGCTGCCCGAGGTGTAGGAGTGCTTCTCCTTGAAGGCGCCGGCCTCCACTATGGTCTTGGTGTAGTCGGTCCAGGCGTAATGGCCGCGGGCCACGGCGGAGAAGAGCTTGGTGTTGTCGATGTCGCTGTTCGGGGCGTAGTCGTCGGCGCGGCCATAGGTCAGCACATAGTTGAGCATGACGCGATCGCCAAACGGCAAATCGGCGGTGTTGATGAAGCGGTAGCCCTTGGCATCGCTGTTGTCCCCGCTCCACACGTCATACCAGCCGCCCCCCTGATCGACCATGTTCTTGGCCAGCCCCTTGTTGGCGTACTGGCCCACTATCTTCTGGGAGATCTTGCTGTCGGCGAAGAAGTGGCTCAGCTCGGCGGTCAGCATCAGGCTGTTTTCAAACTGGTCGTAAGTGCCGGAGGCCTTCTGGGCATCGGTCTCGTTGGCCAGGGCATAGTCGGCACCGAACTCGGTCCAGGCCCCCTGCCACGGGCTCCAGCCGGCGTAGCGCAGATCCAGGTAGTTGACGTTGAGCTCGTCGCCATCGTTACGGATCCAGGCGGCGGAGATGGTGCCGGGGCCCGCCTTGAGGTTCTCGAGGCCGGCGCCAGCCCCGGAGATGTTCCAGTACTTGGTGTCGATGATGTGCAAGTCATGGCGCTGGTAGTAACGCTTGCCAGCCCACAGCACCGCATCCGGGTTGGAGGAGATGAGCCCCTTGGCCTTCACATTGAACTGGCGCAGGGCGAAGGTGGCGTCTTCTGAACAGCTCTTGCTGTCGAAGTTACAGGCCGCCTGGGTGCTCTCCCAATCGTTGGAGCCATCGCTGTTCATGCTGAACATGCTGTCGACGTAGAAGCTCTTACCATCCTTGTTGTAAACCTCTTGGCCAACACCGACTTCGGTGTAGGTGTCGGCCTCGTTGCCGAGACGACCGAGGCGAGAGATCTTCCAGCTCTGGGTGTCGCCATCTTGGGACACGCCGACGCCGGAACGGAAATAGCCAGTGAAATCAACCGCATGGGAAGAAGCAGCCGTCATGGCAAGGGCCATGGCGATGGACGTGGTCAGCAGTTTCTGTTTCATCATTATTCCTTTACTCCACTGTTGCGTTGTAGTTGTCAGGTCACACGGGCCAGTCCATTGGGAAAACGTTATCACTAGCCGAGGCGATTATAGAGAGAGGATGACAACAACTGACATGATGAAACTCACAAAACAGTGAAAATTACACTAATTAGTGCGTTACCATTACACTAAAAAACCATGACAAATAAAAATATGCTTATTATTCATTGCGTTATATCACAGCGCTAAATTGTAACCGATATCACAAAAACAGAGAGGGCTGCCGACGGCAGCCCTCTCTGTTTGGGAGGAAGGGGGAGGAGAGATTAAGGCAGGGAGCGAACCGAGTGACGACGCACCAGGGTCGGGCTGAACATATGGGTGGTCGGCGGCAGCTCAGCCCCGGTCGAGAGGGCAATGGCAAGCTCGGCCGCCTGGGTCGCCATCGCCACCACCGGATAGCGCACCGTGGTCAGGCGAGGCCGCAGGTAACGGGAGATGAGCACATCATCAAAGCCGATAAGGGAGAGCTCTTGGGGCACCTCAATCCCATTGTCACTCAGCACAGAGAGGGCGCCGGCAGCCATCGGATCGTTGTAACAGACCACGGCCGTCATCTGGCTGCCACGACTGAGCAACTCGGTCATGGCGGCCTCGCCCCCCTCTTCATCCGGGCTGGCACGGGCAATGAGCCGCTCGTCCGGGGTGATCCCATGTTCGGTCAAGGCATCGAGGTAACCCTGCTGGCGATCGTGGGAGTCTGAAATGAGGTGGTTGGAGCAGAGAAAACCGATCTTGCGGTGCCCTTCGTGGATCAGATGGCGGGTCGCCAGCCAGGCGCCGTAACGATCGTCGAGCGCCACACAGCGGGACTCATAACCCGGCAGGATCCGGTTGATGAGCACCATGCCCGGCACATACTCCATCATCTGAATAAGCTCCGCGTCGGGCAGCATCTTGGCATGCACCACCAATCCGGAGCAGCGATGGCGGATCAACTGCTCGATCACCAGCTTCTCCTTGTTGGCATCGTGGTAACCGTTACCAATTAACAGGAATTTGCCGGACGCCTGCGCCACCTGCTCCACCGCCTTGACCATGGTGCCAAAAAAGGGATCGGATACGTCGGCCACCACTAGCCCCAGCGTCTCGGTGCTCTGGTGGGCCAGGGCGCGGGCATTAGCGTTGGGGTGATAGTTGAGCTCGCCCATGGCTTTTAGCACCAGCTCACGGGAGGTCTGGCTTGCCTTGGGGGAGTTGTTGATGACACGAGAGACGGTGGCAACAGATACACCGGCCATACGGGCTACATCTTTGATGGTGGCCATAAATACTGATCCCCGGGATACGGCGCCGCCGATGGCGCGTTAAATGGGGCGATATTACCCTTTATTTCCCATCAAGACACGGACTTGTCACACTCGTTGCCACCCTCTGTGCCGTTTTGGGATATTTCCCGCCACCTTGGCGAAGAATGGTGGTAATCGCTACCACAGGCGCCAGAAGGTGCGCCGCGCGCCTTCTGCATCCCACCACGCCATGCCGGCGCAGGCCAAGCCCTCAGCGTTGAGAGCCGCCACATCCCTCGCGCCGGCCCAGCTAATGAAAAAGGGCCCGAAGGCCCTTTTCATCTCACCTTATCTCAGCGCTTCAAACTTCCCAGCACCTGCATCTCGCAGCGTACGCAGTCAAAGCGCAGGCGGAAGGTATCCTTGCCCATCTTGAGTTCAAGCGGCTCGGGTTTTATCTCGGGATGCTGCTTGTGACATAGGTTCTGGCTGTAGCGGATGCAGTGCTTGGTGATCATCAAGACCGCCTCCCCCTGCTCCTGACCGGCCTCAAAGGCGGGCGCCACGCGCCCCACCCCATGCTCCTGAAAGAAGGCCACCGCCGCCTGATTGAGCGCATTGCCGAGGTAGTTGAGTCGCTTGGCAGGATAGACCGCCTCTTTGAGTGCCACCCGCCGCGCCGGACGCTTCCAACCCGCGATGCGCGCCGCATCGAGCCGCTCTGCCGCCTCCCGGCGCAGGCCGTTGAGCAGTCCTGCCGGCACAAACCGTGGCAGATCCCACTCAATTTCGACGGCGCGGGCGACGAAGATGGTGCTCCCCAGCTTGGCGAGCTGATCGCGCACCTGTTGCTGCGCCCGCTCCGGATTGTCGGCGGCGGCAAACTGACCGGCCGCCTCACAGGTCACGCAAAAGCCCTGCTCGTCGGTCACCCGCAAACTGAGCGTGTCCGGCGTCACGCTCAGATGCAGATCGAGATCGATGCGCCGCTCACTGCTCTTTTTCTCGAGCAACCGGCTGAAAGCCTGATCATGGTTGCGATAGAGCAGGCTGCCGGCCTTGAGGCCACGCACTGGCTCATTAAAGCGCAGCTCGCCCCCGCTCACCTCGTTCACCCGCGCCCCCACCAGCTCCCCTCTGGGGTTGAAAAAAGCCACCCCGTCGCCGTTGTTGACCGTGATGCCGTTGCCAAGCTCGATGCCACTGCGGGTCACCCGCTTGACCTGACCAAGCGGCTCACCGAGGGATTTCGGGCTGTCGGGCGAGCCGATATCGGCGTGACGATCGTGCAGGAAGTAGTCAGTGCTGCCGCGGTTGAAGCTCTTTTTCGGGTTTGGCGTGAAGGCGTGGGTGCAGCGCCCGGCCGAGGCCCGCGCCAACTCAGGGCGCCGCGCCATGATGGCGTCGAGCTGCTGGCGATACCAGGCGGTGACGTTTTTCACATAGCCAAGATCCTTGAGGCGCCCCTCTATCTTGAACGAGCGCACCCCGGCATCGATCAGCGCCTCTAGGTTGTCGCTCTGATCCATGTCTTTCAGGGACAACAGGTGCTTGTCGGCCACCAAGACCTCGCCACCCGGCTTTTGCAGGGTGCAAGGCAGGCGGCAGAGCTGGGCACACTCGCCCCGGTTAGCGCTGCGGCCGGTGCGGGCATAGCTGATGTTGCACTGGCCGCTGTAGGAGACACACAGGGCGCCGTGGATGAAGCACTCGATCTGCACGCTGGTAGTGGCGCAGATAGCGCGGATCTGCTCGAGCGACAGCTCGCGCGCCAGCACCACCTGAGAAAAGCCGACCTCTTCGAGGAACTTCACCTTCTCCGGCGTGCGGTTATCGATCTGAGTGCTGGCGTGCAGGGCGATCGGCGGCAGATCGCAGCGCAACAACCCGAGATCCTGCACGATCAGCGCGTCGGCCCCCGCCTCGTAGATTTGATGGGCCATGCGGCTCGCCCCTTCCAGCTCGTGGTCATAGAGCAAGGTGTTGCAGGCGACGAACACCTGAGCGCCGAAGCGGTGGGCATGGCGGGCGAGCGCCTCGATATCGGCCACCGAGTTGCCGGCGGCGCTGCGGGCGCCGAAGGCGGGCCCGCCGATATAGACGGCATCGGCGCCGTGATTGATGGCTTCAATGCCGTACTCCAGCGTCTTGGCCGGAGCAAGCAACTCGAGTCGCTGGCTGTGCATGAATGGGATAACCATAAAAAAACGGGGCTGGCAGTCTAGCCCCTGCCGCCCCCGCTTGCCTTGATCCTGCTTAAGTTCAGGGGTCAAAGATGCCTTGCAAAGGCATCTTACATCACCACCTTGACCGCCAGCCCGAGCAGCACCAGACCGCTCGCCTTGTTGATGAGGCTCGCCCTGCGGTGCAGCCAAGCCAGCACGGGGCCGTGGGAGAGGCCGAGGGCCACCAGCACATACCACAGGGCATCGATACCGCCAGCAGTGAGCATCATGATCCCCCCCTCGCGCCAGCCGGTGTCCTGATGCACAAACTGGCTAAAGAGCGCCACGAAGAAGATGGCGAGCTGGGGATTGAGAAACGCCACCATGAAGCCCTCCAGCGCACCGCGCCGGGAGCCGCCCCTGTGCTCCTGTGCCTCGGCTGGGCCGGCGTTGGCCAGCAGCGCCTTAACCCCGAGCCAGGCGAGAAACGCGGCCCCGCCATAGCGGATCACGTCAAACAATAGCGGCGTTCTGGTGATCAGGATGGCCAGCCCCATGGCGGTGATGAGGGCATAAAGACCGACCCCGGCCCCATGGCCAAGCGCCGTCGCCACCCCGTTGCCGCGTCCGCCACCGACCGTGTTGCGGATGATGAGTGCCAGGCTCGGCCCTGGGCTGACCGCCCCCATGATACAAATGGCGGCGAGGGCCAACCAACTACTCCACTCCATGCGCTTACTCTCCGCTATCGTTCCTATCTGGTGTGGGCCATAGCCTAGATCGCACCAAAGTATTCTAAAAATGAAAGCAATGAATATACACCATGCCCATTTGCTATAGCTCTATGCCAAGCTGCTGCCGGCTGGCGGCGACCCCCTGTTGCAGGTGTCCGCTGAGGATCGGCCAGGCGAGATCGCGCAACCAGCGGTGGGCCGGGTCTTGATGGTGACGCTGGTGCCATAGCAGGTGATAGTGCTGCTCGCGGGTGGCAAACGGCAGGGCCGCAAAGCAGAGGGGATGGCGCTCGGCCAGCAGCCAAGCGATGTGGGCCGGGGTGGTGAGCAGGCAGTCGGTGCGCAGCAAGATCTCCAGCGCCGCCTGAAAGAAAGGCACATGGGCAAACCAGCGCCGCTGGCGGCCGAGGGGGGCGAGCACCTGCTCAACCGGACTGTCCTTGTCACCGCCGCCACTCACTTGCAGGTGCGGCCAGGCCAGATACCCCTCCAGGGTGAGCGGCTGCCCCGCCAGCGGATGATGCGCCCCCATCAGCACCACCAGATGATCGCTGCCCTGCTGGCGCCCATGGATCAGCGCCGGCACCTCATCGGTGATGGTGGAGACCAGATCGAGATCGAGCTCCCATAGCCTCGGCAACTGGTGCTTGTCCCACAACTGATAATCGATGGCTGCCAGCGGCGCCTGCTCGGCCAGCGCCTTGCAGATATCCGGCAATATGTGCTGGGCCACGTAGTCGGAGGAGGCAAAGCGAAACACCCTGCGGCACTCGGCCGGGGCAAAAGCGGGCGGGGCGTAGAGCCGCTCGAGGGCCGACAGGGAGCCCCCCAACTGGCCGGCCAACTGCTCGGCTCGGGCGGTGAGCAGCCAGCGCTGCCCCTCACGCACCAGCAACTCATCACCGAACTCGCGCCTCAACTGAGCCAACTGCTTGCTGATGGAAGGTTGGCTCAGGTGCAGCAGCTCGGCGGCGCGACTGACGTTGCGCGTTTCCAGCAACACCTTGAGGGTCGGCAGCAGGTTGAGATTGGGCATGGCAACTCCGGCGAGACAGGATGCGTCACAGACTATCAGCTCAGCAGCGGGCCATGAAGTAGTCAGCCGGCCCACCTTTTGGCATAATCGGGCGATTTTCCGCCCACGGAAGACCCCCTCATCCCTGGGCCCACCCATCACAAGCGGTATTTCGATGACTTACGCCACTATTACCGGCTGGGGCAAGTGTCTCCCGCCCGCCGTGCTGACCAACGACGATCTCAGCACCATCATGGAAACGTCTGACGAGTGGATCTATCCACGCACGGGCATCAAGGCGCGCCGGGTCTCCCACGTCAGCCAGAGCGAGCTGGCCACCCTGGCGGCTCGCCGCGCCCTGGCCTGCGCCGGCCTCGAGGCCAGCGAACTTGACGCCATCATTCTGGCCACCGCCACCCCGGGCACCCTGGTGCCGAACAGCGCCTCTGCTGTGCAACAGGCGTTGGGCGCCCACCGCGCCGCCGTATTCGATCTCAACGCCGCCTGCACCGGCTTCGTCTACTCGCTGACGGTCGCCACTTCGCTGATCCAGAGCGGCATGATGAAGAAGATCCTGGTGATCGGCGCCGAGCGCCTCACTTATCTGCTCGATTGGGCGCGCCGCGACACCGCCGTGCTGTTTGGTGACGGTGCCGGGGCCGTGGTGGTCGAGGCAAGCGACGTCGAGTCGGGGCTGATTGCCAGCAAGCTCGGCAGCGACAGCGAGGCTCGCGAGATCCTGCACGTACCGAACTTTGGCTCGGATCGCGAGCGCTTCAACGACACCGACGGTCACTATATCTTCAACTTCGAAGGGCAGGAGATCTTCAAGCGGGCCGTGCGTGGCATGGGTGAGGCCACCGCCACCGTGCTGGCCCAGGCTGGCATCACTCCCGAGCAGATCGATCTGCTGGTGCCCCACCAGGCCAACGTGCGCATCATTGAGTTCCTCGCCAAGCGCATGAACGCCGACATGGACAAGGTGATGGTCAACATCGAGCAGTACGGCAACACCTCGGCCGCCACCGTGCCCATCGCCCTGTGCGAAGCGCTCGAGCAAGGCCGCGTCAAGCCCGGCAGCTATCTGCTGACGGCCGCCTTCGGCGCCGGCCTCACCTGGGGTGCAGGCCTCATCAAGTGGGGCGAGCGGGTCACTCCGCTGGCTAGCTGTGATGACGAGCTGCCGCCCTGCGAGGCGAGTGCGCTCGATCTCATCCGCGCGGCAGTCGAGGGGTGCAAGGCCGCCCCCGCCAACCAGGCGTAACCGCCACTCACTATCAGGCCCCGCATGCGGGGCCTGATAGTTTTTAGTGTTTGCGGTGCCAGCGCGGCGAGCTGCTGCGCTCACCCCAAGGGGTGACACAGGGCAGATGCGCCCCCTCGATCACCCTGTCGCTGCTGCTCAGCCACTGCCCTATCCCCTGATGAAGCACCTTGAGCGCCTCCTGCGGGGTCTGCTGGGCCAGCTCGTGGCCAGCGGCAAAGTAGTCAGCCGGATAGAGGTGGGCGAAACGCTGCACCAGATCGTAGGTGGTGAACTGCTCGGGCATACGCTCGACCACATCCCCAAGGCGGGAGAACAGGGAAGACAGTTCCATCATAATACTTATCTCCTTATAGGTATTTTTTAGCACCTTAACGTCATGATGCCGCACTGCCAACCCCCCTGAGCCCACTTCTGTGCCCCACTCCCCATTTCTGCCCTCATCCCCCCCTCCCCCTCTTTACAAGTCGCGGCCCGGCACGTTAGCGTGCCAACACCTGACAATGCCCATGCCACTATCGAGAGCCGCCATGGATCAGGCCTATTCAACGATGCCCGACCCCCTCTTATCACAGCTTGAGAGCCAGCGCTCCGCCTTCCTGGCTCGGCCATTGCCCTCCCATGGCGAGCGTAGCGCTGCCCTCGCCAGCCTCAAGCGAGCACTGCTGCGCGAGCGCGCGGCCCTGTGCGATGCCCTGGCCGCCGACTATGGCCGGCGCAGCCCCTATGACACGCTGATCGCCGACCTCTTGCCCTGTATCCGCCAGATTGGCTACACCCGGCGCCATCTCAAACGCTGGATGGCGCCGAGCCGCCGTCGCCCCGGCCTGCTGCTTCACCCGGCCTCACTGCGGGTGCACTACCAGCCGCTCGGGGTGGTGGGCATCATGGTGCCGTGGAACTTCCCGGTGATGCTCGCCATCGGCCCACTCATCACGGCGCTGGCCGCCGGCAACCGGGCCATGCTCAAGCTCTCCGAGTTCACTCCTGCCACCAATGCCGTGCTGCGCCGCCTGCTGGCAAGCTGCTTTACCGAAGAGGAGGTCGCCGTGGTGGAAGGGGGTCCCGAGGTGGCGGCGCGCTTTAGCGCCCTGCCGTTTGATCACCTGTTTTTTACTGGCTCAACCGCCATCGGACGCCAGGTGATGGCGGCGGCGAGCCAGCACCTCACCCCAGTGACCCTCGAGCTGGGGGGGAAATCCCCCTGCCTCATCGCCCCGGATATCCCGCTTGAGTTCGCCATCGACCGGCTCCTCTATGGCAAGTGCTTGAATGCCGGACAGATCTGCGTCGCCCCCGACTATGTGCTGCTGCCCCGTGGCCAGGAGGAGGCCTTCGCCACTGCCTTCCAGCGCGCCTTCGCCCGCCGCTACCCCAAGGGGCTCGCCAGTGCTGACTTCACCTCTGTGGTAAGCGCTGCCCACTACCACCGCCTGACCGGCTGGCTGGCGCAGGCCAGCGCCGACGGGGCCCGAGTCATCCCTGCCTGCGAGCCGGCTCGCGATGACGCCGCCCACCGGCTGGCCCCCCATCTGCTATGGGGCCTGCCCGAGCAGAGCCCCGTGATGCAGCAGGAGATCTTCGGCCCCTTGCTGCCGCTCATTGCTTACGACTCGCTGGATGAGGCGCTCGCCTATATCCGCGCGCGGCCCCGCCCGCTCGCCTGCTACCTGATGAGCCTCGATGCAGCCGTGCAGGCGCGAGTCATCAAGGAGGTGCATGCCGGCGGCATGGCCATCAACGATACCGTCTTCCAAGTGGCCGCCGACGATGCCCCGTTCGGCGGGATCGGCCCCTCCGGCATGGGCCACTACCACGGCCATGAAGGGTTTCTCACCCTCTCCAAGGCCAAGACGGTGCTGCGCCGTGGCCGCTGGTCGAGCGGCGCCCTGATCCAGCCCCCTTACGGCTGGCGCCAGCGCCTGCTGCTCTGGCTGTTGCTGCGCTAGGCATGCGGATACGCCCTGTGCCCCAACGCATCCGCCTGCGCGCCCTCGCCCTGCTGCTGTGGGGCCTGGGGCGATTGCTGCGCCGCGCCGCGCGAGTCGATCCGCTCATCCATGCCGAGCTGGCCCCGCTCCCCGTCGGCTTTTGCCTGCAACTGGGTTGCCTCGGCCTGACACGCCCGCTCATCTTGCACAAACAGGCGCAGGGGTGGAGCACGGCCCCGGCCACCGCCACCCTGCGCCTGACCTTCAAGCACCCGGATGTGGCGCTGCGGGTGCTCGGTTTTCGCCTCGGCATCAATGCCAGCTTCTGCGAGGGACGGCTCAGCACCGAAGGGGATCTGGTGGCCGCCATGCACTGGGTGCGCGCCCTTGAGGCGCTGCAAGCCGTGCTGCTGCCCCCCAGGTTCGCCCGCCCGCTGCTGCGCGACTACCGGCGCCCGCCCCGACAACTCAGGCGGGCACTGACCATCCTCGCTGGCCTGCTTCTCCCTTAAGGAGCCCCCATGACCACGCCCCGCTATTACGAGTTCTTCTGCCCGGTCAAGCTGCTGGTCGGGCAACAGGCCATCGAGCAGCTGCCGGCGGCCTTGGCGGCGCTCGGTGCCACGCGGCCGCTGCTGCTCACCGACCCCGGCATCGTAGCCAGCGGGCTGGCCAAGATGGTGGGGGAGCAGCTCGCTGCGGGCGTGATGACCCCTGCCGCCATTGAGGATCAGATCCCGCCCGACTCCTCCACCGCCGTAGTGGAGCGGATCGCCGAGCGCTACCGCGCCCTCGGTTGCGACGCCCTCATTGCCCTGGGCGGGGGTTCGGTCATCGACACCGCCAAGGCGGTCAACATCCTGGTCTCGATGGGGGGAGCGCGCCTGCTCGATTGGGCTGGCGCCGATCTGCTGACCCGGCCGCTCGCACCGCTCGCCGTGCTGCCCACCACGGCCGGCACCGGCTCGGAAGTGACCCAAGTGGCGGTCATTCGCGACGAAGGCAGTGGCCGCAAGGTGCCCTTCACCTCGCCTTTCCTGCTGCCCAACCTGGCGGTGCTCGATGCCCGCCTCACCCAGACGCTGCCGCTGCCCATCAGCGCTGCCACGGCGATGGATGCCATGACCCACGCCATCGAGGCGCTCATCAGCAACGCCGCCAACCCGCTCAGCAGTGCGCTTGCCCTGCTGGCGGTGGAGAAAATCGCCGCCGCCCTGCCCTTACTGCCCGAGCACCCGAGCGATCCTGGGCTGCGCCTCGCCCTGGCCGAGGGGGCCACCTTGGCCGGCATGGCCTTCTCCAACGCCATGGTGGGGCTGGTGCACGCCCTTGGCCACAGTCTGGGAGCCCACTGCCACCTGCCCCATGGCCTGTGCATGAACCTGTTTCTGCCGGTGGCGCTGGCCTATCAGCGCCCGCAGATCGACGACGAGCTGGCCCGCCTGCTGCTGCCACTGGCGGGAGCCGATGCCTATGCCGCCTGCCCGTCAGCGGCTCGGGCCGACGCCACCATGGCCTGCTTGCAACACCTGCGCGATCAACTGTGGCAACAGGCCGCCCTGCCGCGCACCCTGCGCGAGGCGGGCCTAAGCGATCGCGCCCCACTCGCGGCGGTGGCCCACCTCGCCCACAACGACGGCGCCCTGCTTTACTGCCGCAAGGCGCCGGATCGGGACACCCTGCTCCACTTGCTCGAACAGGCCTGGTAAACCACCCTCGAACAGACATCACCCGGCAGGAGTCCCCATGATCATCGTCACCCATCAAGCGGAACAGCATCAGTTCATTTACCAGCAGGAGGGCGAGCAGGCCCACCTGCGCTATCGCCACCTCGATGCCAACACGGTCGAGGCCTTCAACACCTATGTCCCCCCCGCCTTACGCAACGCCGGGGTGGCCGATAAGCTGGCGCGCGCGTTTTATCAATGGACCCGCAGCCAGAGCCTGACCATAGTGCCGAGTTGCAGCTACATAGAGGTATGGTTGAGCCGCCATGGAGAGTGATGATGACCTGCAACAGCAGACCTGCGCCCTGCTGCGCACCTCGCCGCTGCATTGGCAGTGCCTGCTGGCCGCGCGCGAATTGGCGTTGCCCGACTGGTATCTGGGGGCCGGCTTCGTGCGCAACCTCATCTGGGATCACCTGCACGGCTACCGCCATCCCACCGCACTGAGCGACATCGATCTCATCTATCTGGATCAGCGCGATCCGGATGGGCGCCGCGAAAGCGAGATTGAGGCCTGCGCCCGCGCCCTGCTGCCGGGGCAGAACTGGGAGGCGCGCAATCAGGCGCGCATGCACCTGCGTCAGCGGACGCCGCCGTTCGACACTGCCCTGACCGCCCTCTCCCACTGGGTCGAGCTTCCCACCTGCATCGGGGTGCGGTTGCTGGCCGATGACCGCCTGCTGCTGGTCGCCCCGCACGGCATCGCCCACAACTGGTCGCTCGAGGTGCGTCCCAATCCGCACTGCCGCCAAGGGCCGGCCCTCTTCACCGAGCGGGTTCGCGCCAAGCGCTGGCAACAGTTGTGGCCCCGCCTGCGGGTGCTCTGGCCCGCTTAAGCCAGGTTGATTTTGTGTGAAACCCATGGGCACACTAGGGGTTAAAGCATCACTAAAGGGTTGAACATGCGCGACTTTTTCTCTCTCCAGCGCTGGCTTCCCGGCCTGGCCTCCCTGCTGCACTATCAGCGCGGCTGGCTGCTGCCGGATCTGCGCGCCGGCCTCTCGGTGGCGGCGGTCGCCCTGCCGGTGGCCATCGCCTATGCCGAACTGGCCGGCGTCGGCGCCGTGGTCGGCCTCTACTCGTGCATACTGCCGATGGCGGTCTACGCCCTGTTTGGCACCTCGCGCCAGCTCATCGTCGGCCCCGACGCGGCCACCTGCGCCGTCATCTATGCGGTGGTGGCCCCGCTCGCCGCCGGCGATCCCACCAAGCACTGGCAACTGGTGATGACCATGACCGCCATGACCGGTTTCTGGTGCCTCATCGCCAGCCGCTTCCGACTCGGGGTACTGGCGGACTTCCTGTCGCGTCCGATCCTGATGGGGCTGCTCAACGGCGTGGCCATCACCATCATGGTGGGCCAGCTCTCCAAGATCTTCGGCTTTACCTACAGCGAGAAATTCCTGATCGAGCGCCTCGCCAGCACCCTCGACTACCTGCAACAGACCCACCTGCCGACCCTGGCCATGAGCCTGCTGACCCTGCTGGCCCTGCTTGTGTGCCGCTGGCTCAAACCCAACTGGCCCGCCGCCATGTTGGCGCTGGCCGTCGCGGCGCTGGCGGTGTGGGGCAGCCAGCTCTCCCCGCTCGGCGAGCTCGGCATCCAGACTATCGGTGCCGTGCCCTCCGGCATCCCCTCGCTGCAAATCCCGGACTTTCCCCCCGGCCTGCTGCGTGAGCTGGTGCTGCCGGCCCTTAACCTCGCCATGGTGAGCTTCGTCTCCATGATGCTCACCGCCCGCAGCTTCGCCGCCAAGAATGGGTACGAGATCGATGCCGATCAGGAGTTTCGGGCCCTTGGCATGGCCAACCTGGCCTCAGCGGCCTCTCAGGGCTTTGCCATCAGCGGCGCCGACTCCCGCACCGCGGTCAACGACGCCAGCGGCGGCAAGAGCCAACTGGTCTCCCTCATCGCTGCCGGCACCATTGGTCTGGTCACCTTCACCCTGACCGCCCCCTTGCAGTACATCCCCACCGCCGCCCTCGGGGTGGTGCTGGTGATGGCCTCGTTCTCGCTCACCGATTTTCGCGGCCTGTGGGCACTGCGCAACTCAGACTGCGCCGCCTTCTGGCTGGCCCTCATCACCTTCATCAGTGTGCTCACCATGGGGGTCATTCCCGGCATCACCCTGGCAGTGCTGCTCGGCCTGTTCCAGTTCCTGCGTAATGTGATGCGCCCGACCGACCAACTGCTTGGCACCGACCAAGATGGCGTGGTGCGCACCCTCGGCAACGACGAGCAGATCAAGAGCGTGCCCGGCCTGATGGTCTATCGCTTCAACTCGCCGCTCACCTACTTCAACGCCCCCTACTTCAAGCGCCGGGTGCTGGCCCTGCTGACCCAGGACCCCAGCTCGCCGCGCTGTCTGGTGATCGACGCGGTCGCCTGCTTCACCCATCAGGACATCAGCGTGATGATCATGGTCGGCGAGCTGCACCGCGAGCTGAAACGGCGCGGCATCCACATGGTGATGGCGGGCCGCCACGGCCAACTGAGCCAGTGGTTCCGCCAGGCCGGGGTCAAGGTCGGCGAGGACGGTATTTTGCTCTGTCCCGACATCTATCAGGCCCTGCGCATGACCCGCTGCTACCGCAGCCAGGAGGAGGAGGAGGCGCTGACCCTGGCCGAGGGTAACCCGGAGCAGGAGGAGCGTGAGGTGAACCTGGCCACCACGATTGCGTGAGCCCGGCGCTTGGTGTTAAATGACGCACCGTGGCGCGGCCCTCCGGTCGTGCCCCCAGCGCCGGAATTCACATGCAAACTCACTCCCCCCAGGGGCCAGGCTCGCTCTTTTCGCTGACCTGGCCTCTGTTCATCGATCTCGCCCTGCACTTTCTGACCGGGGCGCTCAACACCTTCATGGTCGGCCATGTCTCCTACCGCGCCGTGGCGGCGCTGGCGGTCGGCAACCAGGTGTTCGATCTCGCCATCACCCTGTTTAGCTTCGTCAGCATCGGCACCAGCGTGGTGATCACCCAGTATCTGGGCTCCGGCGACCGGGAAAAAGCCCGGGTGGTGATCCACACCGCCATCGCCTTCAACCTGCTGGTGGGGCTGGTGGCCGCCCTCGGGGTCATGGGCGGCGCCGCCCCGATCCTCGCCATGATGAACCTGCCCGCCGAGCTGCTCAGCGACGGCCAGCTCTACTTGCAGATCATCGGCCTGTGCCTGCTGCCCGAGGCGGCGGCCCTCTGTCTGGCCGCTACCCTGCGGGCCCACGGCCACACCCGCCAGGCCATGTACGTGACCCTCATCGTCAACGCCATCACCTGTGTCGGCAACATGCTGCTGCTCTACGGCTGGTTCGGCCTGCCCGAGCTGGGGGTGGCCGGGGTGGCCATCAGCACGGTGGCCGGCCGCTTGATCGGGGTCGTGCTGCTGGTGTGGCTGGTGGGGCGCAAGACCGGCATCCGCCTGATCCCCCGCGACATACTGCGCCCGAGCCGAGAGATGCTCGGCAAGGTGCTGCACATCGGCCTGCCGGCCGCCGGCGAGAACCTCTCGTGGATGTTGCAGTTCATGGTGGTCACAGCGTTTGTCGGCCTGCTCGGCGACAAGGCGCTGGCGACCCAGTCCTACTTCTTCCAGATCTGCCTGTTTATCCTGTTGTTTGGCCTCTCCATCGGCCTTGGCAACGAGATCATCATCGGCCATCTGGCCGGGGCGCGGCAGTTCGACCGCGCCTACCGCCAGTTGCTCAAGAGCCTCAAGCTCGGCCTCATCGTCACCTGCCTCATCGCGGTGGCGGCGGCGATCAACGGGCGCAGCATCATCAGCCTGTTTACCGATGATCCCGACATCATCAATCAGGTGGCCCAACTGTTCCTGGTGAGCCTCATCATGGAGCCGGGGCGCACCTTCAACCTGGTGGTGATCAACGCCCTGCGTGCCACCGGGGATGCCCGTTTCCCCCTGCTCATGGGGCTTATCTCCATGTGGGGGATCGCCGTGCCTCTTTCCTATTTCCTCGGTATCATGCTGGGTTATGGACTGGTCGGCATCTGGCTGGCGCTGGCCTGCGACGAGTGGGTCCGGGGTCTGGCCATGTACTGGCGCTGGCGCAGCCGCCGCTGGCAAAACAAAATCTTGGTGGAATCATGATGCAAAACGGAATGAAATCCCTGTTGGGTCTGCTGCTGATGCTGCTGTGCGCGCAACCGGTACTGGCCGCAACCTGGTATCTGGCACCGATCCAGACAGAGAGTGGCAACGAGGCCCAGAAGGCCTTGACCAAGGAGTTCACCAACCAGTTGATCAAGGCGATCAAGGTCAACGAGTATCAGGTCGGCAAGCCGCTCGGCAAGGAGCAGAAACTGCCCAAGTGGGTGCTGCGCAGCAAGCTGATCCCGGCCAGCGACGCCCCGCTGGTGGGCGCCAAGCATCCACAGGGCTTCACCTACGGCAAGGGGGCGCCGACCCAGGAGATCGTCGCCGAGCTGCTGCGTGACGGCGTGCTGGTGGCCCACATCGGCCAAGGCTGGCGCGAGCCGCTGGTCGCCGACACCCCGAGCGCTGAGAAGATCACCATCATCAACTGGCGCTACGCCATCGGAGCCGAGGCCAAGGCGCCGGATCTCGAGGAGCTGGCCGCCCAGATCTGCTTCGAGGCCGGCAAGGTGATCGAGCGCGACGGCAAACCGCTGCCCGAGCGTAAGAAAAAAGATAAAAAAGAGAGCTAAACCGGCTGACAGCAAGGGGCGCCACGGCGCCCCTTCTCTTTTTTCGCAAATTCGAGCGCCTGCTCCTCTGACTTAATTTTCTCTTAAGCCAAGCCGGTCATCCTCCCTCCATCATCCGAGAGAGGAGCCCACCATGCATGCCGAGATAAAGGCACCCTACCGCCTCGCCATCGCCCGAATCCCCGAGCAGGTGGCCCAGTTACAGGCCTATATTCAGGCCGCCTATACCCGCGAGTTCAACGCCACCATCCCCCATTTTCTGCCGCTGCTGCTCGGGCTCTATCGCGCCGACGGCATGCTGGTCGGTGCCTGCGGCCTCACCCCGGCCGGCGAGGCCCCCCTCTATCTGGAGCGCTATCTGGACGCCCCGATTGAAGAGGCGATCGCGGCTTGCATTGGCACCACCCCATCTCGCGATCATCTGGTGGAGATCGGCAACTTCGCCTGCGCCGAACCGGGCCATGCCCGCATCATGTTCGCCGCCCTGTGCAAACTGCTGTGCGAGAACGAACTCGACTACGTGGTCTTCACCGGTACGGTGCGCCTTCGCAACATCTTTCATCGCCTGCACCTCAACCCCATTGAGCTGGCCCAAGCCCAGCCGGAGCGGGTCGGTGAGGACGCCGCCGCCTGGGGTGAGTACTACCGCTGCCAACCCAAGGTGATGGTGGGCGATCTCGGCCAGGGACGCCGCGTGCTGGCCGAAAGCTCGCTGCTACTCGGCCTGTTCGAGCCCATGCCCACCCTGTTTCCCACCGCCCGGAGGGCGCACTCATGACCCTGTTTTCCGCCCTGCGGCGCCACGCCCAGACTCGCCCCGATCAGCCGGCGCTGGTGGAGCGCACCCGCCACCTGAGTTATCGCCAACTGCTCGCGCAGTGCGAGCAACTGGCCTCAGCCCTCAGCGCCGCCGGCGTGCAGCGCCTGGCCATGGCCATCGACAACGGCATCCCGTGGGCACTGCTCGATCTCGCCTGCGCCCATGCCGGTATCGTCGCCATCCCGGTGCCCGCCTTCTTCTCGGCGCAGCAAAAGCAGTGGCTGCTTGAGAGCAGCGGCGCCGATGCCCTTGCCGTGCAGGAGGACACCCTCTGGCAGCCCCTGCTCGGCGCGTCGTGGCAGCCACAGACGCTGGCCGGTTATCGTCTGCTGCGCCGCGTCGTCGCTGCGCCGCCGGTACTGCCGACCGGCACCGCCAAGATCACCTACACCTCGGGCACCACAGGCCAGCCCAAGGGGGTCTGCCTCTCATTGGCCCAGCTTGAGGCGGTCTGCCGCTCCCTGGCCGAGCGGGTGGCCCCGGCCAAGGTGGAGCGCCATCTCACCTTGCTGCCGCTCACCACCTTGCTGGAGAACCTGACCGGCCTCTATGTGCCGCTGCTGACCGGCGCCACCACGGTACTGCCGTCTCTGGCCGAGGGGGGGGTCACCGGCTCGAGCCGCCTAGATCCGGCCTGCCTGAGCGCCCTGCTCGGGCGCGAGCATCCCCACAGCCTAGTGCTGGTGCCCGAGCTGCTGCGCCTGCTGGTCGGCCTGTGTCAACACCAGCCGGCCCTGGCCCGCTACCTCGGTCAGCAACTGCGCTTGGTCGCGGTCGGCGGCGGCAAGGTGGCCCCAGCCCTGCTGCTGGCGGCCCGCCAACTGGGGCTGCCGGTATTCGAGGGGTATGGCCTCTCCGAGTGCGGCTCCGTGGTGGCGCTCAACGGCCCAGACGGGGATAAACCCGGCAGCGTCGGCCGGGTGCTGCCCCACTGCCAGGTGACGCTGGCCGATGACGGCGAGGTGCTGGTCGAGGGGGCCGCCATGCTCGGTTACCTCGGCGAGCCTCCCGTCAGCGGCGCCATCCACACAGGCGATCTTGGCCGGCTCGACGAGGAGGGGTTCCTCTTTATCACCGGGCGCAAGAAGAACGTCCAGATCACCGCCTTTGGCCGCAACTTCTCCCCCGAGTGGGTCGAGGCCGAGGCCCAGCTTGAGCCCGCCATCGCCCGCTGCGTGGTGTTTGGCGACGGTCTGGCGCGCAACGTGGCGCTGCTCGAGCCGATGGCGGGCCAGGAGGGGGCGCTGGCCGAGCAGGTGGCGCGCCTTAACCGCCGCCTGCCTGATTATGCCGGCATTCATCGCTGGTTCGTGGCCACCCTATCTCCCGAGTCGGATCTGCTGACCGCCAACGGCCGCCCGCGCCGGGAGCGAATTTTCACCACCTATCGACATCAGATTGAACAATTAAGCCAAGGAGAGAGCCTGTGAGCTTCTACCAGATCCTGAACGAGCGCACCGCCAGCGAGCGCGAATACCTGCTGAGCGCCCCCATCATCGCCGCCTGCCAGCGCGGCGAGATCACCGGCGAGACCTACATCGCCTTTCTGACTCAGGCCTACTACCACGTGCGCCACACAGTGCCGCTGCTGATGGCCACCGGCGGCCGCCTGCCTCAGGAGTACGAGTGGGTGCGCGGCGCTCTGGCCGAGTATATCGAGGAGGAGTACGGCCATCAGGAGTGGATCTTGAACGACATTCGCGCCTGCGGCGGCGATTCCGAGGCGGTGCGCGCCGGCACTCCCTGCCTGCCCATCGAGCTGATGGTCGCCTTTCTCTACGACCAGATCCAACGCGGCAACCCCATGGGCTTTTTCGGCATGGTGCAGGTGCTTGAGGGCACCAGCGTCGCCATCGCCCTGAGCGTGGCCGACCAGCTCAAGCAGGGGCTCGGCCTGCCAGCCCATGCGATGAGCTATCTGAGCTCCCACGGGGCGCTCGATCAGGAGCACCTTAAGTTCTTCGAGGGGCTGATGAACCGGGTGCAGAACCCGGCCGATCAGGCCGCCATCATCCACAGCGCCAAGGTGGTCTACCGCCTCTACGGCGACATGCTGCGCACCCTCGCCTAAGGAGCCCGTGATGAACCTCGACGGCAAACGAATCCTGCTCACCGGTGCCAGCGGCGGCATCGGGGAGGCCCTCGCCCTGGCTCTGGCCGAGCGCGGCGCCCATCTGCTGCTGCACGGGCGCCAACCCCTGGCCCTGGAGCGACTGCGCCTACAGTTGCCGGCGCCAGAGCGCCACCACACCCTGTGCGCCGATCTGCGCAGCGCAGAGGGGCGCCTCGCGCTCATCCACCACCCGGCGCTGGAGTCTGGGGTCGACATCCTCATCAACAATGCCGGTACCAACCACTTCGCCTGGCTCGAAGATCAGAGCGAAGAGCAGATAGCCAGCCAGCTCGAGCTCAACACCCTGGCCCCCCTGCTGCTGACCCGTGCCCTGCTGCCGCGCCTGACGCGCCCCGGCCTCATCATGAACGTCGGCTCAAGCTTCGGTGGCATCGGCTACCCCGGCTACAGCGTCTACTGCGCCAGCAAGTTCGCCATCCGTGGTTTTTCCGAGGCACTCGGCCGCGAGCTGGCCGGCAGCGGGATCAAGGTGCTGCACTTTGCCCCGCGCGCTACCCGCACCCACCTCAATGCCCCCGAGGTGTACGCCATGAATGCCGAGCTCGGCACCCACACCGACACCCCAGAGGAGGTGGCCGATCAGCTGGTACAGAGCCTGGAGCGAGAGCGCACCCGCACCTGGGTCGGCTGGCCCGAGAAGCTGTTTGTGCGCCTCAATGCCCTGCTGCCGGGGCTGGTCGACCGAGCCTTGGCACGGCAGCACGCCGTTATCGCCCGTTTTGCCCACCACAAGGAAGCCTGAAGATGAAATCGACCCTGTTACTGGTCGGCAGCCTGCTCGCCGCCCCCACCTTTGCCGCCGATGCCCTGCCCGAGATCCAGTCCGTCTGGGCCCAGTGCCAATACCAGAGCCCGGAGAAGCAGAAGGAACGTTGCCTCGAGCAGCTCAGCCAGCGCGCCGATGCGGCCAGCGCCAAGGAGGCGTTTCGCACCGATCTGCTGATCTGGTCTGCCATCGTCAAAAGCACCTGGGCCGGCGCCAAGGGGGGCCTTGGAGCCCTCTCTCTGGTCAAGGATGCCAAGCGCCGCCTCGAAATAGCCATCGAGCAAGACCCCAAGGCCCTCGACGGCTCGGCCTACACCAGCCTCGGCTCCCTCTACTATCAGGTGCCGGGCTGGCCGGTCGGGTTTGGCGATGATGACAAGGCGGAGGCGCTGCTCAAGCAGGCGCTGGCCATCAACCCCACCGGCATCGACCCCAACTACTTCTATGCCGACTTCCTGCTCGATCAGGGCCACAAGGCCGAGGCCAAACGCTACTTCGAAAAAGCGCTGGCGGCCCCGCCCCGCCCCGGTCGCGAGTTGGCCGATCAGGGCCGCCATGGCGAGATTAAGGCCAAACTGGCCACATTGTGATGCACAGCGGGCCACAAGGCCCGCTGAGATTGCCAAGCTGGAGCAGGGTCGGTGATGACGGCATACTGTCTCCACGCTGGGCCTCGACACGGAGTTGGAATGCGGATCCTGTTGGTTGAAGATGATGTGATGCTGGGCGACGGCATGCAGGACGCCCTCAAGGGCTCGGGTTACACGGTCGATTGGCTAACCACAGGCCTGCCGGCCCTCACCACCTTAAAGTGCGAGGAGTTTGCCGCCCTCATCCTCGATTTGAATCTGCCCGATATCGACGGCATCAGCCTGCTGCGCAAGCTGCGCCGCGAGGGCTTCACCCTGCCAGTGCTGATCCTCACCGCCCGCGACGCCCTCGACGATCGGGTGCTTGGCCTCGATGCTGGCGCCGATGACTACCTCACCAAGCCGTTTGCCCTGCCCGAACTCAACGCCCGCCTGCGGGCCCTGCTGCGGCGCAGCGCCGGCAATGCCTTGCCAACCTTGGAATACGGCGCCATCGTGCTCTACCCGGACGCCCAGCAGGTCACCTACCAGGGCGAGCCGGTGCGCCTCACTCCCCACGAGTACAAGCTGCTGCACGAGCTCTTGAGTCAGGCGGGCCGGGTGCTGAGCAAAGAGCAGCTACACCAACGCCTCTACGGCTGGGATGAGGGGGCCGAGAGCAACGCGGTCGAGGTGCACATCCACCACCTGCGCAAGAAGCTCTATTCCGATCTCATCCGCAACATCCGTGGGGTCGGCTACATAGTGCCGCGCGAGGTCGCCACCTCGTGAGCCGCCCGGTCCGCTCACTGCGCCGCACCCTGCTGACCGGGGTGCTGCTGCTGGTCACCGCCAGCCTGTCGGTCAGCGCCCTGCTCGGCTTTTTCTCTGCCAGCCACGAGATGGAAGAGCTGTTCGACGCCCGTCTCGCCCAGTCGGCCCGCATCACCGAGCGCCTGCTGCTGCGCTACCTAGAGCAGTTACCGGCCGACCACGACAGTGGCCTGGTCTATGAGGAGTGGGAGCTGAGCCACCCGGATGCCGAGCGGGTTTCCCAGCGCCGTGGCATCTACACCGACAACGAGTTCACCCCCTACGGCCACGAGTTCGAGCGCAATCTGGCGTTTCAACTACTCGATCCGGCCGGTAGCGTGCTGCTGCGCTCGCCAAGCGCCCCCGAGCAGCCGCTCGGCGCCCTGGCGCCCGGCTTTGATGAGATGCAAGATGGCAAGCACCTGTGGCGCACCTTCACCCTGCACAACGAGGAGCGCGGCACCTGGCTCATCGTGGCCGAACGCGACGACGAGCGTGACGAGCTGGCCGGCAGCATGGCCACCCTGACCATGCTGCCCTTGATTATCACCTTGCCACTGCTGCTGATCCTGCTGTGGTGGCTGGTGACCCGCAGCATCTCACCGCTCACCCGGCTCACCACCGCCATCGGTGAGCGCCATCCGGCCAACCTAACCCCACTGCATATCGACCACCCGCCCAAGGAGGTGGGGTTGCTGATGACCGAGCTCAACCGCCTGATGCACACCCTGGCAGAGACCCTCGAGCGCGAGCGGCAGTTCACCGACGAAGCGGCCCACGAGCTGCGTACCCCGCTCGCCGTGCTGCGCCTATACAGCGAGAACGCCCTGCACGCCCACAACGAGGAGGCGCGGCGCCAGGCGCTGGAGAAGATGCAGCAGGCGCTCGATCGCAGCGATCGGTTGCTGCGCCAGTTGCTCACCCATGCCCGCCTCGATCACCGCAAGCCGATGCCGCACCAGCCGCTCGATCTGCGCGAGACCCTGCGCGAGACCATCGCCAGCCTGGTGCCGCTGGCGCTTAACAAAGAGCAGCAGCTCGCCTTCGAGGCCGATGAGGCGCTCACCATCGCCGGGCAACCGACCCTGCTCGAGCTGTTGTTTGCCAACCTGGTGGACAACGCCATCCGTTACACCCCGCGCGGCGGCACCATCACTGTGCTGCTCGATCGCGAGGGGCACAAGGCTCGGGTCAGGGTGCGCGACAGCGGCCCCGGCGTGCCGCCCGAGCTGTTACCGCGCCTGAGTGAGCGCTTCTTTCGGGTCAACCCGCAGCAAGGGGACGGGGCGGGGCTTGGCATGGCCATCGTGCGCCGTATCGCCGAGCTGCACCGGGCCGAGATGAGGGTACACAATCACCCGCAGGGGGGGCTTGAAGTTAGCGTCTACTTCCAACTGGAAAGCTGAAAAATGTGAGCTAAATAGCATAGCGAGAGAAAAATGCATGATTGTCACCAAGGGTGACCATCATCACATTCCCCCCTGCCGGAATGGAGTAGCTTGAACTTACACACACTGAAAAAGGAGGCCACATGTTTCCAGAGTACCGTGATCTAATCACTCAGCTGAAAACGACCGATGCCCACTTTCAGAGGAAATTTAACCTGCATAACCAGCTGGATGACGAGATCAAGCAACTGGAAAAAGAGTACGCAGACAACGATCAGGTTCGTGAACTGAAGAAGAAAAAGCTGAAACTCAAAGAAGATCTCTATGAGATCCTGAAAACTCATAGTAAGCGCGACACATCACTGCAGTGATGCTCTCGCAAGGCAATGCGACCCGGGGCAATCCCGGGTCGTTTCGTTTTGGCGTCCCTCAAAAAAAGAGGCGGGCCTAAGCCCGCCGCCACCGACTCACAACAGCGGATGGAACTGCTCGGCGCTGCGGGTCGCCATCTCCTCATAGGTCGCCCACTTCTGCCACGCCACCTGCTGGGCAATGGCCATCAGCCGCTCGGCCTCGGCCGGATCGCTCTGGGCCAACACCCGGTAGCGGCTCTCCTGCTCGCGGTAGGCGCGCAGCGCCAGGGTCGGACGCAGGCTGTCAAGGCTGAAGGGGTTCTGCCCGGACTCACGCAGCACAGGGTTGTAGCGCAGCAGTGGCCAGTGCCCCGAGTCCACCGCCCGCTTCTGCTGGGCCAGCCCCTGCTCCATGTCGATGCCATGGGCGATGCAGTGGCTATAGGCGATGATGAGCGAAGGGCCGGGATAGGCCTCCGCCTCGCGCAGGGCCTGCAACGCCTGCTGCGGGTGGGCACCGAAGGCGATGCGCGCCACATAGACATTGCCGTAGGCGATAGCCTGCAACGCCACGTCCTTCTTGGCCAGGGTCTTGCCCCCGGCGGCAAACTTGGCCACCGCCCCGAGCGGGGTCGACTTCGACATCTGACCGCCGGTGTTGGAGTAGACCTCGGTATCCATCACCAGCACGTTGACGTCGCGCCCGGAGGCGAGCACATGGTCGAGCCCGGCCGAGCCGATGTCATAAGCCCAGCCGTCACCGCCGACAATCCACACCGAGCGGCGCACCAGTTGATCCATCAGCGAGCGCAGGGCATGGGCCTCCGTGCTCTCGTCATCTTCCAGACGCCGGCGCAGCATGGTCAGGCGCTGGCGCTGGGTGCGGATCTCCGATTCCAACCGCTGCGGTGAGTGCAGCAAGGCATCGACCAGCGCCTCCCCGACGCGCGACCTGACCGCTTGCAGCGCCGCCTCGGCCTGGCCCCTGTGCTGATCGGCGCACAAGCGCAGCCCAAAGCCGAACTCGGCGTTGTCTTCAAACAGGGAGTTAGACCAGGCTGGCCCCTTGCCCTCGTCGTTGTGACTCCACGGAGTGGTCGGCAGGTTGCCGCCATAGATAGAGGAGCAACCGGTGGCGTTGGCCACCAACATGCGATCGCCAAACAGTTGGGTGAGCAGCCGCAGGTAGGGGGTCTCACCGCAGCCGGCGCAAGCGCCGGAGAACTCAAAGAGGGGCTCTAAGAACTGCACCCCGCGCACCGTGGAGAAGTCGATCTTCTCCCGCGCCGGCCAGGGCAGGCGCTCGAACCAGGCCAGCGCCGTGCGCTCCGACTCACGATGCGCCGCCAGCGGCCCCATGACGATGGCACGCTCGCCCGCCTCATCGCGTACCGGGCAAGCCTGCACGCACAGACCACAGCCGGTGCAATCTTCCGGGTAGACCTGCAAGGTGTAGCGGCTGTCGGGGTAACCTCGGGCCGTCAGCGCCGCCGAGCGGGCCTCGGCTGGGGCATCCTTGAGCCACGCCTGGTGGTAAAACTTGGCACGCAGCGCCGCGTGGGGGCAGACAAACGAACAGTTACCGCACTGCACACACGCCGCAGGCCGCCAGATGGGGATGTCGCGGGCTATCGCCCGCTTCTCCACCCGACTGGTTCCCAGCGGGTAGGTGCCATCACAGGGCAGCAGCGACACAGGGATCCGATCGCCCCGACCGGCCAGCATGGGGCCAGTCACCCGCTCGATGAAGGTGTGTTCGGCTGCCGATAATCCGGCGGGCCATTGCAGCGGCAGCGGATAGTCGCCGCTCTGCTCCTCCCCCTCGCTGGGCCAGGGCACCGGGTGCAGCGCCGCCAAGGTGGCATCGACCGCGGCGAAGTTACTCGCCACCACCGCCTCCCCCTTGCTGGCGTAGCTCTTCGCAATGCTCCCCTTGATGAGCGCGATCGCCTCCTCCCGCGGCACTACCTCGGCCAGGGCGAAGAAGCAGGTCTGCATGATGGTGTTGATGCGCTTGCCCATGCCGGTCTGCTCGCTCACCCGGTCGGCGTCAATGGCCCACAGCCGGACGCCCTTGGCGCGAATGCGGGCGCGCAGCCGCTCGGGCAGTTGTCCCCACACCGCCTCGGGGGGCCAGGGGGCGTTGAGCAGCAAGGTGGCGCCGGGTGCGGCATGCTCGAGCAGATCCAGCGTCTCGACAAAGCCCCACTGATGGCAGGCGATGAAGTTCGCCGCCTCGATAAGCCAGGGAGCATCGATGGGATCGGGGCCAAAGCGCAGGTGGGAGACGGTGCGTGACCCCGACTTCTTGGAGTCGTAGACAAAGTAGCCTTGGGCGTGCAGATCGCCGCGCTCGCCGATGATCTTGATGCTGTTCTTATTGGCCCCGACCGTGCCATCGGCACCGAGACCGAAGAACAGGGCGCACACCCTATCCTGCGGCTCCAGACTCGGCAAGGAGGGCAGCGTCAGGCTCAATCCGGAGACATCGTCACAGATCCCCACGCTAAAGCGCGGGCGCGGCGCCTCGCTCGCCAACTCGGCAAACACGGCGGCCGCCATAGCCGGAGTGAACTCCTTGGAAGAGAGGCCGTAGCGCCCGCCGCACAGGTGGGGCAAGCTCCCTAGGCTCCCCCTTTGCAGGGCATCGATGAGGGCGCTTTGCACATCGAGCAGCAGCGGCTCACCGCCTGCGCCCGGCTCTTTAGTGCGATCGAGTACGGCTATGCGCCGCACGCTGGCCGGCAGCGCGGCCACTAGGGCCGCCACCGGGAAGGGGCGATAGAGGCGCACCTGGAGCACGCCGGTCTTGCCCCCCTGGCTATTGAGCCAGTCACTGGCGGCGCGCGCGGCGGCCGCCCCCGAGCCCATCAGCACCACCACCTCGCTGGCATCCGGCGCACCACTGTACTCCACCAGCCGGTAGTGGCGTCCGGTGTGGCCGGCCAGCTCGTCCATCACCTGCTGCACCTGGGCTGGCAGCGCCTCGTAGAAGGGGTTGACGCTCTCGCGAGCCTGAAAATAGGTATCTGGGTTTTGCGCCGTGCCACGCATCACCGGGTTGTCCGGGTTGAGCGCCCTGGCCCTGTGGCTGCGCACCCAGTCATCGTCGATCATGCAGCGCAGGGTCACCCGCTCGATAGCCGCTATCTTGTTCACCTCGTGGGAGGTGCGAAAGCCGTCAAAAAAATGCAAAAACGGCACCCGGCTGCGCAGAGTGGTGCAGTGGGCCACCAGCGCCAGATCCTGGGCCTCCTGCACGCTGGCCGAGGCCAGCATGGCAAACCCCGTGGTGCGCGCCGCCATCACGTCTTGGTGATCGCCAAAAATAGACAGCCCCTGCGCCGCCAGGGAGCGGGCCGCCACGTGAAATACCGCCGGGGTCAGCTCACCGGCAATCTTGTACATGTTGGGCAGCATCAGCATCAGCCCTTGGCTGGCGGTGAAGGTGGTGGCCAGCGCCCCCCCTTGCAGAGCGCCATGCACGGCGCCGGCAGCGCCCCCCTCGCTTTGCATCTCCACCACGGTCGGCACGTTGCCCCACAGATTGGGGCGCCCCTCTGCCGCCCATTCATCGGCCAGCTCCGCCATGGTCGAGCTGGGGGTGATGGGGTAGATGGCGCAGATCTCGCTCAACTGATAGGCCACCCGGGCGGCGGCCTCGTTGCCATCTACCATGATCATCTTGTCGCTCATTTGGCCTCCTCCATCTCGATGGCATTGCACGGGCACTGGTCGTGGCAGGCGCTGCACCCACTGCACCGCGCCGGATCGACCCGGTAGCCAAGCCCAGCGCCCAGCTTCTCGATCGCCTGCTCGGGGCAACTGGCAAAGCAGCCGTCACACTCGAAGCAGTTGCCACACGAGTAGCAGCGGCTCGCCTCATAACGGGCCTCATTGGCATCGAGGCCGCAGACGATTTCGCTAAAACCGTGGCGCGACGCCGGTGCCAGCACCGACTGATCGCTCGCCGGCGCCCAGGTCTGGAACCAGAGCTGCAAGGAGGCGGTCCCCACCAGCGGGAAGGAGGGGGGCTTGCAATAGCGCTCGCCGCGCAGCCAAGCATCGATGTGGCGCGCCGCCTTCTTGCCGTGGCCGGTGGCCACCGTCACGGTGCGCTCGGAGGGAACCATGTCGCCGCCGGCAAACAGGCCCGGCAGATCAGTCATCAGGTTCTCCCCCACCTGCACCACCTCGCCACTCAAGCGCACACCGGGCACGCTCTTGAGCACGCTCAAGTCCACCTCTTGGCCAAGGGCCAGGATCAGGGCATCGGCCTCCAGTGTCTCGACGCGGCCGGTGGGTTGCGGCTGCCCCTGCTCATCGAGGGTCATCACCTCCACCTCGAGGCGATCGCTGTCGAACTGGCGGATAGAGCGCAACCAATTGATGGTGATCCCCTCTTCCTCGGCCTCGATGGCCTCAAAGTCATGGGCCGGCATATGGTCGCGATCCCGCCGGTAGATGATCATCGCCTCCTCGGCGCCGAGCCTACGCGCGGTGCGGGCCGCATCCATGGCGGTATTGCCGCCGCCATAGATGGCGACGCGCCGCCCCAGCACTGGGGGCTGTAGCCCCTGCTCCTGGGCCAGACTCGCCTGCTGGAGAAAGCTCACCGCATCGAGGATGCGCCCGGCCTCGCGGGCCGGAATATCGACGCGCTTGGCCAGGTGGGCACCGATGGCCATGAAGACGGCATCAAAGCCCCCCTCACGCCACTCGGCCAGCACATCCTCCACCTTGTGGTTGAGGGTGAGCTGCACCCCGGCCGCCAGCATGCGCGCCACCTCACCATCGAGCACGGCGCGCGGCAGGCGGTAGGCAGGAATGCCAAAACGCAGCATGCCGCCGGGGCGCGGGCCCGCCTCGCGGATCTCGACGCTATGGCCGAGCCGGTTGAGGTGCCAGGCGCAAGAGAGGCCCGAAGGGCCTGCCCCGACGACGAGCACCCGCTTGCCCGTGGGCGCTGGAGGCGGCGCCGGCAGCCAGCCGAGGCGCAGTGCCTCGTCGCCAAGGAAGCGCTCGATGGCGTGGATCGAGACCGCTTCGTCGACCTCGGCACGGTTGCAGGCACGCTCGCAGGGGTGGTAACAGACTCGGCCATGCACGGCCGGCAAGGGGTTGACCTCGATGAGGCGCCGCCAAGCGGCCTCGAACTGGCCGGACTGGGCCAGGGAGAGCCAGGCTTGGATGTCCTCACCGGCAGGGCAGGCGTGATTGCAGGGGGGAAGGGCCGGGCGCCAGCGTGGCACCCGACTGAGCACCGGGCCCGTCCCCGTCTTGCGGGAGAGATCCGGTGGCAGCGTCATATCCAGTGGTCTGCTCATAACGTGGCTTTCTGCTTGTGGGTGAACCGACCGTCATCTGCCCTTGAAAACCGGCGCGCCGTGGCGGCCGGTGGCTGACGGGAAAAGCAAAAGCGTCAAGAACTGGAAACTGGTCACAGTTTGACCTAACGCGCGCAGCGATGATGCAATCGAGATCAATAAAAGCGCACTCTATCAACACCAAAACAAACTGTTTGAGCTGCTCAAACGAAATCGTTATGGTGCATTTTCATCTGCAAAGGAGCGCTCATGACCACTCTCGTCTCCCTTCATCTCTATCCCGTCAAGTCTTGCGCCGCCCTCTCCCCGCTGCGGGCCACGGTCACCGAAGAGGGGCTGCTCGGGGATCGCCGCTACATGGTGGTGCGCCCGGATGGCAGTTTTATCACGGCGCGCACCCACCCACGCCTGCTACAGGTGCTGGCCGATCCGTTCGTGGGAGGCGTGCGCCTGGCCTTCAGCGGCGGCGAACCATTGCGACTGGAAGAGCGCAGCTTCACCCGTGACTCACTGGCCACCCGGGTGTGGCAGGATGATTTCGAGGCGCTCACCACCACGGACGAGGCCGACGCTTGGATAAGCCGGGTTCTCGGCGAGCCGGCCCGCCTCTTGTGGCTCGGCGAGCGCTCCAACCGCTACCGGGAAAAGACCGGCACCCGGGTGAGCTTTGCCGATGGCTACCCGCTGCTGCTCATCAGCGAGGCCTCGCTGGAAGATCTCAACCGGCGCTCCGACGCGCTGCATCTGATGAGCCAGTTTCGCCCCAACCTGGTGGTCAGTGGCACCGCCCCCTTCGCCGAGGATGGTTGGGCCCGCATTCGCATCGGCGAGGTGGAGTTTGCCGTCGCCAAGCCGTGCAGCCGCTGCATCATGACCACAGTGGAGCCCGGCAGCGAGCGCTTCAACGCCCTCAAAGAGCCGCTCGCCACCCTCACCCGCTACCGCCGCGGGGAGGATGGCGAGGTCTACTTCGGCCAGAACCTGATCGCCCTGAACGAAGGGACGATCAGCGCAGGCGATCCGGTCGAGGTGCTGGAGACCCGGCGCGCCCCCGCCTACCCCAACGGCGCTCCCGCCCGCCGCCGTCTGCGCTGTGTGGCGCGCGAAACTCTGGCTCGGGAGCTGGAGACCTTCTGGCTGGAGGCCGACGACGATCTGCCCCTGCCTGACTACCTGCCGGGCCAGTACCTGCCGATCGCCATCGACGTGGATGGCCAGCGCATCTTGCGCAACTACACCCTGAGCTCCAGCCCGTCGCGTCCCGAGCGCCTCGCCATCACGGTCAAGCGCCTTGAGGGGGGACGGCTCTCCACCTGGCTGCACCAGCAGCTAGGGGTCGGCAAGACCCTGCTGGCCCATGCCCCGGCCGGCGAGTTCCACCTCGGCGGACGGCGCAAGTTGCTGCTGCTCTCAGCCGGCTCCGGCATCACCCCCATGCTCTCCATGGCGCGCTTCCTGGCCGATCAGGGGGCCCTTGGTGAAGTGCACTTCCTGCACCAGTGCCGCAGCGAGGTCGACATCCCCGCCCGTGAAGAGCTGCTCGCCCTGCGCCTGGCCGGCATGCAGCTGCAACTGGTGCTCAGCCGCCCCGAACCTCACTGGCAGGGCCTGCGCGGCCACTTGACCCACGCCATGCTAGAGGCCATCCCGGAGCTGGCCGAGCGCGACGTCTATGTCTGCGGCCCCACCGGCTTCATGCAGTTGGCCCTCGATTGGCTCGCCGAATTAGGAGTGCCCGCCGGGCAACTGCACCACGAGTCGTTTGGCGGCCAGATGCTGACGGTGGCGCGCCCCCATCAGGCGGTGCGGATCCGCATCGGCGCCGAAGAGTTCATCGGCAACAACCAAGGCACCTTGCTCGATCAGGCCGCCAAGCAGGGGATCGATCTCCCCTGGTCGTGCCGCGCCGGGATCTGTGGCAGCTGCCGCTGCACCCTGCGGGTTGGGGAAGTGGATCAACCGGCAGCGCCTGCGCTGGACGAGGCGGCCCGCGATCGCGGCGAGATCCTCGCCTGCTGCGCCGTGCCCCTCACCGATGTGCACATCGAGTAATGCGCAATAAAAAAGAAGGGCCGGAATCATCCGGCCCTTCTTGTTATCAGGGAGCGATCAGGAAGGCTTAACCGCGCAGAGCACTGATGCGCTGCTCGATGGGCGGGTGGCTCATGAACAGCTCGCTCATAGAGCGCTTGCCGTTGATGCCAAAGGCCATCATGGTGCCCTCCATCTGGGACTCGGGGCCCCGGGCCAGACGTTGCAGGGCGGCAATCATCTTGTCACGGCCGGCCAGTTTGGCGGCACCAGCGTCGGCACGGAACTCGCGCTGACGGCTGAACCACATGACGATGATCGAGGCCAGGATGCCAAACACCATCTCCAGCACAAACACGGTCGCCATGTAGGCCAGACCACCGGTGCTGCTGCTCTCTTCATCATTGTTGTTGCTAAAGAAGTTGCTGATGACGCCGGCCACGATGCGAGCGAAGAACATCACGAAGGTGTTCACCACCCCCTGGATCAGGGTCAGGGTCACCATGTCGCCATTGGCCACGTGACTCACCTCGTGTGCCAGCACCGCCTCGGCCTCGTCGCGGCTCATGGTGTAGAGCAGGCCGGAGGAGACGGCAACCAGAGAGGCGTTGCGGCTGGCACCGGTCGCGAAGGCGTTCATCTCGGGAGAGTCATAGATCCCCACCTCCGGCATCTGGATGCCAGACTCGCGCGCCTGACGGGCCACGGTACTGACCAACCAGTGCTCCATCTCGTTACGGGGCTGCTCGATCACCTGCACCCCGTAGCTGCGCTTGGCCATCCACTTGGACATGAACAGGGAGATAAAGGAGCCGCCAAAACCGAACACGGCACAAAACAGCAGCAGGCCGCTGATGCTCGAGCGGTTGATACCAAGCACGCTAAACAGAATATTGAGTACCACCCCCAGCACCAGCATCACGGCGAGGTTGGTGGCCAGGAACAGTAAGATGCGCTTCATTTTGACTCCTCATTGAGCTACGCAACGTCACAGTACGACGCCATGTTTTATTCACGGCGTCACTATCGCAAAAATCAATGAATAATCGCTGAATAATACTGCCTACTGCAAGAGGCGAACATCGAGCCCATGCGGCGCCGCTTGAGGCTGAGTTCCCAGCCAAGGGATCTCCCCAAGCAGCGGCGCCCCCAGCAGGGCCGCCAGGGTGTCGCGGTTATGCTCGTAGAAAGGCATATCGGGATCGATGCGGTTGCAAACCCAGCCTGCTAGGGTCAGGCCAGCGGCGCGGATCGCCTCGGCCGTCAGCAGGGCATGGTTAAGGCAGCCAAGGCGCGCCCCCACCACCAGGATCACCGGCAGCCCATGATCGGCCACCCAATGCGAGAGCAGCCGGCCGCCACCGATGGGCAGGTGCCAGCCCCCCGCCCCCTCCACCAGTACCCGCTCGGCCCCGCTCGCCTGCAAGCGGGCCAGCCCCGCATCGAGCAGGGCCGTGTCGATGGGGATGCCGCTCTGCTCGGCGGCGATGTGGGGGGCGATCGGCGGCGCATAGGCGATGGGATTGATCGCCTCATAGGGCATCTGGACGCTTCCCGCCGCCTGCAACTGCAACGCATCGCGGTTGCGCAGCCCCTGTGCGCTCTGCTCGCAGCCCGCCGCGATCGGCTTGTAGCCCACGGCGGCAAGACCCGTTGCCTGCCAGGCGTGCAGCAGGCTACAGGCCACCAGGGTCTTGCCCACGTCGGTGTCGGTGCCGGTTAAAAAATAGGTGTGACTCATCTGCTTCTCCTAAGGGCGGCGCACCACGGCGAGGCAGACCTGATAGGTCGCCGGCAGGGTGCCGTCCACCCGGTTTTGCTCGTACGCATCGGCCAGCGCCGCCAGCCGGGCCCTTCCCCCCAGCCCGCCGCGCGGCGCTTCATTGACTTGGCTGGCACCGATCCCCTTGAGATCGCGCAGCAACCCTTCGACCGCCCCATAACGAAGCTGCCAGGGGTGCACCTCAAGGCGCTCGATAACGAGCCCCCCGGCCAGCAGGGCGCGCTCAAGCGCCGCCCGCTCGAGGAAGCGGTTCACGTGCGCCGCGCCGTCCACCGCCTGCCAGGCCGCACGCAGCTCGTGCAAGGAGCCGGCCAGCAGGGTCGAGAAAAACAGCCGGCCGCCGGGTTTGAGCACTCGGCCCGCCTCGGTAAAGGCGCGCTCGGGGCGCTCGCACCACTGCAACGCCAGGCTGGAGAACAGCGTATCGAATTGGCCGCCGGGCAGCGGCAGCGCCTCGGCGTCGCCGCATAAGAGCGAGGCTCCACTGCCACGCCGGCGGGCCTCGTCCAGCATGCCGGGCGAGAGATCGAGCGCCGTGAGGCGATGGCTGCGCGCTGCCAGCATGGGCAGGAAGTGGCCGGTACCGCAGCCGAGATCGAGCAGGTGATCGCTGTGCGCCGGCAACCAGCCAAGCAGCGCCTGCCCCACCTCGCGCTGAAAGGCGGCGTGGGCGTCGTAGCGCCGGGCTGCCGCCCCAAAGCGGCGGGCCAACTGGGCCTTGTCGACCCGCTGGAACGGGGGCAGCTCACCCATGGCGCGCCTCCCGGCACTCGGCGAGCGCCGCCAATAGGGCATCGACGTCCGCCTCGCCGTGGGCCGCGCTTAAGGTGATGCGCAGGCGCGCCGTACCAACTGGCACGGTGGGCGGGCGGATCGCCGTGACCCAGATGCCGCGCTCACGCAGCCGCGCCGCCAGGTGCAGCGCCGCCTCGCTCTCCCCCACCAGCAGCGGCTGGATCGGCGTGTGGCTGCAACCAAGCCGCCAGCCCTGCCCCTTCGCCCCGGCGCGAAAGCGCGCGATGAGCCCGTGCAAGTGGGTACGCCGCGCCTCACCGGCACGCACCAAATCAATCGCCGCCGTGATGGCGTGGGCCTGGGCCGGCGGCATATGGGTGCTGTAGACATAGGTGCGGGCGAAGTTGGTCAAATACTCCACCAGCTCGCGGCTGCCGGCCACAAAGGCCCCGGCCACCCCGAGCGCCTTGCCAAACGTCCCCATGTGGATGTGTACCCGCTCTGGCCCTATGCCGAGCGCAGCCAGGGTGCCTCGCCCCTCCGGCCCCAGCACACCGAGACCGTGGGCGTCGTCGATCATCAGCCAATTGCCGCTCTGCGCGGCCAGATCGCACAGGGACGGCCAGTCGCCGAGATCCCCGTCCATGCTGAACACCCCTTCCGAGACGATGAGGCCGGCGCCGGGCTCGAGCTGGCGCGCCAGCGCCTGCATGTCGTTGTGACCAAAGCGCTGCATGGTGCAGGGGAGCTGGCTGCCGGCCTCTTGCAAAGAGGCGTGGTTAAGCCGGTCTTGCCACAGGCGGTGCTCCTTGCCGAGCAAGGCTTTGAGCACCGCCTGATTGGCAGAAAAGCCGCAGTTAAACAGCAGCGCCGCCTCTACCCCGAGCCAGTCGCACAGGCTCTTTTCGAGGCGCTGGTGCGCCTCGTGGTAGCCGGTGACCAGCGGCGAGGCGCCGCTGCCGGCGCCAAAGCGGGTGAGCCCTTCGGCAAACGCCGCGCCCAGCAATGGCTCGCGCGCCAGCCCCAGGTAGTCGTTGCCGGCAAAGTGCAGATAGTCGCGCCCGGCCACGTGCAGGTGCGCCCCTTCATGGCGCACTGCGCTGCGGGTGCGCAGCAGCGCCGCCTCGCGCCGGGCATCGAGCGCGTCGGCGAGATGAAACGGGGAGCCCATCAGCGAGCCGTGGCGTCGTAGAAGAGATCCTCTGGCGCCGGCTGGGTCGCCGCCTGACGCGCCAAGGTGGCGGTCAGCTCCTCCTCCTGCACCGCGTCGGGCTTCTGGGCACACTGGGCGGGGTGGATGCCGAGGCGCTGGAATAGCTGCATGTCGCTGCTCTCGTCCGGGTTCGGCGTGGTGAGCAGCTTGCAGCCATAGAAGATCGAGTTGGCGCCAGCCATAAAGCAGAGGGCTTGCAGCTGATCGTTCATCTTTTCTCGGCCAGCCGAGAGGCGCACGTAGGAGTGGGGCATCATGATGCGCGCCACGGCGATGGTGCGCACGAACTCGAACGGATCGAGGTTCGCCTCGTCTTCAAGTGGCGTGCCCTTGACCTTGACCAGCATGTTGATGGGCACGCTCTCCGGGTGGCGCGGCAGGTTGGCCAGCGCCATCAGGAGCCCCGCCCGATCGCTGGGCTGCTCGCCCATGCCGACGATGCCGCCGCTGCACACCTTCATGCCGGCGCTGCGCACATGCGCCAGGGTATCGAGCCGATCCTGATAGGTGCGGGTGGTGATGATGTCACCGTAAAACTCCGGCGAGGTGTCGAGGTTGTGGTTGTAGTAATCGAGCCCCGCCTCGGCCAGCCGACCGGCCTGCTCGGCGCTGAGCATGCCGAGGGTCATGCAGGTCTCCATCCCCATGGCGCGCACCCCCTCGATCATCTGGATGAGGTAGGGCATGTCGCGCTCCTTGGGGTTGCGCCAGGCGGCGCCCATGCAAAAACGCGACGAGCCGTTCTGGCGCGCCTCGCGGGCCCGCTCGAGCACTTTTTCCACCTCCATCAGCCGCTCCGCCTCGAGGCCGGTCTGGTAGCGGGCGCTCTGGGGGCAGTACTTGCAATCCTCCGGGCAGGCGCCGGTCTTGATGGAGAGCAGGGTGCTCACCTGCACCTCGTTCGGGTCGAAATGGGCGCGGTGCACGCTCTGGGCGCGAAACAGCAGATCGTTGAACGGGAGGGCGAAGAGGGACTGTACCTCGGTCAGGGTCCAGTCGTGGCGCAGTTCGGTGCTCATGCAGTGCTTCTCGTTGTGAAGGCTCGCGGGCCGTTAATGGTTGGCCAGTGTAGGGATTGCCGATATCCTGTCAACACCAACCAGTTGCACCACATTGACATTGGATTATTTTGTGAGCGATTTTGACCTGCACCACATCTGGCACCCCTATACCTCCCTCACCCGCCCCCTGCCCTGTTACGAAGTGAGCGAGGCGAGCGGCGTGCACCTCACCCTGGCCGATGGCCGCCAGCTGGTCGATGGCATGAGCTCATGGTGGGCCTGCATTCACGGCTACCAGGTCCCCGAGCTCGATGCGGCCGCGCGCGATCAGCTCGGGCGCATGGCCCACGTTATGTTCGGCGGCATCACCCACCAGCCGGCCATCCGACTGTGCCAGAAGCTAGTCGAGATCACTCCGGCGGGGCTGGATCGGGTGTTTCTCGCCGATTCGGGCTCGGTGGCGGTGGAGGTGGCGCTCAAGATGGCCCAGCAGTACTGGCACGCCAAGGGGACGCCCAGGGCCAAGTTTGTCAGCCTGCGCAGCGGCTATCACGGCGACACCTTCGGCGCCATGAGCGTGTGCGACCCAGATGGCGGCATGCACGAGATCTACAAGGGGTTCCTGCCCGAGCACCATTTCGTTGACGCCCCTCATTGCCGCTTCCACGACCAGTGGGATGAGCAGTGCGTGGTGGAACTTGCCACCCTGCTGGCGGATCACCACGAAGAAGTTGCCGCCATCGTGCTCGAACCCATAGTGCAGGGGGCCGGCGGCATGCGCTTCTACCACCCCCGTTACTTGCAATGGGTGCGCGCCCTGTGTGACGAGTTCGGGGTACTGCTGATTGCCGACGAGATCGCCACCGGTTTTGGCCGCACCGGCCAACTGTTCGCCTGCGACTGGGCCGGCATCCGCCCCGACATCCTCTGCCTGGGCAAGGCGCTCACCGGGGGCTACCTCACCTTGTCGGCGACGCTGACCACCGAACAGGTGGCCACCACCATCTGTGAAGGAAAAGCCGGGGTCTTTATGCACGGCCCCACCTTCATGGGCAACCCGCTCGCCTGCGCCATCGCCTGCGCCTCTATCGATCTGCTGCTGGCCTCCCCTTGGCAGGAACGGGTCCAACGGATCGAGGCGCAGCTGCGCGATGAGCTATTGCCGCTCACGCGCCATGGGGCGGTGGCCGATGTGCGGGTGCTCGGCGCCATCGGGGTGGTCGAGCTGCACCAGCCGGTCGATGTGGCCGCCATCCAGCGCCGTTTCGTCGAGCTCGGCGCCTGGATCCGCCCGTTTGGCAAGCTGGTCTACCTGATGCCGCCGTTTGTCATCACGGCAAAAGAGCTGGCGGTATTGACCCGGGCCATCGCCACCGTGCTGGAAGAGGGGAGCTGGCGCTGACGCCGCTTTGTGACCCAGCCATCAGACCCATGTGAAAAAGAGGCGTAGAGTGGGGCGGTTTATTGACCCGCCCCATCACACTGCCCATGCGCCTCTCTATTGCCGCCAAACTCAACTTCTTTTTGCTCTTCATCTTCTCCATGGTGCTGGTCTTCTCGGCCTGCTACCAAGCAGTGCGCGAACGCGATCTCATCCTCAGCCTCATCAAGGAGCAGAGCCAGGAGCAGACCGAAGCCTACTTCGACAGCCTCAACATGCTGATGCTGACCGGCCAGATGGCGGCGCGCGATACCCTGCGCGAGAAGTTCAAGCGCCATAGCCACGTCAAGGATGCCCGTATCGTGCGAAGCACCGCCCTCACCCGCCAATACGGGCCGGGGCGGGCAGAAGAGGCGGTGCAGGATGACTTTGACCGCCTCGCCCTCGAGGGAAAAGGGAGTCTGGAGGTGATCCAAGAGGGGGCCAGCAGCCGCCTGATTGCCACCCTGCCCCTGCGCGCCAGCAAGGCTTATCGCGGCACCGACTGCACCAGTTGCCATCAAGTCGAAGAGGGGACCGTGCTCGGTGCGGTGCGCTTTGAGTACGACCTCGACGCCCTGTTCGCCCAGGTTGAGCGCAGCATCCTCGGCTCCACCTTGGCACTCACCGCCCTGTTTGGCGCCGGCCTGCTGCTCACCCTCTGGGTGCTGCGTACCTGGGTGGTCAACCCGCTCGGCCAGCTCACCCGCGCCATGGAAGAGGCCACCGATGCCCCGCTCCCCGGCCGGCGCCTCGAGATAGAAGAAGAGGATGAGATTGGCCGAGTGGCCGCCGCCTACAACCAGATGCTCGACAGCATGGAGCGACGGCTCGCGCCACGGCCATCCGAACCGGGCGCCCAAAGCCGAACCATGAGCGCCGCAGCAGACCCCAAACGGGGCTAAAAGTGCCGTTACCGCCCAGCCCAAAGCGCCATCTTTTGCTTGTTTATCAAGCCGGCGCGGGTAAGATGTGGCATTCGGTCGGCCTTGCGCCGCCCTCTTTTTTATTGCAAGAAAAACTGTGCAAGCACCAGTTGGAGACTTTATTTCGATGACGCACGCATCCGTAGTTGATGTGCTGACCGGCAAATTTGCGGTCGGCACCACCCTGACCGTCAAGGGGTGGATCCGGACTCGCCGCGATTCCAAGGCGGGGATCTCGTTTCTGGCCGTATCTGACGGCTCCTGCTTCCACCCGGTGCAGGCAGTCGTGCCCAATACCCTGGCCAATTACGAGAGCGACGTGCTGCATCTGACCACCGCCTGCTCCGTCGAAGTGACCGGCACCGTGTCCGAGTCCCAGGGCAGCGGCCAGTCCTTCGAGCTGCAAGCCACCGAGGTCAAGGTAGTCGGCTGGGTCGAAGATCCCGACACCTACCCCATGTCTGCCAAGCGCCACAGTATCGAGTACCTGCGTGAGCACGCCCACCTGCGTGCCCGCACCAACCTGATCGGCGCCGTGACCCGGGTGCGCAACAGCCTGGCCCAGGCCATCCACCGCTTCTTCCACGAGCAGGGCTTCATCTGGGTGGCCACGCCGCTCATCACCGCCTCCGATACCGAAGGCGCCGGCGAGATGTTCCGCGTCTCGACCCTGGACATGGAAAACCTGCCGCGCACCGATGCCGGCAAGGTGGACTACGCCGAGGACTTCTTTGGCAAAGAGGCGTTCCTGACCGTCTCCGGCCAGCTCAACGCCGAAACTTATGCCTGCGCCCTCTCCAAGGTCTACACCTTTGGCCCCACCTTCCGCGCCGAAAACTCCAATACCAGCCGCCATCTGGCCGAGTTCTGGATGGTCGAGCCGGAAGTGGCGTTCAACGATCTGGAAGATAACGCCGCCCTGGCCGAAGCCATGCTGAAGTACGTCTTCAACGCCGTACTGACCGAGCGCCGCGACGATCTGGAGTTCTTTGCCCAGCACGTCGACAAGGAGGCCATCTCCCGCCTCGAGCGTTTCGTCGCCTCTGACTTTGCCCAGGTCGACTACACCGATGCCATCACCATCCTGGAAAACTGCGGCAAGACCTTCGAGTTCCCGGTCTCTTGGGGTATCGATCTCTCCTCCGAGCACGAGCGCTATCTGGCCGAGGAGCACTTCAAGGCCCCCGTGGTGGTGAAGAACTACCCCAAGGACATCAAGGCCTTCTACATGCGCCTGAACGACGACGGCAAGACCGTCGCCGCCATGGACGTGCTGGCCCCTGGGATCGGCGAGATCATCGGCGGCTCCCAGCGTGAAGAGCGCCTCGACGTGCTGGATCAGCGCCTTGAAGAGATGGGTCTGAAGAAAGAGGACTACTGGTGGTATCGCGACCTGCGTCGCTACGGCACCGTGCCCCACTCCGGCTTTGGCCTCGGCTTCGAGCGCCTGGTGGTCTATGTGACCGGCATGGGCAACGTGCGCGACGTGATCCCCTTCCCGCGAACTCCGCGCACCGCCGAGTTCTAAGCGCACCGACATGACCTCAAAGGCCGCCCTCCGGGGCGGCCTTTTGCATTTCTCCTGACCTCGCAGTTTTTAAGTTGTTATTGATTCACCTTGAGATGCCGCAACTTTTCGCCCGCCGTCACCCCCGATAATTCACCTAACCCTTTAGGGCTAACACAACAAGGCACGATGGAGTGTGCGCCGGCCACGGGCGGCGCTGTTTCAACTGATGGAGGTAACAGGGAATGATCCTGATGGAGTTTTTAGTGGTGCTCGGCTGTCTGCTGCTCGGCACCCGTTTTGGCGGTATGGGGCTGGGCCTTATCAGCGGCATCGGTCTGTTTATATTGAGCTTTATCTTCGGCCTCACCCCAGGTGAGCCACCGGTGCAGGTCATGCTCACCATCCTCGCAGTGATCGGCTGCGCCGCCACCTTGCAAACCGCTGGCGGTCTCAACCTGATGATGCAGGTGGCCGAACGCCTGCTGCGCCGCCATCCGCAGTACATCACGATATTGGCGCCCCTCACCACCTGGACGCTGACCTTCCTGTGCGGCACCGGCCACGTGGTTTACACCATGTTCCCCATCATCGCCGACATCGCGCTGCAAAAGAACATCCGCCCGGAGCGGCCGATGGCGGTGGCCTCGGTCGCCTCCCAGATGGCCATCTGCGCTTCGCCGGTGTCGGTGGCCGTGGTCTCGCTGGTCTCTATCTTGGCCGCCAAGGCCGGCGTGGGCCACGCCTATAGCCTGCTCGAGATCCTGATGGTGTCGGTGCCCGCCTCCCTGTGCGGCGTGCTGACCGCCGCCCTGTGGAGCCTGCGCCGCGGCAAGGATCTCGATAAGGACGAGGAGTTCCAAGCCAAGCTGCAAGATCCGCAGCAACGCGCCTTCATCTATGGCGGCAGCGAGACCCTGCTCGGCACCCGCTTCCCGAAAGAGGCCTACCGGTCGACCTGGATCTTCTTCGCCGCTATCGCCGCCGTGGTGGTGCTGGGGGCCGATGCCTCACTGCGCCCGGTATTCGAGATGGGGGGCAAGACCGGGCCTCTCTCCATGAACCTGGTGATCCAGATGATGATGTTGATCGCCGGCGCCGTGATCCTGATGAGCTGCAAGGTCAAACCGGGCGAGATATCGAACGGCCCGGTGTTCAAGGCCGGTATGGTCGCCATCTTCTCGGTGTTTGGCGTGGCCTGGATGAGTGACACCTTCTTCAACAGCCACATGAGCGAGCTCAAAGAGGCGCTCTCCCACGTGGTGCAGGCCCAGCCATGGACCTACGCCCTGGTGCTGTTTCTCATCTCCAAGCTGGTCAACAGCCAGGCGGCGGCGCTCACCGCCATCGCCCCCATGGGGCTGGCGCTGGGGGTCGATCCCAAGCTGCTGATCGCCTTCCTGCCGGCCAGCTACGGCTACTTCATCCTGCCGACCTACCCAAGCGATCTCGCCTGCATCGGCTTCGACCGCTCCGGCACCACCCGCATCGGCAAGTACATTCTCAACCACAGCTTCATCATTCCCGGCCTCATCGGGGTGAGCGTGGCCAGTACGGTGGGCTACCTGTTAACCACCACGCTGCTGTAACCGAAAAAACCGGCCCCTCTGCCCATTTCTCACCACAAAACAACGCGTTATAGTGAGGAAAAGGCAACCCATGGAGGGGCCATGTCAAAACCCAGCACAGCCCTGTTGCTGACCGGTGGCGGCGCCCGCGCCGCCTACCAGGTTGGCGTGCTCAAGGCGATCGCCGAACTCTACCCCCGCCAGGCGGGGATCCCCTTTCCTATTCTGTGCGGCACTTCGGCCGGTGCCCTCAACGCCACCGCCCTCGCCTGCTATGCCTCCCACTTCCAACTCGGGGTGCGCAAACTCGAGTGGGTATGGCGCAGCTGCGAGACCCACCACATCTTTCGTTTTCAACCGGGGCAACTGCTGCGTCGCCTACTGTTCGAGGGGTCGGCCGGCCTCATCAGCGCCACTCCCAACCCGGCGTTTCACCTCTTCTCTCAGGAGCCGCTCAAGCGCCTGCTCGATCAGCTCATCAACTACGACCGGATAGACGAGCAACTGCTCTATGGCAATCTGGAGGCGCTGGCCATCACCGCCTCCGACTACCGCAGCGGGTTGTCGACCACCTTCTTCCAGGGGCGCCCCAACCGGCACGCCTGGCAACGGGCCCGCCGCCGTGGCATCCCGACCCTGATCACCACCGAGCACCTGCTCGCCTCGTCGGCACTGCCGTTCGTGTTCGCCCCCCAGCGCATCGACGATCACGACTTCGGCGATGGCTCGATCCAGCAGCTCAGCCCACTCAGCCCGGCCATCCATCTGGGGGCTGAGCACATCTTGGCGATCACTCTGGATGCCCGCCACGACATGGGGAGCGCTCCCCACGCCATCACCAGCTCACAGATCGCCAGCCATCTGCTCAACACCGTGTTCAGCGATACCCTCAACTCGGATCTGGAGCGGCTCGCCCGCATCAACGCCACCCTGGCCCAAATGGCACCGCGCGAGCGCGAGCGCCTCAACCTGCGCCTCATCGAGCCCTGCGTGCTGGGGCCAAGTCAGGATCTCGACCAACTCGCGCTACCCCACCTTCCCCACCTGCCGCGCCACCTGCGCCGACTGCTGCGGGTGCTCGGCGTCAAGGGGGATGAGCCAAGCACCCTGGCCAGCTTCCTGATGTTCGTGCCCGAGTACTGTCAAAACCTGATCCAGCTCGGCTATCAGGACACCCGGGACAAGCAGTCAAGTATCCGGCACTTTCTCGACCTGGCACCCAGCCCTCGCCGCTGAAGCGGCAGTAACCACGCCGCCTTCGGGCGGTGTTTCTTTTATTTGTCCTGTCTAATCAATGCATTGTATAAACCAACGCTAAACAGTCACATATTGTTCATAAATAGGTATGACTATTGCTTCCCCCTACCCGCCTGGCAGTGATTCGATGCGTAGTGAGGAGTCGACGTGGAAAACACCATCGCGTTTGGCATGTGGGGACAAGGAGCAGAACCGTGGTCGAGACAGACAGAAAGGGCGAGCACCCTCGACAGCAACGAGCAGTTGCAGTTGCTGGCACTGCTGCTGGCCCAAGGCAGCCTGCATGAGCTGCTGACAACCTTTGCCAGCCGGGTGGCAAGAATTGTCCGCCTGCACAGTCTGCTCATCGACTGCGGCCAGCCGCGTCATATCGTCAACAGTGAGGGGGCGCCCCATCATTGCAGCTTCGAGCTGCGCGACGATAACCACTCTCTGCTCGGTCTGCTGCACTATGGCCTTGAGCTACCGCTCAGCCATACCCAGCAGCGGGCGCTACAGCAATATCACCAACTGCTCAGCATGCCGCTGCGTCTGATGCTGCGCCTGGAGCAGTTGCAGTCACAGGTGCGCCTTGATCACCTCACCGGCCTTGGCAACCGCGCCCACTTCGACGAGGCCATCGGCCGCGCCGTGGAGCAGAACTGCCGCGAGCACCACGGCCTGGTGCTGGTTCTGGTCGATCTCGATCGCTTCAAGCTCATCAACGACACCTGGGGCCACCCGGTCGGCGATCTGGTGCTGGCGCGCTTTGCCCAGCTGCTGCGCGAGGTGATCCGCACCACCGATCAGGCGTTTCGCCTCGGCGGCGACGAGTTTGCCCTGATCTTGCAACCGGCCGAGCCGCTGGCCTGGCAGCCGGTGCAGCAGCGCCTGTGCGATCAGCTGCGCAGCCATCAGGAGCTGCTCTCGTTTGGTGTCGGGTGCAGCCTAGGGGCGGCCAGCTGGCAAAGTGGCATGAGCGTGCACCAGCTCTATGAGCTGGCCGACGCCGATCTCTACCGGGGCAAGAGCCAGCTCCCCTAGCGCTGCCACTCCCAGCCGAGCGCCGAGCCAGCAAATCCCTCGCAGACAAAGACCCCGAGCGCCGCCGCCGGGGTCTCGTCGTAATGGAGCAGCGGCACCCTGCCGCGCTGCCACGAGGGTACGCCGTACTCCTGCCACAGTTTCTTGAGCCGCCGGCTGCCGGCGCGCCCGATAGGGTGCAATCGGCAGCCCGGCGCCACCGTAAAGCGTAAGAAGAGCCGCTCCCCCCCCTGCGGCGCGCGCAGCGGCCCTGCCGGTGAGGGCACCAGCCGCAGCCGGCCCAGCCCGACCGGCAAGGTCAGCCACTGCCCCACCTCCAGCTCGGCCTCCCATGACAGGGGCGCAGCCTGCTCATCACGCGGCAACACCACCAGCGCCCCCTGATGACGACAACAACGCCACAGATCCCAACACAGGCTGGGATTGGCATCGGCGCGAGCTTGCGCCACCTCCTGCCACAGCAGGGTCAACTGCTCGCGGGAAGGGGGAGTGGCCCCGCGCTCTCGCAGCCAGTGGCGCAGTAAATTGGCGCGCCGCGCAGGCGAAAGGGGGATGAGCGGCGCCACCGGCAGCCGCTCCCCCTCCCCGATGGCCGCCAGATCGCTTTGGGCCAGCTCGTCGAGCAGCTCGGCGGCCTCGGCGCACAGGCTCATGCTGCGTGCGGCAGTCTGCAAGATCGCCGGCCAGCGCTCGCGCAGCGGTGGAGCGAGCTGCTGGCGCACGAAGTTGCGATCGAAGCGCTCATCGCCGTTGCTCTCATCTTCCACCCAGGTAAGCCCCAGCGCGCCGGCCTGCGCGGCCAGCTCGGCGCGGGCAAACCCGAGCAGGGGGCGCACCAGCACCCCGCCAGCGAAGGGCTGACGCGCCCCCATACCGGCCAGCCCGCGCACCCCGCTGCCGCGCTTGATGGCCAGCAGCAGGGTCTCGAGCTGATCGTCGCCATGATGGGCGGTGAGCAGTACCCCTCCCGGCGGCAGGTGGCGGGCCAGCACCCCATAACGGGCACGGCGCGCCTGCGCCTCCAAGCTCTCGCCATTGCCGGGGCAAAGCTGCACCCGCTCCACCCGCACCGGCACCCCCAGCGCCGCCCCCTGCGCCACACAAAAGGCGGCCCACTCATCGGCATGGGGGCTCAGTCCGTGGTGGACATGCACGGCCTCAAGGCGGCGGCGCCAGTCAGGCTCGGCCGCCAGCAGGTGCAGCAACAGGCAGGAGTCGAGGCCGCCGCTCAGCGCCAAGCGCAGCGGGGCTAGCGTATCCTCGGCCAGGGCGGCATGCAGCGCCGTGGCGGCGGGGGAAGGCTGGGTCATAGGGAGTCCATCGGCAGATACAGACACTTCAATTGCCGGCCATGATAACACCAAGTGAGGCTTATCAAGGGGATGGCGCACTGTTACAGTGGCAAGGGCCAACAGGCTCCAGAAGAGAGCCGCATACCCCTTATCATTGGCTCAAGCAAAGAGACACTCCACTATGACCCAACGCAACACCCTGGCGGCCACCCTGGTCGCCCTGGCCCTGCTGGCCGGCTGCAGTCAGTCATCTGCGCCGCGCCACAGTGGCCTGCTGCCTGCCAACATGGACAAGAGCATCAAGCCGGGCGATGACTTCTTCCGCTACGCCAACGGCCACTGGCTCAAGAGCAGCGCGATCCGCCCGGATCGCCCCGCCGACGGCGCCTTCTACGCCCTGCGCGACAAGTCACTGGCAGACGTGCGAGTGCTGGTCGACGAGGCGATCAAGGCCGATGCCCCGGCCGGCAGCAGCACCCGCCAAATTGCCGATCTCTATCAGAGCTTCATGGACAGGGCGACCCGCGATGCCCGCGGCCTCACTCCAATCCAGCCGCTGCTGGCCGAGATTGAGGCCGTGCAGAGCCAGAGCGATCTGGCCCACGCCTTTGCCCGCACGGCCCGGATCGGCGGCGGCGCCCCCTTCTCGTTCTGGATCGGTGCCGATGAGAAGCACCCGGATCGCTACAGCGTCACCCTCTATCAGAGCGGGCTGGGGCTGCCAGATCGGGACTACTACCTCAAAACGGGCCAGGAGGCCGAGGCGCTACGCCAGCAGTACCGGGCTCACATCGCCACCATGCTGGCGCGCAGCGGCACCCCAGAGGCGCAGGCGCAAGAGGCGGCCAGCCGCATTCTGGCCCTCGAGACCCGCCTGGCCACCCTGCAATGGGATAAGGTGAAGCTGCGCGATCGGGAGCTGGGCTACAACCCCAAGAGCCAAGCCGAGATCCGGGGACTCGCCCCGCGCTTTGACTGGAGCCGCTGGCTGGCCGACACCGGATTGGCCGGACAACCCAGCCTCATCGTCGGCCAGCCGGACTACCTCAGCGCCATCGACGGCCTGATGGCCGAGATCCCACTCGCCGACTGGCGCGCCTACCTACGCTGGCACCTCATCAGCGACTGGGCTCCCTACCTCGACAAGGAGACCGACCGCCTCAACTTCGCCTTCTTCGGCACCACCTTGAGCGGCACGCCGCAGCAGCGCCCGGATTGGGAGCGCGCCATGGGGCTGCTCGACAGTCACCTCGGCGAGGCGGTGGGTGAGCGCTACGTGGCACGCTACTTCCCGCCCGAAGCCAAGGCGCGCATGGAGCAACTGGTGGAGAACCTGCGCAGCGCCTACGGCCAGAGCATTCGCGAGCTGGAGTGGATGAGCGAGGCCACCAAGGCCAAGGCGCTTGAGAAGCTGGCCAAGTTCCGCCCCAAGATCGGTTACCCGGACAGCTGGAAGGATTACAGCGCCATCACCATCCACCGCGACGATCTGGTGGGCAACCTGCTGCGCGCCAGCGAAGTGGAGTATGCAGACCGCCTGGCCCGTCTCGGCAAGCCGGTCGATCGCAACGAGTGGCACATGACGCCGCAGACGGTGAACGCCTACTACAACCCGAGCAACAACGAGATCGTCTTCCCGGCCGCCATCTTGCAGCCCCCCTTCTTCGACATGGCGGCAGACGACGCGGTCAACTACGGCGCCATCGGCGGCGTGATCGGTCACGAGATGGGGCACGGTTTTGATGATCAGGGAGCCAAATCCGACGGCGACGGGGTGCTGCGCGACTGGTGGACACCGCAGGATCTCAAGGAGTTTCGCCTACGCACCAGCCGGTTGGTGGCGCAATACAACCGTTTTGAGCCGATCCAAGGCCAGTTCGTCAACGGCGCCTTTACCTTGGGCGAGAACATCGGCGATCTGGGTGGCCTCACCATCGCCCATAAGGCCTATCAGTTGTCACTGAACGGCCAAGAGGCGCCGGTCATCGACGGCTACACCGGCGATCAGCGCTTCTTCCTCGGCTGGGCCCAGGTGTGGAAGGGCAAATATCGCCCCGAGCTGATGCAGATGCTGCTGCGCTCCGACCCCCACTCGCCTCCCGAGTACCGGGTCAACGGCGTGCTGCCCAACCTCCCCGCCTTCTACGACGCCTTCAACGTGCAGCCCGGCGACAAGCTCTACCTGCCGCCGCAAAAACGTGTGAAGATCTGGTGATCCGGGGCGGCCCTGCCGCCCCCCTTGCAAGAGACCGAGCCATGAAATATCTGCTTTCTTCTCTGTTGCTGCTAGCCAGCTATGCCCAAGCCGCCGAGCCCTTCTTCCAGCAACTGACCCTGCCGAGCGGCCTGGTGGTGACCGTCGCCAGCGGGCGCGGCGAGCCTGCCTCCATCGGCAGCTACGACGTGCGCCTCTACACGGGTAGCCAGCCCCAGTTTCCACTCGATGAGTTCATCGCCGGCGTGGTGCTGCCGCGCGACGGCACCATCAAGGAGGTCAAGCTGGCCGAGCTCAGTGGCGATCTCGCCCCCGAGTTGGTGGTGATCGCCCAAAGCGCCGGCAGCGGCGGTTATCTCTCGGCCGACGCCTTTACAGTGAACGTGGGCGGCATCGAGAGCTTCAACCACGTGGAGGGGCTGGCCCCCGGCGAGGATGTGCTCAAGGCGCTGCGAACTCTCGAGGAGTGACACGCCACCGACATAACGCAAAGAGGGGGCCACTGGCCCCCTCTTCTGTCATTTCATGCACCATGTCACAGGCTATCGAGCCTGTCAGCCCACCCCTTGAGCCAGGCCAGAGCCGGGCGCTCGGGCTCGTCCTCCTCGCTGGCGTCAATCTCAAGGCGTGCCACCAGGGGGCTGGCCCCTAGCTCTTGCAACAGGCCGTCCAGGGTGCGCCCGGCGCCGCAGAAGGTGTCACCGTAGGCGCTGTCGCCCATCGCCACCAAGGCGTAACGCAGGGGGGCGAGCCAGGGCGCCTTGTGGCGCAGATCATCGGCAAACGGGGCCAGGTTGTCGGGGATGTCCCCCTGCCCCGTGGTGGAGGTGACCAAAATAAGGAAGCGATCGGGTGAGAGGTGCTTGGCCCGCGCCGCCTCGTTCAGGGTCACCTTGTGACCCCTCCCCTCCAGCTCGCTGGCGAGCCGCTCGGCGACCAGTGCCGCCTGACCATATACAGTGCCGATAAACAGATCGATCCGCGCCATTCCCTGTTTCCTTGTTCCATTGAACCGGTCACAGCATGACACAGGCGGGGCTCAATAGTCACTCTCGCTGGCGGGCCAGCCGAGCCGCTCGAACAGGGCCAGCACCTCGGGCCCAAGCGGCGCCTGGATGCGCATCGGCACCTTGAGCACCGGGTGAGTGAAGCTTAAAGAGCGCGACACCAGCAGCAGCCGATCCGAGCCCAACTCCTGCTTGAAGAAGCGGTTGTGGCGCCCGTCACCATGGGTGGTGTCACCGATGATGGGGTGAAAGATGTGATCGAGGTGGCGGCGCAGCTGGTGCTTGCGCCCGGTGTGAGGGTGCAGGCGCACCAGGCTGTAGCGGCTGGTGGGGTGCTTTTTCGACACCGCATAGGGCAGCTCCACCTGATGCAGGCGGCGATAGCTGGTGACCGCCTCTTGGGCTGGCTTGTCTTGGTCGCTGAAGGCGTCGGCAATCTTGTCGAGCTGCTCCTTGAGCGGGTAGTCGATGAGCCCTTGCTCGGGCGCCCAGCCGCGCACCAGCGCCAGATACTCCTTGTGCACCTGACGGCCAGCAAATGCCTCGGTCAGGGTGCGCGCGGTCTGCGGGTCGAGGGCGAACAGCAGCACCCCAGAGGTGGGACGATCGAGGCGGTGTACCGGGTAGACATGGCGCCCGCCGATGAGATCGCGGGTCATCTGCATGGCAAAGCGGGTCTCGTGCTTATCGAGCCAGCTACGGTGCACCAGCAGGCCGGAGGGCTTATTCACCGCCACCAGCCAGTCGTCCTGATAGAGCAGCTCGAGCGTCATCGGTCCACCACTTTGCCCGACAGCAACAGGTCGAAGCGGCCGATGAGGCGCAACAGATCTTCAACCTCGGCCAGCTCCTCCTTGTAGACCTCGGTCGCCATGGGGTAGAGAGAGACACTGCTCGGCAACTCGGCCTCCAGCAAGATGAGCTGCTGCATGCGCGGGATCAGGATGAACTGGATCCACTGATCGAACGAGAGGGTGTCGACACAGAACGGCAGCTGGCTGGCCAGCGCCTCGCTGCTCGGGGCCTCGCTCTGCCAGCGCCCGATGCGCTGCATCTCGCGGGTCAGCTCCAGCAGCAGTTCGGAAACCAGCAGGTGCTTGTTGAACATGAGAAGGTCCTCTATTGCATGGCGCGCTGGCGCGCAGGGGGGCGTCACTATACCACGTCGGGCCGTCGGCGCGGTAAGGGCCGGAGCCGTCACCCAACGTTCCGTTTTGAGTATGAATGGCAGGGAACGGTTTGCGCCGCCCCGCCGGCTCCCTATAATCGGGCGCCATATCCCGCATCCGAGAGCAAGGCATGTCCACCATCGATACCCTGACCCACTTCCTGACCCAGGCCGGTACCGAGTTCCAGTTGTTCGATCTCGGCCGCCAACTGCGACCGCTGGAGCGCGCCCGTTTCGAGCGCATCGAACGCCAAGAGGAGCCCTACCCCTGGCCCTTGCAGCAAAAGGCCTGGCTGGCAGTGCACTTCCATCAGGAGGCGGGCAAGCACTACCTCTGGTTTTTGAGCTTCCCCCTCGATGAGCGAGGCCTGCTGATGAGCGCCGGCCCCAAGCAGTTCATGGAGCTGGTGGTCGAGACCCTGGGTTACCAGCTCAGCGGCGAACTGGATGAAGCCAAGGCCGAAAAGCTCGCCAGCAACCCCTGGACCTTCCGTCCGGCCGAAGCCAAGATGGCGGCCCTGCACGCGCGCCTGTCGCGTCAGCTGGCCCAACCCTCCTCGGCCTATCTGGCCCCGCTGTGCGCCTATCTGGCCGACCCCAAGGGGGATGGCTGGCAGCAACTGGGGCTACAGGGCTTTGCCGATCTGGCTGAGCGCATCAGCGATCCCGACATACTGCCACTGGTGTGCAAGAGCCTGCCGCGCCTGCCCGAGCCTGTGCTGTACGCCCTGTGTCAGGCCCTCGAGTCGGTGGCCCTGCCGCCGGCATTGCAGGGGGCCCTGCTTGAGCGCATCAATCAAGAGCAAGAGCGCGGCGCCCCCAACCCTGAGACCCTGGCCCACCTGTGCCGGGCCCAGGCCTCCTGCCCGCCGCAGGCCTTGCGCCGCGCCAAGTTGCAGACCCTGCTCACCACCCAGCCGAGCCCGGCGCTGCTGCTCGCCATCGCCGGCCGGCTGCCGGGCGATCTGGAGGACGAGACCCTGCTCAGTGCCTTCCTTGAGGCGCTTGCCACCACAGAGGCGGCCCTGTTTGGCCAGCTCTTCGCCGAGCTGGTGACCCTGCCGGCCCTGCGTCTGCAACTGCTCGGCAAGCTGCGCGATCCCCATCGCAGTGAGGCGCTCGGACGCGCCATCGGCGATCTCTTCAAGGCGGCGGGGGCCTGATGCTGACCGAAGTGGTATTGATCCTGCTGCTCCTGCTCGGGGCCGCCCTGTTCTGGCGTGAGCGCCAGCGCGGCGAGCTGGCGACCCTGATGCTGCGCCGCTACTGCAAAGCGCAGGGGCTGCAACTGCTTTCGGTGGCCCTGAGCCACCGTAGCTGGAGCCGCTCGCCCCCCGGCCTCATCACCTGCTACCAGTTCGAATTCTCCAGCGACGGCGAGAGCCACTACACCGGCCTGCTGCGCCTGCGCGGCCAACAGTTAGCCGGCATCGAGCTGCCGCCGCACCGGGTCTATGACGGCGATCCAGGGCAGGATGCCATGGAGGGAGAACTATACTCAGAGCCGGCCAAACTGGAGAAAAAGAGCATGGAAAGCCCCTACCACACCATGAATACCCTGTTCGATCAACTGGGCCTGCCCTCGGATGATCTGAGCATCCGCCGCTTCGTCAACAGCCACCCCCTCGACAGAGGCACCCTGCTGCCCGAAGCCCCCTTCTGGAGCCCGTCCCAGGCCGATTTCCTGCGCGATGCGCTCTATAACGACTCGGACTGGTCGACCCCCATCGACGAGCTCGATCGCATGCTGCGCCGCTAACCCGTTGTGGAGAACCCCATGTCCCATCGCGATGAGATTTTACGCATAGCCAATGAGCTGGCCGAACGTGGCACCACCCCGACCACTGCCATGGTCAAGGCTCGCCTCGGCCAGTCGGTGCCCATGGCCGAGCTGCTCTCGGTGCTGGCCCATTGGAAACAGGGCCACACCGAGCAGAGCGGCGCGCCAGAGGCACTCCCCGCCTCCCCAGCCGACCCCATTGAGGCACGGCTTGAGCGCATCGAGGCCAAGCTCGATACCCTGATCTCCTTGCTGCAATCACGCTGAGGCGGCCCCGCGCCGCCCTGTACCGGAACCTTATGTACCTTGTCGATCTCCTCTTCGAGTGCTTCGAAGACACCACCCTCTCACGCGCCGAGCAGGCCATCCTCGGCTACCTCGACGCCCTGCGCTACAACGGTCAGATCATCGGCCGCGAACTGCCCACCAGCATTCAAGATGGCTGGTTTAAAAGCCGGGTCGTCTGCCCCGAGCCCGACAGCCTGCACCCACGCCATCACAGCGAGCAGGTGCAACTGGCCGAGCGCCGCCTGCATCAGGCTGGCCTGCTGGCCCCCAAGGTGGAGCTGGACGGCCCCGATCTCTTCTCCGACAGCACGGATGCGTGCACCCAGCCGCACTGGCAGGTGCTCTATACCAGCTTCCTGCACACCTGCTCGCCGCTGCGCTGCGGCGAGCACTTCGCCCCCATCCCGCTCTACCGCATTCCGCCGGTGGCCAATGGCGATCACAAGCAGGTGATCAAGTGGCAGGAGGATTGGGAAGCGTGCGATCAGTTGCAGATGAACGGCTCCATCGCCGAGCACGCGGCGCTGCACGAGATGAGCGAGGTGGGCAGCCGGCTGTTTCGCCGCGGCTGGGATCTGTGTAAACGCATCGAGTTCCTGACAAAGACCCCCACCTACTACTACCTGTACCGGGTCGGTGGCAACCGCGAGGAGGAGCTGCGCCGCCCCTGCCCCCAGTGTGGCGGTGACTGGCGCTTGGCCGAGCCGCTGCACGAGATCTTCGACTTCAAGTGCGACACCTGCCGGCTGGTCTCCAATCTCTCATGGGACTTCAAGGAGTAAGCCGGCGCTGGCCGTAATCGCCTCGCCCATGGCGTGATGACCACAGCAGGAGCCCAGATGAACCACCCCCTCCCCGCCCCCCGGCGCGCCACCCTGATTGGCATGGGCGCCATCCTGATGTGGAGCGCCTCGGTCGGCCTGTTTCGCAGTATCGCCGAGCTGTTCGGCGCCGCCGGTGGCGCAGCGCTGGTCTTTACCACCAGCGCCCTGCTCGCCACCCTGGCTCTGGGGTGGCCGCGCCTGCGCGCCATTCCCCTCCCCTATCTGCTGCTCGGTGGCACCCTGTTTGTCGCCTATGAGGTCGCACTGGCGCTGGCCCTCGGCTGGGCCCATAACCGCCCACAGGCGCTGGAGCTGGGGATGATCAACTACCTCTGGCCGAGCCTGACCGTGCTGCTGGCCGTGTTGACCCGCCAGCAGCGGGCCTCGCGTCTGTTGCTGCCGGGGTTGGCACTCTGCCTGACGGGGATCATTTGGGTTATGAAGGGGGAACGCGTCTGGTCACCGGCACAGCTGTGGCATAACCTGCTGCAAAATCCGTCCGCCTACCTGCTGGCCGGCGCGGCCGCCCTGCTGTGGGCCTGCTACTCGCTGGTGACCCGGCGCTGGGGTAGCCGCGAGCCGGTGATCCCGCTGTTTCTGGCGATCACCGCGGCCCTACTGTGGGGCCACTATCTTGGCAGTAACGAGCCGCCCCTGCCGCTGCATCTGCCGGGGCTGGGCCAAGTGCTGCTGCTTGGCGGCCTCACCGCCGCGGCCTACTCCTGCTGGAACCACGGGGTGCTGGCTGGCAACCTGACCCAGCTCGCCGCCTTTTCCTATTTCACGCCGGTGCTCTCGATGGCGCTGGCCAGTCTCTGGCTCGGTGTGGCGCCGGGGGGCGGCTTTTTCGCCGGCGTGGCTATGGTGACCGCCGGCTCGCTGCTGTGCTGGTGGGCGACCCGGCGCTAAGGCTCGAGCCGATCGAGGAAGGTGGCCAGATCGGGGCTAAGCGGGGTGCGCCGCCCGCTGTCGAGGCGCTCGAACCACACGGCGCCGCTCTCGTTGTCGAGGCTGATGAGCCCCATCTCATCGCGGCAACCGGCTAAAAACAGAGTCGGAGTGCGCTTGAGCTTGCGCAGCATCAACAGGTGGCCGATGAGGTTTTCCTTGAGTAAATCCATGTCCTGCGCGTTCCAGGGCTGGATCAGGGAGAGAGTCATCCCCTTGTACCAGAGGGTGAGCGGACGGCTGAACCAGTGGCCATAGAAGGCCTTAGCCGCCGGGTGCAGCGTGAGCTCAAGCGCCTCCTCAAGGGCCGTGAAATCCTCCTGCGCCTCGCGGGCAAAGGGGCGCCAAGCCACCATGCCGGCGTGAGGTTCTCCCAACTCACAAGGGGATCGCCACCCCTCCTCCACCTCACACAGGGGCAGACTGCCCCGACTCTCTCCTTGCTGCTGCCAACGCGCAAATAGCCGCTCCAGCGCAGACAACACTTGATCCGCCATGCAAATTCACCACAATTGCCGCCAAAGTCCGTCATTCTAAGCGACATCGACACCATGACCAATCACGACCGCTACGCCGGCGCCAAGGCGCTCTCCCAACTGGCCCTCGGGCAGAAGTCCGACTACATCAGCCACTACACACCGGGGCTGCTGCAACCGGTGCCACGCAGCCTCAACCGCGACGATCTGCAACTGGGAGACACCTTGCCGTTTCAGGGCGAAGACATCTGGACCCTCTATGAGCTCTCCTGGCTCGACGGCAAGGGTAAGCCGGTCGTGGCACTGGGTGAGGTGCGGGTGCCCGCCACCAGCGCCAACCTCATCGAGTCAAAATCGTTCAAGCTCTATCTCAACTCCTTCAACCAGACCCGCTGCGCGAGCATCGACGCTGTTCGGGCCTTGCTTGAGCAGGATCTCAGCGCTTGCGCTGGCGCGCCTGTGGCGGTGACCCTGTGGCACCTGCATCAGGCCCCCGCCACCATCGCCACCCTGCCGGGGGAGTGCATCGACGATCTCGACATCGAGATCGACGACTACCACTTCAGCGCCGACTGGCTCAGTGGCGCGGCACAAGCAGAGGAGGTAGAGGAGACCCTGCACAGCCACCTGCTCAAATCCAACTGCCTGGTCACCGCCCAACCGGACTGGGGCTCTGTGGTGATCCACTACCGTGGCCCGCGCATCGAGCGGGAGAAGCTGCTGCGCTATCTGGTGTCGTTTCGCCAGCACAACGAGTTCCACGAACAGTGTGTCGAGCGCATCTTCACCGATCTCAAGACCCATTGCGGTTGCCGGCAACTCACCGTCTATGCCCGCTATACCCGTCGCGGTGGCCTCGATATCAACCCTTTTCGCAGCGATTTTGAGCGTTCACCCGCGAATATCCGATTGATTCGTCAGTAATCTCTCCTCTGAACTGGACGTGCAAGGGGCCCCTAGATAACATGCCATGACCCCTTGTGCGCTGTAACCGATGATGAACTCTCTGCTTCTGGCAATGATGATCTCCTCCCTGTCGACTCCGGATCTGGAGTTGGCCCGCGAGTCGTTGCCAAACGAGTTGCAGCCGGCCCAAAGCCTGGCATTCAGTCGCCCGGATGAGTGCCTGCGCCTGACCAACGCCTTTCTTAAACGCCTGGCAGAACACCCCTCCCAGGTGCTCGGCAGCAACCAAAGTCACGCCTATCGCGAGCCGCTACTCAACTACCGCACCGTAGAGCAGATCAACAGCGCCCAACTGCTCAAGGGATTTTGTCAGGCCAAGGCCGGACAGGGGGAGTCGGCCATGCGCACCTTCGCTCTGGCGCTGGAGGCGGCGCGTCAGGAGAAGCTCCCCGGCCAAGCCGCCAGTGCACTCTATCTGCAAGCGCGCCTGCTGGCTCAGGATGAGAGCCGCGCCTACCTAGCCCGCCCCTTGCTAGAGCAGCTAGACAAAGAGCTCAATACTCCCCCCCTTTACCGGCATGCCTTGCAGGTCTACAGCCACCTGTTCGAAGCCTCGCTGGCCATGAGTGAGCATCGCATCGAGCAAGCCAAACAGCAGATGACGCTGGCGCAACAGGCCGCAGAGCGCAGCAGTGAGCCCCTGCGCCTGGCTTGGGTCAATGCGGTGCAAGGGGATCTCTTCTTGCTGCAAAAGCAGCCCGAGCTGGCCCTTGGCCAATACTTCGACGCCCTCAAGCGGGTGGAGGAGAGCGAAGAGCACGCCTTCCTCGGTCGACTGACCGGCCAGATAGCGGCCCTCTACCGGCGGGAGGGGGATCTCAAGAAGGCGCTCAGCTTCGCCAGCGAATCGGCCGATCACTACCAGAACCAGGGGGACCCCCGTCCGCTCAGTGAGGCGCTGATCGAGCTGGCCCGCCTCAATCGCGAACTTGGCGACATGAACATGGCGCTGGTTTACTTCTTCAACGCCCTCGATCTGCAAGGGGATGATCCCTCGCGCAGCGAGACCGCCCGCCTCAAGTTCGAGATAGGCAAGACCTATCTGCAAAACGGCAATCTGGTGCAGGCCCGCAACTATCTCACCGCCGCCCGTCAAGCCTACGAGTTTGGCGACAGTAAAGAGGCCCAGATAGACACCCTGCTGCTGCTCGGCGAGCTGCACCTGCGCCAGAACGAGTCAGGCATCGCCATCCTCCAGCTCGAGAATGCCCTGACCCTGGCCAACCGCATCGGCGACAGCCTGCGCCAGCGCAACACCCATCGCCTGCTGGCCACTGCCTATGAGCAAAAGGGCTACTACCAGCAGGCGCTCGACAGCTACAAGAAGTACCACCAGAGCAGCGAGCTGTCGCGCCAGCAGGAGGCGGCCCTCTATCAAGACGGCCTCACCGAGCACTATCAGCAGGTGGAGTATCAGCAGCAACTCAGCCAGCTCACCCATGAACTCAAGCAGGAGAGGAGCGAGCGCCAGCGCTACCAGTGGACCTCGGTGGTGACCGGCCTTTCGCTGGCCCTGTTCGCCTGGCTCTTTTTCACCCTCTGGATCAAACTGCGCACCGCCCGCCAGCAGAACAAGCTGCTGGGCAAGTCACTGCAACGCGAGCCGCGCAGCGGACTGCCCAACTGGCAACGCCTGCTGCAACGCACGCCAGTCGAAATCGCCAAGCGCCGTCAGAGCTCGGATCGCTGGTATCTCGGCGAGCAGGGCGACAAAGCCTTCGATGACAAGCTGCACTACCTGCTGTTCAAGGTGCCCTTCCTGGCCGACTGCCGTGAGCGCTTCGGCCATCAGGTGGCGAGCGAGCTAGAGCAGCAGTTTGGCCGCTATCTCGCCGCCGGCAATCCCCCCGATGGACGCATCTATGACCTGCGCGAGGGGCACCTGCTCTATGTGATCCCCCAACGCCACGTCACCGACCTGCCAAAGCTGGCGGGCGAGCTGCTGGCGTGGCTGCATGACTTCCCAAGCGAGCTGCCGCTCGAGCGCCGCTGCGCCCTCGGCATCGTCAGCTACCCCTTCCTGCCCAAGGCGGCCGGCGCGGTCGATCACCAGCGTCTTTTCGATCTCTGCTTCCTCGCCTTGGCCGGGGCATTGCAGCTGGCCGAGCGCAGCGGCGAGGCGGTCTGGCTAGAGCTGGCAGCCGTCGATTGCCAGCAGGCGGCCTTCTTCCATGGCGACGTGTGGGAGCGCTGCCTGATGGCAATTGACAAGGGATTGGTTAAAGTGAATTCTTCTCACGAAAAACAATGGGTTGAGTGGCATGAGCTGGCAAGGAAGCAGCCTGCTGGAGTCGTCGACCACTCGCAATAATAAAGACAGCAACAGGCGACTCTTTCATGAAGGACAAGGCTCTTTCGCCCCCCAGCGACGCACCGGACACGCACCCCGAGCTGGCCCAGCTTAGGGAGAGCATGATCGCCGAACGGACCAGGGTGACGCAGTTCATCGGCAAGCTGATGCTCGCCTGCCGCGGCCATGACCGTGAGCTTGACACCAAGCTGGCCAAGCTCAAGCAGAAGATCGACATCCATCAGCCCTACACCACCCTCGATGCCGAGCTGGCGCTGATCGAGCGACTGCTGCAACACCACGGTGACTCGGTCAAGGACTCCATCGGTTCGGCTCGCAGCGCCATCCAGTACGGCGCCAAGCACATCAAGCCGGTCAAGGATTTCCCGGAGCGGGCCTGTCAGGCACTGCGCGAGCATCTGCTCGCCGACGATGGCTACAGCTTTGGTGACTATCACCGCAAAGTGCTGAAACTGCTTGAGTATTACCAGCAGGCATTGAAGTTCCAGCAGTTGGGGGAACCACTGCTGCGGGAAGACGATAACCCGTCCGTCGAACTCGGCGGGCGCAGTTATGGCAAGCTGGCTGACGAGCTGCAACGCCTCATCACCGAACTGGACTTCGCCGGCGAGGTCGGGGATCGCCTCGACATGGTGCGCCGCGAGCTGCTCAGTGGTGTCACCCTCGCCAAGCTCTCCGAGCTGGCGCTGCAAGTGATCGAACTCATCATTCAGGGAACCCGCGAGGAGCGTAAAGCGTCCCAGGCCTTCCTCATCAGCCTCAACGAGGGGCTGCACGCGGTGCACTTCAGCTTCACCGAGAGCCTCGATGAGGGGCGCACCCTGCAAGAGGAGACCAGCCGCAGCCGTCAGGCCCTCAACAAGGAGCTGCGCTCCATCGATGAGACCCTGGCCCAGGCCGGTACTCTGGAGCTGCTCAAGCAGGACATGCATCGCCACATGGACGCCATCTCCTTGCTGCTTAGCGATCGGGATGCCCTCTATCAGCGGGAGCGTCACCTCATCACCCGCCTCTCCTCCATGGAGGCCAAGCTGCGCCTGATGAAGGAGGAGACCGCCGAGTACAAGAAACGGCTCACCATCCAAAAGCACAAGCTGTTTCTCGACAGCCTGACCCAGGTGCACAACCGAGCGGCGCTGGAGGAGCGGCTTGAGCTCGAATACAAGCGCTGGCTGCGCTACCAGACCCCCCTGTGTCTGGCAGTGATCGACATCGATCACTTCAAGACCATCAACGACAACTACGGCCACATGGCCGGCGACAAGGCTCTCAAGGTGGTGGCCAAGGCGTTGCAGCGCTCGTTGCGCGACACCGACTTCATCGCCCGCTTCGGCGGCGAGGAGTTTGTGGTGCTGCTGCCCAACATCAACCCGGAGAAGTTCCACAAGCCTCTCGACAAGTTGCGTCAGACCATCAAGAGCATCCCGTTTCGCTTCAAGGACGCCCGGGTAGAGATCACCATCTCCATCGGTGCCACCCTGTTCAAGGAGGGCGATCAGACCACCGACGCCTTTGAGCGGGCCGATCAGGCACTCTACGGCTCCAAGCACTCGGGCCGCGATCAGGTCAACATAGTGCTGTGACCGGGGTGCGGCAACTGGTTGAAAAACCAGCGGTCGCGCCCCGTTGCTATTCCCCTCCCCCTAGGCTTGCATCTAGTATCTAGCGACCGGCGCCACGCCACGCCTCTCCCGCACGGAGCTGTACGCCACAATAACAACGACCCGAAGGGGGCCCTATGATTACCCATATCAATCCGGTCGGCAGCATGGATCTGCTGTCGCAACTTGAGGTGGATCGCCTCAAGCAGACCGCCACCAGCGACATCTACCAACTGTTTCGCAACTGCTCCCTGGCCGTGCTCAACTCCGGCAGCCAGACCGATAGCTCCAAAGAGATACTGGAGCGCTACAAGAGCTTCGATATCCATGTGATCCGCCGTGAGCGCGGGGTCAAGTTGGAGCTGTTCAACGCCCCCGAGCACGCCTTCGTCGACGGTGAGATCATCCGCGGCATTCAAGAGCACCTCTTCTCGGTACTGCGCGACATCCTGTATGTATCGAACCAGCTCGAATCGAACCGCCAGGTCAACCTGACCAACTCCACCCACATCACCAACGTGGTGTTCTCCATCCTGCGCAACGCCAAAGCGGTGCAGCCCGGCGCCGATCCCAATCTGGTGGTCTGTTGGGGTGGCCACTCCATCAACGAGGTGGAGTACCGCTACACCCGCCAGGTGGGTAACGAGCTGGGGCTGCGCGAGCTCAACATCTGCACCGGCTGCGGCCCCGGCGCCATGGAGGGGCCGATGAAGGGGGCTGCCGTGGGCCACGCCAAGCAGCGCATCAAGAGCAGCCGTTACATCGGCCTGACCGAGCCTTCGATCATCGCCGCCGAGCCGCCCAACCCTATCGTCAACGAGCTGGTGATCCTGCCGGATATCGAGAAGCGGCTGGAGGCCTTCGTGCGCCTCGGCCATGGCATCATCGTCTTCCCGGGCGGGGTAGGCACCGCCGAGGAGCTGCTCTACCTGCTCGGCATCATGATGCACCCGGCCAACGAGCGTCAGCCCGTCCCCATCGTGCTGACCGGGCCCAAGGAGAGCGCCGACTACTTCAAGGCGATCGATGACTTCGTGCGCGCCACCCTGGGTGAGGCGGCCACCAGCCTCTATCGCATCATCATTGGCGACGCCCCCGAGGTGGCCAGAGTGATGAAGGAGGGAATGCCGAAGATCCGCGAATACCGCAAGTCGGTGGGCGATGCCTACTCCTTCAACTGGTCGCTCAAGATTGAGCCCGAGTTCCAACTGCCGTTCGAGCCGACCCATGACAACATGGCCAGCCTCAACCTGCACCGGGATCAACCGCCCCAGACCCTGGCAGCCAACCTGCGCCGCGCCTTCTCCGGTATCGTGGCGGGCAACGTGAAAGAGGCCGGCATCCGCGCCATCGAGAAGAAGGGGCCGTTCAAGATCCATGGCGACAAGGAGCTGATGCAACTGATGGATAAACTGCTGCAAAGCTTCGTCAAGCAGCAACGCATGAAGCTGCCGGGCAGCGCCTACGTGCCCTGCTACGAGATAGTGCGCTAATCACGGATGACCCAAAGGGGGCGCATGGCGCCCCCTTTTGTTACAATGGGCGGCCCGAACCGAGCGAGCCGCCCATGTCCCACCTGCTGATCATCGACGCCCTCAACCTCATCCGCCGCATCCACGCCGTGCAGGCGGGGCAATCGCTGACGCCCGAACAGGCCCTCATCGCGACCCGGGCAACCCTCATCAATACCACCCACAAACTGCTCGCTCAGGCCGCCCCCACTCACGCCATCGCCGTGTTTGACGCCGAGGTTCGCGGCTGGCGCAAGGTGCGCTTCCCCGCCTATAAGGAGGGACGCACGCCGATGCCGACCGAGCTGCGCACCGGCCTCGAGACCTTGCAGGACGCCTTCTGGGAGCTTGCCATCGACTCCTTGCTCTCCCAGACCGACGAGGCGGACGATCTGATTGCCACCCTGGCCCGCAAGGTGGCCCATCACGGCCAGGCCGTCACCATCATCTCCACCGACAAGGGGTTCTGCCAGCTGCTCTGCCCCGAGATCCGCATCCGCGACTACTTCAACAAGCGCTGGCTCGATCTTCCCTTCGTGCAGAGCCAGTTTGGGGTGACGTCAGCCCAGTTGGTCGATTACTGGGCGCTGACCGGCGTGTCGGGCAGCGGCATCAAGGGGGTGCCGGGGATCGGCCCGAAGAGCGCCGCGGCCTTGCTACAAGCCCATGGCTCGCTGGAGGCCATCCTCAGCATCGAGAGTGATGACAAGGCGGTGAAGCGAGTGCATGCCCATGCCGATGAGGCGCGTCTGGCCTGTGAACTGGTACGGCTGCGCGATGACATCGAGCTCGGCTTCAACCTGCGCGACCTGCGTCTTCCGTTGCCGGGGGAAAAGTCAGAATAATCGACGAGGATACGACCTTGGTTGTAAAGAAAAATGGTGTAAATCTTTATAAAATGGTATAAGAAACACCGACTTCTACCTCTTTATGTACCTCGGAAGTGCCCTATGTCCAAAACCAGAATTACCGTCATCCCGGGCGACGGCATCGGCCCCAGCATCATCGACTCCGCCATTCAAATTTTGCAGCACGCCGGCTGCGACTTCGACTATGACTACGCCGACGCCGGCCTGGTTGCCCTCGAAAAACACGGTGAACTGCTGCCACAAGCCACCTTGGATCTCATCGAGCGCAACAAGGTGAGCCTCAAGGGCCCCCTCACCACCCCGGTCGGTGGCGGTTTCACCTCCATCAACGTCTCCCTGCGCAAGAAGTTCAACCTCTACGCCAACGTGCGCCCGGTTATCTCCTTCAATGGCACCAAGAGCCGCTACGAGAACATCGACATCATCACGGTGCGCGAGAACACCGAGGGGATGTACTCAGGTGCCGGCCAAAAGCGCAGCGACGACAACAACAGCGCCGAGGCGATGAGCATCATCACCCGCGAAGGGGCAGAGCGCATCGCCACCTTCGCCTTCGAGCTGGCCAAGAACGAGGGACGCAAGAAGGTCACCGTGGTACACAAGGCCAACATCCTCAAGTCCACCTCCGGCCTGTTCCTGGAGGTGGCCCGTCAGGTGGCGGCCCGCTATCCGGAGATCCAGTGCGAGGAAATGATCGTCGACGCCGCCTGCATGAACCTGGTGATGTACCCGGAGCGCTTTGATGTCATGGTCACCACCAACCTGTTCGGCGACATCCTCTCGGATCTGTGCGCCGGTCTGGTCGGCGGTCTTGGCATGGCGCCGGGTGCCAACATCGGCAGTGGCGCCGCCATCTTCGAGGCAGTGCACGGCTCAGCACCGGACATCGCTGGCAAGAACATTGCCAACCCCACCTCGGTCATCCTGGCCTCGGTGCAGATGCTGGAGTACCTCGGCATGCAAGAGAAGGCCGAGCGCATCCTGGGGGCCGTGCGCGCCACCATAGAAGCCGGTGAGCATGTCACCCGCGATCTCGGTGGCAGCGCCAGCACAGATGAGTTTACCCAGGCCGTCATTGCCCGCCTGTAACCGCTGAACGACAAAAAAGGGAGCCGTTGGCTCCCTTTTTTGTGGGTGGCACCCCCTCTTCCCGTAACACCATGAGCTATGGTTGAGGGCAGGAAACAGGGAGATTCCACCATGCGCTTGCTGCTCGCATTGATGCTCATATCGCTGCCAGCCATGGGGCTGGAGAAGCCGGATGTCACCGCCTGGAAACAGGCGCAGGAGCTACCCAACAACGCCCCACTGGAGACCTCGCTGGACAGCAATGGCCTGCTGGGCCGCTCGTCGCGCTACAGCATGGGGCTCGACGTGAAGATCGACCGCAACGGCCAGCAGACCATTACCCCCTACCATCAGCTCAACCTGACCCCGGAGAAGAGCGTCTCTCTCTCGTTTGAGCGCTACAAGCCGAGGGTCAAGTTCAAGGCCGGCGGCATCAACACGGCGGTCAAGCTCAGGGGGGACGGGCTGAAACTGCAATTCAACCCGACCGACAAACGCATTCCGCTACAGGTCGAGGTCAAACTGACCGACGACGAGTCCAGCCTGCGCTTCGATTACCGCTTCTGAGACTGGGGCACCAGCTTGGAGAGGGCATAACGGTTATAGACGTGCACCGTGATCTCCTCGCGATCGTGATAGAGCTGCTTGGCCTGGATGACGAAGCTCGGGTCGACCTCGGCCAGCCGCTCGCGCAGCACATTCAGGTTGTGCTCGGCCTCGACGAAGCGCTTCTTCATCGGCAGCTTGAGGTTGAAGATCGCCTCCTGGCACAGTCCATCCTGGAACCAGTCCGCCACCATGTGCACCACCCGCGCCGGCTTGTCGACCATGTCACACACCAGCCAGTAGTTATTCTTCTTGACCGGTTTCCACTGGAAGCCGTCTTCGCGTAGGTGTTTCACCTGGCCGGTCTCCATCAGGGAGTCGGCCATCATGCCGTTATCGACGGCGGTAACCATCATGCCACGGCGCACCAACTGATAGGTCCAGCCCCCCGGGCAGGCGCCGAGATCGACCGCCTTCATGCCCGAGGTCAGACGCACGTCCCACTCCTCTTTCGGTACGAAGACGTGGAACGCCTCCTCGAGCTTGAGGGTGGAGCGGCTCGGGGCATCGGAGGGGAAGCGCAGGCGCGGGATCCCCATGTGGAACTCGGAGTTGTTGAACGAGTAGGAGTAGCCGAGCAGCACATGGTCGGTGGCCAGGAAGAAGGCGTGGAACACCGGGCGATGCCGGGTCTCTTTCTGGGTCAGGATCTCGTTGCTGCGCAGGGCCTGGCGCAGGGGGACGGTGAACTTACGGCAAAAACCCGACAGCTCCTTGGCCTCGTTGGTGTCGGCGGTCTCGACCCGCAGATCGCCGCAGATGGCATAGTCGCGGCAGGCGTCGACGATGGGGCGGATACGATCGCCCGGATCAAGATCGGCAAGATCGTGGGTCAGCACCAGCATCTGGCGGGCGAAGATCAGCTCGCGGAAGGGGAGCTTGCGCGCCAGCAGATCGGCCTGCCCCTCTTCATACAACTCGAAGAGCACATAGCCGCTGTCGTCCTTGACCCGGGCAAAACCGTAGCACTGCAGCTCGCTGGCTCGCTCGGTGATCTCTGCCGCCGCCTCCTTCTCGAAGCCGGGACGGCAATAAATCAGCAGGTTATTCATTCTTTCCTCCAAGACGACAGCCAACCCAGATCAGAGTTGCCCATCCCAACATGAAACAGAGTCCGCCGGCCGGGGTCAGCAGGCCGATGCCCTTGGTTCCGAGCAGCACCATGGCATAGATGCTACCGGAAAACCCTAGGGTCCCCAGCACGAACAGGGCGCAGGCGATGGCCACAGCCCGCCCGCGCAGAGAAGAGATCCCGAGCGCAAGCAGCGCCAGGGCATGGATAAATTGGTACTGCACTGCACTGTGAAAGGCGGAGAGCTTGTCAGCCGCGATACCGGTGGCAGGCAGGCCGTGGGCGCCATACGCCCCCAGCGCCGTGGCCGAGAGGCCAAACAGGGCGGCCAGCACCACCCAGTGACGTTTTTCACTCATGACGCTCGTTCCTCGATAAAGCGGGAGATAAGACCCGCCGCCAGGCTCAAGTTGGCCGCTTCGTCACGCCCGCTCGCCTTGCGCGGTACAAAACTGTGGTCCCCATCGGGGATCCAGTGCCTGCTCACCCGCTCCGAGAAGGGAAAATCGGCCAGCTCGGCACGCGAGCCAAAGCTGTCGCGCTCCCCTTGCAGCAGCAGGGTGGGCGTCTGGATTGACTTGAGCACTTCACCACGCCAGCGCTCGGGTTTGCCGACCGGATGAAAGGGGTAGCCCAGCAGCACCAGCCCGGCGGCGCCGCTCTCATCGGCCAGCTCGGCCGCCATCCTCCCCCCCATCGACTTGCCGGCCAGAAACAACCTGGGGTGGGCAAAGCGCGCTATCATGGAGCGCCAGTGCTCCAGCAGCTGCGGGGCCCGATCGGGCGGACGCCGCTTGCCGCTCTCGGCCATGGCGATCATATAGGGAAAGTTAAAGCGCACCACCTCGATATCGGCACCGGCCAGCAACTCGCTCAGGCGGGCCAGAAAGGGGTGATCCATGCCAGCCCCTGCCCCATGGGCCAGCAGCAGACGCACTGGCGCCGCCGGATCGCCTGCGCGCACCCACGCGTGCTCACTCATGCCGACACCTGAGAGAGGCGGCGCGCCTCCTCCTGCTCCACCAGCTCGAGCATCCAGTCGCGAAACGCCACTATCTTGCCGAGATCGGCCTGCTGCTCCTGGCATACCAGATAGAAGGCGTTCTTGCTCACCAGCACCTGCTCGAACGGGCAAATGAGGCGACCCGCATCGATCTCAGGCTGGGCCAGCACGCTGTGGCCAAGGGCCACCCCCTGACCATGAATAGCGGCCTGGATCACCATAGTGGAGTGGCTGAAGATGGGCCCCTGATTGACGTTGGGCGCATCGATGCCGAGCTGACGGAACCACGCTTTCCAATCGCGGCGCGAGGTGTCGTGCAGCAGGGTGTGGCCAGTCAGATCCTGGGGCGTTCGCAGCGGTTTAGGGCCGGTGAGCAGCAGCGGCGAGCAGACCGGGATCAGGTACTCGGTGTGCAGCTTGTCGGCCCGCACTCCCGGCCAGTTGCCCCGGCCATAGTAAATGGCCACGTCCACGTCATCGGTGAGCGAGCCTTCGTCCATGTCGACCGCCTTGATGCGCACATCGATATCCGGGTGGCGCTCACTAAAGCGCACCAGCCGCGGCACCAACCACTGGATGGCGAAACTCGGCTGCAACGAGACGGTGAGCGCCCCTTTGGCGCTGCGCGCCAGCAGCTTGTCAGTCGCCTCCGAGATAGAGGCAAAGATATCCTTGATATCGAGGAAGTAGCCCTGCCCCTCCTCGGTCAGCAGAAGCGAGCGGTTCTTGCGGCGAAACAGCTTGATACCAAGGTACTCCTCGAGCGCCTTGATCTGGTGGCTGATGGCAGCTTGGGTGACAAAAAGTTCTTCTGCAGCCCGGGTAAAGCTCAGATGCCGAGCAGCCGCCTCGAAGGCCTTGAGCGCATTGAGGGGGGGGAGACGACGCGACATGACTCCTGCCGAAAAGATGAATTTTTCTAATGAACGGCATTATAAATTGTCGGTTGCCAGCCCACCAGCGAATAAACATAATTCGCGTCAACAATTCGTTGTCATATGGCTCGCATCTGTGATGCCTGTTCGATGTGCGGCCTCTGCCGGAGCCCATGGCGACCGATTGTGGTGTTGTGTTCTTTTCCCCGTGCGGGGAGAAAGGTTCAAATCCTCCGATTTGACCCTGTCTGTCATCTGAATAGCTTGGCGCCTTCCTGTGTTGGCGCCTTTTTTCTGCCGGCACTGTGCCCTCCCCTCGCTACCCCTAACTTCCTGCCTCGGCCGCAGTGCTTAGCCAGAGAGTGGCCGCCCACCGACTCCAGCCGACCCCACGTGATGCCAACACCGTCGTGCCCAAGGGCTGCGCTGTATGGGCCCATGCGCATACTCGGCATCAGGCTGAGCCGAGTGGGTTATCGGGGAAGCGGCTAGAGATCGAAAGAGAGCTGTTCACGGCGCACGCCCACCCCGGCGACCAAGCCGATGAGGCGGATCCCCCGGCCCGCCCCCCGCAGCAACCCCTCCCGCAGCAGGGAGTGGAGTAGCTCGAGCTGGATGTGATCGCAACTGCGATAGACGGTGGTCTGCTGGAAATCGGCAAATTTGAGCTTGAGACCGAGCCCACCGATGGGGCGCTCGCCGTGGTGGCGCAGCAGACGCCGTTGCAACTCGGGCAGCAATCGCTCTATTTGCTGCCAGCAAAGAGCCTCATCCGGCGGCAGATCGCTCTCATAGGTGGTCTCGACCCCGACCGACTTGCGCTCGCGGCTCACCTGTACCGGCCGCTCATCACGGCCCCAGATGCGCTCTTGCAGCACGTCCCCCATCTTGCCGAAGTGGCGGTGACACTCCTCTTGCGAAAGACCCCGCACATCCTCGCAGGTGAACAGGCCAAAGGCCGCCAGCCGCTCGGCACTCTTGCGACCGATGCCAGGGATCTGGGAGAGCGGTAGCTGGCGCACGAACTCATCCACCTGATGCGGGGCGATGACGAACTGGCCATCCGGCTTGTTGTGCTCGGAGGCGATCTTGGCCAGGAACTTGTTCGGAGCCACCCCGGCCGAGGCGGTCAACCCCAGCTCGCGGCGGATAGTTTCGCGGATCTCGGCGGCGATCCGGGTGGCCGAGCCATCACATTGCGGGCTGCTGGTCACGTCCAGATAGGCTTCATCGAGGGAGAGCGGCTCGATGAGCTCGGTATAGCGGCGGAAGATGGCGTGCAGCTGGCGCGACACCTCCTTGTAATAACTCATGCGCCCCGGCAGCAGCACCAGCGGCGGGCAGAGTTTGCGCGCCAGCGCCGTCGGCATGGCCGAGCGTACCCCGAAACGGCGTGCCACATAGTTGCAAGTGCTGATGACGCCGCGCCGCTCTGTCGCGCCCCCCACGGCGATGGGCAGCTCGCACAGCGCCGGGTTATCGCGCATCTCCACTGCGGCATAGAAGCAATCCATGTCCACATGGATGATCTTGCGTATCCCCTCGCTCACCGGGGGTGCTCCTCACCGAGCTGACGCGCCAGCGCAATGGCGGCGGTGATGGCGGCGCGCGCCTGCGGGCTGTTGCGCCAACAGGTCGAGCCGAGCATCAGGGAAATGGTGCGCAGCAGCTCATCCGCCTCGCTCTGAGCCAGTATCGCCAGACTGTCGATGCCCACGGCCTCGAGCCGGGTCAGCACGGTCGGCCCCACCCCCTTGAGGGAGAGCAGCGCCGTGCGCTCTGACGATGAAAACCCCATAGCCGCCTCCTTAACTGGATAAAAACCCAGTATACCCCAGTTGACTGCCAGTTTTGACAGCCCCCAGATAGGAAAGCGGCCTATCTCTCTCATTTCATTGCCGAGGAGTCATCACCATGCGAGCCGTTATCTTCATCCTAAGCCTGCTGGCCCTGCCGCTGAGCGCCAAAAACCACCCGACCGCCGAGTGCCGCTGGCTGTATGACCGAATGGCCGCCCTCAAGCTGGCCATCAAGCAAGGAGATGCCCTAGGAACCCGGGAGGAGCTGGCACGCTGGCAGGTGGAGTTTCATAACAAACAGTGCCATCAGTACGACTACTGAGGCCGTGGGGAGGAAAAAGCGGCGGGGCCCACTGGGCCCCGTCGTTGCATTACAGGATGCGGTTCTCTTCGAGCATCTTGCGGCGCGCCTCCTCGGCGGCCATCTTCTTCTTGCGATTGTCACACGGCTCGGGACAGTCGCACTCCTTCTCGATGCCGATGGAGCCAAGCCCCCCGCACGAGCCAGAGATGCTCTTCTTCTTGACGATGTAGCCGATGGCCATGCCCAGCACCACCAACAGGAAGACGGCAAAGGTAATCAGGAAGACTTGCATATCACTTTCTCACCAGATACGGCTTGAAGGCCTCCGAGTACTCCTCGCGGAACCCTTCGTCGGTCTTGACGACCATGAAAATGGCCAGCCCCTTCTCCTTGGCAAAGGCCATGCCCTTCTCCGGCCCCATCACGGTCAGCGCCGTGGCCAATCCGTCTGCGGTCATGCAGGAGGGGTGCACCACGGTAACCGAGACCAGCCGGTGCTGGATCGGCTTGCCGGTGGCCGGATCGATGGTGTGGGAGAAGCGCTGCCCATCCATCTCGTAATAGTTGCGGTAATCCCCTGAGGTAGCCACCCCGTTGTCGCCCACCACGATCACCTCCTGCACCGAGCCCTGCTCGCTGCCGGCCACTGGCTTTTCGATGGCGACCCGCCACGGGTGCCCCTTGCCGTTGTGACCATTGAGACGCAGCTCGCCACCGATCTCGACTAAGTAGTTACGCGCACCAAGCGACTCGATGTATTCGGCCACCTTGTCGACGCCAAACCCCTTGGCAATGGCGGAGAGATCCACATAGAGGTCGGGAATATCCTTTTGCAAGGTATCGGCATCAGCCGAGGTGACCACGTGCAGGTTGCCAAGACCGGTCTTCTGGCGAGTCTGGGCAATCAGCTCGTCACTTGGCACCTTGGTCGGCCGTTTGTCCGGACCAAAGCCCCACAGATTGACCAGCGGCCCCACCGTCACGTCGAGGGCACCGCGGGTCTCGCGACCCAGGTGCAACGACTCGATCACCACCCTGGCGGTATCGCGGGAGACCACCACGGGCCGGTGGTTACGGCTCTGGTTGAAGCGCGACAGCTCGGATTCGGGGCGATAGGTGGACATCTGATCGTTGACCCGCTCAAGCAGGACGTCGATCTGGGTCTGGAAGGCCTTGACGTCGGGGATGACATCGTCAGCCACCTTAATGGAATAGTAGGTACCCATGGTGCTGCCGGTGATGTGGATCTCCGGCCGGGTTTGGACCTTTTCCTGACTGCACCCCGTCAAGAAAAAGGCCAGCCCGAAGAGGGCCAGCCATGTCCTTACTGCCAAACGCACCGGTTAGCCACCGAAGTCGTCGAGCAGGATGTTCTCATCTTCCACACCCAGACTCTTGAGCATGTTGATGACGGCGGCGTTCATCACGGGAGGGCCGCACATGTAGAACTCGCAGTCTTCCGGCGCCTCGTGGTTCTTGAGGTAGTTCTCATAGAGCACGTTGTGGATGAAGCCGGTATAGCCGTCCCAGTTGTCTTCCGGTTGCGGATCAGACAGCGCCACGTGCCAGACGAAGTTCTCGTTCTCGGCCGCCAGCATGTCGAAATCTTCCACGTAGAACATTTCGCGCTTGGAGCGGGCACCGTACCAGAAGCTCATCTTGCGCTTGCTCTTCAGGCGGCGCAGCTGGTCGAAAATGTGGGAGCGCATCGGCGCCATGCCCGCACCACCACCGATGAACACCATCTCAGCATCGGTGTCCTTGGCAAAGAACTCACCGAACGGCCCAGAGATGGTCACCTTATCACCCGGCTTCAGGTTGAAGATGTAGGAGGACATCTGTCCCGGAGGGGCGCTCCAGTTGCTCGGCGGCGGGGTTGCGATCCGCACGTTGAGCATGATGATGCCGAACTCTTCCGGATAGTTGGCCATGGAGTAGGCACGGATGATCGGCTCATCGACCTTGGACTCCAGATCAAAGATCTTGAAGCGATCCCAGTCACCACGATACTCCTCGGGAATATCGAAGTTCTTGTAGTAGACGTGGTGGGCCGGCGCCTCGATCTGGATATAACCACCGGCGCGGAACGGCACACTCTCGCCATCGGGGATCTGCAGCTTGAGCTCCTTGATGAAGGTGGCCTTGTTGTCATTGGAGATGACGGTACATTCCCACTTCTTCACGCCGAAGATCTCTTCCGGCAGCTCGATGTCCATGTCCTGACGCACGGTCACCTGGCAGGCCAGACGCTCGCCGTGGCGGGCATCGCGCTTGCTGATGTGATCGAGCTCGGTCGGCAGGATGTCGCCGCCACCGGACTTGACGCGCACGCGGCACTGACCGCAGGAGCCGCCGCCACCGCAGGCGGAGGAGACGAAGATACCGCTGCCGGCAAGGGCGCCGAGCAGCTTGCCGCCGGCCGGGGTCTTCACCGCCTTGCCTGCGTCGTCGTTAATCAAGATTGTCACGTCGCCCGCGGCCACCAGCTTGGACTTGGCGAACAGAATGACTGCCACCAGCGCCAGCAGGATCACGGTAAACATGACCACACCCAAAATAATTTCCATCTATCGTTCCTTTCCGATTACAGGGAGATACCAGAGAAGGACATGAAGCCCAGCGCCATCAGGCCGGCAGTGATGAAGGTGATGCCCAGACCGCGCAGGCCATCGGGTACATCGGAGTACTTCATCTTCTCGCGGATCCCCGCCATGGCCACGATCGCCAGCATCCAACCGAAGCCGGAGCCAACGCCATAGACGACAGACTCGGCAAAGTTGTAGTCACGCTGCACCATGAAGGAGACGCCACCGAAGATGGCACAGTTCACGGTGATAAGCGGCAGGAAGATGCCGAGGGCGTTGTAGAGGGCCGGGAAGTACTTGTCCAGCGCCATCTCCAGGATCTGCACCAGCGCCGCAATCACCCCGATGAAGGTGATGAAGCTCAGGAAGCTCAGATCCAGCTCGGGAGAGAGGGCGCCGGCCTTCAACACATAGTTGTAGATAAGGTTGTTAGCCGGCACGGCGATGGTCTGCACCACGACCACGGCAATACCGAGGCCGATAGCCGTCTTCACCTTCTTGGAGACCGCGAGGAAGGTACACATCCCGAGGAAGAAGGCGAGCGCCAGGTTTTCGATGAAGATCGAACGGATCAACAGGCTGATATAGTGTTCCATCTCTTACTCCTTCGCCTCCACCTGCTTGGGATCCTTGGTACGAACTGCCCAGATGATGAGGCCGATCAGGAAGAACGCGCTCGGCGGCAGCAGCAGCAGGCCGTTAGGCACATACCAGCCACCGTTATTCACCAGCGGCAGCAGCTCGATGCCGAACCAGGAGCCGGAGCCCAGGATTTCACGCACAGTCGCGACCGCCAGCAGCACGGCACCATAGCCAAGACCGTTACCGATACCATCCAGGAAGGAGGGCAGCGGCGCACTCTTCATGGCATAGGCCTCGGCACGACCCATCACGATACAGTTGGTGATGATGAGACCGACGAACACCGACAGCTGCTTGGAGATGTCATAGGCCACGGCCTTGAGCACCTGATCCACCACGATAACCAGGGAGGCGATGATCGCCATCTGGGCAATGATCCGCACGCTGTTGGGGATCTGGTTGCGGATCATCGAGATGAAGAGGTTCGAGAAGGCGGTCACCGCGGTCACGGCCAGCGTCATCACGAATGCGGTCTTCATCTGGCTGGTCACCGCCAGGGCGGAACAGACACCCAGCACCTGAAGGGCAATGGGGTTGTTGCCGAGCACCGGGGTGAGCAGCAGCTTTTTCATTTCGCTCTTGTCAGCCATTGTTGAGCTCTCCTGCACGCAGCTTGGCCAGGAACGGACCAAAGCCATTGGAACCCATCCAGAACTCGAAGGTGTGCTGGACGCCGTTGGAGGTCAGCGTGGCGCCAGAAAGGCCATCCACTTCATGCTCGGAACCCTCGGGGGCGTGCCCCTTGATGATCTGTAGGGCCAGCTTGCCGTCGTCACCGAACAGCTTCTTGCCGATAAACAGCTCGCGCCAGGCCGGATTCTCGATCTCACCGCCCAGACCCGGGGTTTCACCGTGGTCATAGTAGGTGATGCCCTTGACGGTCTGGCCATCCGGCGCCACCGCCAGGAAGGCGTACATGGTGGACCACAGACCCTGGCCGTAGATGGGCAGAATGATGGAGTCAACCTGACCGTCTTCACCCTTGGCCAGATAGACCGGCATCACCTTGGCGATACGCTTGAGACCGGCACGGTCATCAGCCCCAGCCAGGAGCAGGTTCTTGGCCGGATCTTTAGCGGCCGCCAGCATGTCGAAGTCGTCCGGATCGCCGAAGCTACCGTCGGTCACGAACTCACCGGTGCTCAGGTTGACCAGGCGGGCTTCAATCTTGTCGCCATAGGTCTTGGCGACGTTGCTTACATCCAGACCGGCGACGGCGAGGATATTGGTCTGCTTGTCGAGCGCCTTGTTGGCGAGCTGCGCCGGACGCAGGCCGACGGCTGCGACAGACACCACGATGGAGCAGACCAGGCACAGTACGGCAACGACGCCGATGGTGCCCAGGGTGGAATCTTTATTAAACGCCACGAGCGATCCTCCGCTTGATGTTCGCCTGGGCCACGAAGTGGTCAAACAGCGGGGCGAACAGGTTCGCAAACAGAATGGCCAGCATCATGCCTTCCGGGAACGCGGGGTTGACCACGCGCACCAGCACGACCATCACCCCGATCAGGGCGCCGTACCACCACTTACCGGTATTGGTAAAGGAAGCAGAAACGGGGTCGGTGGCCATGAACATCATGCCGAAGGCGAAACCACCCAGCACCAGATGCCAATGCCACGGCATGCTGAACATGGGGTTGGTGTCGGAGCCGATCACATTGAACAGCAGGGAGGTAGCGACCATGCCGAGCATAACGCCGGCCACGATGCGCCAGGAGGCGATGCGCATATAGATGATCATCGCACCACCGAGCAGGATCATCAGGGTGGAGACCTCACCGATGGAGCCCGGCAGATTGCCGAGGAAGGCATCAATCCAGCTGATGGTCTGGCCGGTAGTGGCGTTGATAAGAGCAGCCTGACCACCCTGTGCCCACTGGCTCAGAGCCGTAGCACCGGAGAAGCCATCCACGGCGACCCACACGGCGTCACCGGAGATCTGCGCCGGGTAGGCGAAGAACAGGAAGGCTCGACCCGCCAGGGCCGGGTTCAGGAAGTTCTTACCGGTACCGCCGAACACCTCCTTGGCCATGACCACACCAAAGGTGATGCCGAGGGAGGCCTGCCACAGGGGCAGATCGGGCGGCACGATCAGGGCAAACAGGATAGAGGTGACGAAGAAGCCTTCGTTGATCTCGTGCTTGCGCACCATGGCAAACAGCACTTCCCAGAAACCACCGACCAGGAACACGGTCAGGTAGATGGGCAGGAAGTGGGCCGCCCCGATCAGCATCTTGCTGCCGACACCGGCCACGGCCGGATCGAGCGAGGCACCGAACAGGGTTGCCAGGGCATAACGCCAGGAATCGGCACCGGCGGCACTGCCCACCTGAGCAATGGCGGCGATGGCCTGGTTACCGACGTTGTACATGCCCCAGAACATGGCCGGGAACACAGCCAGCCACACCATGATCATCATGCGCTTAAGATCGATCGCATCACGCACATGGGAGCTGCTACGGGTTACGGAACCCGGGGTGTAGAAAAGGGTGTAGGCCGCCTCGAACAGGGCATAGTACTTCTCGTACTTACCGCCCGGCTCGAAGTGGTGCTCCATCTTCTCCAGAAGTTGCTTGAAACTCATCGCTTAACCTTCCTGTTCGATCTTGGTCAGGCACTGGCGCAGCAGCGGACCATATTCGGTCTTGCCCGGGCAGACGAAGGTGCACAGGGCCAAGTCTTCCTCATCCAGCTCAAGGCAGCCGAGGGTCTGGGCACTGTCGGTATCACCGGCCACCAGATCCCGCAGCAGCAGGGTCGGCAGAATATCGAGCGGCATCACGCGCTCATAGTTGCCGATAGGCACCATGGCACGATCACTCCCGTTGGTGGTGGTGGTGAAGTGAAACAACTTGCCCTTGAACAGGTGAGACAGGGTAGTACGAGTGATGGTGAACTTGTTGGCGCTCGGGTTAACCCAGCCAAGGAACTCCTGCTCACGCCCTTCACCCAGCACACTGACCTGGTTGTGGTAACGACCGAGATAGGCCACCACATCCTTGGCATGCACGCCACTCAACACCGAACCGGAGATGATACGGTTCTCGTCGGCACGCAGCTCGTTGTCGGTCAGCTCGGTCAGGCTAGCACCGATACGGGTGCGCAGCAGACGCGGCTTGAGCACATTGGGCCCGGCCAGGGAGACGATACGCTCGACCGGCAGCTCACCGCTGGTGAACAGCTTGCCGTAGGCGATCACATCCTGATAGTTGATGTGCCAGACGGTTTTCTGGGCGCTGGCGGACTCAATGAAATGGATGTGGGTGCCCGGCAGACCGGCCGGATGCGGGCCAACGAAGACCTCTTCATGCACCTGAACCAGCGATGATTTGGGCAGACTGCCCTCAGCCTTGCACACATACACCTTGCCGTCGGTCAAACGGGTCAGCACCGCCAGACCGTCGAGGAAGGCCTGCTCTTCGCTGCGGATGATAAGCTCAGCGCTGGCCGCCAGCGGATTGGTATCCATGGCCGTCACGAAGATGGCGCGCGGCGCGCTGCCGATGGCGGGCACCTTGCTAAACGGACGAGTCCGCAGCGCGACCCACAGTCCGGACTCAACCAGGGTCTCTTGAACCTTGGCGCGTTCCAGCTTGGGCAATTCGGCTGAAGGGAAGGAGGGGAAGGTGATCTGCTCGTCACCGTCGATATCAATAACGACGGATTGCAGGACACGCTTGTCACCACGGTTGATCTCTGCGATCACACCGGCAGCAGGGGCCGTGAATTTCACGCCAGGATTCTTCTTGTCTTCGAAGAGAACCTGACCTTTCTTGACGCGATCCCCGACCTTGACGGTCATGGTGGGTCGCATCCCCACGTACTCCTCGCCGAGTGTAGCGACACGGGTGATGGCGGGGCCATCGTAGATTACTTGCTCTGGCGCACCCAGCACAGGGATGTCCAGTCCTCTTTTAATTGTAATCATACTCACTTGCACTACCGTTACGGGAAGACAGGTTGGTAAGCGTCGAGAGAGCTCCCGACGGGCGGATTGACTCTCCAGGATATGGCCTTACTACCGGCGAGACGCCACGGGCCACGTCATGGAAATTCAACAAGCGACCGAGTTTATCACTTCACGCTTTGGCCCTGCCATGACAAAACAGGAAAATTCATTCGCAATCACAAAATTAATCAGCAGATTACCTTGTCGCTGGGCCAGCCATAGCAGGGAAAGAGATAACATCGCCCCTTGGGAGACACCCCATATTGGGGGTCTCATCAGTCAAGAAATTTTAATGAATAAAACGGCAATAGCGTCTACGCCCCCGGCTTACCGACGCAGCTGGGCGTGATGGGTGCGGCCTCTCTGGCGGCCCACTCTGACGCGGTGTAAGTATGCAGAGCCAGGGCATGGACAGCCCCCGCCAACTCATCAGCCAGCACCGTATTGACCCGCCGGTGCCGCGCCAACAGGCGTTCCCCTTCAAACAGATCACTCACGACAATGACCTTGAAGTGGCTCTCGGCGCCGGGAGCGACACGGTGCATGTAACTTTCGTTGATCACCTCGAGATGACTGGGCGACAGAGCCTGGCGCAGCTTCTGCTCCAGCTGGGATTGCAGGTTCATGATGACTCCTCAATGGGGGCAATGGTTGCAACATTGTAACGGTCAGGATGGAGCAAACGAAAGGTGAGGTTGATGCGTTCTTGCGTCAGGCGGCGTTGGCGCGGCAGAGCATGCTGCCACGCCTCTTGTATGCCAGGCCCCATCAGCAGCAAGTCACCTCCATTTAGCCGCAGCTCGTGGCGCTCGCCGTGGTCTGTACGCCGGCGCAACAGGAAACGACGGGTCGCACCGAGGCTCAACGACGCGATAGCGGGCTGGGGGCCAAGGCTCGCCTCATCATCGCTGTACCAGCCGATGCAGTCCTGACCATCGCGGTAATAGTTGAGCAGCACAGAGTTAAAACGCTGACCCGTGGTCGCCTGCACCCGATCGCGCAGGCGGGCCAGCTCATCCGGCCAAGGCGTTGCGGGCAGGATAAGGCCCGAATAGCGATAATCAGCATCGCTGGCCCAGGCGGTCAGCCTAGGTTGCAGCACCTCGCGGCCAAACAGGCGCAGGGGATATTGCCGCCAAGGTAGCGCCTGCAACCCCGCCCACAACCGCTGACACTCCACCGCCGTCAACCAATGGGGCCACAGGGTCAGCCCCCCTTCTCCCAGATCCTGCCACTGCACCGTGTTACTTCCCATCGCAAGCCGCTAGAATAGCGCCCCCGTTCATCGTCATCCCGCCGGAGCCCAGATGTTGACCCGACTCGTCACCCCGCACTGCCAGTTTGAGCTGCTGCGCTATCCGTCACAAGCGGACGATCCACTGCAAGCCTGGGATGCCGCCGACGAATACCTGATCAACACCCTGGCCGACGAAGGCGTGCCCGAGGGGGGGGTCATCGTCATGAACGACGGCTTCGGCGCCCTGACCGCCTACCTGCATCCCCACCAGCCCTATTTTGTGAGCGACTCCTTCATCAGCCGCCGCGGTGCCGAGGAGAACCTCAGACGTAACGGCCTGGACGGCGCGGCGGTGACGTGGCTCGATGCCCTCGCCCCCCTGCCAAGCACCCCGGCGCTGGTGGTGATCAAGGTCAGCAAGTACCAAGCGCTGCTCGAGCACCAACTCATCGCCCTGGCCCAGGTGGTCACGCCGCAGACCCGCATCCTCGCCGCCGGCAAGGCCAAGGAGATCCACACCTCGACCTTGCAACTGTTTGAAAAATGGCTCGGCGTCACCACCACCTCGCTGGCCTGGAAAAAGGCGCGCCTCATCCACTGCACCCCGCGGTCGCAGCCGCTGGACGCCCCCAGCCCCTATCCCACAATCTGGCCGCTGGAAGGGACCACCATGGTGATCCGCAACCACGCCAACGTCTTCTCGCGCACCAGCCTCGACATCGGCGCTCGCTTCATGCTGGAGCACCTGCCGCTGATGAGCGCGCGCCAGGTCGTTGATCTTGGCTGCGGCAACGGCGTGCTCGGCCTCTCTTTGCTGGCACGCGACCCCGAGGTGCACGTCACCTTCTGCGATGAATCCACCATGGCGGTCGCCTCTGCCAAGGAGAACGTGGAGCACAACCTGCCTGAAGCCAGTGCTCGGGCGGCCTTCATGGTCAACAACTGTCTCGATGGCGTGACGCCAGGCAGTGCGGATCGCATTTTGTGCAATCCCCCCTTCCATCAGTTGCAGGCCATCACGGATCATATCGCGTGGCAGATGTTCAAGGATGCCCACAGGGTCCTGCCACGGGGCGGTGATATCTGGGTCATCGGCAACCGCCACCTGGACTATCACCACAAGCTCAAGCGGCTGTTTGGCAACGCACAAGTCGTTGCAGCCAATAAAAAATTCGTTATCTTGAGAGCCATCAAACGCTAAAGGGAACCGCAATGAAAAAGACAGCTCTGCTGCTGGCCGCCACGCTACTGGGTGGCTGCGCCACCAGCTGGCCGGAAACGGCCTACATCAACCCACCCATCGTGCCCGCCAACCAGCAGTACTACTCGGGCAACAGCGTCACGCTGGAAGGGGTCGACAGCCGTCCGTCCGCCTATGTCATTTCGGTCAAGAAGAAGGAAAAACCGGTCGTCCTCATCAACAGCGGACAACCGCTGCCCAATATCATCGCCGCACGGCTGACCGAAGGGTTCCGCAGCCAGGGGCTGAACGTGGCCAATATCGGCACCACCAACCTGCGGGTCGAGGTCGTGCAGGCATCGGTTGACGTCGAGGAGAAGACGTTCACTTATGTCACCAAGTCCAAGGTAAGCCTGCGCGCCACCGCCGACTTCCAGGGCAACCGGGTCAGCAAACAGTTCAACGCCTCCTCCTCCAAGGAGGGGCCGGGCCAGCCTAACGTGGTCGATCTCGAGGCCATCCTCAACGTCCACCTGAGCAACCTGATGCAGCAGATCCTCGACGATCAGCAGCTGCGCAGCTACCTCAAAGGCCAACCAAGCGCATCCTAAGGAGTCACCATGCCTTCATTGATTCGCGGGGCGCTGCTGCTGGCCGCAGCCCTGCTCTCCCCCACCCTGCTGGCCGCGCCTCAGGTACAAATTGAGACCAATCACGGCAATCTGGTGATCGAGCTGGCCCCCAAGCAGGCACCCCAAACCGTGAAGAACTTCCTGCGTTACGTGGCCGACGGTAGCTACGATGGCTCCCTGTTCCATCGCATCGTACCGGGCTTCGTGGTGCAGGGGGGCGGCTACAACCAGCAGTACCAGCAACTGCCCACCTACGCCCCCGTGGTCAACGAGTCGATCGGCGGTCTGCCCAACCTGCGTGGCACCATCGCCATGGCCCGCACCCAGGCTGTCGACAGCGCCACCCGCCAGTTCTACTTCAATCTGGTGGACAACCCCAGCCTCGATGGTACCGGTCATGCCGGTTACACCGTCTTTGGCAAGGTGGTGAGCGGCATGGAAGTACTGGACAAGGTGGCCCAGACCCCGACCCAGTACAGCAGCATACTGCGTGCCGAGAATGTGCCGACCACCCCGGTGATCCTGCGCCACATCACCCTGCTCGCTGAGACGAGCACCAAGTAAGCATCCGGGCAGGGCAACCTGCCCGTTTCATTTGCACCACACAGAGCCGTTCATGACCACACCGCGCACCGTACCGGGCTGGCTGCAGTCCCTCGCCATCTACCTCGAACCCAGGGTATTGACCCTGCTTGCGCTCGGTTTCTCCTCCGGCCTGCCACTGCTGCTGGTGTTCGGCACCCTCTCCTTCTGGCTGCGCGAAGCCGAGGTCAGCCTCACCGACATCGGTTACATGAGCTGGGTTGCCCTGGCCTACGGTTTCAAGTGGTTGTGGTCCCCTCTGGTCGATCGCCTCTCGTTGCCGCTGCTCTCGCGCCTGATGGGGCGTCGCCGCAGCTGGATGCTGCTCTCCCAGTCGCTGGTGGTGCTGGCTTTGTGCGGCATGGCGCTGAGCGATCCCCAGCGCGATCTCGGCCACCTGGCCCTGTTTGCACTGCTGGTGGCGTTTGCCTCCGCCACCCAAGATATCGTCATCGACGCGTTTCGCATTGAGTCAGCCCCAGAGCGGCTGCAAGCCGCCATGGCGGCGGCCTACATGACCGGCTACCGCCTCGCCATGATCATGGCCGGCGCCGGTGCACTGGCGCTGGCCGCCTGGCTCGGCAGCAATGTGGAATATGATCTGGAAGGATGGCGACAGACCTACTTCATCATGGCCGCCTTGATGGGGGTGGGCGTGCTGACGACCCTGCTCTGCCATGAACCGGATATCGATCTGGCGCGTCAGAGCGAGGATCAGGTAGCACGCAAACAGATGTTGCTGGAGCGGGGGTGGTCCCATGGAATGGCGGGTACCGGTGCCTGGTGTATCGAGGCGATCTGGCGCCCCTTCGCCGATTTTTTCGAGCGCTACGGTAAGACGGCGCTGCTGATCCTGGCGCTCATCGCCTGTTACCGCATCTCGGACGTGGTGATGGGGGTGATGACCAACAGCTTCTATGTCGATTTGCAGTTCAGCAAGACCGAAGTGGCCACCATCACCAAGGTGTATGGTGTCATCATGACGCTGGTTGGGGCCAGCCTCGGCGGCGTGCTGGTGATGCGCTTTGGCACCCTGCGCATCCTGATGCTCGGCGCCGTGCTGACCGCCACCACCAACCTGCTCTTCTCCCTGCTGGGGCAAGTCGGCCACAGCACCTGGCTGCTCACGGTCATCATCTCGCTGGATAACCTGTGCGCCGGCATCGCCACCGCCGCCTTCGTCACCTACCTGTCGAGCCTGACCAACGTCGCTTTCTCCGCGACCCAGTACGCCCTGTTCAGCTCCATCATGCTACTGCTGCCGAAATTTCTGGCGGGATTCTCCGGAACCATCGTCGAGCAGATAGGCTACAGCCACTTCTTTATCGGTACCGCGCTGCTCGGGATCCCGGCCATGTGCCTCATCCCCTTGGTAGCCAAAAAGGTCAAAATTTCAGCGTCAGGCTGTACACAAGACAAACGTTCGCGCAAGAGTGAGGGGTGATTAGACTCACACTTCACTAAGAAAGTTCCTAATAAATCGTTTATCCCCCACCCCTGTTTGGCCTAGAATCCCTCCGCTCCATTGGAGCAGGCTACGGAAAACCTCAACTAACGGACCACAAGAGACCGATAACATGGCCAAATACAGCAAATCTCTGATCGCAGCCAGCTTGCTGGCTGCCTCCGCAACACCGGCAATGGCGGCCGATTACAGCGGTGACATCCATAAGAACGATTACAAGTGGATGCAGTTCAACGTGATGCACACCATCGACCAGCGTCCCTTCACCTCTGGTCAGGATGACTACAACGACACTTACCTGGAAATGGAATTCGGCGGTCGTTCCGGCCTGTTCGATCTGTATGGCTATGTCGATGTGTTCGATATCTTCGATAACAAGCACAGCAACAAGCACAAAGACCAAAACCTGTTCATGAAGTTCGCCCCGCGCATGTCGCTGGACGCCCTGACCGGTAAGGATCTCTCTTTTGGCCCGGTGCAAGAGGTCTATATCGCCTCCCTGAACAACGTGGGCGACCACCAGATGGAAAACATGATCGGTCTGGGTGCCGATGTCATGGTTCCCTGGTTCGGTAAGGTAGGCATGAACGTCTATGCTCGTTACTCCTCCGAGAACCAGTTCTTCCAGGAAGAAGAGGGTGACTGGAACGGCTACTGGTTCGCCATGAACTGGTTCAAGCCCTTCTACACCTTCTCCAACGGCAGCTTCATCTCCTATCAAGGCTACCTGGATTACGCCTTCGATCTGGACAAGCACAACCGTACCGATCGCACCAGCGACAACCTGGCCACCTTCCACGGTATCTACTGGCACTCCGACCGCTACTCCGTCGGTTATGGCCTGAAGTACTTCATGGATGCCTACGGCACCAAGGACGGCTCCACCGCGTTCGATGGTACCCCGTGGAAGAGCTCCGGCTTTAGCCACTACTTCTCCGCGACCTACAAGTTCTAAGGTCAGGCGGAAACAAAAAACCGGAGCCATGGCTCCGGTTTTTTTATCCTCGCAGGCCGCTTAGTCGCGGAAATTCTGGTATTGCAGCGGCTGCTCGAACTCGGTGGCGCGCAGCAGGGCAATCACCTCTTGCAGGTCATCGCGCTTCTTGCCGGTCACCCGCACCTCTTCGCCCTGGATGGCAGCTTGCACCTTAAGCTTGGAATCCTTAATCAGCTTCACCAGTTTCTTGGCGGCCTCTTTTTCCAGCCCCTGCTTGAAGGAGACGTCCAGGGAGAAACGCTTGCCGGAGTGGACAGAGTCCCCCACCGTCATGGAGTTGGTCTCAATACCGCGCTTGATCAGCTTCTCGCGCAGAATATCGACCATCTGCTTGAGCTGGAAGTCGGCATCGGCCTCCAGCTTTACCACCTCCTTGCTGAGGGTGAACGAAGCCTCGACCCCGCGAAAGTCGAACCGGGTCGACAGCTCGCGATTGGCGTTGTCGACGGCGTTCAACACCTCGTTCATCTTCACTTCGGACACAATATCAAATGACGGCATCTTGGCCTCCTCTCTCAATTTGCAGGCGCTCACTCTACCAAAATCCCGGTAAAAATGCTGATCCTCGATCGACCCCCTGCTAGAATCCTCGCTCGGTGAGTCATGGATGAGCCTTGGTAGGCCTCACCCCCCCCTCAACGACTTCAACGCTGTCATGGTGTGGCGGAGCCCAACCCAACAGCGAAACCACGAGAGCACTATGCCACGCAGAATCATGCCGGCCTCCCAGCCCCCCCTTTGGACCATTCTCGGTGCAGGGGCGCTTGGCGGCGTCCTGGCCTCCCTGCTGCAACTGAGCGGCCAGAGCGTGCGGGTCATGCTGCGCGACGAGCAGCGCGCCCGACTGCATCCCCAATTCGACTTCACCTCCCTCGATGGCAACCAGCACGTACTGGATATCCCCCGTGCCTTTCCAAGCGACATCGCCCAGACCCGTCGCCTGCTGGTCGTCACCAAGGCAGGTCAGATCCTGCCGGCGCTGCGCCCCTTGGTCGGTAAACTGCCGCGCGAGGTGCCCATCGTGCTGCTGCACAACGGCATGGGGATCGCCGAGCAGGTCGCGGCCCTGTTCCCCGATAACCCCCTGCTGATCGCCGTCACCAGCCACGGCGCCCTGCGCAGTGGCCACTTCACCTTCCGTCACACCGGCAAGGGTGAGAGCTGGGTCGGCCCTTACAACCCGGCAGCGCAGCAGCACACGGCGCTGGCCGACGATCTGGCGCGCGCCCTTGGTCAGGCAGGTTGGGATGAGCAGATAACCGGGCGTCAGTGGCAAAAGCTCGCCATCAACTGCATGATCAACCCTCTCACTGCCTTGCACCGGGTCACCAATGGCGAGCTGACCGCACCGCGCTTTGCCGAGGCGCTGGAGCAGCTTTCCGTCGAGTTGGCCGATGTGATGCAGGCCGAAGGGATGAGCGTCAGTGCCGATGAACTGCTGCGCCGCACCCTGGCTGTGGCGGAGCTGACGGCCGAGAACCACTCCTCCATGTTGCAGGATATGGAGGCCGGCCGGCCGACCGAAATCGAGGCCATCACCGGCTTTTTACTCGAATGCGCCGAGCGCCACGGCATCGCCGTGCCCGTCAGCCGCACTCTTTATCAAGCTATCAAGGAAAAACAGGCACAGGGCCTGTAAGCGAGGAGGAGGAGGATGCACGCCGTCGTATTGGTTGCCCCCGGCTCGGAAGAGATCGAGACCGTCACCCTGGTCGATGTACTGGTGCGCGGTGGAGTGCAGGTGACGCTCGCCTCCTGCGCCGCCGACGGCGCTCTACAGCTCACCGCCTCGCGCGGCGTTAAGCTGGTGGCCGACTGCCATATCGGTGAACTCCCAGCCCATCCCTGGGATCTGGTGGCCGTCTCCGGCGGCGTGCCCGGCAGCGAGGCGATCCGCGACTGTCCTGCGGCGATCGCCCTGCTGCGCACCCAGGCAGCAGAAGGACGCTGGCGCGCCGCCCTGTGCGCGGCGCCCGCTCTGGTACTGGCCCACCACGATCTGCTCGGTGCGGCCAGGGTCACCAGCCATCCTGGCTTCTGGGAGCAGCTGCCCGCAACGCAGCGCAGCCGCGAGCGGGTGGTGGTCGATGAGGCCACCCGTCTTATCACCAGCCAGGGGCCGGGCACCAGCATCGAATTCGTGCTGGCTATCCTCGAGCAGCTGGCCGGCCCCGAGCTGGCACGCCAGGTTGCCGCCCCCATGGTGCTCTAGCATCCCCAGTTTTGCGCCAGATCATGGTACTCTGGCGCTGTGACGCTCACTATCCAACCCGAGCGACCATCGCACCGGAGACATCTCATGACGCTTTCATCCATTTCGGCACAAGGTCTGTGCGATACCCGACTATGGACGATTCTGACCGGTCTGGCCCACGAGCGGGCCACCATCCGTTACTCCAAGCTGGCCAAACTGGCCGGGCTGGAACACGACCAGGATGAGCTACGCACCCTGCTGCAACGCATCCGCATGTACTGCACCGAGCATCAATTGCCGATCCTCTCCGCCCTGGTGGTGGATGATGTCGGCAAGTACCAAGGGCTCGCCTCCTCCCTGCCTGATGCGCCTTGGGAGCGGGCCCGCATCTTTGAACAGAGCTGGCCCCACCTGCCCCAGTAAGGCTCCAAACAAAAACCACCTCATACGAGGTGGTTTTTTTATGCTCAGGCCTCATCCAGCAGGCGCGCTATGGTGCGCATGCCGAGCGTTGTCGCCCCCGGCGCCCACAATCCGTCGCCGCTGTCGCTGAAACAGGCCGCCAGATCGATATGCAGCCACCCCTCCCCCTCGCGCGGTACGAAGCGCGACAGGAAACCCGCCGCATTGGAGGCACCACCCGGGCCACCCCCCTTCATCGGCCGGCTGTTGGCGGTGTCCGCATAGTGGGAGGGGCACATTCCCTGGTGCCAGGGTTCGAGCGGCAGTGGCCAGGCGGGCTCATGCTCGGCTTCCGCCACCTGGCGAGCCCGCTCCACCAGCCCCTTGTCGAGGCCGAAAAGGGCGTTGTAGTGGCCCCCCAGCGCCATCACGGCGGCGCCGGTCAGGGTTGCAGCATCGATGATGAGCGCGGCCCCGGAGGCCCCCGCCAACTGCAAGCCATCGGCCAGCACCAGCCGCCCCTCGGCATCGGTATTGACGATCTCGACCGTGGTGCCGTTTTTGTAGGTGAGGATGTCGCCAAGCTTGTAGGCGTGGCCTGAGACCAGGTTCTCGGCGCAGCAGAGAATGAGCTTCACCCGTTGGCGCAGGCCGCGCAGGATGGCGAGCCCCAATGCGGCGGTCACGATGGCGGCGCCCCCCATGTCGCTCTTCATGGTGAGCATCCCTTCTGAGCTCTTCATGGAGTAGCCGCCCGAGTCGAAGGTGATCCCCTTGCCCACAAGGGCGGCCGCGACCGGCGCCTTGGGATCGCGCCCCGGATTGAAGTCGAGCTCGAGCAGCACCGGCTCGCGATCGCTGCCACGCCCGACCGCCCAGATCCCGGCCCAGCCCGCCTGCTGCAACGCCTCACCCTTGAGGATGCGGTGGCTCACCTTGTCCGGCGCCAGCTCGGTGATAAAGGCAGCCGCCTCGACCGCCAGCTCGAGCGGCCCCAACTGCTCCGGAGTGGCGTTGGTCATCTCGCGCACCCAGCGGCCACATAGCCAGCGGGCCTCCAGCTCGGCGCGGTCGGCCTCGTCACAGGTGGCCCACTGCAACTCTACCTCCGCCTTGGGGGTTTGAAAGCCCTGGGCGAAGGCCCACTGCTGCTCACGTTCCCAGTGACCGGCCAGCACCGCCTGGCGGATCCCCTGGCTGCACAGGCGGCGCGCCGCCTGCTGGATCGCCTCAAGCGGGGTGTGCCCAAGGTGGATGGCAATACCGTCCTGACGCCACGAGAGCAGTGCCCCCTCCCCCCACTCCGGCGCTGCCGGCTCCCGGCTCAGCCAGATGTTCATGCGCACACCTCCCCAAGCCAGGCGGCGATGGTGCGCAGGCCGTGCCCCTTGGCACCGACGGCCCAGAGATCATTACCCGACTTCTGGTAGGAGGCGGACAAGTCCATGTGCACCCAACCGGCACCACCGGCCCGCACAAAACGCGACAAGAAGGCGGCGGCCGTGCTGGCACCGGCAGTCCCTTCGGCACTCGCTACGTTGCCCATATCGGCAAACGACGAGCCGAGTTGCCCCTGATGCCAGAGCTCAAGCGGCAGCGGCCAGGCCTTCTCGTTTTCACGGCGGGCGGCACCGAGCAACCGGGCCGACTCACTCTCGTCGAGGGCAAACACGGCGTTGTAGTCGCGTCCCAGCGCCATCTTGGCTGCCCCGGTCAGGGTCGCGGCATCGAGGATGTAGGGAGCGCCGCTGTCGACGGCGCAGAGCAGGCCGTCAGCCAGCACCAGGCGGCCTTCTGCATCGGTATTCTGGATCTCGACCGAGAGGCCGTTGCGATAGGTGAGGATGTCGCCGAGCTTGAAGGCGTGACCCGAGACCAGGTTCTCGGCGCAGCAGAGAATGAGCTTGACCCGCTTGTCGAGACCCCGGCTGATGGCAAGTGCCAGCGCGCCGGTCACCATGGCGGCGCCGCCCATGTCGGACTTCATCGGCAGCATGTTGTCGGAGGATTTCATCGAGTAGCCGCCCGAATCGAAGGTGATCCCCTTGCCCACCAGGGCGGCCGCCACCGGCGCGTCATCCTGCCCCGTGGGGTTGTAGTCGAGCTCGAGCAGCACCGGCTCACGCTCGCTGCCGCGACCCACAGACCAGATGCCGATGTGGCCCGACTCTTGGAGCGCCTCGCCGGCCGTGATGCGGGCAGTCACCTTGTCACCGGCAATGCTGCGAATGAGCAGCAGCGCCGACTCGGCCAGCGCCATGGGGTAGATCTCCTCTGGGCAGCCGTTGGTCACCTCGCGCACCCACTGAGTCGCCTTGAGCAGACCACCGAGGGCACGGGCCTCCTCGTCGCTCTGCTCACCGAAGTCCAGCTCGCGCTTGCCCTTGGCCGCATAGAAGCCCTGGGCAAAGGCGAAGCGGCGCTCCAGATCCCACCCCTCACCGGCCAGCCGTACCTGGCGGATCCCGGAGGACTCGAGGCGGCGGCCGGCGCGCTGCACGGCGCGCAGGGCATCCCCATCGACATGGACAGTGGCGCTATCGCCGGAGAAGCTCAGCAGCGCCCCCTCGCCCCAGTATGCAGGGGCAGGAGCGGTGCCGAGCAGTACCTTCATCATGTCAGCCATCGTGATTTGCTTCCTTATTGTCTGCTGCGCCGGCAGAGGCGGCGCATGGCTCATATCAGTCGCTGCGGCAACAAAAAGGCCGCAGCCCCAAAGGGCTACGGCCTCTCACCATCTCATTGCGGCAGCATCACCACAACGTCACTCAGTGGCGCTCGGAGGCGAGGTTGACGGTGTATTTCGGGAACTCCACCACCAGATCCTCGTCGGTCACCTTGGCCTGGCAGCTGAGACGGGACTCCGGCTCGAGGCCCCAGGCCTTGTCCAGCATGTCATCTTCCAGCTCGTCGCTCGGGTCGAGGGAGTCAAACCCCTCGCGCACCACGCAGTGGCAGGTGGTACAGGCGCAGGACTTCTCACAGGCGTGCTCCACCTCGATGCCGTTACGCAGGGCCACGTCGAGGATGGTCTCCCCTTCCTTGGCCTCCAAAACGGCGCCATCGGGGCAGAGATCGGCATGGGGCAATACAACAATTTTCGGCATGGTTACACCTTGTCTACGTTCTGGCCGGTCAGCACCTTGCGGATGGAGGCGTCCATCCGGCGGGCGGCAAACTCGGCGCTGGCCGCATCGGTTGCCTCGATGGCGGCCTTGATCTGATCTGTGCTGCCCTGCTGGCGTACCGCCACCAGAGCGTCCACCTTGGCGCGCAATGCGGCCAGCTCGCTCGCATCGAGCAGGGCATCGCCATCAGCAGCCAGCGCGGCGTTGAGGCTCTCGATCACTCGGTCGGCCTCCACCTGTTGTTCGGCCAGCATGCGGGCATCCATGTCCTCTTTGGCGTTCTCGATGGAGGATTGCAGCATGGAGAGGATCTCCCCCTCGCCCAGCCCGTAGGAGGGCTTGACCTGGATCTCGGCCTGCACGCCGGAGGATTTCTCCATGGCGGTGACCGACAGCAGGCCGTCAGCATCGACCTGGAAGGTGACCCGGATGTGAGCTGCACCGGCAGCCATCGGCGGAATGCCGGTCAGGGTGAAGCGCGCCAGGGAGCGGCAGTCCGCCACCAGTTCACGCTCCCCCTGCACCACGTGGATCATCATGGCAGTCTGGCCATCTTTGAAGGTGGTGAACTCCTGGGCGCGGGCCACCGGTATGGTGGTGTTGCGCGGGATCACCTTCTCGGCCAGCCCCCCCATGGTCTCGAGCCCCAAGGAGAGGGGGATGACGTCGAGCAGCAGCATTTCGGCATCGGGCTTGTTGCCGACCAGGATATCGGCCTGAACGGCGGCGCCAATCGCCACCACCTTGTCCGGATCTATGCTGGTGAGCGGTGTGCGGCCGAAGAACTCGCCCACCTTCTCGCGCACCAGGGGCACCCGGGTCGAGCCGCCGACCATCACCACCTCGAGCACATCCATCGCCTCCACACCGGCGTCCTTGAGGGCGCAGCGGCAGGCCAGTAGGGTGCGCTTGACCAGGGGCAGGGTCAGCTCGTTGAACAGCTCACGGCTCACCTCCCCCTGCCAGCCAGCGAAGCTGACCGTCACGGCAGCCTCGTCGGTCAGGCGCTGCTTGGTGTCGCAGGCCAGATCGAGCAGGCGGCGCTGCTCACCCGCGCTCAGGGTTTCGCAGCCAGCTTGGTCACGGATCCAGTCCGCCAGCAGGTGATCAAAATCATCGCCACCGAGGGCGGAGTCCCCCCCCGTCGCCATCACCTCGAACACCCCGCGATTAAGGCGCAGGATCGAGATGTCGAAGGTGCCGCCGCCGAGATCGTAGACGGCAATCACCCCCTCCTGGCCCGAGTCGAGGCCATAGGCAATGGCGGCGGCGGTCGGCTCGTTGAGCAGCCGCAGCACATGCAGGCCAGCCAGGCGGGCCGCATCCTTGGTGCCCTGGCGCTGGGCATCGTCGAAGTAGGCAGGTACTGTGATGACCACCCCGTCCAGCTCGCCCCCCAAGGTTTCACGGCCGCGAGCGGCCAAGGCCTTGAGGATCTCGGCCGAGACCTGCACCGGGTTGACCGGCCCTTGGCGGGTGAGGATGTGCGGCACCCCCTCCCCTTCGGCGAAGCGGTACGGCAGGCGATCGCGGCGTACATCACCAAGGGCCTTGCCCATCAGCCGCTTGACCGAGACGATGGTGTTTTCCGGGTCCAGAGCGGCATCCAGCTTGGCCTGACGACCGACACGGATAGCCGCGTCCTGATAGTGAACGGCAGAGGGCAGGATATCGAAGCCCTCGTGGTCGGTCAGCGTCTCGGCCTTGCCGCTGCGCACTGCGGCCACCAATGAGTTGGTGGTACCAAGATCGATACCAACGGCGAGTTTGTGCTGATGAGGCGCGGCGCTCTGGCCCGGCTCGGCGATTTGCAGTAATGCCATGGGTAATTACAGTTCCAGCAGGGAATCCTCGAGGCGTTCCAGCTCCTCGAGCATCTTGTCGACAAACTTGAGCTTGCGTACCGCATCCACAGCCGCATCCCACGAAAGCGTCGCCAGATGCCGCTCCAACGAGCCCATCAGCACCTTGTGCTCGCCTTTGATTTCACGGCGAAAGGCGTCGATGGCCCCTTCCACGTCATCGGCAAAGCGCAGCTCCTCGAGGGCCTCACGCCACTCCATCTGCTGCATCAGAAAGGTTCTGTCCTGCAGGGTTTGGGATTCACCGCGAATGTCATGACCGTGCAAAGAGAGCAGGTACTCGGCACGGCGCAGCGGGGACTTGAGGGTGGCATACGCCTCGTTGATCTGGGCGGCGCGGGTAACCGCAATCAGCCGCTCCCCTTCCGGGGCAGCGGCGAAGCGATCAGGGTGGAATTGAGCCTGCAACCGACGGTAGGTATCGGCCAGGGCCGCCGCGTCGAGCGGGAACCCCTGCGGCAGGCCAAACAGCTCAAAATGATTCATAGGTGGCTCCGATCAGACGCTGAAGCTCTCGCCGCAGCCACACTCCCCCTTGGAGTTGGGGTTATTGAATTTGAAGCCTTCGTTGAGCCCCTCCTTGACGAAATCGAGTTCGGTTCCGTCCAGGTGAATGAGGCTCTTGCCGTCGACGATGATCTTGACACCATTTTGCTCGAAGACCAGATCTTCGGCACCGAGCTCATCGACAAACTCCAGCACGTAGGCCAGACCCGAGCAACCGGTGGTCTTGACGCCGAGGCGCAGGCCGATGCCCTTGCCCCGGTTAGTCAGAAAAGAGGCGACCCGAGCTGCCGCGGCGTCTGTCATGGAAATGGCCATACGTTAACTCCGGGCTCAGGCAATACCTTTCTTTTGCTTGTAATCGGCGATGGCGGCCTTGATGGCATCCTCCGCCAAGATGGAGCAGTGGATCTTCACCGGAGGAAGAGCCAGCTCTTCGGCGATGTCGGTGTTCTTGATCGACGCCGCTTCATCCAGCGTCTTCCCCTTGACCCATTCGGTCACCAAGGAGCTGGAGGCGATGGCGGAACCACAACCGTAGGTCTTGAACTTGGCATCCTCGATGACGCCCTCTTCGTTGATCTTCAGTTGCAGCTTCATCACGTCGCCACATGCCGGCGCCCCCACCATGCCGGTGGCGATGCTCGGATCGTTCTTGTCGAACCCACCGACGTTGCGGGGGTTTTCGTAGTGGTCAATGACCTTTTCGCTGTAAGCCATAACTTAACTCCTGCAGATTCCGTCAACCCACTTCTCAGTGGTGGGCCCATTCGACTGTGTTCAGATCCACCCCGTCCTTGAACATCTCCCACAAGGGGGACATCTCACGCAGACGGCCGATGGAGTCGCGGATCAACTTGACCGCATAATCGATCTCTTCTTCGGTGGTGAAGCGACCGATGGAGAAACGGATGGAGCTGTGTGCCAGCTCGTCGTTCATGCCCAGTGCACGCAGCACATAAGAGGGCTCAAGGCTGGCCGAGGTACAGGCCGAGCCGGAAGAGACCGCCAGATCCTTGAGGGCCATGATGAGGGATTCCCCTTCCACGTAAGCGAAGCTGACGTTGAGGTTGCTCACCACGCGCTGGGTCATGTCACCGTTGACATAGACCTCTTCGATGTCTTTCAGGCCATTCCACAGGCGATCCCGCAGGTGACGCATGCGCGCCATCTCGTCAGCCATCTCTTCTTTGGCAATACGGAAGGCTTCGCCCATGCCCACGATCTGGTGGGTCGGCAGGGTGCCGGAACGCATGCCGCGCTCGTGACCGCCACCGTGCATCTGGGCTTCGATACGCACGCGCGGCTTGCGGCGCACGTAGAGAGCACCGATCCCCTTGGGACCGTAAATCTTGTGGGCGGACAGCGAGAGCAGGTCGATCTTCATCGCTTCGACGTCGATCTCGACCTTGCCGGCGCTCTGGGCCGCATCCACGTGCAGCAGCACCTTGCGAGCACGGCACAGCTCACCGATGCCCTTGATATCCTGGATAACGCCAATCTCGTTGTTCACATGCATCATGCTCACCAGGATGGTGTCGTCACGCATCGCGTTTTCGATCATCTCGAGGGTGAACAGGCCATTGGGCATCGGCTCGAGGTAGGTCACCTCAAATCCTTCACGCTCCAACTGACGGCAGGTGTCGAGCACCGCCTTGTGTTCGGTCTTGGAGGTGATGATGTGCTTGCCTTTGCCGGCATAGAAGTGGGCCACGCCCTTGATAGCCAGGTTGTCGGATTCGGTCGCGCCGGAAGTGAAGACAATTTCGCGCGGGTCGGCACCGATCAGCTCTGCCACATGATTACGGGCCAGATCGACCGCCTCTTCCGCCTGCCAACCGAAACGGTGCGAGCGGGAAGCCGGGTTGCCGAACAGACCGTCCATGGTCAAACACTGCATCATCTTCTCTGCGACGCGCGGGTCAACCGGACAGGTAGCCGAATAATCAAGGTAAATAGGCAGTTTCATGTTTTTCTCCGTTACAACCGGGACCCCACTGGCCATGGGTTGCAGAAAGCACGCTTATAGTTGGACTTTCAAGCTCATATTGCTCTGTTCGGTGCGATCTCCCAGTGTCAGCACATTGTGATGATGCTGATCCTGTTTGCTGGAGATACGGCGGACATCCGCCTGGCGCACCAGCTCGGCCAGAGTGATCTCGCCGAGAAAACTGGAAATTCGCTCACTCAGATCCCGCCACAGGGAGTGGGTGAGGCATTGGGTACCACCGTGGCAGTCACCCTTACCGAGGCATTTGGTGGCATCGACCGACTCGTCAACGGCGCTGATCACCTGACCCACCGAGATCGCATCGGCAGCCATGCCGAGACGATAACCACCGCCTGGACCGCGCACGCTCTGCACCAGACCGTGTTTACGCAGACGAGCAAACAACTGCTCCAGGTAGGAGAGGGAGATACCCTGACGTTCCGAAATATCCGCCAGGGGAACCGGCCCGGTATCAGCATGTAATGCTACATCCAGCATGGCGGTTACTGCATAACGTCCTTTAGATGTCAGTCTCATGGTGCTTTACCATCTCGCATAACTCACTGATCTGCATGCTCACATACCCGACTAATTTAGTCAAGAATATGGTTGAGCATTTCAGTAGGAATTATCTGGGCGGATGGGGTTTTTGCACTGAAGTCAGAATGCCGCGCAGGATGTTGAGTTCAACCGTCTCAGGTCGAGCCCGATTGAACAGACGGCGCAGTTTATTCATTACTTGGCCGGGATGCCCTTCACTGATGAAGCCCGTGTGCAGTAAGGTGCGTTCGAGATGGTGATAGAACCCCTCAAGCACATCGGCGCTCGGGTAATCGACCGGCTCCTCTTCAGCAAGGGAGACCCCCTCTAACCAGTGCATACGCACCTCATAGCAGAGAGTCTGTACCGCCATGGCTAAGTTGAGCGAACTGTACTCCGGGTTCGCCGGAATAGCCACGTGATAGTGACACTTTTGCAGCTCGTCGTTGGTCAAGCCGGTACGCTCACGACCGAACACCAACGCCACCGGATGACGGCGCCCCTCCTCGACCAGCTTCTGCCCTGCCTCGCGTGGCCCCAGCATGGGCCAACTCAAGGTGCGGGAGCGGGCACTGGTACCGATAACCAGACCACAGCCGGCAATCGCTTCATCCAGGGTGGGGACGATACGGGCGCGCGCCAGAATGTCGCTGGCTCCTGCGGCCAGGGCATTGGCATTACCATCGGGCAGCGCCTGGGGATCGACCAACACCAAGTTGCTCAACCCCATGGTCTTCATAGCCCGGGCGGCAGAGCCCATGTTGCCGGTATGGGAGGTGTTTACCAGTACGATACGAACCTGATCCAGCATGACCTGTTGTGTCTTGTCTCGAAATGACGGCGCGCAATTGTAGCATAGGAAAGGCGAAATTGGTCAGCCGAAAGGTGGGGCAAACGCACAAACTGCGAGCAGATAGCATCAATCGATCTTAGTCCCCCCTTCCTCCTCTCCTAGACTGAAGTGGGTGACATCATGAGGAGAACATCATGCTGGTGCGCCCTCTCTATGAGAGTCTGCCACCGCTCTGCCTATTGGGCGGCAGTGCGGCGCTGGCACTGGGTAATCAACCACTACTGTGGCTGGCGGGCTTCCTGTTGCTTGGCTGTGGCACCCTGATCTGGATCATGCGCTCAAACTACCGCCGCACCGATTTGGTCATTTATCCCGCCCGGCGCTGGCTGAAACCAGAGTGGCTCTACGAGCTGCAACCCTTTCTGTTGCTGTTACTGGCTCTGCTGTTGAGCCACTGGCCCCTGTACGGCCCCTGGCTGGCACTGCTGCCAGGGGGGTGGGCACTGCGCTGCTTGCTGCTGCGCCAGCGCCGTCGTCATCATGCCACCGGATTGACTCGCCAGTTACGGCGCCACCGAGGGCTCACCGCCCGCCGCTCCTTGCTGCGGCGCTGAACGCACCCGGCAGACCAACTCCGCCAGATCGGCCAATGGGTACTTGATGAGAGCCGGTAGCGCACTCATGTCGAGACTATCGAGCAGGTTTTTGACCTCGAGTCCAAGCTCGGTATCCCCTTCAATCTTGAGACGACGCTGGAAAAAGAGGGCATCCGGGTCTTCCTTGCGTCCGGCGATCAGCAGCAGATCATTGGCCTCCCCGCTGAAGCTCACGTCGATCTCGGCACATTCGGGGGCCACTTTCAGTACCCCCTCCTGCAAAGTGATAAACCAGCACAGATCGAGATCGGTCACCGCCACCTTGAGCCAGCGCCCCGCCAGAAAATCGAAGTCTCCCTCTACGATGGCCTCATGAAAGACCTTGGCCAGCAGGGTCTCCATCACCCGGCTTTGCAAGGCGCGGGGCACCAGTTTGAGGGGATGACGCAGAAAGTGGGGGGCCTGCTCGACCAGACGACGTTGCAGTTGCAAAAGCACGGGAGATCTCCTGTTGATTTTGCCGCATTCAAGCACAGAGCGTGCCGGTGGATCCTGTTGAAAATCAAACTTCTGCCACCTAACCCATAGGGGGAAAAGCCACGCAAAGCTGCCTCAGGTCAAAACCGCGCAACGCGCCCCTGCCTACAATCGGGCCATTTTCACGATCAGGGAGCCCACTGATGGAATTACTCTGCCCGGCAGGCAATCTGCCGGCCCTGAAGAGCGCCGTAGACAACGGCGCCGATGCTGTCTACATCGGCTTCAAGGATGATACCAACGCCCGCCACTTCGCCGGGCTCAACTTCGATGGCGGCAAACTGGAGCGGGCAGTGCAGTATGTTCACGACCATGGCCGTAAACTGCACATCGCCATCAATACCTTCGCTCATCCAGGGGCCGATGCCCGCTGGAAGCAGGCGGTCGACAAGGGAGCCGCCCTCGGCGCCGACGCCCTCATCATCGCCGATCTGGCCATTCTCGATTATGCCAGCCGCACCTACCCCGACATGGAGCTGCACGTTTCGGTGCAAGCCTCAGCGACCAATGCCGCCGCGATCCGTTTTTATCAGCAGCAGTTCAACGTCAAGCGAGTGGTGCTGCCGCGGGTGCTCTCCCTGCACCAGGTCAAGCAGCTGGCCCGCGAAACGGATATCGGCCTCGAAGTCTTTGCGTTCGGCAGCCTCTGCATCATGGCCGAAGGACGCTGCTACCTCTCTTCTTACCTCACCGGCGAGAGCCCCAACACGGTCGGTGCCTGCTCACCGGCCAAGTTTGTGCGTTGGGAAGAGACGCCGGCAGGGCTCGAGTCACGCCTAAATGAAGTGCTCATCGATCGTTATGGTCCTGGAGAGAATGCCGGCTACCCGACCCTGTGCAAGGGGCGCTTCGAGGTCGATGGCCAGCTCTATCATGCCCTTGAGGAGCCGACCAGCCTCAACACCTTGGCGCTGCTGCCAGAGCTGTTCGCCACCGGGATCCAGTCGGTCAAGATCGAGGGGCGCCAGCGCAGTCCGGCCTATGTAGAGCAAGTCACCCGGGTATGGCGCGCCGCCATCGACGCCTATCGCGCCGATCCCGAGCGCTACCAGGTCAAACCCGAATGGGATGCCCAGCTCGCCCGCGTCTCCGAGGGGAGCCAGACCACCCTCGGCGCCTATCACCGCAAGTGGCAGTAAGGAGGCCATATGAAATATTCCCTCGGACCCCTGCTCTTCTACTGGCCTGCTGCCACGACCCGCGCCTTCTATCAACGTGCCGCCCACAGCAGTGCCGATGTCATCTATCTCGGTGAGACCGTGTGCAGCAAGCGCCGCGAACTGAAAGCCGATGACTGGCTGACCCTTGCCCGTGACATGAGTGATGCAGGCAAGCAGGTCGTCCTCTCCACGCTGGCCCTCATCAGCGCCCCCTCCGAACTCAAGGAGGTCAAACGCATGGTGGACAACGGTGAGTGGATGATCGAGGCCAATGACCTTGGCGCCGTGCAACTCGCCGCCGAGGCATCGGTGCCTTTTGTCTGTGGCCCGGCCATTAATGCCTACAACACCGAGGTGCTGCGCATGCTGCTGCGCCAGGGCATGAAGCGCTGGGTCATGCCGGTGGAGTTGTCGCGTGACTGGCTGGTCGCGTTGGTGGAAGAGTGCGGGCCACTGCGCCGTGAATTCGAGGTGGAAGTGTTTGCCTACGGCCATCTGCCGCTCGCCTACTCGGCCCGCTGCTTCACCGCCCGCTCCCTCGATCGGCCCAAGGATCAGTGCGAGCTGGCCTGCATCGACTACCCGACCGGACGCATCGCCAGCAGCCGCGAGGGGGAGAGCGTCTTCAATCTCAACGGCATCCAGACCCAGTCAGGCTACTGCTACAACCTGATCAACGATCTGCCCTCCATGGCTGACTTGGTCGATGTGGTTAGGCTCAGCCCGCAGGGAGACGACACCCTGACTTGGCTCGATCGCTTTCGTGCCAACCAGCAGGGCCATGCCCCCCAGACACTGGCGGCGCAGCAGGACTGCAACGGCTACTGGCGGCAGATTCCGGGCATGCAGTTGGTCTCTTGAACGACGCGCTACGGATAAAAAAACAGGCCTCAGATTGAGGCCTGTTTTTTTGCACTGACGTCGGTGCTGTTTTGCCGCTTACGCGACATCAGATCCAACTCGAGCAAGGCATAGCGATGCTCGATGAAGTCATAGACGTTGTTGGCAAGGGCCAGCTTGAAGTAGCTGATAGCCTCTTTGCGATTGCCCTTGGCGAGCTCCAGCTTGCCGAGGTAGAAGTAGGTCTCGCACAGGCGTTCAGCCAGATCGCGATTCTCCTTCACCCCCTTGATGACGTTGCCCATCAACTGGGTCGGGGTCAGATCGCCCAAGTACAGGCGCACCAGATCCCAATTCCAACTGCTGTCGTGGTACTTCTCGTAACGCTCGCGCATGTTGCGCTTGGCCTGGTCGGCATCCAGCTTGGCTTCCGCCAGGAACAACCAGAGAACCCGATAGGGATCTTCCGGCTCAGCCTCGAAGAAACGCTTGATGTCGGAGGCGGCCAGATCGGGGCGGTTGCCGTAATAGAGGGCGATGCCACGATTGAGGTAGGCGTAGTCGTAATCGGGGGCCAGCTCGAGGGCCGAATCGAACGCCTCATAGGCCTCGTCATAGTTCTGTTGCTGCACCAGATAGACGCCGATGAAGTTGTAAGCCTCGGCAAAATCAGGCTTTTCACGCAGTGCTCGGGTGAAATCGAGACGGGCCAGTGAACGCAGACCAACGCGATCGAACACCACAGCCCGCTCATAAAAGAGCTCGGCCCGCTGCTCCTTGGTCAGCTCCATCTCACTTAGCATCTGCCCAAGACGGGCCAGCGCTAGCTCGCTCTGGTAAGAGACTTGCAACGGCGTCGCCAGAATGAGGGAGGCAGGTTCCGGCTTAGGAGGCAGAGACTGCTTGGGGGGCTCAACATGATCGGTGCTACTGCATCCCCAGATGGACAGCACCAACAGGATACCGAGCAGGTACCTGATTCCTTTCCAGTTGCTCAACGAAAACTCCGCTGCATTAGCTTTACCCGCTTATGGTAAAGGGCCGATCGCGGTTTGTCATGTGGCAGTCCAGACCCAGACGTAAATAAATCAGGCCTCAATGGGATAACCAGCTTCATTCCAGCCACGAAAGCCACCATCCACGCTCACTACCTTCCCATACCCCATTTTTTGCAAGGCATCGGCCGCCAGAATGGAGCGAAAACCACCACCACAATAGAGGTAGAGTTCGCTGTTCGGATCCGGATAACGGGTCTCGATGTCGCGTTCGATCACCCCCTTACCGAGGTAGACGGCGCCAGGCAAGTGGCCCTTGGCCCACTCACTCTCCTCACGTACATCGATGAGGATGAAGTCACGCCCTTGGTCCATCCAGCGCTTGATCTGATGAATATCGGTCTCCTGTACCTGGTGGCGAATCTGTTCGACCAGTGCCAAAAAACGCGGATTATGCTGCATCTCATTCTCCCTTGCAGATAAACAATGAGCGCCCACTTGGGCGCTCATCAGATTAAGGCATGATCTCCTGCTGATCCGCCCCTTCCTTCTCAATCTGGGGTGGCAACATGTGCTCACGCTTGACCCCAAGATACATGGCCAGGGCACTGGCCACATAGATGGAGGAGTAGGTACCAAAACCCACCCCGACCAGCATGGCCGTGGAGAAGCCATGGATCAACGGGCCGCCCTTGAGGAACAGCGCCATTACCACCACAAAGGTCAGCCCCGAGGTAATGATGGTCCGGCTCAGGGTCTCGGTCATCGACAGATCCAGGATGTAGGGAGTGTCCCCCTTGCGGATCTTGCGGAAGTTTTCCCGCAGCCGGTCGAACACTACGATCGTGTCGTTAAGCGAGTAGCCGACCACCGTCATCAGAGCCGCCACCACGGTCAAATCGAACTCGATCTGGAACCAGGCGAAGATACCGAGAGTGATGACAATATCGTGCACCAAAGAGGCAATGCCCCCCACAGCCAGACGCCACTCGAAACGAAACGCGACGTAGAGCAGGATACAGATGACCGAGGCCAGCATGGCCAGGGCGCCGTCAGTGGCCAGCTCTTCCCCCACGGAGGGGCCGACAAACTCGACCCGCTTCAGGGTCGCGGCCGGATTGATCTTCTGGGCAGCGGCCAACACCTGACGCCCCTGCTCCTCCACCTTGACCCCTTCATGGGGGGACAGACGGATCAGCACATCCTGGCTGGAGCCAAAGTGCTGCAAGGTCGCCCCTTCAATCTGGTTGTTGGCGAGGGCATCACGCACCTCGTCCAGCTCGACACTCTGCTGGAAGCCGATCTCGATGATGGTACCACCGGTGAAATCGAGCCCCCAGTTAAACCCCTTCTGGAACACGCACACCAGCGAAAGCACCATCAGCGCGGCAGAGAAGATCATGCCGGGCTTGGCAAACTTCATGAAGGGAATAGGTTTCTCAAAATGTAAGATCTGAAACATCGCAATTCCCTCAGATAGGCAGCTTGTCAAGACGCCGCCCACCCCACGCCAGATTGATAATGGCGCGCGAGACGGTGATGGCCGTGAACATGGAGATGGTCAGACCGATACCCAAGGTCAGGGCGAAGCCCTTGATGGGGCCGGTGCCGATACCAAACAGGATAACGGCGGTGATCAGCGAGGTGATGTTGGAGTCGGCGATGGTCGAGAAGGCACGGTCAAAGCCAAGATGGATGGCCTGCTGTACCCCGCGACCGGCGCGTAGCTCTTCGCGGATCCGCTCGTAGATCAGCACGTTGGCATCGATCGCCATACCGAGGGTCAGCACGATACCGGCGATCCCTGGCAGCGTCATGGTCGCCCCCGGAATCATCGACATCACCCCCACCAACAGCACCAAGTTGAGGGAGAGCGCCAGATTGGCGACCCAGCCAAAGGCGCGGTAGTAGATGCCCATGAACAGAACGATGAACACCATGCTCCACATCATGGCCTGCAAGCCACTGTCGATGTTCTGCTGACCCAGGCTCGGGCCAATGGTGCGCTCTTCAACGATCTGGATCGGGGCGATCAGGGCACCGGCACGCAGCAGCAGCGCCAGATTGTGCGCCTCGTTGGCGTTGTCGATGCCGGTGATGCGGAACTGGCTGCCCAGACGCGATTGAATGGTGGCGACGTTGATCACCTCTTCATTCTTGCGGAACTTGCGCTTGCCATCCGGGCCCGGCTCACCGACCGGCTTGTATTCGATGAAGACAGTGGCCATGCCCTTGCCGACGTTGTCCTTGGTGAAGGCGGCCATCTTGTTGCCACCCTGACTGTCGAGCTTGATGTTGACCTGGGGACGGCTGTACTCGTCAAAGCCGGACTGGGCACCGACGATATGATCGCCGGTCAGGATGATGCGCTTTTGCAGCACCACAGGACGGCCATGGCGATCGCTGTAGAGCTTGGAGCTAGGCGGAACACGGCCGGACTGAGGGTCGGCGGTCTCATCGACCATGTGGAATTCCAGGGTCGCGGTGGCGCCCAAGATCTCCTTGGCACGCGCGGTATCCTGGATGCCGGGCAACTCGACCACGATACGGTCGGCTCCCTGCTGCTGCACCAGCGGCTCGGCCACGCCCAGCTCGTTGACCCGGTTACGGATGATGGTGATGTTCTGCTCGAGGGCATACTTACGTACTTCCTTGAGCTTTTGATCACTCATGCCGGCACGCAGGCTGAACTGGCCATTGCTGGTGTCGCTGCTGAAGGCGAGATCCTGATATTGGCGGCGCAGGTGGGAGAGGGCCTTGTCCAGACTCTCTTCGTCACGAAAACGCACCACCACCTGATCGCCGCTGCGATTGACTCCGGAGTAACGGATCTTCTCGTTGCGCAGCTCGGAGCGGAAATCCTGCACCATCTGCTCTTGCTGCTTGGCAATCGCCTCGGCCATGTCCACTTCCATCAGGAAGTGCACACCACCGCGCAGGTCAAGACCGAGTTTGAGGGGGGCAGCGCCAATGCTCTCCAGCCAGGCCGGCGTGGAGGGGGCTAGGTTAAGGGCGACAACGAAGTCATCACCCAGCTTGTCGGCCACCAAGTCGCGGGCCTTGAGCTGAGCCTCAGTATTATTGAAGCGGATCAGGATCTGCTCATTCTCGAAGGCGGCATGCTTAGGTTCAATGCCAGCCTGGGAGAGAAGCTCTCTGACCTGATCGAGGGTAGCCAGCTCAACTTGCGCTCCGCGACTTGCGGAGATCTGCAAGGCTGGGTCCTCGCCATATAGGTTGGGTGCTGCATAGAGAAAACCGATGGCGACCACGAAGATCACCATCAGGTTTTTCCACAGCGGGAAGCGGTTTAGCACGCTGTGCTCCTTGGGAGATTACAGGGACTGGAGAGAGCCCTTGGGCAGTACGGCCGTCACGAAGTCACGCTTGATGGTGATCTGGGTCTGCTCGTTCAGTGCCAGCACAAGGTAATCGTTCTCAGTAGAGACCTTGACGATCTTGCCCACCAGGCCACCGGAAGTGAGGACTTCGTCACCTTTGGCCAGGGAGCTCATCAGGTTCTTGTGCTCCTTCACGCGCTTGGCTTGCGGGCGGTAGATCATGAAGTAGAAGATAAGGCCGAACACGGCCAGCATGATGATCATTTCCATACCGCCACCCTGGGGTGCCGCAGCGCCTGCGTCAGCGTAAGCCTTGGAGATAAAGCTCATTTAAAAAACCTCTTTGGTCAGTGATAAATCCGTGAGTTCACAACAACGAAACGACCTTACTCGCTGGCCGCTTCTGCCAGGGGAGGAACGGGCTTCCCTTGCCGACGATAAAACTCAGTTACAAAGTCGTCTAATTTACCCTGCTCGATAGCGTCCCGTAAACCTTGCATCACGCGCTGGTAATAGCGCAGGTTGTGGATGGTGTTCAGGCGGGCGCCGAGGATTTCATTACACTTGTCCAGGTGATGCAAGTAGCTACGGCTGTAGTTTTGACATGTGTAACAGTCACACTCTGCATCCAGCGGGCTGGTGTCCTCACGGTGCTTGGCGTTACGGATCTTCACGACGCCGTCGGTGGTGAACAGATGCCCGTTACGGGCGTTACGGGTCGGCATCACGCAGTCAAACATGTCGATACCGCGGCGCACCCCTTCCACCAGATCCTCCGGCTTGCCCACCCCCATCAGATAGCGCGGCTTGTCGGCCGGGATCTTAGGGCAGACGTGCTCGAGGATGCGGTGCATGTCCTCTTTGGGCTCACCCACGGCCAGCCCCCCCACGGCGTAGCCGTCGAAGCCGATCTCAAGCAGACCGTCGAGGGAAACATCGCGCAGCGGCTCATAAACCGAGCCCTGGATGATGCCAAACAGCGCATTCTTGTTACCCAGCTCATTGAAGCGTTCGCGCGAGCGCTTGGCCCAGCGCAGGGACATCTCCATCGACTTGCGGGCTTCTTCATAGGTGGCCGGATACGGGGTGCACTCGTCGAAGATCATCACGATGTCGGAGCCAAGATCGTACTGGATCTCCATCGATTTCTCGGGGGAGAGGAAGATCTTGTCGCCATTGATGGGGTGACGGAAAGTGACGCCCTCTTCGGTGATCTTGCGAATGTCACCCAGGCTGAACACCTGGAAACCACCGGAGTCGGTCAGAATGGGGCCGTGCCAGTTCATGAAATCATGCAGATCGCCGTGCTTGCGCATCACGTCCTGCCCCGGTCGCAGCCAGAGGTGGAAGGTGTTGCCAAGCAGGATCTGGGCGCCGGTCTCGGCCACCTCTTCCGGGGTCATCCCCTTGACGGTGCCGTAAGTGCCGACCGGCATGAAGGCCGGGGTCTGCACTGTGCCGCGCTCAAACACCAGCTGGCCGCGACGGGCACGCCCGTCGGTCGTTTTCAGTTCAAATTTCATCGCTTACCTCGATAAAGCCAGAGAAACAGTCTGACAGGGTGGGCTTGCGCCCGTAGACAGCCGCCAAACACTCAGCGGCTGCGGCGACGGGTGACGAACATGGCGTCCCCGTAGCTGAAGAAACGGTACTGCTCGGCCACCGCCTCGCGATAGGCCGCCATCACGTTGTCATAACCCGCAAAGGCACTGACCAGCATGATGAGGGTCGACTCCGGCAGGTGGAAGTTGGTGATCATCGCATCCACCACCTGAAACTCGTAACCCGGGAAAATGAAGATATCGGTGTCGCTGAAAAACGGCGCCAGCGGCTTACCTTCGGCCAAGGTCACCCGGGCAGCGCTCTCGAGCGAACGCACCGAGGTGGTACCTACCGCGATCACCCGGCCACCGCGGGCACGGGTGGCATTGATGGCGTCGACCACCTCTTGGGGCACCTCGGCATATTCCGAGTGCATGTGGTGATCTTCAATCTTGTCGACCCGCACCGGCTGGAAGGTGCCCGCCCCCACGTGCAGGGTGACAAACGCGGTCTCCACCCCCTTGGCGCGGATCTGCGCGAGCAGCGCTTCGTCAAAGTGCAGGCCGGCGGTCGGTGCCGCGACCGCACCGGGCTTGGCGTTGTAGACGGTCTGGTAGCGCTCCTTGTCGGCGTCCTCGTCCGGACGATCGATATAGGGAGGGAGCGGCATGTGACCGACCGCCTCTAGGATCTCCAACACCGGGCGCGGGTCAAGGAAGTGGATCTCGAACAGGGCATCGTGGCGGGCCCGCATCTCGGCCTCAATACCGCCATCGAAGATCAGGCGGGTACCCGGCTTGGGCGCCTTGGAGGCGCGCACATGGGCCAGCACCGAGTGCTCATCGATGATCCGCTCGACCAGCATCTCCAGCTTGCCACCGCTGGCCTTTTGGCCAAACAGGCGGGCCGGTATGACGCGGGTGTTGTTAAACACCAGCAGATCGCCGGGATTAAGCAGACCCAGAATGTCGACAAACTGGCCGTGGCGGCGCTCGCCGCACTCACCATCGAGTTGCAGCAGGCGGCTGGCGGTACGCACGGCGGTGGGATAACGAGCGATCAGCTCGTCCGGAAGGTCAAAATGAAAATCAGAAACTTGCATCACACACCTCGGGGAATCGGCGGCTAGTCTAGTTATCCCCCCGTGCCGTGGCAACCCAAATTGGGCCATGACGAGAGCGTGGTAACGCCACTTTGCAAGCCTTTCAGCCCCATTCTGTGAAGCACGACGAGTTAGCAAAGGATTAACAAGTACTCTTGACCCTGATCAATTTGAGCGGCCCTAGCACGAGTAAGGTGAAGTTAATGGCGGCAGTGAAAGAGAGGAGGCCCACCATGATCACCCTATCCGAAATCATGACCGAGCATCCCTTCACTCTGGGGCCGGAAAACAGTCTGAAACAAGCCATCGACCTGATGGGCCAGGAGCGGATCCGCCACATCCCGGTGGTGGACGACGAGGAGCGTCTGCTCGGCTTGGTCACCTTAAGTGACGTACTGGCCAGCTGCGAGTCCAAGCTGTTTGTCACCACCAGAGACAAGGAGGAGGAGTTCACCGACAGCGTACACCTCGGTGAGATCATGACCCGCAATGTGGCCTGGGTCGATCCCCATGCCGGTATCAAGGAGGCGGCCCTCTATCTGCAACGTCACAAATATGGCTGTCTGCCTATCGTCGAGCGGGGCAAGCTGATTGGAATCGTCACCGACTCCGACTTTGTAGCCGTGGCCATCAACTTGCTCGAGATCATGGCCGAGCGGGAACCGGATGAAGGCAGTTTTGATCTATAAATTACGTAATAAAATTACAAAAAGAGTGTAATTTGCACTAAAAAGTGCGTTTTCAACTGAAAGTGTTTCAGTAATAGAAATTTATTACAACAGGCCATTGCAATGTGATCCTGCTCACACTACTATGCTTCCCGCAAGATTGCTGAAGGACGGGCCGCGGAGTGTGCACCCGCAGGCGCGTTCTCCCTCGTGTGCAAATTTGCAACACCCCATAGTTTGTCTTTGCCGCCCTGCGGCACTTTGTAACGCCATTCCTTGTTGATAAACCCGGTCCTCAGGCCGGGATTTTTTTGTCCGCTTGTCAGCCCACGCCGCTTCGTCTAGCCTTGCCCCATTTGTCTGGTAGGCCCGCCTCATGAATTTTCTGGCCCATCTCCATCTGGCCGAACACAGCCGCACCTCGCCGCTTGGCAACCTGCTCGGTGACTTCGTCAAGGGGCCACTGGCCGGCGATCTCGCCCCCGAGCTGTTACTCGGGATCCGGCTGCACCGCGCCATCGACCGCTTCACCGACACCCACGCCGAGCACAAGGCGGCCTGCACCTTGTTCCCAGCCCCCTGGCGCCGCTTCGCCCCCGTGGTCGTCGATCTGCTCTATGACCACTGGCTCTCACGGCACTGGGCCCGCTTCAGCCCCCGCCCTCTGGATGATTTTCTCGATGCCCACTACCGGGCTCTGCTCGCCGCCCGCCCCTATCACGCCGAACATCTGCCCCACGGCTTGCCGCCGGCGCTGCGCCGGATGGCTGAGCAGCGCTGGCTCGAGAGCTATGCCAGCCGGGAGGGGATCGCCATGGCGCTCGACGGCATAGGGCGACGGCTGCGCCGACCCCTCCCCCTCTCGGCCGCATTGGCGCCGCTGGGTGAGGAGGAGTGGCAACACATTGAATTGGGATTTCTGCGCTTCTATCCGCAGTTACTGGCGCACACCGAGCAGACAGGGCAAGCGCTGCGCCAGGAGATGATGGCCCCTTAGGCGCACGGCCTGAGGGGTTAGGGCGTGCGCGACTTAAGGCCAAGCCCCAGCTCGCGGCCGCGCAACCGGGCGTAGAGGGTGCAGCCCACAAAGGCCAGCACGGTCAGCCCTAGCTCAACCAGCGCCAAGGCGCGCTCCCCTTCATCGACCACCAGCAGGGTCAGTGAGTGGAGGAAGTAGAACATCAAGATGAAGGTGGCCCAGGCGTGGGTATAGGGGCGCCCGGCCAGAATGCCGCGCAGGGGAAACAGCAGCGGCACGCCCCAGATGGTGGGCAGCAGCGGCCCCGGCAAGCCCGGATGGGGCGACAGCCAAGCGTGCCACAGCACCACCCACAGCAGCAGCCCTAGATAGCCGGTCAGCGCCAGGATGCGCGCTTGCCCAGTGGTCACAGGATCTCCAGCACTTGCTCGGGGGGTCGGCCGATGCGGGCACGGCCGTTGGCGATGACGATGGGGCGTTCGATCAACTTGGGATGGGCCACCATGGCGTGGATCAGCGCGTCACCGGATTGCTCGGCCAGCGCCAGCTCACGGTAGAGCTCCTCCTTGGTGCGCATCAACTGGCGCGGATCAGCAAAGCCAAGCAGGGAGAGCAGCTCACGAACCTGCGCCTCATCGGGGGCCTGCTCCAGATAGAGGGTCACTTCCGGCGCAATGCCCCGACTCTCCAACAGCGCCAGTGTCTCACGGCTCTTGGAACAACGCGGATTGTGGTAGATTCGGACCTGGCTCATGCATATACCTCTGTTCTGGTGACCAATACGGTCGCCATTGTAGGGGAAAGACGAGGAGAAACATAACGGAATGAAACGAATCTGTTGGGCAGTTGTGGCCACCTTGCTGCTGTGCGGCTGTCGCCCGGTTGAGCAGTATGAAACCGCGCACGGCGAGCCGGCGGCGCTGACCCAGTACTTCGGTCGCCCCCTGCTGGTGAGCTATTACGCCCCTTGGTGTGCCCCTTGCCAGCGCGAGCTGCCGCTGTTGCAGGCCATGGTGATGGAGCACGATCTGCAAGTGCTGCTGGTCAGCTACGATGCCGACAACCAAGCCGCACTGCTCGAGCAGGCCGCGACCCTGCCCTCCGAGCTGACGCTGGTACGGCCGCTGCCCGGTAAGGCCCTTCCCTACCCCGCCCCTTCGGCGCTGCCGACCAGCTACCTGCTCAATGCCAGCGGCGAGCTGCAAGAGACCATCACGGGCGAGATCTCGCCGCACAAGGCCGAGGCGCTGACGGCCACCATGCTCACCCCGCTGCCACGCCCGGAGCCCTGGGCCACCTTCTCTTCGCGCCAATGAAACAGGGGGCCTGACGGCCCCCTGTTAGCGATGAATGTCAGCGCTTGAGCGTCTCAAGCTCCTTTTGGGCCTTCTCCAGCTCGCTGATGCGCGCCTCGATGCGCGCCAGCGTCATCTTGTCGTTGGTGGTGCCTCGAGCCACCACCATCTCGTCGATCGAAGCCTGATAATCTCCGCGCAGCGCCAGGGTCTCGGCCCGCACTAGGTGCAGATCGGTCATCCGGCCGAGCTTGCGATAGGCATCGGAAAGCAGACCCCAGGCCAGGTTGTTCTCGCTGTTGGCCCGCACATAAGGGTCGAGCAGCGCCACGCTCTGGCGCGCCTGACCGCTCTCGAGCAGGGCGTTGGCCAGGTTGATCACCACCACCTCGTTGTCGGGCATGCGCCGCTGGAATGATTGCAGGCGGGCGATCGCCTGCGCGTGGCGCCCCTTGGCCAGATCGATGTCGGTCTGGGTATCGAGCACGAAGAGATCTTCCGGATAACGCTCGGCCAGCGCCTTCATAATGCCGTCGGCCTCGTCATAACGCTTGAGCTGCACCAGCGCCAGCGCCTTGCCGTAGAGCGCCGCCTCCTTGAGGCCATAATCCCCCTTGGCGAGGCGGGCATCGAAGTAGGTCAGCATGCCGGCCGCCCCTTCCTTGCCATATCGCACCTGAATACGCGCCTTGGCCATCAGGAAATCGAGGCTGGGGGTTTTATTGCGCACCCCGTAGCTGGCAGCGCGGGCACGGGCCTCGGAGATGCGGGTCTCGGGCAACGGGTGGGTCAGCAGCATCTCGGGCGGCTTGCTGGCATAGCGATACTCAGCCGCCAGCTTCTGGAAGAAGTTGGCCATCCCCATGGGATCGAAGCCCGCGTCATAGAGGGTCTTCATGCCGAGGCGATCGGCTTCAAACTCGTTATCGCGGGTGTAATTGATGGCTGACTGCATCGAGAGACCAAGGGTGGTTTGTAGCGCCGCCACCCCGGCGGTCGGGTTGATCACCGCCAACGCGATGGAGCCGACGATGCCAGCCAAAGTCATGGCCGAGCTGTTGGCCTGCGCCTCCAGGTAACGGGCGATGTGGCGCTGGGTCACGTGGGTGATTTCGTGGGCCAGCACCGAGGCCAGCTCGCTCTCGGTGTCGGCGTAGAGAAACAAACCGGTGTGCACCTTGACCCGGCCACCGAGGAAGGCCGCCGCGTTGATGCTGGGATCGTTGATAAGGAAGAAGCTGAAGGGAAAGCGCACCCCATCGGCATTGGCCAGCAGGCGCTGACCGAGATCGCTGAGGTACTGATCGAGCACCGGGTCTTCGATGATAGGCAAGCTGGCCCTGGCAAAACGCATGAAGGCATCACCGTAGCGCACCTCCTGCTCGATGGGCAGGGCGACAACCCCCGCCGTACCGATATCGGGCAACTGATTGTTGGCCGCCACCGGCAGGGTTGCCCCACACAGGGCGGCAATGAGCAGGGGAATGCAGGCGGGGGTCAACTTGGCCACGATCTCTCTCTCCTTCGAATGGGCCCCGGCAGCATACCCTCGCCATTGGGGGCCCACAAGCCTTGTTTAGCACGCCGGGCGGGCGTGCTAAGCTGCCGCTTTGGAGGGTATCTATGGTAGAGATGGATCTGCGGACGCTACGCTGCCCCGAGCCGCTGCTGCGCGTGAAGCTCTGGTTGCGTGAAGCACAGGACGAGCGCAAATTGCTGCTGTGGCTGGGCGATCCGGGCTCACGCCGCGACATTCCTCACTACCTGACCCGCCTCGGCCACCGCTGTGTCACGCGCGAAGCGTGCGCGTCCCACCTGCTGCTGTGGGTGCAACTTTGCCACAAGGAATCGCTCTGAATGTTCGATGTCATCAGACGCTGGTACAAGTCCCGCTTCTCCGATCCCGACGCCGTCGCCCTGTTTCTGCTGCTGCTGTTTGGCTTTGCCATCATCTGGTGGTTTGGCGATCTGCTCGGCCCCTTCCTGGTCGCCTTGGTGCTCGCCTACCTGCTGGAGTGGCCGGTACATCGGCTGGAGCGGCTCGGCCTCTCACGCCTGCTGGCCACCTCGTTGGTGGTGCTGCTGTTTATCGCCTGCATGGCCCTGCTGCTGCTTGGCCTAGTGCCAACCCTGGTGGTACAGGGGGTCAATCTGGCCAAAGAGGCCCCCACCATGCTGGCTCACAGCCAGGAGTTCGTGCGCACCCTACCGGATAAGTACCCCGAGCTGGTCGACATCTCGCTGGTCGAGAGCGTCATCGACATTATCCGCCAACGCATCCTGGGTCTTGGTGAGAGCCTGGTCGCCGCCTCGCTCAGCTCGCTGGTGAGCATCGTCACCCTGCTTATCTACTTCATCCTGGTGCCACTGCTGGTCTTTTTCATGCTCAAAGACAAGCAGAGCCTGCTTGGCAGCCTGCGCCGCTTCCTGCCTCGCAACCGGGCGCTGGCACGGCGGGTTTGGCTGGAGATGAACGATCAGATCGTCAACTACATCCGCGGCAAGGTGGTCGAGATCCTCATCGTCGGTGTCGCCACCTACCTCCCCTTTGCCTTCCTTGGCCTGCGCTACTCAGTGCTGCTGGCGGTGGCCGTCGGCTTCTCGGTGCTCATCCCCTACATCGGTGCCGTCGTGGTGACGGTGCCGGTGACCATGATCGGCCTGTTCCAGTGGGGGCTCACCCCCGAGTTTGCCTGGCTGATGGTGCTCTACCTCGTGATACAGGGGCTCGATGGCAACCTGCTGGTGCCGGTGCTCTTCTCCGAGGCCGTCAACCTGCACCCGGTCGCCATCATAGTGGCGGTGCTCTTCTTCGGCGGTCTGTGGGGCTTCTGGGGGGTCTTCTTCGCCATCCCGCTCGCCACCCTGGTCAAGGCGGTGATCAACGCTTGGCCACGGCGCGAAGAGGGGGGCACCAACCTCAACATGTAATAAAGGGGAGCCGATGGCTCCCCTTTTTCATCCCTGGTGGCACTCATCGAGAAAATGCATGAGCGCACGATTGACCGCCGCCGGCTGCTCCAGGGTGGCGATATGGCCGGCCCCCGGGATCTCGATGAAGCGGCAGCCGCGCGCCTCGGCCATCAGGTAACCCTCCAGCACAGGGCGCGCCTTGTCTTCGCTCCCTGTCATCACCAGAGTCGGGCAGGTGAGCCCCTCCAGCCACTCCATGCGATCACTGCGGGTCACGAAGCTGCGCCCGACCGCCACCATGGTCGCCAGCTTATCGGCGGGCCAGGCGGCCAAACGGGCCTTGAAATCGGCCAGTCGGGCCGGCTCTGGCTGATGGGCGAAAAACAACGGCGCCACCTGCTCGATGACGGGAGCGGGAATCGCCCCTGCCTGCTCTATCATGGCCAACATGCCGAGGTAACGCTGGCAGGGGATCTGCGGCTCGAGCCCGACAAAGGTGTCCATCAGCACCAGAGCGCGCAGCCGGCTGCCCGCCAGTTGGGCCAGCTCCAGCCCCCACATGCCGCCGATCGACAGCCCTATCAGGGTGAACGCTTCTATGCCGAGGCCATCGAGCAGGGCCAGATGGTCGCGCGCCAGACCGGCCAGGGTGAGGCCTCCCTCCGGCGCGGCATCAGACTCCCCATGGCCCCACAACTCGGGCACGATGCAGCGGTAGTGTCCCTTGAGGGCATCAAGCTGCGGCGCCCACATGGCGCTGTCCCACAGATAGCTATGGCCAAGTAGCAGCACCGGCCCCTCGCCTTCATCCAGATAGGCGAGCCGGCGCCCGCGGATCGTCATGCTGTGTTTCTTCATCGCTGTGTCGTCCATCGTGATGGGGCGCGCAGTTTATCACAACGATCTGTTCGTGCAGGCCTCAACGGGTGCATGCTGAAAAGAGGTTCACCCCAAGGAGAACGAGGATGGAAAAGCCCAAACACAAACGGCTCAACAAAAAGGTCTATGACAAGCAGCTAGCCTGCCTGCAAGAGGAGCTGGTCAAGCTGCAAGAGTGGGTCAAACAGGAGAAGCTCAAGGTCGTTGTCTTGTTTGAGGGGCGCGACGCCGCCGGCAAGGGGGGGGTTATCAAGGCGCTCACCGAACCGCTCAACCCGCGGGTATGCCGGGTGGTCGCCCTGCCAGCGCCCTCGGATCGGGAGCGCACCCAGTGGTACTTTCAGCGCTACGCCGCCCATCTGCCGGCCGGCGGTGAGATGGTGCTGTTTGACCGCTCCTGGTACAACCGGGCCGGGGTCGAGCGGGTCATGGGCTTTTGCAGCGACGAGGAGTACCGCGAGTTTCTGCGCGCCTGTCCCGAGTTCGAGCGTATGCTGATCCGATCGGGCATCATCCTCATCAAATACTGGTTCTCGGTCTCAGACGAGGAGCAGGAGAAGCGCTTCAAGGAGCGCATCAACACCCCCATCAAGCGCTGGAAGTTCAGCCCCATGGATTTGCAATCGCGCACCCGCTGGGCCGAGTACTCCCGCGCCAAAGATGACATGTTCACCTACACCGACACCCAAGACAGCCCCTGGTTCGTGGTCGAGGCTGACGACAAGCGCAGGGCCCGTCTCAACTGCATCACCCACCTGCTCTCCAAGGTGCCCTACCAGAGCATCAAGTACGAGAAGATCAAGCTGCCGCCTATCAACAAGGGGGACTACGAGCGTCCGCCCCTCTCCAGCCAGACCTTTGTCCCCGATGTGTGTGAACAATTTGAATAGGCAATAAAAAACCGGCCCAAAAGGGCCGGTAAAAGAAGAGTGGATTGCATTGGAACTCGCGTAAGACCCGGCCGGGAAGCCGGGCCCGGGTAATCAGACTTTGTTGTAGCGGGCGGTACGCGGGAACGCCTGCTCCTTGTCGTCAAACAGGTAGCACGCCTCGGCAGGGATACCGACGGTGAACTCCTGTTGGGCTTCAACCTCCACATCGGCGTTGGCCTTGACGGTGAAGTCATGACCATCCACGTCCATGTAGACGAAGGACTCAGCGCCCAGATGCTCAGCCACCTGCACGATACCCGTGACCTTGCTGTTGGCATCCGGATGGTCGAGAGGCACCAAGTGCTCAGGGCGAATCCCCAGTTCGACGGCATCGCCCACCTTGCCACGGCGGGCATCGATGCGGGCACGCACCTGATCGCCATTGCTCAGCTTGACCACGCACTCCTGCTCGCCGATCTCGGCCAGGGTACCGGTGATGAAGTTCATCTTCGGCGAGCCGATAAAACCAGCCACGAACTTGTTGTCCGGGTTGTGGTAGAGCTCGAGCGGGGTACCGAACTGCTCCAGGTTGGTCTCAGCATCCCCCTTGAGCGGGCTCAGCACCACGATGCGGTTGGCCAGGGTCATGGCCTCCACCTGGTCGTGGGTCACGTAGATGATGGTGGAGTTGAGCTCCTTGTGCAGCTTGGCAATCTCGATACGCATCTTGACGCGCAGGGCGGCATCGAGGTTGGAGAGCGGCTCGTCAAACAGGAACACCTGCGGCTGCTGCACGATAGAGCGGCCGATGGCGACCCGCTGACGCTGACCACCGGAGAGCGCCTTGGGCTTACGCTCGAGCAGCGGCTCGAGGCCGAGGATCTCGGCGGCACGCATCACGCGCTTGTGGATGGTCGCCTTGTCCATCTTCTTGAGCTTGAGGCCGAAGGCCATGTTCTCGTAGATGTTCATGTGCGGGTAGAGGGCGTAGGACTGGAATACCATCCCCACGTTGCGCTCTACCGGCGGCACGTCGTTCATGTAACGACCACCGATGGAGAGCTCACCCCCCGTGATGTCTTCCAGGCCGGCGATCATTCGCAGCAGGGTGGACTTACCGCAGCCGGAGGGGCCGACGAAGACGATGAACTCGCCTTCCTGGATGTCCAGGTTGATGTTACGCAGGGTGTCCTTATGGACGGCCGGGTCATAATTCTTGCGAACGTTTTTCAGTACAACTTCTGCCATGACAGGCTCCGCTCAAAAATTCGTTTAACCTTGCCGGCGGGACCGGAGCCCCGCCGGGAGTGCATTAGATTAGCCCTTGACGCCGCCCGCCGTCAGGCCGCCGACCAGCCAGCGCTGAGCCAGCAGGAACACGACGGTGATCGGGAAGCCGGAGAGTACGGCCGCCGCGGCGAAGTCACCCCACAGGTAGTTCTGCGGGTAGAGGTACTGCTGGGCCCCGACCGCCAGGGTCAGGTTGTCCACATCCTGCAACAGGATGGAGGCCATGGGCACCTCGGTAATGGAACCGATGAAGGCGAGGATGAAGACCACGGCCAGGATCGGCACCGACAGGGGCAACAGGATCAGGCGGAATGCCTGCCATGGGGTTGCGCCGTCGATGGCGGCCGCCTCCTCCAAGGAGGAGTCGATGGTCTCAAAGTACCCCTTGATGGTCCACACGTGCAGGGCAATCCCTCCCATGTAGGCCAGGATCAGGCCACCGTGGGTGTTAAGGCCCAGCCAAGGGATGTAGTCGCCAATCTTGTTAAACAGGGCATAAATGGCCACCAGTGCCAGCACCGCAGGGAACATCTGGAATATCAGCATGCCCTTGAGGATGGTCGCCTTGCCGCGAAAACGCAGGCGGGCGAAGGCGTAGGCGCAGGTGGTCGAGAGCACCACAATGAACAGGGCGGTCAGGCCCGCGATCTTGATGGAGTTCCACAGCCAAGTCAGCACTGGGAACGGCGGCGGGGTAATGCTGCCATCTGCGTTAGTCACCGGGATACCCAGTGCGAGTCGCCAGTGATCCAGAGTCGGGTTGGAGGGGATGATCTCCCCTACCGAGAAGTTCCCGTTCCGGAAAGAGATGGCGATGACCATGATCAGCGGGAAGATGATCAGAGCCAGGAACCCCCACATAAAGGCGTGAGTAGCCCAGACCCGATACTTCACCGATTTGGGTTGTACGATAGCCATGGTCTCTCCTTAGATCTTGTCCGCTTTGGCCAGCTTCAGGTTGAGCAGCGCGAGGGCGCCGACAATCAGGAAGATAGCGGTAGCGATGGCACTGGCCAGACCGTAGTCCTGACCACCCGAACCCTGGAAGGCGATCCGGTAGGTGTAACTCACCAGCAGGTCGGTGGTACCGGCCGGAGTGGTGGCGCCGATGATGTCAGGGGCACCGTTGGTCAACAGCTGGATCAGTACGAAGTTGTTGAAGTTGAAGGCAAACGACGCGATCAGCAGCGGCGTGAGCGGCTTCATCAGGAGCGGCACGGTGATCTTGAAGAAGTTCTGGATCGGACCGGCTCCATCCATGGCAGACGCCTCATAGAGATCTTCCGGGATGGCTTTGAGCAAGCCCATGCAGAGGATCATCATGTAGGGGTAGCCAAGCCAGGTGTTGACGATGAGGATCATCACCTTGGCCAGGAACGGACTGGTGTACCAATCCGGCTTGATGCCAAAGGCGGCCTCAAGGAACAGGTTGATTTCACCAAAGTTCTGGTTGAACAACCCCTTGAACACCAGGATCGAGATGAACGCTGGTATCGCATAGGGCAGGATCAACATGACCCGGTAGAAACCACGCCCCTTGAGCGATTCCCACTGCACCAGGCAGGCCAGCACCATGCCGATAGCCAGGGTGAAGGCCACCGAGCAGCTGGCGAAGATCACGGTCCAGACAAAGATTTGCAGGAACGGCGCCTGGATGCCCGGATCGGTAACGATACGCGCAAAGTTCTTCCAGCCCACGCTGACCACAAAGCCAGGTGAAACGCTCTGACCAACATACTGGCCCTGCTCGTCAATGTACTGATAGAAGCCGGTTTCCAGGTTCGGCAACATCAGGGCACCGCTCTGGTTATCACGCAGCAGGTTACCGTCCTTGATGACCACACCGGATTTCAGCACAGCGCCATCAGGCAGGCGGCTGAATTGGGGTTTCTGGGCGGCAAACTTGCGCAGGCTGCTCATGCTCAGGTGAATGTCACCCGGCAGAGCCAGGCTCAGACGGCTCAAGTCGTTGCGATGATTCACAATCTCACGGATCGGGGCAGAGTTGAACTCACGCTCCTCAACCAGAGGATACAGTGGCACCTCACGCAGGCCGGAATCGGCGGCACCGATCTTGAGGGCCTCATCCAACTTCTTGTTGGCCATGAGACTGAGCGGATGGCTGATAAAGGATTGGTCTCCCTGTTTCAGCAGCAGCTGAAACTGATTGTTTTCACCACTAACCAGGGTGAAATCATACTCACCGCCTTGCACCTTGTAGGTTTTTTTAAGGTGGAACTCCCGGGCCTGCTCCAACGAGAGGAGGTTGGCACCCGAGTAGTTGGTGAAGGCGATGCCGATGGTGTAGGCAAGAGGGAAGATGATAAAAACAACCATGCCAGCCACACCGGGGAAAATATAACGGTGGGCATACGTCTTCTTGTTCATGAAGACATAGAGACCGACAGAGACGACAACCAGGTCGAGCAGGGCAAACACCCACTCACCGCTGGCGTACATCATGACGGCCGCATAACCATTAAGCACTGCAACCAGTGCCGCCATGGTCCATTTTAGCCAGACGTACTTGTCTTTCTGCGGACCGGCATAGGATTCGATAGAAGGTACTACTTCCATGCCAATTAACCTTTATAACGCCAAGAGAGAGAAAAGTGCGGGAGGCCACAGCCTCCCGCGAGGTGGTGCAATTTACTGAACGATCCGCTTCGCTGCGGTATCCAGTGCCTCGTCAACACCTTGACGACCGGAGGTCACGTTCTTCAGTGCGGTCTCGAAGGAAGACCAGAAGCGGCTCATTTCCGGTACGGACGGCATCGGCTCACCGTTTTGAGCGTTAGCCATGGTGGCCTTGATGCGAGCGTCGCTTTCCAGGGTCTTCTGGAAGGACTTCAGCGCCACGGCACCCAGCGGCTTGTCGGCGTTCATCGGCGCCAAGCCCGCGTCGGTCAGCAGGTAGTTCTCGAGGAACTCGATGGCCAGATCCTTGTTCGGGCTGGCGGCGTTGATGGTGGCACCCAGCACGCCAACGAAGGCCTTGGCCGGCTTGCCGTTCAGGGTCGGCAGCGGAGCCACGTCATACTTCAGGCCGCTCTTGTCCAGGTTGCTCCAGGCCCAGGGACCGTTGATCATCATGGCCACTTCGCCCTTGTTGAACTTGGCATCCATGACACCGTAGTCGATGCCCTTCTCCAGGTGACCGTTCTTGATCATGTCGGAGATGAACTTGACGCCCGCCTTGGCACCTGCGTTAGCCACACCGGTATCCTTCACGTCATAACCAGTTGCGGTCTTCTTGAAGGCGTAACCACCGTTGGCGGCCACCAGCGGGTAGCTGAAGTACGGGGTGTCATAGGCCCACATGATGGCGCGCTTGCCATTTTTCTTCATCTCTTCGTCGATCTTGGCGATCTCTTCGAAGGTCTTCGGCGGGTTGGGCAGCAGATCCTTGTTATAGATGAGGCTCACGGCTTCAACGGCAACCGGATAACCGTAGACCTTACCGTCAACGGTCATGGCGTCCCATGCGAACTGCTCGAACTTGGCCTTCTCGGCAGCGTTCGGGGTTACCGGAACCAGCAGACCGGCCTTGACCCACTCACCGTAACGGTCGTGAGCCCAGAAGAAGATGTCCGGGCCGTTACCGGTGGAGGCGGCTTGCTGGAACTTCACTTCAACCTGATCCGGGTGAGCGACGGTCACTTTAACGCCGGTTTCGGCTTCAAACTTCTTACCAATCTCGGCCAGACCGTTGTAGCCCTTGTCACCGTTGATCCAGATGGTCAGCTGACCTTCTTCGATGGCAGCAGAGGCGGTGCAAGCAACACCCAGGGTAGCCAGACCGATCAGGGATGACAGCAGTGTCTTTTTCATGAGCCTTTCCTTGTCGTTGAGCAGCGAAGAACATTCCGCGCTGTGAAATACATGTGTGTGCGAAGCCATAGTAGCCGAAGCAAATAATGCCTCACATGACCTATCTCGCATTTTTTGAAATGCAATTACGTATTTTCTTCCAGTGAGTCATGAAAACATTTTCAATATTTTCAGATTTACGTGACCAACCGCACATTAATTGCATAATAAAATGTAACTAACACACTTAACTGAAACTTAATTACATCGATGAAAGGGGTTTCACCCCACTGAAAACCCTTTCAGGTCGTAGCATTCTGACAATTTGTTGTGAAAGCACCTGTAGAAATTCCAACGAATCGATTTCAGTAGAAAAAAGCCACTCGCCGCCGGGGCTGAGTGGCTTTTTCAATAACGTGAGAAGGATCACATCACACTACTGGTGGCGCAGCAGTTGGTCCTTAAGATTGGGCGGCACCCCCTTGACGGTCAGGGTGTCGGTTTGCGGGTCATAAAACACTCGGCTGCCGAGCAACTTTTGATCAAAGCTCAACGTCAACCCACCGCCAGAGCCGACAAACTTGGTCAAGCCACGCAAGGTGCTACGATCGGCGGGAAAACGTTCTTCGAGTTGATACTCTTCGCCAATGAAACTATAAAAATCGAGATCATTCTCTCCTGGCAATTCGGCAGAAAGCTCCCGTATTTCTATTTCCTCACCAGCACTGGCCTGCTCGCTGCAATATTTGAAAACCTGCTTTTTATATTCAGTTCGCTCATCGGAGGGGAGTTGTTTGCTCTCGCAATAATCATCAACGGCCTGCAACAGTCCTTTATTTTGCAACTTGGCATCCATCCCTTCACGAATACCGAACAGTTCGATAAAGAGATCGCCCAGCTTGCGCCCCACCCTTCCCTTACTGAAGGTGACGTAACGGCGCGACTCACTCTGGGTCTGCCACTCGGTCAGGTCGACCCGGGCCACCAGATTCATCTTGCCGATGTCGAGATACTGGATGTGACGCAGCTCCAGCGTATCGCTGACGGTCACGCTCTCCTTGCTATCGAGCAGCGCCAGCAACAGGTAATCCACCCCGACATACTGATAACGGGCTACCAGCAGCACCCCGTGTTCGTCCAGCTCGTGGCGCCCCAGCGTCTCGACCAGCTGCTCGGTGAGCTGTACCGAGAAGGGGACAAAATCGAGCGTTCCCTGCTGCAGGGCGGTGAGCGCCTCGCAAAAACGCGGGTCAGGTGCTTCCTCCCCCTCGGCGGGCTCGGCAAAATAGCCAAAGCCCTTGCCGCCCTTACCGTTATAGATGCGATGCAGCTCGGCCATCAGCCCCTGCACGGCGTCGTCAACCACCAGAGGTTGGGCACGCGTATCCGCCTGGGGCCTGCCTTCCGCGTCCAGCCGCAATGAATGAAGGATGATCTTATCGATATCGAGACTCATGTCACAAAGCCATAGAGTTAGCCAAGAGGGTGGGGTATTATAAGGCGCTTTGACAGCAGATGAACCCAAGATTATGCCCATCGTTTCAAAGTATAAAGCCGAACAGTTTGATGCCCTGATGAACGACCTCATCACAGTGCTGGAACAGCACAAGGCACCGGTGGATCTGAGCCTGATGGTACTGGGCAATCTCACCACCAACATCATCAATGGGCAATTGGCCCCGGCCCAGCGCCAGGCCATTACCGAGAAGTTCGTACAGGCCCTGACCGCCTCCGTCGATCAGGACAATCAGGCCCACTGAACCTCATCCCCAACCAGCACCTGACGGACGAGTATGGTCGAAACCGGCAACCCTTATCGTGACAATGTTTCTCGCCTGATCACTTGGGGACATTGGTTCTGCTTTTGCAACATTCTGTTGGCCATGCTGGTCGCCAGCCGTTATCTGGGCGCCATCAGCTGGCCTTCGTCCACTCTGGGCGTTCTTTATCTCATCGTCAGCTGGGTCGGTCATTTCTCTTTCCTCGGCTTCATGACCTACCTGCTCACCATCTTCCCCCTGAGCTTCCTGCTCCCCAAGGAGAAGGTGCTGCGTTTTTGCGCCGCGGTGGTCGCCACCCTGGCGCTGTTGCTGCTGCTCATCGACACCCAGGTGTTTCGCCTGTTCAAGTTCCACCTCAACGGCCAGATGTGGCCATTGCTGCTGGAGCAGGCCCAGAGCGAAGAGGGCGGGATCTGGAGCATGCTGTTTATCGCCGTCCCCAGCCTGTTTCTTATCCAACTGGTGCTGTCGACCTACACCTGGCGCAAGATCAACAAACGCAAGCGCAGCCAGTACGGCAACCATGTCGGTCTGATCCTGCTCGGCTGCTTCGTGTTGACCCACCTGGTCAATAGCTGGGCCGATGCCACCCTCTATCAGCCGATCACGGCACAAAAATCCAACTTCCCGCTCTCCTACCCCATGACGGCCAAGAACTTCCTGGCCAAGCATGGCTGGCTGGATCTCAGCGAATATGAAAAGCAGGCCGAGGCCCAGCAATACGAGGGCAGTGAGGAGCGGCTGCGCTACCCGCTGCGCGCCCTCAATGTCGAGCCGGCCAAAGAGCCCAAGAATCTGCTGATCGTGGTGGTCAACGGCCTGCGCCACGACATGCTCAACAACATCAACATGCCCAACCTGCAACGTTTTGCCGCCCAGCAACAGCGCTTCGATGCGCACCTCTCCGGCGGCAATGGCGATCTCACCGGCATGTTCAGCCTCTTCTACGGGCTGCCCGGCCACTACATGGCCGATATCAGCAAAGAGAAGCGCCCGCCCCTGCTGTTTGACGAGATGCTGCGTCAGGATTACCAGTTTGGCCTGTTTGGCCCGTTGCACGACGTCAAGGCCTACCGCAAGAGCCTGCTGGCCGGTCTGCGCCAACAGGTGTTCGTCAGCGATGCCGACGACGATGCCCGCCTGCTCGGCCAGTGGCAACAGTGGCTGGGTAACCGCAACGAGGCGCGCCCCTGGTTCTCCCTGCTTTACCTCACATCGGCGGGCCACTACGAGACCCCGTCCGAGTTCAAGGGGCCGTTCCAGCCCGAGCTGACCCAGTTCAACCCGGCCACCGCCTATCGCAAAGAGAACCAGCCCAAGCTGGAGAACCGCTACAAGAACGCCGTCTTCTATGTCGATCAACTGCTTGAGCAGATCACGGCACAATTGACCCGCAGCGGCCTGCTCGACAAGACGGTAGTGGTGATCACGGCCGATCATGGCCAGGAATTCAATGAGACCCGCCGTAGCAGCTGGGGCGCCGGCAGCAACTTCTCCACCTATCAGGTGCAGGTGCCACTGGTCATCGCCTGGCCCGGCAAGGCGCCAGCGGTGATCACCCAAGACACCAGCCATCTCGATCTGGTGCCGACCCTGATGCAGGATCTGCTCGGGGTGCGCAACCCAGTGCGGGACTACTCCAGCGGTCAGGGGCTCTATGCTCCCACCCCGCGCAACTGGTCACTCAGTGGTGATGGACAAGATTTTGCCATCTATCAGAAAGAGGTGATCACCCACTTCAACCGCCAGGGTGACTTCGAGCTGCTGCGCCGTGACAACTATCGTCCCATCCCCCATACCAACCCCGATATGGGGGTGCTGGTGCAGGTGATGAACGAGTTGAACCGCTTCTATCGGCAACGGTGATCCCCCGCAGCCGCGGGGGCTCGCCATCGTCAGTGGAACTTGTTGATCAGGCGCTGCAACTGCTCGATCGGGGTGTGATCCTCATCGAAGAAGTGCTGCATACGCAGCAAGGTCAAACCGCCGAACCCTGGCGTGCCCGACAGCGCCTTCTCCATCTGTAACCACCCCGCCGCATCGTACAGCTCACCGGCCAGGGCGTTTTCCCCCATCAGGCGGATCCCCAGCTCATGGGCCGCCTCGGCAAACCAGCCGACCAGATCGGCGGCCTGTGAATAGCCCTCATAGGGGCGGTTTTGCATCTCAAGACAGGTAAAGTGCACCACGATGCGAGCCCGCTGTTCGGCCGGCACCAAGGCATCGAGCAACTGCACATACTCGCGCTGGTTGCGCGGCCCCATGGCCGGATGCGGGCGCAACAGGCCGGCCGTGATCTCGGCCACCCTGGGCTGATCCGGATCGCTGATCTCCCAGTGGATGCCGGGGATCTTGATCCCCAGCGGCACCGACAACCACGCGTCCTCACTGAAAACATCCAGCGCGCACGCCATCACTCTGCGGCCATGCGCCATCAGAGCGTCGTGATACCAGCCGAGGCACTCCCTTCCCCAGGCCGAGTGCAGGTAGGCCTTGTTGTCAAACAGGGAGTCGGCCGTCGGCAGCGGGATCTGGGCAAAACCATCAAACTGGGTGCCGAAGGTGTAGTTGAGTGCCGCAATCCCCTGATAGCGCTGCTCCAGATAGGCGCGCCAATCGGCCCGCGCCAGCTCGCTGTAACACTGCAAGGTGCCCCGGTTCGGATAATTGCCCCAGTCATGGGCGTTGTAGCTGGGGTAGCGCAGCTCACCGGCCGGCCCCAGGCTGATGTTGATCTCGGCCATCAAGGCGGCGCGCGGCGCATAATGCTCACGAAACGCGTTCATGAAGGCCCGATAGTGCGGCAACACAAACTCGTCAGCCCACAGGGAGACGTACTCCATCGAGGCATCGCCGGTCTCACTGACGTATTGCAATTCGCGCACCGAGGCCAGCTCGGGGTGGCGCGACAGCAAGGTACCCCACAACCAGAGCGGGATGGTCTGGGTAAAGTCATCGTTGACGTTGCCACCGGCCTGGTGGAACGAGAGGATAGGCACCCAGCGCATCTGCTGACGCTCGAGCAGATCGACCAGGCGGTCATAATAGCTCCAGTCAAAGCAGCCCGCCTGGCGCCCCTCCACCAGCCCCCACCAGATATCGGTGGAGATGGCCGTGACCCCGAGGCGGCGCAGCACCCCGACCTCCTCCTCGAAGCGGGCCCACTCCTGCTCGCTCAACACCTGGCGCTGGTTACCCACCTTAAGGTGCAGCGGCCCCATGACCCGGAACTCCTTGCGCCTGAGCAGCTCACCCTGGCCACGAGCGTTGCGAAGACGCACCAGTTGCCGCAGGCGAGCCGCCACCGTCTCCCCTCCGGTAACGCTGTCCAGATCGCGCCACACCCAGCCATGTCCATCACCACTGTACAGCGCCGATTCGATTAAGTGCTCCCAGCGCGGATGATCGTCCACCGGCAGCGGGGCGACGTTCTCCACCATGGTGGCCACCCCCTGGGCCTCACAGGCCTGCTGCCAGAGAGCCAACTGCGGCACCTGACGCAGCCCCTCCCCGGCCCCCGTCAACCAGATACGCAGCCGTTCTCGGGCCACCGATGCGGGCAGCGCTGCACGCAGCCAAGGCTCGGGCTCCCCATAATCGGCGCTGGCGGAGGCGTCAAGGTGGCAGGCGAGTCGCACGCCCAGGCTTGCCTGCTGCCAGGGCCCGGTGAAGATGGTGCCGGCCTGGCTGAGCCAGCGTCCCCCCTGCGCAGCCAGCCCGTGGCGCAACCACGTTGCCACGTCATGACGAGCCACCTCGCCCGGTTGCAGCAGCGCCTCGCGCAAGGCGGCATGCGACGCGAGCGGCTGACTGTGCTGCCACGCCTCCTGCCAGTCGGCCGCCGACCCATAGCGCGCCAGCATGCCTTGCGCCAGCGCATCCAGACCCGCGCGACCAAACAGGGGCCACGGCTCCCCCCCCAGCGCCGGATAACGCCACTGCCCTTGCGGCCCCACCCCCAGTTGCAGATGCGGGATCACCTCAGCCAGTGGCGCCAGTTGCTCGGCAAAGGTGTGCAGCCACTGCCCCATCAGAGGAGCAACCAGCTCTTCCCCCCACCAACTGACAGCCAGATTACTGTCGATGCCGTGCCGATCGCGGTACTTGAGTCGCTCCGCCGATGCCCCGGCGGGCAACTGCTCGCCGGCCCAGCCCCACAGCCAATCCGGCAGCAAGCGGTCATGCTCCATGCCAGCCGCGGCCAGATGCAGCTCGGGGATCACCTTCAGCCCCGCATCGGCAATGCAGTGGCACAACCGCATCACGCCTTGCCAGGCGGCCGGCTCGGTGACCTGCCCCGGCATGTCGGGCGCAACATGGCGCCACAACATGGGCACGACAACCCCCTCAATCCCCAGCAAGCGAGCCTGCTCGAGTCGCGCGCGCAGATCGTCCTGACTGAAGGTAAGTGGATGGACTGACGCCCCGAGATGGGCCCAGAGCTGCAAGGAGTGGGATGACCACGTCATGGCAAAAATCCTTGGCTAATACGGTGAACATCGTTTCTCACACCGACAGCCACAAAGCGCAAATCTGGTAGGCTTTTCATCTCCCCGAACTGTGAGTGCCCTCACAACCTGCCGATATAAAGCAAGAGGCGCCCCCTGGGACGCCTCTGCAATTAAGCCTTGTAGCCGTTCGGATTCTGGCTCTGCCAACGCCAGGTATCTTGCATCATTTGTGCAATTCCACGTTCGGCCTGCCAGCCCAACTCATCACGAGCCAGGGCAGGATCGGCCCAGCACTCGGCAATATCACCGGGTCGACGCGGCTTGAACTGGAACGGGATGGTGCACCCGCTCGCCGCCTCGAAGGCCTTGATCATCTGCAACACCGAGTAACCCTGCCCTGTGCCCAGATTGTAGGTAAACACCCCGGTATCAGCGGCGATGCGGCGCAGAGCCTTGAGGTGGCCAATTGCCAAATCGACCACATGGATGTAATCGCGTACGCCAGTGCCATCCACCGTCGGATAGTCATTGCCAAACACCCCCAGCTCCTTGAGCTTGCCGACCCCGACCTGACTGATATAGGGCAGCAGATTGTTGGGGATGCCATTAGGGTCCTCGCCAATGAGCCCGCTTTCATGGGCCCCCACCGGGTTGAAATAGCGCAGCAGCACGATGGCCCAGCGTGGTTCGGAGGCAGAGAGATCGCGCAGGATCTCCTCGACCATCAGCTTGGAGCGACCATAAGGGTTGGTGGCCCCCGTAGGGAACTGCTCGCGGATGGGCACCGAAGCGGGATCGCCGTAGACGGTTGCCGACGAGCTGAACACCAGACGAAAGACACCGGCTCTGGCCATCTCCTCGCACAGGGTCAGGGTGCCTGCGATATTGTTCTGGTAATAGGTCAGGGGAATACGCGCCGACTCCCCGACGGCCTTCAGTCCAGCGAAATGGATCACTGACTCGATCGGGTATTGAGCAAACAGGCGGCGCAGGCACTCTCTATCTAGGATATCCCCCTCGATAAAGGTCACCTCCCGCCCGGTGATACGCTCAACCCGCTTGAGCGACTCCGGAGAGGCGTTACTCAAATTATCCAGCACCACCACCTGCTGGCCGTCCGCCAGCAACTCAACCAAGGTGTGGGAGCCGATATAGCCGGCGCCTCCCGTGACTAAGACTGTCATCTTGTTATCCCGTTTTCGAGTGAAACTGCCAAGATTCTACTCTCGACCAGGAGCCTCGCCTAGACAACCCGTCCTATATTCCGATCTCGATATCCCCCTTGGCCAGACAGGCGCAGGCCAGCACCACGCCAGCCTCGATATCGGCGGCGCTGAGGGTCACGACGCTCTGGCGCTCCACCTCCCCCTCTACCGTGCAGCGGCAGGCACCGCACACGCCGGCGCGGCAGGCAAACGGCATGCTGGCGCCGGCCGCCTCGACCGCGGCGAGCAGGGTCTGACCGGGCAGGATCTTAACCCGTTTGCCCTGTTTGGCCAGGGTGAGCCAGAAGTGATCTTCTGCGCTGGCGGGGGCCGTCTCCGGCAGGCCAAACGACTCCTGATGCAGCTGGGCATCGGGCAGCCCCAGCTCACGCAGCAGGGTCACCACGGCGGCCATGTAAGGGGCTGGCCCGCACAGGTAGACCTCGCGGGTAAGCAGATCAGGGGCCAGCTCGCGCAGCATGGCGGCATCGAGCCGTCCCTGCCAGGGATGCGCCGCCGGCGCCTGCTCCAGCACATGGGTGACCCGCAGTCCAGGGTGGGCCTCGGCCAGCGCCTGCAAGGGCTCAGCGAAGATGAGATCCTGCGGGCTACGCGCCGAATGGATGAAGCGGATATCGGCGGCAGGATCACGGGCCAGCAGATCTCGTGCCATCGCCCACATGGGGGTGATGCCGGAGCCGGCACTCAGCAGCAGTGGCGGCATCGCGCCCTCGGCGGTCAGGTGGAACTCGCCAAATGGCCCGTCGACCGTGAGGCTATCGCCCACCCACAGGGTCTGACGCAGGTGGTGAGAGACCCGCCCCACCTCCTTGACGGTGATCTGCCAGAAGGGATCGTGCGGGCTGGAGGAGAGGGTGTAGGCGCGGGCGTGCGCAGCGCCATCCATGTCGGTGTGAATCGTGATGCACTGGCCGGCCAGCACGGGGGGCAAGGCGCCAGCCTGCGGCGCCAGACGCCAACTGGTGACATCATGGGTCTCTTCGATGCGGGCCGTGACGGTCAAAGTGAGGGTGGTCATGGCAGACTCCGGGTGGTTCAAAGGCGAAAAAAAGGCGGGCGCATGGCCCGCCAACGGCTTGCAGCAACCTTCCTCAGGCTGCCAGGATCTCGGCCAAGTCGGCCTCGGCGGTGGTGGTGCCCTTGAGGCCAAACTGATCTTCCAGCACCTTGAGCAGGGCCGGGGTCAGGAAAGCAGGCGCCGTCGGGCCGGTGCGAATGTTCTTCACCCCGAGCGCCAGCAGGGTCAGCAAAATCACGATCGCCTTTTGCTCGAACCAAGAGAGCACCAGGGTCAGCGGCAGATCGTTAACACCGCACTCGAAGGCATCAGCCAAGGCCAGGGCCAGCTGGATAGCGGAGTAAGCATCGTTGCACTGCCCCACGTCGAGCAGGCGCGGAATGCCCTGGATGTCGCCGAACTCCAGCTTGTTGAACTTGTACTTACCGCAGCCCAGCGTCAGCAGCAGGCTGTCTTGCGGAATGGCGCGGGCAAACTCGGTGTAATAGGCACGCTCGGCGCGATCCCCATCGCAGCCACCAACCAAGAAGAAGTGCTTGATGGCGCCGCTTTTCACCTTGTCGATGACCGCCGGGGCGGCCTGCATCAGGGCATTGCGGGCAAAACCGATGGTGATGAAGTGCTCGAGCTCCTCATGCTGGAACCCCTCCAGGGCGAGCGCCTTGGCGATAACCGCCGAGAAGTCCTCCCCGTCCAGATGGGTTACGCCGGGCCAGCCAACGATGGAGCGGGTAAAGATGCGATCGGCATAGTTGCCCACGTTCGGATCGATGATGCAGTTGGAGGTCATCACCACGGCGCCCGGGAAGTTGGCAAACTCCTTTTGCTGGTTCTGCCAGGCCGAGCCGTAGTTGCCCACCAGATGCGGGTACTGCTTGAAGAAGGGGTAGGCCAGCGCCGGCAGCATCTCGCCATGGGTGTACACCTGGATGCCGGTGCCCTGGGTCTGCTCCAAAATGAGCTTGAGATCGACCATGTCGTGGCCTGAGACCAGGATGCACTTGCCCGGCACCGGGGTGACCCGCACTTGGGTCGGCTCGGGGTGGCCGAAGGCGGTGGTCTCACCGCGATCGAGCATGGCCATCACCTTGAAGTTGAGCATGCCAATTTCCATGGCGCAGTCGAACAAGGGAGCCATCTCGCTCGGATCAGTGGCCAGCCAGGCCATGATGCGGTGGAATTCGCGGGCAATGTCGTCATCCTGCTCACCCAGCACACGGGCGTGCTCCATGTAGGCTGCCGCCCCCTTGAGGCCATAGAGGCAGAGCAGGCGCAAACCCAGCACATCCTCGCTGACACTCTCCTTGCCACGGTTGACGGCCGCCACCGGTGCCTGGGCCAGTTGGCTCAGCCGTGCTTCACCCGGCTCGAAGGTAGCGGCGGCCGGCAGGGCCGAGAGATCAACGGCGAAGGCGCCGATCCGCTCGGCCAACTGGCGGCGGTAGGAGAGCGCTTGGTTGGCATAGGCCACGATGCGATCGGAGTCGAAGTTGACGTTGGTCAGAGTAGCGAAGAAGGCCTGCGGCACGAAGGCATCGATAGAGCGATCGACGATGCCATGCTCGCGAGCCAGGCCAGCCCAGGCACTCAGCCCTTGCAGCACATAGATGAGGACGTCTTGCAGATCCGATGTCTCGGCGGTCTTGCCACACATGCCCTGGGCGAAGGCGCAGCCGTTGCCGGCGGGAGTACGGATAGTCTGCTCACATTGCACACAAAACATGATGCCTCTCCTAATGGACATTTCATTTGTTTGTTTTGCTGCGATTCTATGACGCTGAATCGAATCTTAATAGACATCCAATTTGCTTATTAACTTTTCGTTGATGTAGATCAATTTCCTGCGCAGATAAAAAAGCCGCCCTTTTCGGGCGGCAACAACATGGAAACGTGATCGGCAAAGGAACAGAAAGTGAGTACTTAGTCGAGGTAGGCGCGCAGCATCCACACCAGCTTCTCTTGCTGCTGGATGTAGTCGGAGAGGATGGATGTTGTCCCCTCATCGCCCGCCTCACCCGCCTGCTCGAGAATGGCGCGCTGGGCCACCAGCAGCTCACGAAAACCTGCCAGCAGCGACTCGACGCAGGCGCGGCCATCGTGGACGCCCTTGACTTCGTCAATGGCAGAGAGGGATAGATAGCGGCTGAAACTGTGCTCGGGCACGGCGCCCAGGGTCAGGATGCGCTCGGCCAGCTCGTCGACCTTGAGCAGCAGATCGTTGTAGATCTCTTCGAACTTAAGATGCAGCTCGAAGAACTGGTTACCACGGATGTTCCAGTGGAAACCACGCACATTCATGTAGAGGATCTGGTAGCTGGCCAACAGCTTGTTGAGCTCGGCGGCCAGGGCGTCGGATTTTACTGTATCCAGACCAATAGCGTTTTTCATATGACACCTCCAAATCTTGGGAACGGGTTCAGATTAATCCCTTACAAAGGCGATGGAAAATCGTTGCTACCTACCATGTTGATAGCCAACACCTATCAATTGTCAGGATAGATGGGCTCGATGTCACATCGATGACAAGTCAACACACATCTGTGTTTACGCCTCATCACCCCCTGTCGGCAATTGGCGAAACATCGCTATCGCCTGCAACCGGGCCACCGCGTGATCCACCATGGGTGAGGGATACGCCTCACGTCCCTTATGCCGCCACCCGTCGTGCGGGGTGTGGATACAAGTAGCCGGCACATCGGCCAGCTCCTCAACCCAGCGGCGGATGAAATCCCCCTGCGGATCAAACTTTTGCCCCTGAGTGGTCGGATTGAACACGCGAAAATAGGGAGCCGCATCCGCCCCAGTGCCCGCCGCCCACTGCCAGCCGCCGTTGTTGGCCGCCAGATCCCCGTCGATGAGCTGGCTCATGAAGTACGCCTCCCCGCGCTGCCAGGAGAGGTGCAAATCCTTGGTGAGAAAGCTCGCCACTATCATGCGCAGGCGGTTGTGCATCCAGCCGGTCTGCTTCAGGCAGCGCATGGCCGCATCGACGATGGGATAGCCGGTACGCCCTTCACACCAGGCGGCGAACGCCTGCTCATCGTGCCGCCAGGCCAGTGCCCGGGTATGAAGCTGGAACGGCTGGTTCATCGACAGGCGCGGCTCCAGTGCCAACAGGTGGCGGTAGAACTCGCGCCAGATGAGCTCATTGAGCCAGGCAAAGCCGGGCTCATCGCGCGTAAGGGGTAACGTGCCAAGCCGGCTGTGCAGGGCCGCGAGGCACTGGCGCGGACTTAAGATCCCCGCCGCAAGATAAGCCGACAGGCGCGAGGTACCGGGCTCGGCCGGCAGATCGCGGCGCGCCCCATACTCCAACACGGCGTCATCGATAAATTCGCGCAGACGTGCCTCGGCCGCCCCTTCGTGTACCGGCCAGTCACGCAGAGTACGCGTCTCATGGGCACTGCGGGCAGGCAACGACAGGGGTTGCCAGCCAAGCGGCGCCCCCATCGGCTCAGGAGCCCGGTAAAGCGAATAGCCATGGGCCGCAATCTCGCGCAGCCAGGCGCGGCTGAAGGGGGTGAACACCTTGAACGGCTCCCCCTTGCCGGTCAGCACGCGGCCCGGTGGCAACACACAGCAACCGGGCACGAAGCGGCACGGCACCGACAGGTGCGCACTCACCGCCTCGTCGCGCCGCCGCTCGTCGATCTCGATGGCAGACATGGCGTGCAGCGCCCTGGCACCGCGCTCGCGCACCAGCGCCGCGAGGGCGGCCGGCACCTCGGCAAACCAGGGCGCCTCAACGAGGTGCAGCCGAATGCCGCGGCGGGCAAGCTCAGCGCCCAGCACATTGAGCCGCTCGAGCAAGAAGCGCTCGCGCACCGATGCCATGTGATGGTGGCGCCACTGGGCGCGGCTGATGACAAACACCGCCTCCACCGCCTCCCCCTGCGCGCGGGCCTGCTGCACGGCGGCGTGCAGGGCCGGGTGATCGACCAGCCGCAGATCCTGCCGAAACCACACCAGTTGCATCTTATGCCTCCTGCTCGTCGCGCTGGGCCAGCCACGCCTCGATGCTCTCGCGGTGGGGGGCGCCCAGCGACTGGCCGGGATAAAGGTGCGCCAGCTCGCCGAGCAGCACGGTGCCCTCGGGCCAGGGCTCCCCCAGCTCCCCACTCAGCCCCGCCCCCACCAGCACCAGTAGCGGGCCGCTCAGACGTGGCGCCAGCAGGCGCGCCTCGCGCACCGAAAGCTGTGGCAGCACGGTCACGCTAAAGCCCGCCTCGCGGGCCGCCATGGCCGCGAGCGCCAACTCAAGGGGCGGCAGGCGGCCGGCTCCGGCCAGGGTGAGCGGCTGTCCCTTGTCCTGGGCAATCAAGCGGCGGGCAAAGTAGATCTCGAGAAAATGCAGGGCAAAGGCGTGCAGGGCGGCCCCGTCGGGACGTGCCTGATGCTGTGCCAGCCGCGCCAGCCAAGGGCCCAGCACCTGACGGCGCAGCAGGGGCAAGGGGTAGCTGGCGGTCAGCTCGCCGAGCAGGGACTCGAGCCGGCGCTGGTTGAGCGCCAGCAGGGCCGCATCGAGCGCCTCCACCCGAGCCTGCCAGTGATCCCCCGCCGGCGCATCGGGTGGCGTCTCCTGCTCGAGCAGGGAGCGCACCTGACCGATGCTAACCCCCAGCTCCAGCCAGGCCAGGATACGGCGAATGAGGGCGATGTCCTGCTCGCTGTAGAGGCGGTGCCCCTTGTCGGTGCGGGCCGGCTCTACCAGGCCATAGCGGCGCTGCCAGGCGCGCAGAGTGACTGGGTTGACCCCGGTCAGGCGGGCCACTTCGCGGATGGGATAGAGAAGGGGGTCACTCACAAGCTGTACCTCAATTTCAGTGTCTCCGGGTGTGGGTTCAGATAGACCTGCTGCTCCAGATAGGGGTTGGGGTGCTCGCGCAGGTAGTGGCGAATGAGGGTAAGCGGCACCAGCAGCGGCAGCAGGCCGACCCGGTACTTGTGGATGGTCTCGGCCAGCTCCTGCCGTTGCCCCGCCGTGAGCCTGCGCTTGAAGTAGCCCTGCAAGTGCTGCAGCACATTGCTGTGCCCCTTACGATTGGCGCGCCGGGTGAGCGCCGCCATCAGGCCGCGGATGTACTCATCGGCCACCGCCACCAAAGAGCGCTCCTTGAGGCGACCAAGCAGTCGCCCGAGGGCGCGGTAGGCCTCGGGGGCGTGGGAGAGCACCAGGTACTTGTAGCGGGAGTGGAAGGCGATAAGGCGCGCCGCGCTGAGCCCGCCCCCCATTAACTGCTGCCAGTCGTGGTAGGCAAACACCCGCAGCACGAAGTTCTCGCGCAATATGGGGTCATTGAGGCGCCCCTCCTCCTCCACCGGCAGCAAGGGGTGGGCCTCCATCAGGGCGCGGGCATAGAGCCCTACCCCCTCCTTGGCCGCCCCTTGCGCGCCACCATAAACCTTGACCCGCTCCATGCCGCAGCTCGGCGATTTGGCGCAGAGGATGTAGCCCGAGATAAAGTGAAGCTCGCGTACCTTCTGCTCGCTAAAGGCGATGAGCTGATCGGTCACATCAAAGGCGCCGTTGCTTGCCTCAGCGCGCAACTGCCCATCGCGCCTGACCAACCGAATGGTGGGGCGTGGCGCCCCCAGCCCGATCGCCATCTCGGGGCAGACCGGGTGGAAGTCGAAGTGCTCGGCCAGCTCCCGCTCGCAGAACACCGAGCGCTTATGGCCACCGTCATAGCGAACCGGTGCGCCCAGCAGGCAGGCGCTGATCCCGACCTTAATCTTGTACATAGCCATCCTCCTTGTACAACTGATATCCGTTATAGCACTTGTACAAGAAAATGAAAGCTGTATAACTTTTCCCGCAGCAAACAAAAAAGCCCATGGCTGGGCCATGGGCTAAAAAGGGAGACGTGCCTTAAGATTAGAAGCTGTACTTCACACCCAAGCTGGTGATGGAGCCTTGCTGAAGATCCCAGTGACGATAGGTGTAATCGGCTGTCAGTGCCCAGTTGGGAGCCAGCTTGTAGGCGGCGCCAACCTTGAAGTCATTCATATCTTTGGTCATCTTGGCGTAGCGATAAGCAGTTGAAAGTTCCAGATCGCCCACTTCATAACGCAGACCCGTCTCGGCATAGAGACTGCCGCTACGCTTGCGCGCAATCACGTCCCATCCGTTTACGTCGTCAGCCAACTCACGCTCGAGGGAGTAGCCCATCAGACCGGCCTCCGCATAGAGGTTAAAACCGGTGCTGAGCGGTGTGAAGGCACCAACCCCAGCGCCATAGAGAAAGAGGCTGTCGTTACCGCTGCTGCGGCTAGTGTATTCGGTGCCGACGCGACCATAGACGTTGTTGGCAAACGAGTGGGAGAGATCCAGCGTCACGCCACCAAAATCGCGCTTACCGTGGCTGTCTTGATCGCTGCCGCGATCTTGCAGATAACCAGACTTTGTATGTGACCAGGTGGCCGCGCCCTTGGCATAACTGAAGGCATCGCCAGCCATGGCGGAGGTGGCGGTCAGGGCAGAGAGGGCAATCAGGGATACAGTCAATTTTTTCATGGTACGACTCCTGTACGGGTACGTTGGAATGGGCCCATTGTGCCGGGCCCACTCCACCATGCCGAGTCGAAAGCTGTTACCAAGCCATTGCAGATGTAAGCAGATTTTGCAGAAGGTAAACAAGTATTAGCGGAACACCACCTCACCGATCTCCACCCGTACCAGCGGAGTGCCGGTCAGGCCGGCCGGGCGAGCCAGCTCGACAAGGCGGGTCGTGCGGGACTCCCCTTTGCGCAGGTAGGTCTCAGGCATGCGCGTCTCTGCAATCCAGAAACGTACCGGCTCACGCGCCCACTGACGGCCATCTTGGCTAAACAAGGTGATCCAGCCACTGACCTGAATGGCGCTGCGATCCCCCAGATTGGTCGCGGTAAAAGAGAGCGCCAGCGTGTCACTCCCGGTCACCTTGTCCAGCACGAGGCGAATACCGTCGCGGGTCGCCTGCCCCAGCAGCTCGGGATGCGCCTTAGCTTGCTCGGTCAATACAGGCGCCGCCGCAACCCCGGCCGATGAAGCGCCGGTCGCAGAGGGCTGGGCAACCGGCTCAGCCGGCTTGACCACCAGATATTCCCAAGTGTGATCGTCGTTAAGCTGCACCTGGGTGCCATCGGGCAGGGTCACCTGGGTCAACGGAGCGGCCAGCGCCAGCATCGGCACCAGCAGCAATAAAGGTAGGATGTACATTGTCTTCACCTCTCCACAAAGCGGGCGCGCAGTATAACAGGGGAGCCTTTCACAGCACGCCCAATTCGGGGCTGTCATCGATGCGATGCAGATCCAGGGTGACCAAATCGAAGCCACACATCTGCAATGCCGACATCAACTCATGCTGGCGGTCAAACGCCATGGCCCTTTCGCTATCGGGCAGGCGCACCCGACACAGCAGGGTCTGGCGATCGGCGAGGGTGTGAAAGAAGACTCTGGCATCGGGCATGCCGAGATCTTTGAGCATCTGCTCGGCCAAATCGACCATGCGCAGACGATCCCCATCGATCTCTTCATCACAGGAAAAGCGCAGGCTCAGGCAGTCCGGTTCATTGCTGCCCCAGACGCCGAGCCGGTGCTGATGGAAGCCATAACAAAAATCGCGCGTGGTCATCCCTGCCTCGGCAAACAACCACCACGAGTCGAGGGAGGGCTCGCCAAAGAAGTGCCGGTAGAGGGCCAGATCATCGATGGAGCCGGGCACCAATAGGGGCCATTTTGACCACTCCGGGTGCTCACTGCGGATCCGCAGCACCTTTTCGATGGGATTGAGGGGATCGTGCTTTTCGCGGCCATGGCTCGAGAAGTAGAGCACCTCATCCGATTGCACGACCAGATGCGGGATGCCGTAATGGGCGCAATAACGCTTGGCTCTGGAGACATCCCGCCGTGGCAAGGTCGGGTTGTCGACCGTGATGGCCTGAATGGTGACACCGGCCTGGCGGCACAACTCCACCGTATAACAAGACTCCATACGTCCGGAAAAAGAGACCAGCAGGGGGCCCCGCTCCCGCATCACCGCCAGCAGTTGTTTTTCACGCTCCCGGGTGGCGTGATCGCGCCCCTGATGCAGCGGAATAATATTGTTGCTCATTCCTTGTTCCTCACAGCAGTCCCGCCTCTTTCAGGGCCTGCCGGCATTGAACTTCACTTTGGAAGACGATACCCCGCATTCCGATCCGCTCGGCAGCCGCCACATTAGCGGGGCTGTCGTCGATGAAGGTGCACTCCCCGGCTTGGAGATCGTGCGCCACCAGCAGATAACGGTAGATATCGGGCTCTGGCTTCATCATGCGCACCCGCGCCGACACCACCTTGCCACTGAAAAAATGCCAGAAGTCGCTATGTTGCTCCAGATAATCGATGCTGGCATGCCCCATGTTGGAGAGGGCTATCAGCCGCTCACCCCGAGCGTGCAGCTCACCGAGCAGGGCAACCATGGCCGGATCCGGTACTAGCGAGGGGGGCACCGCATTGAGAATGGCCAGGTTATCTGCCGCACAGAGGCGGGTTCGAGCCTCGGCTCGCAGCGCCATGGTGTGCAGTGAGAGGGTACCGCGATCCACGTCCAGCCAATCTGGATGATCAAACAAGCGCCGCGCCAGCTCTTCAGCCCCCTGTGGGCCACGTACCCGGCTCACTATGCTCACCGGATCCCAACTGACGATGACGCGCCCCAGATCAAAAATCAGCGCCATACTCTCCCCCCATCGTGGATGCAGGCATCCATCATGCGACGAATCGTACACGCCAGCCAGCCATACCTCCCCTTTCTTTGATCCGAATGAGCCTGAGCCTACTTTTTACTTGCAACCCTGCGCTAAATTCCGTAATGCTAAGCGTTCCATTTATCTGGAGTAACCCATGAATAACGTATTCCTCTTTGGTTTCTTCCCCTTTACCCGGCCCCAGTGAGGGTGGCTGCGTATCGTTCTTGCACCGAGACCAAAGACGAATCGAGCCTCCCCCTGCGGAGGCTCTATTTTTATGACCGTAATGACGCAGCACGACCGGCCGGCGGCCGGCATAAGACAGGGAACAAGCAATGGTAATGCTCGAGCATATAAGAGAAGAGATCACTCAGCTGGATGAGGAACTGCTGGGATTACTGGCCCGCCGCAAGACCCTCAGTATCGAAGTTGCCAAGGCCAAGCAGGTCAATTCACGTCCCATTCGTGATCAACAGCGCGAGCAGGAGTTGCTGGTGGCGTTGATCCAAAAAGGACGCCCACTCGGGCTCGATGCCCACTATGTCACCCGCATCTACCACACCATCATCGAAGATTCGGTGCTCTCCCAGCAGGCCTACCTGCAAGGGCTGCTCAACCCGAGCCAGCAGGAGCCGATGACCAGCGTCGCCTACCTGGGTCCGCGTGGCTCTTATTCAAGCCTGGCCGCCCGTAAATATCTGGCGCGCTACAAAGATCAGGTCATTGAGGTTAACTGCCACAACTTTCGCGAGGTGCTCGACGCCGTCGAGTCGGGCCGCGCCGCCTACGGGGTGCTGCCCATCGAGAACACCAGTTCGGGCTCCATCAACGAAGTCTATGACGTGATGCAGCACACCAGCCTCTCCATCGTCGGCGAGCTCACCTACCCCATCGAGCACTGCATCCTCAGCGCGGTGCCGACCGAGCTGGCTCAGATCAAGACCTTCTACGCCCATCCGCAAGTGTTCCAGCAGTGCTCCCATTACCTCGGCAAGCTGGAGGGGGTACGCCACGAGATCTGCGACTCCTCCTCCAGCGCCATGATGAAGGTACGCGAGCTAGCCAGCCCCGATGTGGCCGCCATCGGCAGCGCCGCTGGCGGAGAGCTCTACGGTTTGCAGGTAGTGGCCACTCACCTCGCCAACCAGAAAGAGAACTACAGCCGCTTCATCGTGGTGGCGCGCAAGCCCATTGAGGTGGCGCCGCAGATCCCGGCTAAGACCACGCTGATCATGTCCACCTCCCAGCAGGCGGGCTCCCTGGTCGAAGCGCTGCTGGTGCTGCGCAATCACCACATCAACATGACCAAGCTCGAGTCGCGTCCGGTGCAGGGCAACCCGTGGGAAGAGATGTTCTATCTGGATGTCTCGGCCAATCTGCAAAGCCCTGACATGCAGGACGCCTTGGTGGAGCTGACCAAGATCACCCGCTACATCAAGGTGCTTGGCTGCTACCCGAGCGAAGACGTCAAGCCGACCGACATCCCGCCTGTGCTGCTCGGCAGCTGAGCAAACCGGCAATAAAAAAGGCGGGGAAACCCCGCCTTTTTCATGTCTGTCTATCAGTAGCCGTAAGCCATCTGGTTGATGTTGTAGAGATCGCGAGTATCGAGTTCCATCTCGGTGGCATAGGTGTTGCCATTGGGGTAACTGCGCACCACCCTGGCTCCGCGCACTACCCCCTCAACCGACACATCGAGCGCGTTGGAAACCTGGGTCAGGTCCTTGTAGCGAGAGTGGGCAGTCACTTGCTGCCCGTTGAGGGATTCTGCCAGCTCGCGATAAGCATCCATCTTAGAGGCGCGGATCGCTTGCAGCATCTTCTCATCCTGACTCGGCCCCGGCTGGATGTTGATCACCGCGTAACCCACCGCCCGCAGCACAGGAAAATCATCCGGCTCTTGGTTGGTGAAGTTGGTCACCCGGTTGTTGCTGCAACCGGCCAGCAGGGCCAGCAGCAGCAGGCTCAAGATCGCTTTCATCTCATCTTCCTCAATAGGCCGGATTCACCAGCCGGCCGCTCGGGCCGACGATGGCACTGCGATAGATGTAACCGCGATTGGGCGACGCCCGGCCAAACGAGTTGCTGGCGCCGCTCAGGTATTGCTGGGGCACCAGCACCTGGGCCGTGGTCTCGACCATCTTTGTGCGCAGATCCATGATGCGGGCATTGACCAGTACTCCGGCCTTGTTGCGACTGAAGGTTCCCACCAGGATGCGGGAGATCGGCAAACGGGTGGCCAAGTCTTTATAGTTGCGGCTAAGCACGAAGTCCCCCTGCGGGGTCACCTTGATGGCGCCGGTAAGCTTGAAGTCCACCACCACCTGGCCACGGCGATTGAGCTCATAGATGAAGCTCTCTTGCAGTTGCAGCCCCATCCAGTTGGTGTCTTGCAGGGTGTCGAGATCGACAAACGAGGCAACCGCAATGGGCTCGCTCAGGGTGCTCGGCGAGCGTTTTTCCATCATCTGCTCGGTCATGCGCGCCGCCAGCCAGTTGAGCTCCATGCCAGGTGCCGCCTGCCGCGGATCGCCCTGCTTGCGATCGATGGGCTCCGACGCACAGCCGGATAAGAAGAGGGCCAAAGCCAACGCTAGCATCACAGGTTTCATGAACATCCATCCTCAGGAACGCTTGTCTGGTTATCGGGCGGCGTGCCAATTCCTGAAGGGGGAAGCGTAATTTTAGAAACAGGCATGACTCTTGCTTTCTTTCTGCACAATCGAGCCAAGGAGATCGCCACGCAGCCATTGCGTCAAGATCCCGCCACCCGGACTATCACGCAAGGTCATCATCATGAAACTGCCACTGCTGCTCGCCCTGCTGCTCGCCCTGCCAGCCCAGGCCGCCTGGATCCAGGCCAGGGGTAGCGCCGCCATCCTCAACGGTGATGAGGCTTATGCCCGCGAACAGGCGATCCGCGATGCCCTGCGCCAAGCCCTGCTCGACAGCGGCGCCTCGGTGTCGAGCCTGCAACGGCTGGAAAATGGCAGCATCACCCAGGATCGCTTCCAGATCCGCTCCGGCGGCGAAATTCGTCAATATCGGCTGCTGCGCGAAGAGGTGCGCGACAACCGCCTCTTCATCACCCTGCGGGCCGATATCCGGGCCGAGCAGCAGCTCTGCCCGACCCAGCGCTATGCCAAGGATCTGACGCTAGTACGGCTGCACCTGCGCTACCCCGATCAAGCCAGCTATGGCGCCCTTGATGATCTCTCCCCGACCCTGTCACGCCGCCTGTTCGAGAAGCTGGCCGGTAACAGCCAAGCGGTGGTGGCCCGGCGCTGGCTCGATGAGAATCTGCGGCTCGACCCCCTCTATCTGCGTCAGGGCGATGGCCGCGATGGGGAGGAGCTCAAGGCGCTGAGCCTGCGCACCGACAGCCAGTATCTGGTACTCGGCAGCATCGATGACATCTCGGTCGAGCCCCAGGGCAACCGCTTCACCTCCTGGTATGAAGATCCCCTGCGCCACTTTCGCATGCAGCTCTACCTGTTCGATGGCATCAACGGCACCCTGATCAGCCGCAAGGAGTATCAGGGGGCCGCCCTCTGGTCATTTGGCAAGCAAGAGCGGGTTGGCACGACAGACAGCCGTTTCTGGGCGTCGGGTTACGGCCAGGAGGTCGATCATCTGCTCGGCCGCGCGGCGCAAGATCTGGCCGGAGAACTGGCCTGTGTGCAGGTCACGGCCAGGGTGGTGGCCAGCAACGAGCGTGGCCCCCATATCAATCTGGGGCGGCGTAACGGCATCAAGCTGGGAGATCAATTCCGCATCCAGCATCGCGCCGATTTCGTCGATAGCAATGGGGATGTACGGGCACTGCGCAATCCGGCCGCCGGCCTGTTCGACGTGGTACAGGTGTTTGATGATGGCGCCATCCTAAGCAGCCAGAACCGTTATGAGCCATTTAACGTACAGATCGGCGATCTGGCCATATTGGAATAGAAATCAAGCCTTTAAATGCGTGCTCCATCTTGTATAATGCAGCCGCGCACCGCTCCCGTAGCTCAGTAGGATAGAGCGGCCCCCTCCTAAGGGGCAGGCCACAGGTTCGACTCCTGTCGGGAGCGCCATCTACAGCAAGGGGTTAGCATCATTACGGTGCTAACCCCTTGGTCGTTTTTGGCTCTGGCGTACTTGTTTAACTAGCCATGCTTTTTGGCGTACTTGCACCACCCAATGCAGAGCCATGATCCACAACAAACCCAACCACAGAGATGATGAATCGCCCCGGCTTCTCTAGACACTTTCGAGCCGTTCGAAATATTGTTTTTCACACTCTACTGGCGATAGCCCATTGTTGAAACTGTGCCGACGTTTTGGGTTGTAAAACATTTCAATGTAATCGAACACATCCTGCCGAGCCTCCTCGCGATCCGCATAGGTTTTACGTCGGATCCGCTCGCGTTTGAGGAGCTGAAAGAAACTCTCCGCTACTGCGTTGTCATGACAATTGCCGCGTCTGCTCATGCTGGCCTTGAGCTGGTGCTCCCGCAAAAAATCCTGCCAGTCATGACTGCTAAACTGGCTCCCTTGATCAGAATGAACCAGCACTTCCTGCTCGGGTTGCCGTCGCCACACCGCCATCAGTAACGCGCTGATGGCCAACTCTCGGTCGATCCGTGGCCCCATTGACCACCCAATGACTTGTCGTGAAAACAAATCCAATACCGCGGCCAGATAGAGCCAGCCTTCATGGGTTCGAATATAAGTGATGTCCGTTACCCAGACTTTGTTTGGCTCAGTCACATCGAACTGGCGCTCAAGATAATTCGGTGCAACCACCGTTGGCCGGCCACCATAATGACCGGGACGGCGACGATAACCGGTTTGTGAACGTAAACCCTCATGACGCATTAATCGCGCCACCCGGTGTTTCCCGCAGGTCTCGCCCATCTCTCGCAGGTCGTCCCGGATCTTGCGATAACCATAGACGCCGCCGCTTTCTAGCCAACATTGCTTGATCTGGCCTAGGAGGCGTTGGTCTTCCAGAGCTCGGGTAGATAAAGGCTGGTGCTGCCAGGCGTAATAACCGCTCGGGTGGACATTCATCATCCAGCACAGTCGGCGGATGGGATGTGTGGACGCGTGCTCCCGGATGAAGGCGTACCTTACCCTGACAGCTTGGCAAAGTACGCGGCGGCCTTTTTTAAGATATCTCGCTCATCGGTGATGCGGCGCAGTTCAGCCTTGAGGCGCCGAATTTCGGCTTGCTGGCTGGAGTCATGCTGTTGCTGCGCTTCGGGTTGGCTGTAGCGTTTGATCCAGACATAAAGACTGTGGCTGGAAACACCAAGTCGTTCAGCGACCTCTGCCACTGGGTAATGGCGCTCAGTCACCTGCTTGACGGCGGCCAGTTTGAATTCTTCCGTGTAACGTTGCTGCTTGCTCATAACACCTCCTGAATGACCTCAGTTTGAGGCTCTTGGGGTGTCTAGGAAAGTAGGGGCGATTCAGTTGAGCAAGGTCGGCAACACCTCGACATCATGGACATTTTCCAGCGGGACTTCCGCCGCTACGATATCGTGGGTCACCTGGTCTACCAGCAGATGCAACTTGCGCCAGACTCACCGCTTCTCTACGCCGTGTTTTCTGACCTTCTACTCGCCTTCTGCAAACACCTTTAGCCCGGTTGACTCGATACTTTGTATCGCTTGCGATGGTCTGGCCACTGTAAAGCTGGCTGCGGCCCCGTCGCGTGGTGAAACCAGTTGCTCATAGCCTCGGCATCAATCCTGAAGGTGAGTGAACCAAGGTTAATCAAAGACTTGTTGTATTTAGGCCAGTTACTGATGGGGGTGAAGCGGCGTGCCCATGATGCAGACTTGTAGAGGATGGTAGCGATCAGATCACCGAGCCCTCAGTTAGTTCCATTCAAACTGCATCGATTTGAGCCACAACACCTCTACAATCTCCATCAACAGTTCTCATGAGTGTCGATCACCCAAAAGGCCCCGTTCGGGTCCACCCTAAAATGTGACATATGGATTTAAACAGGTCTTCATAAAAAACATTTTTTTTTGTATGATAGATAAATAGACATATCTTTAACTTATACCCTCATCTTGGTGACATATGCCCATCGTAAAATCGAAAAAAGAGGAATTTGATAACACGCCCCCCCCTAGCGATGAACAGTTCAGTCCCCAAAAGCCAAAATTCTGCTTCAACGATTTGGTGTTGAGCGATAAAACAATTGATGAAATAATGGATGTTTTATCCATACAGCAATTACAGAACCACGTTTTTGATACTTGGGGATTAATAAAAACTCATAAAATGCAGAGGAAAATTGCTCTCAACTTTTATGGTGAGCCGGGAACAGGGAAAACAATGGCAGCCCATGCTGTAGCCCATTATTTAGAAAAGGATATTATTGAAGTTAATTATGCTGATATTGAATCTAAATATGTAGGTGACACACCTAAAAACCTTACAAAGGTATTTAAAAAGGCTAAAGAAACAAATTCTGTTCTTTTCTTTGACGAAGCGGATGCAATGCTCAGTAAGCGCGTCACCAATATGAGCAGCTCTACCGATACTAGTGTCAACCAAACCCGGTCTGTGTTGCTAATGCTGCTGAACGACTTCGATGGAATAATCGTGTTCGCAACAAACTTCGTATCTAATTATGACACAGCATTTATGCGAAGAATTTTGGGACATGTAGAATTTAAATTACCATGTCATACCGAGCGAACTAAAATATGGCATCATTTGTTACCAAAAGAACTACCACATAACGCCAATGTGGATATTTTAGCTGAAAAGTTTGGCGGAATTTCTGGTAGTGACATATCAAACGCGATATTAAAAGCTGTGTTTAAGGCAGCCAGAAATAATGAAAAGATCGTACATCATGATTATTTCGAATATGCTATTGAATCTATACAGCATAGTAAGAAAATGAATGCAAAAAATAAAGGTGGTGATGAAAAAGTAGAGATAAAGACGGTTTCAAGAGAATATGTGGAATCCCAAATAAACATATAAATGGAGTTAATTATGTTGCCTTTGTTGTTAATTGCGGGTGGTTTATTGGTTACTGGTGGCATTATTGCTGCATTTTGGGATGATATCTGTAAGTGGATTGAAAAAGCTGCACGGGCGGTGAAAAAAATTGTCAGCGGCATCGTACACGGAGTTAAGGTATATATAAAGAAAGTTGCTAGTGATATATATCAAGAACTATCTAAATTTTATAGTTTTAATGAGAATAAAGATCAATGGGAAGAAACTATTGTCTCAAAAAAGGTGTCTAGCAACGACGTACCGGATGATATTAAAAAGCTGGCGACTAGTGGACGTGAGCAAGACATTTCTGATCAATTTAAAGAAAAATTAGTTCTAGCCAATTAATCATCTAAAAGGAATAGTTAAATGATTACCCCTTCCAAATCGATAAAAGAAACACTATTGAATATAAATATTGATGCTGCACTTGATGCTCTTGGTTCAGCACTGTGTCATATACTAGACAACTTCCTAGTTGAGCCAAAAAATCTTGACGAAATAATTAACGCACAATCCACTTTAGTTGATAAATATATACTAAAGGTTGAAGCTGAAGAGAGAGTTCAGTTTATTGGTGGTAAACTTAACATTAAAGACCAGGAAGATGAGAACATAGCATTTCTCATCGAGCTTTATTTTAAAAATAATAAAGATGAGTGGATAAAAAAAGAAAACACTATTTTTATAAATAAGGAAAAAATAAAAGAAGATAGCATAATAAGTATGCAAAATGGTGTCGTATCTTACGACATATCGCACCCAAATAAGTAGTTTTCCCGCGGACTCATTCTATATTAGACCGAGTCCGCCATATGATAAAATTTATTATTAATGGAGGGTGTTAATGCCATGAAAGAAGCATTAAAACAAATTATAGGTTTTGCGGTAATAGCATCTATCTCTGCTTGGATATTCCAAAGACAAGCAGATACTATATTTTCTGTATTTGTATTCTTTGCTACATTCACTTTTCTCAAGGCATTTTTTGAAAATTATCACTTTAATAAAATGAGTGAACTGCTAGATGTCACTGCTGGTACGATAATGATTGGAGCCATTCTTACTTGGCTTTTCCCTAATTACTCAGAAGAAATATTAACTGTACTTAGTATTTTATGGGGTATAGCGGCAATCGGTTCTTTAATTGAACCAAATGAAAAAAAAATCTACTCATTAATAGATAGCGATTATTATGTCCATCTAAATGACATATATATAAAATCCGGACTAAAATCTAGAGAGAAATTCAACAAACTGATAGATGGCTTGATCCAAGAAAATAAAGTAATAGTTTCTTGCGATAATTTAATTGCGACTACGGATGTCGCCAAAAACATAAAAAGACAACATATTGAGTTAATTAACAATGCTTTTAATATGGGTAGCAGCTTGCTTTCTATGGAGCAAATAATAAAGTCAGCAAACCTGGAGAACATGAGTAAAACGCAGCTAGAAATTGCAGGGTTATTGCTAGATGATTTAATTAACATGGATGACAGCATTGAAATAATCGACATGCCTGAAGTTACTCTTTATAAAAAGACAGGGATGATAGAAAACACCAAATATATAGAATTAGAGCTCGATTAAAAATAGCTATTAACTCACCATTTTTCCCTTCGATTTCGTACACTGGTGTGAATCTAACAATTGCTAGGCATCTAATGATAATGACTGACGAACTGCTAACTCCTTTTCCATGCACTGCATGTGGCAAATGTTGCCGCAGGGTAAACGAAAACCCTCAAGGCCACTTTCTCGACCGTGGTGATGGGGTTTGCCGTCACTTGATTGAGGATACTAATTTATGCAGTATATATGAAATGCGGCCAATTATTTGTCGAATTGGAGACTATTATAAAAAGCAATTCGCGGATATAGTGTCATGGGATGAGTTTGTGAAAATAAATATATCGATTTGCAGAAAACTATAACTCCTCAGATTAAGTCACTATTTGTTTCTGTCACATCCTCTTGTAGTTGATTTGGGAGGGGTGACAACATGCACAAATCTAGTTACTAATTTTATGACGGTTGTGGGGAATTCCTGTTATCTGTCAGCGCCGATGTGTAAATGTCTGCTAACGGTAGAAAACCACACATGAGTGCGCCTAAATAGCTGTTCCGAATAGTAGAGTACTGCTCTCGCACAGCCTCAACGAGAGGCATTAAGCACACATCGAGGTCTAAGCATTGTCACGTCAGGCTTTGTAACCTGATAGTTAATATGCCTTACACGGCAAGGTTTCGGCAAGATGTAGCACTATTAGGAGCAGCTATTTAGAAAATGCAGACAATACTCAATACTGTTACCACAAATCCGATCGGTTACTGATCACGCATTTCCTTCAATATGAACCAAACAGACTGTACCGAGCCTAGCGTGGAGCTTCGATACAGGTGTTTTGCACATGTAGTATTTTCAGCCGAATGTAGATATTGCAGAAAGTCTGTGATCGATGCTGCGCCCATCCATATCGAACCATGATAGGCTAAGCCAAAGGAGACCTTTTTGGGGAACATCATGCCTGTACCACCACATCCATTTACCTTTCATTGCCCCCACTGCGGCTGGCACAAGACAGTTGCTCCCAAGAACGACGTTATGGTAGGTGGCCACACCTGGTTTGAGGCATGTCCCGAGTGCAACCATGCCCCACTGGAAAAATCGTCGGCCACCTTGGTGGAGCTGACCATCGCTAAGCTGAAGGATGTCATCCGAAAGTAAGCGTTGTTATTACCCCTTGCTAATCCAGCCAGTTCGTCACAAACCTGTTGAGATCGTAGTAATACTGTGTGCAGTGGTCCTGGTTACAGAAGTTGGCTATTCATCTGATTGAGAAGGAGATCGTCGTTGAATTTTGAACAGTTGAAAAACCGTCACCGGACGCTGCGTGAACACTCTCCCAGCAACCTCAACCTACGAGTTCATCGTGCATTAAGCTGGCTGCAACGCGCCGAAATGGCCGAGGATGAAGATGGACGCTTTATCTTTCTTTGGATTGCGTTCAATGCGGCCTATGCCACTGAAATCGATGACGATCGTCGCCTCTCGGAACAGGAGACCTTCAAAGGCTTTCTGGAGAAACTGTGTGACCTAGATGAGCATAAGCAGATCGAGCAACTCGTCTGGCAAGAATTCTCTGGCAGTATCCGCATGCTGCTGGACACCCCGTTTGTGCTGCAAGGCTTCTGGGATTATCAGAGCGGCAAGATCAGCGAAGCTCAGTGGAAGGAGCGGCTGGCACAAGGCAAGAAGATGGCAACCCAGGCCCTCGCCAGCAGCAACACCCCACAGTTGCTGGGCGTGGTGTTTAACCGCCTCTATACCCTACGCAACCAGTTAATTCATGGCGGTGCGACCTGGAACAGCTCGGTCAATCGCAAACAACTGAAGGATTGCGCCAACCTGCTCGGCAAACTGGTGCCGGTGATCATCGAGTTGATGATGACCCATCCCGATACCCTGTGGGGAGATGCCTGTTATCCGGTGGTTGAGCTGGCTGGTTAATCAGTCGCAAGATGGCGGGCTGCGATGGCCCCGCGGCTTCAATCCGTCCGATCTGACAGATAGAAAGCCCCGGTTAACAGACCATAGACCAACCGCACCCGCTCATCCCTGCCCAGCAGCACACCGAGTAGCACTTCGCCGCTTGCCAAATCGTCACCATGCCAGAAGCACCAGAGGGCTGCCTCCACTACATCCAGCCAGCTGGCATGGCCCAGCTGATTGCGTGACTTGCGCCGCCAGCTGCCGCGCACCACGGCGCCGCTATTCGGAGATGTGGCTGCCAGCGCCCGCTGCTCCATGACGCTTACCGTTAGTCCATCCAGCTTGGCCTGGCGACTGCCACGCACTCCTCGCAGCAATTTGTCGAGTAGCAGCGCCAACAGACGAAACGCATCCTGATCTTCACAGCAAGCATCCTCCCCCAGCAAATCAGCAGCACCGACCATAAGTTGCTCACGCCCCAGATAGATGGGCTGTGACGTGCAATCCAGCCTATGTTGTTCGACATGGATAGCCAATGCCACCACCACCGCCAGTGGTGAAGTCTCACCCTCTTGGTGACACGTGCCTTTGGCAAGCAGAACGGTCAGCTCCCTAGCTCGCTCGGCTGGCAGTAGGCAATATATCCCCTTGATCAGGGGCATGGCCGCCTGACCTGATAACAGACTTGAGTTCATAGCGCCTCAGTGACGATCGCGTTTGAAGTGGGTGGTTTTATGACCGACGGTGACAATCTCACCGCCTTGCAGTACCAGATAGTGAACGCGCAGCCGCTGGCAGCATTCCGCTGGCACTCCGTACTCGGCTTGCAGCATCGTCACACCTTTGCGATCGAGATAAACCAGTTCGCGTCCCTGGTGATAAGAAGAACGTCCGATGCTCAGCAGCAGCTCTACCAGCTCGGGAGCAATACCGCGCTGCTGCATCCGGCACGCGGCGTGATGGCTGTACGCACTATCCAGCTTCCCGTTCATGGCATTCCCCTTTGGCGCTCATTTCGATGGACTCATTATATGTAGCCTGTATACTCATGCCGATACTGGTTACATAAACATGTCGCATTTTGGAGCACGTATGGCACCCAAAGAGCTCACCTGGGATCAAACCCTTCGTTTTCGTCTGCTGGAGATCGTCTTGCAGTGGGAGGGACGGCTGACCACCAACCATCTGATGACCGCCTTCAATATCGGCCGCCAACAGGCGTCGCGGGATATCAACCACTACCTGACCCACTACTCACCGGAAGGGCTGGTCTATGACAGAAGCCTGAAGGGATACAAACCCACAGAGCACTTTGTCCCGCGCTTTAGTGAGGGAAAAGTGGATGAGTACCTGATGCTGCTACACCGTGAAAAGCAGCACCAGCGCCAACATGAAGCGGGCCTGTTGACACTGCCGCTGATGGATCTGCGCTACGGCCACATCGAGATCCTGGATGTGCCAAACCGCCATATCGACCCGAAAATCGTGCGTGGCTTGGTACAAGCGGCGCGCGGCCAACTGCGGGTCGATGTCGATTACGTATCCCTCAGTTCAGAGGAGCAGAGTGGCCGCAATATCGTGCCTCACACTCTGGTCTATGACGGGATCCGCTGGCACGTACGTGCCTACTGCGAGAAGAAAGGGGAATATCTGGACTTTGTGATGAGTCGTTTTCGGGGCGAACCGGATCTGCTGGATGCCTCCCCTCACGGCCGGGAGCAGGATCTGGAGTGGAACACTCAAGTGACCGCTGTAGTCGTTCCCAATCCCGGGCTCAGTGAAGGACAACAGGCCGTCATTGCCAGAGACTATGCCATGACAGGGGACCAACTGTTGATTAACCAGCGCATCCCTTTGATGCACTACGCATTGGAGCGGATGCAGGTGAGCTATAACGGTGAACACCAACAACATCCCTTGCTCTACCCGCTGGTACTGGCCAACCGGGAGGAACTCATCGAGCAAGGCTGTACCTTCAAGCTCAAGAGTGCAGATTTGTTTAATGTCGGGGTCAACTAAAATCGCAACCAAGTTCTAGGACAAGGTGGGGTTTCCACTGTCTATGTCGTTAACAAAGAAAAGAGCTATACGATAACCTAATGTCAGTCAGCTCAGCTTGGCTGACATTGTTTTACTGACTGTTTTCACCGCCCCACTTCTGTGATCAAACCGTAACAATTCATCGATAGCTTCAAGATTCAACAGCAATACCTGATTCCGCGACCATACACCTATCACCACATCAATCTCACACCACTATCGGTAGTGAGAAATGGAACAACGCAGCTCTCCTACAACTGGTACAGCTGCTGGCGGCATAGCCGCAGCAAACACAAAAAAGCTCCATTGGAGCCCGTGCATAGACACCTCAGCCCACACAGGTGATACTGATCATATTCATATTGCTCGGAACTTAGCCACTTACGTTCAGCGCAAAATGACTTTGTCAGGACCCAGTCCATCGAGTGTTCTTTTGAGGTAGCCATGGCACGCACGATTGACGAAATATTGACCACAGAAATGCCCGACGTTGTCACTCAGGCCAGGGAAAAAGCAGAGCAAATGCGACTGGAGATTCATCTCACCCAACTGCGTGAAATGCTGACCCAGGCTGGCACCGAACCCATGATTTGCGATCAAACACCATCAATACAGGACGTTACACTGATGGATCTTAAACGCTGGGTCGAGGCTGCTGGGGGAAAACTACAACTCAATGTTGAAATGCCAAACGGATCTCAGATCTCGTTTGCTGTTTAACTAGAAATCCATTTCTGCACACCGTAGCAATTGTCGGCTGACAACGGAATGATCAACTCATCAGGGCCAGCAGGCATTCGCATTATAGGTGTCGTGAAATGGAACTCTTGCTGCTGGCTGGCAGCGATTGTCAGCTGACAACGGAATGATCAACTCATCAGGACCAGCAGGCATTCGCATTATAGGTATCGTGAAATGGAAATCTGGCTCCAGCGAACTCGATTGTCAGCTGACAACGGGGTGATCAGCTCATCAGAACCATCAGGCATTGGCGTTATCGGTAGTGTGAAATGAAGTCTTGGCCGCTGGCCGATAATCTGCTAGGCACTCGCTGTCAGCCGCATTATAGGTATCGTGAAATGGCGCTCTTGCTGCTGACTGGCAACGATTGTCAGCTGACAACGGGGTGATCTGCACCTCAGTGGTCGCTGGCGATGACATTAGCTGTTTATTTTTATTAGTATTTTTATATAATGCGCGCACGTCCCAGTGGCACAGCTGGATAGCGCGCGCCCCTCCTAAGGGCGAGGTCGCAGGTTAGAATCCTGCCTGGGACGCCATCTCGTAACCTCATTCCACCCCCAATAATGCATTTGCGCATGCGTTGCAAGCATTATTTTGCGCTATTTCAGCGCTATTCAAATCCAAAAATGCACTTAATTTATTGTTTTTTAACGATATTTTTTATTCAAAAGCTCTTATAACCATCCCCTCCTAAGGGGCAGGCCACAGGTTCGACTCCTGTCGGGAGCGCCATATAAAACAAGGGGTTGGCATCATCATGGTGCCAACCCCTTGGTCGTTTTTGGCCCTGTCACCCTCTCCAATGCTGTCCATTGCACAACACTGGACTCACCCTACACCAACGTCGGGTGGCTCAGCGTGAACTCGCGGCACCCCATGCTATCGCATCATTAGCCGCTCAGTTGGCCCCTAGGGGTGGAGCCGGGGATTGCGTCGCTATCGCTGCACGTTGTGTCTACGCACCAGCACCATCCTGACCAAAACCCCTTGGCCAGATTGCGCAAGCGCCAGTGCTGGGAAGACTACGCTCAAGCTCTCATTGAGGGGCTCACGGTTCGTCAGGCGGCGTGGAGGAAAAGGACGAACCCGTGGCACCGGTCCCGATTATATCCCTGTGATGGTGGTGCAAGACCGCGCAGGGCATCACGCGGATTTTCAGCTGAATAAGTTGAATGCCAAGACGGTAAAGGAGGTGCTGACGCCACTCATTGCAGCGGATGCCGTGATGTGCAGCGATGGTGCTGCTGTGTACGCCTGCTTCAGCCCATCACAGAGGGTAAGCCATCAGGTAGTGCGCCATCGCCAAGGTGAACGGGTGGTGGGTGCGTACCACATTCAGTACGTAAACAGCTATCACTGTCGGTTGAAAGAGTGGATGGTGCGCTTCCATGGGGTAGCGACCCACTACCTGAGGAATTATCTGGGGTGGCGGCGAATGTTGGAGCGCTATGGAAACGAGGTGAGTATCCGGCATTGTGTGCATGAGGCGCTAAGGCGCCCCATGCAACACGTAATTGGGACATAGCCAAAATAAAACGCCTCTACCAAGGCAGAGGCGCATTATTGACGGGCATTATTTCCAGTTGGGGTTGGCTTGCACCTGTTGCATCAGTGTCGCCTGGTGGGCCTTGTCGGGTTTGCCAAGCCAGGTGTAGCGGGCAAACTTGGAGGGGGTCTCGCGGGCAGCATCGCTCTCGGGCAGATCGATGAGCACCCCCCAGATCTGCTTGCCCTTATCATCGATTAGCAGCTGTACGAAGTGGTTGGCACAATCATGGGGCTTACACAAAGAGCCGGTGCGATAGGCCCCTCCCTTGGCGGCCTCCAGCGGTGTACTCACGCCGTTGCCGCTGCGCACCCACTTAGGAAGCTTCACCCCGGTGGTCGCCTGCTGCCACAGTGGCCGATACTCCGCCGACTGCAACAGATCCGAGGTATAAATTTCAGCAGCGCTGGCCACCATGCTCACCGCACCCAGCATGAGGGCGGCGACCCACTGTCTTGTCTTGCTCATGTTCTCACCTTTTGGTTGCTTAGCCTGCTTCCCATGGCGTCGGTTATCGGCCCGACGCTCCGAGGAAGAACCTCACCATAGTGGCTCCTCTTTCAGGTGTCGATAGCATCCACCCCCTCTTCCGTCAGGTTGCGACCAGTCGCTCGAGATCGCTGCGTCCAATGCGTTTGGTATCGACTTTGACGTAGATGGAGTGCTCGGCGCCCGCCAGCAGCACATCGCTCACCCCATCGCAGGCACGAATGCGCTGCTCGAGGGCAGCATCGACACTCACCCCTTCGGGCAACACGATACGCAGGCTGCTCACATAGGGCGGCTCGCTCATGGTCAGGCTCAGGACAAACCAGGCCAGCGCCAAGGCAGCGCAACCGGCAAACACCAGGGCCGCGCCCCCCTGGCCATAGAAAAAGCCCCCCAGAGTGCCACCGATCGCCACCCCAAGAAACTGACTGGTGGAGTAGACCCCCATGGCGGTGCCCTTGTAACCGGGGGGGGACTCCTTACTGATGAGAGACGGTAGCAACGCCTCCATCACGTTGAAGCCGATGAAAAACAACTGCAAACCGGCGAGCAGGCCCCACAACTGGCTGCCCGATTGCCACAAGGTCAGCTCGGCGCCCAGCATCACCAGCACGCAGATCTGGAACACCCGCCGCATCTGGCGGCGCTTCTCGGCATAGATGATGAAAGGCACCACGCTGACAAAGGCGATCAGCATGGTGACCAGATAGGCCTGCCACTGGCTCTCGCGGGGCAGTCCCGCTTGCACCAACAGCGGCGGCAGCGCCACGAAGCTCGACATCAAGAGGATGTGCACGCAGAGGATACCGACATTGAGCTTGAGCAGGCGAGGATGGGTCAGCACGGCGCGAAAGCTGCCGCGCACCATGGCCGACTCGCGGTTGAGCAGATGGGCCGCCGGGGTCGGCACCACCCAGATCACCAGCGCCAGCGCCGCCAGCGCCAGCAGGGCGATGAGCCAAAAGAGACCACTGAGCCCCACCGCCCGGGTGATCAGTGGGCCGGTCACCATGGCCACGGCGAAGGTGATGCCAAAACTCACCCCGATGAAGGCCATCGCCTTGGTGCGGTTCTGCTCGCGAGTGAGATCCGAGAGCAGCGCCATCACGGCGGCCGAGATGGCCCCGCTTCCTTGCAGGGCGCGCCCGGCGATGACGCCCCAGATGGAGTGGCTGTTTGCCGCCAGCACACTACCGGCGGCAAACAGCAGCAGGCCCGCGCCGATAAGCGGCTTTCTGCCGATGCGATCGGAGAGCAACCCAAACGGGATCTGAAACAGGGCCTGGGTCAGGCCATAGATGCCAATGGCCACTCCAATCAAGGGTTCTGAGGCGCCGGCCAGGCTCATGCCATAGGTGGTGAGCACCGGCAGCACCATAAACATGCCGAGCATGCGCAAGGAGAAAACGGCGCCGAGCGCCCAGGTGGCGCGCCGCTCAGAGCCGGCCATGGTGAAATCGTTCATAACGGCCTCTTGTATGAGGAAGGCTGGCGCTGCGCGCCGGGAAACGAATCGAGAAAAGCGTGGGGTAACATCAGAGGCAACAGAGCCGGGAAGTTCCCGGCTCTGGATTCTACGCGATATGCAATCAAGGCAACATGCTGAGCCGCACAGGGGTGGCCTCGGGCTGGCACACCACCGACCTCATCACACTCAGGCAGGTCAATGATGGGCACGATGGAGCGCCACCTCAGGCTCAGGGCAGCATGCTCACCAATACCGGTGCGGCGTCCGGCTGGAAGTCCACCGACATCATCACGCTCAGGCAAGTAATGGTGACAATGGAGAACAAGAACAGCTTGCGCGCCCACAGGGAGTCATCCACCGCCTGCTTGTAGCCCGACAAGGCCATCCCCAGCCACCAGACACTCACGGCACCGGCGACGATGAGGTACTTGTAGCCGGCGTAACCGCCGAGAAACAGCATCAAGGTCGGCACCATGAAGGCCAAGATATAGAGGGTGATGTGGTGTTTGGCCACCGAAATGCCCTTCACCACCGGCAGCACAGGGATGTTGGCCGCCTGGTAATCCTTAAAGCGGAAGATGGCGATGGCATAGGAGTGGGGCATCTGCCACAGGCTGAAGATCGCCAGCAGGATCAAGGCCCCCGAGTCAAACTGGCCGCTGACGGCGCAGTAGCCGATGACAGGCGGCGCCGCGCCAGAGAGGCTGCCGACCAGGGTGCCATAGACAGAGTGACGCTTCATGTAGAGGCTGTAGACCCCCACATAGACCAAGAAACCCAGCACCGCCAGCAGGGCGGCCAACGGATTGGCCGCCCAATAGAGCAGTGCAATGCCCGCAATGCCGAGCGCCGTGGCGTACCACAGGGTAACGCCGGGCGCGATCAGCCCCTTAACCAAGGCGCGGTTCTTGGTGCGCTCCATGATCCGGTCAATGTCGCGGTCAATGTAGTTGTTGAACACGCAACCGGAGGCGACCACCAGGGAGACCCCCACCATGGTCAGGATGAACAGGGGCAGATCCAGGCTCCCCTTGGAGGCCAGCAGAAAACCGCCGATCACCGAGATGAGGTTGCCGAAGATGATGCCCGGCTTGGTCACTTGCAGGTATTGCTTCATATCACTGCCTACCCGCTCAGTGGACCATCATATTGATGTTGAGGTTGTACATGATCCACAGGGAACCGACGACCACGATGGCGATGATGAGCACGGTGAACACCAAGGCGGTCAGGTTCCAGCGCTCCTCGGACGAGGTGTTCATGTGCAGGAAGTAGACCAGATGTACAAAGATCTGCACCACCGCCATGCCGACCACCGTCATCAACGTCGCGCTGTGGGAGAAGCTGCCGTCCATCACCATCCAGAACGGGATCGCCGTCAGGATGATGGAGAGCACGAACCCCACCAGATAGGACTGGGCGCTGCCGTGGCTGGCGCCGTGATTGTCAACGGAATGACTCATTACATTGCCCCCATCAGGTAAACCACGGTGAAGACGCAGATCCACACCACGTCGAGGAAGTGCCAGAACAGGCTCAGGCACATCAGGCGGGAACGGTTGCGATCGGTCAGCCCCTTCTTGGCCACCAGCACCATCATCACCACGATCCAGATAAGACCGCTGGTCACGTGAATACCGTGGGTGCCGACCAAGGTGAAGAAGGCCGACAAGAAGGCACTGCGATCCGGCCCGAAGCCTCCGGCAATCAGGTGGTGGAACTCATAGATTTCCATCCCGACAAAGCCAGCACCGAACAGGAAGGTGATCAGCAGCCAACCGTTGACGGCGCCGATACGGTTCTTGTTCATGCCAATCATGGCGAAACCGAAGGTGATACTGCTCAGCAGCAGCAGCATGGTCTCGACCAGTACGAACGGCAGCTCGAAGATCTCCTTGCCGCTCGGGCCGCCGGCAGTGCCGTTGACCAGGACTGCATAGGTTGCAAACAGACATGCAAACAGAATGCAGTCGCTCATCAGGTAGATCCAGAAACCAAACACCTTGTTGGCGCCGGCATCATGGTGCCCATGGTCATGGGCACCCTCATGAGTGTGATGAAGAACGTCAGTCGCCATTGCGTTACGCCACCTTGTTGATGTTGGCAAAATGCTGCGCTTCGATGCGCTCGATCTCCTCAACCTGGACGTAGTAGTCCACGTCGTCGTTGAAGCTGTGAATGATCCAGGTGGCAATCATGCCGACGAAGCCGACGATGGCCAGCCACCAGATATGCCAGATCATGGCAAAGCCGAGTACGGTGCTGAAGGCGGCGATGATGACGCCGGCACCGGTGTTTTTCGGCATGTGGATCGGGGCATAGTGCTCCGGCTTCTTGTAGGCGCTGCCGTCCTGCTTGGCCTCCCAGAAGGAATCCAGTCCCTTCACCTGCGGTTCGATGGCGAAGTTATAGAAGGGGGGCGGCGAAGAGGTGGCCCACTCCAGGGTGCGGCCACCCCAGGGATCGCCGGTCAGATCGCGGTTCTGCTCGCGGTCGCGGATGCTGACCACGATCTGGATCGCCTGGCACAGTACACCCAGAGCAATCAGGGCCGCACCACAGGCCGCCACCACCAGCCAGGGGTGGAAGGCCGGGTCGATCTGCTGGCTGACACGACGGGTCATGCCCATAAAGCCCAGCACGTAGAGCGGCATGAAGGCCACGAAGAAACCGGTGCTCCAGAACCAGAAGGCCCGCTTGCCCCAGGTGTCATTGAGGGTGAAACCAAACGCCTTGGGGAACCAGTAGGTGATACCGGCAAAGCAGCCAAACACCACGGCACCGATGATAACGTTGTGGAAGTGGGCAATGAGGAACAGGCTGTTGTGCAGCACGAAGTTGGCCGCCGGCACCGACAGCAACACCCCGGTCATGCCCCCTATGGTGAAGGTGATGATGAAACCGACAGTCCACAGCATGGGGGAGCTGAACTCGATGCGACCACGGTACATGGTGAACAGCCAGTTGAAGATCTTCACCCCGGTCGGGATGGAGATGATCATGGTGGTGATGCCGAAGAAGGCATTCACGTTGGCGCCCGAGCCCATGGTGAAGAAGTGGTGCAACCAGACGATGAAGGAGAGCACGGTAATGGCGACGGTCGCCCACACCAAGGAGGTGTACCCGAACAGCTTCTTCTTACTGAAGGTAGCGACCACCTCGGAGAAGATCCCGAACACCGGCAACACCAGGATGTACACCTCGGGGTGGCCCCAGGCCCAGATCAGGTTCACGTACATCATCATGTTGCCACCCATGTCATTGGTAAAGAAATGGGTGCCGAGATAGCGGTCTGCGGTGAGCAGGGCGATGGTGACAGTCAGGATCGGGAAGGAGGCGATGATCAGGATGTTGGCGCACAGGGCGGTCCAGGTGAAGACCGGCAGGCGCATCATGGTCATGCCGGGGGCACGCATCTTGATGATGGTGGCAAAGAAGTTAACACCGGTCAGCAGGGTACCAAGGCCCGAAATCTGCAAACTCCAGATCCAGTAGTCGACCCCGACCCCTGGGCTGAACTCCAGACCCGAGAGGGGCGGATAGGCCAGCCAGCCGGTCTGGGCAAACTCGCCGACCCCGAGGGAGATATTAATCAGCACCACGGCGGCAGCGGTAAACCAGAAGCTCACGTTGTTGAGGAACGGGAAAGCCACGTCACGGGCCCCGATCTGGAGCGGCACGATGATGTTCATCAGGCCGATCACCAGCGGCATGGCCACAAAGAAGATCATGATGACGCCGTGGGCGGTGAAGATCTGGTCGTAGTGGTGGGCATTTAGGTAACCTTCGCTGCCCGCGGAGGCCATGACCTGCTGACCACGCATCATCACCGCGTCGGCGAAACCGCGCAGCAGCATGACCATGCCTAAGATGAGATACATGATCCCGAGGCGCTTGTGATCCACCGAGGTGAGCCACTCTTTCCACAGGTACTGCCACTTTCCGTAGTAGGTGATGAGCCCGGTAATGGCCAGACCACCCAGCATGATGCAGGCGATCGTGACCATGATGATGGGCTCATGGTACGGGATGGCGTCGAGCGTCAATTTTCCAAACATCAGTTATTCCTCGAAACCCGCTTTCACTGTTTGTCAGCCGGCATGTGGCCGGCGTGATCCATATGCTCGTCCCCGGCCATGGCGTCATGCTGCATGTCGTCATGGTTCATGGACGGCGCTTCATGGTCTGCACCATGGGCCTGGCTGGCCTCTTGCTTCATCACGGCTGCGTCGTGCTGCATGCCCGCGTGCTCGCCATGTTTCATGTCACCCATGAACTTGTTGATCACGTTGACGAACAGCGCCGGATCCGCGCTGGAGAAGTACTCCACCGGGTGGAACTCGCTCGGCTTGGCCAGCGTCTCGAACTCCTCCATGGTGGCGAGCAGCTTGGGCGACTGTTTGACCTTGGCAACCCAGGCGTCGAAACCGGCCTGATCGGCGGTGGCGATGGCCTTGAACTTCATGCCGGAGAAACCGGCGCCGCTGTAGCTGCTGGAGATGCCGTCATACTGGCCCGGCTCGTTGGCGATGAGGTGCAACTTGGTCTGCATGCCGGTCATGGCATAGATCTGCCCGCCCAGACGCGGGATGAAAAACGAGTTCATCACGGTGTCAGAGGTGATGCGGAAGTTGACCGGGGTATTGGCCGGGAAAGCCAGCTCGTTGACCGAGGCGATGCCGAGCTCGGGATAGACGAACAACCACTTCCAGTCCAGCGAAATGACATCCACCTGGATCGGCTTAACGTCGGAGTCGAGCGGCTTGTAAGGGTCCAGCTCGTGGGAGGTCTTCCAGGTGATGGTGGCCAAAATCACGATGATGATGATAGGCACGATCCAGACGACCGCCTCAATCTTGTTGGAGTGTGCCCAGTTCGGGGCGTAGGTGGCGTTGGTATTGGAAGCCCGATAACGAAGAGCGAACACCACCGCCATGATGATGACCGGGATCACCACGATCAACATCAGACCCAGCGCCGTCAATATCAGGGACTTCTGCTCCATCCCAATCTGCCCCTTGGGGCTCATCAGGGCCATGTCACATCCGCTCAACAGACCCGTGGTCACGAGCAGTAGCAAGGCACCCAGGCCCCTCGCCAAATCAAAAGCTCTCATGCCGCATCCTCACTTCCCAAGGCGTTAGTTGTAATAAAAATGCGGCATTTTATTGCAATTGAATGACATGTGAACAACATGAAAAATTAATCACTAAAATGTAGGGCGCTTAGCACTCTATTGTTTGCCAAATGCGACGCCCTCATCTCATCCATGCTTCTTTTGTGGTTAACCTTGAAACTGTCTAAAATTTAAACGCTTGTTACAAACTTGATCTAAAAAATGCCGATCCCCCCATCACCAAACGACGCCAAAATAAGCGGACAAAGGGAAATAAAAGACTCAATTTAATCCTTAATTAATCAAAGATCTCAATTGTTTAGGCCGTCACTTTCCCGCTGTTACCCGTCTGTTACTCGTAGCAACAAAAAAGCCCGCCAGAGGGCGGGCTGAGTGGCTGGGCAGGCTCATGCCCCCTTGGGGTTCTCACCAAAGCGGTTGGCACCGCGCTCCCCTTCACACACCATGAAGTAGATAAATGCCAGCACCCCCACCAAGGGAATGAGGTTAATGAGCAGCCACCAGCCGCTGCGGTTGGTGTCGTGCAGACGGCGCACCGCGACAGCCAGGTTGGGAACCAAGACGGCCAGCGAATAGAGATAGCTCAGCAGCATGTTGCCGATCAGCACACTGACCACCGCCAACGCCATGGCCACCAGCATGTTGCACAGGATGAACATCCAGTACTCCTTGCGCCGGGCGCGACCGCGAAACACAGCGTACTGCTTCAACACGCCGAGATACCACTCCATCTTGCTCTCCTCATCATGCTTGGAAAGCCCCAGCCTAGCGCCCCCCATGAGCCATTGTCGATCGGATCCTTCCCAACCTGATCTCGGCCCCAGTCACGCCGGTTGTGGGACAGGTTCCAGCATGGCCAGCAGCTCGGCGGTCTTGGCCTCCATCAGGGCGCGATCGCCGCGCGACTCCACATTGAGCCGGATCAGCGGCTCGGTATTGGAGCTGCGCAGATTGAAGCGCCACTGACCAAAGCTCATGGAGAGGCCGTCGGTACGGTCGACCGACCAGGCCTCGGCCCCATAGGCGCGCTCGATGGCGGCGAGCACACCGGCACTGTTCTCCAGTTTGCGATTGATCTCCCCCGAGGCCGGGAAAGCCGCCATCTGCTCGGCCAGCATCCCCTTGAGGGGCTGGCCGCGGCGGGAGACCAGCTCCACCACCAGCAACCAGGGGATCATGCCGCTGTCGCAGTAGGCAAAATCGCGAAAATAGTGGTGGGCGCTCATCTCGCCGCCATAGATGGCGTCCTCCTCGCGCATCCGCTCCTTGATGAAGGCGTGCCCGGTCTTGGAGAGCACGGGCACGCCGCCACCGCCGCGCACTATCTCCTCGGTGTTCCAGCACAGGCGCGGATCGTGGATGATGCGCGCCCCCGGCTCCTTGAGCAGGAAGGCCTCGGCCAGCAACCCGACGATGTAGTAGCCCTCGATGAAGTTCCCCGCATCATCGAACAGGAAGCAGCGATCGAAATCCCCGTCAAACGCGATGCCCAGATCGGCCCCCAGCTCCAGCACGGCGCGGCGGGTCTGCTCGCGGCACTCGGGCAGCAGTGGGTTGGGGATACCGTGGGGAAAGTCTCCGTCCGGCTCGCCGAGCAGGCTGTGGATGTCAAGGGGGGCGCCCCGCTCGCGCAGGCGTCTGGCCAGCGCCTCCACCACATGGCCGGCGGCCCCGTTGCCGCTGTTGATCACCAGTTTGAGCGGTCTGAGGGTCGCAATATCGATGTAACCGAGCAGGTGATCCACATAGGCGTCGAGCACGTTGAGCGTGTGATAGCACCCCTGGCGCGGCGCCGGCGCGAACTCGCCACTCTCGGCCAGGGCGCGGATCGCATCGAGCCCGCTGTCACCGCTGATGGGGCGCGACTGCTCGCGCACCAGCTTCATGCCGTTGTAATCGATGGGGTTGTGGCTGGCGGTCACCTCAATGCCGCCGTCGAGCCCCAGATGGAAGGTGGCAAAATAGACCTCCTCGGTACCGGCCAGCCCCAGATCGTGCACATCGGCCCCCCCCTCCATCAGGCCACGGGCCAGCGCCGCCTTGAGCGCGGCACTGCTGTGGCGGGCATCGCCCCCCACCACCACGCCGCGCGGCTGCAACAACTGGGCATAGGCGCGGCCGATGCGGTAGGCCACCTCGTCGTCCAGCTCCTCACCGAGCCGGCCCCGGATGTCATAGGCCTTGAAACAGGTCATGCTGCGAAACATCTCTTCCTCCCGGCCTTAGGTTCGGCCATAGCGATCGTTGAAACGGATGATGTCGTCATCCCCGAAATAGCCGCCGGACTGCACCTCGATGAGGTGCAGCGGGATCCGGCCCGGGTTCTCCAGCGAGTGGACGGCGCCGATGGGGATGTAGACCGACTGGTTCTCACCGACGAGGCGCACCTCCTCGCCCAAGGTGACCCTGGCGGTGCCGCTCACCACCACCCAATGCTCGGCTCTGTGGTGGTGCATCTGGAGCGAGAGCTGCTCCCCCGGCTTGACCGTGATGTGCTTGACCTGGTAGCGCCCCCCTTGATCGATGGTGTCAATCTTGCCCCATGGCCGGTAGTGCTCACGGTGCTCGTGAAACTCGCGGCGCCCGCTCTGCTTGAGCCGCTCCACCACCTGCTTCACCTCCTGCACCTGATCCCGATGTGCCACCAGCACCGCATCCTTGGTCTGGATCACGATGAGATCGTCCACCCCGACCAGGGTCACTAGGCCGCTGTCCGCATGGACATAGCTGTTGTGGCTCCCTTGCAGCAGCACGTCGCCGCGTGCCACGTTGCCGGCTCCGTCCTTCTCGCTGATCTCCCACAAGGACGACCAGGAGCCCACGTCGCACCAGCCCGCCTCCATCGGCACCATCAGGGCGCACTCGGTGTGCTCCATCACCGCGAAATCGATGGAGTCGGAGGGGCAGGCGCCAAAGGCCGCCCCGTCGACCCGCACAAAGTCGAGATCGCGCGTGGTGCCGGCCATGGCGGCGCGGCAGGCCGCCGCGATGGCGGGGGCAAAGCGCGTCAGCTCTTCTAGGTAGTGGCTGGCGCGCATCAGGAACATGCCACTGTTCCAGGCGTACTCGCCGCAGGCCAGGTACGCCTCGGCGCGGGCCCGATCCGGCTTCTCGACAAACTGCCTGACCCGGTAGCCGGCGCCGATCTGCTCACCCCGGCGCAGGTAGCCATAGCCGGTCTCGGGGCCGGTCGGCACTATGCCGAAGGTGACCAGGTGGCCGCTGGCGGCCAACGGCATGGCGGCGCGTACCGACTGGCTGAAAGCCTGCGGATCGGTGATGACGTGATCGGCGGCCAGCACCAGCAGCAGCGGGTCATCGCCGCTCTCGATGGCGGCCAGGGCGGCCAGCGCGATGGCCGGCGCCGTGTTGCGCCCGACCGGCTCGAGGATGATGTTGCCCGCGAGCTGACCCAGCTCACGCAGCTGCTCGGCCACCACGAAGCGGTGCTCCTCGTTGCAGATCACCAGCGGCGCAGCGCACGGCAGGCCGTGCAGGCGCCGCAAGGTCTCTTGCAACATGGTGTGTTCACCGCACAGGCGCAGGAACTGCTTGGGGTAGGCGCCTCGGGAGAGGGGCCAGAGCCGGGAGCCGGAGCCGCCGGCCATGATTACCGGAATAATTGTCATAGGCATTCACTGTCAGTGTTGAAAACGGATCCCTGTTCAGGCGCGTTGGCGCCGCAGCAGCAGGGCCTCGCCCCGGCGCTGCGCCCACTGGCGGCAGGCGCGGCACAGGGGCAGCTCGATGTATTCGCAGGCCAGCCCCGGCAGCAGCACCGCCAGCAGCAGGATCAGCAGATCGCTGCTGCTCCCCTTCAGCCCGAGCGCCCCTTGCAGTTGCACCAGGGCGAAGATGACCGGCACGTGCAGCAGATAGACGCTAAAACTCACCCGCCCCAGCCAGCGCAGGGGGCGGTTGCCAAGCAGCGCATCCGAAAGCGGGGTGCGCCAGGCAAACACCAGCAGCAGCAGCGCCACCAGCAGGAAGAAGGGGTGATGCAGATAGAAGGTCTGCTGCGCCACCCCGACCAGCCCGGCCAGTGCGCAGGCCAGCACCAGCAGCATGCCGAGCTGCAACCCCATCAGGGTGCGCGGCGAAGGGCGCAGCCGCCGTTGCAGCGACCGCAGCAGCAAGGCGGCGGCGCTGCCAGCGAGAAAGAAGTGGAGCTTGGCGGGCAGCAAGATGCCGGGCCAATAGTCGCGACTTAGCATCAGGCCGACGCAGAGCAGCGCCAGCAGCAGCGGCCCCCGCCACTGACCGGCCAGCCACTGCTGCCAGCCGCCCCACAGCACGGCAAACAGCAGGTAGTACTGGATCTCGGGGGGGATCGACCAGAACACCCCCTCGGAGCCGAGAAACAGCAGGTGGCGCAGCAGGTTCTGGCCGTCGATGCGAAACACAAACGCCCCGTCCAGCCACCGATAGAGGCAAAAGCAGAGCAGCAGGGTGAGCCAGTAGGCCGGCACGATGCGCGCAAAGCGCGCCACCAGGTAGCCCAGCAGAGCTGGCGCCGTGCAGGGGCGCCAAGCGTAGAGGTAGGCCATCAAAAAGCCGCTCAGGGTGAAAAAGCCCGCCACCCCCACGGGCCCGAACGGAAAGCGCGCCCCCGGAAAGAGCTGGAGGTAGTGAAACGGACTCTCTGGGGCCACGTAGAAGGTGAAGTGGACAAACACCACCAACAGGGCGGCGATGGCGCGCAGCCCGTCCAGGCTTGGCAGGCTCTCCGGCATCGGCGGGGTGGCCGTCATCTCAGGCCCTCCCCAGCTTGCGTTGCAGATAGACCAAGGCGGTGCGGCGCCGGGTGCCCTTGCCAAAGCACTTCTCGGCCAGGGCGCCGAGCAGGGTGCGCCAGCTCATGGTCTGCGGCAGGGAGGCGGTGGAGACCAGCCGCCCCTCCTGCAACCAGTCATAGACGGCGTCGCGCCACGGGGTCTGGCGCAGCACGGCCCAGAAGTGCTCGGCGTAGTCGATGTCGCAAAAGCGCCACGGCTTGGTGAAGCTGGCGTAGTGGATGATGGCCGGGCTCGCCCGCGCCGCCCGATACTCCGCCAGCAGCGGCGAGTCGACCCGGGCCAGGAAGCTGTGGTACTCGCCGCCCCCGGTGAGCAGGTTCCAGCGCTGGGGCAGCACGGCGATGTCGCCGACAAAAAGGGCGTTGATCACATCCTGATCCGGCATCCAGTAGCGGTTGCGCCCGGCCAGCTCCAGCATCTGCGGCAGCCGCCCCAGGGCGCGCAGGCGAGCCAGATCGAGCACCATCACCCCGGATTGGAAGTAGCACTCGGGATCGGGCAGGCCGAGCACCTCGCCAAAATAGCGGCGCACCGGCAGGCTGCCGGTCTCGCGGTTGGTCAGGCCGCTGGTGCGCACCAAGGCGTGCATCATGACGTCGCGGGCAGCGGCCAGGGCGCAGCCGTGCAGATCCGTGTCGTAGAGATCGCACAGGTCGCCGAGCACGATGAGATCCGAGTCAAGGTAGAGGGCGCGCTCGGCCTGGGGCAGCAGATCCGGGATCGCCAACCGGTAGTAAATAGCCCGGTTGTAGATGGTGTGGACGTGCAGCTCCATGGCGGCGAAGTAGTCGGAGACATCGACAAAATGCAGCTCGTTACCGGGGTGCGCGGCCATCAGCTCATCGAGCCGCTGGCGCGCCGGGGCGCCAAGCCCCTCGTGCAGCACGTGAAACGCAAATCCGTAGCGCTCGCTCTTGGCCAGCAGGGCACTCTTGATGACGCAGGCACCAAAGGGGGCGTAGTGGTCATCGAAGGCGATGAAGATGGGGATGAGGGGCTGGCGCATCGTCATACTCCGACCAGGTAGCGGCTGCGGGTCTTGGTGGTCAGCTTGACCAGGTAAATCAAGGCCATGGAGGCCAGCATGCTGAGGATGAAATGGGGCAGCGACACCAGCAGCAGGCGGGCATCCATGTCGATGGGGGGCAGCCGTTTGGTCAGCTCGCCCAGCACCATCATGAAGTAGTGGTGCACGAAGTAGATGCCAAAGCTGTACTCCGCCACCCGGCTCAGCAGGGTGCGCGGGAACCAGGCGTAGCGGCGCAGCTCAACCCGGCGCAGCAGCATCAGGGTCAGCACGCACATCACCACCTTCTGCGCCGCGTTGACGTTGAGGCGCAGCGCCCCCTCGCGCAGCAGCTCCTGAATGGAGAAGGCCACCGGGATGGGGTGGCGCAGCTCCCACAGCACCAAGGCCGCCAGCAGCAACGCCAGCACACCGATGAGGCGGGTCGAGGTGAGCCAGGGGTGGTCACGGTGGCGGCAGACCCAGATCCCCAGCAGGTAGAAGCCGCTGAAGTGGAGCAGGCTCCACAGGGGGTTGAGGTTGTACTGGGGACGGAAGGTAAAAAGGGTCACCAGCAGGGCCAGGGCGGTCACGGCGCCGAGCGCCGGGCTCGCCACCAGCCGGTGGAACAGGGGCGAGCAGAGAAACAGCAGGCAGACGAAGGGGACGAACCAGAGCGGCCCGATATGAAAACCGGTGAGCAGCGACCAGATCACGAAGGGGATCGGCTTGTCGATCACCGCCGCCGGCACATAGTCCACCGGCAGCACCCCGTGGTGCAGTTGGGTGAGGCGCCAGAGGATCCCCGGCAGCGACACCACCAGATAGGGAAGCAGCACGTGCAGCGCTTTTTTCTTCATAAACCCCTGCCACTGGTAGCGCGGCGCCAGATAGGCAAACAGGAAGCCGGAGATGAACACGAAGAGGGCGGTGCCGTTGAACAGCAGGCTTTGCAGCAGGCGCGCCGTGGGGGTGGAAAAGTCCAAGGTCTGGGTCAGCGAGTGCCAGACGATGATGTAGACCATGGCCAGGCCACGGTACCAGTGCATGTAATCGAGCCTCATCGGAAAGCTCCTCCTTGTCTGAACACCCCGAGCAGGGTGGAGTCGATGCCGGTGTGACGGCGGCAGGCGAGAATGCAGGCCAGGTTGAGCAGCAGCGACACTCCGGCCGAGGCGATGGCCACCCCCTCGAGCGAGCCGAGCCATGCCGCCAGCAGTTGCAGCCCTAGGCTCAGCAGGGCAAACCAGGCCGACAGGATCAGGGTCAGCCGCTCGAAGCCGGCCATCTGTAAGAAAAAGGCGGTCACCCCGGCCATGGCATTGCACAGCTGGGCCAAGGCGAGCCAGGAGAGCAGCGCCCCCTGCCCGGCGTAGCGCGGCGAGAAGCAGGCCAGCACCTCGTTGCCAAACAGGGCCAGCGGCACGAACAGCAGCAGGGAGGCGCCCCCCGCCAGCAGGGCCGAGAGCCCCACCAGGCGCTGGGTGGTGGCAAAGTCGCGAGTCTCGAAGGCGCGCGCCAGACGCGGGCCGACCACGATGTGAATGGCCACCAGCAGGAAGGTGAGCAGGTTGGAGGTACGCTCGGCGGCAAAATAGGCCCCCGACTCATCCAGCCCGAAGCGGCCCGAGACGATCAGGGTACCGGCCTGAGTCAGGAGCGGGCCGGTCAGCACTATGCCCCAGAAGGCGCAGGAGCGCCGGTGCAGGCGAGCCCCCTCGCCGCGCCAGACCCAGCTTAAGTGGGGCGCCAGCAGGCGCAGCTGATAGGCGAGGCAGGGCAGCAGCAGCAGGCTCATCAGCAGCAATAGCTGGCTGGTGGTGGCAGCCTTGCCCCCCAGCCAGAGCAGGCCGAGGGCGGCGATCACCAGCGCCCGCCACAGGGCGTCGCGCGGCGCCAGCGCCGCCAGCATCCGCTCCTTGACCCGCAGCGCCACGCTGAGCAGCTCGCCGGCGGAAAAGAGCAGGCAAAACAGCACGATGAGCCCCAGACCGCCCGCGTCAGTCTTGCCGGCAAACAGCCAGAGGGCGCCGGCCAAGGTGCACAGCAGCAGGCAGAGCCCCCCCGCCAGCAGCGACCAGCTCAACTGGCGGTCGGCCGCCCGCTCACCGCGCGCCGCCAACTGCTCGTGGTAGAACTTGATCATCGCCACCGGCTGGCCATAGCTCAGGGCAAACGAGCAGAGCAGCGAGAAGGCGATGACGGCGCCAAACAGGCCGTACTCGGCCGGGCTGAGCAGCCAGGCCGCGATCAGGGTCGTCAGGTAGCCCAGACCGGCGTTGGCTATCTTGATGCCGGCCGGCAGCAGCCCCCCCACCAGCAGCCGCTGCCAAGGGCGACGCGGCACAGCGCCGAGATCGGGTGCCTGGGTCATGCCCCCTCCCCGCCGCGCCGGTTGCGCAGGCAGAGCCAGAAGAAACGACCCATCTCTAGGGTGTAGCGGCGCAGCAGGCGGCGCGGCTCGCCGAGCAGGCGATAGAGCCACTCGCAGCGCAGCTGTTGCACCCAGCGCGGCGCCCGCGGCACCCGGCCGCTGAGAAAGTCGAGCAGCGCCCCTACCCCCACCAGCAGCTTCACGTCGAGCACATCGCGATGAGCCAACAGCCACTGCTCCTGGCGCGGGTTGCCGAGCGCCAGCAGCAGCACGTCGGGGCGCGCCCCGTTGATGCGCGCCAGCAGCGCCGCCTCGTCAGTCATGTCGCCATAACCGTCGGCATGGCCGACCACCTCGACGCCGCTCGCCGCCAGGGTGGCTGCCGCCCCCGCCGCCACCCCGCTCTGGCCGCCGAGCAAGAACACCCGGCGAAAGATCGGGCTGGTGCGCACTAGGTAGGGGGTAAAATCGGTGCCGTTGAGGTTGGCCGCAAACGGCGTGCCGGTCAGCAGGCGCGCCGCCAGATTGAGGGCCACCCCGTCGTTGGCGATGAGGATGCCCGGCTCGCTAAAGCGCGCCGCCTCGCCGTGGCATAGCTGAAGCAAGTTGCTGTTGGCGTAGAAGAGGCACAGGGGCCCCGGCACCTGCGCGGCGCGGCGCTCCAGCTCGGCGCGCAGCGCCTCGCGCGAGCCGTTGAAGATGGGAAACCCTAGGATCGTCTTGCACTCGTTCATCATTGGCTCCCTGCCGCTGGGGCGAGATAGTCGGCCAGCACGGCCATCTGTGGTTTGTCCTGCCCGTCGCTGCTGGGCTGCACCGAGAAGGGGTAGCTGCCCCACCAGGGGCCGCCGGCCCAGTAGGCCCACCCCATCCAGGGGGCGCGCGTCAGCTCGGCCAGCATCGCGTCGAGCACCGCCAAGCAGCCGCTGCTGGCCGGTACGCCGAACTCGCCGAGCAGCAGCCGCTGGCCGTGCTGACTGCCCCACTCGCCAGCGGCGCGCAGTATGGTGCGCATCTTCTGCGGGTCGATGCAGTCGTTGTGGGTGCCCGAGTAGTCGCTGTCGGCGTACTGGTGCAGCTCGATCACGCTGCGCCCGAGCGGATCGCGCCAGCCGGCCAGCAGATCGGCGTTGCTCGGCTGGGTCGCGCTGCCACTAAACCAAGCGTGGGCGCCGCTCCAGTTGCCGCCCGACACCACCACCAGGTTGGCCACCTTGGCCTCGCGCAGCCGGGTCAGCACCTCGCCGGCTAGGCTGACCCACTGGCTACGGCCGATCAGGGCCGGCTCGTTCATCAGCCCCAGGGCCACGTGATCCTGTTGCTCTGCCAGCGCCCCGGCCAGCCGCAGCCAGAGATCGCTCAGGGCATCGGCGGCTTGCGGCGCCTGATCGAGCGGCAGCCCTTGGCGCTTGCCGAAGTTGTGCAGATCCACCAACAGGCAGAGATCGTGCAAGGCGCTGTAGCGCGCCAGCCGCTGCAACTCACCCAGGTGCAGTGGCGAGAGGGGGCCGCCGGTCTCGGGTTGCAGCCGCTCCCAGGTCACCGGCAGGCGTAGCAGGCGCATCCCCTTGCCTCGGAAGTAATCGAGGGTCTGGTTCGACGGATAGACAAAGTCGATGTTGATGCGCCCCGGCAGCGCCGTCGCCTTGAACTCGGCCCCGGCCAGGTTGACGCCCGGCAGGGAGCCTTCACTGAGGCAGTCGGCCCGCCCCGGCAGGGCCAGCAGCAGCCACAGCAACCACAGCAGGCGGCTCATGAGGCCAGCTCCTGCAAGCGCTGGCCCGACACCGCGTCCGCGTAGGCGGCCATGTAGCGCTGCGCCACCCCCTGCCACGAGTAGTGGGCGATCGCCTCGACCAGCCGTGCGCCGAGCGCCGGGTAGTCGCCCGCCAGCGCCTCGTGCCGGGCCAGCAGGCATTCCAGTTGGGTCGCCTCGTCCCCCTCCAGCAGCAGGCCGAGACCGGTCTCCTCCACCAGCCGGCGAAACGGCGGGATGGGGCTTAGCAGCGGATAGAGGCCGCCGCTCATCGCCTCGATAGCGGCCAGACCAAAGCCCTCGTGACGCGACTGGCAGATGAAGTAACCCGCCTCGGCGATGAGCCCCTTAAGCTCCGCCTGGGAGGGGTTGGCGGCGATCTGCACCGCCTCGCCCACCCCGAGCCGGCGCGCTTCGGCAGCCAGCTCGGCCGCGTCGAGGTCGTACTCGCGTCCGGCCAGGGTGAGGCGCCAGCGGGGGTCGCGCCGGTGCAGCGCCGCAAACAGGGCCAGCGTCTCCTTGAGCCCCTTGTTCTCGGCCCAGCGCCCGAAGTAGATGAGGTGGCGCGGCAGCTGCGCGCGCGGCGGCAGGCGGAACTTATCGACGTTGACGCCGTTCTCGATCACCTCGATGCGCGCCGGGGCGGCCACCTGGCCGAACAGGCGGCCATCGTTGGCGCTGGTGGCGAAGATGCGCCGGTAGGCGAGGCTGCTGGCGCGGGTGACGGTGTTGAAGAAGACCTTCTTGGCGCCGCTGGCAAACTCGGTGTGAAAGAAGATGCCGTGGGAGCAAGCCAGCAGCGGCTTGCGGTGCAGCGGCCGGGTCAGCGCCAGGAAGTCGAAGAAGAAGTCGACCCCGTGCACGTGCACCACGTCGGCCTCGCGGATGGCCGAGAGGATGTTCCAGCACAGGGGGTAACGACTCGAGCCCGAGTAAGGCAGGCGGATCACCGGCACCCCCTCGCGCACCTCGTAGGCGGGCAGGCGTTCGCCTTCACCGCGAAACAGGCGATCCAGGGTCACCACGGTCGGCGCCTGCTGACCGCTGTGCAACTGCTGCTGGGCGATGTTGTAGACCACATCCTCCAGCCCGCCGATGGAGGGGTGGTACTGACGCACCACATGAAACACCTTAATGGTCATGACGCTGCACTCCGGCATGGGAAAGGGCCTCCTGCCGTGCGCCGCCCTCGGCGCACAGGCTGCCGACCAGGAACCAGAGCAGGCCGGCCGACTTGAGGGCAAACAGGGAGGTGCCGCTGATCGAGAGGATCATGGCGATGTAAAGGGAGATGAGGGCGCGCACCCGCAGCGCCGGCGCACTGTGCAGCGGGATCAGCCACAGCAGCCCCCACCCCAGCAGTAGGAAGGGCAGGCCGAAGCGGGTCAGCACGTAGGCATAGCCCATGTCGCCGTAGTTACCGAGCGGCGATTGCAGCCCCAGCATGTCGCCCACCTCGAGGGTGCCGAGCACCTTGCCGGTGTAGGTGAGGCGGCCGACGAAGGAGTCGCTGTAGGCCCCCTCGAAAAAGCAGTTACTGTAGATGTAGACGGCCGCCATCATGGCCCATGGCGCCAGCGCCAGCAGGGCGGTGGCACGCAGCGGCAGCAGCAGGCGCAGGGCGATCAGCATGGCGCTCATGGCCAGCCCGAAGCGCGAGTCGGACAGGGCGATCAGCATGGCGGCGCCGGCGGCGAGCAGCAGGCTCACCCGCCGCTCCCCTTCCCGGCACAAGGCCCAAATCAGCACGATGACCGAGAAGTTGCCAAGCGACACCGGCTCGAGAAAAATCGAGGAGATGCGGTGCGGCCCGAACAACCAAGGCAGGATGGTGCGGCCGATGCCGTCCGGGCGAAAGCCGTTGAGGGTGAGCGCCTGGCCGCTGAAGATGGCGCCGCCGTCGCGGCCGATCCCGCTTTGGTTAACGAAGTAGGAGAAGGTGTGGAACACCCGGATGTACCACTCCAGCGCCAGCCACTCGAACAGGCCGAGCAGCAGCGCCACCCCCACCACCAGCAGCAAGACCTTGTCGACCAGCGCCGCCGAGCCGTGGCGCAGCCCCAGCCAGAAAAAGAGCACGATGATCAGGATATCGCGCACCGACTTGGCATCGAGCAGGCCGCGCAGCACCGTCAGGGAGAGCAGGTTGACCAGCGCCAGCAGGGCGAGCAGGGCGAGGCCAAGGGGCAAGCGGCGGTAGACCAGCAGCAGCACGCCGCCGTAGATGAGCGCCTCGACCAGCGCCACTAGGGTCGGGTTGATGGCAAACAGCAGGGTGTTCACCATGCACAATAAGCTCTGATAGAGCACGCTCGCCAGCAGCAGCGCCAGCACGGCGCGCTCGCTTGGGGAGGTTTGCGCCTGCAAGGCGGCCGGCAGCGGCCGGCTCCAGAGCAGGGTGCTCATGCTCCCGCCCCCGCCAGCAGGCGCCGGGTGGCCGGATCGACGGCAGCCAACAGCGCCGTCAAGAAACGCTGTTGCAGGGCGAAGGCGTGCTCACCGCGCTCATCCAGGCTGGAGACCCGCAGCAGCACCCCGTCCGGGATCTCTTTGCGCAGGGCAAAGCCGAGCTGGGCCCATTTGCGCTCGAGACCGGGGCGCACCACCTTGTCCCCCACCACCATCCAGTAGGTGAGCGGCTCGACCCGGCTCCCCTGACGAGTCAGCAGCCGGGTGGCGGGCAGCGTCTGCCCCAGCGGGGAGAGAGTGATGGGCTCACGCCCTTCAATCTGAAAGCCCTGCGCCACGTAGCAGATCTCCGGGCGGTGCGCCTGGGAGAGATCGCTCGACTGATCCCGGCCATAGACCAGAGAGAGCATCACCTCGCTGCCGTCGGCGGCGCGGTAGACCCGGGCGATCTGCTGTTCGTAGAGGCTGGCCAGGGCCTGACGCGCCTCGCCGGAGACCTCGACCACTGCCCCGCCCGGCACCAACTGCCAGTCGGCAAAACGCGCGGGGATCTGCTGCTCCAGCGCCACCTGATGGCGCTCAGCCAGCCAGACCCGCCCCTGTTGCCAGTGCCGGCCAAGCAGGCCGATGACCAGCAGCAGCGCCAGCAGCAGCAGGGTTTGTACTGCGTAGCCCTTCATGGGGTCACCTTTCATGGGGTCACCTCCCGCCGGCAGGCAAGGCCGAGGCGATCGAGCAGACCATCGAGGCCGATGATGAGTAGCAGCGCCACCACGAACAGAAACAGGCCCGAGAGCTCGTGCACGAAGCTTTGCCCCACCGCGTTGCCCTGGTGATAGGTGAGCAGGGCGATAAAGAGCACCCGCAGCACGTTGGCCAGCACCGAGATGGGCACGATCAGCAAGCCGATGACAGCCTTGCGCGCCGCGCCGCCACGCTTGACCACGTGCAGGTAGAGCAAGGCGATCGCCTCCAGACTGAACAGGGAGTTGATGCCAGAGCAAGCGTCCGCCACCAGCAACTGGTAGGGGCCGAGGTAGAGCACCACCCCCTGACGCGCCACCGGGTAGCCGAGCAGGTAGAGCAGCCCCTCGGTGACGGCGGAGATAAACAGCTTGAGCGGCTGCACGATGACGTCGGTCAGCACATAGGGGAGCGGGATGACAAACAGCAACAGCAGCAGCGGCAGCAGAAATTCGCGCAGCGCCGCGCGGCCAAAATAGAGCAGCACCACGGCGGCTAGCATCAGGATCAGCGAGCCGGCCGAGAACATCGGCAGTTGCAGCAGCTCGCCGAGCAGGTAGAGGGCGGACGCCAACAGCAGCGCCACGGCGCCGAGGGCGCGCGCCGGCGCACCGCGCAGCGGACAGGCCAGCAACTGCTGGACGAACAACCCAAGGGCCAGCACCAGCAGCAGGGCCGCGGTGCTCCCCCCCAGGCTCTCCCCTTGCGCGAAGTAGAGGCCGTGAAATAGGGGCACATAGAGGGCCGCCAGGGCGGCCAGCGCCAGCCAGAGGGCGGCGCCATGTCGCAGCGGCATCGCGTCAGTCAAGGTAGACACACCCCAGCAGCTCGGCCCGGATCAGGCGCAGGCGCGCTACCATGTCGGCCAGCGCCGGCAGCGGCGTGCCGTCGCGCCGCGCCAACAGCAGCACGCCGGGCACCAGGGAGGCGAGGATCTGGGTGTCGTACCACTCGTGCTGATCCGGGGTGTGGTAGATCACCACCTCGTAGCGCTGGGCCAGCTCGGGCACCAACTGCTGCATCCGCTTGCGCGACAGCAGCTCCTGCGGGTTGGGGGCCGGGGTGCCGGCCGGCAGATAGTCGAGATCCTCAAGCCCTGCCACCGGCTCGACCAGCCGCTCCAGCTCGCCGCGACCGGCCAGCAGATCGGACAGGCCAACTCGGCGCCGGCTGCCAAGCAGGGCGGGCAGCGCGCTGCCGCGCAGGTTGGCGTCCACCAGCAGGGTGGCAAGACCGAGCTGGCTAAACGCGATGGCCAGGTTGCCGGCCAGGGTGGCGCGCGTCGCCTCGTCATCGACCCCTCCCAGCAGCAGGCTGCGCTGCCCCTGGGCCAGCCAGGCGAGCTGCAACTGGCTGCGCAGCGCCTTGATCTTCTCTTTTTCCAGTAACCGCTCGGCATAGGCCATGTAGAGGCGCTCGCTGAGCGCGCTACCCGGCTCGGCCAGGAAGCTGGAGAACTGGCGCGCCACCATGGCGTGCACGTCGGCTTCGCTGAGCAGCCCCAACTGCTGGGCCGCCTCGCCAAAGCGGGTGCCGTGCTCGTGCTGGTGCTTGAGGATCTGGCCCAGTTGCAGCTCGGTCAGCTTGCCAGCGGCCAGCAGCAGCTCGCCGACGCGCGGCATGCCGGCCGGCTCAAGCAGGCATTCGCGGGAAGAGAGGGGCATCATGATTGACCTCCGCGCCAGTTGAGAAGCAGCCGGGGGGCGCGGGCGGGCGAACGCTCCCCTTGCAATGTGATGAGCACGGGCAGCCCCAGACTGTGGGTGAGATCGTCGGCGCAGCGCACCCGGCGCGCGCGCAGCTCGACCAGAAAGCTCGCCAGGGCGCCGCAACCGAGCGCCAGCAAGGTGCCGAACAGCAGGTTGAAGAGCGGGCGCGGCGACACGGGGCGGGCCGAGGGCTGGGCCCGTTGCAGCACTGTGATGTTGGTCAGGCTGGCGTTGGACTGGATGGCCGCCTCGGACCACTTCTGCATCACCAGCTCGTAGCTGCGCTGGGCGTTGTCGACCCCGCGCTGCAATATGTCGAGCTCGGCCAGGCGATCCTTGAGGGCCAGCACTCGCTGCTTTTGCTGCGCCAACTCATCCTGCTGCGCCTTGAGGCGGGCGGCCATGGCCTCCACGCTCTGGCGGCGCTGCGCCTCGATGCGCCCCTGCTGAGCGGCCCGCTCGCGCTCGGTGGCGGCGATCTGGGCATTGAGTTGTTGATATTGGGGGTGGCGGGTACCGCTGCGCTCGGCCACTAGGCTGCGCTGCTTGCGCAAGTCCGCCAGCGCTAGGGTGAGCTGGGCCAGCAGCGGGTTGTCGTTATTCTGGGCATCGGTCACCCGCGAAGAGGCGGCGATGTAGTCGGCCTCGGCCTGGGTCACCTGGCCGGTCAGCTCCATCAGGCGCTGACTCTCGGTGTCGATGCGATCGCGACTGCCGGCCAGGATGCCGTGCTGGCGCTGGTAGTCGGACAGGCGCGCCTGGCGCTGCTCGAGATCCCGTTGCAGATCGACCATCTGATCCTTGAAGAAGGATTCACTTTGCAGTGCTTGGCCGCTGCGGTTTTCGATCACCACGTGGCGGTAGGCATCGACGAAGCCGTTGGCGATGGCGGCGGCGAAGGCCGGATCCACGGCGCCGTAGCGCACCGTGATGGTGTTGCTCTCCTTGCCGGGCACCACGTCAAGATCGCGCAGCAGGCCGGCTGCCAGCCAACTGGCGATGTCGCCACCCTCACCGCTGCGGGCAAAGCGCTCCTGGGCCTGGGGGTAGTCCGCCAGACGCAGATCCCGCACCACCCGCAGGGCGGTGGCGTGGCTGGCGACGATGGCCGCTTGAGTGCCCAGATAGTTCTGCTGCACCACGGGGCCGAGGGAGCTGAACTGCACCGGATCGCTGCCGCCATCGACGGCGATCACCGCCTCGCTCATGTAGCGCTTGGGCAGCAGCAGGGTCATGGCTAGCACCAGCGCCAGCACGGTGAGCGCGACCAGCAGCAACAGGCGGCGGCGGGCCAGCAGGACGCTGAAAAATTGGGTAATGGTCATCATGCTCGCTCCTAGAACCAGCTCTCGCCGACGAAGATGACCGCATCGGCCTTGAGCCCAGTGGTCAGGGTGACGGCCTGGTTGACCAGCTCGCCGTTGGCATCCTGGTGTTGCAGGCTGATGTCGCCGTGATCGGCGCGCGGGGTGAAGCCGCCGGCCAGGGCGATCGACTGCATCACGGTCAACCCAGCACCAAGCGGGTAGCTGCCGGGGCGCAGCACCTCGCCATAGACGTAGACCTGCGGCTGGCGTGGCACCACCAGCTGATCGCCCGGTTGCAGCAGGGGATCGTCGCGCAGCCCCTCGGCACTGAGCTCGTAGCGGGTGCGCTGGTTGCCTCGCACCAGCTCAATGCTCTGGCCCCCGGTCGGTGCGATACCGCCGGCATTGGCCAGCATGCCCGAGAGGCGGGTGTCGACTTTAAGCGGGTACTGACCGGGGCGGTTCACCTCGCCCCATACCGAGACCAACTGGCTGCGGTATTCGGTCACCAGCAGGTTGACGTGGGGCTGGGAGAGCACGCCGGCGGCGCGCCAGCGCTCGGCCAGCAGCCGCTCCCCCTCATCAAAACTAAGACCAGCCATGGGCACCTGGCCGAGCAGGGGCACGTTGAGGCGCCCGTCGGCGGCGATCTCCGCCTCAAGGGAGAGATCCGGGTTGCCATAGACGCTGACCCGCACTATGTCGCCGGCCCCCATGCGATAAGGGGCAGCGCCAGCCAAGATGGGCAGTAGCAGTGACAACAGGGCCAAGCCCCGGCGCAGTGAGACGTTCATCATTGCAACCCCTTGAGGCCGGTGGCGAGTTGGGCGGTCTGGGCCGCCCCCTCCTCGGTCGCGGCGGCGAAACGTTGCAGGTACTCGACGCTGGCATCGCCACGCAGGGCGGCCAGTTGCTGCTCGAGACGCTGCTGCTGGCGTTGACGGGTCAACTCGGCGAGGATCTGCGCCCTGGCCTGGCTCAGGGTGAGCGGCGCCTCCTCCCGAAGTTTGAGGCGCATCAGCACCCGCTGGCCGTTGGCCCGATCCACCAGGGTGTCACCCGGATTAAGGGTGCGCAGCTGGGTGGCGAGTCGCTCGGGCAGCCCCTCGCTGCTCACCTGCACCTGCTGGCGGTTAAAGGGCACCCCCTTTTGCTTGAACCAGCGCTCGGCGGCCGTCTCGTCGGCAAGGGCGTCAAACGCCCGCAGCGCGGCTTGGTCAAGGGCCGCCTCCGGCACCAGAAACGCGGTCAGCTCATAGCGCTGGCGCTGGCGAAACTCCGCCTCGTGCTGCTGGTAGTAGGCGCGGATCTCCTCCTCGGCCGGCGCCGCGAGCGGCGCCCCAGGGTGGCGCGCCAGCACCGACTGGGCCAGCACCTGGCGGCGGGCAAACTCGAGCGCCTGCACCACCTGCGGGTCCCGATCCAGCTTGTCGGCCTGGGCGCGCTGCACCAGGATCTCTTGGCGCACCAGCTCGTCGAGCACCTGCTGCTTCTGTGCATCGCTAAGCTGACGGCCCGGCGGCTGCTGGGCCAGCAGGTAGTTCAGTTGCAGCACGGTCAGCTCCTTGCCGTTGACCCTGGCCAGCACCTGACTGGCGGCCGGTTTTTCGGCCTCGCCGCAGCCCCCCAGCACCAGCAACACGGCGGCGCCTAACAGCGCCACTCCCCTGTCTCTTTGCTTCATCCTCAATCCTTACGCTCAGTAGGCATTGCCCTTGGGTTTGACGGTCTGATAGGCGGTCATCAGGACGATGCGCAGGTCCATCCACAGTGACCAGTGGCGCAGATAGGCCAGATCGAACTCGATCCGTTTCTCCATCTTGTCGAGGGTGTCGGTCTCTCCCCGGCAGCCATTGACCTGGGCCCAGCCGGTGATGCCGGGGCGCACCTTGTGGCGGATCATGTAGCCCTTGATCAGCTTGCGGTAATACTCGTTGTGGGTGTTGGCGTGGGGACGCGGGCCGACGATGCTCATCTTGCCCTCGAGCACGTTGATGAACTGGGGCAGCTCGTCGAGGGAGCTTTTACGCAGGAAGCCGCCGATGGGGGTGAAGCGCTGATCGCCTTGGCGCGCCTGCACCACTTTGTCGCCATCTTCCATCACCGTCATGGAGCGGAACTTGTAGACGACGATGCTCTTGCCATCCATGCCGTAGCGTTTCTGGCGGAAGATGACTGGCCCCGGCGAGGTGAGCTTGACCGCCAGCGCGGTGCCGAGCATCAGCGGCCAGATGAGGGCCAAGATGGCGAGGGTGAGAACGATGTCCTCGGCGCGCTTCACCACCCCCTTGAGGCCGGTGAAGGGGGAGTCGCAGACGCACACCACCGGGATGCCGGCCACGTTGTCGACGTGGCCTTGGATCATGTCGAACACGAAATAGTCGGGCACAAAATAGATGGAGACGGTGCTGTCTTGCAGGCTGTCGAGCAGGCTCATCACCCGGGGTTGGGAGGACATGGGCAGCGAGATGTAGACGTGGCTGATCCCCTCGCGCTGGATCACCTCGGCCATGCCGGCCAGGGTGGCCAGCAGCTCCCCCGGCTTGATGCGGCCAGCGTCGAGGCGAGTCAGCTCGCGATCGTCGAAAAAGCCGACGAACTCCATGTTGAGATAGCCGTTGGCCCCGATGCGATCGCGCAGGGTCAAGCCCGCCTCGTTGGCACCGACGATGGCCACCTTGCGCTTGGCCACCCGCTCGCCTCCCCCCATCAGTAGCTGCACCAAACCGTGGGAAGCCAACAGGGTGGCGGGCGCCAACAGAGCCCAGGCCAGCAGATAGGGGGGGTAGAAGTAGAGGTGCCAGGAGGCCAGATAGCCGATGAGCGACAGGGTCGCCACCACGAAGCACCAGCCAAGCACGAAGCGCAGCAGCCCCCACCACATCAGCCCCTGGCTGCGCACCAGCAGCACAGAGCCATCCATCACCAGCATGGTGAGCAGGAAGGCCAGTGCCGCGAGCACCAGCTCGGTGCTGCCAAACGCCACGTCGAACAGGGGGTGCAGCAGATAGAGGGTCGCCACCACCAGCACCGGATCGATCACCGACTTGAACAGGGTCACCAAGGGTGAGATCCGCTCCAGCTCACCTTGCAGGGTGTCGAGGGAGGGGTAGAACGCCGCTCCCTCCTCGCGCTGTGGCTGGATCGCCTCCTGCTTGGCGGCCAGCTCTGCCATCACTTCGCTCATCCCATACCTCAGTAGATGTAAGACAGGTTCAAGCCTGCGCTCTGGTAGTCATATTCCCGGTAGTCCTGGCTGGCCTCGCGCCGCCCCCACTCCCAGCTCAACTGGGTGCTCCAGCGCTCACTCGGGCGCCAGTTAAGCGCCGCGCGGTAAGAGAGGGTGGTCTCGTCGCCGAGCAGATCGCCCCCCGCCAGCACGCCCGGCTGATAGTCGGCGCGTACCTGGGAAAGACGTTGCTCGAGGCCGAGCCGCTCGCTCCACTGCCAGATCCAGCCCAGCCGGGCCGTGTCATTGATGACCGACTGGTAGCGCTCGCCGCTCGGGGCCTCGCGCCGTTGCCAGCTGGCATCAAACTGGTGGTGGGCCCCCGCCTCATAGCGGGCCGCCAACCGCCCCACCCAGTAGTGGCGCCGGGTGTCGCCGGCATAGCGCCAGCCGAGGCGGCCCAACTCCGCATCCAGACTCAGGCGCGCCGTCACCGGCCAATGACCGGTCAGGCTCAGGGTGTCCTGATCGCTGTCGCGCCCGCCCCCCGTCTGCTGGAGATAGTCGGTCTGCTTGTGCTCCCACCCCAGCAGCAGGCTCGCCCCCTGCCGGCTGCGCAGCCCGCTGGTCGCGCGCCAACCGCTCTCGTCCAGATCGAGCGGCTGGTAGAGGTGGCTACCGTGGCGCAGCGTGCGCCAGCTACCACCGAGAGAGAGGGCCAGCATCCGCTCCTGCGGGTTGGCCAGCTCCCCCTCCAGACGCCGCTCGTCCTGCATGTCCTTGATGCCAAGCGCCACATCCTCGAAGGCGCCCAGCCGGCGGCTCTCGCCATAGCTCAGGCTGGGTCGCAGCCAAGGGCCCATGACCCCCTGCCAGCCCACCCGCCAGCCGTGACCGGTATGGGACATGCCACTGTTGCGGCGATATTCCTGGCGCTCGATATTGGCGCTGGCAAATAACTGCTGCCGTGACCAACGGGTGCCCCAACGCCCTTGCAGTGAACCGCTAATAATATCGTCACTGCGATATAATCCGCTGGGCAGAGAAGCCTCATCGTTTAGCCGAAAAATATTATTATCATGGCGACCATTGACCATAGGGGTCAGTGACCAGGTATCCCCTTGCTGCTGATTGGCCTGCACATTAGTGCCATATATTGCGGCACCCAATATCACCAGGAGATACCTCATCCCTGTCGCTCGCTTTATCAATTAAAATAGTGATGACCTGCCCGACCCAGCCATTCCTGACTGAGTCTGGGCAATTACACATTCGGCAAATAGCGAATCAGTTGATCAGGCAGCTTGCAGAGTCGGAATACGTTGGCTGCGACGGCGTTTGGACACCAGCAGGGTCAACAGGCCGACACCAATCAGGGCATAGACTTCCGGCTCGGGGATCGGCGCGGTCACGATACCGGCGATATAGGAGCCACCCAGCTGGGTACCGGTGACCACACCGGAGATCAGCAGGTCATAGCGACCGGCATCCGGCAGCACGAATTGCCAGGCGGCATCCAGGCTGTTGACCACCGGCGTGATGGCCACATAGCTGGACTTAACCACATCCCACACCGCCAGGGAGAAGTTGCCCACCCCGAAGATGTCGCTGAAGGTGAAGCTGACCACACCGGAGTTGGCCACCGCGGCCTTGTCCACATTGATCTGCCAAGTATCGGTGAAGTGGCTGCCAAAGGCCTCGCCCGCATGGTCAAACAGGGTCGTTGCCGCCCCCGGTACACTGACATCCTGCACCGCCGCCATCGCCTGACCCGCACCAAGCAGCACCAACAACAAGAAAATGTTCCGTAACATTATGCGTTCCTCCATAGAACAGCTTTTAATGACATTTAATTGAATTAACCATTACAACAAAGCCAACCGATATAAATACCACCTCCTGCTTGAATCCAAGCTCCCTGTTATTTGATCAGTCGATCGAAACGGCAAGATAGCGATACCCTACACCGCACTGGCATTTGCTATTTTGTCAGTAAGCAAATTCTACAGGGCGTTATTGTATGTCCTTATCAAATAGATCCAATTACTGAGCACCCACCCAATAACAAGTGAGCCTTCTAATAATTATTTTCTGAACCTGCGATTGATTTGAGCAGATCTTAACTGGCGTGTTTTTTTTAGATATAGGGGGAAAGACTGAAAATAGATAAAGGGGGATGAAAGAGAAAACCACACCTTGGTATGAGGTATTTCTCATACTGGTGTGGCGATGCCTATTAATATGCGTTTACATGCTAGCAACAATATAGATATTGCGCCGAATTGAAGCAACCATAACCGCTCCAGCCCCCCCAATCCTTGACCCAGATCCCACCCGGCTCTTTTTCCACGGCTTTTTTCCACCTCCTCTGGCTGTTAAGCTGGCGCCCTTTCCCACAGGAGCCTCCCATGCTGACACTGCTTTCCCATACCCGTTATCGCCAGCAACCGTGGAGCAGCGGCAAGGGCAGTACGACCGAGATCCTGATCGCGCCCGCCCACGCCTCACTGGCCCGCCTCGACTTTGATTACCACCTCGGCATGGCCCCGCTCAAAGAGGGCGGCCCTTTACCGCTCTTTCCCGGTTTCTCCCGCATTCTGCTGCCGATCCGGGGGGCTGGTTTCGTGCTCAACGGCCACCCCTACACCACCTTTGAGATTGCCCACGTCGATGGCGATACACAGACCCACTGTGAGCTGCTCAAGCGGGAAGTGACCGACCTCGGGCTCCTCTACCGCCCCTCTCGGGTCAAGGCCAATGCCAGGGTGCTGACCCTTCCCTTTCCACTGACCCTGACGCTGGAGCCGGCCAATACCTACTTGGTCACCCTGCTGGAGGGGAGCCTGCAAGCCGCCGGTCAACCGCTGCAAGCGGGGGACACCCTGCACCTAAGCGGTGAGGAGAGTCTGGCGCTACAGTGCGAGCGCGCCGCCACCCTGGCCTTCTTCACCCTGCAACCGCTCACCTGAAGGGTGTACCCGGCGCGTGGCACGGGATAGGATGGGAATGAGAATGGTTTTCATAAGGAATATTTCATGTCCCTCCCCGCGCCCCAACGGCCACGCCTCATCCGGGTACGCCACATCCAAGATGTCACCCCACACCTGCGCCGCATCACCTTTCACAGTAATGATCTGGCCGACTATCCCTTCACCTGTGGTGGCGCCCACATCAAGCTGATGTTTCCCCAACCTGGGCAGCGCGACCCTGTACTGCCCACCCTGACCGAGCAGGGGCCGCGCTGGGCGAGCCCGGCGGAAAAACCGCTGCTGCGCACCTTTACCCTGCGCGCCTTTCGCCGTGAACGAAATGAGCTGGATGTCGAGTTTGCCCTGCACGGGGAGAGCGGCCCGGCCAGCCGTTTCGCCCTGAATGCCCGCATCGGCGACACGCTCGGTCTCTCGCAGCCGGGGGGCCCCTCCCCCATGTTGCAGGCGGCACGTCACTATTACCTGGCTGGCGATCTCACCGCCCTGCCCGCCATCGCCGCCATGCTCGAGGAGATGGCCACGGATGCCACCGGCCGCATCGCGCTGCTGGTGCCCAGCCAGGCGGATATTCAGCCCCTACCGATGCCGGCCGGGGTACACATCGACTGGATCGTCGGCGGGCCGGAGGCGGCGCCGCAACTGGTCGAGGCCCTGCTCAGCGCTCCGCTTGAGGCGAGCATGAGCCAGTTCTGGTTCGGCGGTGAAGAGCGCATTGTGGTACCACTGCGCCGCCATGCCAGACGCACGCTCGCGGCGCCGCGCAGCTGCGTCTATGCCGTCCCTTACTGGCGGCAAGGTCAAGAGGAAGAGGCGTATCACCCGGCGCGTCACGCCGTGATGGACGCCGAGGCATGAAAAAGGGCAGCCCGTGGGCTGCCCTTGTCCTCTCTTTGCCGACTTAACCCACCTTGAAAGAGCCCTTCATGATGGCCCAGTGGCCGGGGAAGGAGCAAAAGAAGCTGAGATCCTTGCCGGCCAGATCCTTGGCTGAGAACGTCACGCTGCTGCTCTCACCACCACCGATGAGCTGAGTGTGGGCAATGACGCGAGGATCTCCCTCCTTGAGATAGCCGTTGGCCGCCCCTGCACTCATGCCATCGGTGGCCACCCCTTGCAGATCTGCCGTGGCAGCCAGCACCCAGTTATGGCCCATGGCGGTAACCGGCAACTTGCCGACGTGCTTGAGTGTGACCGTCACCTCCTGACAACTGGCCGGCACGCTCATGGCGTCAGCGCTGAACTTCATGGCATCATCGCCCTCTATGGTCAGAGAGCACGCATCGGCGGCCAACACTGGCGCCGCTATGACGCCCAGCAACAGAAAAGGGATTGCATATCTCATCGTGATTTCCTCGCGGTAAACGTGGGCTCATCATAGCAAACGGACTCAAGACGGACATTGCGACTTCTCCTCGCCCCCTGCTCTGGCCCCTGAATGGGGATGAATCTCTCTTGCAGGGAAGCGCGTGCAAGCCACGGCCATGAACCGCCGCCTCAGGCGGCCGTATGCATTGATCCCCCCAGCGGGGCGGGTCTGCATTGTCACTTCATTAAGGAATAAGAGATGAACCAAGAAATTGTCGTGATCGCCAATGGCGCCCCGTATGGGAGCGAATCACTGTTCAACGCACTGCGGCTGTCACTGACGCTGGCGGAGCGCGAAGGGGTCGCGCTCAAGTTGTTTCTTATGTCGGATGCTGTCAGTGCTGCCCTGCCGGGGCAAGCGCCGGGAGAAGGGTACAACCTGCGCCAGATGCTGGAGATCCTGCTGGCTCAAGGGGTACCCGTACGGCTGTGCAAGACCTGCTGCGAGGCCCGTGGCCTCAGCGCTCTTCCTCTTATTGAGGGGATTGAGATAGGTACCTTGGCCCAACTGACCGATTGGACTCTGGCTGCCGACAAGGTACTGAATTTCTAAAAGGGGCGGGCCGGTTACATGGCCGGCCGCCATCCCCCTTCATTGAGCGGCAACTCAGGTGCGGTGCGCAGATAGGCACTGAACTCTTTCATCGTCATGGGTTTGGCAAACCAGAACCCTTGCAGATAAGCGACCTGGCGCTCGCGCAGGAAGTCAGCCTGCTCCTGATTCTCAATGCCCTCCGCCACCGTCTTGAGGCCGAGCCGCTGCGCCAGATCCAGCGTGCCATCCAGAATGTCGCGTGACAGGGCATCGGAGCCGATCATGGCCACAAAGCAGCGATCAATCTTGAGGTAATCCACCCGGAACTGTTGCAGGTAGCTCAGACTGGAGTGACCGGTACCGAAATCATCCAGCGCAATCTTGACACCAATCTGATCGAGACGCTCAAACAACAACATGGTGATCTCGGTCGGCTCAAGCAGTACCCGCTCAGTCAATTCCAAGGTGAGACGAATCCGGTCCGGCGGAAACGTCGATAGGAACGTCTGGCAATCTTCCAGCAACGTGAAGTCATGGCACTGGATCGGGCAGATGTTGAAACTAATGTGAAACTCGGGTGGCAGCTGATCGAGATGGGCGGACAGCTCCCTGGCCACCTCCAGCATCAGCTCGCGGGTAATGGGGACGATAACCCCACACTCCTCCGCCAATGGGACAAACAGATCGGGACGGATCATGCCAGAGCGGTAATGGTTCCAACGCACCAGAACCTCTGCCCCGACGAGGGAGCCATCATGGCCGCTCACGATAGGCTGGATGAAGGGGACAAACTCACCGCGTAGCAGCGCCCTGCGCATCTCCATCTCAGGTGTCAGCATCCGTCCCCAGGTGACATAGACCATACCGCCCATGCCCAGGGCCAAGATCACCAGCACCATCATCATGCCCTCTTCACCGCTTAGCAATAAAGCGAGGGGCGCTTGTTCCGGTCGACCTTGCCAAATACGGTAAAGGTACTTGCTCGAACCATAAGATTGCCAGTTGAGATCGTCTGCGGGCCTTTGCTCCAGGAATTGCCCAGATTCATCCAACCAGGTATTGCCAATCTGTAGCAATTGCCGGCCACCCAGCTTGCGGCTCGATGACTGCTCTATCAGCAACTTCTCACTGAGCTCGCTGGGATAGACCCCAACCAGCACCGCCCCTTCCTCACTGTCTTGACGGAAAGAGAGGAGCGGGGTCAGTACGTCACTATTGAGTTCATTGTGTTCACGCTCAACCAACAGCAATGAACGGCCAGGTTCATGCAACTGGTTGACCGGAATATCCATTTCACCAAAAACGGACGAGCAGTAGGCGCGCTCTTTGAAAACCAGCGCCAGCGTTCTGACATAAGGAGAATGGGCCGCTAACATGCGCAGGGGCACCTCAGCACCGGAGCATGCTTTACCCACCAGAGATTGCGCCTCTCTGGCTGAATCCTTGACGTTATCGAGGATATCATCCACCTGACTGATCACGAGCGCCAGCTCGAACTCTCGCTCAGCATTCAGCCTCGAACAACCCTGCCAGTAGAGGATGGAAAAACCACTCGACAGCACAAGAAGGATGGTGAATATGCTCCAGAGACTACGCCATTTATTCCCGCTGGGTGCGGCAATAGCGACCATTTAGTTATCTACCTCAATCTATAGCTAAATCAGCCTCCAATGCTGATGAAATATTGCTAATCGCATCCATGTCCGGGGGGGGTGGCATTCTATGCTGCCAAGCTCTACATCGCCAGAATTTAAGTCAATTTATTGCGTTTTTTATCACTAGCTATTCTCAATATTGTCCCATCCGCATGCTCCATATCGGACACATAGCGGAAAAAACCGCCAGCCCCCCCGTCTTGACCTCTCTCTCACTCCTGGGAGAAGGGATCGCGCTCCTGACCAAACGACGTGAGCCGGCAGGGAGGAGACGTGGTGAACATAGCAGGAACGGTACACAGGAAGGGATATCCCCCAAAGGGATAGAAGCCCCTTCCAAACTGTGGTCAACCCGAAGGGAATAGCCGTCCGTACAACAGGCAGCTATCGCAACGACGACGAACGCAATGGTCAGCGGGGATCACACATCACTGATGCCAAACCAGCCTATTACCCACAGGCTGGTCTTCGCCACCGTCATCCTATCGACAGCGCTAGAAGCAGGCGCCCATGATAGCGGATAGAGAGAGAGAAGGCCTGAACTGACCCTGACACAGACGCAAAAAAAGCATTGTTTATCTATTTTATGGTCAAAAAATACCGGGCCTCCCCGTTCATCTCTTATCTGTCAGCATCAATGCGAAGATGGGGCACGAAGGCCCCTCTGCTTGATTACTCGATGGGGATGCGTTGGCCGCGCGGCGCCTCGGCCTGCTTGGGCAGGCTCAGGGTCAGCAGCCCGTTGTCAAACTTGGCCGTGACCCCCTCCAGTTGCACGTCCATCGGCAACTCGAAGCTACGGGCCACACTGCCGTAGTAGCGCTCGCTGCGCAGCATCCTCTCTTCCTGCTCTTGGCTGTCGTGCTGACGAACCTCGGCCCGGATGGTCACCACCCGGCCATGGATATCGAGATGGATATCCTCCTTACGCACCCCCGGCAGTTCGGCCAGCACAGTGTACCCTCCCTCCGACTCTTTCACGTCGAGGGTGATCTGGGAGGGCAGGGGCTCACCGTGCAGCGGCTTGATGGTAAACCCGGAGGCCAGGTCGCGAAACAGATCGTCGAACAGGCTGGCGCGGGCGGCTAATAGGCTCATCACATTCCTCCTCTTCGTGGGGCCTCCTCTGAGTGTAAAAAGGCCCCCTCCTACCGCAAGTCGATCCCGCCTGCGCTTGATCGCGATCAAAAAGTAACCGGCGGCAGGCCGTGAGACGGCTCGCAATCTTCTGTTCTATCAAATAATTACGTGGTCATGGCCCAAGCTGGCACAGTAAGATGAGGTATATCGATATGCAAGGAGCCACAGATGAAACTGCTATTGCTGGTCGCGGCCATCGGCCTCGCCTTCTATCTCTACTCGAGCAGTCAAGCCCGCCGCCAGGCCGGGGAAAACATGCGAATTGGTGATCAGTTTCTGCAAGAGAACCGGGGCAAACCGGGGATCAATGAGACGGACTCTGGGCTGCAATATGAAGTGCTGCACGAGAGCGAGGGGCCACAGCCGCAAGCCGGTAACCGCGTCAAGGTGCACTACGAGGGACGTCTGCTCGACGGTACCGTGTTTGACAGCTCCTATGCCCGTGGCGAACCCATTAGCTTTGGCCTCAACCAGGTGATCCCGGGTTGGACCGAAGGATTACAACTGATGCACCAGGGCGAGAAGATGCGCCTTTTCATCCCCGCCCGCCTCGGTTATGGCGAGCGCTCTGCCGGCAAGATCCCCCCCGGCTCCCTGCTCATCTTCGACGTCGAGCTGCTCGGCATCGAGTAAGCCTGCACAGCAAAAGACCCGCGCCATGGCGCGGGTCTTTTTCGTCAATTCCCCCGCCTAAGTGCTTAGGCTCGCAAAGAGCAGGCTAGGAGCCCCTCCACCGCCTGGTTCTAGATATCGTCCGCAGAAGCCGCAAGATGCAGGCGGCCACCCAAATGGGTGACCGCGACACCCGCAAATGAAAACAAATATCATTTAGATTTCACTGCAAATATACTCCCCTCGCCCGGCATCTTCGACTGCCGGCACGCCGTCAAGGGCCAGCAAGAGCCCTCCCTCAACGACATGGAGTTTTCAATGCAGTCAGGTTGTTTCCCCCTTCGCCCCCTGGCCGTGGCACTGGGTCTGTTGACCCTTCCCCTGCTGGTTCAGGCTAACGACACCGCCCATGAGACGCTGGTGATCACCGCCACCCAGACCCAACACACCGAGCTGAGCGCTCCGGCCAGCGTCTCCGTGGTAACCCGCCGCGATCTTGAGAAGATGAACGCCACCACCCTTAGCGAAGCGCTCAAGGGGGTGACCGGGGTCAACATAGCTCCCGCCAGCGCTTATGGCCGCAGTGAAATCCGCCTGCGCGGGCTGGAGGGCGACTACACCCTGCTGCTCATCGACGGCCGCCGCGTCAACTCGCGCGAAGCCCTGAGCTCGGCCTACGCCAACGATTTTGACCTCTCCTCCATACCCATGGCGGCCATAGAGCGCATCGAGGTGCTGCGCGGCCCCATCTCCTCTCTCTACGGCGCCGATGCCCTCGGCGGGGTGGTCAACGTGATCTTGCGCAAGGCCGGTGAACACACCGAGGGGGCAGCCTCTTACACCTCGACCCACCCGACCGAGGGCGACGGAGGAGACGGCAACCGAGGCAGCGGCTACCTCTCAGGCGCCCTCATCGATCGGGTACTGCTCGGCAATCTGGTGGTCGAAGGCAACCACAAGCAGGCATGGCAGAGCGATCTCAGCCGTAATGCCGGCAGCGATGCCAGTGAGAAGCGTGAAAAGTGGAGCGCCCTCTCCAACCTGACCTGGCTCATCGACCCACGCCAAGAGCTGGCGCTGGGGGGCAGCTATGCCAAGGATGACCGGCTGGCGCACTGGAACAACTACGGCACCACGGTGCAAAACGATCAGCAGATGGAGCGTCTTGGCCTGCATCTGACCCACAGCGGACGCTGGGAGCATGTCGACAGCCGGCTCGGCTATGCCTTCGAGCAGGCCGATCTCCATGATGACTCGCAACTGATGACGGCACTGACCCAGCGGCCGGGAGAGGTGACCCAGACCAACCACACCGTCGACGGCCAGCTCAGCACCCAGTTGGGCGATCACCAGGTGACGGCGGGCAGCGAGTACCGCATCAACGAACTCAAGCACAACGTCAACCTGACGAAAAAAGCGAGCGTCGATCAGTATGCGCTCTACCTGCAAGACGAGATTGGCCTGGGCGATCTGACCCTGACCCTCAGCGGCCGGCTGGACGATCACCAGACTTATGGCAGCGAGTTCAGCCCGCGCGCCTATGCCCTCTACGCACTCACCGATGCCTGGGTACTCAAGGGGGGCATTGGCCGCGCCTTCAAGGCACCGACCATCGCCCAGACCGACGCCGATTATGCCGTTCCGGCCTGTCGCGGCCGCTGCTCCATCATCGGCAACCCGGATCTCGAGCCAGAGACCGCGGTCAGCTATGAGGCGGGCACGGCCTACAACAGCCCGCACTACGGCGGCGCCCTCACCCTCTTTCACAACGATATTCGCAACAAGATCCAGAGCGATGCCTGGAGTGCCAATCACAGACCGAGCGTGATGACCTACTACAACGTCGATGACTCGCGAATTCAGGGGGTCGAGCTCAGTGGCTGGCTAACGCTGCAACCCGGGCTGACCCTGTCAGCCAACGCCACCGTGCTCGATGCCGAAGACAAGAGCACAGGGCTGGATCTCTATAAAACTCCAGAGCATACCTTCAATGCTGCGCTGGCCTGGCAAGCATTACCTAGTCTTGATACCCGTCTTAGCTGGAACTATGTCGGCAGTCAGACCATTCCGGTACCGCGCATGAGCGGCGCCACCTATGAACGCAGCGAAGGCTACCACACCTTCGATCTCGGCCTGGTGTGGCAAGCCATGCCCCAGCTCGACATCCGGGCGGGCATGACCAACCTCACCAACGCTCAGCGGGATGGGGTGGCCACCGACGCCGACCTGATCCTTGAAGGACGCACCCTCTACGCCGGACTGGATTACCGGCTCTAACCAACAGCCCCGCTCTGCGGGGCTGCTCTTTTTCGGGGTGACTGGATCTGCGGCGCCGGGAAGGCAATGCTGTAGGGGTCTTCACGATGAAGGGAGTCATCGTCTTGCTGCTGCATCTTGTTGCCCTGCTTGGCACTTCACTGGCCCTGGCCGGCCAGCCGGAGCCCGTTCCCGTTCCCGTTCCCCCCCCCACCGCCAACAACCTCACCGCCACGGCGCCCAAAGCGGGCAGCAAGGAGCGGATCGAGGTCTATAAATTCCGCCAGGCCAACGGCGTGGTCAGCTACTCGGATCAGAGCCCGAGCGACGGCCACTACGAGCTGCTGGTGTTCGAGTACTGCTATGCCTGCGATCCCGCCTCCCCCGTCGACTGGCGCCGCACCGGCCTTTATGTGCAGGACTACGCAGCCACCATCCAGGCGGCGGCCCGCGCCTATCAGGTTGAGCCGGCCCTGATCCGCGCCCTGATCCACGCCGAGTCGGCCTTCAATCCGCAGGCGGTCTCGCGCAAGGGGGCCATGGGATTGACCCAACTGATGCCGGGCACGGCCCGGGATCTCGGGGTGGGCGATGCCTTTCTCGCCGAGCAGAACATCTTCGGCGGGGTCAAATACCTCTCGGCCCTACTGCGCCAATACAAGGGCAATATCCAGCTCGCCACCGCCGCCTACAACGCCGGGCCCGGCGCCGTTGATCGCTACAAGGGAGTCCCCCCCTATGCCGAGACCCGCGCCTATGTCGAACGCATCGCGCTGCTTCACCAGCGCTACCGGGATGCCCTCGGCAGCGGCAATCGCCCATAAAAAAACGCACCCCGAGGGGTGCGTTTTGCAAGGGAGATACACATTACTCTTTTTCGGCCACCATGCGGTAAGCCAGGGCACCGATCACACCACCGATGATCGGAGCGACCCAGAACAGCCACAGTTGGCTGACGGCCCAGTCACCCACAAACAGGGCCACGCCGGTACTGCGCGCCGGGTTGACCGAGGTGTTGGTCACCGGGATGGAGATGAGGTGGATAAGGGTCAGGCACAGGCCGATGGCAATCGGGGCAAAACCGGCCGGCGCACGGCTGTCGGTGGCACCCATGATGACAAACAGGAAGAAGGCGGTCATGACCACTTCGCACACCAGGGCCGCGGTCAGGCTGTAGCCACCCGGGGAGTGTTCGCCATAACCGTTGGAGGCAAACCCAGCCGCCACGTCAAAACCGGCTTGGCCGCTTGCGATGACATAGAGTACGGCACCCGCCAGCACGCCACCGATCACCTGAGCAACGATATAAGGCAGTACCTTGGACGCGGGGAAACGACCACCGGCAAACAGACCGACAGTCACGGCCGGGTTGAGGTGGCAACCGGAAATGTGGCCGATGGCGAAGGCCATGGTCAGCACGGTCAGACCGAAGGCAAGTGACACGCCCAGCAGACCGATACCCACATCAGGGAAAGCGGCGGCCAGTACGGCACTGCCGCAGCCACCCAGCACCAGCCAGAAGGTGCCAAGTAATTCAGCGGTATACGATTTCATTTGTGATCTCCTCTGTTGTCATGAAGCGGCCCGCAGACCGGCTCCGGGCGCATTATGGAAACTAGGCGCCATTTGACCAGTACGCCAGCGGGGGATGGAAATTGTGACTCAAGTCACAACCCAATGATTAATAACACAAAAAGTATACACACATAAAAAAAGAGCCTGATGGCTCTTTCCGGTACCACGACAGTTCTTGTCCGTTTGGCTAGCGAAATCGCCCATACGCAGAGCCGGTGACGCGTCCGGCCATGCGGATCAGGCTCTGCCGGGTGTGCAGATGACACAGGGCGATGGCCAGCGCATCGGCAGCATCCGCCTGGGGCGTGCCCGGCAGTTTCAACAGGTGCTTAACCATATGCTGAACCTGCGTCTTATCGGCGCCCCCCGTCCCCACCACCGCCTGCTTGATCTGAGTCGGTGAGTACTCCCCGACCGGCAAACCGGCGTTGACGGCCGCCACGATGGCACTGCCCCGTGCCTGACCGAGCTTCAGTGCTGAGTCTGCATTGCGTGCCATGAAGACCCGCTCGATGGCGAACTCATCCGGTGAGAACTGGGCGATGATCTCGCTCACCCCGTCATACACCTGCTTAAGGCGCTGCGGCAGCTCGCCAAGATCGGTGCGAATGCACCCCGAGCCCAGGTATTCCACCAGCCCCCCCGTCACCCGGATCACTCCGTACCCCGTGATCCGCGACCCCGGATCGATTCCCAAAATAACGCTCATCGACTCACATAGATTGAACTGCAATGGGCGCCACGATAACAGAGTTGCGCCCCCTTGGCCTCTTTCACCTTGCCCGAGGCAGGGCTGATCCTCTTGCCAACCCCAGGGCCAGCCGAGCCATGAAGCGGGGAGCACACGTCAGAGACGAGGGCGATGGAATGCGTCACGCCTTAGTGCTGCGGCATGTGGTGGATGGCACCTGCGCGGGCTCATTGCCCTGGCTGGGCCAACTGCTGACGATAACGCTGGGGGGCGCAGCCCTGCTCACGCTGGAACATGGCGATAAAGGCCGACGTGGAGCTATACCCGAGCCGCCAGGCGATCTCCTGCACCGGCATGTCGCCACGCAGCCAGGCCAGCGCCTTGACCATGCGCAGCCGGGTGCGCCACTGACCGAGGCTCATGCCGAGCGCCTTCTGACAACGGCGCGCCAGGGTGCGCTCCGTGGTATGCAGTGTCCGCGCCCATTCGGCCAAGGTACGGTTATCCTCCGGCGCCGCCTGCAACGCCGCCAGCAAGGGGGCGAGCAGCCGGTCGCGGCTCTGGGGCAGATAGCTCGGCTGGCAGCGGGTGCGCGCCAGCTTCTCGATAAAGAGTGCCCCCTGCCGCGCGTCCCACTCGTCCACCATGTGGCCGACGCGGCGCTGGGTGAAGTCCTCTAGCAAGGCGCGCAGCAAGGGAGTGAGCGCCAACAACTGGGGCTCGCGCGGCAGGCGCGGGGCCAGCTCGTGACTCACGTAGATCGAGGTGTAATCGAGGGTCTGCTCGTTGAAGGCGCTGTGGGGCAGATCCGCGGGCACCCAGATGAGGTAATCCGGTGGTGCCACCAGCCGCTCTCCCCCTATCTCCACCACCATGACCCCCAGACTGATGAGGCTGAGCTGGCCCCAGGGGTGGCTGTGCTCGGCGCAGGCGTTGCCCCCCTGGATCTGGCTGTAACGAAAATAGAGGGGATTGGGGGGAGCCAGCAGGCGATCCTGCTCAGCTAGGGTGAGCGCGCTCATAGAGAATGTCTCAAAGCGATGATGCGATGTCTTATTTACGCTACTTGCTGAGTTAAAGACAAGGTTAGACTCCTGCCATAGACCCAAGGAGTGCCTATGCCTGTCCTCTTCCCCCTGCTCGCCATCCTGATCTGGGCCGCCAACACCGTGGTGTCCAAGGCGGCGGCCGACCTGATCGATCCGGCCGCCATCTCTTTCTATCGCTGGGTGATCGCGGCGCTGGCCCTCTCCCCTTTCTGTCTGCCGCCACTGTGGCGCCGCCGCGCCGACCTCCGCCCCTGGCTGGGCAAGCTGCTGGTGCTGGCTGCCCTTGGCATGGTGCTTTACCAATGCCTCGCCTACTACGCCGCCCACCAGACCTCGGCCACCAACATGGGGGTGATCGGCTCCCTCATCCCCCTGTTAACCGTGGTGCTCGGCGCCCTGTTTTTTGGCAACCGTCCCGGTCGGCAAGCCATCAGCGGCGTACTCATCTCCCTGCTTGGCGTGCTCTGGCTGCTTGGCAAGGGCCATCCGGCCTCCTTGCTCGGTGGCGTCAACCCGGGGGATCTGATGATGCTTGCCGGCTCCACCAGCTACGCCCTCTATGGCCTGCTGCTGCGCCGCTGGCAGCTCCCCTTCGGCCCCTGGCTCAACCTCTATCTGCAAGTGCTACTGGCGGTAGTGTTGCTGATCCCGGTGGCCGCCAGCGCCGACTCGCTGGCCGTCACCGGGGAGGCTATCGGGCTGGTGCTGTTTGCCGGCCTCGCCTCCTCGCTGTTTGCCGCTTACTGCTGGCTGCGGGGGCTGGCCACACTAGGGCCGGAGCGCACCGCCATCTTCATGAATCTGATGCCACTGCTCACCGCCCTCATCGCCGTGGTGAGCCTGGGTGAGCCGATCCACGGTTACCACCTGCTGGGGGGCGGATTGATCCTGGCTGGCGTCGCCATCAGCCAATATCGGCCGCGCCGGGTGGCGCTGACCACCGAGTCAGTCTGAGCGAAGGGAAAATCAAAAGGGAGCCCATGGCTCCCTTCTCTTTCACGCCTCGCTGCGCCAGCGGTAGAGCCGTTCAGGCCGGCCACGCTGGCCATAGCTGAGCTCCACCACCAGGTGGTCTTCCGACTCCAGGTACTCGAGGTAGCGGCGCGCCGTGGTGCGACTCAAGGAGAGGCGCAGCGCCAAGGTATCAGTTGAAAAGCACTGCTCGCGTTCACTGGCCAGCAGATCGAGCACTTGGCGCAGGGTAAGGGCATCGATCCCCTTGGGGGTCTCGCGCCCCTCGCGGCTGCGCCCCTTGCCGAGCAGGCGATCGAGATCCCCCTGCTCAAGGTGGCCAGCCCCCGCCAGCCGGCGGCACAGGGCCTGTACCTCGCCCAGGCTCTGCTGGATGCGCGACAGGCGCAGCGGCTTGATGATGTAATCCTGCACCCCCAGATGCAGCGCCCGCTGGATGCTCTCAACGTCGCTGGCGGCGGTCACCATGATCACTAGCGTCTCGATGGCGCGCGCGCGCAGGGAGGCCACCCACTCCAGCCCGGAGCCATCGGGCAGGGAGACATCCACCAGCAGCAACCTGGGCTGCTCACGCTCAAGCCGAGCCTGCGCGTCGGCCAAAGAGGGGGCGCAGCCCACTAACTGGAAGCCGGGGGTGGTGAGGATCAACTCGCTGAGAATACCGCCGATCCGGACATCGTCTTCGATGATCAGTGTGGTGATGGGTTCCATGATGACACCAGTTGCGCTTTGTCGAGATAGATGCCGAAGAGGGTGGTGCGGGCGGCAGTGCGGCGCCATTCTATCACGCCCCCCAGCCGCTCGGCGGTCTCCTTGACCAGATAGAGCCCAACCCCGTGGTCGCCGCTCTGGCGGCTGACCCCGTAGTCGAACAGATGATCGGCGAGCGCTTCGTCCACCCCTTCGCCGCTGTCCTCTACTTCTATCACCAAACGGCGGCCGGCATCGTTGATCGAGAGCAGGACCCGCGGCATTACCTGCTCCCGGTTGGCCCTGGCCGCGCGGATGCCGTTGTCGAGCAAGTTGCCGATGAAGGTGATGAGATCAGCCGACAGCCAAGGGGGGCACTCCTCCAGCGCCGAGCCCTCGTCAAGCTCAAGGTGCACCCCGAGCTCGCGGGCGCGGCTGAACTTGCCGAGAATAAGGCCCGCCACCGGCTTATCGTGGATGGCGTGCAGCAAGGATTGCAGCAATGACTGGTGCTCGTCGTGCTCGCGCTGGATCAGCTCCACCGCCTCGTTCACGTGGCCGAGCTGGAGCAGGCCGGAGAGGCTGCTGAGCTTGTTGGCAAACTCGTGGGTCTGCATGCGCAGCAACTCGGCGTATTGACGCAGGTGGGTCACCTGCACCGCCAGGGTGCCGGCCGCCTCGGGGCGGGTGAAGATAAACAGCCAGCCAGCCCCGCCAGTGATGGGCTGCCAGCGCCCGACGAAGGCATCCCCATGCACACTAAAGTGCGTCTCAACCGCCCCGTCGGCCAACCCCCGCGCCAGCTCGGGGGCCAGCGCCTCCAGTCGGCAGCCGAGCTGGGCATAGCGACCGGGCTGCGGTAGCCGCAGTTGGTAACAGGCGGCGCTGTTGAGCATGCTCACCCTCCCTTCACCGTCGAGGGCGATGATCCCCTCGTTGATGCTCTCGAGCACCAGCTCTTGCTGGGCGAAGCGCCGCGCTATGGTCTCGGGCTCCAGATCGAGCAAGGTTCGCCGCAACCGTCGCTGCATCGCCGCCGCCAGCAACAATCCGGCCCCCAGCACCGCCAAAATGGCCCACAGCAGCAGGGCAAGGCGATCCCGATAGGTGCCCTCCACCGTCTTCATCAGATAACCGACCGCCACCGCCCCCAGCGTCTGTCCGTCTGCACCGATCACGGGGGCAAAGCAGCGAATCGCCGGCCCCAGCGTCCCCTGATCCTTGGAGCAGTAGCTGCGCCGCTCAAACAGCGCCGGCCAGATGTCTTCCCCACGAAAACGCTGACCGACCAGCTCGGGGGAAGGGTGGGAAAGACGCAAGGCGTGGCGGTCGGTCACCACCATATAGGCGGCATCGGTACGTCGGCACAGGGCCTGAACATAGTCACGCAGGGTGGGATCGGCGCCACGCAGCAGCGCCTGCTCGATGCGCTGGTCGGCCGCCAGCAGGCGAGCCAGATCGCTCCCCTTCTCCTCCAGATTGCTCTCGAGCAGATGACGGATAAAGAGCGCCAGCAGGCCGCCCAGGATGAGCAGCAGCAACAAAGAGAAACACAGGGAGAGAAAGACCAGTTGATGACGCAGCTTCACGGCAGCCACCTTGCCCCGACGACGAAAGGGGCATGATGGCGGCCCGCTGGGAATGGGTCAATCAGGGTCGGTCACGACCAGCGCCATGGACAACCTTATTCCGTGACCCACATCACAAAACAATTTACTTAGCACGCTAACTAAATATAATACTTAGCAGACTAAGTAATAGGAGCCATGAGATGGATAAGCACATCGAGCGTCTGCGCGAACTCTCGCTGGCCGAGCGGCTGGGCAGGCTGTTTCGCCTATGGAGCCGGGTGGCCGATCAGCAACTGGCTCCTCTCGGCCTGACCTACCCGCGCTGGACAGCGCTGTGGAAGCTGTCGCGGCTCGGCGACGAGGTCAGCCAGAAATGTCTGGCCGATCACCTCGAGATCGAGGTGGCCTCCCTCATGCGCACCTTGGGCCAGCTTGAAGAGCAGGGTCTGGTGACCCGCCACAGTTGCAGCGCCGACAAGCGCGCCCGCGTCGTCAGCCTGACCGATGCCGGCCGTGAACTGCTCGGCCATATCGAGGCCCGCATCATGCAAGCCCGCCGCGAGCTGCTCGCCGGGATCAGTGAGAGCGAGCTGGCCCGTTTCGAGCAGACCATGAACCACATCTATGAAAATGCCCTGACCAAGTTGGCCAAGGGTTGCAGTGAGCAGGAGTAACCCCCAGATGACACCGGATCAACAATTCGCCCGCTGGGTCAAGGGCGTGGCCATCGCCTTCGGCCTCATCTTCGTCTATTTCCTGCTGGCCGACCTCAAGATGCCGCTCACCCCGCAGGCCATGGCCACCCGTGGCGTGGTCAAGGTCGCCCCCCAGGTCAGCGGCCGCCTGACCGCCGTCTACGTGCACAACAACCAGAGCGTGCACAAAGGCACCCTGCTGTTTGAACTCGATCCGGCGCCATTTAAACTCGCCGTGGAGCAAGCCGAGCTCAAACTCGAGCAGGCGCTGCAAGAAAACGCCGAACTCGACGCCAGGATCAGTGCTGCCCATGCGGACGTGAACGCCGCCACCACCCGCCGCGAGCTGGCCGAACGCGAGGCGCATCGCATCACCGCCCTGTTTGCCCGTAACCTCGTCTCCCAGCAGGCCCGCGATGAAGCCAGCAGTGCGCTGCGCACCGCCCAGGCCAATCTGCAAGCCAGCCAGGCGACCCTGGCCCAGCTCAAGGTCAGCCGTGGCGCCCAGGGCGAGACCAACCTGCGCATCCGTCAGGCCCACAACGCATTGGAACAGGCTCGTCTCAATCTGGCCTACAGCCAGGTGCGCGCCGAGCAGGATGGGATAGTGACCAACCTGCAATTGGAAAATGGCGCCTTCGCCACGGCCGGCAGCCCGCTGCTGGCCCTGGTGGCCGACCAGGTGGAGATCATCGCCGACTTTCGCGAAAAGGCGCTGCGCCACGTCAATCCCGGCTATCAGGCACTGATCGCCTTCGACGGTGAGCCCGGCACCCTCTATCCGGCCAAGGTAGTCAGTCTGGACGCCGGGGTGAGCGCCGGCCAGTTCGATGCCAACGGTAAGCTGGCGACCCCGACCGAATCGGATCGCTGGGTGCGCGATGCCCAGCGCCTGCGCCTGCACCTGCGCCTCGATCAGCCAGCCCAGGGCATGCTCCCCGCCGGAGCCCGCGCCACGGTGCAACTGCTGCCGGACAATCCGCTGCTCGGCCTGCTGGCCCGCACCCAGATCCATCTGCTGAGCCTGCTGCACTACATCTACTAAGCCCCTTCCCGCTGCGGCCGGCCCCCACGCCGGCCAACTAGGAGATCCCATGCAACTGTGGCATCGTCCCCTGACGACCAATGATCTGCGCCAGTGCCTGCGCATTGCCACCGGAGCCACCCTCGGTTTTCTGCTGTGCAAGACGATGAACTGGAACTACGGCGTCTTCTTCACCGTCACCCCCATGTTGCTGCTTGGCATGGTGCCGGTGATGAACGGCCACGCCAGTCGCCAGATGCTCGCCTCGGCGGTGATGTGCGGCCTCGAGGTGGGGCTGCTCGGCGGCTTGTTTGGCTCCCACCCTGGGCTGATGACACCGATCGCCTTTTTGCTGTTTCTCTACCGCTTCGCCTGCATGTCGAAGGGGAGCCTGTTTCTGTTCGGCGCCAACGGCGTGCTCAACCTCAGCATCATGCTGCACTTCGCCAGCTACCCGAACACAGATCTCAACGATCTGATCCTGAGCAACCTGATGGCCACCGTCAGCTCGGTACTGCTGGCCTGGCTGCTCACCGTGCTGCTGCCCGATACCGAGCCGCGAGCGCGCCCGACCCCACAACCCAAGGAGCCGCATCGGATGCGCCACGAGGCGCTGCTCGGTGCCACCATCGCCACCTTGTCGTTTCTGGTGTTCCAGATTTTCGACCTGCGCGACTCCATGTCGGCCCAGGCCACCACCCTGCTGGTGCTGTTCCCGATGCACTGGAACGGCGCCCTCGGCTATGCCCGCAAGCGGGCCATCGGCACCCTGCTCGGGGTCAGCTTCGGCCTGACGGCGCAACTGGTGCTTTATGACTGGTCGGGACAACTGCTGCTGGTCGCGCCTGTGCTCTGGCTCGGCGCCATGCTCTTCTCCTATGCCCACGTCAAGGAAGGGGGCGGCTCGGGGGCCGGTTTCGGCTCGCTCACCACCCTCGGTATCCTGTTTGGTCAATACCTGACACCGGGCAACGATCTGGTGTTCAGCGCCCTCTACCGGGTCAGTAGCATCGCCGTCGCCATCGTGGCCACCCTCACCTGCTGCTACCTGATGCACCGCCTGCTCAACCGCTTCGAGTCTACCCGCTTCGGGCACTGAGCCCTCCTTGAGAGTGCGGGCAACACCCGTTAGGCTGCCCGTAAACTCACACCACGGAGCCACACCGATGAAACCAGCCCTGTTGCTGCTGGCGGGCAGCGCACTGCTTGCCGGATGCCAACCCCAAGACGCCTTGACCGTCCAAGGCGGCGATCCCATCACCTACCTCTGCGATCAGCAGGCCAAGGTGACGGTACGTTACTTCTCCCTGTCCGATGACAGCCTCCATTTCGTCAAGCTCACCCTACCCGATGGCACGCCACACACCCTGCCCCAGGTGGTCTCGGCCTCCGGCGCCCGCTTCAGCGATCTTCAGCAGCTAGTGTGGTGGAACAAGGGGGACGGTGGCTTTGTCGAGCAGCTCGATGACGATGGCGAGTGGCAGATCCTGCTCGATAACTGCCGTCAGGAGTGAGTAAAAAGGGCCGCAAATGCGGCCCTGAAAACGCCTCCATGAAGAGGTCTGCATTTGAAAACCCTTTCCATGATTTATGTAACTTAACAACAAATAAAGTTGATCGGGATCACACAAACACCTAGGATGAAGTTGTGACCTGAGTCACATTCCACAATCAGATTGATGAGGTGAATTATGTTTGAACATCTTGCCGTGCTGTTCCACCTGAAGGGCGCCACCAGCAACGAAGCTCGCAGCGAAGAGAAGGTCTCTTATGCTCCTTCCACCCGCGGCTACTACTTCCGCTACGGTGCCTGATGGCCCGACTCCCTTCAGAAAAATGTTGTAAAAGAACATACACACATAATGACAACAGGATCCCCATGTCGGGGTGCTGTCCTGCCCAGGCCAACTCAACCACGGCCGACCTGAAACTCCAACACCAGAAAAAATGAAATGGGGCCTAAGGCCCCATCTTTATTTCATCTCCTGCTCCGCTCCTCGTATCAGGGCTAGATGGCGCGCTCTAGCACGATCACCTGTGCCGGCTCGGGCAAGGGGTGATGGCATGCCACCTGATGACCCTCTCCCAGCAATTGCGGCGCCTCACTGCGGCAGCGCTCGCTCGCCCGTGGACAGCGCTGGTGAAAATGACAGCCCGGTGGCGGGGCTATCGGGGAAGGCACGTCACCGCTTAGCAAAATACGCTGGCTGCGCCGGCGCGGATCCGGCACCGGAATGGCCGAGATGAGCGCCTGGGTGTAAGGGTGACGCGGCGCCCGGTAGAGATCCTTCGCCTCGGCCAACTCCACCACCCTTCCTAAATACATGACGGCGATGCGATCCGAGATGTGTTTGACCACCGACAGATCGTGGGCGATGAAGATCATCGCCAAGTTCATCTCCTGTTGCAGGGTCAGCAGTAGGTTGAGGATCTGGGATTGCACCGAGACATCGAGGGCCGACACCGCCTCATCACACACCAGCAGCTTGGGCTTGAGGGCGATGGCGCGGGCAATGCCGATGCGCTGGCGCTGACCACCGGAGAACTCGTGCGGGTAGCGATCGGCGGCCACGGCGGGCAATCCCACCTTATCCAGCAGCTCGCGCACCCAGATGCGGCGCTCCTCACTGCGGCCCTTGCCGTGAATGATGAAGGGCTCCTCGAGGATCTGGCCAACCGTGTGGCGGGCATTGAGCGACTCCACGGGGTCCTGAAAGACGATCTGCATCTCTTGGCGCAGTGAGCGCATCTCCTTAGGGGAGAGGTGGGTGATGTCGCGCCCTTCAAAGGTGATGGTGCCGGCGGTCGGCTCAAACAGTTTGAGCAGGGTGCGCCCCAGGGTGGACTTGCCGCAGCCGGATTCGCCCACCAGCCCAAGCGTCTCACCCCGGCGCAGGGAAAGGCTGATGCCATCCACCGCATAGACCGTGTAGCCACGCCGCAAGAAACCACCGCCCACGGCGAAGTGCTGCTTAAGATCCGTGATGGTGAGCAGAGGCTCGTTCATGCTCTCACCTCCTTCCAGTGGTGGCAGGCCACGCTGTGCTGCCCGGCCAACTGCTCCACCGGCGGCACAGTGCCCACACAGAGTTCGCTGGCATGAGGGCAGCGGTTACTGAAGCGGCAGCCCGCCGGCATCTCGCTCAGGGCCGGCACCTGGCCGTGAATGGTCTTGAGCTGCGTCTTGGGTTCGTCCTCAAGACGCGGGATCGACGCCATCAGGCCATGGGTATAGGGGTGATGCGGCTGCTCGAACAGCTCGAATACGTCGGCCTGCTCCACGGCGCGCCCGGCGTACATCACCACCACCTCGTCGCACAGCTCGGCCACCACCCCGAGATCGTGAGTGATAAAGAGGATCGCCATGCCGGTCTGGGCTTGCAGCGACTTCATCAAATCCAGGATCTGCGCCTGTATGGTCACGTCCAGCGCCGTGGTCGGCTCGTCGCAGATGAGCAGCTCAGGCTCGCAGGCAAGCGCCATGGCGATCATCACCCGCTGGCGCATGCCCCCCGACAGGTTATGGGGATAGGTGTCATAGCGCCGCTCCGGCTCGGGGATGCCCACCTTGCGCAGCATGGCGATGGCCGCCTCGCGGCGCTGGCGCCGGTCATAGTCGGGGCGGTGCAGCTCATAGACTTCAGCCAACTGCTCCCCAACCGTCTTGACCGGGTTGAGGGCCGTCATCGGCTCTTGGAAGATCATCGAGATGCGGTTGCCACGGATGCGGTAGAGATCCTTGGCCGGTAGCCCCAGCAGATCGAGACTGCCCAACTGGATCGCGCCGCCCACCACCCGACCATGGGGCCTTGGTAGCAGGCCCATGATGGCCAGTGCCGTCACACTCTTGCCACAGCCGGATTCGCCGACGATACCGAGGGTCTGGCCAGGGCGCACCGCAAAGCTCATCCCATCGAGCACCCGCATCACCCCTTCATCAACGCTGAACTCGACGGCGAGATCGCGCACCGCCAAGATGGGAGCCTGCTCCATATCAGCCCCCCTGGCCACGCTGCCAGCTCTTGTCGATCAGGGTCAGCGGCGCCAGCGCCTTGCCACTGCGCTTGTCGGCCAGCACCTCTTGTCGTTTGTCCTCGTCAATCCAGAGCAGGCCACCCGAGCTGTGGGGGTAACCGTCCATCGGCCAGTAGAGCAAGTCCGGGGTGCTCTTGGTGGCCGGCACCGTCGGCAGCATCACGTAGCGCCAACTGGCGGCCCGCACATAGTTGAGCTCATAACCCGGCACGAAGATGGCCAGATCATAGATACGCTGCTGGATCTGGCGTGACAGCTCGGCCCGCTGACCCAGATCGAACTCCTTGCCGTAGGCATTGATCAGCGTGTCGAGCGCCTTGTCGGCCACGTTGAAGAAGTTGTTGGTCTGCGGCTTGTTGGCGTTATCCGAATGAAATGACTCCCAATATTGGGGATAAAGGCCACCGCCGCCCCAACCCAGCCAGGCCGCCTCGTGCTTTTTCTCCAGCATGGCCTTGAAGCCGGTGGCCCCGTCCACCAGGTTGAGCTCGAGATCGAGCCCCGCCTTCTTGGCCTCCTCTTTCAAGAAACTCAAGCGCTTGGCATGCTCGGAGACGGTGAAGGTGACCGCCAGGGTGAGGCGCTCCCCCTTGGCATTTTGCAAGATGCCGTCCGGCCCCTGCTTGGTGTAGCCGGCCTTGGCGAAGTAGTCGCGCGCTTTTTGCACGTCGTAGCCGCGTTCAGGCAAGGTCATCTCGGTGAAGGGGCCAAACCCCGAGCCGAAGGTGGTGGCCCGCACATAATCGCCACGCAGCACGGTGGCGATCATCTTGTCCATGTTGATGGCGTGCTCGATGCCTAGGCGCACATTGAGATCGGCCAGTTTCGGCACCGCCGTATTCAGGTGCAGCCCCTGACCGCCCTGCTTGGTGTCGGTATAGGCCATCACCTTCTGGATATAGCCCTTGTCAAACTCCGGCCCCTTGGCTTTTTCATGCCACCAGGTGGGCTGGACCATCTCGAAGCTGTCGAGCTCCCCCTTCAGGAAGTGGCGAAAGGCGATGTTCTGATCGCGGATCACCTTGATGTGCACCGTATCGACGTTGAAGCGGTGCTTAAAGAAGCGATCGTCCTTGGCCCACCACGCCTTCTGACGGCTGAAGGTGACCGATTTGCCCTTTTTCACCTCGCTGATGACATAAGGCCCGGTGGTCGGCACGATAGCCCAGTTGTACTGTTTGACCCAGTTCGGGCCGAGCTTGTAGAAGTGCTTGGGCTGGGGCCACAGCTCGGTGGTGTTGAGCAAGTCCAGTTTGCCCTTGGCGCTGCCCGCCTTGACCTTGATGGTGTGCGCGTCGACCTTGCTCACCTCGACCACTTCGGTGGTGTAGTAGTTGTTGAACCAGGGCCCCTTGATGTGGGGCGAGCGCATCATCTCATAGCCGAAGGTGTAGTCCTCAGCCACGACCGGCTGACCGTCAGACCACTTGGCGCGTGGGTCGAGCTTGAAGTAGACGGTCTGATTATCTGGAGCGATGGCCCAGTGGGTGGCGAGCGCCGGGATGGGATTGCCCGTGTTGGGGTGAAAGCTGATCAGCCGCAACTGGTTGTCGAGAATAAAGGAGCGAAACGACCCGTTGGAGTCGGGCCCCACGGTGCGAAAGGTGAGCGGGAAGCTGTCTACGTAGAGGTTCAGCGTCCCCCCCTGCTTGGCCTGCGGCGAAGCAAACACCGGGTCTGTGTCGTTGGTCTCCCAGATGAGCCCATCCGGCAAGGCGTCAGCCCATACCAACGTGCCGTTCACCAGCAGCATCAGGCCACCTATCCATTTGATTTTATTATTCATCCTAACACTCCAAAGCGCCCTTTAACGGCCGCAGCACCTCATTTAAAAAAGCATCACTCGTAGCGGGTAAACTTGCGCGGATCGAACGCCTCGCGCACCGCCTCACCGATAAACGAGACCATGATCAGCACGGCGCTCACCGCCGCTACCACTGAGCTTACGATCCAGATGGCGTCGAGGTTGTTGATCCCCTGAGAGAGCAGCTCCCCCCAGCTTGGGGTCGGCGGCGCCAGACCAAAGCCGAGGTAATCCAGCGCCGTCAGGGTCGAGATGTTGGCCACCACCGCAAACGGCGCCAAGGTCACCACCATCACCAAGGTATTGGGCAGTATATGGTGGAAGATGATGCGCCCAGTGCCCGCCCCCTGAGCGCGCGCCGCCATCACATAGTCGCGGGCCCGCTCCTTGTAGGTGAGGGTGCGCATGTACCAAGTGATCCCCATCCAGCCGAACAGCACGTTGATGCCGACAAACAGGCCGAAGTTAGGCTTGGTGAGCGACACCAAGATCATGATGACGTAGAGAAAAGGGATCTGAGACCAGATCTCGATAAAGCGCTGTAACACAAGGTCAAACCGCCCACCGAGAAAGCCCATCAGACAACCGATGGCCACCCCGATGAGATAGCTGGCCACCAGCACTATGCCGGCAAAGGCGATGGCAATGCGAAAGCCGTACACCAGACGCGCCAGCACGTCGCGCCCACTGGTGTCGGTGCCGAGAAAGTGGCGATCCGCCGCACTCGGGGCGTAAGGGGGGTAGGCATCTTGCTTGAAGTCCTGCTCATAGGGATTCCACGGCACGAGAGGCAGCAGCACCCAATCCCCCTGCCCCTCATCGGCCAGCTTGGCCTTGAGCTGGCGATAGTTGGTCTCGTAGTCGTAATCGAGGCCGAAACGGCTGCCGGGGATCACGTCGCCATAGGTGGGAAAGAGCCACTGCCCCTGATAGTGCACCACCAGGGCGCGGCTGTTGACCAGCAGCTCGGCCACACAGGAGAGCAGCACCAAGGCACTAAACAGCACAAACGAGTAGTAACCGCGCTTGATAGAGGCAAAGCGCTTGAATTTTTTGCGGGTAACGGGACTGAGCTGCATGGTTTACTCCCCGAAGCGCACGCGTGGATCGACCAGGGCGACGCAGATATCCGAAAGGATGTTGCCAAGCAGCATCAGCACAGAGGTGATGGCCAGTATGCCCATCACGGTCGGGTAATCGCGCTCGACGATCGCCTCGTAGCCGAGCAGGCCGATGCCGTCGATGTTGAAGATGGTCTCAATGAGGAAGGAGCCGCCGAAGAAGACGGTCAGCACGCTGCCAAAGTGGCTGGCAATGGGAATGAGGCTGTTACGCATGGCGTGACGGGTGACCGCCTGACGAAACGGCAGCCCCTTGGCCACGGCGGTGCGCACATAATCGGCCGACAGGTTCTCCATCAGGCTGTTTTTCATGGTCATGGTGAGCACGGCAAAATCGCCGATGGCATAGGCAATGAGCGGCAGCAAGGCATGGGAAAAGACGCTCTTGACCTTGTCCCAGTTGCTCTCGAGATACTCGTAGTCATCCCCCGGGAAGCCCCCCATCGGCAGCCACTCGAGGTGAAACGCGAAGACGGTGATGAGAAAGATCCCCACCACATAGGCCGGCAGCGCATAGGCGGTGTAGATGAACATCGAGCTGGCCGAGTCGAAGCGGCTGTTGTGGCGCAGCGCCTTGGCGATGCCGAGCGGGAGTGAGACCAGATAGCTCAGCAGAAAGGTCGCCACGCCGAAGAAGGCGGTGACCGGCAGGCGCTCCTTGATGAGATCCCACACCGGCTCGTAGTAGCGGGTCGATTCACCGAGATCGAGGCGAACCAGCTTCTGCAACCACTCCCAATAGGCGACCAGCATCGGCTTGTCGAGGCCGTAGAAAGCCTTGAGCTCCTCGATCTGCTCGTCGGAGAGGGCCTGTCCCCCCTTACTCGCCGTCGAGCGGTGCCCCTCCCCCTGGGCAACCTGGGCCTGCAACAACATGCGCTCGACCGGCCCGCCGGGTACGAAGCGGGTAATGGTGAAGACGAGCAGAGTGATCCCGATAAACGTCGGGATGATGAGCAGCGCCCGACGTAGGAAATACGACAGCATGGTGGCTTCGTCCTTATTGTTTTATTGTGGCCAGTCACTTCCTGTGGCTGGTCCTATCCTTCCTGGCATGTCTGACTGGACTATCACGTGAATCCAAATGATCAGCAGGGCCACTGTAAAAGCTCCGCAACAAAAATCAAGTACCCTTGGCACAAGCTCGCCTTTTGCAGAGAAACATCTCACTTCATGCAATTCGAAGCATTATTCTGCATCTGCATCGACATGGTGCACCACGCCCCAACATAGCGCATCGACCTCAATGCTTTCTATATACACAGCCACCAACCAATAAATACAACTTATTGAAAACAAAAGAATAAAAAACACACCCACCAAAACTGAGCTTGGCGAGCGGCGAAAAGAAAAACGTTTTACATCGATCGCAGCAAGTGCATTGGTTTCAGAGAAATATTCTAATCGGATGGGAAAAATAAGAATAACGCTTAATGTGACCATTATTATTTAAGAAAGTTCCACTTTGGCATTTAATCCTACCAAGCTGCGTTAATATTGTGACAATGATCAGAAAAAACCCACAAGACCCAGATAAATAAGCTGCCATTAACGCTTTTTTCAGAAAAACTGTGAACCCCACCTCTTTTTATCCCCATTTTCTTACACGATTGACGCCTTCCTCCGAATCTTGATAAGCGTATTGCAACGTCGCCATAGAGCGTGCGTTTGGAAGCAAACAAAATAAACAATCAGGAAGGATACTGCGATGCTAAGGAAAAGCAGGCTTTCTGCTGCGATCGCGCTCGCCTTGGTGAGCGCTGCAGCAGCGGCCCCCTCTGTCTTTGCCGCCGAAGAGGGGCAGAATGTCGAGAAGCTTCAAAAGATCAAGGTGACCGGGTCGCGCATCTCTCGCGTCGACGTGGAAGGCGCCACCCCTGTGGTCTCCGTCTCCAAGGTCAAGATCGAACAGTCCGGCCAGCAGACGGTCGCCGACTACCTCAAGCAGGCCTCTTACAACTCCTTCGGGGGTTACTCCGCTCAGTCCGGCAGCTCCTTCCAGTCCCAGGCCACCGTCGGCCTGCGCGGTCTGGGCTCGGAGCGCACCTTGGTGCTGCTCAACGGCAAACGGGTAGCCGGCTCCCCCACCATGGGTGGCACCGCCATCAACCTCAACACCATCCCCATGTCCGCGGTTGAGCGGGTCGAGGTCAACCTCGACGGCGGCTCAGCCATCTACGGCTCTGACGCCATCGGCGGCGTGGTCAACGTGGTGCTCAAGGAAGGGTACGAGGGGCTGGAGTTCCAAGGGCGCCTCGGCAGCCCGACCGAAGATGGGGGGGACGAGAAGAGTGGCTCCATCCTGGCCGGTATCACCGGGGAGAAGGGCTCCCTGATGGCCGTCTACGAGCACGACAAGAAAGACATCATCTATGCCCGCGATCGCGACTACCTCTCCAAGCAGGGGAACGACGCGCCGAGCGTCTATGGCCGCAACGTGGAAGGGATCACCGGCACCGGAGCCGATGGCAAGCCGACCTGGAGCTACGGCCCGCTGGCCGGTGTCACCAATGCCGACGGCACCTGTAAAGAGCCGTTCGTCAATCACGATGGGGGGTGCAACTTCAACTACGGCAAGTTTGCCGCCACCACCGCCTCGCGCAGCCGCGACACCCTGTATGTGAACGGCCGCTATCACATCAACGACAGCGTCGACTTCGTGCCGCAGCTCATCGCCTCGCGCGTCGAGAGCTTCGGCCGCTTCGCCCCGGCCGCCGGCAGCTTCGCCGTTGACCCGAGCAATCCGAAGAACACCCAGTTCTTCACCGACAACGGCCTGGATGCCGCCGCCACCCTGGGCGCCGGTGAGATGGCCTACGCCTACTACCGCTTCAACAACGTCGGCACCCGCGACAACCTGGTCACCGACACCACCGGCTCCATGAACCTGGGCTTCGAAGGCACGCTGCCGACCGAGAGCGTGGGCGACATGCAGTGGAATGCCGGCTACATGTACTCCAAGACCGACAACAAGGAGAACGGCACCGGTTACGTGCTCAAGTCCGCCGCCCAGCAGGCGGTGGCCGACGGCAAGCTGGTTAAGGGCGAGTTTGATGCCAGCACCACCGCCTCCATGACCGCCGACACCAGCCGCCGCTCCACCATGGACTTCTACCAATGGTATGTCGGGGTTCAGTGGGACATGGGCGAGCTGCCGGCCGGGCCGGTGAGCTGGTATGCCGGTGCCGAGTACAACGACTGGGTCTATGAGGACAAGTACGATGCCCAGTCCGAGGCCGGCAACGTCATCGGCTCCTCCGGTAACTCCTCCGGTGGCGAGCGCGACGTGACCGCCCTCTACCTCGAAACCCTGGTACCGGTCACCGAGCAGGTCGAGCTGAGCGTCGCCGGTCGCTACGACAAGTACAGCGACTTTGGCAGCGCCTTCTCGCCCAAGGCCAGCGTACGCTACCAGCCGCTCGACAACCTGATGCTGCGAACCTCTTGGTCCCGTTCGTTCCGCGCCCCGAGCCTGAGCGATCTCTACTCGGCCGACTCCTTCTCCGCCGACTGGGGCAAGGACTATGTCTACTGCCAGGCCAACGGCATCGCCGCGGCCGACTGCCCGAACCAGCAGTACGACACCACCCGCACCTCCAACGAGGATCTCAAGGAGGAGACCGCCGACACCTGGAACTTCGGTTTCAGCTACAGCCCGCTTGAGGATCTCAACCTCTCGCTGGACTACTACACCATCAAGATCGACGACGTGATCCAGCTCAACTCGTTGCAGTCGCTCATCTATGACGAACTCAACAACGGCGGCTCGCCGTACATAGTTCGTAACAGCCAGGGCAAGATCAAGGGCGCCACCGCCCCCATGGTCAACCTCGGCACCCTGAAGACCAGCGGCCTCGACTTCAAGCTCGACTACCGTTACGACTTCCCGATGGCGACCGTGCGCTATGACTTCGGCGGCACCTATATCCTCAAGTTTGAGGAGGGCCTCTACGCCGGTGGTCCCTCGGTGGACAAGATCGGCTGGAACGGCCTGCCGCAGATGCGCTTCAACTCAGGGGTCGGCGTCAACGTGCCCCAGTGGTGGAACATGGATGCTTATCTGAGCGCCAACTACATCGACTCCCAGAGCCAGGACTACATCGCAGACACCGGCAAGGAAGTGGGCCACATCGCCTCCAACACCGTCTGGAATATCAACGTGGGCGTCCAGACCCCGTGGGACGGCAAGGTGCAGGTCGGCGTGAAGAACATGTTCAACCGCGAGCCCTCCCTCGAGAGCGACGGCTTCACCTACGACGAGAACATCTACAGCATCGACGGCCGTATCTACTACCTCGACTACACCCAGAAATTCTGATCGGCTGACCGGCTGATGAGTGACCCAGGCCGGCCCTGACCGGGCCGGCCTTGCCCAACGTCCAAGGAAGTTATGGAGATAGGGTAATTCTATGAAAACAAGGACTAATAAAATGAAGAGAGCGCTTCTGGGCAGCCTGGCTTCGGCCGCCCTGTTGACCAGCTTCGCCGTGAGTGCCGCCACCGCCACCCAGACGGTCGACACCCAAACCACCACCGACCAAGCCGCCAAGGCCTCCCAGCAGAAGATCGACCACTACGCCGACTCCGCCGAGAACGCCCTGGCCCAGTACAAGAGCGCCCTGCGCCAGCTCGACAGCCTCACCACCTACAACCAGCAGGTCGCCAAGATGGTCGAGTCCCAGCGCAGCGAGCTGACCTCGATGGAGCGCCAAATCGCCCAGATCGACCAGACCAGCACCGAGGTGGTGCCCCTGATGCTCAAGATGATCGACGCCCTCGAGCAGTTCGTGGCCCTCGACCTGCCGTTCCAAAAGAGCGAGCGCGAGGAGCGCGTGGCGTCCCTCACCGAACTGATGAACCGCGCCGACGTCACCATCTCCGAGAAGTACCGCAAGATCCTCGAGGCCTACCAGATTGAGGAGGGGTTTAGCCGCTCCATCGAGGCCTACAAGGCCAGCTTGCAGCAAAAAGATGGCAGCGAGAAGACCTATGAGTTCCTGCGAGTGGGCCGCATCGCCCTGCTCTACCAGTCTCCGGACGGTCAGGAGACCGGCATGTGGAACAAGAAGAGCCGCCAGTGGGAAACCCTGCCTCAGGAGTATCGCAGCGCCGTCGAACAGGGCCTGCGCATCGCCAAAAAACAAGCGCCCCCCGCCCTGATCAAGCTGCCGGTCCAAACTGCGGAGAAAGCATAATGAACGCCATCAAGCACGCCGTCGCCGCCCTGATCGCCGGCGCCGCCCTCTTCACCCTGCCGATCAGCGCGGCCGAAAAACCGGCCGATCTCAACGCCCTGCTAAGCCAGCTCAAGAGCGAGAGCGCCGCCGAGTCCAAGCTCAACGCCGAGCGCGAGGCCCGCTTCCTCGCCGACAAGAACCAGCAGGCCGCCCTGCTGGCCAAGGCCAAAGCCGAACTCAGCGCCGAGCTGGCCCGCGGCGAGAAGCTCAAGGCCAGCTTCGATGCCAATGACAAGCAGCTCACCGAGCTGACCGAAACCCTGCGCCAGCGCTCTGGCAACATGGGCGAGATGTTCGGGGTGCTGCGCCAGTTCGCCGGGGAGTTTCGCGGCATCTTCAACAACTCGGCGCTGCGCCTACAATACCCCGAGCAGGGCAAGCTGCTGGCCAAGCTGGCCGACAGCAAGGAGCTTCCCTCCAGCGACGAGCTGGCCCAGTTCTGGACCACCTTACTGAGCCGCATGGTCGACGCCGGCAAGGTGACCCAGTTCCCGGCCACCGTGGTCTATGGTGAGGGCAACCAGGGCGAACACACTGTGACCCAGATCAGTGAGTTCAACACCCTGGCCGACGGCAAGTACCTCTCCTTCATTCCCGAGACCGGCAAGTTCGAACAGTTGCCGCGCCAGCCTGACAGCGCCATCCTCCAGCCGGTGAGCGACTTCGAGCAGGCCGACGGCAGCGTCAAGCCCATCTACATCGACCCCTCCCGTGGCGTGATCCTCTCGCTGCTGGTGCAGACCCCCAACCTCAAAGAGCGCCTCGACCAAGGGGGGGAGGTCGGCTACGTCATCATGGTGCTCGGCCTGCTCGGTCTGCTGCTAGCCCTGTTCTGCGGCGTCCGCCTCTCCCTGCTGGGCAGCGCCATGCGCAAGCAGCTCAAGTCCGACAGCGCCATTAAGGGCAACCCGATCGGCGAGATGCTGGAGGCCTATCAGGCCCACCGCGGCGACAACATTGAGGATCTCGAGTCCAAGTTCGACGAGATCATCCTCAAGCAGGTGCCCAAGCTCGAGAAGGGGCTGAGCGTGCTCAAGCTGATCGCCTCGGTGGCGCCGCTGCTCGGCCTGCTCGGTACCGTGGTGGGGATGATCGCCACCTTCCAAGCCATCACCCTGTTCGGGACCGGCGATCCCAAGCTGATGGCGGGCGGCATCTCCGAGGCCCTGGTGACCACCATGCAGGGTCTGGTGGTGGCCGTGCCCATCCTGTTCCTCTACACCATGGTGCAGACCCAGAGCCGCCGCCTGATCCAGTTGCTGGAAGAGCAGAGCGCCGGTTACGTGGCCCGCTATCAGGAGCGCCTGCACGCCAAGGCAGCGTAAGGAGACGTCCATGTGGTTCTGGTTGATTGAGGAGATTGAGGCGCTGCGCTACTTCCTTGGTCTGGGAGGAGAGGTGCTGGTTGCCCTCTTCTTCCTGACCCTGATGATGTGGGCGCTGCTGCTGGAGCGTTGGCTCTATTTCCGTACCGTCTACCCGCAACAGGTCAAGGAGACCCGCTCGCTCTGGCTGGCGCGCGGGGATCACCACTCCTGGTCGGCCAAGCAGATCCGCCGTGAGCTGGTCTCCCGGGTCGCCATGGCCGTCAACAAGGGGATGCCGATCATCAAGGTGCTGATCGCCCTGTGTCCGTTGATGGGGCTGCTGGGGACTGTGGTCGGCATGGTGCAGGTGTTTGACACCCTGGCCATCACCGGCACCGGCTCGCCGCGCGCCATGGCCTCCGGCATCTCCAAGGCCACGGTACCGACCATGGCCGGCATGGTTGCCGCCCTCTCCGGGTTGTTCTTCGTCAACCGCCTCGACCACAGAGCCAAACTGGCGGTCGAGAAGCTGGAAGACAGCCTGAAACACGGTTAATGCAGGAAGCACAGGCCGGGGCGCCCCCCCGGCCGCACAAGGAGTTCTAGCTATGAGAAAACGTCACAGCGACAGCGGGGCAGACGAGGCGGCCATCGACCTCACCCCCATGCTGGACATCGTGTTCATCATGCTCATCTTCTTCATCGTCACCACCTCCTTCGTCAAGGAGTCCGGGGTCGAGATCAACCGTCCGAGCGCCAGCACGGCCGAGACGGTGAAGAAGGGCAACATCATGGTCGCCGTGCGCGCCAATGGCCAGGTCTGGATCGACAAGCGCAGCGTCGAGGTGGGGGCCGTGCGCGCCAACGTCGAGCGGCTGCGGGCCGAAAACCCCGAGAGCGCCGTGGTGATCCAGGCCGATACCGAGTCCCGCTCCGGGCTGGTGGTCGAGGTGATGGATCAGATCCGCATGGCTGGCGTGCAGAACATCTCGATCGCCGCCAGCAAGAGCAGTTGAGGCCGGAGGGAGCCCCATGAGATACCTGATATCGCTGGTGGTCTCCTGTGTGGTGGTGTTCTTCCTGTTTCTCGGGATGAACAAGCTGATCACACCGGATCACCGGGAGCTGAGCGAGAAGGAGGAGGTCACCATGACCGACTTTATTCGCATCAAGCCCCAGGAAACTGTCCAGGAGCGGCAGCGTGAGCTGCCCAAACCGCCGCCGCTGAACCGCCCGCCCCCGCCACCCGAGATGGAGGTGGCCAGCACGGATCGGCCGCAGATGGAGAGCGCACCGATGGACATGCCCAAGCTCGACATCCCGGTCAACATAGCGGGCGGCAATGCCCTCGGCGCCTACAGCACCGGCACCGGTGGCGGCGGCGTCGGTGGCAACAACGGCGCCATCGCGCTGGCCACCTTCGAGCCCATGATGCCGCGCAAGGCAGCCCTGGCCGGGCTGGCGTCGGGCAAGGTGGTGGTGGAGTTCACCGTCACCGAGCGCGGCACCGTCACCAATATCCGTATCGTGCGAGAGGAGCCGCGCAGCTATGACCTCGGCAAGGAGGCCAGGAAGACCATCGCCAAGTGGACCTTCAAGCCGGCCATGGTCGATGGCAAGCCGCAGACGAGCCGGATGCAGCAAGAGATCGAGTTTGTGGTCAACTAAGGAGTGGCGATGAAAGGATGGAAACAGTGGGGCCTGGCCCCCGTCGCCCTGGCGGTGCTCATCAGCACTGCCCCTCGGGCGGCCGAGCAGCCGGCACTTTCAGATCGCGCCTACCGGGCGGTCAATAAGGCGCAGGCGCTGATCAGCGAGAAGCGGTACGGTGAGGCCAACGGCAAGCTGCAAGAGGCCCTGGCCGGCGCCGGCGAGCGTATCTACGACAAGGGGGTCATCTTGCAGACCCTGGGCTTCGTGGCCGCGCAGCAGGAGAAATACGGCCAGGCGACCCAGTACTTCGCCGACGCCATCGCGACCGGCGGCCTGCCGGCCCCGGTGGCTCAGCAGGTGCGCTACAACCTGGCCCAGCTCTACATGGCGCAGGGCAACTTTGGCGCCTCGGTGAAGACCATGCAGGCGTGGTTTGCCAACCTCGGCAAGGATGAGAAACCCACGCCTCATGCCTACATCACCCTGGCCAACGCCTATGTCCAGCTCAAGCAATATAAGGAGGCGATCCCGGCCGCCGATCAGGCGATCCGCCTCTCCGGCGCCAAGGCCCCCGAGTCCTGGTATCTGCTGAAGATGGGCGCCCACTATGAGCTCAAGCAGTACAAGGGGGCGACCGAGGTGCTCACCATACTGGTCGGCATGTTCCCGGAAAAGAAGAAGTACTGGACCCAGCTCTCGGCCATGCACCAGCAGGCAGGCAACGATCTCAAGGCCCTGGCGGCCCTTGAGAACGCCGACAAGCTGGGGCTGCTGACCGAGCCGGCCGAGTTGATGCGCCTTTGCAACTACCTCGCCTTCAACGGCATTCCCCACCGCGCCGCCCGCGTGATGGAGCGTGCCATGAAGGAGGGGAAACTGGCGCAAAGCGCCGCCAACCTCAAGACTCTGGCCAACTACTGGCACCAGGCCAAGGAGCTTAACCCAGCCATCGACACCATGCAGGCCTCCCTGCGCCAGTCCGGCGATCCGGAGTTGCAGCTGAAGATGGCGCGCATGATGGTGCAGGCCAAGCGCTATGGGGATCTGGTGGCGCTGGCGGGCAAACCGGCCCCCGGCGCCAGCGGCGAGCAGCGCGCCGAGCTCAAGTTCCTGGCCGGCGTCGCCCTGTTCGAGCAGGACAAGCCGAAAGAGGCGCTCACCGCCTTCAGCCAGGCGGCCCAGAACGGCAACATCAGCGGTCGCGCCACCCCCTGGATCAGCTTCCTCAAGGAGCAGGCTGGGGCCGGTGAACGCACCGCCCAATAACGCACACAGCGCGGCCCGCCCTGGCGGGCCCAGCCCCAACCTTGGTGGCTATTGACCGCTCCCCGGAGCGGTCTTTTTTATCGCTTATGCAAAGATCAGCAAAGCATTTCCTATTTTGGACGTCTAGACGTAGAAACACTCGTTGACATGGACATCCAGACATCTTAGCATCATCCACTATCTAGGCAGGGTCTGACAGCCATTCCTCTGCCCGTCATTCCAGCCTGTAGCCCCCCATACTGCAGCACAGTCAACACGGATGATTTCATGATTCAGTTGAAAGGTCTCAGCAAAGTCTATGGCGATGGCAGTGATGCCGTGTACGCCCTGCGCGAGGTGAGCCTTGACGTCCCACAGGGAAAGATCGTCGGGGTGATCGGCGCCTCGGGTGCCGGCAAGAGCACCCTGATCCGCTGCGTTAACCTGCTCGAGCGCCCGACCACGGGTCAGGTGATCGTCGACAGCCAGGATCTGACCGCCCTCTCCGCTAACGAGCTGACTCAGGCGCGCCGCCAGATCGGCATGATCTTCCAGCACTTCAACCTGCTCTCCTCGCGTACCGTCGCCGGCAACGTGGCGCTGCCACTCGAACTGGCCGGCTGGGACAAGGCGCGCATCGGCGCGCGGGTGAAGGAGCTGCTGTCTCTGGTGGGGCTGGAGCAACGCGCCCACGCCTACCCGGCCGAGCTCTCCGGCGGCCAGAAGCAGCGGGTGGCTATCGCCCGCGCCCTGGCCCCCTCCCCCAAGGTACTGCTGTGCGACGAGGCCACCTCGGCCCTCGATCCCCAGACCACCCACTCGATCCTGGCGCTGCTCAAGGAGATCAACGCCAAGCTGGGGCTGACCATACTGCTCATCACCCACGAGATGGACGTGGTCAAGCGCATCTGCGACGAGGTGGCCATCATCAGCGACGGCCGGCTGATCGAGCACGGCGAAGTGGCCTGGTTCTTCAGCCACGCCAAGACCGAGCTGGCCCGCGACTTCATCCGCTCGACCATCCACCTGCCGGTGCCTGACGAATACCAGGCCCGCCTCAGCCCGACTCGGGTCGCGCAGAGCAATCCGCTGGTCAAGCTCGGCTTTACCGGCAACACGGTCGACAGTCCGCTCATCTCCGAGGTGAGCCGCCGCTTCAACATCGACATCAGCATCCTGTCGGCCGATATCGAGTACGCCGGCGGGGTCAAGTTCGGCTTCCTGCTGGCCGAGCTGTTCGGCAGCCCGGAGCAGTGCGACGCGGCGCAGGCCTTCTTTATCGAACACCATATTCAACTGGAGGTGCTGGGCTATGTCCGAAGCAATGATTAACCTGCTCATCACCGCCCTCGGCGACACCCTCATCATGGTGGCGGCCTCGGCCCTGTTCAGCTGCCTGCTCGGCCTGCCGCTCGGCGTGGCATTGCACGTGACCAAGCGCGGCCAGATCCTGGCCAGCCCGCTGCTGAACCAGACCCTCGGGCTGGTGGTCAACGTCGGCCGCTCGGTGCCCTTCATCATCCTGCTGGTGGCCATCATCCCGCTCACCCGGCTGATCGTCGGCACCAGTATCGGCACCGCAGCCGCCGTGGTGCCGCTCACCATAGGGGCCATTCCCTTCTTCGCCCGCCTGGTGGAAGGGGCCCTGATGGAGATCCCGGAGGGGCTGGTCGAGGCGGCGCGCGCCATGGGCGCCAAACCGCTACAGATCATCGGTAAAGTGATGCTGCCCGAGGCGCTGCCCGGTATCATCAACAGCGTCACCATCACGCTGGTGACCCTGGTCAACTATTCGGCCATGGCCGGCGCCATCGGCGGCGGCGGGCTCGGTGACGTGGGGATCCGCTACGGTTATCAGCGCTTCGACCCCCTGGTCATGCTGGTCACCGTGGTGATCCTGGTTATCCTGGTCCAGCTCATTCAGAGCCTGGGTGAACATCTGGTCAAGCGGGTCGATCACCGCTGAGCCCTGTCTTTTACATTGGAGGTAAAGCTATGAAATTGGGTATCAAATCCGTTGCAGCCGCGCTGCTCGCCGCGCTGGTACTGGTGGGCTGCGGCCAAAAAGACGCTGACAAGAATCTGAAGGTCGGCGCCATCGCAGGGGCCGAGTCCGAGCTGGTCGAGACTGCCGCCAAACTCGCCAAGGAAAAATACGGCCTGAACGTGGAAGTGGTCACCTTCTCTGACTACGTCACCCCCAACGTGGCGCTCAACGACGGCAGCATCGATCTCAACGCCTTCCAGCACAAGCCCTACCTGGACGCCCAGATCCGTGATCGCGGCTTCAAGCTGGTGCCGGTCGGCAACACCTTCGTCTATCCGATCGCCGGCTACTCCAAGAAGATCAAGGCGCTCACCGAACTCAAGGATGGCGCTCAGGTCGCCGTACCGAACGATCCGACCAACCTGGGCCGCTCCCTGATCCTGCTGGCCAAGCAGGGCCTGCTGACCCTCAAGGAGGGCGCCGGTCTGGAAGCCACCGTGCTCGACATCGTGGCCAACCCGAAGAAGCTGAAGATCGTCGAACTGGAGGCCGCCCAACTGCCGCGCTCCCTGGAAGACGTGGATCTGGCGGTGATCAACAACACCTTCGCCAGCCAGATCGATCTGACCCCGACCCGCGACGGCCTGTTCGTCGAGGATAAAGACTCCCCTTACGTGAACCTGATCGTGGCCCGCGAGAACAACAAGGATGACGAGAAGGTGAAGCAGTTCGTGCAAGCCTTCCAGAGCGAAGAGGTCTTCCAGAAAGGCAACGAGCTGTTCAAGGGTGGATTGGTCAAGGGTTGGTAACAAATCCAGCAATCACACCGCTAAGGCCACGCTCAACGTGGCCTTTTTTATGGCATTCGCTATCATAGCCACAAAGCACGCGTATTTGTCTGGATCCCCATGCACCAATGGTATCTCGCCTACTGCAAAGCCAAGGAAGAGGCTCGCGCAGAGGTACACCTGAAGCTCCAGGGTATCGACTCCTACTACCCCATGGTGGAGGTGGAGAAGATAAGACGGGGCAAACGGGTCAAGGTAAAGGAACCCATGTTCCCCAACTACCTGTTCATCTATGTCGATCTCGAACTGGTGCCCCCGATCCGTATTAAATCCACCCGTGGCATCGCCCGCATCATCCAGTTCGGCGAACAGTGGACGCCGATCCCGAAAGAGCTGATCCATCGCCTGATGAGTCAGGATGACAGCGATGAGGCCCGCGCCCTCTATACGGATCTGCCGCAACCGGGCGACAAGGTCTTCATCGAGTCAGGGCCGCTGCAAGGCTTCGAGGCCATCTACCAAGAGCCCGATGGTGAGAAGCGATCCATCCTGCTGGTCAGCCTACTTAACCGCCAGACCCAGGGCAGTTTCGATAACCAGAGTTTCCGCCGCAGCTAGCGGCCCAGTGTAATGAGAACGCCCGGCCATTGGCCGGGCGTTTTGTTGTACGGGCCACGCGGGCCTGCGCACTAACGTATGGGTTCCCCAGGCCAGGGCGGTGCGACACCCATCGGCTGGGGGTGGTGACGCAAGGGCTCGGCGACGCTCAGCCCGATATCCTGACGCAGATGGGCAGAAAGGGGGAGCGGCGCCTGCCGCTCACGGCACTCCAACTCGCGCACGCGAGCGGCCAGCAACAGGGTCAGGGGACGCAATAAAATCAGTTCGATCGACATAAGATGCTCCGTTTGAACATGCGGTTCTCCCGGAGAAGAGGACATCACCCACGAGAGAACCGCGGGTGATGAAAGAGTATGGAATTACCCGTTCACGCCACGCGAAAGAGACGCACGAACATCGCCACCCAAGAGGGGGCACAGGTTCGCAGCTTGAGTCATGGAATGGCTCATGGTGATCTCCTCGCGTAAAAGTGAAACAGGTTGCAGCAATCTAAATCAGGCCGCCCGGCCGGACAATGGCGCCCCCCCGATTGGGGGAGAGGCTCAGGCGCCGGCCGAGAGCAGGCGGTACTCCGCCAGCGCATAGGTGTCGGTCATGCCGCTCACGTAGTCGATGAGCAGACGCACCCGGTAGTACCACTCCTGATCGTGCGCGTCAGCAAAGCGGGCATCAGGGTGCGCCAGCGCTCTGTGATAGGCCCGCACATGGCGTGCCGAGAGGCGGTGACACAGCCGCCTAGCCAGGAAACTGCTAGGGCCTCCATTGCCCTCAAGCACGGCCTGGAACTCTGAGCCCGGTAGCGCCAGCAAGGTGGCGTAGGTGCCGAGGATGCCACGCAGCGCGGCAAAGCCCTCCAGCTCAAGCGACTCCACCTCGCGCCGCTTGAACACATGGCGGCGCGCCACCTGGCGCAAGGTCTCAAGGGCCTGGGCCGCCGGGCTCTGGCCGTGCAGCAGCGGCTCATCGTGGCGGCCCGCCAGAATCGCATCGTGATGGGCGAGGTAGGTCTGGGCGGCCAGCGCCACCAGATCGCGCTCCAGCGCAAAGCGAAACGCCGGAAAGAAGCCATCGCAACTCTGCTCGGCCTGGGTGATGAGGGTGGCCATGTAGTTGTCTGGCTGAGCCTCGTGCAGGGCCGCCAGCAGCTCGACATGGGAGAGCAGGCGGCGATCCACTGCATCCTCCAGATCGGCGATGCAGTAAGAGACGTCGTCGGCCGCCTCCATGATGTACACCAGCGGGTGGCGACTGCCGGGGGCCAGCCCGAGACGCCTGGCCACCTCCTCCATCACAGGAGCCTCGCTTAAGTAGACCCCGCGCTTGGCACGCCACCCCTGCGCCTCGGCCCCCCCCGGATATTTACACAAGGCCGCCAACTGGCCGAGGGTGAGATCCAGCTCATGCAGGTGGTGCACCAGGCGCAGGCTCTGGGCATTGCCATCGAAATGGCAAAGATCGGTGAAAAAGGGCTCCCATGCCGCGCTCATGGCGCGCCCCAGAGCCTGTGGGTAGAGCGCCGGTAAGTGCTGCTGGCACCATGCCCCAATCACCTGCTCGCCGAAGTGACCGAACGGCGGGTTGCCCACGTCGTGTAGCAGGCAGGACATCTCCACCAGGCTCAGCAGGGTCATCGGCGGAACACCGGGATCGGGCATGCGGGCCAAGATGGCCAGCACGATGCGCCGGCCCGTCTCCTGCACCTCAAGCGAGTGAGTCAGGCGGCTGCGCACCGAGGCCTGCACATCGAGGGGGAAGACCTGGGTCTTCTGTTGCAGGCGGCGCACCGGGGCGGCCTGCACAATGCGAGCACGATCGCGCTCGGTGGCCTCAAGCAGCCCCTCGTCAACTCGCTGGTGCCAGCGCAGGGGCGGAATCAATCTCTGGTACATCGCTTATTACTCCCTCAGCCAGTCGCGCAGGCGGGCCAGATCGCCTGGGTATTCACGGCGCATCGCCTCAATCCAGTCCTCGACGTTTTCCCACCATGCCGGCAGATCCGGGCTCTGGATTTGCTGGGCCAGTTGCTGGATACGGTGCAGACCGATGGAGCCGGCGGCGCCCTTGATCTTGTGGGCCTCTTCGGCAATGCCCTGCTGGTCGCGGGCCACCATGTTGGAATCGAGCACCGCCATGTAGTCCGGCATCATCTTCTCAAACAGATCGACGCTCGAGCGCAGCACCGGTTTGCCCACGGCCGCGGCATAATCCGTGAGGAAGGAGAGATCGAGCACCTCGTCATCCACGCAGGCCTGCGCCGCCTCGCCCTCGCTCTCGATACCGCCAAATAGCCGCCCCAGTACATCGCGCACCGCCGCAGAGCGCAGCGGCTTGCGGATCACATCGGCCATGCCACGGGCCAGATAGGTGTGGCGATCGGTCACCAGGTTGGCCGTCAGCGCCACCATGGGCGGCAGGCTGTCGCCATAACGGGCCAGCAGCCGCTCGGCGATGTCAAAGCCGGTCATGTCCGGCAACTGGATGTCGAGCAGGATCAAGTCAAAATCATCTGGATTGGCACGGATCAACGCCTCAGCACCGTTGCGAGCCACCTCCACCCGATGGCCAAACTTGGCCAGCAGGGCGCACGCCACCGTGACGTTGAGTTCCACATCTTCCACTAACAGAATATCGAGCGGCGAAACCACCAGTTCGGCCTCCCGGCCTGACGGCGCCTCGGCCAGCTCGACCTCCAGCTCCACCGTGAAACAGGCCCCCTCGCCCAGATCGCTGTCGACCGTCAGGGTTCCCCCCATCGCCTGCACCAGTTGCCGGGAGACCGCCAGCCCGATCCCGGTGCCGATGGCCTGCTGTTGCTGCCCCTGCACCTGATAGTAGAGGGCGAAGATCTTCTCCTGCTCGCTGCGAGCAATCCCGACGCCGGTATCCTCCACCTCGAAGTGCAGCGCCAGGTGGTGCTTATCCTCATCAAGATGGGTCAGGCAGCGGATGGTGACGCCGCCGCTCTCGGTGAACTTGACCGCATTGCCCACCAGATTCCACAACACCTGACGCAGCCGGGTGCCGTCGGCCAGCACAAACTGGGGGATCTCTCCATCCCGGTCAAAGTGCAGATAGAGCCCCTTCTGCTCGGCTTGAATGCGCGACAGCATCTCCAGCTCATCGAGCAAGGCAGGCAGTTCGAGCTGGGCCGGTGCAATCTCGAGGCGGCGGCGGTCGAGCTTATCCAGATCGATGATGTCGTTGAAGATGTTGCCGAGGGTCACGGCGCTTAAGTGAATGGTCTTGAGCTGCTGCTGACGGGTCTCATCGAGGGGGGTATCAAGCAGAATGCGGCTTAACCCCACTATGCCGTTGAGCGGCGTGCGCAGCTCATGGCTGATAGTGGAAATAAAGGTGGTCTTGTCACGGCTCGCCTTCTCAATTTTGTCCTGATATTGCTTGCGCTCGGTGATGTCGCGGCCAAAGCCAAGCAGGCCGAGGCGCTTGCCGAAACGATCGAAGAAAGGCACCTTGCGCAGCTCGAAGTACGCCTTGCGCCCATCAGGGTATTCCAGCCACTGCTCGTAGGTGAGCGACTGATTGTCGGCAAACACCTGGCGATCGGTCTCCACCACCTTGGCCGCGATATCTTCCTTGTAAACGTCAAAGGGTGTCAGACCGATAAGTTCGGCCTCACTGCGCCCGGTCAGCTCCTCCATGGCCCGGTTGCAGCCGGAGAACTGCTCCTTGTCGTTGCGGTAGTAGACCAGATCGGGGGAGCAGTCGATAAAAGAGCGCAGCAGGGCGGTGCGCTCCTCGAGGTTGAGTTGGGCCTTCTCGCGCTGGAACACCTCGTTCTCGAGATCCTCGATGGCCTGCTGGCGCGCCGCCTCGAGGCGCTGGGTCTGGGCTATCTGGGCGTTGAGCTGGGTGATGTTCTCCTGCAACTGGCGGTTGAGCTCAAGATCGCGCTCGCGCATCTCTTGCAGCTTGCGCACCATGCGGCTCAGGCGCTGGCGCGAATCCTCCAGCTGATCCACCACGATGGAGAGGAAGTAGACCGCCCAGGGCGTCACCAGCAGACCGAAAAAAACCGAACGCACCAGGTCGACCATGTCGACCGCTCCGCGCAGAAACAGAGTGACGCCCATCTGGATGGCCACCGCCAGCACTATGATGCCGGCCGCCAGCAGCATGCTGAAACGCACCAGCCCGAGTCGGGTCATCAGATCGACATAATATTGAGCCCACGACTTGATCTGTTTCATCCATTCGCACTCTTGTCACAATTGCGCCTCAGCATACCAGCCTGGGGGGGGCGACTCACCTGTTGCCGTCTCCAAGTTGTGCGCGAGCACACTTTAGGGTTTACTCTGCTCGTCACGGCGTCACCGTTTAGCGCGGCCACGCCCCTCAAACAGCCTGAGTTCAGCTTGCACGATTAGACTGCGAGCCCCAGGCTACTCTTCCCGCAGTGGAGACAAGATCACATGACCAAATATTCTCTGGTCGCATTGGCCATTCTCGGCGCCCAGGCAGCCCAGGCCGATGTCCTGACCATCCCCAATGAATCCGGTTTCTCCGGCTTTGTCATGGCAGGCGTCACAGCCCAGGAGTACCAGTCCAACTTCTTCAAAGGCGACAAGGGCGAAGCCAAGATTGACTCGGTCTTCCAGTCCCCCTCCCATGAAAGCTCGGTGCAGCCGCTGCTCGGCGCGGATCTGCGTTACACCTTCGCCGATACCCGCACCCAGCTGTTTCTCGGCAACCTGATCCAAGACGCGGTGCGCTATGACCTCGCCCAGCAGTTTGGCGTGCGCCAGCAGGTGGGCACCTATGGCATCCTCTCTGCCGGTTATGTCTTCTCCGCCATGCCCGCCAAGACCTGGGCCGACCCCTATCAGGTCGGTCGCAATCGCAGCAAGACCGACTACAAGACCCAAGGCGCCCGTTTCGCCTGGGATGACATCGGCGGCAGCCACGTCAACCTGGCTTATACCTGGCGCACCAGCAAGGTCGACAGCGAGCGCAGCGGCGAGCAGCTGATCAGCCTGGGTCAGCTGACCCGTGACGAGGCCAACTTGCTGGATCGCAACGGCAACCTGCACCGGGTCGAACTCTCCTATGACTGGCGTCTGCAACAAGATCAGACCCTGACCCCGGCCATCATCTACAAGCGCGCCGATCTCGACGGCAAGGCCGAAAGCAGCGACACCACCCACCTGCAACTGACCTATGCCAAGACCGGCCCGCAGTGGAGCCTGGTTGGCAACGTCTTTGGCGGCAAGCGCAGCTATGACGAAGCCAACCCCATCTATGGCAAGAAGGCCAATGCAGACGAGTGGGGCCTCAACGGCACCTTCTTCTGGCACCAGCTGTTTGGTGTCGACAAGCTGAGCGGCGTGCTGAGCGCCGGCTGGGCCGAATCCAACTCGGATATCAATTTCTACGACACCGAGATGAGCACCTTCAGTGCCGGCCTGATGTACAGCCTGTAAGGCCCATCACGAAAAAGAGGCTCCCCGCGGGGAGCCTCTTTTTTTTACAGCCAATCCTTGAGGCGATACCAGAGCATGCCAAGGGCCAGCAGGGGGGAGCGCAAGTGCCGCCCTCCCGGAAAACGCCGATGTGGCACGCAAGCGAACAGCTCAAAGCCGCGACTCTGACCGTGGATCGCCTCGGCCACCAGCTTGGCCGCCAGATGGGTGGCATTGAGCCCGTGCCCGGAGTAGGCCTGGGCGTAAAAGACGTTGGGGTGATCCAAAAGGCGCCCGATCTGGGGCAGGCGGTTGGCGCCGATCCCCAGCATGCCGCCCCAGGCAAACTCGATACCGACCCCGGCCAGCTCGGGGAACACCCGCAGCAGCTTGGGCAGCATGAACGCCCTGATGTCCTTCGGATCGCGCCCCGAATAGTTGCACGCCCCGCCAAACAGCAGACGCCCATCGGCCGACAGGCGATAGTAGTCGAGCGCCACGTTCTGGTCACACACCGCCATGTTCTGTGGCAACAATCGCTCCCGCAGCCGCCTGGGCAGCACCTCGGTGGCGAGGAGGTAGGAGCCCGCCGGCAGCACCTGGGCCCCGAGCCTCGGATGCAGCTCGCCAAGATAGGCGTTGCAGCCGAGCACCAGGGTCTCGGCCTCGACCCGGCCATAGCGGGTGGTGACCGCCACTTTCCGGCCATAGTCGATGCGAGTCACCAGCGAGTGTTCGTGGATGCGAGCCCCCAGCGAGGCGGCGGCGCGCGCCTCGCCAAGCGCCAGGTTGAGCGGATGCAGGTGGCCTGAGCCCATGTCGACCAGACCGCCGATGTAGCGATCCGAGCCGACGATACGGTGGATCTCGGCGCGCTCCACCTGACGCAGCGCGAAGGGGTAGCCGAGCGCCTCAAGGTGGCGCTGCTCCTGCTCAAACTCCACCAGATGGCGCCACTTGGTCGCCAGATCGCAGTAACCGAGCCGCAAGTCACAGTCGATACCAAAGCGGGCGATGCGATCCTTGACCAGCTGCACCGCCTCGATCCCCATCAGATCGAGCGCCCTAACCCCTTCCGCGCCGAGGTAGCGGGAAAACTGGCGGGTGTCGTGACCGATGCCGCGAATGAGCTGGCCCCCGTTGCGCCCGGAGGCCCCCCAGCCGATGCGCCGCCCCTCCAGCAGTACCACGGAGTAACCGAGCTCGGCTAAGTTGATGGCCGTGTTGAGGCCGGTAAACCCACCGCCGACGACACACACGTCGGCGCTGAGCTCCCCTTCCAGCTCTGGCCAGGTGGCGTCATCGTTGCGAGTGGCGGCGTAATAGGAGTGGGTATGCTCGAGGGAGCCTGGCGTCATCATCAGCATCCTGCCTATGAGTGGGTGCTTACCAAGCTAAACGAAAAGGGGGAGGCTGCCCACCTCTGTGGCCGTGATGCCCTTCAAACAAAAACAAAGGGCGCCCCGAAGGGCGCCCTGTTTCACTCGATGAGCTGGATTACAGCACGTCGATGGCGTTCAGGTCGGAGAAAGCCCCTTCCAGACGCTTGATCATGGTCACTTGACCGGCACGCAGCCATACGCGCGGATCGTAGAACTTCTTGTTCGGCTTGTCGGCACCTTCCGGGTTGCCCAGCTGGCCTTGCAGGTAGGCTTCGTTGGTCTTGTAGAAGTCCAGCACGCCTTCCCAGGTTGCCCACTGGGTGTCGGTGTCGATGTTCATCTTCACCACGCCGTAGGAGATGGATTCGCGGATCTCTTCCAGGGTAGAGCCGGAGCCACCGTGGAACACGAAGTCCAGGCTCTTAGCCGGGATACCGAACTTCTCGGAAACGAACTTCTGGGAAGCATCCAGGATGGACGGGGTCAGCTTGACGTTACCCGGCTTGTAAACACCGTGTACGTTGCCGAAGGAGGCAGCGATGGTGAAACGCGGGCTGATCTTGGACAGACGCTCGTAGGCGTAGGCCACGTCTTCCGGCTGAGTGTACAGGGCGGATTGATCCATGTGGCTGTTGTCCACACCGTCTTCCTCGCCACCGGTGCAACCCAGTTCCAGCTCCAGAGTCATGCCCATCTTGGCCATGCGCTCGAGGTACTTGCAGCAGATGTCGATGTTCTCTTCCAGGGTCTCTTCGGAGAGATCCAGCATGTGGGAGGAGAACAGCGGCTTGCCGGTTTCGGCGAAGTGCTTCTCACCGGCGTCCAGCAGACCGTCGATCCACGGCAGCAGCTTCTTGGCAGCGTGGTCGGTGTGCAGGATCACCGGAACACCGTAGGCTTCAGCCACGGCGTGAACGTGCTTAGCACCCGCGATGGCGCCCAGGACAGCAGCCTGTTGGCCTTCCAGCTTCAGACCCTTACCGGCGAAGAACACGGCGCCGCCGTTGGAGAACTGAACGATGACCGGAGCCTTCACCTTAGCGGCAGCTTCCAGTACGGCGTTGACGGAGTCGGTACCAACGCAGTTGACGGCCGGCAGGGCAAAGCCGTTTTCCTTGGCGACTGCGAATACCTTCTGTACGTCATCACCAGTCAGTACACCGGGTTTAACGAAGTCGAAAATCTTCTTAGACATGTTTCTCGTCCTATTCTCGTATGCCGAAAAAAATGGGGGGTTCATCATGAACCGGCAAGGCGGCCACATGATAAACGAAACGGGAGGCTTTTGCCCCCCGTTTCGGGTCACGAATTACGCTTTAGCACGCTCTTCCAGGATGGCAACAGCCGGCAGCTTCTTGCCTTCTACGAACTCCAGGAAGGCGCCGCCGCCAGTGGAGATGTAGGAGACCTTGTCGGCGATGCCGAACTTGTCGATAGCAGCCAGGGTGTCACCACCGCCAGCGATGGAGAAGGCCGGGGATTCGGCGATCGCACGGGCGATCACTTCGGTACCCTTGGCGAACTGGTCGAACTCGAACACACCGACCGGGCCGTTCCACAGGATGGTCTTGGCGTTCATGATGATGTCAGCCAGCGCCTTGGCAGAATCCGGGCCGATATCGAAGATCATGTCGTCGTCAGCCACGTCAGAAACCGACTTGGTGGTGGCCGGAGTGGACTCGGAGAACTCTTTACCAACCACGACGTCGGTAGTAGCCGGAATGGAGGTCTCGGCAGCCAGCTTCTTGGCGGTATCGAGCAGGTCGTGTTCGCACAGGGACTTACCGACGTTGTGACCGGCAGCAGCGATGAAGGTGTTGGCGATGCCACCACCGACCACCAGCTGGTCAGCAATCTTGGAGAGGGACTCCAGTACGGTCAGCTTGGTGGACACCTTGGAACCACCAACGATGGCCACCATCGGGCGAGCCGGGTTGTCCATGGCCTTGCCGAGGGCTTCCAGTTCACCAGCCAGCAGAGGACCGGCGCAGGCGATCGGAGCAAACTGGGCCACACCGTAGGTGGAACCTTCGGCGCGGTGAGCGGTACCGAATGCGTCCATTACAAACACGTCGCACAGCGCGGCGTACTTACGGGCCAGCTCTTCGGCGTTCTTCTTCTCGCCCTTGTTGAAGCGGCAGTTTTCCAGTACGACCAGCTCACCGGCGGCGACATCAACGCCATCCAGGTAATCCTTGGCCAGGGTCACCTTGCAGGACAGCGCGTCTTTCAGATAGTTAACAACCGGAGCCAGGGAGAACTCTTCGTTGTACTCGCCTTCGGTCGGACGACCCAGGTGGGAGGTGATCATCAGCTTGGCGCCCTTTTCCAGAGCCAGCTTGATGGTCGGCAGGGTGGCGACAATACGTGCATCGGAAGTGACCTTGCCGTCTTTTACCGGCACGTTCAGGTCAGCACGGATCAGAACGCGTTTGCCCGCCAGATCCAGGTCGGTCATCTTGATAACAGACATATACAGTCCTCTATATTTTCCAGGTAATGTTCAAAACAGTAACCTTGCGCCCGGTGCAGGCTCAGCCTGCGGCCATCATGGCCCGGGTGGTATCCAGCATGCGGTTGGCGAAGCCCCATTCGTTATCACACCACATCAACATCTTGACGAGGTTGGCATCGCTCACCCGGGTCTGGGTACCGTCAATGATGCACGAGTGGGCATCATGATTGAAATCGACGGAGACCAGTGGCTCTTCGGTATAGTCCAGAATGCCCGCTAATGTACCTCTGGATGCCCGCTTGAGGGCTTGATTTACGTCAGAAACCGACACTTTTTTTCGTACCGTGATGCTCAAATCCATCGCGGTGACGTTGATGGTGGGCACCCTTACCGCGATCGCCTCGAACTTGCCCGCGAAGTGGGGCAGGATACGCTCCAACCCCTTGGCCAGCTTGGTATCCACCGGGATGATGGACTGGCTGGCAGCACGGGTACGGCGCAGATCGCTGTGGTAGGCGTCGATCACCTGCTGGTCATGCATGGCCGAATGAATTGTCGTAATAGTACCACAATTTATCTCAAATTCTCGATGCAATGTTTCGATAACAGGCACCACGCAATTGGTGGTACAGGAGGCGTTCGAGACGATCCGTTCCCCTCCGGTCAGGGTGTGATGGTTAACCCCGTAGACCACGGTGGCATCCACATCGGCATCGGCCGGATGGGAGAACAGCACCTTGCCCGCCCCCGCCGCCAGATGCTTTTCGGCATCGGCGCGCGAACCGAATACCCCGGTGCAATCGAGCACCACATCCACCTTGAGGGCGCGCCAGGGCAGGTTCGCCGGATCCCGCTCGGCAAACAGGGAGATGAGATCCTCCCCCACCAGCATGCTGCTGCCCGCCAGTTGTACCGGATGGTGGAAGCGGCCGTGACTGGTGTCATAACGGGTCAAGTGCACCATGGCCTCAGGGGCCGCCAGCTCGTTGATGGCGACAATCTTGATGTTCTTGTCGCGCCCGCTCTCGTAGAGCGCGCGCAGCACGTTGCGGCCAATACGGCCATAGCCATTGATGGCGATGCGGATCATCCGAGCAGGGCCTCCTTGAAAGTACCGCGGGCCAGCAGGGCGGCGCCGAACACACCGGCGCTGTCGCCCAGAGCGGGCCTGATGATAGGGGTGGTGAAACGGGGATTGAACAGGTAGGGGAGCACGCTCTCGCGGCCTGCCGTATAGAGGCTGTCGATATTACCGACCCCACCGCCGATGACAATGACGTCAGGATCGAGGATGTTGACCACGTTAGCGATGGCCTGACCAAACAGCCGATGCAGGCGATCGAGGGTCTGGCGCGCCGTGTGATCGTGCGCTGCGGCGGCAGCAATCTGGGGCAGGCTGAGTCGGCGTTTGCTCTTGTCCCGGTACCAGGCCTCAAGCGCAGGGCCGGAGAGGAAGGTCTCGACACAGCCACGCTTGCCGCAATAGCACTCGGGGCCATCGGGAGAGAGCACATTGTGGCCCCACTCCCCGGCGATGCCGTGATGGCCGTTGAGGATCTGGCCGTTGATGACGATGCCGGCCCCCACCCCGGTGCCCATAATGATGCCAAACACCACCCGCGCCTCGGGGTTGCCCGCCCGCACCGCGCCGAGATGGGTCTCGGCCAGGGCGAAGCAGTTGGCATCGTTGGCGATAAAAACGGGAATGCCGAGGCGCGCCTCGAGATCCTCTTTGAGGGGGCGGCCGTTGAGTTCGGTGGTGTTGCAGTTTTTCATCACCCCGGTCTGCGGATCGCGGGCTCCCGGCGTCCCCATGCCGAGCTGCTCGGGGCGGCGACCCAGCGCGACGGCGCAGCGCTCAACCAGCGCAATGATGGCATCGACAATGCCCTGATAACCGGTGTCACGCGGTGTCGGCTGGCGTTCACGCAGCACCACGGCGTCACCGTCCAGCACCACACACTCCATCTTGGTGCCGCCCAGATCGATCCCCCAATCCCAGCTCATCCTGTCTCCTTGCTACGGCGGAGCGAAGAGCGGCAGTGTAGCACCCCTTGCCCCAAACAAAACAGGGCCCGAAGGCCCTGTCTTAATTAGGAAAACTCGCGCCAATGCTTACTTCTTGGCGGGTTCCTTGGCCTCTTCGGCGGCCGGCTTCTCGATAGAGAGCAGCTCAACGTCGAACACCAGTACGGAGTTGGCCGGGATGGAGCCCGCACCGTGCTCACCGTAGGCCAGCTTGGACGGCAGGAAGAACTTGAACTTGGAGCCGACCGGCATCAGCTGCACGCCTTCGGTCCAACCCGGGATCACCTGGTTGAGCGGGAAGGTGGCCGGCTCGCCACGGTCGACGGAGCTGTCGAACTTGGTGCCATCGAGCAGGGTACCGGTGTAGTGCACCTTGACGATGTCAGTGGCCTTGGGCTTGGCGCCCTCGCCCATCTTCTCAACCTGGTATTGCAGGCCAGATTCGGTGCTCTTCACCCCTTCCTTCTTGGCATTATCGGCCAGGAAGGCTTCACCCTTCTTCAGGTTTTCGGCCGCATCTTTCTCAGCCTTGGCCTTGGAGAGTTCGTTGATCTTGGCATCATAAGCCTGCAAGGACTTCTGGATATCCTCATCGCTCATGTCGGCCTTCTTGGTCAGGCCATCGGTCACCCCCTTGAGGATAACGTCGTGGTCCAGCTGGATACCCAGCTCCTGCTGACGCTCCAAGGTGTTGGCGATGTAGCGCCCCATGGAGAGGCCGATGGCGTAGCCGGATTGCTCTTCAAAGCTCTTGGCTGCGCCCTTGGTGCCTTCTGCCGGCTTGGCGGCTTCGGTCTTGGTTTCGGCAGCAGCAGCCGGCTTCTCGTCCTTCTGGCATGCGGTCAGACCCACAGATACGGCTGCCGCCAGCAGGGACACCTTCAGAAATTTGTTCATCAGTTTCTCCAAAACGTAAAACCCGCTCTCGATTCCTTCTTGAAATGAGAGGTTTATGTTCACAAACGCCTTATACTAACCCCCGAATTCGGGCGAACAAAAGCATGAGACAGGAAAAATGCGAAAAAGTGCCCTTCCCTTTTTACTACTGCTCCTGCTGTTGTCAGGATGCAGTGAAAATGGCTCGCCAGCCCTGCACTCCGTGCGCCTCTCCGAAGAGGGCACGCTCACCGCCGATATCACGGCCGATGCCTCCACGGCCCTGCTCTCTGGAGTGAGCCAGGGGGTGACGGTATGGAATTTGCAAAACCAGCGCCAGCGCTATCGCTGGCAACTGGCGCAAAACGAAGATGAGGCCACATTTGTCGGACGCTTTTCGCCATCCGGCGCACAAGCAGTCACCGCCACCCCGACCACTTTCGGCCTCTGGAGCCTGGCCAATGGCCGTTCGCTCGGCTTTTATTCCCTACCCGAGTCGCGCCTGCGCGACATCGCCGTCAGCGACAGCGCCCGCGCCGTGCTGATCGGCCGCGAGGATGGCAAAGCCGAGTTTGTCGATTTACACAGCGGCCGCCGGCTGCAATTTCTCGGCCACACCGAGCCGATCAACTCGGTGGATCTCTCCGCCAATGGCCGCTATGCGCTGACCGGCGGCAACGACTACAGCGCCTATCTGTGGGATACCCAAAGCGGCCAGGTCATCCACCGCTTCAACCACGCCAGCCGGGTCACCATGGTCCGTCTTGATCCGTCCGGGCGTAGCGCCTTCACCGCCAGCAGCATGGGGCAGGCCATCCTCTGGGATCTGACCAGCGGCAAAGAGATAAGCCGCCTGCAAATGGAGCATCGCCAGGAGATCTACAGTGCGGCGCGCTTTGCCAACCAAGGGCAGTGGCTACTGACCGGCTCTCCCTCGCGCCAGGCGGCGTTGTGGCGGGTCAGCGATGGCGCACAACTGCGGCAGTGGCGGGTAGCCCCCCGCCCCTCGGCACGCCCCTCCAGCTCGGTGGTCTATGGCATCGCTTTGCGCGACAATAGCCGGGTTATCACGCTCAGCTCCAGCGGCTACGCCGAAACATGGAGCATCAAGTAAAGGAAGGTTATGGAAAAGCAGCAGTTGCTCGAACGCATCGAAACCCTGGAAACCCGTCTGGCCTATGCCGAATACACGGTGGAGCAGCTCAACGAGGAGGTCACGTTACAGGGGCGCGAACTGGACAAGGTTCGCCAGCAGATCCTGCTACTGGCCGATAAATTTAAGGCGATGCAACCGACCCAGGTCGCCAGCATGGCCGAAGAGACCCCGCCGCCCCACTACTGAAACGGCCACAAAAAAGCCCGCATGATGCGGGCTTTTTTTATGCCATAAGCGGCAATCAGTGGTGGTGGCCCTTGCCACCGCAACCGCCGCCGCCACAGCAACCACCGTTGCCGGCGTCGTCGTCGTGATGGTGATGACCACCGCCACAGCAGCCGCCGTGGTCATGATCGTGGTCGTGGTCGTGGTCGTGATGACCGCCACAGCCACCGGCACCGTGCACATGGCCATGAGCCAGCTCTTCAGCGGTCGCCGGACGCACGTCCTTGATCTCGACCTTGAAGCCCAGAGTCACGCCCGCCAGCGGATGGTTGCCATCCACCTTGACGGTGTTCTCGGTCACTTCCACCACGGTCACCGGGCGATGGCCGTCGTCAGTTTCGGCCACGAAGGTGTCACCTTCGGACACTTCCATGCCGTCAAACAGCTCGCCGGGCACTTCCTGCACCAGCGCCTCGTCGTACTCGCCATAGGCCTGCTGCGGGGCCAGGGTCACCTCAAAGGCATCACCCACGGCGCGGCCTTCCAGTGCAGCCTCCAGACCGGAGACCAGATAACGGGTGCCGTGCATGTAGACCAGCGGCTCTTTGCCGACGGTGCTATCGATCACTTCACCGTGCTCGTCGGTGACGGTGTATTCCAGCGTAACCACGCTCAGGGGAGCAACTTTCATGTCAGGGATCCTGCAGAGTTAAAAAACGGCCCAAGGATAACTCAAATCCCCGGCCACGCCTACGGAATGTCAGGGACGGAAGACGCCGATCACCTGTTCAGCCTCACGGGTTGCCTGGGTTACCTCGTCGGTTGGGCGCACCTGAGTGTCGCCACACTCGATGCAGGTCACCTTCTCGACTCCATGCTCCAGATACAGCATCATGGTGTCTTGCCGGCTACAGGCGGGACACACCGCCCCGGCGATGAAGCGTTTTTTACGTTTCGTTTCCATATCGATTACCTCCCGGCAGCATCATATCAGGGTTTGTCCATGCATTACGCCATCGAATTTCATGCTCATCACGTCGCTGCTCTGCATTTCGGCAAACGCCAGCGCCTGCCGCAGGGGCGCCTACTGCACATCACTCATGGCATGGCACTGCTGCGCCTTGGTAGCCACGAACAACTGCTCTCGCCGGGCGCCCTCTTCTGGCTGCCGGCCGACTGCTTGGCCACCTTCATTCCCCTGCGTGACTGCCGCTGGCAAGAGCTCCTGCTCTCTTTGCGCCATCCCCAGCCCAGCCAATCCGGCTGGTTGCATGCAACGCCACTGCTCAAGGCCCTGCTAGATACGCTGACCGACTGGACACGCGAGCCCGAATGGCAAGGCGCCTACGGCGACCGGCTGCGGGTGCTGGCCGACGAATTGCAGCAGCATGAGCTGAGCACACAGCCCCCCTACAGCGCGCTGCAACAGGAGTGGCAAGCGCTTCGGCAAGGTATCGCGCCGCAGGAGGTGAGCGAAGAGCTGGCCGCACTGGCGGCGCAGTGGCGGCTGATCCGCGCCGATCGCCTGCTCAAGGGGGGTAATCCACTGACGCAGGTGGTGGCCCAGCTCGGCTATGGCAATGAGTCAGCCTGGCAGGACGAGCTTAATTTCTGGTGCACCTGCTAACCTCTCTAGCAAATTAAAAAACGGCCGATAATCAAGCGGGTGGTCGGTCGTCAATCTCATCCGGCCATGACTTCTCCCTCTTTCATGACTCAACGGGGTATCGACTATGAAAAGCAAGGCTAACCAGTCGCAAGGGATGCTGCTTTTCCGCCTAACCCAGCAACAGCGATTTGCTATCGGTACGCTCAAGGTGAAGGAAATTGTGCCCTTCACCCCACTGACCGCCATTCCTCAATCGCACCATACCGTACTCGGTGCCGTCAGCCTGCGCGGCCAGACGCTGCCGATCATCGACATGGCGCGGGCCATCGGCTACCGCCCCATCACCCCTGATGAGTATTCACGCTGCTTCATCATCATCACCGACTGCCGTCGCACCTTGGTGGGATTTTTGGTGCGCGGTATCGAGCGCATCTGCGAGTGCAACTGGCGCGACATCGTCTCGCCGCCCCCCAGCCTCGGCCACAACATCTTCGTGACCGGCGTCACCCGCATTGGCGAACAACTGGTCCAGCTACTCGATGTCGAGCTGATCCTCTCGCGCGTCTTCCCCGACGATCCCGAGCACCTCTACCCCCTGCTGACCGATGTGCAGCGCGAGATTTTGAAACCCATGCAGATCCTGCTGGTCGATGACTCGGCGGTGGCCCGCAAACAGCTAACGGCGGCGTTGGATTACATCAACATCCCCTATCAGGTGTGCAGCAACGGCAACGATGCGTTTGAGCGCATGAAGCAGGCCGCCGAACGAGGCACCCCCATTGACATCCTGGTCAGCGACATTGAGATGCCGGGGCTCGACGGCTACGAGCTGGCCTTCGAGGTGCAAAGCGACGCTAAGCTGGCCGGTGCCTACATCATCCTGCACACCTCCCTTTCAAGTGAGATCAGCGTCGAGCGCGCCCACCAGGTCGGAGCCCACGAGGCACTCACCAAGTTTGCCGCCAACGAGCTGGTGCAGGCGATGCTGCGCGGCGCTGAGCACCACAAGAATCTGCGGGGAACCCCGTGATCGTCGAGAGCGATTTCCGGGCCCCATGGTGGGCCCGCAACGCCCACTTACAGACCATATTGCCAAAATGGCTGCGACGCGCACCGGCCTGCTTTGAGGCTGAGCGTCTCGAACTACCGGATGGGGATTTCATCGATCTGGCCTGGAACCGCCGACCCAGCGAAGGGGGGATGACTCCGCTGCTTGTCCTGTTTCACGGGCTGGAGGGAAACGTCCACTCCCACTACGCCAAAGGGATGCTGGCGCATCTAGCCCGCCAAGAACAGGATGCCGTACTGATGCACTTTCGCGGCTGTAGCGGTGAGCCCAACCGCCAGTTGCAAGCCTACCACTCGGGCGCCACTGAAGACGCCGCCTTCTTGCTGCGCACCCTGCATCAACGCTACCCCGCTCGTCCCTTGCTGGCTATCGGCTGGTCCCTCGGCGGTAACATGCTGATCAATGTGCTGGCCCGCCACCCCGATTTACCGCTGCGCGGCGCCATGGTGATCTCTGCCCCGCTGCAACTGGCGGCTTGCAGTGAACGGGTGGGCCGCGGTTTCTCACGGGTCTATCAGGAGTACCTGCTACGCAGCCTGCGCGGCAACCTACTGGTCAAACGCGAGACCCTTGCCCATGCCCGCGACCACTGGAGCCGCGAACAGATCCGCGCCATCCGCACCTTGCGGGATTTCGACGAGCAGGTCACGGCCCCCCTGCACGGCTTTCGCAACGCCGACGACTACTATCGCCGCTGCTCCGGACTGCCACTGCTGCGCCATATCGCCATCCCGACCCTGCTGATCCATGCCGTCGACGATCCCTTCATGGATCAGAGCGTCATCCCGCAGCCGGGGGAGATCTCCTCCCAGGTTCGTCTCGAACTGAGCCGCCACGGGGGCCACGTCGGTTTTCTACATGGCACTCCGTGGCAGCCTCGCTACTGGCTTGAAGAGCGAGTCAGTCGCTGGTTGGCAGAGCGGCCAGTCGATAGCCATCACGCCCCGCCTCCTTGACGGCGTAAAGTGCCTCATCGGCCCGCTGCAAGAACGCATCCTCCCCCTCCCCCGGCTGATACTCGGCCACCCCCTGGCTCAGGGTCACCACTGGGGCCACCAGGGAGCCGACGTGCTCAAGCGCCAGACACGCTAACTGCTCGCGGACTCGGCGAGCAACCTCACCCGCCTCATCGGCCGTCATGCCTGGCAATAGGATGACAAACTCCTCGCCACCATAGCGGGCCACCAGATCCTCATCCTTTCGCACCGAGCTTTGTAGCTGCTGCGCCACTTCCTTGAGACAGGCATCACCGGCTTGGTGGCCATAGTGGTCGTTGTAGCGTTTGAAGTAATCCACGTCGCTGAGGATGACGCTCAGTGGCAACCGATGGCGCCGGCTCAGTGCCATCGCCTTGTTCAACGCGCGATTGAAGTGGCGGCGATTGGCAACCCGGGTCAACTCATCCATGTTGGCCTGCACCTCGAGTCGGCGGGCCAGCCGCAGGTTCTCGACCTCGTTACGCACAGCCAATCGAAACCAGTCGTGTAACAGGCGGCGCCCGGCCTCCAATATCACCAGCACGAAACTGACGGCCAGCAGATGCAACCAGACAAAGGCGAAGGAGTGAAACAGGTGCTCACTGAGCTGAAACAGCAGCAGGGGGGTAACGAAGGCATAAAAGAGACGGCCATCGGGATAGAAAGCGATGAGCGCCATCACCAAGATGACATTGATATAGCTGTTGGTGAGGCTGGCGCCACCACGCAGCTCTAGCACTCCGATGGAGTAGCCAATCCCGACCCACCCCAGGCTCCACAGCACGCTCAACAGCAATATGCAGGCACGCCAGCGCCGGTGGGTCAGGCGGGTGATCGCGAACCAGCCGATGGGCAGGGAGAGTTGCTGCAACAAGGTGAGGCCCAATTGCTGGGGGAAGGACCAGGGCAGCCGCTCGGTCAGTATCATCCCCGCCCCCAGATAGGCATGGTAACGACAAGCCAGAAACAGGATGGCCAACAGACTGATGCACCACAACCAGATAAGGCCGCGGTTCAGCGCTTGGCGCTGTGCCTGTTCAAGGTGAAAGGAGAAGTGCATGGATTTGACCCCATAGGTCCAGACACTTTTTCCCGCTTAGGGTTGTGATACCCGACTGCGCAGAAATTCCCGTGGTGAACGGTATCCCAAGGCGCTGTGCGGGTGGTGCTCGTTATAATGCTCAAACGCGATAGCCAAATTGCCTACCGCTGTTCGGCTATCCGGTTTTGGCATCATCTCGATATAGTCTCGCTTCATCGTCTTCACGAAGCTCTCCGCTATACCGTTACTCTGTGGGCTTCTCACTGCTGTCGTTCTGGGCTCCAACCCGATTTCTCGTGCAAACGCGCGGGTCTCATGGGCTCGATACGCCGAGCCATTATCAGTCAGCCACTCCACCGGTGATGCCGGCAACGAATCCCCAAAGCGATGTTCGACAGACCTCAGCATGACATCTTGCACAGTGTCACTATCGTAACCCCCAGTACTGGCCGCCCAGTCCAACGCTTCCCTATCGCAGCAATCCATGGCGAACGTGACACGTAGTTTTTCACCGTTATCGCAGCGAAACTCGAAGCCATCTGAGCACCACCGTCGATTGCTCTCCTTGACGGCAACACGCCCCTTATGTGCCTGCTGGGCCAATGGTGCAGCTGGTTTTCTTTCCAGCAGCAAGCCATGTTCGCGCATGACGCGATATACCCGCTTAGCGTTTACCACAGGTTGTTCTGTTGCCTCAGACTGACGCCGTAACAGCGCCCAGACCCGGCGATAGCCATAGGAGGGAAGCTCTGCCATCGCCTCCATGATACGGCCAAGTAAGGCTGCATCATCACGCTGGCGATGATGACGACCATCTTGCCAACCCGGTTTTCGATGAACACGAACGGATAGCTGCGCACGCGATACATTAAGAGCCTGGCTCACAGCACTTAATCGTCGTCCCCCGGCAACAAGGGCGCATGCGCAATCCATTTTTTTGCTCGACCATACTCCACGGCTTCTTTGAGGATCTCGTTCTCCATGGTCTTCTTCCCGAGCAGACGCTGAAGCTCTCGGATCTGCTTGATGGCAGCAGCCAACTCGGAAGCAGGAACAACATCCTCACCGGCGGTGATCGCCGTGAGAGACCCTTCTTGGAATTGCTTACGCCATTTGAAAAGCTGGTTTGCGTTGACGTCGTGCAAGCGAGCAACATGAGAGACGGTCATCCCGGGCTCAAAGGTCTGCTGCACGATGGCGATCTTTTCTTGTGGAGTCCGGCGTCGACGGCGCTCGGCCCCTGTTAACACTTCGACCATCTTCTCGTTGTGACTAGTACTGAACATAGCTCCAAGACTACCTCTTAAGTTAAGAGGGGCGAAGTGTCTGGATCTTCAAGGGGCCAATCTAGTGCAGCGGTGCGCGCCGCTTCTCGAAAGAGAGCATGGACTGAAACCTTGAATAGAGAAAAACAGGTTGCACTTCGTTGGCTAACACCAACAATAGCCAACGCATTATCAGCTCACTACGATAGGAGCCCCCATGATAGTCCCCTGGCAGTCACTTGATCCACAGACGCTGAACAATCTCATCGAAGCGTTTGTCCTGCGCGAAGGCACCGACTATGGCGAGCAGGAGATCAGCCTGACCGAAAAGGTGGCCGCCGTGCACAACCAGTTGCAAAGCGGTAGCGCCGTGATTGTCTACAGCGAGTTGCATGAGACAGTCGACATAGTGCCGAGCGATCGCTTTCCCAGGGAAGCTTGACCATTTTCCGGCCGACCCCGTATAACGGTGGGGTCAAGGAAGAGGATCCCCCATGTCGGCCAAACACCCTATCATTGCCGTGACCGGTTCCTCCGGCGCAGGCACCAGCACCACGACCACCGCCTTTCGCTCCATGTTCCACCAGCTCGGTTATCAGGCCGCCGTGGTGGAAGGGGACAGCTTTCACCGCTACACCCGTCCTGAGATGGATGTGGCCATTCGTAAGGCGCGCGAGCAGGGGCGCCACATCAGCTACTTCGGCCCCGAGGCCAACGACTTCGCGCTGCTCGAGCAGTTTTTCCAGGAGTACGGCCAAAGTGGCAGCGGCCAGTATCGCCGCTATCTGCACAGCTTCGATGAGGCGGTGCCGTTCAACCAGATGCCGGGCACCTTCACCCCCTGGCAGAGCCTGCCTGAGCCGACCGATCTGCTGTTTTATGAAGGACTGCATGGCGCCGTCGTCACCGAGGAGCACAACGTGGCGCGCCACGTGGACTTTCTTATCGGCGTGGTGCCCATCGTCAACCTGGAGTGGATCCAAAAGCTCATCCGCGACACCTCGGAGCGCGGCCACTCGCGTGAAGCGGTGACCGACTCCATCGTCCGCTCCATGGATGACTACATCAACTTCATCACCCCCCAGTTCTCGCGCACTCACATCAACTTCCAGCGCGTGCCGACGGTCGACACCTCCAACCCGTTCAGCGCCAAGGTGATCCCGAGCCTCGACGAGAGCATGCTGGTGATCCGCTTTCGTGGCATCAAGAACGTCGACTTCCCTTATCTGTTGTCGATGATTGACGGCAGCTTCATGTCGCGCCTCAATACCATAGTGGTACCGGGCGGCAAGATGGGCTTTGCGATGGAGCTGATCCTGCGCCCGCTGATCCAGCAACTACTTGAAACAGGCAAGATCACCTGATCCGGGAGCTCCCATGCGCCGCTTCGCCCTGTTGTTGTTTCCCCTGCTGCTCACGGCTTGCAGCAGCACAGCCCTTCCTCCCCCCACCAGCGGCAGCATGGTGGTCAGGCCGGCGCCGTCATGGCCCTATGCCACTCCCGTGCGCTATGCCATGGCCGAGCAGTTCCAATACGCCGGCCCCCGTACCGAGGGGTGGCTTCTGCCGGTGCAACTGGCAGTTGAGCAGAGTTTGCAAGGCAAGGGGTGGCAAGCGGCCCCCATCACCGAGGCCGATCTCTGGGTAGCCATCGGCGTGGCCGATGCCACTGAGGTACAAAACGGGGAACTCTTTCGACGCCTCGGCATGGCGCCAGGCCTTGCTGCGCCGGCCGGGCACAAGATGGGCTCATTGGCCGTCGTGCTGCTCGACAGGCAATCGGGCGCCGCGGTATGGAGCGCCTCGCTCCAGCTCGAAACCGCCCGCGCCGTCCCTGAAGATGAGCGCGCCCCCCTCAGCCAGCGCTGGATCGCGTCGCTGCTGCAAAGCCTGCCACGCTAATAACACAACGGCCCGCATTGGCGGGCCGTTGTGTCTGGAGCATCGAGCCTATGTGCTCTTGCCGGAGTGACAGGTGAGCAGAGTGGTATTGTTATTGGCCACGATCGTCTGATCGCCATGTTGCCAGAAGCTGGTCAGCCCGAAGGCATACTTACGCCCCTCCTTCGACTCCACTCTCAGCAACTTGTACCAGACACCGCCTAGCTCAAATTGCACCGTATCGGCCTGGGAGTCCTCAGTCACACTGAGTTCCCTGTCACCACACTGATACAGGCTATGCGTGTACTGGGTCGGCTGGGGGCCGCTACAGGCAGCCAGCCCCACCACGGATAACACCACCATCACCTTGTTCATCATGCACTCCCTTCACTCGGTTATCTCTGCGCTGACGCAGCCAATCAGGCCGCGATGACCCGATAACCGTGGCTGATCTCCACCGCTTTTTCCAGCATCAACGAGACCGAGCAGTACTTCTCCATAGAGAGATCAACGGCCCGAGCCACCTGCTTCTCGGCAAGGTTGTGGCCGGTGACGATAAACTCCAGATGAATCTTCTTAAACACTCGGGGGGCGGTCTCGGCGCGTTCAGTGGTCAGCTCGACCCGGCAACCGGTGACCGCCTGACGCCCCTTCTCAAGGATAGAGACCACGTCGATGGAGCTGCAGCCGCCGATGGCCATCGGCACCATCTCCATCGGGCTCGGGCCCTCACCCGGATTGGCGCCATCGAGCACAATTTTGTGTCCCGACTCGCTCTGCCCAACGAATTTCATGCCATCAACCCAGGTCACTTCCGCTTTCATGCACTTCTCCACTCATTGCGTATCAATCGGGGCAATAGCATACCACTCATGGCCTCCCGAGCCTCTTTCCGAGAGGGATTAGATCAAAATCAACATGCATTCAGGAACAACAGGTTAGAATGATGCCCGCGTATTCGTCCCGCCAGATCGTCCGAGACCGGGGCGAGCCTTGTCAGCACAGGGAAAGGCTCTTATCCTACTGCGACTGACACACAGGGAATGGCAGGTCGGAAGCTTGCCGGGACCAGGATGTACAAAACATCAACAGAGGAAGATTCATGGCTATTGGCAAACCGCAAAGCGACCCGACTCTCGAATGGTTCCTGTCGCATTGCCATATTCACAAGTACCCGGCCAAGAGTACCCTGATCCATGCAGGCGAGAAGGCGGAGACCCTCTACTACATCGTCAAGGGCACAGTGGCCGTGCTGATCAAGGATGACGAAGGCAAGGAGATGATCCTCTCCTATCTCAATCAGGGAGACTTCATCGGCGAGATGGGGCTTTTTGAGGAGAACGAGAGCCCGGAGCGTACCGCTTGGGTCCGTGCCAAGGGGTCGTGTGAAGTCGCCGAGATCTCCTACAAAAAGTTCCGTCAGCTGATCCAGGTCAACCCGGAAATCCTGCTGCGCCTCTCCGGTCAGATGGCCAAGCGTCTTCAACATACCAGCCAGAAGGTGGGCAACTTGGCCTTCCTCGACGTCACCGGCCGTATTGCTCAGACCCTGCTCAACCTGGCTCACCAGCCGGATGCCATGACCCACCCGGATGGCATGCAGATCAAGATCACCCGCCAGGAGATAGGCCAGATCGTCGGCTGCTCCCGCGAGACCGTTGGTCGCATCCTGAAGATGCTGGAAGAGCAGGAGCTCATCTCCGCTCACGGCAAGACCATTGTCGTTTTCGGTACCCGCTGACCGTCACTGATTGCTCAAGGCTGCCCACAGGCAGCCTTTTTTGTCGGAATTCCCATGCAACTCCAATGCCCCCTATGCCGCGCTCCGCTGCACCGTCATGCCGCCTCTGGCGGTGCCTATTGCGATAACAAGCACCACTTCGACAAGGCCCCCGAGGGCTACCTTGACCTCATCCCCGGCAAGCACTCACCGAAAGAGGGGGAGAGCCGAGCCCTGATGCGTGCCCGTCGCCACTGGCTCGAAAGCGGCGCGCTTGCACCGCTGACCGAAGCCATTGCCGATCAGTTGCCCGCCGATGGGGGTGAACTGATCCTGCTCGGCTGTGGTGAGGGCTATCTCTGCCGCGCCCTGGCGGGCCGCCGCCCCGACTGGACGACCATCGGCATCGAGCGCGCCAAGAACGCCGTGTTTGCCGCCGCCAAGGCGCAGCCTAGTGCTGAGTTTGTGCTGGCCGACCCGGGCAAGCCGCCCCTGCTGCCCGGCAGCGCAGCCGCCCTGCTGCTCGAGGCGACCCCCAAGACCCGGCTCAACACGCTGCCCCCCCTGCTGACACCGGGTGGCTGGCTGCTGCTCTTTAGCCAAGGGCCACGTCATCACTGGCAACTGCGCAGCCATATCAACCCTGATGCCAGGGAGCACCCCGCCGCCTGGCCCTGCGTACCCGGCCTACGTGAAGCAGCCCGCAGCCGTTGCCACTTCGAGGTGGCCATGGATCAGGAGAGCCGGGCGCTGATGCTTGCCACCAGTCCCCTGGCCTGGCGCACCAACAATGCCCAGCGCCATGACTATCAGCAGCACGGTGGTGACCATCTGGAGCACGACTACCTGCTGACCCTGTGGCAGGCCCCCTAAAAGCAAAACGCCTCCCGAGGGAGGCGTTTTTTACCATAAGAGAGCAGCATCAATCGTTGCGGCCGATGAAGAGATCGGTCACGTGGCAGCTCTCCCGCGAGACCAGCGCATCGAGCATATAAGCGGCCGCATCATCCGGCGTCATGAAACGGCTCGGATCGACATGGTTACTGCTATCCCAGAATTCACTACGAATGCCGCTCGGATAGAGGTTAACCAGCCGTAGCGGGCTCCCCTTTAGCTCGGCACGCAAGGATTCGAGAAAGCCGCGCATCCCCCACTTGGAGGCGCAATAGAGGCTCTCGTTAGCCTTGCCGACCTGCGCCGCCGAAGAGAGCACGCAAGCCAGCACGCCCCCCTTCTGCCCCAGCAGGCGCACCGTCTGCTGGGCCACCAGAATGGTCGAGACCAGGTTGTTCTCCACCACGGAGCGGATCTGCTCGGCGGTATAGACCCCGACCGGGCCAAACTCACCGACCCCGGCGCAGTGGATCACCAGCTCAGGCACCCCGCCCCACTCGACGGCGGCCGAGAAGGCCATCTCCACCTCTTCGAGGTGGGAGAGATCGGCCGCGATGCCGATCACCTGCTCCCCGAAGCGCAGCTCTTGCTCCTGCAACTTCTCGTGACGGCGCCCCATCATGGCCACCCGATGCCCACGGGCCACCAGACCTGCGGTCAGTGCCCGCCCAAGCCCGGAGCCGGCCCCCGTTACTACGGTGCTCACCATCGCTGCCCTGCCTCTGCTTAGAAGGAGAACTCGGCGCCGACGAACCAGCCGTCCACACCCTGATCGACCTTCTTCACGTCGACCTGGGCATCACGCCAGCCGGCACGAACCTTAACCGGCACGGAGGAGAACTGATAGGCGCCCCCAATGCGGTAGTCGTAGTGATCGCTGTCGTGTACGCGGGCGTCACCGAACAAAGAGGCACCGGTACCCGGCAAGCGGACTTCAGTACCGGCATAAGCCATCAGCACTTCGTCGCTGTAGGAGCTGTGGGTGGTCTTGAAATCCCCGTCGTAACGGCGGCCGGTCAGACCGAGATCGATCTGAAACAGCGGGTTGTTGAACAGGCGGTAGTAGAGGCTCAGATCGTAGGCGGTCAGCTCGTTGTCGAAGGCACCGCCCGAGGTGCTGAGATCGGTCACTTCAAACTTGGCATTCGGCAGCAAGATAATGCCGTGCTCCAGTTGCAGGTAACCGCTCCAGTTGTAGTTGTTGTCATAATCAGCACTCTGGCGCTGGACATGACCATCCCCTTGGGCGCGCCAGAGATCGGCACCGGCGGCAAAGCGCCAGGTATCGGCCATGGCCGAGGTGCTGCAAAGGGCCAGAACACAGCCCGCAATCAGCGTCTTTTTCATTATTATGTTCACTCCACGTGGACTGGAAAGGGCTCTATTCTACTCACCTTACCGGCAATACCCAGCAGGAAAAACCAAACAGACGACGATTAATGTCCGCGTGACGGAGCAACCTCTCGCACGGGTAAAGAGAGGCTCAAAGAGTGGCCGTCATCGAAGGTCAGGGTCAGTGGAACGCGGGCATCAGCGCTCAGCGGCATCACGTCAAACAGCATCACATGCAGCCCCCCCGGTTGCAGTTGCACATGGCCGCCTGCCGGCACCTCGATATGGGCGACCTGACGCATCCGCATGACTCCCTTGTCGTTGAGATGGGTATGCAGCTCGACGCGCGCCGCCGCCGAAGAGGCGGCCGCCACCAGCCGCACCGGCTTGTCCGCCTCATTGCTGAGGGTCATGAAGGCCGCCGTGTTCGGCGTGCCCGGCGGCAGCAGGCGTACATACCCCTCCTCAACCGAAACCTTGGCCTGCGCCGGCAAGGCGAGCAGCAACACGAGCAGGGTGTAAAACAATTGTTTGAACATGGTTGACGACCTTTTATGATGGTGTGACTTCAACCAGCCAAGCTTACCCCTGCTGGAATCTTGAATCAGCCCCGGACAACAAGGAGTGAGAGATGGAGCAAGCAATCCGCCAGCAGTGCCAGGATGGCGTACTGACCCTGACCCTGGATCGCGCGGCCAAGCGTAACGCCCTCAACAGCGCCATGTATCAGACGCTGGCCGAGGCACTGGCGACAGCGGCCCATGATGACGCGGTGCGGGTCGTCCTGCTGCAAGGGAGCGAGGAGTGCTTCACCGCCGGCAACGATCTGGGGGATTTCATCGGCAAGCAGAGCCTGAGCGAGGATGACCCCGTCCTGCGCTTCCTGCACACCCTGGCGGGCTTTCCCAAGCCGGTGGTGGCTGCCGCCGCGGGGGCGGCCGTCGGCATCGGCACCACCCTGCTGCTGCACTGCGATCTGGTCTGTCTGGCCGACAACACCCGCCTCTGCCTGCCCTTTATCGATCTGGGCCTAGTGCCTGAATTTGCCTCCAGCCTGTTGCTGCCACGGGCGGTGGGGCACCTGCGGGCCAGCGAGCTGCTGCTGCTCGGCGAGCCCTTCGATGCCCAACAGGCGCTGGCGATGGGGCTGGCCAATCGAGTCGTGCCGGCCCAAGCCCTGCTCCAGGAGGCCGCCACCCTCGCCGCCAAGTTAGCCACCAAGCCGCCGCGCGCCCTGCAACAGAGCAAGGCGCTGCTCAAGCAGGAGCTGCGCCAGGCGGTGCACTTCACCATCGACACCGAGGCCAGGGCCTTTGCCATGGCGCTGCAAGGGGACGAGGCACAGACCCGCATCGCCGCCAAACTGGGACGCCGCTAGTTCAGCCGGAAGCGGCCGATCAGCTCACAGCCCTGCACCCGATCCTGGGTCTGGATGAGGCGGGCAATCTCGGGGTTGGGATGGCGCTTGAGGAAGGCGAGCAGGGCGGCGCGGCAGCAGCCCAGCTCGTCGATCAGCGCCTCGCACTGTCGGTTCGGACACTGGGGCACCAGCGCGGTGACCAGCTCGGAGGCAAGCTTGAGGTAGCGCAGCTCAAAGGCAGGCTCTGCCATCTCACGCCAAAAGCCCGCCAGGCGGTGACAGGTGGCCACCTGCATGGTGGCCTGCTCCGCCAGCTCGAGCCGATCATCGGGCTCAAGCGCCACCTCAAGGGCGCGCTGATACAGGCTCACCGCCGTGCCGAACGCCCCCTTCTCATAGGCTAACTGAGCCTCCAGCATGTACTCCTGCCAGTGCAGATGGTTCATGGTCGTCTCTCCCTGAATAATGGCGTTATTGATCCCTAAATGAGAACAAATATCAACAACACCATTTGCACGGGAATGGCGATGCGATCGCCTGTCACCTTTGCTCGCCGCTCCCTTGGGCACTGGGCTTTTCCCGCGCGCAAGCGGTGCGCTATCATGCCAGCCGACCCCATTTTCCCGACCCGAAAGGCTGACTCCATGAAAGGATGGCTCCCCCTCTTGCTGCTCTGCACCCTGCCCCTGGCCAAGGCGGCTGACGTGCCCGCTGGCACCCCACTCGCGGCCCAGCAGGAGGTGGTGCGCCACCTCAAGGACGAGCCGGCAACGCTAGATCCGCTCAAGCTGGTCGGGCTGCCTGAAATTCAGGTGGTGCGCGATCTGTTCGAGGGACTCGTGACCCAAAATGCCGCCGGGGAGCCCGAGCCCGCCGTGGCGCTGCGCTGGCAGCAGGACGATCCGCTGCACTACACCTTCTTCCTGCGCCCCGAGGCGCGCTGGTCGACGGGGGAGCCAGTCACCGCCCAGGATTTCGTCTATGCTTGGCGCCGCTTGGTCGACCCCAAGGAAGCGGCCACCTTCGCCTGGTTTGCCAAACTGGCGGCCTTCGCCAACGCCGACGCCATCCTGGCCGGAGAGCTGCCACCCGAGCAGCTCGGCGTCAGCGCCCTGGATGAGCACACCCTGCGCCTCACCCTGGCGCGCCCAGTGCCCTATCTGCTCAACCTGCTCACCCACCCCAGCCTGTTTCCGCTGCACCGCGCCAGCATAACGCGCCATGGCAATCAGTGGACCCAGCCCGGCAAGCTAGTCGGCAACGGCGCCTTCGTGTTGAGCAAGCGGGTGGTCAACGAGCGCATCGAGCTCAGCGCTAATCCCCACTATTGGGATCGGGCCCATACGGTGCTGACGAAGGTCAGCTTCGTGCCTATCAATCAGGAGAGCGCCGCCACCGCCCGCTACCTGGCCGGCGATCTGCACATCACCGAGTCATTTCCCAAAGAGCAGTACGGCAAGCTGCTGCGCCAACTGCCGGGTGAGGTGTTCACTCCGCCCCAGCTTGGCACCTACTACTACGCCTTCAACACCAAGCGGGCCCCGCTCAATGATGTTCGGGTGCGCCGTGCCCTCTCCTATGCCATCGATCGCCAACTGATCGCCGACAAGGTGCTCGGCAGTGGCGAGCGCCCTGCCTATCGCTTTACCCCCGACGTGACCCGTGGCTTCGTGCCGGCCGGCAACCACCTGAGCGAGACGGCGCAGGCCAGCCTAGATGCCGAGGCTAAAGCGCTGCTCAAAGAGGCCGGTTACGGCCCGGAGCGGCCGCTCACCCTGTCGCTGCTCTACAACACCGCCGAGGTTCACAAGAAGATGGCGCTGGCGGTGGCCAGCATGTGGAAGCAAAAACTCGGGGTGAAGGTTCTTCTCACCAACCAGGAGTGGAAGAGCTACCTCGACAGCCGCAGCAGCGGTGACTTCGAGGTGATCCGCTCCTCTTGGGTGGCGGACTATAACGATCCTTCCGCCTTCCTCGGCCTGTGGCAGAGCGGCCACAGTGGCAACATGACCGGCTTCTCCGACGCCGCCTACGACGCCCTGCTGGCCCGGGCCGAGCAGAGCCACGGCGCCGCCCGCTCGGCCCTGTTCAATCAGGCCGAGGAGCAACTGAGCGAACAGATGCCCATCGCCCCCATCTACCAGTACACCAATGCGCGCCTCATCAAACCTTGGCTGCGCGGCTATCCCATCGACAATCCGGAAGATGTCGCCTATAGCCGCCAGCTCTATCTGGTCGCCCACTGATGAAGAGGGTCTCCATACTGGTCGCGCCCTTACTGCTGTGGTCGGTGAGCGCTCAGGCCGACGCCCCAAGTGAGCAGCAGTGCCAGCAACAGTTTGCCGCCTGGACGCTGGAGCGGCAGCAACAGTTCAGCAACCGGGCGCTCGATAAGATAGAGCGTCGCCGGGCCGAGCGGGCCATCGACCTTGCCCGCGAGCAACTCGAACAGGGCGAAGGATTCTGCGCGCTGGTCGCCCAGCTCGCCACGCTCGATGACAGCGATCCCCGCTTTAATGCTCGCAAAGGCGAGATCCACGACTTCAGCGACAGCGACGCCCCCTAAAAACAAACGGCGCGCCCGAAGGCGCGCCGCTCATGCTCACTCCACCGCCTCACGCGGCTGCCAGTGCTCTGGCACCTTGGCCATGGCATCGAGCAGCACCTGAATGCCGGCCCCCGGCTTGGTGGCATTCTCGCTCAGGTGGCGGCGCCAGCCGCGCGCCCCCGGCAGATTCTGGAACAGCCCCAGCATGTGACGGGTGACGTGGGAGAGGTAGTTCCCCTTGGCCAGCTCCTGCTCTATGTAGGGCAGCATGCGCCGGACTATCTCGTGACGGCTCAGTGGTGCGGCCTCTTCACCAAAGATGAGGCTATCGACCTGGCTCAGGATGTAGGGATTCTGGTAGGCCTCGCGCCCCACCATGACCCCATCCACCTCGGCAAGATGCGCCTGGGCCTGCTCCAGCGAGGTGATCCCCCCGTTGATGGCGATGGTGAGTGCCGGGTAGTCGCGCTTGAGGCGATAGACGCGCGGATAATCGAGCGGCGGCACCTCGCGGTTCTCTTTCGGACTCAGGCCGCTCAGCCATGCCTTGCGGGCATGCACGATGAAGGTATCGCAACCGGCGTCACGCACCTGCTCGATGAAGGCTTGCAGAAATTCGTAGGAGTCGTGATCGTCGATGCCGATACGGGTCTTCACCGTCACCGGAATGCTCACCACATCGCGCATCGCCTTGACGCAGTCGGCCACCAGCGCCGGCTCGCCCATCAGGCAGGCACCGAAGCGACCGTTCTGCACCCGATCCGAGGGGCAACCCACGTTGAGATTCACCTCGTCGTAGCCGCGCTCCTGAGCCAACTTGGCACAGCGGGCCAGATCGGCCGGGTTGCTGCCACCGAGTTGCAGCGCCAGCGGATGCTCTTCCTCGTTGTAGCCAAGGTAGTCCCCCTTGCCGTGGATGATGGCCCCCGTGGTCACCATCTCGGTATAGAGCAGGATGTTTTTGCTCATCAGGCGGTGAAAATAGCGGCAGTGGCGGTCAGTCCAGTCCAGCATGGGGGCAATCGAGAATCGCTGAGTCCCCATCGTCCCCGACAGGCCGTGATGTTGCTGGGGTTCGCCTTGTTTTTCGGTGTTCTGTTCTTGAGCCATGCTTAACCGTTTTCAACCTGTTTTAACGCTATCGACTCCCCCATAGCCACTGCGAATGCGTGGGGGTTATAGGGGCAATATGAAGGGCCTAGCAAACGGAAAAACACGGTACGCCAAGAGAAGATCCCGCAGCCCCCTCATCCTCTTTCTCCGCGCCGGCCAACGCAGCGGCGTAGTTTAGCGTGAATTGCACCTCTTTGGCAGGAAAAGCGCGCCAACATCAGCGCCGCCAGATAGCGGGACAGATGGAGATATCACAAGGTCAGTCACAGCCCTTTAGCGTGAGTGTTCAATGAGGACGCCGTGCCCCTCTCACCGAGACAACAGAAGAAGCTCGTGGGATGAGCCCATGGAACGCCTAACCGCCAGAGGAGATGCCAGTCGCTTGCGAAGTGCATACCGGCGCACATTGGCTCGATGACATGCGCCGCCTCATGCGGCAATATTGCGCAAAAAAAAACCATTTATCGGGCTATTATCCGCTCCCAGTGATAGGGTGTTTGTCATCGCTCACAACCCGCCACTCCCTCGCAGGGACGTAAAGACGCCCTAACGAATCCCCTCTGTATCAGCCTGATACAGCCGAACACATGAACATTGGGCATCTCTGTGATGGTGATTAAGGCCCAGGCTTCTTCCTACCTGATAACACCTCGCCGTGTCGCCCAGTGCTCCCCAGAGGGTTAACCATGATTGCCTATCTGATCATGATGCACCAGCAGCCGAGCCAGTTTGCCCGCCTGTTCAAGTCCATCTACCACCAAGACAACCTCTATGCGATCCACGTCGACAAGCGCGCCTCGCCACTCGTGTTGCAAGATGTCGCCCTTATCATCAAGCATTACCCCAACGCCTTTCTGATGGAGAGCGAGGTCACCACGTGGGGCGGCTATAGCTTGGTTCATGTGATGCTCAGGGGAATAAAGGAGCTACTGGAAAAATCCAGCGACTGGCAGTTCTTTATCAATCTCAGTGGGCAGGATTTTCCCCTGCATACCCAAAGCACCATCATGGAGCTGCTGCAACAACACGCGGGCGATAGCTTTCTCAGCATCGAGGATCAGCGCAAAGATCGTCCCTCCACGCTGCACCGCCTGCATCACTTCGTCACCCATCAGGCGCTCACAGGGGAGCCGGTGGCACGAAAGACACTGCGCCCCTTCCTGCCAGCCACCGTTCCCTACATCAGCTCTCCGTGGATGATCCTGGCCAGACACTTCTGTGAGTTCGTAACGCACAGCGTCGAAGTCGAAATGATTCGAAATTTCTATCGCAATACACTGGTGGCCGAGGAGGGATTTTTCCCCACCGTACTGATGAACACCAGCTACGAAGGAGGCATCGTCAACGACTGTAAACGGGAGGTGGACTGGATCATGTATGGCAATGTACGCCTGCGCAATCGGGTCTTTACCCTCGATGATGCGAACCGCTTGCTCAAGAGCACCAGCTTGTTTGCCAGAAAATTCGATGAAAATATCGACGCACAGATCCTCGAATTACTCGAGAGCAATCTGCATCTCGATCGCGACGAACTACCGGGTTTTCAATCGATGATGATAAAGAGCAGCCTGGAACACTAACCCGCGTCTCTCCGCCCGGAGCCGATCCACACCATCGGCATCGTTAAACCCAGGGGAGAGCTAGGCCGTGACATCATCACCTCACAGAGATCTGACATCATGAACCCAGTGCAGCGCCGCCAGCCCACCACAGAAGAGATCGCAGAGGAGCGCCAACCCCAGGAGGTCTACCCCAGACTCAGCCGGCCTGAGTCAGAGGAGATCAAAGCGATACGGGCAGCGCTCAATCTCTCTCAGCAGGAGTTCTCCATTGGGATCGGAGTCAGTCTCAACACCGTCAAAAGCTGGGAAAGCAATCAGCGCAGACCTACGGGTCGCTCAGCCGAGCTGCTGGCCATGCTCAAGGCAGACCCCACCCGGTTCTACGAGCTGAGCGATGATTGACCCCCCTTCGCAACGCTCGGGGCGCAGTAATGCGGCACTGGCAATCTCTTTCCACTTCGGCCATTGACTCAATGAACGGCCTCTTTTATTACGCATGCTTGAACTTGGTGCCGCTCAGGTGCGCGCCACCGATTTCGGCCCCCTTTAACCATGAGCCCACTATCTTCTAACGCGGTTATTATCCGATTTATTTTAATCACAGCACTGCCATCAACCATTTCACGAACATCAAAGACGCCGCGCCAGCAACTAGGTTTCATAATGAATAAAAAAGCAGTGAAATAGACTAATCAGGATTAGCCATTTAGCCGTCTATCATTTTTAAAATATCCATTGCTTTTCATGGAACAACCACGTACCTTAGCCGGACACCTTCAGCCATGAAGGTACTTAGTAACAAGTTGCAGTCCCTCCCTGAACTCACACACCCCAGTGAGTCCTCCTGAGCATCTCCCACCTGTTATTTTTAGCTGCATTAGCAGCACTCCCCCCTATTATTCAAGGTTCTTATATGTCTAAGATTACTGGCTCTGTTAAATGGTTTAATGCCGATAAAGGCTATGGTTTCATTACTCCCGATCAGGGTGGCAAAGATCTGTTCGTCCATTTCAGCGCCCTTCAAGGCGATGGACACCGCAGCTTGTATGATGGTCAACGTGTGAGCTTCTCTATCGAGAATACTCAAAAGGGCGAGAACGCCGTCAGCGTCAGCACCATTGACTAATCATAAGTGGGGTAAGCATCACGTCTTACCCTCTTTCCACATTTTATTCCCTCCTCGTCCACCATTACCCCTTCATATTATTTCCATATAGGTACAATCCATGCTTTTTAATATCGACCCCGAACTCTGTGTATCCAAACATACCGCCCCCAATAGCGATAAGTGGATTTGTTATTCCACTGCACCCAACACCGAAAACCATAAACGCACCACATGGAAAAATGTCACCGGTCTTTTGAGCACCGAAGGCATGTATCAGTGGCTACTGAGCAATTACACCCTAAATAATGCTGCCTCCAATTTCTCTGATCTCTCCCTGCGGACTCATCACTAATATGAGTTTCACCGCACAAAATGACGCTCTTCTTCGATAACGTACCAATCACCTAACTCACCACAATATAACCCGTATAACCATACCCGCCTGCTGCATCAAAATAGGCAACAATAAGACTCGACTCGCCCCTTATTCAGCGCCCCTCATCCTTTGAACACGCCCTCTTACTTTCCACCCTCGTGGTAACCTAGTCCCTCCTGCACAGAGGCCGCTTGTTTTGGATAGAGATCATCCGGCAGCGCCGCCTCATTAATAAAACGAGGGCTCGGCATCACCGCAGTAATCCCCTATCTCTTGCCCCATCTCTGGCTTGTAATGGCTGCGCCGCTCGGCCAAGATACTCCCCGCACAATAAGGAGGGGGCAATGAACTATCCACGGGTGGGTGTCGGAGTGATACTCGAGAACGCCAAAGGGGAGATCCTAGTGGGCAAACGCAAAGGGAGTCATGCTCCCTACTGGTCAATCGCCGGTGGGCATCTGGAGCTTGGCGAAACCTTCGAGAGTGCAGCCATCCGCGAAGTAGAGGAAGAGACCGGCTTTTGCATCAACAGGCCGAGGGTCGTGGCCATCACCAACAACCTCGAGACGTGGCAAGAGAGTGGATTGCACTATGTTTCAGTCATTCTGCATGCACGCGTCACTGGTGAGCCCCGCTTATGCGAGCCGGAAAAGTGTGAGGGATGGTACTGGGTCAGCCCACATGCTCTTCCTGAACCCCATTTCGATGCCAGCCGTCAAGGCATAGCCGCCTGGCTCGCCGGAGCATGTTACCTCTCTTCATCATGAGGAGGACGTCGCAGCCCAAATCGATACCGCTTGAAGGGGCGTTGTTTCCCAAATCGATGCAGCTTGAATGGAACTAACAGAGGACTTGGTGATCTGATCACCACCATCCTCTTCAAGTCTGCATTATGGGCAAGTCGCTTCACCCCATCACCAATTGGCCTAAATACAACAAGTCTTTGATTAACCGAGGTTCACTCACCTTCTGGGTTGATGCCGAAGTCATGAACAACTGGCTCTACCACGACCATCATGGGCGGCGGGGCCGCAGCCAGCTTTACACTGACCAGACCATCTGTACCTTCCTGATGCTCAAGGGAATTTTCAACCTCACTCTGCGGGCTACTCAGGGACTATTCGACTCCCTGTTCGAGTTGATGAATGTGCCGTTGTGCGCACCGGACTATAGCTGTGTCAGCAAGCGGGCCCGCACGGTGACCGTGACCTATCGGCAGCCCAGCAAGGGGCGCATCACCGACCTGGTTATCGACTCGACTGGCCTGAAGGTGTTTGGCGAAGGCGAGTGGAAGGTTAGAAAACATGGCGCTGAGAAGCGGCGAGTGTGGCGCAAGTTGCATCTGGCGGTAGACCCGGTGAGCCACGATATCGTGGCGGCGGAAGTCTCGCTGGAAAATGTCCATGATGCTGAGGTGTTGCCCACCTTGCTTAACCCTCTGCGGCGTAAGCTGGGGCGTGTTTATGCAGATGGCGCCTATGACAGCAAGGCCAGCCATCAGCTTATCTCGCGCAAAGGGGCGATAGCCTGTATCCCGCCTCGCAAGAGTGCGGGGCTCTGGAAAAAGGGGCATCCAAGAAATGAGGCTGTGCTGGTGATGCGCAAGGAAGGGTTGGCGCACTGGAAGAAGATATCGGGGTATCACCGTCGCTCGCTGGCAGAGACGGCGATGTACCGGTTCAAACAGTTGCTGACGGGGAAAATCAGTCTGCGTAACTACAACGGTCAAGTGGGAGAGGTCATGGCCTACGTGTGTGCGATGAACAAACTGAATACCCTTGGCCTACCTGTCAGAAAGCCCCGAGTGTAGCGCTCACCCTGGGCTGGGAACGTCATGACTTGCTGGCTGATTTGGGAAACAACGCCGCTTGAAGGAAGCGAGCTGAGGTGGTGGGGATCTGGTTCCCCCCTTAATGTCAGCATTCATGGGCAAGGCGTGTTACTCCATCACCAACTGACCTCAATACAACCCGTCTCTGATTAACCGTGGCTCTCCCACCTTCTGGGTTGATGCCGTCACCATGAACAGCGAGTCCCCCCACGGTCATCATGGGCACAGGGCCGCAACCCGCTAGCCCCTCTTACCTTCCTAATACCAAAGGGAACTGTCCGTCTCACTCTTCGGGCTACTCGACTCCCTGTTCGAATTGATGAACGTACCGCTTTATGTTCCCGATTACCCTTGTGTCAACAAGCGGGCACGCACGGTAACAGTGGCCTATCGGCCGCCCCCAAGGGACGAATCACCGACCGGGTTATCGACACGACCGGCCTGAAGGCGTTTGGTGAAGGCGAGTGGAAAGTCAGAAAATACGGAGCCGAGAAACGGCGAGTGTAACGCAATCTGGGACAGGTTTACGCCGATGGCATCGATGACCACAAGACCAGCCATCTGTTGGCTGTACGCAAAGAGGCGATAGCCTGTATTTCACCTCGCAAGAACGCGGGGTTCTGGAAAAAGGATGGAAAAAAGGCCCCCAAAGAAATGAGGTGATGCGAAAGGACGGACTGGCGCACTGGCAGAAGATATTGGGATACCACCGTCACTCACGGGCAGATTTAAGCAACAACGCCAATTACCTCCCCTCCCGGAAAGGTAACAAATAAGAAAGCATTGGTGAGTAAATATATGAAAATGTTGTACTGCGTTTGTCATATGGTATCGCTATCATGGGCCCCATCGTCACCCGCACAGGAGCGGACATGCTCCCCATCTTCTTTCGCTTTCTCTGGCTGGGCTGCCTCGGTTTTGGTGGCCCGGCAGCGCACATCGGGCTGTTTCGCCAGACCTTCGTCGAGCGCCTCGGCTGGTTGAGCCAGGAGCAGTTTGCCCACCAACTGGCCCTGTGCCAGTTTCTACCCGGCCCTGCCTCGAGCCAGCTCGGTTTTGCCATCGGCCGACAGCGGGCCGGCCTGCCCGGAGCCCTGGCCGCCTTCATCGGCTTCACCCTCCCCTCTTTTATCTTGATGGTGAGCCTCGCCCTGCTGGGCGGTGCGCTGCTGGAGCAGGCCTGGTTTCCACTGCTGGTACATGGCCTCAAGCTGCTGGCCTTAGTGGTGGTGATGGATGCGGTGCTCGCCATGGGACGCCAGTTCTGCACCACCCTTCTGCATCAGGGCTGCATGGTGATGACCGCCGCCCTGCTCTGGCTGCTGCCCGGTCTTGTGACTCAGTTCGCTATGTTGCTGCTCTGTGCCCTCGTGGGTGGCTGGCGGGCCAGCGCCGAACCCGGCCCCCACACTCCAGGCGCACCGGCCTGGGGCTGGCTGGCCGCCTTCTTCTTGCTGCTTCTGCTGCCGCCCCTGCTGGGTCAGCAGCTGTTTGCCGACTTCTATCTCACCGGCTCACTGGTCTTCGGCGGCGGCCACGTGGTGCTGCCCCTGCTACAGCAGACGGTGGGGAGCCAACTGGGAGAAGCCCAGTTTCTCAGCGGCTATGCCCTGGCCCAACTGGTGCCGGGCCCCATGTTCACCCTGGCCAGCTACCTCGGCGCTCTGGCCAACCCCGTCCATCCCTGGCTTGGTGCCCTGCTCGCCACCCTCGGCGTCTTCCTGCCCGGCTTTTTGTTGCTGCTGGCACTGGCGCCACTTTGGCACGGGCTATTGTCCCGACCACGCTGGCGCGCTGCCAGCGCCGCACTGAACGCCTCGGTCGTCGGATTACTGCTGGCCGCCCTCTACCAGCCGGTCTTTACCAGCGCAGTGCGCGCAGCCCCAGATCTGGCTCTCGCCGCTCTGGGATGGTTTGCCCTGCGGGCGATGAAGGTGCCGCTCCTGCCATTGGCCGCCGGGCTGGTCACGCTCTCCGCCCTGCTACACGGATAAACAAAGCCCGGCGGATGCCGGGCTTTGTTGATCGCTCGAGTCGCTTACTCGCAGCCGGTTGTGCTCGCGCTATGGATAAAGCTCACCTCGCCGGCCGGCTCATAGTCAGCGACGTGGAGGCGCTTTCTGGCCAGCAGGTAATCTTTCAGCACGCCGGCATCAACCAGCCCGGCATTGAGGGTACTGATGACCGGATAGCCGTCACCCCCTGCGGCGCTAAAGCTTGGGATAGAGAAGCTGTAGCGGGCCTCGGCATCAAAGGGCTTGCCACCGATGGCGTGGATGGTCACGCGCTTGGCCTGGCAGTCGACCTGCATCTCGATGCCGCCAAACTGCGGATAGCCTCCGTCCTTGCCCGTCGCCGCGCGCGTCGCGATCTTGGCCAGGTAGTGTTCCAGCTCGCTCCCTTGCATGGTCGCCTTGTTGACCGTGTTGCCAAACGGGTGCACGGTCAGCACGTCGCGGTAACGAATGTCGCCGGCCGCAATGGAGGCGCGCACCCCACCCGAGTTGACGATGCCAAAATCGGCCCCGAGTTTCTCGACGCTGGCGGTGGTGATGAGGCGCCCCAGGTTGGTCTGGCGGCTTCGCACGTCGCTACGCTCCCCCACCAGCACCCCGTCGCTGGCGGCGATCACGCCCCCCAGCTCCTCCTCCCCCTTGGCCTGATAGGCTTCGAGAGTGCGGTAGAGCACCGGGTCCTTGACGATCTCCTCTTGCACGAACCGGGCCTTGCCCTCCCTATCCTTGATGACTGAGTTCGTGGCATCCCGCTTGACCAGGTTGACTGGGATCAGCTCATAGCGGGTGAGGGTGAGCTTGCCGTTTTGATAATCAAACTGGGCACGCCCCACGTACTTGCCCCACTCGTGGGCCTGCATGATCCAGGTGCCGTTCTGCTGATCCGGTAGGCAGTCGTCACCCGGCTGGAAGTCGGCATACCGGTTCCCTAGGGTGGGCTCCATGCACACCGGGTTCTGGGAGTGGCCACCTATGATGGCGTCCAGATAACCGGCCGGCAGGGCGCGGGCCATCTCCACGTCGCCCGGCGCATTGCTGCCATGTTGGCCGTCGGCATAGTGGCCCATGTGGGTGATGGCCAGCACCAGATCGGCCTGCTTGCCGGCGCGGATCTGCCGGATCTGGGCCGCCGCCTCTGTGGTGGGGTCGCGAAACGCCAGGGTCTTGACGTTATCCGGGTCGACCAGTTGGGCCGTGTCTTCCGTGGTCAGCCCGACCACGGCGACCCTGAGGCCATCTTGCAGGGTGAAGATCTTGTAGGGATCGAAGTAGTGCTTGCCGCTGGCCTTATCGTAGATGTTGGCCGACAGCATGGGGAACTGGGCCCACTTGCGCTGCTTCTCCAGCACCGCGAGCGGGTTGTCGAACTCGTGATTGCCCACCGCCATGGCGTCGTAGCGGATGCTGTTCATCGCCACGAAATCGGGCTCGGCATCTTGCAGGTCAGACTCGGGCACCCCGGTGTTGACGTCACCGCCCGAGAGCAACAACACACTGCTGCCGGCGGCCCTGGCCTCGGCCCGCAGCCGCTCCACCAGCGTCTTTTGCGCCGCCATGCCATATTCGCCGTCACTGTTGTGCCAAAAGCGCCCATGGGTATCGTTGGTATGCAGCACGGTGAGCTTACACACCTGCTCACGGCACGCTGTGGCACTCTCGTTTCTCGATGCGTGACAGCCGCTAAGTAGCATCAATAGCGCCAGGGCCACTGCCCCTTTCCATCGTCGTTTCATCTTCCTCTGCACCCTTTTGTTATTGTTCGAGCCGCCCAGACTCAGTTGACCCACTATAACAGTCCCCGGTCACCATCTGATATCAGCACGCCCTTGAACGGAATAATTGTGATCTGTCTCACGCATCACAACTGATTGTTTTATATGACAATAAGCTAAAAGAGCAGCATATCTGGCCTTTTGCTGCGGATTTTCGCACAATTTCCTCCCCATCGATGGAGCCCGATATGGCCAATTACCAAAAACCCTCCCCCGAGAGCCAACAGGAGGCGCAGCGCCTCGCCCGTGCCAACCAGAAGCCGGGCCAGACCAAGGAGCAGACCCAACTGATCGCCCAAGGGATTCAGAAGGGGATAGAAGAGTTCAAAAAGCAGCAGAAGGCCAAGGCGCGCGAGCTTTCCCGCCACAAGAAACAGCAGGCCAAAGCCAAGACCAGCCATGCCCAGAACGACACCAATGAAGAGGTGCCTGCGGGCGAGCTATTGATCGAAACGCGCCAGCATCCGCTCCCTTGGCTGCTGCTGGCCGCCAGCTGGGGCGCCTTCCTGCTGTGGTACTGGCTCGGTTAGGCATTTGCCCCTGACGCCGGCGCTTCCCTCCCCTGACCCAGGCAGGAGCCCCACCATCCCTTTGGAGATCGCACATGTCCACCCCCTCCCTCTTCCTGCTGGCCCCGCTCGGCCTGTTTCTGGTCGCCATGTTGCTGTGGCGGATCGCGCCGCTGCGGGCCATGGCCGCCGGCGGTGCCCGCTGGTGCGTGCTGCCAGCCTTCACCCTTTTTATTCTGCTTATCGTGGCCAACAACACCCTCGATCCGCTGTTGCGCAACCCCGCACTGCACTGGTTGATGCCGGGGCTGGGCTTTGCTCTCTCCCTGTTCCCCGCCCTGCCCAAGGCGCTAGTGCCGCGTCTGGCCATCAAGGAGGGGGGCTTTGCCGCCCTCGGCCTGATGTTGATGAGCCTCGCGCTGGTGATTTGAGCCACTTGCCAACGGGAGCGATGACAAGGCATCTTGGAGTGAGGCACCTCGCCCACTCCGGAGCCTTCAATGAACGGCACATCCGACTTCATGGCCTGCTGGGACTATGACCAACCCGCCGCCAGCGCCGAGCGTTTCCTCGCCCTGTTGCCTCATCTGGAGGCCAGCGGCGATCGGCAGACGCTGCTCGAACTCAAGACCCAGCTAGCGCGCACCCACACACTGCGCCACCAGTTCAGTCAGGCTCACGCCCTGCTCGATGAGGTGGAGCAACACCTCACCGAGGCCACCCCACGCGCCCGCCTGCGTTATCTGCTCGAGCGGGGCCGCACCTTCAACTCCGCCGGTCGCCGCGCCGAGGCCCAGCCCTGCTTCGAGCAGGCGTGGCAGGAGGGGCTGCGCCAACACGAAGAGCCGCTTGCCATCGATGCGGCCCACATGCTGGCCATCACCCTCCCCAGCGTCGATGCGCTGCGCTGGCACCAGCGAGCCATCGCCTTGGCCGAGCGTAGTCAGCGTGAAGAGGCCCAGCGCTGGCTACCCAGCCTGTGGAGCCATCTGGCTTGGAGCCTGTTTGACTTGGGGCGCCTCGACGAAGCGCTGGCTCTGCAACGCAAGAGCCTCGGCTGGTACGAGGCGCACGGTCGGCAGCGACAGGCCTTTCGCGCGCGCTGGAGCGTGGGACGCATCCTGCGTGAGCAAGGCGCCATTGAGCCGGCATGGGCCATGCAACTGGCCCTCAAGGAGGCGATGGAGCAAGCCGGCGAGGCGGCCGATGGCTATCTGTTTGAGGAGCTAGGCGAGCTGGCACGGCTGCGCCAAGATCCGGAGCTGGGAGCCGAGGAGTTTTTTGCCAGGGCCTGGTTTTTACTCTCGCGCAGCGAAGCGCTGGCCAGTGACGAGCCAGAGCGGCTGGCTCGCCTCAAACGCCTCGCTAAGTTGTGAGGGGCTGACGGGTTAGGCGCGCCCAGACTCCTCCCACGCCAGCTTCTTGCGGTAGATGGTCGACGGGCTGATCTCAAGCAGGGCCGCCGCTTTCGGGATGTTGCCATCGCACTCATCGATGGCGTGTTCGATGGCCTCTTTCTCAACGATCCAAAGCGGGCGCACCGGGCGAGGCTCAGCACTCACCGGCGAAGCGGTGGGCCCCTCGCTAAGCGGCGCCACGGCGCGGGGGGCGCCACTTAAAGGGGGCGGCAGCATCGACGGCTCGACCCGCTCGCCATCGTTGAGCACCACGGTATTGCGGATGACGTTTTGCAGCTCGCGCACATTGCCGGGCCAGGGATAATCGAGCAGCACCCGGGCTGTCTCCGGGGTGAAGTCGACAAACCGGCGCCCCTCCTCCTTGGCGTAACGCTGTAGTAGCTCGCGCGCCAGCAGCAGGATATCTTCCCCGCGTTCGCGCAGGGGCGGCAGGGTCAGCGGGATCACGTGCAGGCGGTAGTAGAGATCCTCGCGAAAACGCCCCGCTTTCACCTCGACCAGCGGGTCACGGTTGGTGGCGCAGACAAAGCGCACGTCCACCGTCTCGGTCTTGCCGCTCCCCACCTTCTGGAAACTGCCGGTTTGAATGAAACGCAGCAACTTACTTTGCAGCTCGAGATCCATCTCGCAGATCTCGTCGAGAAACAGGGTTCCGCCGTCAGCCAGACTGGCCGCCCCCTTGCGATCGCTCACCGCCCCGGTGAAGGCCCCCTTCATGTGACCGAAGATCTCGCTCTCCATCAGATCGTGGGGAATCGCAGCGCAGTTGAGGGCCACAAAAGGCCCCTCGCGGCGCGGGCTGCTCTGGTGGATGGCCTCGGCGCACACCTCCTTGCCGGTGCCGCTCTCCCCTGTGATGAAGACGGTCGCCTTGCTCGGCGCCGCGCTCTCGATGATGCGATAAACCGCCTGCATCGGCATCGAGGCGCCGATAAAACCGGCGAAGCTCTGGCGCTCAAAGTTCTCGCGATAGTGGGCTACCAGCGAGCTCAACTGCTGATGCTGCAAGGCATTGTGGGCGGTGGCGCACAACCGCTTGCCGTCAAACGGTTTGGTCAGGAAGTCAAAGGCCCCCAGCCGCATCGCCTCGACCGCCGTGTCGGCCGAGCCGTGGGCGGTGATCACCACCACGGCGCAGGGAAGCTGCTGCTCGGTCACCAACTTGAGGATCTCCATGCCGTCCATATCCGGCAATTCCAGATCGAGCAGGATCAGGTGAATGGGCTGGCTCTCCAGCACGGCCAGCGCGTCCTGACCGCAGTGCACCATGGTCACCTCATAGCCGGCTTGCAGTAAAGACTGGCGATAGACCACGGCCAGACTCAGGGTATCTTCGACCAGCAGGATGCGGGGGTTGGCTTGCGACACGGTGGGAATCCTTGAAGTTGGCATAAGGACAATTCTGCGCTGCCAACGCGCCCGGCTCAATCCCATTTCTCTTATCTATGTGCAAAATGCAAAAAAGAGTCGATAAAGCGCCATGTCGCGGTATCAAATGGGCCTGCCGCGTCGCGATGAAGAGAGAGGTCGGCATGGGCAAAGCGAGACCCCCTCACCTTGGCCGCATGCAAGATGGGAGGGAAAAGTGAGAGCATCGGCCACGTGATGGACGATATCGTCAAGGTTAATATCCTGCTCGCCGATAGCGCGGATCTGGCGAAGGTGGATGCCGTCTATACCCGTTATTTCCCGGACTATCTGCCCGCCCGCACCGTGATTGGCGTAAGCGCATTGCCCGCCGGCGCCCTGGTGCAGATGGATGCGGTGATATCCAATGCGGAAAGCACCCCGCCGCAGGTATAAGGTTTGTTTTAAAGACCGGCTATCAGCCGGTCTCTTTTTATGTAACATATGGGGCATTATTTTTATGACATCAAATTAAAGAACGTTGCATATATTAAACAGGACCACCCGCCACATCGGGATATGCTTTTACCCAAGGGTCCTCATTACCGGTTTCCTTATACCATCTCATGGTGGCATTGAATATCTCAATACCAACATGTATTGCCTCATCATTAAAACTACCTCGAGATGATGGCTCATAAGGATAACGACTTTCAACAAATAAAGCCTTATTCTTTTCAAAAAACGAACAATAACGGGAGAAATTCAATTTGTCATATATATCTCTGTCAATTCTTGCCGCTATATCATTAAAGAGATGGACTTTTTTCTTTATCTCATACTGTTCACCAACAGTACCTTTACGCATGTTATTAGTGGGTTGAGATAGAAAACTCTTCAATATTATCTCTATCGCAATTGCAGCATTGACCATAGCAACAGACTGTAAATTTGGTTGCAACCAAATTACCTTGGCAGCACGTAGATAATCTGATGCTGTTTCTAACATATAGGCAGATTGATTTCTCCCTATCGCATCCAGTTTACTATGAGAGCTCATTTTTTCTCCTTATCTATAGCTGAACGCCATAAAATAATATTTGGCAATAATGCACTAAGAGTGATATCTGTTGTACCCAACAACATAGATAGAACATTGCTCAGTGGATAGTCTTCTGAATCAGAAATATCAATCACAATTCGCTGAGTATTCATTGCCAATTTACTATTATTTTTACCCTCACCTACCCACTCGGATGAGTGCTTCCACCAATTTGCAGCAGCATTAACCACTGAGATGAATGAAAATTCCATAGAGTAACGCGGACCAATATCAAAAGCTTGTCTCTTTATCACTCCAGTGAGAGTAAGAGTATCATTCAAATATTGTTGTATTGCAGCAAAACCAACACCAACAAAATACTCACCACGATCAGCCAAACCTTCTGATTCAGGAGGAATAGATCTCAACATGGAAAGCCTAACGGCATGAATCTGACCATCTAGTAAAGAAAGTAAATCTGATAAGAGATTTAATTCACTATCCATATACTCATTACCAATTTTAATATACATAAAACATCCAAAACATAGTTTATTTGTGTTTAATTAATTTCAAAAAAACATATTAACAATTAAAAAAATATGATTCATCACTATCCACAATAAATTCTTTAAAATAAAAAAAGCCCCCCATCTTGCGATGGAGGGCGTTTTATTGTTCCGGCTATTGAGCCTAGACGGCCCAATCTTCAAGAATTACAGGGGCTATTACAGGGACTCTGCGGTTGCAACCACGTTTTCCACGGTAAAGCCGAATTCCTTGAACAAGAGCTCGGCCGGGGCGGACTCACCGAAGGTGGTCATACCGATGATCTTGCCGCCAAAGCCCACGTACTTGTACCAGTAGTCGGCGATGCCGGCTTCGATGGCCACACGCTTGGTGACGGAGGACGGCAGAACCGACTCCTTGTACTCGGCAGACTGGGCGTCGAACACGTCGGTGGCCGGCAGAGAGACCACGCGCACGGCGCGGCCCTTGGCGCTCAGCTGCTCATAGGCGGCCACGGCCAGCTCGACTTCGGAGCCGGTGGCGATCAGCAGCAGCTCCGGGGTGCCGGCGCAATCTTTGAGCACATAGCCACCCTTGGCCACGTTGGCCAACTGCTCGGGGGTCCGCTCCATCTGGGCCAGGTTCTGGCGGGAGAAGATGAGGCTGGTCGGGCCGTCGGCGCGCTCAATGGCGTGCTTCCATGCCACGGCGGACTCCACCTGGTCACAGGGGCGCCAGGTGCTCATGTTCGGGGTCAGACGCAGGGAGGCGATCTGCTCGACCGGCTGGTGAGTCGGGCCATCTTCACCCAGACCGATGGAGTCGTGGGTATAAACGAAGATGGAGCGCTGCTTCATCAGGGCGGCCATGCGCAAGGCGTTGCGAGCGTACTCCATGAACATCAGGAAGGTGGCGCCGTAGGGGATAAACCCACCGTGCAGGGCGATACCGTTCATGATGGCGGACATGCCGAACTCACGTACACCGTAGTGGATGTAGTTACCGGCGGCGTCATCGTTGGTCAGCGACTTGGAGCCGGACCACATGGTCAGGTTGGACGGCGCGAGATCCGCAGAGCCGCCCATGAACTCCGGCAGCAACTTACCGAAGGCTTCCAGGGCATTCTGGGAGGCCTTGCGGGTGGCAATCTTAGCCGGGTTGGCTTGCAGGGCTTCGATGATCTTGGTCGACTCCGCAGCCCAGTTGGCCGGCAGCTCGCCAGCGACGCGGCGCTTGAACTCGGCAGCCAGCTCGGGGTGAGCAGCGGCGTAAGCGGCGAACTTGGCATCCCAATCGGATTCCAGCTTGCTGCCCTTCTCCTTGCCATCCCATTCGGCGTAGATCTCGCTCGGGATCACGAACGGATCGTGGTGCCAGCCGAGGAAGTCGCGGGCGGCCTTGATCTCATCGTTACCCAGCGGGGAGCCGTGGCAGTCGTGGGAGCCGGACTTGTTCGGCGAGCCGTAACCGATGATGGTGCGGCAGCAGATGAGGGTCGGCTTGTCGCTCTCAGCCTTGGCGGCCTCGATGGCGGCGTTGATCGCCTCCGGGTTGTGGCCGTCAACGGCCGGGATGACGTGCCAGCCATAGGCTTCGAAGCGCTTGGCGGTGTCGTCGGTGAACCAGCCCTCAACGTGACCGTCGATGGAGATGCCGTTGTCATCCCAGAAGGCGATGAGCTTGCCCAGACCCAGGGTTCCGGCCAAGGAGCAGGCTTCGTGGGAGATGCCTTCCATCAGGCAGCCGTCGCCCATGAAGACATAGGTGTGGTGATCGACCACGTCATGGCCAGGACGGTTGAACTGGTCGGCCAGCGCCTTCTCGGCAATCGCCATGCCCACCGCGTTGGTGATGCCCTGACCCAGCGGACCCGTGGTGGTCTCTACGCCCGGTGCATAACCGTACTCCGGGTGGCCCGGGGTGCGCGAATGCAGCTGGCGGAAATTCTTCAGATCGTCGATGGAGAGGTCGTAGCCGGCAAGGTGCAGCAGGGAGTACAGCAGCATGGAGCCGTGACCATTGGAGAGGATGAAGCGGTCACGATCGGCCCAGGTCGGGTTGCTCGGGTTGTGCTTCAGGTGGCTGCGCCACAGCACCTCGGCGATGTCTGCCATGCCCATGGGGGCCCCCGGGTGACCGGAATTGGCCTTTTGAACAGCATCCATACTCAATGCTCGGATGGCATTGGCAAGCTCTTTACGAGAAGGCATCTCTATCTCCTGCGATTGCTTCACTTGATTGCCCAAGACGGCGAGGCCGGTATTCTCCCAGCAGGGGCCGCCGGGTGCAAACACTATCTGGCTGGTGATCTCGGCTTTGGGAGGCCAATCGCTTTTCTACCTACCGCAAACGATTGATTTTCTGCTAAACGGGCCTTGGTTCGGCATAGCGACCCCGCAGCCAAAGGATCGCCGTTGTTTCCTGGCAAACGGGAAAAATAGTACTGGCATTCGATCAGGGGCATCACTAAAATAGACGTCCAGATGTAGATACCTCTACAATTTATCCAGTTTTATCGGGGAGGTCGCCACGGGCGGCGTCCCCTCAACCACAGGCAAAGGCAATCATGGCAAAGCTGTTTACCTCCGAATCCGTTTCCGAAGGCCATCCCGACAAGATCGCGGATCAGATCTCCGACGCGGTACTCGACGCCATCCTGAAGCAGGACACCATGGCACGCGTGGCGTGCGAAACCCTGGTCAAGACCGGCATGGTCATGGTGGCCGGTGAGGTAACCACCTCTGCCTGGGTCGACATCGAACAACTGGTGCGCGACACCGTACGCGAGATTGGCTACACCCACTCCGACATGGGCTTCGACGCCGACTCCTGCGCCGTGCTCAACGCCATCGGCAAGCAGTCCCCCGACATCAACCAGGGTGTCGACCGCAGCGATCCTTACGAGCAGGGCGCGGGCGACCAGGGATTGATGTTCGGCTACGCCACCAATGAAACCGACGTGCTGATGCCGGCCCCGATCACCTATTCTCACCTGCTGGTGAAGCGCCAGGCCGAAGTACGCAAGAATGGCACCCTGCCGTGGCTGCGTCCGGATGCCAAGAGCCAGCTCACCTTCGCCTATGACGACGCAGGTAAGATCCTCGGCATCGACGCCGTGGTGCTCTCCACCCAGCACGCCGAGCACATCAGCCACAAGGATCTGGTGGAAGCGGTGCGCGAGGAGATCATCAAGCCGGTGCTGCCGGCCGAGTGGGTCACCAAGGAGACCAAGTACTTCATCAACCCGACCGGCCGCTTTGTTATCGGCGGCCCCATGGGTGACTGCGGTCTGACCGGTCGCAAGATCATCGTCGACACCTACGGCGGCATGGCCCGTCACGGTGGTGGCGCCTTCTCCGGCAAGGATCCCTCCAAGGTGGATCGCTCCGCGGCTTACGCCGCCCGCTACGTGGCCAAGAACATCGTCGCTGCCGGTCTGGCCGACCGCTGTGAAGTGCAGGTCTCCTACGCCATCGGCGTGGCCGAGCCCACCTCCATCAGCGTCGAGACCTTCGGTACCGCCAAGGTGGCCGAGGAGCTGCTGGTCAAGCTGGTGCGCGAGCACTTCGAGCTGCGCCCCTATGGCCTTATCGAGATGCTGGATCTCAAGCGCCCCATCTACCAGGCCACCGCCGCCTATGGCCACTTCGGTCGTCCCGAGTTCCCCTGGGAGCAGACCGACAAGGCCGAGCTGCTGCGCAGCGCCGCCGGTCTGTAAGGCTTGAGAAGCAAAGAGGGGAGCCACGGCTCCCCTTTTTCATTATGCCGATGCACACCACCATGCACGCCGCCCTGAGCGAGCGAGTCGACGCCTGTTTTACCCTGGCCGAAGCCCATCTCGGACGCTCCTTCCCCCGCCCACAGATCCGCTGCGACCTGCGCGGCCGCGCCGCCGGCAGCGCCCGCCTGCAAACCTGGGAGCTGCGCTTCAACCCGGCTCTCTACCAGGCCAACCAGGCCGCCTTTCACGCCGAGGTGGTGCCACACGAGGTGGCGCACCTGCTGGTTTATGCCCTGTGGGGAACCGGTCGCGGCAAGGGCCGAGTGCTACCCCACGGCCGCCAGTGGCAATCGCTGATGCAAGAGATCTTCGGTCTCGAGCCGCGCGTCACCCACCGCTTTGATCTCGCGCCACTGGCCGAGCGCACCTTTGCCTATCGCTGCGCCTGCCAGCAGCACCAACTCTCGGTGCGCCGCCACAACAAGGTTCGCCGCGGCGAGGCGCGCTACCACTGTCGCCACTGCCGCGCCGAGCTGATCCCCGCCTAACGGCAGAGGATGTCACCGGCTTGTGGTATGGTAGGCGCCCTTCGTTGTTTACCCCCAAATCAAGGAATGCTCATGTCCCGTCTGATGTTGTTCGTGCTCGGAGCCCTGACCTTTGCCAGTGCCCAGGCCCAGACCTTCCGTGAAGCCAAGCAGGATCTGGTCAAGCTCTACCAGAGCCACCCCGTCACCTTCTATTGCGGTTGCAACATCAAGTTCAACGGCAAGCAGATGGCCCCCGACTGGGAGAGCTGCGGCTACCAGCCGCGCAAGCAGGCCGCTCGCGCCTCGCGCATCGAGTGGGAGCATGTGGTGCCGGCCTGGGAGTTCGGTCACCAGTTGCAGTGCTGGCAAGAGGGCGGGCGCAAGAACTGCGGCAAGAGCGGTGAGTTCAACACCATGGAAGGGGACATGCATAACCTCTTCCCGGCCATCGGTGAAGTCAACGGGGATCGCGCCAACTACGGCTTCTCCGACTGGAATGGCAAACCGAACCAGTATGGCCACTGCCAGATGCTGGTCGACTTCAAGAGCCGTCAGGTACAGCCGCCCAAGGGGCCGGTGCGTGGCCAGATAGCCCGCGCTTACCTCTATATGAGCCAGCAGTACGGGCTGCGTCTGGCAGGCCAACAGCGTAAACTGTTCGAAGCCTGGGACCGGCAGTACCCGGTCGACGCCTGGGAATGCGAGCGCAACCAGCGCATCAGCAAGCTGCAAGGCAACAGCAACCCCTTCATCGACAGACAGTGCCAATAAGCATGCGAATTCCACGAATCTATGAAGCGGCCCGGCTCGCCCCGGGCCTAACCCTCCCCCTCGGCGAGGAGGCGGCCAACCACGTCGGACGGGTGCTGCGCATGCAGCCCGGCCACGAACTGGTGTTGTTCAACGGCGGCGATCAGGAGTACCCCGCCGTCATTCGCACCGTGACCAAGAAAGGGGTCGAGGTGGAGGTGACCGGGGCGCGCGACAACCCGGTGGAGTCGCCGCTCGCCATCCACCTCGGTCAGGTGATCAGCCGCGGTGACAAGATGGATTTCACCATTCAAAAAGCCGTGGAGCTCGGCGTCACCGCCATCACCCCGCTCTTCTCCGAGCGCTGCGGCGTCAAGCTGCCGGCCGATCGGCTTGAGAAAAAGCGCGAGCAGTGGCAGAAGATCGTCATCAGCGCCTGCGAGCAGTGTGGCCGCAGCCGGGTGCCCGAGGTGCGCATGCCGATGGAGCTGGCCGACTGGATGCGTGAAGAGACGCAGGATCTCAAGCTCAACCTCCATCCGCGCGCCGAATACAGCATCAACACTCTGCCCGCCCCCGAGCACGGGGTGCGCCTGCTGATCGGCCCCGAGGGGGGGCTGTCGGAGCAGGAGATTGCTGCTACCGTAGAGCACGGTTTCAAGGAGATGCTGCTCGGCCCGCGCGTGCTGCGCACCGAGACAGCGGCACTGACCGTCATCACCGCCTTGCAGTGCCGCTTCGGCGATCTGGCCTGATATCTGGAGCCTGCCCTGGCAGGCTCCCTCACAGAAGGAATTTCCGATGACCATCAAACTCGGCATCGTGATGGACCCCATCTCGGCCATCAACATCAAGAAAGACTCCAGCTTCGCCATGCTCGAAGAGGCGCAAAAGCGCGGCTATGAGCTGTTCTATCTGGAGATGAAGGATCTCTACATGCAGGGCGGACGAGCGTTTGGCACCATGCGCCCGCTGACCGTCAACTATGACTATGCCCACTGGTTCACCCTGGGTGAGGTCGTCGATCAGCCGCTCTCCAGCCTCGACGTGATCCTGATGCGCAAGGACCCCCCCTTCGACACCGAGTTCATCTACGCCACCTATATGCTGGAGCGGGCCGAGGATGAGGGCACCCTTATCGTCAACAAGCCCCAGAGCCTGCGCGACGCCAACGAAAAGCTCTACACCGCTTGGTTTGCCGAGCACACCCCGACCACGCTAGTGACCCGGCGGGCCGACAAGCTGCGCGCCTTCCACGCCGAGCACAAGGATGTCATCTTAAAGCCCCTGGACGGCATGGGCGGCGCCTCCATCTTCCGCATGAAGGAAGATGACGCCAACGTCGGCGTCATCATCGAGACCCTCACCGCCCACGGCAGCCAGTACTGCATGGCCCAGACCTATCTGCCCGCCATCAAGGAGGGCGACAAACGGGTGCTGGTGGTGGACGGCGAGCCGGTGCCCTACTGCCTGGCCCGCATCCCGGCCCAGGGCGAGACCCGCGGCAATCTAGCCGCCGGCGGCCGTGGCGAGGCGCGCCCCCTGAGCGAATCGGACTGGGCCATTGCCCGCGCGGTGGGCCCGACCCTGAAGGCCAAGGGACTGATCTTCGTCGGACTCGACATCATCGGCGATCGCCTGACCGAGATTAACGTCACCAGCCCCACCTGCATCCGCGAGATTGAGGCCGCCTTCCCGGTTCACATCAGCGCCATGCTGATGGACGCTATCGAGCGCAGACTCGGCAAGGCCTGACCACGCAAGGGGGCCACGGCCCCCTCAATATTGAGACGACGCAACTGCCATACTTGCAGCACGCAGCACAAGCGACACGGAACCATGCACACACTGCAAAACCACTTTCTGCTGGCCATGCCCAGCCTTCAGGATCCCTACTTCGAGCGCTCCTTGGTCTACCTGTGCGAGCATAACGCCGAGGGGGCCATGGGCCTGGTCATCAACATCCCCACCGACATGCAGGTCGATGAGCTGCTGGAGCAGGTGAAGATCGACCATCCCGCCACCCAGCCACTGAAGCAGCCGGTGTTGCAGGGCGGCCCGGTGGCCAGCGATCGCGGTTTTGTGCTGCACAGCCACCGGCCGGGTTTTGGCTCCAGCCTCACCCTGAGCGATGAGCTGATGGTGACCACCTCGCGCGATATCCTCGAGACGCTCGGCACCGCAGAGGCCCCCAGCCACTGGCTGGTGACCCTGGGCTATGCCGGCTGGAGCGCCGGCCAGCTCGAACAAGAGCTGAGCGATGGCGCCTGGCTCATCGTGCCGGTCGATACGCGCCTCATCTTCGCCACCCCGGTGCACGAGCGCTGGGGCAAGGCGGCCGCCAGTATCGGCATCAACACCCTGCATCTTTCCAGCCAGATTGGCCACGCCTGAGGTACACCATGAGTTCACGCAGCCTGATGGGTTTTGATTACGGCACCAAGAGCATAGGGGTGGCCGTTGGGCAGGAGCTGACCGGCTCGGCCTCGCCGCTCTGCTCCCTCAAGGCCAACGATGGGATCCCCAACTGGGACGAGATTGAAAAACTCATCAAGGAGTGGCAGCCAGATCTGCTGATCGTCGGCCTGCCGCTCAATATGGATGGCACCGAGCAGGAGATCACGGTGCGCGCCCGCAAGTTCGGCAACCGCCTGCACGGCCGCTTCGGCAAACCGGTGGCGTTCAAGGACGAGCGGCTGACCACCACCGACGCCAAGGCCCGTCTGTTTGAGCGCGGCGGCTACCGGGCGCTCGACAAGGGGAGCGTGGACGCCGTCTCGGCCCAGCTTATTCTGGAGTCCTGGTTCGAGTCGAACTACTAAAAGGCACCACCCGACCATGACAAAGGGGCCAGCAGTAATGCTGGCCCCTTCTCTTGCTACCGCCGCCTTATTCGGTAAAGACGCATACCATCATGGGTGAGGAGAGCGAGCCGATGGCCACCGCGTTTTCCCCCATGGGGCTGATGTAAAACGACATCTCGTTGCGCAGGCTGGCTTGGTTGAGCACCTCGGCAAACAGAGGATCGGGGATGTTGTCCTTGCCCATCACCACCGGTTTGTCGAGCGTCAGCCGGTATTCGTTGCTCTTGGGCAGGCGGTAGGAGAAGTGCAGCAGCCGCAAGACTCGGTAGTGCTCCTGGCTACGCTCAAGGTGGCCGTTGATCAGCATGGAGCCACGATGCTGCGTCCCGATATTGAAGGTGATGGTCCCTCTAAATTGCAGATCCGGCTCCTGCGAGGTGTCGTTGTACTCCATATTTCCCTCACAAGAGAAATAGTCAACTTGCGACTCGGCCAATCCCTCCAGACGATGCTGATAGATGAGGAAAGAGAGTATCAGGAGAACACATGAGATCAGTATTTTCACTTCAGCACCCGATTATAAAAATACTTGTTTGAGCAATAAAACACTGACTCCGCATCCTCCTGAGGGCAATACGCCATAAAGATTTTCCCTTCCTCACCATAATAAACCATACGCTGTGCGGAAAAGATCACCTTCGCATTTCGCTGTTGGCATTTGCGAGGCAATTCAGGATAAATATCATCCAATGACTGCTGAATCCTGTGCGCGACGTCAACCGGCAATTTGGTGTAAGCATACAGGGTGCACTTATCCAGTTTGCCAAATTCAATCGTATTCTCATACAGGGCATCGCTGTGGTGCATGGCAATATAGAGTGAGACGCCAAATACACTACATGCCACCATCAACATCAGATTCTCCACCCAACGGCGCTCACGCCTCTTCTTTCTCTGCCCCGAGGTCAGCGTCATGGGAGCTGGCTCCGGGACAGGCGATGGCGTAGAAGATGGAGCTTGTTCAGGGAGTGTCTCGACCGAGATGCTCCCTGAAATGGTAAAGCCGAGACGCGGAACCGAGACGATCACCCCATCCAGACTGGAGAAGGTTGCGAAGGTTTTGCGCAGTATGCTCACGTACTGGTTCAGCGAGCTGTTAGAGGCTGTTTGCCCCTGCGACTCCCACACGTTGGTCAACAACTCTTCACGCGTCACTGCACGGCCATAAGACTCGATCAGCAGACGCAGGATTCGATTGGCTGTCGGGGTGAGTTTTTTCTCCTCCGTTTCAGGGTCATCGTAAGCGGACAACACCCCGGCCTCAGAATCATAAATCACTGCATTGGCAATAAGATAACGCATACCCGTCCTAATTAGAGCCGTGAGTCAGCCAGCAAACTAACTCGATATAGCTACAGCAATGCCCTCACCAAATCAAGCCAAGCAGCAAGGGGATGCTGCCTATCTGGGCATATTAACCCCGTTGCTTGTCACATATTAAGAAAATGGCCTGTTGACGCGACTTTTTTCGGCCAACAGTGACCTCTAAATCATTAGCGCAGGCGCTAATCGTAACTGAACATCACTTGGGCGGTCGCGATGATGGTACCCGGCACCAAGGTCTTTGCGTCGTATACCTTGTACGAGGCCATCAGATAGATGTTGTAATCACTCTCTAGCTTCTCTCCTTTTCCGATGGGCGTTGTTTCCCAAATCGATGCAGCTTGAATGGAACTAACAGAGGACTTGGTGATCTGATCACCACCATCCTCTTCAAGTCTGCATTATGGGCAAGTCGCTTCACCCCATCACCAATTGGCCTAAATACAACAAGTCTTTGATTAACCGAGGTTCACTCACCTTCTGGGTTGATGCCGAAGTCATGAACAACTGGCTCTACCACGACCATCATGGGCGGCGGGGCCGCAGCCAGCTTTACACTGACCAGACCATCTGTACCTTCCTGATGCTCAAGGGAATTTTCAACCTCACTCTGCGGGCTACTCAGGGACTATTCGACTCCCTGTTCGAGTTGATGAATGTGCCGTTGTGCGCACCGGACTATAGCTGTGTCAGCAAGCGGGCCCGCACGGTGACCGTGACCTATCGGCAGCCCAGCAAGGGGCGCATCACCGACCTGGTTATCGACTCGACTGGCCTGAAGGTGTTTGGCGAAGGCGAGTGGAAGGTTAGAAAACATGGCGCTGAGAAGCGGCGAGTGTGGCGCAAGTTGCATCTGGCGGTAGACCCGGTGAGCCACGATATCGTGGCGGCGGAAGTCTCGCTGGAAAATGTCCATGATGCTGAGGTGTTGCCCACCTTGCTTAACCCTCTGCGGCGTAAGCTGGGGCGTGTTTATGCAGATGGCGCCTATGACAGCAAGGCCAGCCATCAGCTTATCTCGCGCAAAGGGGCGATAGCCTGTATCCCGCCTCGCAAGAGTGCGGGGCTCTGGAAAAAGGGGCATCCAAGAAATGAGGCTGTGCTGGTGATGCGCAAGGAAGGGTTGGCGCACTGGAAGAAGATATCGGGGTATCACCGTCGCTCGCTGGCAGAGACGGCGATGTACCGGTTCAAACAGTTGCTGACGGGGAAAATCAGTCTGCGTAACTACAACGGTCAAGTGGGAGAGGTCATGGCCTACGTGTGTGCGATGAACAAACTGAATACCCTTGGCCTACCTGTCAGAAAGCCCCGAGTGTAGCGCTCACCCTGGGCTGGGAACGTCATGACTTGCTGGCTGATTTGGGAAACAACGCCTTTCCGATGGTGAAGAGTTCCGTTGTGCCCGTCCCTCTGGAATAGCCGTTCGAGAGGGTCAATATCTCTCCTACAACGTCGCTCAATACGATCCCCACCCCTTCCGCGCTGCTCTCATCATTGGACATGATGGTACCCGTGCTGCCATTGTCATCGACCAGATCGTGGCTGGAGAGCCACGCCATGATATTACGGGTCGACGTGGTGATACTGGTCTGGCTGCCACACTCAATGGGCACCTCAAAAAGTCGGCCGGGCGCACTGCCATTGCTCACCAATCTGGCATAAGAGGCCGGTGGCAAGGTGATGGTGACATCATGGGTCACCTCACAGGTAGTCTGGTTCGGTGAATAGGTGATGCTCAGCGTCTCGAACGCCAGAAAATCAGCGGTATCCCAGCCGCTCGACGCCGTATCGTTGATCATGTAGTTGAGCGCCTTCTGACCATACGTCGTGCGGTTAAAAAGACCGCCAGTCGAGGTGCTCGCACCGCCATGGCCGCTGGCCACTACCGGCACCAGATTGGCCACGCCGCTGCCGACCGTCTTGCTGTTGGCAGAGGTAATGTCCGAGGGTTTCTGGGTCAGCAGGGTGGCCGTGATGGTATAGGAGCCCTGATACCCTGACAGGCTGTGAGTCCCACCGATACCACTCACCCCCTTCTTGCTGCTCTCGACGGTCACGGTGAATTTAATCCAGTAGGTCAGCGCCGTCTCGTTATCATTGAATACCACGTAGAAAGGCGCACCGTTGAGAGCACTGAAGAAGTAAACGTTATCGGTGATCCCATAGGTACAGGTCATCTTGCCCGACCAACTGCTGGTAAAGGTCTTGGAGACGGACCCCACGCCGTTGAGAAACGCGCGGGAGAGATTCCAGGTCTTGTTGGACTCTTGGACATGTTTCTTGCGAAAGATGCCGCTGATAAGCCCCCCGTTGTAGGGATCACAGGTATCGCCAAGCAAGCCGCGCGGGTCTCGAGTCTGGCCTGCCGCATGACCGGTCATGGGCAGCAACAAGATGGCCCATGCCATGCAAAGGGTATAGAAAATTTTTGACACGTTACTGTCTCTCGTTGTCGATTCAATACCAATGCAATCGTGGTCATCCCGTGAACAAGAGCGCTCAACCCACTGTGATTGCAAGCCTGATAACCTGGCTTACCGACGATGATGGCAAACCGCCATCCCACCTCCTTGCGAACATCGACATCGTAAACCTAGGAAGGACGGCAATCTGATATCCAGAGCCTATCCATTCTAATTGGTGCGCAAGTGCGCCTATTCGTAGTTAAACATGACCACGGCGGTAGCCATCACGCTGCCAGCCTTCACCGTGCCATAGGCCTTGTAGTAGGCCTCCATGTAGACGTTGTAATCCGAATCGAGTGTCTCCCCTTTCTCGATCGTAAATAACGGGGTCGCATCACTGCCGGAGGACGAGGGGCTAGCCAAAACGAGATCCTGCCCCACATGATCGCGTAACGAGATGCCCACCCCCTCAGCCTCGCTCTCCTCATTGACCATGATGGTGCCGCTGCTCGCCTCGTTGAGCAGATCGTTGCTGGCCAGCCAGGAGGTCACACGCCGGGTCGATCTATCCAATACGGTGCCCGAATCACAGGTGATGGGGATGTTGAAAAAGCGCCCCGGAGCCTGCCCCTGCGAGATCAGGCGAGCCAGCGTCGCGGGAGGCATCTGCACCGTCGTGTCCTTCGCATCGCAGGTGGTCTGGTTAGGGCTAAAGACAATGGAGAGCCGTTCAAAGGCGATGAAGCGCCCCGAATCCCAACTGCTGGCAGCGACGTCATTGATGTTGTAGTTACGCGCCATCGTACCGTACTGCTTGGAGCCCGATCCCTTGTCGGCCCCCCCATGACCGCTCACCACCGCCGGAATGATGGTGACAACCCCGTTACTCGTCTTCTTGCTGTTGCTACTGCTGATATCCTTGGGGCTGCTCTTGAGCAGAGTGATGGTCAGGGTGTAGGTGGTCTGATAGCTTCCCACCGAGTGAAAGCCGGCCATCCCGCTCACTGCCTTCTTCCAGGGGTCAAAATCCACCGTGAATTTCAACCAGTAGGTGGTGTCGCTGGTATCATCACTGAACTCGACATAGAAGGGCTCGTTGTCTTTCGGGCCCATCAAGCCGCTGAAAAAGAACATGTTATCCGCGCCGATCACCCACACACAGTACATCCGGCCGTTCCAGGCCGTGGTGTTGGTATAGGTGACCGTATCGCTGTTGAGAAAAGCCTTGGAGAGATTGAGACTCTTGATCGACTCCTTCACCTTGCCGGTGACATCACAGGTGTTGGCAAATGCCCCGCGGGGAGCGGCCACCTCAGCCGATTGAGCCGACACCGCCCACCACAGCAACACGGTTAGCATCAATGTTTTTATCAACATCCCCCCTCCCAAGAGCATGTCTGAATGATCAGGAATCCTTCAGGCAGAATTCCTGCCAGAGAAAGCCCTGTCCCAGGTCACAGCCGGCATCAATGGCCAAGTGCACGTCCTCTGCCGTCTCGATACCCTCGGCTAGGATGGTGTTCGATACCTTGCGGCATGCTTTGACAAAATCGGTCAGCCCCTGGCCCAAGGCTTTGAAATGGGCAAACAGGCGATGGGAGATTTTGATACCGTCGATTTTCAGTCCCATCTCGATGCACACCATCAGGGCAAAGGCGGTGATATCGTCGATCCAGACCTCCACCCCCATCTTGCGCATGGCATGGACATGGTTAGAGAACAGTTTCAGCTCTTCTCCGTGCAAACGGTGCAACGCTTCCGGGTCCTGAATTTCAATCACCAGGTGCATCTCTTCGACACGGCTCAGCGAACTCATGATGCGGCCAAACAGGGCAGCATTGAGCAAGGACTCCACCGGCAGATTGATGAAGGTTTTCTTACCCCGCTTACTGCTGGTCACAAACCCCACCTGGCGGCAAAACAGATCCACCATCTTGTCTGTCGTCAATGTCGAGAAATACGCCTCCAAGTCGACCGACTGGTGCATTTTGAGCAATACCTCATGACCAATCACGTGCTCGGTATGCAGATTGACAATCGGCTGAAAACGATAGCAAGGCATAAAACCCTCAATACATAAATCTACGATTAGCTACAGGTATTAACGCCACTCTCATGGACATCAGAAATAATGCACTGCTCAGCCACCTTGGCTTTGCGATACTTAACTTTAATACGCTCAGGTAATTCATCCGATTTGATGTAAACCTGGCTTCCCTGCGCAACATATCCAATTTCCTGGTCATTGCCGTTATAAACTACGGCACCAAAAGGTAATTCATTACCGACGCTATCACGAACATCCATGAGGTAATTTTTGCGGGTATCGGTCTTATATTTGATATTGATGATACTGCCCTCATAAGGGGCGACGCGGGCAATATTTCCCAGTACATCAACCTCACTATCCGCCTTGTCGTCACTCTCCAGTACGAAGTCGTTCATGCGATAGGCCACCGCCCCCGACACCAGGGCACGACCATGCTTATCGGTACGGCGTCGGCTATCTCCGTTGATGGCCGCATTCTCCACGCCGGGCGCATCCACGATGACAAAGGTGTTGCCGGTATCGGCTGTCAGCAGCACATCATCGGCATAAGCCAGAACGGTTCCGCTGGCCCCCAGACTGACCTGGCGATAATCGCTCGCCTCCGTCAGACCCGCATTGAGGTTCACCTTGTTGGCATTCCATGCCCCGTAGAGATCGACCGACTTGGCGTTCCCCAGGTGGTCATGGGCGGCGCTCAGGCTATAGTCCAACTGCTCCAGCCCGCCGCTCATCCCCAGATTGGTCGACTGGTAGCCGTGCTTGTCGAAAGCGGTGCGCGCCGTCATGCTGGCGGGGCTGTCGAACAGCGTCATCGGAATAGTGACACTCAGATAAGCGCTGTTTTCACTCTGGCGATGTCTCTTCAGTTGTGCACTCAGCGCCCCTTCTTCCTCTTGCTGCGCCTCGTCGTAATTCTGGTCATAGTCCGAACGTCGCAGCGACAGGGTGTAGCTCGCCTTACCTATGTTGTTGTTGTAACTCAGGCTGTACTGCTTGGTGACCTTGTCATCGCTCCAGTAGTCACTCACGTAGGCATCAAAAGTGAAGCGACCGTATGGGTCGGGCAGGTTTTGCGCCAACGAGACGCTGAACACCTGCTTGTTACGCTGCACGGCCTCCGTCTTGGCTCCCTTGGCCGACACGAAATCGGAGAAGGAGAGAAAGTTACGGGTGCGATAGTAGTAGTTCGCCAGCGTCAAGTTGGTCTCGGTCGCAAAGTACTTACTGTAAGAGACCGAGTACTTCTCCCCGCTCTTCTTATGGCCGTTCAGGTCATAAAAAGACTGCTCCACGTTCGCCGATACGGACCCGATATAAGGCAGAGAAATCGCACTGCCCAGCAAATAGGAGCGATAATCGCTACTGCCAGTGAGCCCCCCGAACAGGGTCCAGTAATTATTGATGCCCCGAATGTAAGTCCCCTGAGCAAACAAGGGATGCTCGTCATTCCCCTCTTGGTGGACCTCACCGATATTGAAGTGATAGTCATCACTACCGGGACGCATCATGTCGGCCATGGTTGCAAACGGCACCACGAAACGCTCCGTTTTCCCACCGGAGTTCTTGACCTCCACCTTGAGATCGCTACGAGAACCGGTCGGCATCAGATCGCGGATGGCAAACGGGCCAGGGGGAACCGACATCTGGTAGATCGAGTGGCCATCCTGATAGACAGTGATGACGGCACTGGAGCTGGCCTCCCCACGCACCACCGGCATATAGGTGCGATCCTTGTCCGGCAGCATGCGCACGTCCTTGTCCAGCGTCACACCACGAAAACGCAGCGAGTCAAAATAGCTGGAGGTGGTGTAACGATCGCCGGCACTGGCGACGCTGGTTATCTCCGGCAGCGCCCGCTCCAGATAGCGGGAGTTGCTACGCCAGCTACGCTGACCACTGATGTCCTCATAACTGAAGTTAGAGACATCACGAAAGTGCCATGCCCCCAGGTTTAGCCCGCTGTGCAGTGACACAAAAGCACTCTGGTTGGTATCAAATGACCCATCTTTGGCACTGGCGCGGTAGTAGCTCGCGTTATAGCTGCTGTAGAAACCATTGATACCCGGATCCCACTTGTCGGGATTGACCCAGTTACGACTGATCTCTTCCACATAGGCCTGGGGCAGCTCCAGCATGGCCTTCATTTCGCCAAACTGCAGGTCACTCGTGCCACCATGGAGCAACTCAGCGAGGGGGATCTCTTCCTCTTCCTGAGCCATTTTTTGCGCGGGAATATCCAAAATACCGAGGGCGGGGATATCAGCCTGACGCACATAGATTGCATCGGCATGGTTCTCCACCACCCGCAGCGTGAACTTGCCGCGCCACTGCTGGTTTACATAGACCTCAAACTCGTAAGCCCCCGGCGCGATCATCAGCGCGTCATCGTTCCAATCCACATTGGAAGAGGCGCCCACCAACAGGCTCGAGTTAAAAGTTTCGGCATATACGGTAGAAAGCGGCAGTGTAGATGAGATGACCTGCAACAACAGCATCCTCATCACAACAACACTCTTGTTCATCTTCATCAATATATGCCCGTAGCCAGCGAGTTAATTAGAGAAGGGCAAAACGTTGTGCCCCAAAGTCATCCAGATAACTAATCCGATATTGGCCGCTACCATTCATTGAAGCCGGGACGGCAAGACAAGAATAGGGAGCAATAAAAAGTGCCTCATCGAGTAGATTACCCTGCACTTTCTTTTTTAAATCACCGCCATGCCAAGTCACCGCATTTACTATGGTCAGGTAATAGGGTGAATCATTCTTGACACAGGTCGCCCCCCCATTGCGTTGCAGTGAGAGGTGTTTGACCGCCTCATTAACGCTATCGGACAGTCCGACAGGGCGATAAAACAATTTAATACGTGTACGAATCGCCACCTGGAGGTAATTTTCATTCGCTTTTCCCTCCGGCTGAGGAGGAATATCAACGATATTCAACCAGAATACCGACTCACGATTATTCGGCAGCGAATCAAGGTTTTTGCCAACAATTTTTACTGATTGGCCCTCACCACCTTTCATCTTGACTACCGGGGGTGTCAGAACAAACGGAACCTTAATTTTTTCAGGTGTATCACTGACGTTTCCATCATCAATCCATGACTGCACCAAGTGAGTGGTTGTGCCACGATTCACCAATTGAACATTGACGAATTTTGCATCTGACGGATATACCACCAGGGTGGCATTAACGATCACGCTAGCCTGACTTGCCATGGAAAAAAGCAAGCCCATCAAGACGAAGATATATTTCATGGTATTCACCTTAATGGGCCGGAAGACGACGCTTCCGGCCATATCGCTATTACTCGTAGCTGAAGGTATAAGTAGCAGCGGTAACGACGGAGCCCGCAGTCACATCTGCACCGCCAAAGTTGTAGTAGTTGGCGTAGTAGGTCAGGCTCTTGGTTTCACCAGCATTGGCAAAATCAGTCTTCTTCAGACCGGTATCGTGAGTGGTATTGAAGGGGATCATGGTCTTGCCATCGCTGGTCAGAGCAATACCCACCCCAGTCGCGGTCCCGGAGTAGTTCTTCAGATACTTTTCGTCATCGGAAACGTTGGAGCTGGAGAAGGTGATCTTCAGCGCAGTCGCTTCGTCATTGGTGCTGGAGCAGTCGGAGACGGCCATGGTGAAGGCCTTGCTGCCTTCGTTAACAAGACCCACGTCGGTACCAACACTGCTGACCGTAACCGGGCTCAGTTGTACGCTGAAGTCAGCACCATTGCTGGTGGTGATATTACAGGTGGTGTCGGTGACAGAGCCATTGAAGGTAATGGTACCACCAGGAACGCCGGTATCGGTGATGGCGTAGGCATTGTTGACGGCCAGAACAGTCAGAGCGGCGAGCAGGCTTTTCTTGAACATAACAGCTTCCTAATAAGTCTTACATTGTGCGTAATGCGAAATGAAGCTGCCCATCACGGCAACATTCATCAGTCCCACCACTTCCACCGGCATCAACCCGATGGCTCTCTGTTATGGCATGCAGACTGGTGTCTCAATCGGACATGCTGGCCGGGGTAGTGGCGACACGGATATGAAACCATGCAAACCAGATAAAACAAAACATAAAACCATGAAAACATAAATTTTAAAATTAAAACACCGTTAAAAATTGATTTTATAACTTATAATTCCAACAAGGAGACATGGAAAACGAATGAAAAGATACTTATCACTCACATCAAACGAGAGTTAAAAGCCTTAAAAACACATCAATAATCTTTATCAGCCTCATCCTAGAGGGGAAACAGGCAAAACTCGCCCCATTGAGCCTCACAACACACACCTTGCCTGAGTGACGGAGTCGGGAACACACCATGTCACGGGTCTGGGAGACAGAGGGGGAAGGGGTGTCAAAGGAAGGTTGCATGGGCCCCTTTCGACACCCCATGTGAGAAAGCGGACATGGGCGTGCAGGAACGACCGTGATTTTTAAGCGATATTGAATCCATCAAGATAAGCGGAATGGAAGAATTAAAGGAGGGATACGTCTACCAGACTCTTTTATCGACATATCGGGTATTCGACGATAAAAAGATGGAATGGGGCGAGAGTGTTGCGGCTCAGCGAGCAAGATAAGAACACGCGACGCTCTACACAGCTAAAATCGTTAAATCTAATAAAGAAACAAATAAAAAGAGGGCCGCAGCCCTCTTATATGTCACATAAACACGATTTATGACTTGCGATCATCCCAAATTCCGGGCTCAAGCTGCTCCCGGATTTCCGGGTATTTATTGGCATCGAACGTCGGCACCTTACCCAATTTGAGTTGGTCGTTATAATCTTTGGCCAGTTTAATCGCTACACCGGAGAGCAGTAATATAGCGACCAAGTTAACAATGGCCATCAATGCCATAGAAACATCAGCCATGGCCCATACCGTGGGCAATTCCCCCACAGAACCAAACATCACCATCCCCAACACCACCAAGCGGAACAGGATCAAGCCCACTTTATGGTTGCGCTCAAGGAAAACCAAGTTGGTCTCGGCATAGGAGTAATTCGCCACAATGGAGGTAAAAGCGAAAAAGAAAATCGCGGCGGCAATGAAGCTGTTACCCCAGCTTCCGACCTGAGAGGAGAGGGCTCGTTGGGTCAACTCGACACCCGTAATACCAGATCCCGGTTCAAACTGCCCGGAGAGCAGGATAATAGCCGCAGTACAGGTACAGATGACGATGGTATCCATAAAGACCCCCAGCATCTGTACATATCCCTGAGAGGCGGGATGCGGAGGGTAAGGCGTTGCTGTGGCAGCGGCATTAGGAGCTGAGCCCATCCCTGCCTCATTCGAGAAGAGGCCGCGCTTGATACCATTAATCATCGCCTGGGAGATGGCGTATCCCAATGCACCCGAGCCGGCCTGCTCGAAGCCGAACGCAGACTTGATAATGAGGGCGAAAATCCCCGGCAGCTCAGTGATGTTGAGCGCAACAATCACCAGCGCCATGGCGATATAGGCCAGCGCCATGAAGGGCACCACCATCTCGGCAAAGCGGGCCACACTGCGGATCCCACCAAAAATGATCAGCGAGGCCAGCAGTACCAGCGCTATACCACTGATCCAGTCAGGAATACCAAAGGCCACATTCATCGCCAGACTGATGGAGTTCGCCTGTACCGCATTAAATACCAGGCCAAAAGCCAGCAACAGACAGAGGGAGAAGAGTACCCCCATCCAGCGCATGCCGAGGCCTCGCTCCATATAATAGGCAGGGCCCCCCCGGTAGTTGCCGTCTTCATCCTTGACCTTGTAGAGCTGCGCCAGGGCGCTCTCGACAAAGGCGGTCGACATACCGATGAAGGCAATCAGCCACATCCAGAAAATGGCGCCGGGCCCCCCCAGATAGAGGGCAACGGCAACGCCGGCCAGATTGCCCGTGCCGACCCGAGCAGCCAGACTGGTGCAAAGCGCCTGGAAGGAGGAGATCCCCGCCTGATCCGACTTACGACTGTTTCTCAGCACAGAGAACATGTGTCTGAAATGACGCAGCTGAATAAATCCCAGTCTCAGGGTGAAGAAGACCCCCACGCCAATCAGCAGATAGATCAGCACAGCGCCCCAGAGTAGATCGTTGAGCAATGCAATCAATGTATCCATAAGGCTCTCGTTTTTATTAACATCCAAGACCCGAACCTAAGCCCAGTCCCAACTTGTCCAGTACCACAGCAGTGGCAACGTTTTCTAAAGCGCCGAAATTTAGCACAACCACAGCATCAGTTCCTAATGATCACAGCAATACGGCGGGAAAACGAACAAAAGGCAGGAGGCCTTAGTCACAGCTAGCAGGCAAGACCACGTGTTTTATTGATGGATTATCCATTGATTTGAATTCATGTAAAACGTTTTTAAACCATCCACTCTATTGTGCAGTTACACAGAAAAAACGTTTATATGTAGTAAAATTTCAAGATGGCAGCATCACATTTATTGTGACAAAAATCACAAATGTTTTTGAAACTAAAAAAATAAGTTATTAATCATCGGCAAGCAGACACTGTCGCAGCCAGATAAAACAACTATTTTTCATATAGATAGACACCATTCGCCCCCAGCGTCCCTCCTCCTGTACAAATGCCACCCAATTCCCCCTATTGCAGGCCCCAGCCGCTAGGTATTAAGTAGGCGGACGCACTCCAGAGCCCCCGGATGGGGCTCAATAAATGTAACTGGCTTTCAAGCACCACCTCGCCTTCCGGCATGGTCGCTCACACCTAAAGAGATAGATACCGCTATGGCCGATAAACTGACCCAGCTCAAAGCCCTTACAACCGTTGTCGCCGATACCGGTGACATCGAAGCGATCAAACGCTACCAACCGATCGACGCAACGACCAACCCCTCGTTGGTACTCAAGGCCTCAGCCATTCCTGAGTACGCCGCACTGATCGAAGACGCCATAACTTGGGCCAAGGCCCAGAGCAGTGACAAGGCGCAGCAGATCATCGATGCCGGCGACAAGCTGGCTGTCAACATCGGCCTAGAGATCCTGAAAATAGTCCCTGGCCGAATCTCTACCGAAGTGGATGCCCGCCTCTCCTTTGATACCGCAGCCAGCATCGCCAAGGCGCGCAAGCTGATGCGCCTCTACAACGAAGCTGGTATTAGCAATGACCGGATCCTGATCAAGTTGGCCTCCACCTGGGAAGGGATCCGCGCCGCCGAGGTGTTGGAGCAAGAGGGGATCCAGTGCAACCTGACCTTGCTGTTCTCCTTCGCCCAGGCGCGCGCCTGCGCCGAAGCCGGGGTCTTCCTCATCTCTCCGTTTGTCGGGCGTATCCTCGACTGGTATAAGGCCAAGCACAACCGTGACTACACCGCCGCCGAAGATCCGGGCGTGGTTTCCGTCACCAGTATCTACCACTACTACAAGCAGCACGGCTATGACACCGTGGTCATGGGGGCTAGTTTCCGCAATACCGGTGAAATCCTTGAGCTGGCCGGCTGTGACCGTCTGACCATAGGCCCTGCCCTGCTGGAAGAGCTGAGCAACGCAGAAGGGCTGGTCGAACATAAACTGAGTTTCCAGGGTGAGACACAGCCCAAACCCACCCCGTTGAACGAGGCCGAATTCCGCTGGGAGTTAAACCAGGATGCGATGGCCGTCGAGAAGCTGGCCGAAGGCATCCGTCTGTTTGCCGTTGATCAGGGCAAACTGGAAACCATGTTGGCCAGTAAACTGTAAACAAAAACAGGTTCCAATAGAAAACAAGGGCGGCCTCTGGCCGCCCTTGTGCTATCCGTCATCCTATCGACACAGAAACATTTTAAAGTCGCAGACGCTGTGATATATCGGTGGTGAAAACTACAACAATGCCGGGAGAAGACCATGGAAAGGTTTGACTTCGATTTTGAAGACGTAGTTGAGCTCGGTTCACGTAGCCGCAGCCCGGGGAAAAAGCGCAAATGGAGGGAAATCGAGGCACTTAAGGATAAGCACCGTCTGCAAAAGGAGCTGCAGTCGATTGATATTGCCTACGACAGCGGCAATGAAAACCTAGATTTCTAGCCATAAAGAGGCCCCGCATGCGGGGCCTCTTTATATTAGGCGACGGCTATAACGCCAGACGTCCTGCCAGATCACGGAAATGCTGGGCCACTTCGGGGCCGAACAGAGGATCGGCATTGGAATGGATCTGCCAGTTCTGCTCGAGATGACGCCAATCATCTTCGGTCAGCGCCTCGCGCAGACGGGGGAAAATCACCGCTTCCTCATAATCCATGTGCTTTTCTTGCAGCTCGATAAATTGCTGCAGCTTGGCCGTAAACTGATCGAGCGGGATGACCGCATCCATCAGGATCATCTCCACCATCTCCTTGAGCTCGGCCCCCGCCTCAACCAGCTTATCGTGCTCCTCTTTCAGGCGATGCCCCACCTCACCGTCCACGACCCGATACTTCAGATAGTATTCGTAAATCATGTCCTCTTTGGGATGATGGCGCTTATCCGATACCTCGCTGAGATAATCAACCACATCACGGATCAAGCGATAGCAGACCTTCTGCTCATGCTCGATCAAGCTCTGCTTGCGCTTGAGCAGATCAAGCAGCTTGGCAATATTAAGATGCTCCTGGTGCAGACTGGATAACATGGCGGCACTCCTTTGCTCTGAATATAAATTGAAGTTCTACTCGCATTATATGCATCCAGCAAGGAGCTACCATGCCTCTGGTCAATCTATCGACAGACAGAGGTCCAATCGATAGGCGCCATCTCCTGTTGCTCCAACAGTCGGTTGGCTTGTGAGAAGTGACCACACCCAATGAAGCCGCGGTGAGCTGAAAGCGGGCTGGGATGGGGGGCCGTCAGAACATGGTGACGAGCCCGATCGATAAACCGCCCCTTCTTCTGTGCATGCGAGCCCCACAACAGGAATACGATCCCGCTGCGATGGGTATTGAGAGCCTCGATAACACGGTCGGTGAAGGTCTCCCACCCCAAATTCGCATGTGAGTGCGCCATGCCGGCCTGCACCGTCAGCACCGTATTGAGGAGCAACACCCCCTGCCTAGCCCAACTTTCCAGATAGCCATGCCCGGGAGCGGTAAAGCCCGGCAGATCCCGCTCCAGCTCCTTATAGATGTTGACCAGCGAAGGGGGGATGCGAACCCCATGCTGTACCGAGAAGCAGAGACCATGCGCTTGGTTGGGGCCGTGATAAGGATCCTGGCCGAGAATCACCACCTTGACCTCTCGCAGCTCGGTGAACTTGAAAGCATTGAAAACCTCTGTCGCAGGCGGATAAATAATCTTGCCCGCCTCACGTTCGGCCCTGACCGCTGCCAATGTCTGCTGGAAATAGTCCTGCTGTTTCTCTGCGCCCAGCACATCACTCCACGTTTGCACCTTGCATAACCCCAACTCATCAATCGAGCGCCCAGCATAGGGATTGCTCTCTTTTGGCGCAACCACGACAGAGAGGTTAAATCGACGAATCCCTCCGATGAAATCGCTAAAATGGTAAAAAAATTACCACTAAACAGATCATTTTGATATATTCAAAATACACCTTAAATAATACTTAAACTTTACTTTTATTGATTAAACTCAATGGTTTATCGTGAAACACATGCACAAGAATGACATTTTTTTGATTTAAATCAATTTGCGTATGTTTACTAACATGATATATATGCCCACACAGTTTCAAAGGTGTAAGGCAAGCTCCCCTTTTCATGAAATATGGGTTCCTTCCTTACAATCCGTTCGCTCTCAATAGGAGTCGTATCATGATCAAGGGCATTCAAATCACCCAGGCCGACAACGCCGCTCTGCTGAACTCTTTCTGGCTGCTCGACGAAGCCAACCAGGAAGCTCGCTGCATCTGCGTCAAGGGTGATGCCTTCACGACCGACCAGCAGGTCAAGCTCTCCGAACTGGGTCAGTTCGAATACCGCGAAGTGCCGGTGCAAGCGGCCCCCCAGGTTGAAGGTGGTCAACACCTGAACGTCAACGTGCTGAGCCGTGAAACCCTGGAAGACGCCGTGGCCAACCCGGAGAAGTACCCGCAGCTGACCATTCGTGTATCCGGCTATGCCGTTCGCTTCAACTCCCTCACCCCGGAGCAGCAGCGCGACGTCATCACCCGTACCTTTACCCAGAGCCTGTAAGAGGCCCGCGGTAACAAAAAGCCACCCTGCGGGGTGGCTTTTTTATGCCTGAAAGATGCCCCCCTCTCACAGGCACATATAAAAAAAGCCCCGCCAAGGCGGGACTTTTCAATGACGCGAAGTCAGGAGGCGATTAAGCCTGGCCCTTCACTTCCTTCAGACCGCGGAACGGAGCCTTGGCACCCAGCGCTTCCTCGATACGGATCAGCTGGTTGTACTTGGCAACACGGTCAGAACGGCTCATGGAGCCAGTCTTGATTTGACCTGCGGCGGTACCTACGGCCAGATCGGCGATGGTAGCGTCTTCGGTCTCACCGGAGCGGTGGGAGATAACGGCGGTGTAACCGGCGTCCTTGGCCATCTTGATGGCAGCCAGGGTCTCGGTCAGGGAACCGATCTGGTTGAACTTGATCAGGATGGAGTTGGCGATGCCGTTCTCGATACCGCGCTTGAGGATCTTGGTGTTGGTCACGAACAGGTCGTCACCAACCAGCTGGATCTTGTCACCCAGGATCTTGGTCTGGTAGGCAAAACCTTCCCAGTCAGACTCGTCCAGGCCGTCTTCGATGGAGACGATCGGGAACTTGGTGGTCAGGTCAGCCAGGTACTCGGAGAACTCGTTGGAGGTGAAGATACGACCTTCGCCCTTCAGGTTGTACTCGTTCTTCTCAGCGTCGTAGAACTCGGAAGCAGCGCAGTCCATGGCCAGGGTCACGTCAGTGCCCAGCTTGTAACCGGCAGCAGCAACGGCTTCAGCGATCACTTCCAGCGCTTCGGCGTTGGACTTCAGGTTCGGAGCGAAACCACCTTCGTCACCGACGGCAGTGTTGTAGCCCTTGGACTTCAGTACCTTGGCCAGGTTGTGGAACACTTCAGCACCCATGCGAACAGCTTCTTTCAGGGTCTTAGCGCCAACCGGCTGGATCATGAACTCTTGGATGTCGACGTTGTTGTCGGCGTGCTCACCACCATTGATGATGTTCATCATCGGCAGCGGCATGGAGTAAACACCGGCAGTGCCGTTCAGCTCGGCGATGTGCGCGTACAGGGGCATGCCCTTGGCAGCAGCAGCAGCCTTGGCGTTAGCCAGGGAGACGGCCAGGATGGCGTTGGCGCCAAACTTGGACTTGTTCTCGGTACCGTCCAGATCGATCATGATCTGGTCAACGGTGGCCTGGTCCTTGGCGTCTTTGCCCAGCAGAGCTTGAGCAATCGGGCCGTTAACGGCTTCAACAGCCTTCAGCACACCCTTGCCCAGGAAACGGCTCTTGTCGCCGTCACGCAGTTCCAGGGCTTCACGGGAGCCGGTGGAGGCGCCGGACGGAGCAGCAGCCATACCCACAAAACCACCTTCCAGATGAACCTCGGCCTCTACGGTCGGGTTACCACGGGAGTCGATGATCTCACGGCCGATCACTTTAACGATCTTGGACATGTTTCTTTCCTCAGGTTTCGTAAAAAAACGACAGAAATTATTAAGTAAAAGCGGCTGGGGCACAATGCCCCAACCGCTCCCGATTACTTCAGATTACGTTTCTGGTACTCACCCGCCGCCTTGACAAAGCCGGCGAACAGGGCATGCCCATCACGCGGAGTAGAGGTAAACTCCGGGTGGAACTGGGCTGCAACAAACCAGGGGTGATCCGGAATTTCGATGATCTCCACCAACTTTTTGTCAGCGGAAAGACCGGTCACCTTCAGACCCGCCGCTTCAATCTTCGGCAGCAGGGTGTTGTTGACTTCATAACGGTGGCGGTGGCGCTCGTAGATGGTCGCAGAGCCGTACAGCTCACGAACCTTGGAGCCATCGACCAGATGGCAGAGCTGGGAGCCAAGACGCATGGTGCCGCCCAGATCGGATTTCTCGGTACGAGTCTCGACATTGCCCTCTTCATCCACCCACTCGGTGATGAGACCCACCACGGGGAACGGAGAATCTTTCTTGAACTCGGAGGAGTGAGCCCCTTCCATACCGGCAACGTTGCGGGCAAATTCAATCATGGCAACCTGCATACCGAGGCAGATACCCAGATAGGGGATCTTGTTCTCACGAGCGTACTTGGCGGCCAGGATCTTGCCTTCCACCCCGCGCTCGCCAAAACCACCGGGAACCAGGATCGCGTCGAGCCCTTCGAGCAGCTCTTCGCCACGGGTCTCGATGTCCTGAGAGTCGATGTACTTGATCTGCACGGAGAGACGGTTCTTCAGACCGCCGTGCTTGAGCGCCTCGTTCACCGACTTGTAGGCATCCGGCAAAGAGACATACTTGCCCACCATGCCGATGGTCACTTCACCGGTCGAATTGGCTTCTTCATAGACCACCTGATCCCACTCGGAGAGATCGGCTTCCTTGCACTCGATGCCGAAGCGCTCGGTGATGTAGTGATCCAGCCCTTGAGACTTGAGCAGCGAAGGGATCTTGTAGATGGAGTCGACGTCCTTCATCGAGATGACTGCGCGCTCGGGCACATTGCAGAACAGGGCAATCTTGGCGCGCTCATTGGCCGGAATAGCGCGGTCAGAGCGGCAGATCAGCACATCCGGCTGGATACCGATGGAGAGCAGCTCCTTGACGGAGTGCTGGGTCGGCTTGGTCTTCACCTCGCCGGCGGCGGCCAGATAGGGCACCAGGGTCAGGTGCATGAACATGGCGTTATTACGACCCACTTCGGCAGCCAGCTGACGAATGGCCTCCAGGAACGGCAGGGATTCGATATCGCCCACAGTGCCACCGATCTCGACGATGGCCACCTGATGGCCTTCACCGCCAGCAATCACCCGCTCTTTAATGGCATTGGTGATGTGCGGGATCACCTGAATGGTGGCACCCAGATAGTCACCACGGCGCTCCTTGCGCAGTACGTCAGCATAGATACGCCCGGTGGTGAAGTTGTTGCGGCGGGTCATCTTGGTACGGATGAAACGCTCGTAGTGACCCAAGTCCAGATCGGTCTCAGCCCCGTCCTCGGTGACGAACACTTCGCCATGCTGAGTCGGGCTCATGGTGCCCGGGTCCACGTTGATATAGGGGTCCAGTTTCATGATGGTCACATCCAGACCACGGGCTTCCAGAATGGCTGCCAGAGAAGCTGCGGCAATGCCTTTGCCGAGGGATGAAACAACGCCACCAGTTACAAAAATATATTTGGTCGTCATGCTGAACCTGAAAGAAAGTTTAGGGAATGTTTAAAGGTGCTTCGGGGAGATGAAGCAGGACGGGGAAACAGTATACCAAATCCCCCACTCCCAAACAACGAACAAAAATCTAACAGCCTGCGAGGCCGGTCGTCTTGCGCCAAATCAACTTTCGTAAGTTTCTTTCACTCGGTTCCAGGTGGAATCGAGTTTCTCCAACGAGCAGTCACTCACGGCAAGCCCCTGTTCGGCGATCAGCTCCTCCACCTTGCGAAAACGCCGCTCAAACTTGGCATTGGCCCCGCGCAGTACGGTTTCCGGATCGTGCCCCAAATGACGCACCAGATTGACGGTGGCAAACAGCAAATCGCCGAGCTCATCGGCCACCCGCTCCGGATTGACGTCAGCCATCAGCGCCTCTTCCATCACCTCATCGATCTCTTCGTGCACCTTGTCGACCACTGGGCCCAGGGTCTTCCAGTCAAAGCCGACGCTGGCGCAGCGCTTTTGGATCTTGAGTGCCCGGCTCAGGGCCGGTAGGGCCAGCGGAATGTCGTCAAGCACGCTGGTCTGGTCGCGCTCGGCCCGCTCACGCGACTTGGTCGCCTCCCAGTTCGCCTTCACCGCCTGCTCATTGCCAAGATCCACCTCGCCAAACACATGGGGATGGCGGCGAATGAGCTTGTCGCTCACCGTATCGACGATGTCACCAAAGTCGAACCGCCCCTGCTCCTTGCCAAGCTGGGCATAGAAGATCACCTGGAACAAGAGATCCCCCAGCTCTCCTTTGAGCTCATCCCACTGGCCGGCCTCGATGGCCGCCGCCACTTCATAGGCCTCCTCCAGGGTGTAGGGCACTATGCTGGCAAAGCTCTGCTTTTTGTCCCAAGGGCAGCCACGTTCGGGATCGCGCAGAGTCTCCATGATGGCAAGCAGGTCGGCGAGTTGATACGGCGGTTTCATGCAGTCCTCTTGGGATGAGAAAGGGGAGAAAACCTAGCCGGCCCACAGGCCGGCCAGGTGAGATTACAGGCGCTTGACGCTGATCATGTCCGGCAACTGGCTCAGCTTGGCCAGCGCCCGGTTGAAGGCGTCGATGTTGTAGATCTCCAGCTCCATGTCGATCTGGGCGGTCTGCAACTTGACGTTGGAGCGCGAGCGCACCCCCATCACGTTGATCTTCTCGTTGGCCAGCACGGTAGTGATGTCACGCAGCAGGCCAGAACGGTCGTTGGACTCGATGCGGATGGTCAGCCCGTAGCCCCCCGAGTAGTTCTCACCCCAGATGGCATCGATGATCCGCTCCGGGTTGCGGCGTGACAGCTCCTTGAGCTGCTCACAATCATCCCGGTGGATGGAGACGCCGCGCCCCTGGGTGATAAAACCGACGATGCTGTCGCCTGGAATGGGCTGGCAGCAGCGGGCGATGTGGGTCATCAGATTGCCGACACCCTCGACCACAATGTGATCCTTGGGCTTGGGACGGAACGGCGTGCTCGCCTTCTGCTCCAGTTTTTCCAGCAGGCGACGCTCCTCCTCTTCGACACTCGGCTTGTTGTAGCGGGACTCCAGGTAGTTGAGCAACTGGTTGATGCGCACGTCGCCGCTGCCAATACCCGCCAGCAGATCGTCGAGCTCCTCGGCATTGAAGCGCTCGAGCGCCACCTTGTCGATCTTGGAGAAGGTGAGGTTGTGCCTATCCAGCTCCTTGTCGAGTAGCTCACGGCCGGCGGCGATATTTTTATCGCGATCCAGCTTCCTAAACCAGGTAGCCACCTTGGCACGGGCCCGGCTCGAGCGCAGGAAGCCCGCGTTGGGGTTCATCCAATCGCGGCTCGGGTTGGGCTCTTTTTGGGTGATCACCTCGACCTGATCGCCGGTCTGCAAGGCATAGGTGAAGGGCACGATGCGACCGTCAATCTTGGCGCCAATGCAGCGGTGACCAATCATGCTGTGGATGTGATAGGCAAAATCGAGCGGAGTGGCCCCGGCCGGCAGATCGATGACATCCCCCTTGGGGGTGAAGACGTACACCCTGTCCTCGAACACCTGACTGCGCAGATCCTCAAGCAGCGATCCGCTCTCGGACATGTCCTCCTGCCAGGCAAGCAGCTTGCGCAGCCACTCGATCTTGTCCTCGAAGCCCCCCTTGCCGGCGCTGGTTCCCTCCTTGTAGCGCCAGTGGGCGGCGACCCCCAGCTCGGCGTCCTGGTGCATCTGATCGGTACGGATCTGGATCTCGACCGTCTTGCCCTCGGGGCCGACCACGACAGTGTGGATCGACTGATATCCATTCGGCTTGGGGTTGGCCACGTAGTCATCAAACTCACGCGGGATGTGATGAAAGTGAGTGTGCACTATCCCTAGGGCGGCATAGCAGTCCTGCAACCGCTTAGTCACCACCCGCACCGCGCGCACGTCGAACAGCTCGGTGAACTCGAGGTGCTTTTTCTGCATCTTGCGCCAGATGCTGTAGATGTGTTTCGGGCGGCCATACACCTCGGCCTCAATACCGGCCTCGGCCAGCGACACCTTGAGATCGTGCACAAAATCGCGGATATAGCGCTCCCGGTCGAGCCGCTTCTCGTCGAGCTGCTTGGCAATCTGCCGGTAGGTTTCCGGATGCAGGTAACGGAAGGCGAGATCCTCCAGCTCCCACTTGAGCTGGCCGATGCCGAGCCGGTTGGCGAGCGGTGCATAGATGTTGGAGATCTCCTGGGCCATCAGCACCCGGGTCTCTTCGTCGGCCAGCTTGGCCTCACGCAGACAGGCAATCCGCTCCGCCAGCTTGATCACCACGGCCCGCACATCCTCGACCATGGCGAGCAGCATGCGCCGCACGTTGTCTACCTGCTCGAGGGAGGTTTCAGTGCGTTGGGCGGTCTGCAAGGAGCGGATCGCCTCCATCTCCAGCACCCCTTCCACCAACTTGCCGATCTTGCGGCCAAAATCGGTCTCCACCTGCTCCAGCGAGACATAGCCGGCTTCGACAAAGGGGTAGAGGATGGCCGCCTTGAGGGTGCCGATATCCATGCTGAGCATCAGCAGGATGCCCACCATCTCCACGCCGCGCACCAGCAGACGACGCGCCACCACCTCATCGGCCGAGCCGAGACAGTATTGGTACAGGGTGCGCAACTGTTCACGCTCACTCTCGCCCAGATTCAGGGACGAGAGCCACTCTTCAAGAGTGAAGTTCTCCTTGAGGTGTATATCGCGCACCGAGACCATATTGTTCATCCTTCTTCTGGTTGGGTGGGGCCTTGCCCCCGGTGAAGAGTCCCCCTCAGCAAGGGGGTGGCACGACCCCGTTCAAAGCATGCCTCAGGCAGAGGGTCGGCCGAGTGCCAGTCTACTCCCTTTCGAACAGGGCGATCGACTCCAAATGACCGGTATGGGGGAACATGTCCAACATGCCGAGCCGGGCGAGCCGGTAGCCAGCCTGGGTCAGCACCTTGCTGTCACGGGCCAGAGAAACCGGGTTGCACGACACATAGACCACGCGGCGCGGCGCAAGTTTCGCAATATGCGGCATCACCTCCAGCGCACCGGGACGGGCCGGGTCAAGCAACACCCGATCGAACCCCTCACGTGCCCACGGCAGATCCGTGATATCGGCAGCCAGATCCGCCTTGTAGAAGCGGACATTGTTCAGACCGTTACGCTCGGCGTTCTGCTGACCACGGCGCACCATGGCGAGCTCCCCTTCCACCCCGACCACCTCGCGGGCCATTGCCGCCAGTGGCAAGGTGAAATTACCGACGCCGCAGAATAAGTCGAGAACCTTGTCGCCAGGCTGAACATCCAGCCATGCCAGGGCCCGCGTCACCATGGCATCGTTGACACTGCGATTGACCTGGATGAAATCCCCAGGGGCAAAGGTCAGCGACAGCTCCCCAAGGCGATACGAAGGGGTCATTGTCTGATGCAACGGCTCGAAGCGGTCACTGCCATCTTGCAAATAGAGATCCAGCTCATGGCTTTGGGCAAACTCGGTCAGCAGGGCGCGGTCATGCTCGTTGGGGCGGCCGGTATGGCGCAGCAGCATCAACATTCCCTCATCCGCCTGCAACAGCTCGACATGGCCTAGCTCACGTTGGTTCTTGAGGCGAGCGAACAGGGCGCGCAGCGGCGTGATGAGCGCGGAGAGGGAGGCCTCCAGCACCGGGCAGGCGGCAATCTCGACCAGCTCACTGGACTGGCGGCGACGAAAACCGAGTCGTGCACGGCGCTCGCCCTTGTCAAAGCGCAGGGCCAGACGGCACACCCGACGATAGCCACGCTCGGCACCGGTCAGCACCGGCTCGAGGGGCGGGGCTTCGACACCGCCAAGGCGCACCATCAGAGTGCGTAACCCTTGCTGCTTTGCCTCATGCTGGTGCGCTAGCGTCATGTGCTGGGTACTGCAACCGCCGCACTCCCGATAGTGGGGGCAGAACGGTTCAATCCGCTCGGGGGAGGCCTGAACCACCTTGAGCAGTTGGCCATGGGCATACTGTTTTTTCTGCTCGGTCAGGCGCACCTTGACCCGCTCACCGGGCTGCGCCCCTTCGACGAAGATGGCCTTGCCATCGAAGCGGCCCACCCCCACGCAATGGTGATCGAGGTTATCTATAGTGCATTCAATATGTTGGGATTGCTTTGCGACTTTCTTTGGGGTGAAAAACTGGGCCATAAAACTTGGTGCCTATAGGTGGCTATGTCATCATGTGGGGTATTTGCAGCCGGTGATTCTCCCACAAGAAGCATAGTATGACCAAATACGGACTCCGCGCCCGGGTACTGGCATTTACCATACTACCGACCTTACTGATCGGCGGCTTGATGGCCGCTTATTTCTCGTTTCACCGCTACCAGCAGTTAGAAAACAACCTGATCAATCAGGGCATCAATATCATTGAGCCGCTCGCCATCGCCAGCGAGTACGGCATGACCCAGCACAGCCGGGAATCCCTCAAGCGGCTCATCGGCCTCACCCATCGCAAGAACTCGCCGCTCATTAAGTCGATTGCCGTCTTCACCCAAGACAACCAGCTCTTCGTCACCTCCAACTATCACCGGGACTTCGCCCTGCTGCGCTTGCCCAAGGGAGAGGCCACCCCCGAGCTCACCAGTGTTGAACAACTGGGGGATGACATCATTCTGCGCACGCCGATCCAGGCGGAAACCAACCTCGACGGCTTCCCGCTACCGAGCGACAGCGAGCCCCCCGTCATTGGCTACATCGCCATGCAGATGGCGACCGACAGCGCCCTGGTGCTGCAATACCGCGATACCTTTTTTGCCATCATGATGCTGGTCTTCGGCCTGTGCGTGAGCGTGTTGTTTGGCTTTCGTCTGGTCAAGAGCGTGACCCAGCCCATCACCGAGATGGTGCAGGCGGTGCACCGGATCCGTGAAGGACGCCTCGACACCCGGGTCAACGGTCAACTCACCGGCGAGTTGGATATGCTGAAAAACGGCATCAACGCCATGGCCAAGGCCCTCTCGGAATACCATGAGGAGATGCAGCAGAACATCGATCAGGCCACCTCGGATTTACGCGAAACGCTGGAGCAGATCGAGATCCAAAACGTCGAGCTCGACATGGCCAAGAAGCGAGCCCAAGAGGCGGCCCGGGTCAAATCCGAGTTCCTCGCCAACATGTCCCATGAGCTGCGCACCCCGCTCAACGGCGTCATCGGTTTCACCCGTCAGCTGTTCAAGACCAACCTGACGCCCAACCAGGCCGACTACATGCAGACCATCGAGAAGTCGGCCCGTAACCTGCTCGGCATCATCAACGACATCCTCGATTTTTCAAAACTCGAAGCCGGCAAGTTGCAGCTTGAAAACATTCCTTTTAGCCTGCGCGATACCGTCGCCGAGGTGATGACCCTGCTCGGCCCCAGCGCCCACGACAAGGGGCTGGAGCTGACCTTGTGCATTGACAGTGCCATCCCGGATCACCTGACCGGTGACCCGCTGCGGCTACAGCAGGTACTCACCAACCTGGCCGGCAATGCCATCAAGTTCACCGAACGCGGCAACGTGGACGTGCGTCTCGAACTACAGGCATCGCACCCAACGGGCCGAATCCGCCTGCAAGCCCAGATCACCGACACCGGCATCGGCATCTCCTCTGAGCAGCAGCGGCAACTGTTCCAAGCCTTCAATCAGGCCGACTCCTCCATCTCGCGCCGTTATGGCGGTACCGGTCTTGGCCTGGTCATCACCCAGAAACTGGTGCAGCAGATGGGGGGGCAGATCCAGATTGCGTCCCTACCGGGTGAAGGCTCGGTTTTCTCTTTCGTACTGGAGCTCGATGTATCCCCCCTGCACTTTGAAGAGCCATTGCCGCTGGCCGGCCTCGCCGGGCAACGGGTGTGGCTGCTCGAACCCGATCCCTATGCCAGCTCGGCGCTCGAATCCCAGCTGCGCGAGTGGGGCGTCGAGCCCGCCCAGCTCGAGAGTGCCCCCGAGCCCGGAGAGACCGTCATCATCGGCGCCGGCAGCCGGCTGCCCACCGAGCAGGTGCTGATCAAGCTGGAGACGCTCACCCAACACAATCCCGTTATCGTACTGCTCGGCAGCCACGATCAGGCGCTGCATGACCTGATGCTGGAGCATGGCGCCCGCCACTGCCTCTCCAAGCCAGCCCACCACCGCAAGCTGTTGCAGGCCCTCACCAGCGAAGAGACCACACGCGATGAGGCCGGAGCCCCCTTGCTGGCCTCTCCCCACCCGCACCACGACATCCGCGTGCTGGCGGTGGATGACAACCCCGCCAACCTGAAACTGATTGCAGCCCTGCTCGAAGAGATGGTGAGCGAAGTGGTGCGCTGCCAGAACGGCAAAGAAGCGGTCAAGCTGGCCCAAGAGCAGGTGTTCGACATCATCTTCATGGATATTCAGATGCCGATCATGGATGGCATCAGCGCCACTCAGGAGATCCGTCGCCACTCCCGCAACCTCGACACCCCCATCGTCGCGGTCACCGCCCATGCCATTCCAGGTGAGCGAGAGCGCCTCATCCGCCAGGGGATGGACGACTACCTGGCCAAACCCATCGACGAGAGCGTGCTCGAACAGCTCATCACCACCTTCGCCGAGCAGCGCCACCCGCGCACCCAGAGCCAGCTCATTGACTGGTCGCTGGCCCTGCGTCAGGCCGCTGGCAAGGAGGAGTTGGCCCGTGAAATGCTCACCATGCTGCTGGCCAGTTTCGACGACACCGCCCCCTGCATCGAGCAGGCGCTCGAGGGAGAGGCCGCCCCCGAAGAGTTGATGCAACGGCTGCACAAGCTGCACGGTGGCAGCGCCTATTGCGGCGTGCCCGCCTTGCAACGGTTGCTGGCCCAGCTCGAGCAGTTACTGCGTGATGGCGTCGATCCCTGCGAACTCGAGCCCGAGCTGCTCGAATTGCAAGATGCCATGGCCCAGGTGCAACAAGAGGCCCCCCGCTATCTCGGGTGACCGGCTTTTTCGACGCGCATCCCGGCAGATGGTACAGTTGCCCCCTATTCAGAGGAGTCAACCTTGACCAATAACGATATTTTGCGCCGCCTGCGCTACGCCCTCAGCATCAGCAACGACCAGATGGTCGAGATGTTTGCCAAGGGCAACCTGACCGTCACCCACGCCCAGCTGCACGGCTGGCTGATGAAAGAGGCCGCCGAGGGGGAAGAGCAGGAGGCCGGTTTTGTCCCCTGCCCGGATGCGGCCCTCAGCCAGTTCCTCGATGGCTTGATCGCCGTGCGCCGCGGGGTGCGCGATGATGCGCCGCCCCAAGTGATCCCCAACCGGATCAACAACAACCTGATCCTGCGCAAGCTGCGCATCGCCCTTAACTTCAAGGAAGAGGAGATGCTCGGCACGCTCAAGCTGGCCGACTTTAACCTGTCAAAGTCAGAGCTTAGTGCCCTGTTCCGCTCCCGGGAGCACAAGCACTACCAGGATTGCGGCGATCAGATCCTGCGTAACTTCCTCATCGGCCTCACCGCCAAGTATCGCGGCTGACCTCCATGCGCTGGCGCCCTCGCTCACTGTTAGCCCGACGCTTGGTTGCCGGCAGAGGGCGAGGATGGCCAGAGTGTGGCCATGCCCTCTTGCTCACCCTGCTGCTGGGGGCCTGTCAGCCCGCCCCCTACCGCCTCGATAGCCGTTACTCAAGCGCCAATCAGGATGAGCGTATTCAGTTCATCATCTTGCACTACACCGACGAGGATGATGAGCGATCCCTGCACCTGCTCACCGAGCCGGCCTATCAGGTCAGCGCCCACTATCTTGTCCCAGCAGCGGCGGATGGCACCTCTCCCTACCCCATCTTGCAACTGGTCGCCGATAGCCAGCGCGCCTGGCATGCGGGCAAGAGCCGCTGGCAAAGTCAGGCCGGGCTCAATGCCAGCTCGCTTGGCATCGAGATCGTCAATCTGGGCTATCCGCCAGAGGAGGCGGAGCTTCCCCTCGATCAGCGCCGCTGGCCCCCCTATCCCGAGGCCCAATTTCAGGCCGTTGCCCACCTGTTGCAAGACAAGGTGGCCCAGTACCGCATCCCGCCCACCCGGGTACTCGGCCACAGCGACGTGGCCCCTGATCGCAAGGTCGATCCGGGCCCCCGCTTCCCCTGGCAACGTCTGCACGCCGAGTTCGGTGTTGGCGCCTGGCCGGACGAGGCGCGGGTCGCCCAACGCCGCCAGGAGCCCTTCCCCGTCGACGCCCTCCCCTGGCAGCAGGCGCTCGCTCGCTATGGCTACGGGGTGCCCCAAAGCGGTGAGTGGGATGAGCCCTCGCGCCAGGTGCTGCGCGCCTTCCAGCTCCATTTTCGCCCCGCCCGCATCGACGGGGAGCCCGATGCCGACAGTTGGGCCCGGCTGAATGTGCTGCTCGAACAATACGTGCCCTGATCCCAACAAAAAAGAGAGGCCATCGGCCTCTCTTTTTATGTGCGCCGCTCCCACCAGAGCGTGGGAGAGCCAGAGGGTTACAGACCAGCGCGCGCTTCCTGCATCAGGGATCGCATGTCGGCCACCGCCTTGGCCAGCCCGTCAAACGCGGCGCGACCTATGATGGCATGGCCGATGTTGAGCTCATTCATCTCGGGGATGGCGGCAATCGGCTTGACGTTGTGATAGTGCAGGCCATGACCGGCGTTCACCTTCAACCCCTTGCCGGCGGCATAGGCGGCGCCAGCCACGATGCGCTTAAGCTCGGCATTCTGCTCGCTCTCGGTGGTGGCATCGGCGTAGCGGCCGGTGTGGATCTCGATGTAGGGGGCACCGCTCTCGGCGGCGGCGTCGATCTGCTCAGGATCGGCATCGATAAAGAGCGACACCTGGGTACCAACCGCCGCCAGGCGCGCCACCGCATCCTTGATCTTGTCGAGCTGGCCGGCCACATCCAGCCCGCCCTCTGTGGTCACCTCAGTGCGCTTCTCCGGCACCAGACAGGCGAAATGGGGTTGGATGCGGCAGGCGATCCCCACCATCTCCTCAGTCACCGCCATCTCCAGGTTCATTCTGGTCTGGATGGTCTGGCGCAGGATCTCCACATCCCGATCGGTGATGTGGCGGCGATCTTCCCGCAGGTGCACCGTGATGCCATCGGCGCCGGCCTGCTCGGCCACGAAGGCAGCCTGCACCGGATCCGGGTATTGGGTACCGCGGGCGTTACGCAGGGTGGCGATGTGGTCGATGTTGACCCCCAGATAGATCTCGCTCATTGGCTACTCCTTGGATGAAACCTTGCGTTTGAGAAACAGTTCCCGGCTCTTGAGGCGACGCTGCCCCAGATAAGGTTGCAGCGCCAGCCGGCTAAAACGCTTGGCTGCCTGCAAGATGGCCGGGCTATCGAATCGGTGTTCGGCGAACGCATGCAGGTGCGCGCCAAGAAACAGGTTCGCAGGATCAGGGGTACGCTCACGCGCCACAAACCCCAGCTCACGTTCGAAACCATACAGTAGATCGGTGCGGATCGGGGAGTCATCATCGGCCGCAGTGACAAAATCGACCGCATAACCGAGCGCCTCCAGCAGCAAAAACTCAAAGCGGCGCAGGGGCAGCTCGGGCACCGGGGTGTCGACCAGCAGGGTCAGCGCCTCGGCATACGCCTCGAAGACATCGGGAAAGGGACTACCGGATTCCAGCAGGTAGTAGACCAGCTCGTTGAGATAGAGGCCGTAGAACAGGCGATCGCCGGTGAGACGGCGTGGCAGCCCAAGCGGCTCGGCACGGGTGAGGGTCTTGAGATCGCCCCTCCCGCGCCAACTAAGCAAGAGACGGGCAAACGGCTGCAACATCCCCTTGAGGGGAGAGCGGGCGGCACGGGAGCCTTTGGCGATGAGGGTTAAACGACCCAGCTCGGCGCTGAACACCTCGACCAACTGGCTGGTCTCCCGATAAGGGCGGGCATGGATGACGAAGGCGGCGACCTGGTCGCCGCCCTCACGCTGGCGGGGCTGCAAGGGCATCCCCCCGCATATCAGTCGTCACCGTAACCGAGGCTGCGCAGGGCGCGCTCATCATCGGCCCAGCCGGCCTTGACCTTGACCCACAGCTCGAGGTGCACCTTGTTCTGGAACAGGCGCTCCATGTCGAGACGGGCCTCGGTACCGATGGTCTTGATCTTCTCGCCCTTGTTGCCGATCACCATCTTCTTCTGACCATCGCGCTCGACCAAAATGAGGCCGTTGATGTGGAAGATGCCGTTATCTTCGATCTTGAAGCGCTCGATCTCCACGGTGACCGAATAGGGCAGCTCTTCACCGGTGAAGCGCATCAGCTTCTCGCGGATGATCTCGGCCGCCATGAAGCGCGAGGAGCGATCGGTGATGTAATCCTCGGGGAAGAAGTGCTCGTTCTCGGGCAGCCACTGCCGGGCCCACTCGCGGATCTTCTCCACGTTGTCGCCCTTGCGGGCGGAGATGGGCAGCACGTGGGCGAACTGCATCTGGCTGTTTAAGAACTCCAGATGGGGCAGCAGCGCCTCCTTGTCCTTGATCTGATCCACCTTGTTGATTGCCAGCACCACAGGGCACTTGAGACCCCGCAGCTTGCCGAGCACCATCTCGTCATCCTTGGTCCAGTGGGTACCGTCGACCACGAACACCACCATGGCCACATCCCCCAGCGAACTGGTGGCGGCGCGGTTCATCAGGCGGTTGATGGCCCGCTTCTCTTCGATGTGCAGACCCGGCGTATCCACATAGATGGTCTGGTAGTTATCGTCGGTATCGATCCCCAGAATGCGGTGGCGGGTGGTCTGGGGTTTTTTCGAGGTGATACTCACCTTCTGACCCAGCAGCTGGTTGAGCAGGGTCGACTTGCCCACGTTGGGGCGGCCGACGATGGCGACAAAGCCGCAGTAGGTGGTATCGCTCATAACAGTTGCTCCAGAGCTTGTTGGGCGGCGGCCTGTTCGGCCTTACGACGGCTGGTGCCGACGCCGACCAAGGGCGCCTGTAGCCCCTCGACGTCACACTGCACGGTGAACTCCTGATTGTGGGCCTCGCCCTTCACATCTATCACCGTATAGGTGGGCAGCGACTTGCGGTTGCCCTGCAAGATCTCCTGCAGACGGGTCTTGGGATCTTTTTGCTCGACCCCCGGCTTGATCGCTTCGAGGCGGCTGGCGTACCAGCCGAGCAGCAGGGTGCGGGTCACGTCGATATTGCTGTCGAGGTAGACGGCACCGATCACCGCCTCAACGGTGTCAGCCAGGATCGATTCGCGGCGAAAACCGCCACTTTTGAGCTCGCCCGGCCCCAGGATCAGGTGATCCCCCAGCTCGAATTCACGAGCCAGTTCGGCCAGGGTCTTCTCGCGTACCAGGGTGGCACGCATGCGGCTCATGTCCCCTTCCGCGACCTGGGGGAAGCGGTGGAACAACTCCTCCGCGATCACCAGACTGAGGATGGAGTCGCCCAGAAATTCCAGACGTTCGTTATGACGGGAGCCCGCGCTGCGGTGGGTCAGAGCCCGGGTCAGCAGCTCGCCGTCATTGAAGCTGTAGCCCAGACGGGACTGCAGCCGGTTACGCTTGATGGTCATCACTTGATTGCGCCAATACGGTTGAAGCGGACACCGGTCGGGATCCAACCCGGCAACACTGACCCTTCTTCCCGTTCAAATTCAAAACTAATCCAGATGGCGACGGCCTTGCCGACCAGGTTCTGCTCGGGCACAAAGCCCCAGAACCGGCTGTCGGTGCTGTTATCGCGGTTGTCGCCCATCACAAAGTAGTGCCCCTCCGGCACGACCCACTCATCTTGGTAAGTACCGCTCTGGCGATAGTAGCGATCCACCAGATCCGGCATCAGGGGGTTACGCAGCGTCTCGTGCTTTACCTCACCCAACTGCTCGGTGTAGCGATCGAGCGGGATCCCCATCTGGGAGAACTCACCGCGCTGCTCGAACGTTACGTCCAGCTTCTTGAAGCCGCCACACTCCTGCCCCTCAACACAGCGGGGACGGATCAGCAGCTCCTTGTTGCGATAGATGACGCGATCGCCCGGCAGGCCGACCACTCGCTTGATGTAGTCAACGCGCGGATCGAGCGGATACTTGAACACCACCACATCGCCGCGCTCAGGCTCGCCCGTTTCCAGGAACTTGGTGTTGGTCACCGGGTCACGCAGGCCGTAGGCGAACTTCTCCACCAGGATGAAGTCGCCCACCAGCAGGGTCGGCATCATGGAGCCGGACGGGATCTGAAACGGCTCGTAGATAAACGAGCGCAGGATCAGCACCAGCGCGATCACCGGGAAGACGCCGCCGGTCTGCTCGATCCAGACCGGGGTCTGGGCCACCTTGGCCAGGGTCTTCTCATCCACCGCAGCGCCGGCATTCACCCTGGCAGCGGCCACCTTGGCGGCGCGCTGCTTGGACCAGACCAGCTTGTCCAGCGTCCAGATGATGCCGGTCAGTACGGTAACGACGACCAGGATCAGGGAAAAAGTGCTCGCCATGGGGGATTAATCCTTACCTACGTGGAGAATGGCCAGGAAAGCCTCCTGCGGCACATCGACGCGGCCCAGGGACTTCATCCGTTTCTTACCCTCTTTCTGCTTTTGCAGCAGCTTCTTCTTCCGGCTCACGTCACCGCCATAGCACTTGGCGGTCACGTCCTTGCGCAGTGCCTTGACGGTGCTGCGAGCGATGACGTGGTTGCCGATGGCGGCCTGGATGGCAATGTCGAACATCTGGCGCGGGATCAGCTCGCGCATCTTCTCCACCACCTGGCGACCGCGATACTGGGCGTTGTCCTTGTGGGTGATGATGGCCAGAGCGTCCACCCGCTCGCCGTTGATCATGATGTCGAGACGCACCATGTCGGAGGTCTGGAAACGCTTAAAGCTGTAATCGAGCGAGGCGTAGCCACGGCTGGTGGACTTGAGGCGGTCGAAGAAATCGAGCACCACTTCCGCCATCGGGATCTCATAGGTGAGGGCCACCTGGTTGCCGTGGTAGACCATGTTGGTCTGCACACCGCGCTTCTCGATACACAGGGTGATGACGTTGCCCATGTACTCCTGCGGCAGCAGGATGTTGCACTCGGCGATAGGCTCGCGCACCTCTTCGATGCTGGTGACGGCCGGCAGGTGGGCCGGGCTGTCGATGTACTTGGTCTCGCCGTCGGTGGTGAGCACCTCGTAGACCACGGTCGGCGCCGTGGTGATGAGATCGAGATCGTATTCCCGCTCCAGACGCTCCTGGATGATCTCCATGTGCAGCATGCCGAGGAAGCCACAGCGGAAGCCAAAGCCCAGCGCGGTGGAGTTCTCCGGTTCGAAGAACAAGGATGCATCGTTGAGCGAGAGCTTCTCGAGGGCGTCACGGAACGCCTCGTAATCGTCGCTGGAGATAGGGAACAGCCCCGCATAGACCTGCGGCTTGACCTTCTTGAAACCGGAAAGCGGCTTGTCGGCCCCGTTCTTGGCCTGGGTCAGGGTATCGCCCACCGGCGCGCCGTGGATGTCCTTGATGCCGCAGACCACCCAACCTACCTCGCCGCAGCCAAGGCCGGTGGTGTCCACCTGCTTGGGCGTGAAGATACCGATGCGATCGACGCCCCACACCTGGCCGGTGCTCATCACCTTGATCTTGTCGCCCTTCTTGAGCGAGCCATTTTTGATGCGCACCAAGGAGACGACGCCGAGGTAGGAGTCAAACCAGGAGTCGATGATCAGCGCCTGCAACGGGGCCTCGGGGTCCCCCTTCGGAGACGGGATCTTGGCCACGATCTCTTCGAGCACCAGATCGACACCGAGGCCAGTCTTGGCGGAGCAGCGCACCGCATCGACCGCATCGATACCGACGATATCCTCGATCTCTTCGGCAACGCGCTCGGGCTCGGCGGCCGGCAGGTCGATCTTGTTGAGCACCGGCACCACTTCCAGATCCATTTCCATGGCGGTGTAGCAGTTGGCCAGAGTCTGTGCCTCAACCCCCTGACCGGCGTCGACCACCAGCAGCGCCCCTTCACAGGCCGCCAGGGAACGGGAGACCTCGTAGGAGAAGTCCACGTGGCCCGGGGTGTCGATAAAGTTCAGCTGATAGGTGTTACCGTCTTTGGCCTGGTAGTTCAGGGTCACACTCTGAGCCTTGATGGTGATGCCACGCTCACGTTCCAGATCCATCGAGTCCAGCACCTGCTCCTGCATCTCCCGATCGGAGAGGCCGCCGCAGATCTGGATCAGGCGGTCGGAGAGCGTCGACTTACCATGGTCAATGTGCGCAATAACGGAAAAGTTTCGAATATATTTCATCGAGCAATAATCACTCAAAAAAGGTTGTGTCCGGATGTGAAGGCAGGATTTTACTGGATATGCGAACGCTCGGCCATTCTTTAGTCGGCCGAGTCAGAGAAATCACATCATACCGGCTTAAGGTTGGAAATGGGTCGAAATGACAACCCCTAACATGCGCGGGGCGTAATCCCCCTCGCTGAGGCGGCGGGAAAGGTAACGAACCCGTAAAAATCCGACCACTCCACCTAGGGCCGTCATGGCAATGGTGGCCCCCTCTCCGGCCTCCAGCAGCGGTCGCAACCAGAGTTGGCCGAGCAGGGCCCCCAGCATGAGCGTAAAGAGCGGCAACAAATAGACCAGCGCCGCACTGCTCACCAGGCTGCGCTGGGGAATGCCGATGCGGATCTGTTGGCCAACCCTCACCTCGCCGGCGAGCCTGACCCGCACCCGATGGGCACGATTAGCCAGCGCCTTGACCACAGTGCCGGTGCCACAATCACTCTGCTGGTGACAACTGCCACAGGCGCTGCGACGCTCGCAGGTCACCCAGGCGTGGTCGCCATCAAGCTCAACCACAGTGGCCAACTCTTCACTCATTGCATTCATTGGGTCGCCTCGTTGCGAGAGAGCGGACGCACCGACTCGGCGATCTTCTTGGCCGTCTCGGCCGGGATCTCGCCGACCACGGTGATTTCAACGCCGACGTCGTTAACATAACTGATCAGGTTGGTCGCACCCTGACGGATCAACTGATGACGCACGCTCTGTTGGGGATCGACCCGGGTCACATACACAGAGAAGTCCACCAGACCGTCGGAGGCCATGATGTAGTCCACCGCCAGGTTGGTGGCCACCAGCTGGTGGCGGTCGCTCGATTTGAGCTTGAACCCCTCCGGCAACCAGGTAATGCGCCACCCCAGCACCTGCTGCGGTGCCTGATAGGCCTCATTCAATTCCAGCGCCTTGGGCTGCTTGCCACGCGCCAGCTTGAGCAACCAGTCCGGGGGGGTGGTAAAGAAATCGAGATCCACCCCCAGCATCTGCTCCACCAAGGTGCCTTCCCGATCGACCATGTCGACCCGCAGCAACAGGTGGCTTCCCTCATCGAGCCACAGCATGAAACCGTACTTGTCACCATCACGGGGCACCAGACGCACCACCTGGGAGACCAGCCCGGCCACCCGGCTACGCCCGGCCAGCACAATATCATAAGAGGACAGCACCTTATTAAGTGGCGCACTCAGCAGCGCACTCCAGATGCCGGGGAAGCGGGCCCCCTTCAAGGTATAAGGGGCGTGGCTGTTTTCAAAGAAGGTGAATTCATCACCCCGTTGTAGATACTCCACGTTTTGACCATCCAGGTGACCAAGGTGGGCAACCGGCTGGCCGTCGATCTGGGCATGGCTGTAGCGCAGGGATTCGAGACGCCCCTGACGAACCTTAACCATGGAGAGTTCATAATTGCGGGTTTGGGCGGCGCTCTGCATCTGTTGCAGCAAGGCCTCGGCCGACATATCGTCGGCCGAGGCCTGGGCTGAAATCAGAAGAGCAGAAACCAGAAAAACGAGGCTGCTCTGACGCACGTAGTTTATTCCTGAACCTGTTGTGCCTGATGGAGACGTTGCTGCAATTGATGATCCCGCAGGAAGGCATTGATGCGCTCACGCTGCTCACTCATCTGCTGCTCGGTCAGCGCCTGCTGCCGGGCACGGCTGTCATCCTTGGGATAATGCACACTCACCGGAGAGGCATTGCCCCCAACCGGAATGGTGTTGAGAACGGGAGAGGTCGGGACCACATGATCCTGCCCCTGATACTGCTGCACACCGAAGATGACGGCAGCCGCCACCGAAGCGGCGATGGCATACTGGCCAAACTGCTGGCCGACACGGCGCACGAAGGGCACCACAACATTGCGTTGAGGAATGGTGTCAGCAGGGGCCGGCTGCGGCGCCAGTACTGTTGGCTCATCCTCAAGCGCCAAGGCAATCTTGTCGCACAGGTCGAACGGCATGTCCATTGCGAGCTCACCACGCATCGTATCGCCGATGAGGTGGTAGCGGGACCACGCCTCTTGCAGCTCTACATCATCACCGAAAGAATCCAGCAGGGACGCCTGTACTTCACGCTCCAGCTCACCATCCATCAGTGCCGAAAGTTGCTCTTTGTTCGCCATAGTAAACCTGTATCCCCAAGTTAGTGTTCAATCAGAGGTTGCAGTTTCCGGTCAATCGCTTCCCGAGCCCGGAAGATCCGTGAGCGCACAGTACCGACCGGGCACTCCATGATCTCTGCAATCTCCTCATAACTCAGCCCTTCCAGTTCACGAAGGGTGATGGCCGTCCTCAAATCTTCGGGTAGGGCCTCGATGGCGGCAAACACGGTACGTTTGATCTCATCGGTCAACGCTAGGTTTTCCGGGGTCGAGATCTCCGTCAGCGCCTCGCCACCATCGTAATATTCCGCATCTTCAGCCTCCACATCACTGCTGGGCGGGCGCCGCCCCTGGGAGGTGAGATAGTTTTTGGCCGTGTTCACGGCGATTCGGTACAACCAGGTGTAAAACGCACTGTCACCGCGAAATGTCGGCAGTGACCGGTAGGCTTTGATAAAAGCCTCCTGCGCCACATCGGGCACGTCGCCAGGGTTATTGACGTAACGCGCCACCAGGTTGACCACCTTGTGCTGATACTTTCGCACCAGTAGGTTGAACGCATTTTTGTCGCCGCGTTGAACCCGCTCAACCAGTTGTTCATCCAGTAGATTCTGGTCGCTCATCGGAGCCGTAAAACCCCCATAGGTTATTGTTCTTCTCGTTCCGGCCCTTCCTAAGCGCACTAGTTCAGACAGGGTTCATCAAAGAAAGTTCGCTTGGGCGCAAAAAAATGTGATGCGAGCTGCATCACACCAGCCCATTGGGCTACCATAGGGCCAGTTTTTACTCAGGCCAATGATACTTATGAAAGCAAGTGTTGAATACCTTTGCGACGTACTCGTCATTGGTAGCGGTGCCGCCGGTCTGTCTCTCGCCCTGCGTCTGGCAGACAAGGCCAAGGTCCTCGTACTGAGCAAGGGGCCCATCAGTGAGGGGGCCACCTTCTATGCGCAAGGAGGCATCGCTGCCGTTTTCGACGAAACCGACAGCATCGAATCCCACGTGAACGACACCCTCAACGCCGGCGCCGGATTGTGCGACGTGCGGGCGGTCGAGTTCACTGCCCGGCACGCCCGTGACTCGATCCAGTGGCTGATCGGCCAAGGGGTCGCGTTTGACAAGGAGAAGGGAGAAGAGGGGGAGGAGCACTACCACCTCACCCGCGAAGGGGGCCACAGCCACCGCCGCATCTTCCACGCCGCCGACGCCACCGGTAAAGCCGTGCAGACCACCCTGGTCGATCAAGTACGCCAGCACCCCAACATCACCTTGATGGAGCGCTTCAACGCAGTCGACCTCATCACCACCCGCAAGCTCGGCCTGCCGGGTAACAAGGTGCTCGGTGCCTATGTCTGGAACCGCAACACCGAAGAGGTGGAAGTGGTGCGCGCCCGTTTCGTGGCCCTGGGCACCGGCGGGGCCTCCAAGGTCTACCAGTACACCTCCAACCCGGATGTCAGCTCGGGTGATGGCATCGCCATGGCGTGGCGCGCCGGCTGCCGGGTTGCCAACCTGGAGTTCAACCAGTTCCACCCCACCAGCCTCTATCACCCGGATGATCGCAACTTCCTGCTGACCGAGGCGCTGCGCGGCGAAGGGGCCTACTTGCGCCGCCCTGATGGCAGCCGTTTCATGCTGGACTTCGACGAACGGGGCGAACTGGCCCCGCGCGATATCGTCGCCCGCGCCATCGACCACGAGATGAAGCGCCTCGGGGTGGATTGCATGTATCTCGACATTAGCCACAAGCCGAGCGAGTTCATTATCAAGCACTTCCCGACCATCTATGAGCGCTGCATGGCGGTCGGGATCGACATCACCAAGGAGCCCATTCCGATTGTCCCTGCGGCCCACTACACCTGTGGCGGTGTCATGGTCGACAAGCGTGGCCAAACCGACATACCGGGTCTCTACGCCATCGGCGAGGTGACCTACACCGGCCTGCACGGGGCCAACCGCATGGCCTCCAACTCCCTGCTCGAGTGCGTGGTCTACGCCCGCTTCGCCGCCGAAGATATTCTCAGCAAGCTGGCCGACAGCGAAGAGCCGCCCGAGCTTCCCGCCTGGGACGAGAGCCAGGTAGACGACTCCGACGAACGGGTGGTGATCCAGCACAACTGGCACGAACTGCGCCTGATGATGTGGGACTATGTAGGCATAGTGCGCACCAACAAGCGCCTCGAACGCGCCAAGCGCCGCATCGAGATGCTCAAGCAAGAGGTGCAGGAGTACTACGCCCATTTCCGGGTCTCCAACAACCTGCTGGAGCTGCGCAACCTGCTGCAAGTAGCCGAGCTTATCGTCGACTGCGCCATTCGTCGTAAGGAGTCCCGTGGCCTGCACTACAACCTCGACTACCCCGAGCAATTGCCCGACCCCAAACCGACCATTCTCACTCCGAAACCGGAGTAAGCAAGAAGGGCCCCTCCGGGCCCTTCTTTTTTAGTCTTGTCGCCGCCTCTCCAAATGGGCGTGAGCCATCGCCATCCCCATGCGATAGCCCTCCTCGAGGCATGCCTTGTCGGTGGTCATGCGCCCGACCCGAAACCCCGGCGGCGGCACGATGAGATGCAGCCGGCAATCGGCAGGCGGCGCCGTAATGAAGTCGATGGCCCGGTTGTAGGCCTCATGACGGCGCAGCATCGCCTCGGCCAGCGCTGGCGTTGCGCGCAGCAGACGACGCACCAGGGCCGGCAGACGCGGGGCCTGCTTGCGATAACCAAGGGGGCGTGAGAGCACCACAGTGATGTCACGCGCCCCCTGTTCATAGGCGTGCAGCACCGGAATGGAGTCGGCGACCCCCCCGTCGGTCATCGCCTCCCCTTCCAGCGAGACAAAACCGCGATAGGCGAGCGGCACCGAGCAAGAAGCCTTGATTTGATTCTCCAGCCGCGTGGCATCGGCTTGGATATAAGCGGGCTGGCCGTTGCTCACCCGGGTGGTCACCACGGTCAGCGGCACCGGATTGGCGGCAAAACGGGCCAGATCGAGACGGATCTCGCGGATGGTCACCTCCCACAACCAGTCGAGATCGAGCCAGTGGCCGCCACGGATAAACTTGCCGAAGTTGATGAAGTCGGGACGGCAGGAGTAGTCGGTGATGACCTTGTAGTTACGCCCGCGCTGCCCGGCCAGGAAAGCCGCCAGATTGACCGCCCCCGCCGAGACCCCGATGCAGCGATCGAAGCCGGTATGGCCTGCGTCGAGAAAGGCGTCGAGCACACCGGCGGCAAAGATGCCGCGCATGGCGCCCCCTTCCACTACCAGGGCCGATAAACCGTCTTGCATCTCCCCTCCTTGCGTCCTATGCCGCTCATCCACATCCTGAACCATCCAGCTTAATACGGTATTTTCCATCAGCAGATCAAGGCGCAAGCGAAAAGACGATAATGACTTTCATTTGGTTTGGGTGTTAACTCGGATGACTCCGCCATCCGAGAGAGAGTGATCATGAACACACGCCAAGAGCGGGACAGCTTCGGTCCCATCGATGTCCCCTCCGATCGTCTGTGGGGCGCCCAGACCGCGCGCTCACTGCACCATTTTGCCATCTCCAGCGAGCGCCAGAGCCCGGAGATCATCGCAGCGCTGGCCGCCATCAAGCGGGCCTGCGCCCGGGTCAACCAGCATCTCGGCAAGCTCGACAGTGCCCGCGCCTGCGCCATCGTGGCCGCCGCCGATGAGGTGCTGGCGGGCCGCCATCCGGACGAGTTTCCCCTCTCGGTATGGCAGACCGGCTCCGGCACCCAGACCAACATGAACGTCAACGAGGTGCTGGCCAACCGGGCCAGCGAGCTGCTTGGCGGCAAGCGCGGCGAGGGACGGCTGATCCACCCCAACGACGACGTCAACAAGAGTCAGTCGAGCAACGATGTCTTCCCTACCGCCATGCATCTGGCTGCCGTCACCGCCATCGAGCAGCAACTGCTGCCAGCCCTCCAAGCACTGCGCAGCACCTTGGCGGAAAAATCGGCAGACTTTGCCGATATCGTCAAGATTGGTCGCACCCATCTGCAAGACGCCACCCCGCTGACCTTGGGCCAGGAGATCTCCGGCTGGGTGGCCCAACTCGAGCACGGGGAGCGCCACCTGCGCGCCGCCCTGCCCCACCTGTGCGAGCTGGCCCTCGGCGGCACCGCAGTCGGCACCGGCCTCAACACCCTGCCCGGCTTTGCCGAGGCAGTCGCCAAGGAGCTGGCCGAGCAGACCGGTCTGCCGCTGGTCACGGCACCGAACAAGTTCGAGGCGCTGGCTAGCTGCGATGCGTTGGTGCACGCCCACGGCGCCCTTAAGACCCTGGCCGCGTCGCTGATGAAAATCGCCAACGACGTGCGCTGGCTGGCCAGCGGCCCGCGCAGCGGCCTCGGTGAGATCGCCATCCCCGAGAACGAGCCGGGCTCCTCCATCATGCCGGGCAAGGTTAACCCGACCCAGTGCGAGGCGCTCACCATGCTGTGCGCCCAAGTGCTCGGCAACGACGTGGCCATCAACATCGGCGGGGCCAGTGGCAACTTCGAGCTCAACGTGTTCCGCCCCCTGGTGGCCCACAACTTTCTGCAAAGTGTGCGCCTGCTGGCCGACGGCATGGCCAGCTTCAACCGCCACTGTGCGGTCGGCATCGAGCCCAACCGTGCCCGTATCGACGAGCTGGTGAGCCGCTCCCTGATGCTGGTGACCGCCCTCAATCCCCATATCGGTTATGACAAGGCGGCCGAGATCGCCAAGCGGGCCCACCACGAGGGGCTGAGCCTGCGCGAGGCGGCCATCACCTCGGGGCACCTCAGCGCCGAGCAGTTCGACGCCTGGGTGATCCCGGCCGAGATGACCGGCCCCAAGGCCTGATCCCGATAACAAAGAGGGGCGCAATCGCGCCCCTCTTCAACCTCGTGCTCTCTACCCCTTGCTCATGCAGTTGAACATCCACTGCACGCCAAAGCGATCTTTCACGCGGCCGTAGTAGCCGCCCCAGAACATCTCCTGCAACGGCGTCTCCACCTCCCCCCCCTCGGCCAGCGCCGCAAACAGCCGCTCGGTCTCGCCACGCGTGTCCGGCTCTAAATTGAGGTAGCTGTTGTTGCCCTGACGCAGGGTAAAGCCCATCGAGGTAGCAGCGTCGGTCCCCATCAGCACATGACCGCCGAGAATGGGCAGCTCCACGTGCAGCACCAGCTGGGCATCCTCCGGCGACAGGCTCTGCCCCGGACAGGGCGGCCCATCGCCAAAGCGCATTAGTGGCATGGAAAACTCGGTGCCGAAAACCCCACGGTAGAAACAGAACGCCGCCTCGGTCTCCCGCTCGAAATTAAGGTAGGTGCTGACTCTGGCCATGGTGGCCTCCTTGCCGATGAACCGGCCTCAAGCATAGTGGTCCGCGCTCGGTACGCCGCAAAAGGGGGCGTTACTCCCCCTGAATGGTCACCAGGATGCGCCGGCTGCCGCCATTGTGGCGGTGCTCGCCGAGCCAGATCCCTTGCCAGGTGCCGAGCGCCAGCGCCCCCTCGCGAAGGGGTAAGGTCAGGCTCACCCCGAGCAAGGAAGACTTGATGTGGGCCGGCATGTCGTCAGGCCCCTCATCGGTGTGGCGGTAGTAGGGGGCATCTTCCGGTGCTAAGCGGTGCAGCTGCGCCTCCATGTCGGCACGCACGCTCGGGTCGCAATTCTCATTGAGGGTGAGAGAGGCCGAGGTGTGTTGCAGCAGCAGGTGTACCAACCCCACCCGCAGCTCGGCCAGCTCCGGCAGTTGGGCCAGCAGCTCGTCGGTCACCAGGTGAAAGCCACGCGAGCGGGGCCTCAGGGTGATCAGGCGCTGGCACCACATCAGACGTACTCCATGAAGACCCGCGAGGTGAGCTTGGTGATGAGCTCATAGGGAATGGTGCCAATCTCGTCGGAAACTCGCTCCACCGGCAGCCCCTCACCCCACAGGATCACCTCGTCACCAGCCTTGTCGGTGGCGCCGGGGCCGAGATCGACCGTGGTCATGTCCATGGAGACGCGGCCCACCAGCGGCACGATGCGGCCATTGATGAGCATGGAGGTGCCGTTGGGGGCCATGCGTGGATAGCCGTCACCGTAGCCGATGGCCACCACCCCGAGCCGGGTATCGCGGGTCGACACCCAGTTGGCGCCATACCCCACCGGCTCACCCGCCTTGTGGTCGCGCACCGCGATGAGCTGGGTCTTGAGGGTCATCACCGGCTTGAGGTCATAATCGGCCGCCACCGTGTTCGGGAAGGGAGAGACCCCGTAGAGGATAACGCCGGGGCGCACCCACTCGCAGTGGGAGTCCGGCCAGGCCAGGATGCCGGCTGAGTTGGCCATGGCGCGCTCGCCCTTGAGCGGCGCCGTGAGGCGACTAAATAGCGCGATCTGCTCACGGGTGGTGGGCTGCTCCAACTCGTCGGAGCGGCTGAAGTGGGTCATGACATTGAACGGCTGCACCACGTTCTTGCACTTACCAAGCCGCTCGATAAAGGCCGGCATCTCCTCGGCCCGCACCCCGAGACGGTGCATGCCGGTATCGAGCTTGAGCCAGGCCACGACGGGGGCCGGCAGCTCGGCCTGCTCCAGCGCCTCAAGCTGCTCCCAGGTGTGTACGGCGGTCTGCAAGTTGTTGGCCGCCAGCACCGGCAGATCGTCAGCGCTGAAGAAGCCTTCGAGCAGCACTATGGGTTTGACCACGGCGCAGGAGCGCAGCATCAAGGCCTCTTCGATGCGGGCCACCGCGTAGGCATCGGCCTCGGCCAGGGTGCGGGCGACCGGCAACAGGCCGTGGCCATAGGCGTTGGCCTTGACCACTGCGATGATCTTGCAGTGGGGAGCGTGGCGTTTCACCACGGCGAGGTTATGGCGCAGGGCCTCGGTATTGATTTGGGCTGTAGCCGCTTTCATGGTTTTCCCTTACGAGAGCACAGATGGCGCAGCCCCCCGCAGGGAGGCCGGAGGCCGCCGCTCAGTAGTCGTGGCCGGACCGGCATAATTGTCGAACCGGGAAAACAGACCCAGACGGGAGAAAGCCGGCAAGCCGCGCGGCGATCTGCCACTCCCCCAGCCTGGGCGGTCGGGGTGAGGCCTAGTGGGCACTCACCTTAATAGTCATCGTCAAACGCCGGGCCGGCGTAGTTATCAAAGCGCGAGAACTGCCCCTGGAAGGTGAGGCGTACCCGCCCGATGGGGCCGTTACGCTGCTTGCCGATGATGATCTCGGCGATCCCCTTGTCCGGGCTGTCGTCGTGATAGACCTCGTCACGGTAGATGAACATGATGAGGTCGGCATCCTGCTCGATGGAGCCGGATTCACGAAGGTCGGAGTTGACCGGGCGCTTGTCGGCCCGCTGCTCCAGGCTTCGGTTGAGCTGGGAGAGGGCCACCACAGGGCAGTGCAGCTCTTTTGCCAACGCCTTGAGGGAGCGGGAGATTTCACCGATTTCCAGAGTTCGGTTGTCAGAGAGGCTCGGCACCCGCATCAGTTGCAGGTAGTCGACCATGATCATGCTGATGCCGCCGTTGTCGCGCGCCACCCGGCGCGCCCGCGAGCGCACTTCGGTCGGGGTCAGGCCGGAGGAGTCGTCGATGTACATCTTCCCCTTCTCCAGCAGCAGCCCCATGGTCGAGGAGAGCCGCGCCCAATCCTCGTCGTCAAGCTGGCCGGTCCGCACCTTGGTCTGGTCGATACGCCCCACCGAGGCGAGCATACGCATGATGATCTGCTCGGAGGGCATTTCCAGCGAGAAGATCAGCACCGGCTTGTCGGCGGTGAGCGCGGCGTGCTCGCACAGGTTCATGGCAAAAGTGGTCTTACCCATGGAGGGACGGGCGGCGACGATGACCAGATCCGACGGTTGCAGGCCGGCCGTCATCTTGTCGAGATCGTTGTAGCCCGAGGAGACCCCGGTCACCCCGTTGTGGGGGGTCTTGAACAGCTCTTCAATCTTGTCGACGGTCTGCTCGAGGATGAGCTTGAGCGGCTGCGGCCCCTCGCTCGCGCTGGTGCGCTGCTCGGCAATCTGGAACACCTTGCTCTCGGCCAGATCGAGCAGATCCCCCGAGTTGCGCCCCTGTGGCTCGTAACCGGCCTCGACGATCTCATTGGCCACCGCGATCATCTCGCGCACCACGGCGCGCTCGCGCACGATCTCGGCGTAGGCGCCGATGTTGGCGGCGCTCGGGGTGTTCTTGGCGATCTCGACCAGATAGGCGAGCCCACCTACCTCCTCGAGCTGCTCGGAGCGCTCGAGATCTTCTTGCACCGTGATGAGATCGATGGGGCTGCCCGCATTGGAGAGGCGGGACATAGCCTGGAAGATCAGGCGGTGCGGGCGGCTGTAGAAGTCTTTGTCTATGACCCGCTCGGCGACCCGATCCCAGGCCTCGTTATCTAGCATCAGACCGCCCAGCACGGACTGTTCGGCCTCGAACGAATGAGGGGGAACCTTCAGCTGTTGTGTCTTGGCGTCTTTCTTGGCCGCCGCTTGCTCTGCCATAGGGATCTGAATTGCACTGTGGAGTAGGGGGGGAATTCTACCGAATATCCCCCCCTCGGGCTATCCCGTCAGACGGGACAGATGAGCCAGACGTTAGGCAAGGGCTCTGGACGCATTCTCTGACGCTGGCGTTGTTTGCGTTCACGGCGGCTGGCACGGCGAATCTTCATGGCGCACTCCCTCTTCTGTCGGGCCGCAATGGCCTCATTCATCAATAATTCATCCCGTTTCTGATATCAATCGCCCACGCTGGCGAATCATGGGATGATTTCCGGCCTGCGCGCCGTCTGACACCGGGATGGTGACGCCCCCATTAGAACCATTGAGAGTGAAAAGAAGCTGACATGAAGAAACTATTCACCTTATTTGCCGTCCTGCTGGCCTTTGTCCTGCATGCCCCCATGGCGGAAGCCAAGAAGTTTGGTGGTGGCAAGTCCTACGGCAAGAGCTACAAGACAGCGCCCGCCCAACCGGCGGCCAAACCGGTCGACAGCAAGAACCCGACCCTGGGCGGCCAGCAGGCAGCCCCGAAAAAGAGCGGCCTGATGGGTGGTCTGCTTGGCGGCCTGCTGGCCGGTGGCCTGTTTGCCTGGCTGCTCGGCAGCGGCGCCTTTGAAGGGCTGCAAGCGATGGACTTCGTCCTGATCGCCGCCCTGGCCTTCGGCGTCATATTCCTGCTGCGCACCCTGCGCAAGGGGGGAGCGCCACAAGCCGCCCGTCCACAAAACGCCTATGCCGGCTATCAGCCCGCCAGCGCCCCGCAGCAACCGCTGCCGCAAGCCTTCCAGGCCGACAGCGCCGCCGCGCAGGCCAGTGGCTTCACCGAGAGCGATGTGCCGTTCCGTCTGCCCCCCGGCTTTGACATGAACGCCTTCCTGGCTGGCGCCCGCGATCACTACCGCACCCTGCAAGAAGCCTGGAACACGAACGATCTGGAGAAGGTGCGCGAATACGTCAGCCCCGAGCTGTTCGAGCAGCTCAAAGGCGAGCGTGCCGAGCTGGTCGGTGAGCAGCACACCGAAGTGATGTACGTCGATACCCAACTGGTGCGCGCCGACCACGGTAGCGACTGGGCTCAGGTGAGCGTGCTCTTCACCGGCCGCTACATGGATCGCACCGAGAACGTGGAGGCCGACATCAAGGAGGTGTGGCACCTCGAGCGTGACCTCACTAAGGCGGGAGCCCCCTGGCATATCGTGGGGATTGAAGAGGCATAACGCCTCTCTTCTCTACATAAAAAGGCGACCCATGGGGTCGCCTTTTTTCATGCCATGACGGCCACTAGAGCCCGAGAAAATGCACTATCTGGGCGCAGTAGCGCTCAAAGCCAACGAAGGCGTGGTTCCCCTCGCACTCGATGGTGAGCCGGGCGAAGCGATATTCAGCCAGCGCCTTGCGGTAATCGAGCACCTCATCGGCCTGCTGTTGCAGCACCCAGAGACGCTCCGGTGCGCTGATCGGTACTGCCAGCTCGACCAGCTCCTGCATGTGCGCCTCGGTCAGCTCGAAATGCTCCCCGCTGTAGGGGTTTTGTTGCGGCCCAAGGTAGTCGTGCAGCAACTCGTGCGGACGCACCGCCGGATTCACCAACACAGCGCGGCAACCGTAGCGCTCGGCCACCCGGGTCGCCATGAAGCCACCGAGAGAGCTCCCCACCACCCCGAGCCGGCAACCGACCGGCAAGGCGGCTATCGCCTGCTCGATGGCGGCCCAGGCCGCGGCCGGAGTATTGGGCTGGGCTGGGATCACCACCTGGATATCGGGCCGATGGGCGCCGACCCACTCGGCCATCTGGGTCGCCTTGAGGGAGGCTGGCGAGGACTGGAATCCGTGCAGATAAAGCAGAACCGACGGCATCTCAATACCCCCTGGCCGTCGGATCGGGGATGAAGCTGTTCGGGGGCAGGCGCCACACCTGACTCTCAATCCGTCCATCCGGATGCAGGGTCAAATAGCGCCAGCCCGGCCCCGATTCGTCGAGGGTGAACTCATCACACAACGGCTTGAACTGGATGCAGGTAGAGGGGCTGGCAATCAGCCTCACCCCTTTGTACAGCTCATCGAACTCCTGATGCACATGACCAAACAGCAGGGTCTTGCCCTGTGGGTGGCGTGCCAGCACCGCAAACAGGTCGTCGGCGTTCTTGAGGTTGTGCTGATCGAGCCAGGCACAGCCGACCGGGATCCCCTGATGATGCAACGCGATCAGGGTGTGCTTGTCCGGGTGGCTGCGCAGCACATGATCGAGGGCCGCTAACTGGTGATCGGCGAGCAGGCCGTGCGGCTTACCACGCACCTGGGTATCGAGCAAGATGATCTGCCAGTGCTTGCCTATCAGCCACTTCTGCTCGCTGATCCCGGCCTCATAGAGGCTCTGGGTCATCAGGGCGCCGTCATCGTGGTTGCCCGGCAGCCAGTAGATTGGCTTGCCGAGGGGGGCCAGCATATCGGCAAAGCGCTGATAGGACTCGGCGCTGTGATCCTGAGAGAGATCGCCGGTGGCCAGGATAAGGTCAAAGGGGTGATCATTGCCCTGAATACGCTCGATGACGGCCGCCAGACTGTCGGCCGTACGCACACCGAGCAACTGAGCCTCGGCGTTGGCGAAAAGATGGGTATCGGTTATCTGCAGCAGGCGCACACACCCGTCCGGCGCCTGGAGTAGCTCTGTTTCCAAAATCACGCTTCTTCTTATTGGATTAGAAAATCTTGGCAAGACTGACGCCATGCCGGAGACAAAAATTCAACCAATCGGCCAGGAAGAGATTGACCTGAGCCTTCTCGTCCGGCTGATGCATGCCGTCATTCGGATAATCATATCGCGGCTGTAGGCGGGAAATCTGTTGTGCCGCACACACTTCCGCCATACGCACATCATGATACAAACGAATCTCGATGCGACTCTGCAACCATACGGGCAGTTCGGGATTGTGCTGAGTCAACGCCACTGTCGAGGTGAAGCGACTCTCCTCCAGTACCCGCAGTTGGAACTGAAGGCTCTCCCCGACCTGATAGCTGCGTTCACTGCCCGGATTGAGATCCCGCGGCAGCAGCCGCATCAGGGTCATGTAGTTCACCTCACAGGTGCGCTGCATGGCCCCCAGATCGGGAACATATTTGCGTGCCGTGGCCGCCACTCAGGCCTCCCCCAACCAGCGCGAACGCACTTCATCATGGTGCAACTGCAACCACTGCAACGCGATGATGGAGGCGGCGTTGTCGATGCGACCGGACTGCACCAAAGCATACGCATTTTGTCTGTCGATGACATGAACGCGGATATCTTCCCCCTCTTCTGGGAGGCCATGCAGTCCGTTCGCCTGGCTGGCATCCACTTCACCGATGAAGATCTCGATGCGCTCCGTGGTGCCTCCCGGGCTGACCAGATAGCTCATGGCATGCTCGATACGCCCAAGGGTCACGCCGGCCTCTTCCTCTGACTCGCGGCGGGCCACCTCGTCGGGCGCCTCGCCCGGCTCGATGATGCCGGCGATGAGCTCCAGCAGCCAAGGGGAGGAGGCGGTCTCCAGCGCCCCGATGCGAAACTGCTCGATCATCACCACCTGATCCCGGCGCGGGTCGTAGGCCAGCAAGGCCACCGCATGGCCGCGTTCGAACAGCTCGCGCACGATGGGTTCGCACCAACCGCCGGCGAACAAACGGTGGCGCAGACGATAGCTGTTAACCTTGAAAAAACCGTCGTAGCCCACCCGTTTTTCCAGTACCTCGACATCCTTCGCATCGAATGTCACCTCGGGGATTTCGCCTGTCATGCCCGCCTCCTGGCACTTGACTTGAGAAAGATTGCACCTAGAATCGCCAGTGAATGAACGTTCATTCTGACGCTTCGCCGCACAGCAGAGTGCGGATTTTAGCAGTTGAAGGGCCAAGGGCTAAATGACAGTTTGTAAATCCGTCGCAGCGTGGGGGTAAGCCTGTTTTTGCGCTTCGTTAACGGTTTAAATGAGTGAAACAAACCCTTTTTTGCTTATAGTAGTGTCTCATCACGCTCATATCAGGCGACGAGGGGGCCCTTGTATCCCCTTTTAATTCTGTCCGGCAGCCGCGTTGGATTTATCAATAAGGTTATGGAATCTATGAAACGTACTCTCCTGTCTGTGCTCGTCATGCTGGGGGTCAGCTCGATGGCCCAGGCCGAAAACCTGCTCGACATCTATCATCAGGCCCAGCTCAAGGACCCCCAGTTACTGGAGTCCAAGGCCAAGCGCGATGCCGCCTTCGAGAAGATCAATGAAAGCCGCGCGGCCCTGTTGCCCCAGATCAAGCTGACCGGCAACGCCACCTACACCAAGACCAGCCACGATCTGAGCACCAACAACCAGTTGGGTGGCCAACTGGGTCTGGATCAGTCGATCTACCGCCGCAGTAACTGGGTCAACCTGAGCCTGACCGAGAAGAGCGCCACCCAGACCGACGTGGCCTACAACCTCGAGCAGCAGAACCTGATGCTGCGCACCTCCCAGGCCTATTTCGACGTGCTCAAGGCGCAAGACACGCTGGAATATGTGCGCGCCAACAAGAAGGCGGTCGAGCGCCAGCTCGAGCAGACCCAGCAGCGTTTCGAGGTGGGGCTGACTGCCATCACCGACGTGAACGAAGCCCAAGCCGAGCGCGACCAGGCTCTGGCCGACGAGATCACCGCCGAGAACACCTTGGCCAACAGCTATGAGGCGCTGCGTGAACTGACCGGTGTCGACTACCGTCAGCTCGACGTGCTCAATACCGAGCGCTTCAGCCCAACCAAGAGTGCGCTGGATTCGGATCAGTGGCTTGGCACCGCACTGGATAAGAACCTCTCCTTGCACAGTGCCCGCATCGGCAAGGATATCGCCAAGGAGCAGATCGACTTGGCCAAGACCGGCCACGAGCCGACCCTGGATCTCGGCGCCGGCGTGGGCCGTACCCGCACCGACTACAAGCTCGACGAGAACACCGACACCATCGGCAATCAAGGCAACATCGGCCTGACGCTCTCCCTGCCGCTCTACAGCGGTGGCGCCACCAGCTCCCAGGTCAAGCAGGCCCAGCACAGCTACGTGGCGGCCAGCGAGCAGCTCGAGCAGAGCTACCGCTCGGTGCAAAGCTCGGTGCGCTCCAACTACAACAACGTCAACGCTAACATCGGCTCGGTGCGCGCCTACACCCAGTACGTGGTCTCCGCCGAAAGCTCGCTCAAGGCGACCGAAGCTGGCTACGAGGTGGGCACCCGTACTATCGTCGACGTGCTCGACTCCACCCGTAAGCTCTACCAGGCCAAGCAGAATCTCTCCCAGGCTCGCTACAACTACATCCTGAGCATTCTTCAGCTCAAGCAGGCCGCCGGCGTGCTGGAAGAGCAGGATCTGGTCGAGATCAACGAAGGGCTGATGAGCCCGGCCAAGAAGGCCAACTAACCGCTTCACACCATAATGAGAAGGGCGCCTCAGGCGCCCTTTTTTTATCTCAGTAGTGATGCATCCGGCGCTGCCTGCGCCGCCCCAGCCACCAGCAGAGCAGCACCACCAGCAAGATCCAGGGCGCCAGCTTGACGATCAGCGCCAGCATGCCGCTGAGCAGGCCAAACAGCACAAACAGTCCGATCACCAGCAGCATGGCCAGCAGCGTGAACCCGGCGATGCCCATCACCACCAGCACCACCAACAACAGCAAAAACTCCATCATCGTCGACTCCCGAGGGGCTCCCCCTTCAATCCAGCCAGCGGCGCACCTCGGCGCGCGGCGTCATCAGCAAAATAGCGGCCAGATAGAGGGCCAGCGCTAGCGGCGGCATCAAGATCAAGGCAAACAGGGCCACCAGCCTGACCGTCACCCGGGAGATGCCAAGCCCCCGCGCCACCCCGGCGCACACGCCGGCCAGCTTGGCGTGGCCCCGGTCACGCTGCCAGCGCATCATGAGCGGGCAGGCTCCCGCTGCCCCTTGAGACGAGCCAGCTCACGCTCAATCTCATCGGAAAGTTCCAGTTCGCGGAACTGGGCCGCCAGCGAAGGATTTTGCCCCCAACTGCTCGCCTCAAGTTGGGCCTCTAGCTGTTCAACCCGCCCCTGAAAGCCATCGAAACGGGACAGCAGCTCATGCATACGGCGTGAGTCGAGCTGGGCGCGGGCCCGCAATCGGCTGTGGGCGGTCTGCTCGCGCAGGGTGAGCACGTTCTGCTTCTCGCGCGCTTCGGCAAGCTTGGCGGCGAGCCGCTCGCTATCGCTGCGCAGCTGCGCCTGCATCTCCCCTAGGCGAACCCGCTCATCAGCCAACGCCTTGAGCCGCTCCTGCTCGGCCAGTTTCTCCGCCAGCGCCGCCCTGGCCAGATCCTCGCGCCCCTTGGTCAGCGCCAGCTCAGCCTTGGCTCCCCACTCGGCCACTTGACGCTCCAGCGCACTTTGCTGGCGCTCAAGCTGCTTCTCTTCGGCAATGAGGCGGGCGGCCTGACTGCGCATCTCCACCTGCACCTCTTCCATCTCCTCGATCATCAGGCGCAGCAGTTTTTCGGGCTCCTCGCTCTTATCGAGCAGGGCATGCAGGTTGGCATTGACCACGTCGGTCAGTCGGCGAAACAGGCTCATGACTCTCTCCTATGCGTAGGGATCGCATTCCCAATCATCATTATCATTACAAGGAGCGTGCCAACGAGTTTAAATCTAGTATTTTCAATATGTTAGTGATGAACAAAAGACAACAAGGCCCACGAGGTGGTGAATATCACCAGATTGCATGGTCATTTTTACCAAATAAAAAAGGGAGCCCAGGCTCCCTTTTCTGCACGTTCGAGGCTCAAACCGGGCGGCGCGCCCTGGCATCGAGTTCGACCAACTTGCGCTCCATCTGCTCGCGGCAGCGCTCGGAGAGCTCGCGGATCCCGGTGGCGCCGTGCTCCTTGGTGCACAGGGGCGGCAGCATCTCGATGAGCACCTCACCGTTGTCCCAGCGGTTGAGATCGACCTGACCGAAATAGCTCGAGCAGATGATGGGCACCACAGGCACCTCGGCCTGCACCGCCGTGTGGAAGGCGCCTGCCTTGAACGGCAACAGGCCGCGCCCCTGGGAGCGAGTCCCCTCGGGGAACATCCAGATCGAGGTGCCACGGCGCTTGATGCGATCCACCACCTGACCTATGGTGCCGATGGCGCGGCTGCGGTTGGAGCGATCGATCAACACGTTGCCCGACAGCCAGAACAGCAGACCAAAGAAGGGGATCCAGGCCAGACTCTTCTTGCCCACAGCCACCACGCCGGGCAGCACGGCCCCGGTGACGGTAAAGATATCGAAGTTGCTCTGATGGTTGCACACATAGACGGCAGGCCCCGCCTTGTCGATCCCCTCGGGGAAGGTCACCTTGACCTTGAGGCCGAGCAGGGGGCAAACGGCATGATACATGCGGGCAAACACAAAGACGTTGTTGGGATGACGCGGCCGGAACAGGCAAAGCAGCAAGCCGAAGATAAACCAGAAGATAAGCAGCAGACCAAGCAGCAGCACACGGGCGAGTTTAAGCATCGAACACCTCAAAGTTTGACTGGCCGCAGTATACTGGCCTCCATTTTGGCTAACAAGCGTTCGCCAAAATGGGCCGAGGTGGCGGCATGCCCCCCACCAAGCGCCCACTGCATGTTAAATACAGCCCTACCCCACCCTAGCGCATCCCCGCTAGACCCTTGCGTCAACCCAGCTCGCGTTTGAGGAAGGTCTGGGGCGGCACCCCGTATTGCTCACGAAAAGCCGCCACAAAGGCGCTGGCTGTCGCGTACCCCAGTGAATGGGCGATCGTGGTGCTGCTTTGCCCCTGGCCGAGCAGCTCAATGGCCCCAAGCAGGCGCAGCCGGCTGCGCCACTGACGAAAGGTCATGCCGGTCTCGGCGCGAAACAGCCGCTCCATGGTGCGCAGGCTGGCGCCATAGAGCTCGGCTAGCTCGGCCAGCGAACGCCGCTCGGCAGGCTGGCTCACCAGATGGCCGATAAGCCGGCGCAGCCGTGTATCCCGTCCGGCCGGCAGATCGAGCGGAGCGGCCATGAGGCGGCCAATCTCGCCGATGGCCACCAGGCCTAAGTGCTTGCGCAGCAAGGCATCGTCCGGAGTCTCTTCCTGGGTCAGGCGCAGGATCACCTCGCGCATCAGGGGGGTGAGCCGCACCATGGTGCCGCGCGCCTCGGTGCGCACCGGGTAGGCCGGGTCAATGTAGAGGTTGCGGGTATATGCCGCCGTCTCGGTGACGACGTGGTGCACCACCCCACCCGGGATCCAGACGGCGTGGCTCGATGGCACGATCCAGACCGAGGTTTCGGTCGTCACCCGCAATACCCCCTGCGCGGCCCACAGCAACTGCCCCCTCGGATGATGGTGGGGCTCGATGCTGGCCTCCGCCTCGAAATGACGCCCGTGGCTGAGCACCGGGCGCTCGGGGTCAAGCACGAACGCCACGTGGGAAGGGGGCTGGGTTGTCGCATTAGCGATATGGTTTGGCATGAGACGAGTCTAACGCGACAAGCCCCCCTGCGCTATGCTGCCCCTGACTTCTTTGGGAGAACCATCATGGTCAAGAACCTGTCCATCAAGCAGTGGCTGGTCGCCGGCGCCCTCATCACCGCGCTCTGGCTGGCCCTGTTTCCGCTCGGCGATGCCACCTTGTGGCGCTCCGGCGCCGTGGTGCTGCTGACGCTGGTGCTGTGGAGCACCGCGACCCTGCCCCCTTTCCTCACCAGCCTGGTCTTCTTCGCCCTGGTGATCATCCTGGGTCTGGCCGAGCCCGGCCTCATCTTCGCCGGCTTTGGCTCCACCGCGGTCTGGCTCATCATCTCGGGGTTTGTCATCGGGGCGGCCATCACCGGCTCGGGGCTTGGTCAGCGCATGGCCGGCCTGCTCGCCCCCCACCTAGCGCTGAGCTACCCGCGCCTCATCGGCGGTCTGGCCATGTTGGCCATGCTGCTCGGCTTCGTGATGCCCTCCTCGGTCGGCCGGGCCGTGGTGCTGGTGCCCATCGGCATGGCACTGGCCGAGCGGGTCGGCTTTGCCCGTGGCACTCCGGGGCGCCTCGGCATCGCCGTCACCCTGGCGCTCACCTGTAACATGCCGAGCTTCGCCATTCTGCCCGCCAACATCCCCAACATGATCCTCTCCGGGGCGAGCGAGACCCTGCACGGCATCCACTTCAGCTACACCGACTACCTGCTGCTGCACTTCCCCATCCTCGGCCTGCTCAAAAGCGCCCTCATCGTGGCATTGGTGCTGATCATCTTCCCTGCCCGCATCAACCAGCATGAAGGCAACGGCGCCGCCGCCGAAGGGGCACAGGCCGGCGCCCCCGGCGCCCAGCGCAAGGTCGCCATCTTGCTGCTATTGACCCTGGCCATGTGGATGACTGACAGCCTGCACGGCATCAACCCGGCCTGGGTCGGGCTGATCAGCGCCATCTTGCTGCTGCTGCCCGGTATCGGGGTGGTGCAACCCAAGGCGTTCAATGGCGCCATCGACTTTAGCATCGTGCTGTTTGTGGCCGGGGCCCTCGGCCTTGGCGCCTTAGTCAACGCCTCCGGCCTCGGCGCCGAAGTGGGCAGCGCCTTACAACGCTGGCTGCCGCTCGCCCCCGGCCACGACGCCGGCAACTTCTTCTCGCTCTCGGCCATGGCCGCCCTGACCGGGCTGGTCGCCACCATCCCTGGGGTGCCGACCGTGCTCACCCCCATGGCGCCAGACTTGGCCGCCGCCTCCGGCATGTCGCTGCCCGCCGTGCTGATGACCCAGGTGATCGGCTTTTCCACCGTCATCTTCCCCTATCAGGTGGGGCCGCTCATCGTGGCCATGCAGCTCTCCGGCGAGCGCCTTGGCGAGGTGCTGAAAATTACCCTGCCGCTGGCACTGCTCACCTTTATCGCCCTGCTCCCCCTCGACTACCTCTGGTGGCGAGTGCTCGGCTGGCTGGGGTAGCGCCGTCCTATGCAAAGGGACATCCCACGGGATGGCCCTTTTTGTCAGTGCCTTTCGCCTCAGGCGGGGGCATCGAGGCGCCCCATCAGGGCAGCCACGGCCGGCAGGCGCAGGGCATCGGCGGCATAACACAGACCCAGACGGCGGATGAGCGGCGGCGCGGCGAGCGGCACCTTGCCGCATTCGGGCGCAATCAGGGAGTCGGGCAGCCAGGCGATCCCGGCGCCGGCGGCCACCATGCGCGCGGCCAGCGCCAACGAGCCGGCATGCTGTGGCCAGACCGGCGCCTGATTGCCGAGCAGGGCCAGCAGCCGCTGCTGGGCATCGTGGGCCGGGCACATGACCCAGGACTCGCCGGCCAGCAGTTCCAGCGCGATCGACGGTTGCCCTTCTAGGGGATGGCCGGGCGGCAGGGCCAGCAGGAAGGGATCCTCCAGCAGGGGCAAAAACAGCTCGTCCTCGCAGCGCAGCGACTCGCAGCCCAACCGTAGATCGCCACAACACCCCGGCGCAAAGGTAAAGCGCAGCCCCTCGATGGCGGTTAGCTGGCGGCACAGTTGCGCCACCAGCGCCGGCCCCAGATCGTCCTCAATACCGACCGTCAGCTCGAGGTGCGGCTCGGCACCATGAAACGAGCGCACCAGCGCCTCGGCATCGCCGATCAGCCGCTTGGCCCTGGGGTAGAGGCGGCGCGCCGCCTCGGTGGCCGCCACCCCGCGCGCCTGCCGGGCAAACAGGGCCGTACCGAGCTCCGTTTCGAGCCCCTTTAGGGTGGCCGACAGGGTGGGCTGGGTGATGAACAGGCGCGCCGCCGCGGCGGTGATATTGCGCTCTTCAAACACCGCGACGAAGGCGCGCAGGGGGCGGATATCCATAGAAAAGACCTATACCAGAGAGTGAAAAAAGCCATTTTTCACCGGAATTTTGCCGCCCTATAGTGGCCAGCAACGTAAAAGACATCAAGCATTTCTATGGGAGAATCCAGATGACCAAGCCCCTTATCGTGATCACCGGCGCCAGCTCGGGCTTTGGCGCCGCCTGCGCCCAACTCTTTGCCGAGCGGGGCTATCCCCTGCTGCTGCTGGCACGCCGCATCGAGCGCCTCGAGGCACTGGGGCTCCCCAATACCCTGTGCCGCCAGGTGGACGTGACCGATCGCAGCGCCATGAGCGCCGCCGTGGCCGAGGCTGAGGCCTGCTTCGGCCCGGCCGATCTCATCGTCAACAACGCCGGCCAGATGCTGCTCGGCAAGCTCGCCGAGCAAGATCCGGCCGAGTGGGATCGCATGCTGGATGTGAACGTGAAGGGGGTGCTCAACGGCATCCACGCCGTGCTGCCGGGCATGCTGGCACGCCGCCACGGCACCATCATCAACATCAGCTCCATCGCCGGGCGCAAGACCTTCCCGAACCACGCCGCCTACTGCGGCACCAAGTTCGCGGTGCACGCCATCTCGGAGAACCTGCGCGAAGAGGTGGCGATGCAGGACGTGCGCGTCATCACCATCGCCCCCGGCGCCGCCGAGACCGAGCTGCTGAGCCACACCAGCAGCGATGAGATCAAGGCCGGCTATGACCAGTGGAAGGCCCACATGGGCGGGGTCATCTCGGCCCAGGATATCGCCGAGGCGGTGCGCTTTGCCTACGAGCAGCCCCAGCACCTGTGCATCCGCGAGATCGTGCTGGCCGCCACCCGCCAGGAGCCCTGAGCGCTCCACGCGCCAAAAAGGAGCCGTAACGGCTCCTTTTTCTATTTCTGTCAGCAGGATCTACCTCTTTCGCGTCATAGGTCGGCACGACATGGGGAGTATAATGGCTCCCATTGCCACCATAGGAGAGCGCCTAATGAGCAGCAAGCCAGACCGGATCACCGCGATGCAGCAGATCATCGACGCAGTGAAGGCGCAGTTTCCGCTCTATCAGCCGGATACCTTCCGCTGTGGGCCGGACAACGGCTGCATCGGCTGCCCCAAGAAGCTGATGGAGCTGGTGGACATGGAGCTTAGCTACTGGCAAAGCCAGATCCGCCGTGGCATCCCTCCCACCTTTGACGAGCTGCGCCGCTTTGGCAAAATGTGCCAGAACATCCGCCGGGCGCTGGTGCGCAATGGCCGCATTCCGGCCTGACGGCCATCCCCACCCAACGAGGCGCAGAGCATGACCCAAGAACGCATCCAGACCCGTTATCTCCTTACCGGCCCCCTGACCCAGCGCGCCGAACAAGAGCAGGCCATCGCCCAAGCCATTGAGGCCCACCAGCAGGACTTCTTCCCCCTGCTGGAGCGGTTGGTGGAGGTGGGAGACAGCCGTGTGACCTTGAGCCAGCGCCACCCGCTGCGGGTGCTTGCCGTGACCCTCGACCCGCAGGGCACCACGGGCAGCGCCCACCTCAACTACGAGTCCAACTTCGCCGAGAGCTGCCGGCTGATCGACGAGTACGACCAGCACCAGACCAGCGTGGCCTTCACCCTCGACGGGGATCAGCTGATATTCGATCTTGAGCTACCCATTGCGTGGAACTTCGACAATTAGGGCTACGTCTTCGCTCAGCGTCCTGCCCATCACAAGAAAGGAGCCTTGCCGGCTCCTTGTTCACTGACTCACGACCCTGAGCGGATCATCCCGCCCCTTCCCTCTTAGGAAGCAGTAATACCACGGGCATAAGGATTTCGCCCGCCCTTCGGGCGTGGAGGAATCAGAGGGGAGACTCAATACCGTACCCGCCTTAGCTTAAGGTGCTCTCTGATCGCTCCCTGTTCAGTTAGACAATACTCACAACGGTGGGCGTCCCAAATCTGCACGAACATTGACATATGAGTAACGCAATTTATTTTGTTCATTGCTCCCACATGCTATCCAGTTAGACCATTCATCAAAATGATGAGCGTCTTAGAACCCCCTCTACAAATCGGGGAGATATCAAAAAATCATCGTCTTCAGTCACTACACTCAACGAGTTTAGCCAATAGAGTTCATTGACTAAGCACTATCGACAGCACTTAGACTCCGTGACAATATGAAAAAAACATGATAAATAATCCGTAGAATGGCAACCGCCAGCTTTACGAACAGTTAATGATTTTTATAGATATGATATCTAGATACCTATGCAACCAAAGGTGGCGAAAAATAAGGATGTAGAATTAAAAACACAGAAAAGATAAACAGTAAATCTGTTTACCTTATTAAGAAACAGTCTCTTTCTTGAACCATTTCGCAAAATAAAATAACTGGAATTAAAAATGGCAATTGCAAATTTTTTTTGGCATGGCAGTTCTTTTTCATTATATGAAAGGGTATGTATAAAATCTTTTGTTAACAATGGCTTTGATGTTAGAATTCATACATTCAATAAAAATCTAAATATACCGTCAGGGGCAAAAATATATAATGCAGAAAAGCTTTTTAATATTGATGAAGTCCGTATGTTTACTCAGGGAGGGAAAAAAGGCTGTATTGCTGCCTTTTCAGACATTTTCAGACATTTTCAGATATAAGCTTTTAGCTAAAGAACCTGGCTGGTGGTTTGATACCGATGTTTTCTGCTTAAAATCTGCAGATGACTTTGATTCTTTAGGTGAGAAATCAAATGGTATTACTGTCGGATATCAATCAAATTCTGTTATTAACGGTGCTGTTATATACATCAAGCAATGCAGCATAGCAATATCATTGTACGAGAAAGCAAGAGCTAAAGGTTTAGACATAAAATGGGGAGATATTGGCCCAACCCTAATTACTGAGTATATAGAAGAAAATAAAAAACATGCATCTATTTTGGAAAAAGACATATTCTATCCAATACCATTCAATTGGGTTGAGCGATCAAACCTCATATTTGATCCATCGAATGCTCAGTCATGCATAGAAAAAACCAAAGACGCCTACTGCATACATCTGTGGAATGAAGCTATAAATCGAAAACGTATTCCTAAAGAGTTGTATCCTCCTATTGGTAGTTACCTGCATAGCTTATTCACCACAGTAGGAGAATCAGTTACCCCCTCCGCAAGCATATCAATAGATACAATCAATAATCTTGATGCTTTTTTTAGCATTAGAAAATCAGAGCACAAAATAATTAACTTTTACAGAAACGCAAGAAAAATACCATCCATCCTAAAAGCAGCATTAAAAAATTGATCATTGAATAGTCTATATTAGTTTGTACAGATCTAGCTATCACCTGACACTAGATATGACTAAACAATAAAAAAGGGCGCTTTCGCGCCCTTTCTATTTATTACCCTTCCTGATTTTCCCCGGCTGCCGGCTCGGTGCTGGCGACGGGTTCGATCTCAATGCGGTCCACTCGCTGCAAGCCACGCGGCAGCTTGGCGCCGCGACGACCGCGTTCGCCACGGTAGTACTCGAGATCCGAGGGTTTGAGGGTCAGCTTGCGCTTGCCGGCAAACAGGGTCACCGACACGCCGGCGGGCACCACGGCGAGCTGGGTGACAAACTCCTCGCGCGCCTTCACCCGGGCCGACGGGATGCTGATGATCTTGTTGCCCTTGCCCTTACCGAGCACCGGCAGGGTCGAGAGCGGGAACAGCAGCATGCGCCCCTCGTTGGAGATGGCCATGCACAGATCGCTCTGTGGGCTCTTGATGGGCTGCGGCGCCAGCACCACGCCCCCCTCCGGCACCGACAACAGCGCCTTGCCGTTCTTGTTCTTGGCGATGAGATCGTCATAGGTGCAGACAAAACCGTAGCCCGCGTCGCTCGAGATGAGGAACGGCTCCTTGTCGCTGCCCATCACCACGTGGCGCACCTCCTCACCGGGGCTTAACGCAAAGCGGCCAGTCAGTGGCTCGCCCTGGCTGCGGGCCGAGGGCAGGGAGTGGGCCTCTAGCGAATAGGTGCGGCCCAGCGTGGAGAGGAACACCGCCTGCTGGTTGCTGCGCCCCTGGGCATCGCCGAGGAACTGGTCGCCAGCCTTGTAGCTCAGGCCCGCGCTGTCCACTTCGTGGCCCTTGGCGGCGCGGATCCAGCCTGCGGCCGAGAGGATCACGGTGACCGGCTCGCTCGGGGTCAGCTCTTTTTCGGTCAGCGCCACGGCGGCAGAACGCTCCACCAGCGGGGTGCGGCGCTCGTCGCCGTACTTCTCGGCATCGGCCAGCAGCTCTTTCTTGATGAGGGTCGAGAGGCGACGCTCGGAGCCTAAGATCAGCTCCAGCTTGCCCCGCTCCTCTTCCAGCTCCTTTTGCTCGGCGCGGATCTTAAACTCTTCGAGCTTGGCGAGGTGACGCAGTTTCAGCTCGAGGATCGCCTCGGCCTGGGTCTCGGTGATGCCAAAGCGCGCGATCATGACGGCGCCCGGCTCATCCTCGGTGCGGATGATGTGGATCACCTCGTCGATGTTGAGGTAAGCCACCAGCAGGCCTTCGAGGATGTGCAGGCGGGCCAGCACCTTATCGAGGCGGTATTGCAGGCGGCGGCGCACGGTTTCGCGGCGGAACGTGAGCCACTCGGTGAGGATGGTCCTGAGATCTTTAACCTGGGGCCGGTTATCCAACCCCAGTATGTTGAGGTTGACCCGGTAGTTCTTCTCAAGATCGGTGCTGGCAAACAGATGCGCCATCAGGGCGTCGATATCGATGCGGTTGGAGCGCGGCACGATCACCAAGCGGGTCGGGTTCTCGTGATCCGACTCGTCACGCAGATCGGTGACCATGGGCAGCTTCTTGGCGGTCATTTGCCCGGCGATCTGCTCGAGGATCTTGGCGCCCGAGGCCTGGTGCGGCAAGGCGGTGATGACGATCTCGCCCTCTTCCAGCGTCCACACAGCGCGCTGCTTGATGGAGCCCTTGCCGGTCTCGTAGATTTTGCGAATTTCATCGCGCGGCGTGATGATCTCGGCGTTGGTTGGGTAGTCCGGCCCCTGAATGTGTTGCATCAACACATCCAGCCCGGCATCCGGGTTGTCGAGCAGCTCGGCGCAGGCATAGGCCACTTCGCGGGCATTGTGGGGGGGAATGTCGGTCGCCATCCCCACCGCAATGCCGGTCACCCCGTTGAGCAGGATGTGCGGCAGGCGCGAGGGGAGCACCTTGGGCTCCTTCATGGTGCCGTCGAAGTTGGGGATCCAGTCGGCGGTGCCCTGCCCCAGCTCGGAGAGCAAAATCTCGGAGAAGCGCGACAGGCGCGCCTCGGTATACCGCATGGCGGCGAAGGATTTAGGATCGTCCGGTGCCCCCCAGTTGCCCTGACCATCCACCAGCGGGTAGCGGTAGGAGAAGGGCTGGGCCATCAGCACCATGGCTTCATAGCAGGCGCTGTCGCCGTGGGGATGGTACTTACCCAGCACGTCGCCCACGGTACGGGCCGACTTCTTGTGCTTGGAGAGGGCCGACAGCCCCAGCTCGCTCATGGCGTAGATGATGCGGCGCTGCACCGGTTTCAGGCCGTCGCCAATGTGCGGCAGGGCGCGATCCATGATGACGTACATGGAGTAGTCGAGGTAAGCCTTCTCGGTGAAGGCGTGCAGCGGCTGGCGCTCCACGCCGTCGAGGCTCTGCTCTAAGTCACTCATGTGATGCTTCTCTTTGTCATTAGGTGGCGGCACTGGGCCGCCAGAATCGTGGGGCGGGGCGCCTTACAGGCCGTAATCGCGCTCCACCCGTGCAATGCGTGTTTTGAAGATGCGATACCACTGCTTGCGACCGAGGCGCTGGGCCTCCTGGTGCTCGACATCCCCCTTCCAGCGGGCGATGGCGTCGAGATCGCGCCAGTAAGAGACCGTGATGCCGAGCCCTTCGCGGGCCGACTCGACCCCGAGAAAGCCCTCCTGCTGGCGGGCCAGCTCGAGCATGCGCTCGGCCATGGCGGCGTAGCCCTCATCCCCTTCAGTACGCTCGGAGGTGAAGATCACCGCGTAGTAGGGGGGAGCCGGGGTATTGGCAATCATGGTCGCTCCTTGCGGTCACACCTCGGCGAGGTTGCCCTTCTCTTCCAGCCACTCGCGGCGATCACCGGCGCGCTTTTTGGCCAGCAGCATGTCCATCAGCCGCATGGTCGCCTCGGCGTCCTCCATGGTGAGCTGCACCAGACGACGGGTGTTGGGGTCCATGGTGGTCTCACGCAGCTGCTTGGGGTTCATCTCACCCAGCCCCTTGAATCGGGTCACCATCACCTTGCCGCGCCGCTTCTCGGCCTCCATCCGCTCGAGAATGCCGTTCTTCTCATCCTCGTCGAGGGCATAGTGCACCTCCTTGCCGATGTCGATGCGAAACAGGGGCGGCATGGCCACGTAAACGTGGCCCTTCTCCACCAGGGCGCGGAAGTGTTTGACGAACAGGGCGCACAAGAGGGTGGCGATGTGCAGGCCGTCGGAGTCCGCATCGGCGAGGATGCACACCTTGCCGTAGCGCAGGCCCGAAAGATCGTCCGAATCCGGGTCGAGGCCGATGGCGACCGATATGTCGTGCACCTCTTGCGAGGCGAGCACTTGACCGGCCTCCACCTCCCAGGTGTTCAGGATCTTGCCACGCAGCGGCATGATGGCCTGGAATTCGCGATCGCGCGCCTGCTTGGCACTGCCGCCCGCCGAATCCCCCTCCACCAGAAACAGCTCGCCCTGCATGGGGTCGGCGCAGCCGCAGTCGGTGAGCTTGCCCGGCAGGGCCGGCCCCTGGGTCACCTTCTTGCGCACCACCGTCTTGGCGGCGCGCATCCGGCGCTGGGCGCTGGAGATGCACAGCTCGGCGATCTGCTCGGCCAGCTCGGTGTTGCTGTTCAAAAACAGGCTGAAGGCGTCTTTCACCACGCCCGAGACAAAGGCCGCGCACTGGCGGGACGACAGCCGCTCCTTGGTCTGGCCTGCAAACTGCGGGTCCTGAATTTTGACCGAGAGGATGTAAGCGCAGCGATCCCAGATGTCCTCCGGGGTGAGCTTGACCCCGCGCGGCAGCAGATTGCGAAACTCGCAGAACTCGCGCATGGCGTCGAGCAGCCCCTGACGCAGGCCGTTGACATGGGTGCCGCCAAGGGCGGTGGGGATGAGGTTAACGTAAGACTCGGATAGGCTCTCCCCCCCCTCGGGCAGCCAGCACAGGGCCCAGTCGACCGCCGACTGCTCGGTGCTAAAGGTGCCGACAAACGGCTGCTCCGGCAGACAGGGCACGTTCTTGACCGCGTCGATCAGGTAATCTTTCAGCCCATCTTCATAGCACCAAGCGAGCTTGATGCCGGTGTTCTTGTCGAGGAAGGTGATCGACAGCCCAGGGCAGAGCACGGCCTTCGCTTTGAGCAGGTGCTCGAGCTTGGAGACCGAAAACTTGGGCGAGTCGAAGTAGTGGGCCTCGGGCCAGAAGCGCACCCGGGTGCCGGTGTTGCGACGCCCGCAGGTGCCGGTGACGGTCAGATCCGACACCTTCTCACCTTTTTCAAAGGCGATCTCATAGACCTGCCCGTCGCGACGCACCGTGACTTCAACTCGGGTCGAGAGGGCGTTCACCACCGAGATCCCCACCCCGTGCAGGCCGCCGGAGAACTGGTAGTTCTGGTTGGAAAACTTGCCACCCGCGTGCAGCTTGCAGAGGATGAGCTCGACCCCCGATACCCCCTCCTCCGGGTGAATGTCCACCGGCATGCCGCGCCCGTCATCGATCACCTCGAGGGATTGATCCTCGTGCAGGATGACCTCGACACTGCGCGCATGGCCCGCCAGCGCTTCGTCGACGCTGTTATCGATGACCTCCTGACCCATGTGGTTGGGGCGGGTGGTGTCGGTGTACATGCCGGGGCGACGTCGCACCGGCTCCAGGCCATTGAGGACCTCAATGGCATCGGCATTGTATTGGGACATGGATTCTCGGGTCTTAGCAAAAGACAGTTGGAGGGAATCTTACCCGTTTGCGGTCACCTTGGAAAATCCATGCAAGTGTGCGGGGCATGTTAGTGTGACCTTGACCGCCCCCAGAGAGTCTGCTGAGACCTTAACCTCTTGGTCGATGCATCAACCCGCCCGGCTCAGTCAAACAGGGTCTCGGGGCGCCCTGCCAGCAGGTGGGCGTGCAAGCGGGCGAGCTGCTCAGCCACCACCCGGTGGCGCGAAAGCGGCGGCAGGGCGTCGATGGCAAACCAGCCGGCCGCGCTGGTTTCATCGGTCTCCTCTTGCAGCGCGCCTGCGATGATACGGCAGTGAAAAAATGCCTTGTGGGCATGGGGCAGTTGGGGCGGATGGGGGTGCTTGAGCTTGTCAAACAGCGCCAGCAGTTGCACCGCTTCACAGACCAGCCCTGTCTCTTCACGCACCTCGCGCACCACGGCGTCCGCCGGTGAGTCGCCGATATCGCACCAGCCGCCGGGCAGGGTCCAGAGGCCATCGCTCTTTTCACGCACCAGCAACAGGCGATCGTGCTCGTCGCGCATCATGGCGCGCACATCGAGCTTAGGGGTGGGGTAGCCGGCATCGAGCCGGATCCAGCCGGCCAGTGCCGCCGGATCGAGCCCGTTGGGTTCGGCCAGCAGCGCCACACAGGCGGCGCGCAGCGCCTCGAAGCGCTGAATGTCGAACGGATCGCGCGAGTAGGTGAGCCCCGCTTGGGCGGTGGCAAGCACCTGCTCGATGAAGGCGTGCAATGGCGGCGGATTCATGGGGCTTTACCGAGATGAATGGCGCGCGCCAAGGCGCGATAGGCGTCATCATCCAACTGGTCGGCAAACAGCAGCGCCCCCTCGCCGGCAAACACCAGCCAGAGACAACCGGGCAACACCCGGCTGCGGGATGCATCGAGCGCCACCCCTTCACGCCGCAGTTGTGCCCCATCCCACGCCAGCGCGGGCCCAGGCAACCGCAGATACCGCCAAGAACGCCACAGGGCAAACAGCCAGAAGAAAAGCAGGATGGGCCACTGCCAGCCTTGCAGCAACAGGGGGGCTGGCGCGAGCAGCAGCAGGTAGAGTAGTAGCAACACCCCCTGCGCCCGGCGCGAAGGGCGCGGGAGCAGGGTGGTGGCGGTCACAGCTTGGCGTCGTGGCGGGCCTGGTTGCGCTGCAAGATGAAGGGCACCAGGGTGGCAAAGTCAGGATCAGAGGGCACACCGTGGCCCATGAACCACTTGAACAGATCCGGGTCGTCGCTCTCGAGCAGGCGCACAAAGGTCTGCTGCTGCTCGGGGGTGAGGGAGTCAAATTCGTGTTCGAAAAATGGCATCACGATCACGTCCAGCTCTAGCATGCCGCGACGGCAGGCCCACTTGAGACGGGATTTCTCGGCAGGGGTCAACATCGACATTACTCCAAGTAAATACCTGAGGATGGTACCAGCCGGATTTTCCGGCTGACAAATTTTCCTTCCATCTTTACCATGGCGGTCACATCTTCATGCCTGTCGGACACTGCATCATGAGTCGCCAACTGCCTGTTTTTCCAGCACAACCCACCCTCTATCCCCTGCCCGGCTTCGCCGCTATCCAACTTTCCGGGGCGGAGCGCGTCAAGTTCCTGCAAGGTCAGGTCACCTGCGACGTGGCGGCGCTGAGCACAGGCAGCCAGACCCTCGGCGGCCACTGCGATCCCAAGGGCAAGTTGTGGAGCGATTTTCGCCTGCTGGTGCAAGAAGAGAGCCTGCTGCTGCTGCTACGCCGCTCGGCGCTGGCGCGCCAGCTACCGGAGCTGAAGAAATTCGCCGTCTTCTCCAAGGTGGAGATCGCCGAAGCCCCCCATACCCTGTGTGGGCTGGCCGGGGCGGGCAGCGACGGATGGGTGGCCGGACAGTTCGGTCTGGCCGACACCGGCCTCATCCCCGGTGGTATGGCGGTGCGTCTCGAGGCTGATCGCTGGCTGCTGGTCAGCGATGCCCTGCCGGCGATGGCCCTGCCCGAGGGGGACGAGGCGCAGTGGCTTGGCTTTGAGATCCTCGCCGGCCTGCCCCACATCGAGGCGGCGCATCAGGGGGAGTACATTCCCCAGATGATCAACCTGCAAGCCCTTGGCGGCATCAGCTTCAGCAAAGGCTGCTACATGGGTCAGGAGACGGTGGCGCGCGCCAAGTACCGCGGCGCCAACAACCGCGCCCTGTTCCTGCTCGAGGGCACGGCGAGCGGCGCGGTCGAGGCCGGCGCCCCCTTAGAGATCCAACTTGGCGAGAACTGGCGCCGCAGCGGCGTGGTGCTGAACGTCTGGCAGCAGGGCGAGTCGCTGCTGGTGAGCGCCGTTCTGCCCAAAGATACCGAGGCTGACGCCACCTTTCGTCTCAAGGATGACGACGCCTCGGCCCTGTGCCTGCGCCCCCTCCCCTACGCGTTGATCGACTGATGCGGCCCCTCCTGGCGCGCCAGGAGGGCCTCTTTCAGCCAGCGCCCCGCCTGCCCAAGCGGGCGGGCGCGATGCCACAACAGTTCAAGCCCGAGCGTGGGATCCGCCATGAAATCCGCGCTCAGGCGCACCACCTCGCCGCGCGCCAGGGCATCGCGCAGCAAAAACTCAGGCACCGAGGCCCACCCCAATCCCCGCTTCACCATCTCAAGCACCCCTAAGTCCCCCTCAATCCACCACACCTGCGAGCCGAGCCGAAAGCGCTGGCGCTCAGCCCCTTCACGCCGGCCGGTCACCATCAGCTGACGGGCCCCTTGCAGATCAGCGCGGGTGAGGGTGGCCTTGCGCGCCAACGGGTGATCCGGCGCCACGATCACCGGCATGGTCACACTGCCGAGGGAGTGAAAGGCGATCTCGGGGCTGGGATGCAGTTGTTGATAGCTGATACCAAGCTGGGCGCGCCCGGCGAGCAACATATCGGTGAGATCCTCAAGCAGCGGGAACAGCAGCTCGAGCTCCACCGCAGGATAACGCTCGGCAAAGGCCTCCAGCAGGGCGCCGAGCCAGGGGAGCTGGGAGTCATCGTCAATGGCCAAGGTCAGGCGCGGCTCGATGCCGGCAGCCAGCTCCCCCGCCATCGCCTCGAGGTGGGCACACAACTCCAGCACCTGCTGCGCCTCGGCCAGGATACGTGCCCCGGCTGGGGTCAGGGTGGGCAGACGCTTGCTGCGATCAAACAAGACAAGGCCGAGATCGATCTCGAGATTGGCAATGGTGGTGCTCACCACCGACTGGGCCTTGCCAAGACGCCGCGCCGCCGCGGAGAAAGAGCCGCTCTCGGCGGCGGCCCGCAGGGTGCGCAACTGCTCTAGGGTAAGGTTCATCTATCGCCTTAACAGATAGTATCTAACTTAGTTCCATAGTGAATTGTTGATAGATTCTACGCAACCTTGCACCACACAAAGAGGAATCTGTCATGAGAACCGGCGCCGATCGCCTGCGTCACGCCCTCTGCTTCGAGCTGATTGGGGTCGTGATCACCTCCCTCATCGCGAGCAGGCTCTTGGGGATGACGCTCTCCCATATGGGCGCCATGTCCATCATGCTCGCCACCATCGCTACGCTCTGGAACTATGTCTACAACCTGCTGGTCGACAAGCTGATGCTGCGCTACCTCGGCCGGCTCGACAAAACCTGGGACGAGCGGGTGTGGCATGCCATCGGCTTCGAAGGGGGATTGCTGCTCGTCGCCCTGCCACTGGTGGCATGGTGGCTCTCCATCAGCCTGTGGCAGGCGCTGCTGCTGGATCTGGGGTTTGTCTTCTTCTACTTGGTCTACGCCTTCGTCTACAACCTGGCCTATGACAAGGTCTTCCCCGTCCCGGCGCTGGCCCTGCGCTGACTCGGTCAATAAAGATGGCGGCCCATGGCCGCCATCTGCACACTCAAGCCCGGTTCACGAGCCCTGCGCGTCGCGCGGCAACGGCGCGACCTCTTCATCCTGCACCGGTGCGCTATCGAGGCTCTGCTGGTAGTGCTCAAGCAGGGAGCGCGCCAGTTGCAGATCGCCCTTATGTACCCGCTCGAACAGGTGGCTCTGGATCACTTCGCGCAGTTGCTCTACCGTCACCGTCTCACCGCACAGCTCCTCTTTTTCCAGCTCGGCGTTGATCTCATCGGCAGTACTGCGCATCAGACCGTGCAGCTGAACCAGCATGCGACGCTCTGCTTCGCGCAGCAGATGCGCCCTGCGGTTCTGTAGCTGCTCGGTGGGTTGGGTCATTGGCATACTCAAGCAATCCGGATCATGGGGAAAGAGGCTTGATTTTGCCCTGCCTCGCGCACCTCGTCCATCCTGACGATGCCCCTTTTACAACCTGCCCGGCGACTGTCATTTTCGCGCGCTGGGGGTATAGTATTGGGCTTCGATTTGCTGACCGGATCCACCGATGACCGACGCCATTGTGGTGCTGTGCACCTGTCCCGACCAAGAGAGTGCCGACCGGCTCTGCCATGCCCTGCTGGAGGCGCACCTCGCCGCCTGCATCAACCAGTTGCCCGGCATCACCTCGGTGTACCGCTGGGAAGGCAAGGTGGAGCGCGCGACCGAAACCCAGTTAGTCATCAAGAGTGCAGCCTGCCACGCCACGGCCATCGAGGCCTGCATCCTGGCCCACCACCCCTATCAGGTACCGGAGATCCTGGTGCTGCCGGTCACCGGCGGCCACGCCCCCTATCTCGCCTGGATTGATGAGGAGACCCGATGATCCGCCCGCTGTTGCTGCTGCTCACCCTCATGATCACCCCGTTTTTGTCACAGGCCAGCGGCAATGATCTGCTGGGCGCCCTCGGCATTTCACAGGCGCCACGCTTTCTCAAGGTGGACGAAGCATTTCGCCTCGACAGCCATCAGGAGGGGAACCAGCTCACCCTGACCCTCACCATCGCCGACGACTACTACCTCTATCGCCACCGTTTTGCCTTCCAGGGGGAGGGGGTGACCATAGCGCCCCCTACGCTGCCCGCTGGGACGCCGCATGAGGATGACTTCTTCGGCAAGAGCCAGGTCTATTACCAAGAGGTGAGCATTCCGGTCACCCTGACCGATGCCGCTCAGGGGGGACAACTGCGTCTCTCCTATCAGGGCTGCACCGAGGGACTTTGCTATCCACCGACCGAGCGCCTCATCACCATCACCCCGGTGGCGGCCGCCGAAGCGGCCCCCTTGAGCGACGACCCACTACCGCTGGCCAGCGAGCAGGAGCAACTTGCCGATCAGCTCAGCCATCAGGGGCTGTGGCTGAGCGTAGCCGCCTTCTTCGCCCTGGGGCTGGGGTTGGCACTGACCCCCTGCATGTTTCCCATGTACCCGATCCTGACCGGCATCATCGCCGGGAGTGGGACGCGCCTCTCCACCGGCCGCGCCTTTGCCCTCTCGCTGGCCTATGTGCAGGGGATGGCCGTCACCTATACCCTGCTCGGACTGGTGGTCGCCTCGGCGGGGCTGCAATTTCAGGCCGCCTTGCAGGCGCCCGTGGTGCTCATCACCCTGTCGCTGCTGTTCGTGCTGCTGGCCCTCTCCATGTTCGGGCTCTATACCCTGCAACTCCCCTCCGCCCTGCAAACCCGGCTGGCCCAGCTCTCTAACCGCCAGCAAGGGGGCAGCCTCATCGGCGTCACCCTGATGGGGGCCATCTCCGGCCTAGTCTGCTCTCCCTGCACCACGGCGCCGCTCTCTGGCGCCCTGCTCTACGTGGCCCAGAGCGGCGATATGCTGCTCGGCGCGGCAGCGCTCTATGCCCTTTCACTGGGAATGGGGCTGCCGCTGCTGCTGCTTGGCACCTCGGGTGGACGCCTGCTGCCCAAGGCCGGCGCCTGGATGGATAGGGTCAAGCAACTGTTCGGCTTCGCCCTGCTGGCGGTGCCCCTGCTGCTGCTCTCTCGCCTGTGGGGCGATCAGGTGAGCACGCTGGCCTGGATTGGCTGGGCCTTGCTGCTGTGCGGCTACCTCTATCACCACAATCAGCAGGCAGCGGCCGGCGTGTGGCGCAACGTGCGCGGCTTCGTGCTGCTGCTGGCCATGATGGGGGCCCTGCTGTTGGCCTATGACAGTTGGCGCGCCGCACCGGTAACGGCGCAGACCCAACCTGAAGCGCCGCAGTTTGTGCGGATCAAGACCCACGCCGACCTGGTGGCCCGCCTCAAGGAGGCCCATGGCAAGCCGGTGCTGCTCGATCTCTATGCCGACTGGTGCGTGGCCTGTAAAGAGTTCGAGCACAAAACCTTCAGCGATCCCGCGGTGCGCCGCCGCTTTGCCGACATGGTGCTGCTGCAAGCCGACGTCACCGCCAACGACGATGATGACGTGACCTTGCTCAACGACCTCAAGGTGCTCGGCCTGCCCACCCTGATCCTGTTTGATCGGGCCGGCAACGAAGTGAAGGGCAGCCGCATCACCGGCTTTATGGGGCCACAGCCATTTGCCGAGCGGCTCGATCGGGTCATCGGTCAGTGACTCCCGGTTTCCCCTGCCCCGCGGGCGTGGCACAATCGGCCCCCCGATGTTTCGCGCCCTGTTTCGGAGTATTCATGAAAAGATGGTTTCTGTTGCTGACCCTGCTGCTCGGCGCGTGCAGCTCAGGCCCCGGCGAGGATGAGATTAAGCAGTTGGTGCTGGCCCGCCTACAGGCGGATCTGGGCGGCAGCGTGGTCGAACCGGCTGAGTTTACCGTGGTCGAGAAAGAGGAGACCCAGGAGGGGTTGTATCGCATCAAGGTTCACTACAACCTGCGCTTTCTCAAGGACTTCGACGAGCTAAGCAGCGCCAGCAACGACGATCTGGTCTACGACAGCAATGGCAAGTTCCATCAAGATCTTCCCATGATGGCGCTGGAGAGCCGCTATGGCGCCTTCAAGGCCGGCGATCTCAAGAGCGAGGAGACCACGCTCTGGCTGGTCAAGACCGAGCAGGGCTGGCACCTGGCTCAACCCGTCGCACCGCACTCCTAAGAGTGTTCACCTATCCATAAAAGAGGGCCCGTTGTGGGCCCTCTTTCGTCTCGGTCATCAGCCACCGTGATAGGGGCGTGACAGCTCGTGTACCGCATCGACAAAGACGCCGGCATGCTCAGGGTCGACATCCTGATGGATGCCGTGGCCCAGGTTGAAGACATGGCCGTTGCCCTTGCCGAACCCGGCCAAAATAGTCGCCACCTCTTCACGGATCCGCGCCGGAGCGGCGTAAAGCAAGGAGGGGTCCATGTTGCCCTGCAACGCCACCTTGTCACCGATACGGCGCTTGGCGTCGCTGATGTCGGTGGTCCAGTCCAGCCCCACCGCATCACAGCCGGTGGCGGCAATCTGCTCCAGCCACTGGCCGCCATTTTTGGTGAACAGGGTGACCGGAACCCGGCGCCCGTCGTGCTCGCGGATAAGACCGTCGACAATCTTGTGCATGTAGCGCAGGGAGAACTCGAGGTAGTCGCGCGGAGTCAGCACCCCACCCCAGGTATCGAACACCATCACCGACTGGGCGCCAGCACGGATCTGGGCGTTGAGATAGAGGATGACGCTGTCGGCCAGCTTGTCGAGCAGCAGGTGCAGGGCTGCCGGCTCGGCATACATCATCTGCTTTATCTTGGTGAAGGCCTTGGAGCTGCCCCCCTCGACCATGTAGGTGGCCAGCGTCCACGGGCTGCCGGAGAAGCCGATCAGCGGCACCTGGCCTTTTAGCTCGCGGCGGATGGTGCGCACCGCGTTCATCACATAGCCCAGTTCATCTTCCGGATCTGGCACCGGCAAGGCCTGCACATCGGCCATCGAGCGCAGCGGACGCTCAAAGCGCGGCCCCTCGCCCTGTTCGAAGTAGAGGCCAAGCCCCATCGCATCGGGCACAGTGAGAATGTCGGAGAAGAGGATGGCGGCATCGAGCGGATAACGGCGCAGGGGCTGCAAGGTAACCTCGCAGGCCAGCTCGGCATTACGGCACAGTGACATGAAGTCCCCCGCCTGGGCGCGGGTTGCCTTGTACTCCGGCAGATAGCGGCCCGCCTGGCGCATCATCCACACCGGGGTGGTGTCGACATCCTGACGCAGCAGGGCGCGCAGGTAACGATCATTGTTCAGTTCGCTCATTCCAACATCCAATCAGGTATCGAAAATGGTGCATTGTACCACCCCAGACTGGATGGCGGGGGTGGCAAAGTGTGAGAGGACGCAAACTCAAGCATGCCCGCGGCGGATCGCCTCTAGGGTCAGTTCGATCAGGCGCCGCGCTATGGTGCCATGGGGTGGCAAACGGGGCAGGGCATCAGGCTCGAAGAAGCCGGCCGCCACCAGTTCATCTTCCTGGACCTTCAACTCTCCCCCCTCGTAATCGGCCAGGAACCCCATCATCAGGCTGTGGGGGAAGGGCCATGGCTGGCTCGCCACGTAGCGGATGTTGCCGACCCGGATGCCGCTCTCCTCAAACACCTCGCGCGCCACGCACTGCTCGAGGTTCTCTCCTGCCTCGGCAAAGCCGGCCAGCACCGTATACATGGGATCTTCATGGCGATAATGGCGCAGGTGCGCACCGAGCAGGATCTTTCCTTCACGCCGCACCGCGACGATGATGCAGGGGGAGATGCGCGGGTAGGCGACGTGGCCGCTGGCGCAGCGTACCGCCCACTCCCGCTCAAGGGGCTGCATGGGTGCGGCGCACTGGCCGCAGAAGCGATGGGTGCGGCGAAAGTTGAGCAGTTGCCAGGCCCGCCCGGCGAGGCGAAATCCTTCATCATCCCCCGCCTCCATCAGCGCCCGCAGCGACACGTAACCATCGCCCGGATCGGCCTCACCGAGATCTGTCATGAAGCACGCCCTTCCCTGCCACTCGTCGAAACGCTCAAACGGCAGGGAACGCCACGCCGGGGGTAGCTGACTTAAGGGGCCGGTCGGCAGATGTCCCTCCCCATCCAGCCATAGACGATGCTCCCCACCGATCACAAACCAAATCCCCTCTTGATCGCACAACCCCATGATCATCTTGCCTTTGTTGCCTAAATAGACTGGTCTTTCATGGTACTCCCGCCAGCAGAGATTGACGATCCTCATAAACGTCTATTGACGCCTGTTAGGAATTTACTTAGTTATAGTTTCACCAGCCTGAAGCAGGCATGCACCACGGAGGGGCTATGTTAAGCAAACTGGAACAGACCAGGGCGGTTTATGCAGGGAAACACCATGCCATTGATGCCTTTCTGGATGCCCGCCAGGCACTACTGGTCGAGTACATCCAGCTCGCAGGCTTCACCCCCCAACGGGGCAAACAGCGCTCACTCCCCTGCTGTGAGAGCATCCAGCACTTTTGCAACAACCTGGTTGACTACATCTCGGCTAGCCACTTCGAGATCTACGACCACGTGATGGGTGCCTATGAGAGCGCCAAGGGGGAGCAACTTGCACTGGCAGAGACCATCTATCCCAAACTACGCGCCTGCACCGATGTCGTTCTGCGCTTCAATGATAAATACGGCAATGCAGGGGAAGACGACCTGCTCACACTAGACGACGATCTCAATCGCCTCGGCCCCGTGCTGGAAACCCGTTTCTGCCTAGAGGATCAGTTGGTCAAGGCGCTGCATATCGTGGAACGGCTATCCGACAAAACAACCAAACAAAACTAACAAAGCACGATTTTACACGACGTAAAAACCATTTTTCAGTACAATGGAGCATTATCACACCTGCCAGCAACAGGAACGCTCAATGCCTGCACACTCTAACATTCGTGAACGCCGCCGTTTTCAGCGGATTTTTTACTCCGCTGCAGCCGAGCTGAGTCAGAATGGGGAAAGCTGGCCCTGTGAACTTATCGATATTTCATTGAAGGGAGCCTTAGTTCGCTGCTCTCATAATCAGCCCTCTCAGCAAGAGGGTGGCAAATATCTCTCTTTTTACCTCAGTGAAAGTGATATCTCGATTAAGATGGCGGTAGAACTCGCCCATCAAGAGGGAGAGAAGCTCGGCTTTTATTGCCATCACACCGATATCAATAGTGCGACTCATCTGCGACGCATGGTTGAGCTGAACCTTGGCTGTGAAGAACTGCTGTTTCGGGAACTCACACAGTTATTGCTAGATAATAACGAATCATCGCAACCAACTGACGCTTGCTGAAAATCGTAGACCCTTGTGTATCTCGTGACTTTTCCATATTAATGACGATGTTCTCTCCTGCCTATTGACCCCCAATCCCTTTCATGACGTTGCTAGGCTCAGTGACGGACATCGCTTTTGCAGAAAACCTCACTATCAAATGTGTCTAGTTGCGGTACAATTACCGGAAGACTTTAGTGAGCCTATGGCAAGAGGGAATCATGTCCGAGCGTCGTCGTTTTTCTCGCGTACTCTACTCAACAAAGATTCATATGAGCCAAGGCAACCATCACTGGCACAGCGAGCTCATCGACGTCTCCTTGCAGGGCGCACTGGTTCGCCGCCCCCCAGATTGGCAACACGGGGAAACCCTTGATTATCATCTCTCCTTTCATCTGGCGGGCAGCGACATCACCATCCATATGGAAGCAGAACTCTCTCATCTTGATGAAGAGAAACTCGGTTTTTACTGTCATCACATTGATATCGATAGTGCCACTCATTTAAAGCGCATCATCGAACTCAATATTGGTGATGAAACGCTGCTACACAGAGAATTGGAACAGCTGTTACAAGAGCACATTCAGCATTCAAAAAATCCCCCCACTATGTCGTAACCAATATGACCACGGGCAATAATTTTATTATTTAAAGGGTACTTACTGAGTGCCCCATCTCAGGTGACATTGAGAAAACGTACGTTTTATTCGCCAGCGGCGATAAATATAATGGCGAATTACAGCACTGTATTCCGTAATCAACCCCTTGTTCGTTTCTTGTGAATACCTCACGATGAAATTGATGTAAATAGCGTCATTATCACGCCTCAACTCATATTTTTCCCTTATTAATTACTGCCTATTTAAATATCCCCCACCAGGGGACATGTCATCGTTGAGCCCCGACGAGCCTACCTGCCGAGCAAGAGAGGGGGAGCGTCGAAGGTGGAATAGACAGCATAATAAAAAAAGCCGACGTCAATTGGACATCGGCCTTATCAAAGTGCTTACAACAGAGGATTCACAGTATCAGACCCCTCTCCTCCGGGTTTGGTTCCGTGAGATTTCAAATTTTTTCTGCGCGCTTGAATACCAACCGATCCGCGGTGGATTCTGCGGCAGCAAACCCATAACCATCGACATCGAAAGCAGTCAGCCCTTCAGGATGAGCAACCCGTTGTTGCAACACCCAGCGAGCCATCATGCCGCGCGCCTTCTTGGCATAGAAGCTGATGATTTTGTACTGACCATTCTTCTCATCAAGGAACACCGGCGTCACAATTCGCCCCCGAAGGCGACTCGGTTTCACCGACTTGAAGTACTCGTCAGAAGCGAGATTAATGAGGATGTCATCCCCTTGGCTCGCCAGGGCCTCATTCAGTTTGTTGGTGATGATCTCACCCCAGAACGTATAGAGATCCTTGCCACGCGGGTTGTCGAGACGAATCCCCATCTCAAGGCGATAGGGCATCATCAGATCAAGGGGGCGCAATACCCCGTACAGACCGGAGAGCATACGCAGATGCTGCTGGGTATAGGCAAGATCTGCGTCGCTAAAGCGTTCGACGGCCAATCCGGTATACACATCCCCCTTAAACGCCAGAATGGCCTGACGGGCGTTTTCAAGTGAGAAGTCTGGCTGCCATTCGGCAAAACGGGCGGCGTTGAGGCCTGCCAGCTTGTCGCTGATCTTCATCAGCGAGCCGATCTGGGCTGGCGTCAATTGCCGAGCACGTTCAATCAACAGGGTGGCATGCTCCAGCAGTTCGGGCTGGGTGAATTCACGGGTTTGCAGGGGAGTATCGTAATCCAGCGTTTTTGCCGGCGAGACCACAATCAGCATAGGGTTCCTCTGGTTTAGTCGGCGTCTTGTTGCAGGGTAACATTATCCAATGTTCCCGGGCCAAGTTTCTCGCCCCCACCCAGTTTGATCATCAGGCGCAGATCATTGGCGGAATCGGCATAGGCCAAGGCATCCTCATAACCAATTCGGCCAGCCATATAAAGCTCGAAAAGCGACTGGTCAAAGGTGAGCATTCCCTGTTCCCGTGAGCGTCCCATCACCTCTTTCAGGCGATCGACCTCTCCCTTACGGATGATATCAGCCACGAGCGGGGTATTGAGCAGGATCTCAAAGGCCGCGCAGCGCCCGCTGCCATCCGAAAGTGGCAACAACTGCTGAGCGACAATGGCTTTGAGGTTAAAAGCCAGATCGTAACGTAATTGGCGATGCCGCTCTTCCGCAATGAGGTGCATGATCCGCTCAATGGCCTGATCCGCATTGTTAGCATGCAGCGTCGCCATGCAGATATGCCCGGTTTCGGCAAACTGGATGGCAAATTCCATGGTCTCGGGTGAGCGGATTTCGCCAATCAAGATGAGATCGGGCGCCTGACGTAAGGAGCTGCGCAGCCCCTCATCGAACGAGAGCGTATCGCTTCCCACTTCGCGCTGGGTCACGATACAACGCCCATGCTGGTGGACGAACTCGACCGGATCTTCCACCGTCAGGATGTGCCCGTCGCCATGGGCGTTACGATAACCAATCATGGCCGCCTGAGTGGTCGACTTGCCGACCCCGGTCGCCCCGACAAAGAGAATGAGCCCCCGCTTGGCCATCACAATCTCCTTGAGGATGGTGGGCAGGTTCAGCTCTTCACAGGTCGGGATCTGCATCTGTATTCGCCGCAGCACCATGCCAGGAACATCCTGCTGCCAGAAGGCGCTGACCCGAAAACGCCCCAATCCGGGACGAGAGATGGCAAAGTTGGCCTCACGTTGGCGCTCAAAGCGCTCCAGCACCTGGGAGTCCATCACGCTGACCATCGCTTGGCGTACCTGCTCCAGATCGAGTGGCGCTTCCGTTAACGATATGAAGAGACCACTGCATTTTACGGTCGGAGCCCGACCCACTGTGATAAATAGGTCTGATCCCTGCTCGTCGACAAGACGTGATAACCAAGCTTCCATGCTCATGGCCCACTCCTGCTCGCTAGATACTGTTAGGGTCGGTGGCCTTGGTTCTGGCATCGAGTTGAGCCACGATACCGCGCGCTACCAACTGTTTGAGGTTTTGATCCATGGTCTGCATGCCATGGGTCATACCGGTCTGGATCACCGAATAGAGCTGAGCCACCTTGTCCTCACGGATCAGGTTTCGTACCGCCGGGATGCCGAGCATGATCTCATGGGCGGCCACTCGCCCCCCACCGAGACGCTTGAGCAGTGTCTGGGAGATAACGGCGCGTAGCGACTCGGAAAGCATGGAGCGCACCATGTCCTTCTCCTCGCCGGGAAAGACGTCGATGATACGGTCGATGGTCTTGGCTGCCGATGAGGTGTGCAGGGTACCGAACACCAAGTGACCGGTCTCAGCGGCCGTCAGGGCCAGTCGAATGGTTTCAAGGTCACGCAACTCCCCCACCAGTATGATGTCCGGGTCTTCCCGCAGCGCCGAACGCAAGGCGTTACTGAAGCTGCGCGTATCGCGATGCACCTCACGCTGGTTGATAAGGCAGCGCTTGTTCTCATGCACGAATTCGATCGGATCCTCAATGGTGAGGATATGGTGGTGGAAGTTCTCGTTGATGTAGTTGATCATGGCCGCCAGCGTCGTGGACTTGCCCGATCCGGTCGGCCCGGTCACCAGCACTAGGCCTCTCGGGAACTCGGAGATCTTGCGGAAAATCTCAGGTGCTTCCAAATCCTCCAGACTCAGAACCACACTGGGGATGGTACGAAAGACCGCACCGGCCCCGCGGGAGTGCTGAAAAGCGTTAACCCGGAAGCGGGCCATGCCGGGGATCTCGAAGGAGAAGTCGACTTCATAGTTCTCCTCAAGCTCCTTGCGCTGATGATCATTCATGATGTCATAGATGAGGGCGTGAACTTCCCGATGCTCCAGCGCAGGTAAGTTAATCTTGCGGACTTCGCCATCAACCCGGATCATCGGGGGAACGCCGGCCGAAAGGTGTAGATCCGACGCTTTATGCTTTACACTGAAGGCGAGTAACTCTGTGATATCCATAGATTTGTTTTCCCCCTTTCTGAAGATCACCGTTGCATCATGAGCCAGATTGCCCAGCACTTGAATATTGTTATGGATCGTATCACTAAAGTAGTCCGTAACTCCAACCGCAGCCCAAACGAGGTGACACTGCTTGCCGTCAGCAAGACCAAGCCTCTGGAGGCCATCATGGAGGCCTACCAATTTGGCCAGCGCCGTTTTGGTGAGTCTTATGCCCAAGAGGCGGCCGCCAAGATAGATAGCCTGTCTCAGATGCCGGGTTTTGACGATATCGAATGGCACTTTATCGGGCCCCTGCAATCGAACAAGAGCCGACTGGTTGCCGAGCGTTTTGACTGGGTGCAGAGCGTCGATCGCAGCAAGCTGATTGAACGGCTGCAACAGCAGCGCCCCGCCGCGATGGCACCGCTCAATGTCTGTCTGCAAGTCAACGTGAGTGGGGAAGCCAGCAAATCAGGAGTACAAGCCGAAGAGATTTTCGCTCTGGCTCGCCAGGTCGCAGACTGTGATCGGCTGGTGCTGCGCGGCATCATGGCAATTCCGGAACACACCAGTGACGAAGTTCGCTTGGCAGATCAGATGGCCCGTATGCAGCAACTGTTCACCCGATTGCAGGCAGACTATGCCAGCGTTGATACCCTCTCGATGGGGATGACAGAAGATCTGGAGCTGGCCATCGCCCATGGCAGCACCATGGTGCGTATCGGCACGGCCATCTTCGGTGCCCGTGACTATGCCTGACCCGTTACTCTCTATTGCGCAGCCCAACACCGCCCTTTCCATTCCCAGCAAGGAACCGCAATGAACGCAGCCTACTTCCTTATTAATACTCTGTTTGACCTCTACCTGATGGTGGTGCTCCTGCGCGTCTGGTTGCAGTGGGCCCGCGCCGATTTCTACAACCCAATGAGCCAGATGGTGGTGCGCCTGACCAGCCCATTGCTCGTTCCCATGCGCCGCGTCATCCCCGGTCTGGCTGGCATTGACTTGGCCGGCGTGCTGCTGGCGTTACTGGTTGCTCTCGCCAAGTTGGTGCTGCTCAAGTCGATGTCTATCTTGCAGGCTGACTGGCTCATGATGCTGCTCTTCGCCGCCCTCACCGTGCTCAAGAAGGCCGGCGCCATGGTGTTCTGGATCCTGCTGATCCGAGCCATCCTGAGCTGGGTCAGCCAGGGGCGCAACCCGATCGAGCACGTCATGTACCAGCTCACCGAACCCTTCCTTCACCCTATCCGCCGCATTCTGCCTCCGCTGGGGGGGCTCGATCTCTCGGTGCTGGTCGCCTTCATCGCACTGCAAGCGATCAATTACCTGCTGGGCGATCTGTTTGGTCAACTGTGGTGGATGATCTAATGCCAGCCGTGCAGTGGCAGGGGGAACATTTGCAATTGCAGCTGCTTATCCAGCCCAAAGCGAGCCGCGACCAGATCGTTGGCCTGCATGGCGAAGAGCTCAAGGTGGCGATCACCGCCCCACCCGTCGATGGCCAGGCCAACACCCATCTGGTGAAGTTTCTGGCCAAGCAGTTTCGGGTCGCCAAGGGGCAGGTATCCATAGTGCGTGGCGAGCTAGGCCGCCACAAAACTGTCTCTATCGAAGCCCCGAAGCAGTTGCCCGCCGAGATAACCGCCTTACTGGAATAACCCGCTTCGGGAGAGAACGATGAGAGCATGGTGTATCGGATTGCTGCTGTTGCTGACACTGCCCACCCAGGCTGAGCAGTCTATGGTGGTGGGCCCTTGGCGCGTCTACTACAGCGCCTTTCCCTCCACCTTTCTGTCTGCCGACATTGCCAAGCAGTACCAGCTGACCCGCAGCCGCTACGCCGGGCTCATCAATGTGGCTATCCACTCTGAGGAGGGAGAGTCTCTGGCACTCTCCGTCATGGGGGAAGCGCGCAACCTCACGGGAACGGTGCGCCAATTGGCGTTTAGGGAAATACGCGAAGGGTCGGCCATCTATTACCTGGCCGAACTTCCCTACCGTAATGAGGACACCTACCGCATCCAACTCACCCTGAGGGGGATGGGGCAGACTCAGCAAATGGCGTTTCAGCAAACCTTCTACGTTGAGCAGTAATGAGTGAGGGGGCCATGGCCCCCTCTGACTCTGTTTATTGCTGTATCTTCAGTTCGGGTGGTGAGGAGGTCAGCACGTCCACACAGCGATCCCAAGTAGAGATCCGGTAGTGCTGAATATCTTCATCCAGATGCACCCCTTTTGACTCCTGATGAAACCAGGCCACAAAACGCGAAGGCGTGATGATCTGGATCTGCTCCTCGACCGGATGACTGCTCATGCCATCCGACATGTCGCTGTCCTCCATAACCCGAAATGCAAAGACCTTGTTGAAATAGACCCGGCACAGCAGTGCCGGTGGCAGATCGATACTGCGGGCGTGACCGAGTGAAATATTCAGCACACCGCTCCAGATATCATGATGCAGATCAGCGATGATAAGGCCGGCAGGAAGCTGGCGGGACGGGGCCCAGGGCACTGCAACCTGGCTGATGGTGAGTGAATGCGTCATACAAACCTCCCGAGACCGCTTTATTTCTGAGTGTACCCGAAATCGGGGGGCCGGAAAGCGGAATAAAAAGACCCGGCCAGAAGGCCGGGTCTTTTCAACTCATCCGAAGACGCTTACTTGATGGCGTCTTTCAGCGCCTTACCGGCAACGAAAGCCGGAACATTGGCGGCTGCAATCTCGATTTCCTTGCCAGTCTGCGGGTTGCGGCCAGTACGGCCAGCACGATGATTCACCTTGAAGGTACCGAAACCAACCAGCTGAACGGCATCGCCTTCTTTCAGGCTCTGGGTGATACCAGCCAGGATCTCTTCCAGGGCGGCTTTAGCCTGGGCCTTGCTCAGATCGGCTTTGGCTGCGATTGCATCGACAAGTTGAGCTTTGTTCATAGGTTTTCCTTTATCAACTGGCATGTAGCACCGCATCACTCTATGCAAAAAGAGGCTACCAGGCAAAGTCTTTATCCCGCTTGGCACCACGAGTGTCGGGCTTTTCATCAAGATCTGCGGAAATAATCACAGAACCGGCTCCAGGCCCTCCTGAAACCGATTCCGACATTAGCAGCGACGGCAGCTAAAGGCCACAGAAAAGGGGGGCTAAGCCCCCCTTGCTGCGTCGAACCATGCCGCTAGTTTGTACGAAACAGCGCCTCAATAGAGAGGCCCTGCGCCAATAGGATCTCACGCAGGCGCCGCAAGGCCTCAACCTGGATCTGGCGCACCCGCTCGCGAGTCAGTCCGATTTCGTGACCGACATCCTCCAACGTGGCCGCTTCATAGCCAAGCAGGCCAAAACGACGAGCCAATACCTCACGCTGCTTCGGATTGAGCTCCTCCAGCCAATGGATGATACTGGCACGCATATCATCCTCTTGGGTCTCCAGCTCAGGACCGATCCCACGCTCATCGGAGAGCACATCGAGCAGCGCCTTGTCTTTATCCCCACCGATCGGCGTATCCACAGAGCTGATCTTCTCGTTGAGCTTGAGCATCCGATTTACGTCTTCAACCGGCTTATCGAGGGCGTGGGCAATGTCCTCTGCGGTCGGCTCGTGATCGAGGCGATGGGCCAGCTCACGGGCAGTTCGCAAGTAGACATTAAGCTCCTTGACCACATGGATAGGCAAACGGATGGTACGGGTCTGGTTCATGATGGCCCGCTCTATGGTCTGGCGGATCCACCAAGTGGCATAAGTCGAGAAACGAAAACCCCGCTCGGGATCGAACTTCTCGACAGCGCGGATGAGGCCGAGGTTACCTTCCTCGATGAGATCGAGCAGGGCCAGCCCCCGGTTGTTGTAGCGACGGGCAATTTTCACCACCAGTCGTAAATTGGATTCAATCATCCGCTTGCGGGCGGCCTTATCACCACGCAAGGCTCGGCGGGCGAAATAGACCTCCTCGGCGGCTGTGAGGAGGGGAGAGAATCCGATCTCTCCCAGATAGAGCTGGGTCGCATCCATGACCCGGTTAAGCTCGGGGCTAAACAGCTCTTCCGCCCCCGACTCTTCCGTCAGGACGGCTTGAGCCTCTTCTTCTTCCTCCGCTCGCGCTTCTAGCTCCTCATCAAACTCAAAATCCGCATCCTGTATGTCCAGCTTCTCTTCTTGGCTCATGGTGTATCTCCCTGACCAGAACCAGAGTCACGCTTTCCCTCTGGATTAACGCTTGGGCAAATAGCTCATCGGATTGACCGACTTGCCTTTATACCGGACTTCAAAGTGCAACCGCACATCCGGTGCATCCGTGCTTCCCATATCGGCGATGACCATCCCCTTCTTAACGCTCTGCCCCTCCGTGACCCGCAACTGGTCGTTGTGGGCGTAGGCCGACAGGTAATCCTCGTCATGCTTGAGAATGATCAGCTTGCCGTATCCCCTCAGTGCGCTACCGGCATACACCACCTTGCCATCACGCGCGGCATAGATGGGTTGCCCCTTCTTGCCACTGATGTCGACCCCCTTATTGCCCTGCTCAGCCGTGGAAAAACCTTCAACGATTTTGCCTTCGGCCGGCCAGCGCCAGTCGCCCGACATCACTGAAGTGTTGTTATTTTGAGCGGTCTTGTCAGAGTATTCTTTTGCCGGTGTAGGGGCAATCGTTTTCTTTTCAACCCATTGGGTGGTCTGTCCAGCGCTCGGAGTGCTGGTACTCGCCACCGCTGTGGTCGTGCTGGTGGTGGGCCGTGCGATCGGCTCTCCAACCATCACAGCCCCACCGGATGCCGCGCCACTGGACTGGCTATCGAAGACATGCAGGCGCAGCTTCTGCCCGGGATAGATGTTGTACGGGGCTTCAATCCCGTTGAGACTGGCCAATGCGGGCACGTTGCTGCCGGCACTAAACGCGATGGAATAGAGCGTATCGCCCTTTTGCACCGTATAGGTGCTACCACTCAAGGTCTTGCTACGCACCGGAATGCCACCACTTGCCACGCGATCGTTACCATCTACGCTGGCCACCGGTGCCGGCGTCTTACTGGCAGAACAGGCGAACAGCAGGCCAGACAGCACCACCACGCCGTACTTTCGCCACGGGTACAGACTCATAACTCTTCCTTACTTGCTCAACCAGAAATAGGCCACGACGGCCAACAAAATACAGGCCCAGCCGAGCACATCAATGTAGTGCATCAGCTTGCGCTCCATCTTCTCCCCACCCCAGCGCATCAATCCCGCCACCAGGAAGAAGCGCAATCCTCGACCAATGAGAGAAGTGACAATAAAGGGGAGCAGTGCCATATGCAACAGCCCGGCTGTGACGGTGAAGACCTTGTAGGGGATCGGTGTAAAGCTGGCAATGAAAATGACCCAGATCCCCCACTGCTGGAACCACTGTTCGGCCAGCACGATCTTGTCCTGATAACCCACGGCAGCAATGAAAGGCTGTACGACAGGCTCCCACAATGCATAACCGAGTGCATAACCAAACAGGGCGCCGAGCACCGAGAACAGGGTCGCCAGCGTGGCATAACGCCACGCCTTCTGCGGCTGGGCCAGCGCCATCGGTGCCAGCATCACATCCACCGGGATCGGCCAGAAGATGGATTCGATAAAGGCGGTACCCGACAGGTAATAGGGGGCGTGACGATGACGCGCCCACAGCATCACCCTCAGATATAGGTGTGAAAAGAGCTTCACTCGAGATCTCCGTTAATCAGGGGGACAAAGCGTACCGGCTCCAACGCCCTGCGGATCAACTGGGAACCGGAGCGCTCAACAAGCATCAAGGACTGCTGCGCATCCCCCACCGGGATCACTAGCCGTCCTCCCTCCGCCAGCTGATCGGTCAGCGCCTGCGGCACCTCGCTCGCCGCCGCCGTGACCAAGATGGCATCAAAGGGCCCCTTGGATGCCCACCCCTCCCAGCCGTTGCCGTGCTTGGTCGAGATGTTGTGCAGCTCCAGATTGCGCAGCCGGCGCCGGGCCTGATACTGCAGCGACTTTATTCGCTCCACTGTGTACACATGTTGAACGAGACGGGCCAGTATGGCGGTTTGATAACCAGACCCGGTACCGATCTCCAGCACATGAGCCGGGTCGTGCTCCACCACCAGCTCGGTCATGCGCGCCACCATATAAGGTTGGGAGATGGTCTGGCCATGACCGATGGGGAGTGCCGTGTTGTCCCACGCCTGATGGGCCATCGCCTCGTCCACGAAATAGTCGCGCGGAATCTCGGCAATGGCCGCCAACACGCGATAATCGGAGATTCCCTTGGCAATCAGTTGATTCAAAAGGCGCTGTTCTATCACCCCTTCACCCCTGTTGTGCCAGCCAGGCCTCCAGGTTGCTCATGTTGCGATACGCCGTCATATCGATAGTCAACGGCGTGATCGAGACATAGCCCTGCTCGATGGCGGCAAAGTCAGTTCCTTCTCCTGCGTCCTGGCGCTCTCCCGGTGGGCCGATCCAGTAGATGGTCTGGCCGCGCGGATCGCGCTCCACGATCACCTGCTCGGCCGGATGGCGATTACCGAGACGAGTCACCCGCATCCCCTTGATGGCCTCCAGCGGCAGATCCGGCACGTTGACGTTGAGGATCTGATCCGCCGGTAGCGGGTGGCGGATCAGGGCGCGCACCAACTTGACGGCAAAATGGGCTGCGGTCTCGAAGTGGGTATCCCCCACCAGCGAAATCGCAATGGAGGGAAAACCGAGGTGACGCCCCTCGGTGGCGGCCGCAACCGTCCCCGAATAGATGACATCGTCCCCCAGGTTCGCCCCGTGATTGATGCCAGAGACCACCATGTCGGGTTCGGGTTTGAGCAACTCATGGGCCGCCAGATGCACGCAATCAGTCGGCGTCCCCTTCACCGCATAAAAACCGGTCTCCTCAATGAGGCTGACCCGCAGCGGCACCTCCAGAGTGAGCGAGTGACTGGCCCCGCTGCGGTTACGATCGGGGGCCACCACGGTCACTTCGCCGCACTCGGCCAGCGCCCGGGAGAGCGCCCGGATACCACGGGCATTCACCCCGTCATCATTACTCACCAGAATGCGCATCGGCCTGGCTCCCTGCATGGTGATCCGCTTCCGTGGCATCGAGCAGCTCGCGCACCACGCTGGTGGCAAAGGCGCCGGCCGGCAGGAAGAACGACAGTGTGAGGCTAGTGCCCTCTAGCTGCCAGCTCATCGCTTCCGGCAGCAGCAGCAGGGGACGGCGCTCCTGATCCAGCCCCGCCTTCTCCAGCCCCTCGCGCCACAGGTCGAGCTCACTTAGCGCGCGCTCTTCAAAGGCCGCAGCCTCTCCCTGGCTGGCCAGTCGGCCACGACCCCACAGGGGGGCGGTCAACTGCACGTCGCCGCTGGCCAGACGGGCGGCCAGCTCGGGGGTCACCTCGCTCTCGCTGAAGATGGAGTGGGAGCCCTTGAGCATCAGGCAGTCACCGGCCAGCAGGGTGTGGGCCAGCCCCTGCTCGATACGGGCGGTCACGACCGTGTTGAACAGCATGCTGCGCGCCGCCGAAAGGTAGAGCGAGCGCTTGTTACGATCCTTGATGCGTTTGCCGCCGAACATGGCCTTGGCGGCCTCCAGGTTGTTACCTCCGCGGCCAAAGCGCTGCTCGCCGTAGTAGTTGGGCACCCCTTGGGCGGCCACAGCCTGCAAGCGAGCCTCCAGCTCCTGGACCCCTTCCAGCTCGGTCAGGCGCAAGGTGAAGTGGTTGCCCTTGAGGTAACCGGTTCGCAGCTTGCGGTTGTGACGACGGGTCTCGAGGATCTGGATGCTGTCGCTTGCGATGACCCGCAGATCCGGCTCGGCCTTGCCCGGCAGGTGGATGCCGAACCACTGTTCGGTCACGGCGTGACGATCCTTGAGGCCAGCCCAGGTCACCGCATTGCGATTCACGCCGGCAGCATCGGCCAGCAGGCCCGCAACCCAGGCGGTGTTCTCACCGGTTTTACGCACCCGAACGAAGATATGTTCCCCTTCGCCACAGGGTTCGAAGCCGAGATCCTCGATGACGACGAAATCGGAAGGAGCGGCCTTAAGCACGCCACGCGCGGTCGGCTGACCGTGCAGATAAGTGAGTTGTTCCAGCATTATTGTTGCACCAGCAGCACGACGGCTTCGGTGGCGATCCCCTCTTTGCGGCCGGTAAAGCCAAGTTTCTCTGTGGTCGTCGCCTTGACGTTGACCCGGCTTGGCTCGCACTCGAGATCGGCGGCCAGCACGGCGCACATGGCGTCGATATGCGGCGCCATCTTGGGCGCCTGGGCAATGATGGTGACATCCAAGTTGCCGATGCGATAACCGGCGGCCTTGACCCGGGCAAACACGTCACGCAGCAAAATGCGGCTGTCGATGTTCTCAAACTCGGCACTGGTATCGGGGAAGTGGCGGCCGATGTCGCCAGCCGCGATGGCGCCGAGCAGGGCGTCGCTCACCGCGTGCAGCACCACGTCACCATCCGAGTGGGCCAGCAGCCCCTGCTCGTAAGGCACGGCCACACCGCCCAGCATGCAGGGGCCCTCCCCTCCGAACTTATGCACATCAAAACCATGTCCAATCCGGATCACGCCATCTCCTCCTGCCGCGGAGTTACCCGCGCTTGAATCTTCAGTGAGCGTCCTGCTGACGCAAATAGAGGCTGGCCAACGCCAAGTCCTCGGGACGGGTCACCTTCAGGTTGTCGGCCCGTCCCTCCACCATCCGTGGACGATAGCCGGCCCGCTCCATGGCCGACGCTTCATCGGTAATCTGTGCTCCCAGCGCCAGCCCCTCTTCCAGGGCGCGGCGCAGGGTTTGGGTCGGGAACATCTGCGGGGTAAGGGCATGCCACAGCGCCTCGCGCTCAACGGTAGCCACTATCTCGCCCGCCGCATTGGTGCGCTTCATGGTGTCACGCACCTGGCTGCCGAGGATGGCCCCCTCCCCCTGCATGGCAACCTCGATCAACCGGTCGATGTCCCCCACCGTGATACAGGGGCGGGCGGCGTCATGCACCATGACCCATTCGCTCTCGACCACCATCAGGGCGTTGAGTACCGAATAGGCTCGTTCGCTCCCCCCCTGCACCCGCAAAATGCGGGGCTCGGCGGCCAGCGGCAGCGTCTCGAACCAGACATCATGGGGCGCCAAGGCCACCACCACCCGCTCAACTGCCGGGTGGGCCAGCAGCCGCGTCAGGGTGTGCTCAAGAATGCACTGATCGCCAAGAGCCAGGTACTGCTTGGGCAAGGTGTCGCCCATCCGGCTGCCGATGCCAGCAGCCGGCACCACGGCGGTGAGCCAGGGCCGGTCAGTCATCGATCTGCTCCCCGCTCTGCTTATCCTGCTTCGGAATGATGCGATAGAAGGTTTCACCCTGCTTGATGTAGCCGAGATCGTTACGGGAAAGCTCCTCGATCGCCTCGAGGCCGCTGGTCAGATCGGCGATCTCACGATAGATGAGGGCATTGCGATCCTTGAGAACCTGATTGTCCTGCTGCTGGCGCACCACGGTATCGGACATCTTGTAGTAGTCCTCCAGCCCGTTCTTGCCGAGCCAGAGGTGATATTGCAGCCCGCCGAGCAGAGCCAGCAGGGTCAGGGTGAATAGCCGCATGTGCTGTGTCTCCTTCAAGGGGCGCATTTTCCCATATTCGGCGGCAAGACAAAAGCGAGCGTCAAGGGGAGAAGCGGCAAAACCCAGGGGGAGAAGAGAGGCGAAACAACCAGATAGGCTAAAAAGGGGAAAAGGGCGCCGGTTCTCACCGGCGCCCCCGACTCAGGAGAGGGGACGCTCACCCGCCAGCAGAGAGGTCGATGTCGCGCCGTGGCTCGCCAGTTCGCTCTGCAAACGCCCCCCATCAAGCTGTTTGCACCAGCGCGCCACCACCACGGTGGCCACCCCGTTGCCCACCAAGTTGGTCAGGGCGCGCGCCTCAGACATGAAGCGGTCGATGCCGAGGATCAGCGCCAACCCAGCCAATGGCAGATGCCCCACCGCCGAGATGGTGGCCGCCAGCACGATGAAGCCGCTGCCGGTCACCCCTGCCGCCCCCTTGGAGGAGATGAGCAGTACCAGCAGCAGGGTGATCTGCTGGAACAGATCGAGCGGGGTGTCGGTGGCCTGGGCGATGAACACCGCCGCCATGGTCAGGTAGATGGAGGTGCCGTCCAGATTGAACGAATACCCGGTCGGAATGACCAGCCCCACCACCGACTTGTTGCAACCCAGCCGTTCCATCTTGATCAGCATGCGCGGCAGCACCGACTCGGAGGAAGAAGTCCCCAGCACGATGAGCAGCTCCTCACGCAGGTAGCGGATGAAGCGCACGATGCTAAAACCACAGGCGCGGGCGATGGAGCCCAGCACCAAGAACACAAACAGCAGGCAGGTGAGGTAGAAGCAGGCGATGAGCTGACCCAGTTGCAGCAGCGACCCCACCCCGTACTTGCCGATGGTGAAGGCCATGGCCCCAAAAGCACCAAGCGGAGCCAACCGCATGATCATGTTGATGATGCCGAAGATGGTGTGGGAGAAGCTCTCGATGAGGGTGAACACCAGCCGCCCCTTCTCACCGGCGTGGTGCAGCGAGAAGCCAAACAGCACGGCAAACAGCAGCACTTGCAGTATGTTGCCACCGGCAAAGGCGCCGACCGCACTGGCGGGGATCACGTCGAGCAGGAAGGCGACGATCCCCTGCTGCTTGGCCTGCTCGGCATAGACGGCAATGGCGCTGGTATCGAGCGAGCCCGGATCGACGTGCATGCCTGCCCCAGGCTGGAGCAGGTTCACCACGCACAGACCGATGATGAGGGCGATGGTGCTCACCACTTCGAAATAGAGCAGAGCCACCGCGCCGGTGCGGCCGACCGCCTTCATGCTCTCCATGCCGGCGATACCGGTCACCACGGTACAGAAGATGACGGGGGCAATGATCATCTTGATCAGCTTCACGAACCCGTCGCCAAGCGGCTTCATGTCCGCGCTCAGATCCGGGTAGAGATGCCCGAGCAGCACCCCGCAGGTAATGGCGAGCAGCACCTGGAAATAGAGGCTGCTGACTATTTTCTTCCCCATGATTTAACGTCCTGTCAATGAAAGTAGTGTGGGTCGTGATCCGCGCCAACCAGCCGTAATCCGTGGTGAAATGACGGCCATCACGACGCAAACATGCGCAGTACTTGGCATGGCGGGGCTACTTTCCCATGGGGAGGAGAACCGTTTAGAGAGGTATGTCACGCACCAGATTTAACAACATTAACACCATGGCAACCTCATTTAACCACCCGGCCCCCTTCACGGCCTCCCAGAAACGACCATGCCCCGTCAAAGCGGGGCATGGTGAGGAGGCTCGGTGAGCGCAATCAGGCGGAGGTGTCGAGCGGCTCGAAGTTTTTCACCAGATCGTCGATCGCCTTCATCTGCTTGAGGAACCCCTCCAGCTTCTCCAGCGGCAAGGCACTCGGCCCGTCGCAGCGAGCGTTTTTGGGATCGGGGTGGGACTCGATAAACAGGCCCGCCAGACCGACCGCCATGCCGGCGCGGGCCAGCTCGGTCACCTGATCACGGCGCCCGCCGGAGGCCGCCCCCATCGGATCGCGGCACTGCAATGAGTGGGTCACGTCGAAGATGACCGGATAGCCGCCGGTACTCTTTTGCATCACCCCAAAGCCCAGCATGTCGACCACCAGGTTGTCGTAACCGAAGTTGACGCCGCGCTCACACAGGATCAGCTGGTCGTTGCCGCACTCCTCGAACTTCTCGGTGATGTTCTTCATCTGGCTCGGGCTCAGGAACTGCGGCTTCTTGATGTTGATGACGTTGCCGGTGCGGGCCATCGCCTCCACCAGATCGGTCTGGCGCGCCAGGAAGGCCGGCAGTTGGATCACGTCCACCACCTCGGCCACCGGCTTGGCCTGCCACGGCTCGTGCAGATCGGAGATGACCGGCATGCCGAAGGTCTCTTTCAGCTCCTGGAACAGCTTCATCCCCTCTTCCAGACCCGGGCCACGGTAAGAGTGGATCGAGGAGCGGTTCGCCTTGTCCCAGCTCGCCTTGAAGACAAACGGGATACCGAGCTTGCTGGTCACTTCCACGTACTTCTCGCACACGGCCATGGCCATGTCGCGGGATTCCAGCACGTTCATGCCGCCAAACAGCACGAACGGCTTGTCGTTGGCCACCTCGATGGCATTTACCTTGACGATTTTCTGTTCCATCACGGGTTCCTTAATGGAGGGTCTTGGGACTCAGATCCAGGGACTGCAACTGTAGTTTCAGCATGTCGGACACCGGATCGTCCGGGCACTGTTCAATGAAATATTCGAAATCATCGGCCGCAAACTGCGGGCAATCGAGCTGTTCATAGATGAAGCCGCGATCGCGGGTCTCGAGCGGATCGCCTGGCTTCATGCACAGCAGCAGCTCGCAGCAGCGCAGCGCCTCGCTCATGCGCTCCTCGCGCAGCAGCGCCGCCTTGCCAACGTTAAGCAGCCGCTCCATCACCTCCCAGTGAGTAGCCGGCTGCAAGTACTGACCGCTCAGAGAGGCCAGGTTGCCGAGCGCCCCGCGCAGCAGCAGCTCAACCTGATGTAAGGAGAGCTCCTCGCCGTTGAAGGGATCGACGTAAACAAGTTGCTCCCCGCTCTCGAAGCTCACCAGAAAGTGGCCGGGGAAGCAGATCCCCTCCACCTTGAGCCCCAGCTCGCGACCTAGCTGCATCAGCAGGATACCGAGGCTCACCGGAATGCCCCGGCGCCGGCGCATCACCTCGCTGAGATCGCAGTGGGCGGAGGAGAAATAATCCTGCCAGTCACCGCGAAACCCCAGCTCGCGATAGAGCAGGGTCAGCAGTTGACGCCGCAGCTCATCCGCCTCTTCGGCCTGCAACCGCTCACCGATCCACTGCTCCAGCTCTAACAGACGAGCCTGCCCTTGCAGGGCGCTCTGCTCGCCATATACCCGAGCGGCCATCGACAGGGCCAGTTCGGCAATATCGTGGGCTTCAAGGTCGCTCCACTCATCTATTTGCACTCTATTCATTCATTGCCTCAGCCGAACAGGGACGGCTGCTTGAACACCGCCAGCTTGGCGGCGAAGAAGATCCACCCCAGGGCGCCGAAGAAGGCAAACCAGCGGGTGGTCCGGCTTCCGTAGCGGCTGAGGGACATCCAGCCGAGGAAGGCAGCAATCAGGATACAAACCAGTTTCTCACTCAGCCAGGGGTGAAGGTTGTTGAACGGGTTAAGGCCCATCAGTAGGCATAGCGCCCCGCCCGACAGCACCACCAGTCCATTGAGCAGACCGCTCCCCCGCCCCAGCCGGGTCTGCAACGCCGCAGAAAAAGGGCGCTGCACCGCCACAAACCGCAGACAAAAGAGCAGCAAAGCCAGGGCGATCAGCAGCAGATGCAGCATGACGAAAGGTGACATCACATCTCCTCCGGCTTGCGACCGAGAGTGACGCGATCGTTGTCACCGTAGTCGCGCAGGGTCACCACCGACTGGTAGCCAGTGCCCTCCAGCAGCGAACGCACCGCCGCCCCCTGCTGCCAGCCATGCTCAAGCAGCAGCCAGCCGCCGGGCAGCAGATGGATCAAGGCTCCCTCGGCAATCAGCCGCAGATCGGCCAGCCCCGCCTCGGCGGCCACCAAGGCACTCTTAGGCTCGAAACGTACATCCCCCTCGCTCAGGTGCGGATCTGCGCCATCGATGTAAGGGGGGTTGGAGACGATGAGATCGAAGCGCGGCGCATCGGCCAGCGGCGCAAACCAGGCCCCGAGACGCAGGGTGAGCGGCAGCGACAGCCGTTCGCTGTTTCGCTGCGCCAGTGCCAGGGCATCGGGTTGCAGCTCCACTGCCCACACCTCGTCATCGGGTCGCTCCGACTTGAGGGCGAGCGCGATGGCGCCGGTGCCGGTGCCAAGATCGAGCAACCGGGCCGGACGCGACGGCAAGCGGGCCAGCGCCTGCTCGACCAGCACTTCGGTGTCCGGGCGCGGGATCAGGGTGGCCGGGCTCACCTCAAGCGGCAGTGACCAGAACTCGCGCACCCCGAGGATATGGGCGATCGGCTCGCCGGCCAGGCGGCGGGCCAGCCAAGTGTGCAGGGTCTGTACCTGCTCATCCCCTATCTCACGCTCCGGCCAGCTCATCAGGTAGGCGCGATCGCGCCCGAGTAGATGGCAGAGCAGGGCATCGGCGTCGGCACGCGGCGACTCCCCCCCTTCAAGGGCGGCGATCAGCCAGGCGCGGGCGGCATCGATGCGCATCAGCCGTTATCTGCCAGCGAGGCGAGCTGATCGGCCTGATACTCCTGCACCAGCGGCGTGATGACGCAGTCGAGATCCCCTTCAAGGATCTCGGACAGACGATACAGGGTCAGGTTGATGCGGTGCTCAGACAGCCGCCCCTGCGGGTAGTTGTAGGTACGGATGCGCTCGGAGCGATCCCCCGACCCCACTAGGTTGCGACGGGTGCTCTGTTCGGCGGCGCGGTGGCGCTCATCCTCGGCCGCCTGCAAGCGGGCCGAGAGCACCGCCATCGCCTTGGCGCGGTTCTTGTGCTGGGAGCGCTCATCCTGGCACTCCACCACCAGGCCGGTCGGCAGGTGGGTGATACGGATGGCCGAGTCGGTCTTGTTGACGTGCTGACCACCGGCACCGGAGGCGCGGAAGGTGTCGACCTTCAGATCCGCCGGGTTGATCTCGATCTGTTCGGCTTCGGGCACCTCAGGCAGCACCGCAACGGTACAGGCGGAGGTGTGGATGCGCCCCTGAGATTCGGTCTCGGGCACCCGCTGCACTCGATGGCCGCCGGACTCGAACTTGAGCCGGCCATAGACGTGCTCCCCATCGACCTTGGCGATCACCTCCTTGTAGCCGCCGTGCTCCCCTTCGTTGCAGCTGACGATGCTGACTCGCCACCCTTGGCGCTCGGCATAGCGTGCGTACATGCGGTAGAGGTCGCCGGCAAAGATCGCCGCCTCGTCCCCGCCGGCGCCGGCCCGGATCTCCAGATAGCAGTTGTTGTCATCCTTGGGGTCCTTGGGCAGCAGCATGATTTGCAGCTCCTGCTCGATCGCCTCCAGGTTGGCCTTGGCGAGCGGCAGCTCCTCCTGCGCCATCTCGCGCAGCTCGGGATCGCTCTCCTCCAGCATCAGCTTGGTGGTGTCGAGCTCCTCTTCGGCCTGACGCCAGCGCCGGAATGCGGCAACGAGCTCCTCGAGCTGGGAGTATTCGCGGGTCAGGGCGCGATAGCGCTCCTGATCGGTGACAACATCGGGTTCGCCGAGCATGGCCTGCACTTCTTCATGGCGCTCGATGAGCCCTTCCAGCTTACGAATGATGGATGGATTCATGGTTCTCTCAAAAAATGGACACTGGCCAAGGGTGGCCGACAGGTCACTCCTGCTGTAGGCCGAGGGCGCTGCGCAGCAGGGCCAACTGCTCCCGATCCCCTTGCTGGCCAGCATGGCGCAGAGCCTGGGTCGGGGCGTGAATCAGTTTGTTGGTGAGGCGGTGGGCCAGTTGACGCAGCACGGCCTCGGCTTCCTCGCCTTGCTGTAGCCCCAGCAGGGCGCGCTCGAGCTCTTCATCGGCGTGCTGCTGCGCCTGCTGGCGATAATCGCGGATGATATCCACCGCGTGCAGCGAGCGGAACCAGCCCATGAAATCATCGCGCTCTTCCAGCACGATCCGCTCGGCCTGCTGGGCGGCGCGCCGGCGCGCCTCCAGATTCTGCTCGATGATCCCTTGCAGATCGTCCACCGTGTAGAGGTAGGCGTCGGAGAGCTCGTCTACCTCGGCCTCGATGTCGCGCGGCACGGCGATATCGACCAGGAACATGGGGCGATGACGACGCGCCTTGAGGGCCCGCTCCACCATTCCCTTGCCGATGAGCGGCAGGGGGCTCGCGGTCGAGCTGATGACGATATCGGCCTCGTGCAGGTGCTCGGGGATCGCCTCCAGCGTCATCACCTGGGCGCCAAACTCCTCGGCCAGCCCCTGGGCCCGTTGCAAGGTGCGGTTAGCCACCATCATCTGGGTCACGTTCTGCTCGCGCAGGTGGCGGGCCACCAGTTCGATGGTCTCGCCGGCACCGACCAGCAGCACCTTGGTCTGAGAGAGATCGGAGAAAATCTGGCGGGCCAGCCCAACGGCGGCAAACGCCACCGAGACAGCACTGGCGCCGATCTCGGTGTCGGTGCGTACCCGTTTCGCCACCGAGAAGGCCTTCTGGAACAGGCGCTCGAGGATCGCCTTGAGGCCGCCGGCCTGATGGGCCGTGCCATAAGACTGTTTAATCTGACCGAGGATTTGCGGCTCGCCGAGCACCAGGGAGTCGAGGCCGCAGGCAACCCGCATCAGATGGCGCACCGCCTCTTCGTCATGATGCAGGTAGGTCGCGCTATCTAGCTCGCTGGCACTGAGGTGATGGAACTGCTGTAGCCATTGCAGAACCTGCTCCCCCTGCCCTGCCTCGAGGTTGCAGTAGAGTTCGGTGCGGTTGCAGGTCGACAGGATCACCGCCTCGCTCACCCCCGGCTGCTGTACCAGCTCGTGCAGGGCTCGTTCGATGCAATCGGGCCCGAAGGCCACACGCTCGCGCAACGAGACGCTGGCCGTCTTGTGATTGATTCCTAGCGCAAGCAGACTCATGGGGCGGTGGAATGATCCTTGGAGCAGGGCGGTGGCAAGGGCCCAGATTGTACGAGAAAGGGGGGATCTTTAAAAGCGATACGGCCGCCACTTATACTGTCGCAAACCTTCACCCGGAGCTCTTCCCGTGCGTTCTTCTTTTCTCTTCCTGGCCCTGGCCCTGTTACTGGCCGGCTGTACCACCACCCAACCCCAGCGCGAGCAGGTGGACTGGAGCCAGGAGCGAACCCGTCTCGAGCGGCTCGACCACTGGCAACTGACCGGCAAGCTGGCCATTATCACCGCCAAGGAGAAGGGCAGCGCCCGCCTCAATTGGCAACAAAATGGCGACGATTACCGTCTTAACCTGACCAGTATCATCGGCACCCACATCCTCGAGCTGACCCGTCACAATGGCCGTCTCACCCTGACCGACCGGGATGGCCAGACCCACCAGAGCCAACATGCCGCCGAGCTGGTCTACCAGTTGACTGGCTGGGATCTGCCGGTTGACGGCCTGCCCCAGTGGATCAAAGGGCTGCCGGGCGAGGCCCGCTACACCCTCAACCCAGACAAGAGTCTGGCCAGCGTCACCGATGGCCTGTGGCAGATAGACTACCAGCAGTACCGGGATCAGGACGGCTACCGGCTGCCACACCAGATTGCCCTGCAAGGAGAAGGCACCCGCATCAAGTTGCAGATCAACCAGTGGAGCCTGAAATGAGCCGCATCACCTGGCCGGCACCGGCCAAACTGAACCTGTTTTTACACGTCAATGGCCGCCGTCCCGACGGCTATCACGAACTGCAAACCCTGTTCATCTTCCTCGAGCACGGCGACACCCTGCACTTCGAGGTAACCGAAGGCGATGCGCTGACCCTCTCTCCCGCCATTTCAGGCGTGCCGGATGAGCAAAATCTTGTCGTGCGCGCCGCGCGCCTGCTGCAAGCGCGGTTACCGGTACCGAAAGGCGCCCGCATCACCCTGAACAAGGTGTTGCCCATGGGCGGCGGCATAGGGGGAGGATCATCGGATGCGGCCACCACCTTGGTGGCCCTCAACGAGCTGTGGGGAGCCGGATTGTCCGTCGACGAGCTGGCGGCACTTGGGGTGCAGCTTGGTGCCGACGTACCGGTATTTGTGCGCGGCAACGCCGCCTTTGCCGAAGGGGTGGGGGAAAAATTGCAGCCGGTCGCGGTGCCGGAGCGCTGGTATCTGGTGATTAACCCCCACTGTCACGTCGCCACGGCGGCCGTGTTTCAGGATCCGGAACTGCCACGAAACACCCCTAAAATGGGATTGCAGAACCTGCTGGAAGGCGAGTGGAAAAACGATTGCGAGTTGCTTGTCAAAAAGCGCTACCCCGAGGTTGCCAATGCGCTCGGCTGGTTGCTAGAATACGCGCCGTCAAGAATGACGGGCACAGGATCTTGCATCTTCGCAGCCTTTGAAGACGAGAGCCTTGCTCGGGAAGTGTTGGCAAAACTGCCGGACGAATTGACGGGATTTGTCGCCAAGGGCGTGAACATATCACCTCTGCTTCGTGCCTTGCAACAGGTTCGTGAGTCCGGTCTGATTGAGTCGGTCTGACCTTCCGCGATGGACGACACATTTCCCAGGCCAGGCTGATCGTCCGTCACCTTGATGAATCGTTTGCCCCGAACGAACCGGACTTCGAGTCCGCCCCCACACACTGGATGCAACCCCGAGGTTTCAAACCGTGCCTGACATGAAGCTGTTTGCTGGTAACGCAACGCCGGAACTGGCCCAGAAGATCGCGGATCGCCTGTTTATCAAACTCGGCAATGCTGCCGTAGGTCGCTTTAGCGACGGCGAGATCAGCGTACAGATCAATGAGAATGTACGTGGTGGCGATATCTTCATCATTCAATCCACCTGCGCCCCGACCAACGACAACCTGATGGAGTTGATCGTCATGGTGGATGCCCTGCGTCGTGCCTCTGCCGGCCGGATCACCGCCGTGATTCCTTACTTCGGCTATGCCCGTCAGGATCGTCGTGTCCGCTCTGCCCGTGTGCCCATCACCGCCAAAGTGGTCGCGGATTTCCTCTCCAGCGTCGGTGTTGACCGTGTGCTGACCGTGGATCTCCACGCCGAGCAAATCCAGGGCTTCTTCGACGTGCCGGTAGACAACGTATTCGGTAGCCCGGTGCTGCTCGAAGACATGCTGGCCAAGAAGCTGGAAGATCCGGTCGTGGTCTCCCCGGACATCGGTGGCGTGGTGCGTGCCCGTGCCATCGCCAAGCTGCTGGACGACACCGATATCGCCATCATCGACAAGCGTCGCCCGCGGGCCAACGTCTCTCAGGTTATGCACCTGATCGGTGACGTTGCCGGTCGCGACTGCATCATCGTCGACGACATGATCGATACCGGCGGCACCCTGTGCAAGGCGGCCGAAGCGCTGAAAGAGCGCGGTGCCAAGCGGGTATTTGCCTATGCAACTCACCCGGTGTTCTCCGGCAACGCCCTGCAAAACATTAAGGAATCCGTGATCGACGAGGTGATCATCACCGACTCCATCCCGCTGACCGAAGAGATGAAGGCCATCGGCAAGGTGAAGCAGTTGAGCTTGGCCTCCATGCTGGCCGAAGCCATTCGCCGCATCAGCAACGAAGAGTCTATCTCTGCCATGTTTGAGCATTGATAGGCCGAGGTTGCCCCACGAAAACCGCCGCATGGCGGTTTTCGTTTTTTCGGGGCACCGCCCCTTGGTTGAGAGATCGCCGCCTCGCGGCTAGAATACGCCTCTTGCCCTTCGGGCACGTCCCCTGCCTGCGGGCATCTCTTCCTGTCGACAAAAGAGTGAACGCGTGACAAGCCAGATCAAGTTGATTGTGGGCCTCGGCAATCCCGGCCCCGAATACGCCAAGACGCGCCACAATGCGGGCGCTTGGTATGTGGAGCAGCTGGCCCGTTGGCACAACGTCAGCCTGCGCGAAGAACCCAAGTTTTTCGGCCACACCGCCCGCCTTCAGATCGAGGGGCAAGATGTACGCCTGCTCATTCCTGCGACCTACATGAACCTGTCAGGTAAGGCGGTGGCGGCACTGGCGCGCTTCTACCAGATCGAGCCGGAAGCCATTCTGGTGGCCCATGACGAACTGGATCTGCCACCTGGCATCGCCAAGTTCAAGCAGGGCGGCGGGCATGGAGGCCACAACGGCCTCAAGGACATCATCAGCAAACTGGGCAACAGTAATAATTTTTTCCGGCTGCGCCTCGGCATCGGCCACCCGGGCAGCAAGGAGCTGGTTGCCGGCTTCGTGCTGACCAAGGCGCCGGCCAAAGAGCAGGATCTGATCGATGCCGCGCTGGATGAATCCCTGCGCGCCACCGACATCCTGTTCAAGCAAGACATGACCAAGGCCATGAATCGGCTGCACAGCTTCAAGGCCGAGTGAGCCACTCACAGCATCCATCAAGATAAGGTAAAACGACCATGGGTTTTAAATGCGGTATCGTGGGCCTGCCCAATGTGGGCAAATCCACCCTGTTCAACGCGCTGACCAAGGCCGGTATCGAAGCCGCCAACTTCCCCTTCTGCACCATCGAGCCGAACACCGGCGTGGTGCCGGTGCCGGATCCCCGCATGGATCAGCTGGCGGAGATCGTCAAACCCCAGCGCACCGTATCCACCACCATGGAGTTCGTCGACATCGCCGGTTTGGTGGCTGGCGCCTCCAAGGGTGAGGGCCTCGGCAACCAGTTCCTGGCCAACATCCGCGAAACCGACGCCATCGGTCACGTGGTGCGCTGCTTTGAGGACGAGAACATCGTCCATGTGGCGGGCAAGGTCTCCCCGGCCGATGACATCGAGGTGATCAACACCGAACTGGCCCTCTCCGATCTGGAGGCGTGCGATCGCGCCATCCTGCGCCAGTCCAAGCGCGCCAAGGGCGGTGACAAGGATGCCAAGTTCGAGGTGGAAGTGCTCGAGAAGGTCAAGGCCGGCCTGGAAGCGGACAAGATGATCCGCGGCATCGGCCTCTCCAAGGAGGAGATCGCCGCCGTCGATTACCTCAACTTCCTGACCTTAAAGCCCACCATGTACATTGCCAACGTGGCCGAAGATGGCTTTGAGAACAATCCCTACCTGGATCAGGTGCGTGAGATTGCCGCCGCCGAGGGGGCCGTCGTGGTGCCGGTATGCTGCGCCATCGAGTCTGACATCGCCGAACTGGACGACGCCGACCGCGCCGACTTCATGGCTGATCTGGGCATCGAAGAACCGGGCCTGAACCGGGTGATCCGCTCCGGTTACACCCTGCTCAACCTGCAAACCTACTTCACCGCCGGTGTGAAGGAAGTGCGTGCCTGGACTATCCCGGTCGGTGCCACCGCCCCGCAGGCGGCCGGCAAGATCCACACCGACTTCGAGAAAGGCTTCATCCGCGCCCAAACTATCGCCTTTGAGGACTTTATCCAGTACAAGGGTGAGCAAGGCGCCAAAGAGGCGGGAAAAATGCGTGCAGAAGGTAAAGATTACATCGTCAAAGACGGTGACATCATGAACTTCCTGTTCAACGTCTAAAATAAAATTATAGATTACTTTCAATGACATACAATCACAATGCGCAGCTATTATTAGTTTGAGTACACTTTTGCGTACACACTAGGCAACGCTAGGCATGCATAATTGTTATCAAAAGGGCCTATCTAAAATCTGATAGGCCCTTCTCTTTCCCTGATCCCACCTTACTTCCTTTTGAGTCCCACCTTTCAATTTGTGCACCACAGTGCAGCCACAGCGCGCATTCCATAGCTAGAAACCAGAGAAGCAAATAAGTCTCATTTGAATTGATTTCAGATATATATTATCTCCATGAACCTACCCAAGGGACTGCTCTGTGCAGTCCCTTTTTCATTGGAGATTTCTCATGGCTCACCTGATCGACACCATGGCCTACACCGGCCAAACCCCTTGGCATGGCCTTGGCAATGTCTTACCCCCGCAACAATCTCTCGATATCTGGCTGCAGGCAGCCGGGATGGATTGGACCATCGAGCAGAGTGACGTGATGTTTAACGTCGCCTCCGATGCGCTACATATCCGCCCCTACAGCGACAGCAAGGTACTTTATCGCTCCGATACCCTCACCCCCTTGTCGGTGGTCTCAAGCCGCTACAACGTGGTACAGCCTCACGAGGTGCTGCACTTCTATCAAGACCTGGTGGAAGCCGGTGGCTTTGAGCTGGAGACCGCAGGCTCACTCAAAGGCGGCCGCAAACTGTGGGCCTTGGCCAAAACCGGTCAGGATCTCAAGCTATCAGGCGGTGACTTGGTGAAATCCTATCTGCTACTGGCGACCAGTTGCGACGGCACACTCTGCACCACGGCGCAGTTCACCTCGCTGCGGGTGGTCTGCAACAACACCCTGCAGATGGCACTGCGCGGCGCTACTGGTGCCATCAAGGTGCCACACTCCACTCAGTTCGATGCCGCTGCCGTCAAAGAGTCGCTCGGGCTGGGGCTCTCCCATTGGGATGAGTTCAAGACACAGACCAAGGCGCTGGCACAGCGGCCCGTCGCCCCCGAAGAGGCGATGCGCTTTTTCAGCGACCTGTTGGCGCAACCGCTCGATGAGGAGAACATCATTCTCACCAAGCCGGTACAACGACTGCATGAGCTCTATCAGGGCGCAGGCATGGGCTCAGAACTTACGAGCTCCCGCAATACCGCCTGGGGGCTGGTCAATGCGGTCACTGAATACGTGGATCACCACCGCCGTGCCCGCAGCCAGGATCACCGGCTCGATTCCGCCTGGTTTGGTCAGGGCGCTCAACTCAAATCCCAAGCCCTGAGCCAAGCACTCACTCTGCTGCAGTAATTCCTCGTCCCCATTCAAACCGCATAACGACCTCACCCGGATTGGCGCAAGCCAATCCGGGCGTCGCCATTTATGCCGTCAACAAGGAGTCGTCATGAAAGCAAAAGCCAAATATGGCCAAGCCCTGCGGCTGGCCTCTACTACCCAATTAACCCGCGAGCAGTGGCTCGCTATCCGTAAACTCGGCATTGGTTCCTCCGATGCCGCAGTGGCAGTGGGGCTCTCCCCCTACAAATGCCCGCTCAGCCTGTGGCTGGAGAAAACCGGTCGTAAGGAGCCGGAAGATATCTCCCACAAGGAAGCGGTACTGTGGGGCATTGAGCTGGAGCCGGTCTTGGCGCAGGTCTATGCCAAACGCACTGGCTACAAGGTGCGCCGGGTCAATGCGGTACTGCAACACCCCGAGCAACCCTTCATGCTCGCCAACCTCGACCGAGAGGTGGTCGGCCATCCCGATGGGCCGGGCATTCTGGAGATCAAGACCGCCAGCTATCACAGCGCCCCCCAGTGGGAGGAAGGCGTGCCGGTGGCTTACCAGTGTCAGGTACTCCATCAACTGGCCGTCACCGGCCATGCCTGGGCTGAGGTGGCAGTGCTGATCGGCGGCCAGGATTTTCGGATTTACCGCATCGAGCGCGACGAAGAGAAGATCCTGGATCTCACCGAGCGGGAATCGCAGTTCTGGCAGATGGTGCAACAAGACCAGCAGCCTGAGCCCGACGGCTCCAGTGATGCCGCCAATGCCCTGAGCTGGCTGTTTCCGCGTGACGATGGCCAGACGCTGGATCTCTCCGATTCCCCCGAGTTCAACCAGCTGTTTGGGGAGCTACTGCGATTGCGTCAGCAAAAGGAAGCCGTCGAGCTGCAGGAGTCGCAGCTCAAGCAGCGGCTGCAAGCCACCTTGGGTGAAGCCACTGCCGGGCTGTTTGCCGATGGCAAGATCACCTGGAAGCGCAGTAAAGACCGGCTGGCGCCGGATCTGGATAAGCTCGGTCAGGATCATCCCGACTTGCTCACCCGTTATGTCAAACCGGTGCCTGGTGTGCGCCGTTTCACCATTCAACCCTTGAGGAACACACCATGATCAAAGGACTGGCGATTACCCCACCCGTGATCGGGCGGATCTGCATCGGCAAGCTGGTGCAAAAACAGGATAAGTGGGTGCCGGAGAAGGACGACAGCTTCACTCTCACCACCCAGGTACAACAAAAGGGGGGATGGCTGCTGCATCCCCTGCATCAACACTACTCATCGCAGAAAAGTGGCCAGGGGCAGGAGCAGACCAAGATCCGCGCCATTCCGGTGCGGGTACTGTTCAACGATAGCGACTTGAATTTGCGGGCGGAATACAGCGCATTTGACCGGCAAACCGGCAGGCCGCAGTGTGTCGGGAATGGGGAGGTGGCAAGACGCGTGGGAGCGCAAGGCATAGAGGAGGTCAGCTGCCCTGGACCTGAGCGCTGCGCCTTTGCAGGCCAACAAGGCTGCAAGCTGTACGGACGACTGAACCTGTTTGTGGAGGGGCAAGGTGATGAGTTGGGCAGCTTTATCTTTCGCACCACCGGCTACAACTCGGTACGCACCCTGGCGGCCCGGCTGAAGTACCTGGAGGCTGTGAGCTGTGGTAACACCCGTTATCTGCCACTCACTCTGAGGCTACGAGCCAAGAGCACCACCCAGTCCTACCGCACACCGGTCTACTACGTGGATTTAACCTTGCGAGAAGAGACCAATCTGACCGAAGCAGTCAGGCTGGCACAGGAGGCCGCCCAGCGTGACCAAGAGGCAGGCGTGGCCATCGACCAGATGGAGCAGGCCGCGCGCGAGCTGCTGCGTAACGGCCAGTTTGAGGATATCGATGAAGAGGTGCCGATGCTGCTGGAGGAGTTCTATCCGCAAGTCTGCACCGACGAAACGGCTAATGGTAACGCTGGCGCGGGAACTACTACCTCGCTAAACGCCCCGCAAAGCCAAGCAACCAGAACGCCACAGAGACCGCAACCAAGAAGCAGTCCACTCACCAATAAATTGGGGAAAGGGACCCCATCCTCTCCCCAGTGAATCACGGATGATCAGCGAGGACGCGCCAACCGCTCCACCAACCGTTCTACCGTTTCCAGCAACAGGGTTCGGTCAGCATCATCGAGCCGGGCCAGTTGCTGGCTCAGCACAATGCCCTGTTCGGTCGGGCGGTTACTGGTCTCGCGCAGAAAATCCGCCAGCTCACAGTCAAACAACTGAGCGAGCTCCGCCAGCCGCACCACGGTCGGCACCACAATTCCCCGCTCCATTCGAGAGACGGCTTCCATCCCGATATTGAGGTGTTCAGCCACATGCTCTTGCGTAAACCCGGCTTGGTTACGCTGACGCCCAATGGCCTTGCCCACGTTCTTGGCTAACTGCTCAAAGTTGATATCTGTCATAAGTCCTCCAACCAACCCGTATGGTTGGGGGGGGACTCGTTGACATGAAGAACCTTAAAAGGTGAACATCAACCCAATAGGTTGTTATTAGGCGTTTTTTGCCTGCCTGACCTGTATGGGGTTATCCCCATCTCTATGACTTACTACTAACAGGAGTTCTCATGAAACAACTCGTTCCATTGCTCACCCTGGCACTCACTGCCCCGAGCGCCATGGCCAGCAGCCCCAATGACATCTGGTCCTATCAAGACAGTAACGGCATCACCTTGGCTAAAGCCTGTAATAACAAAAGTACCTGTGAGCTGCTCTACAAAAACAGCCATTACCTTGCCTTGGTAAACAACCGTTCCCAAACAGGCTGTGCCATCGGTGACCTGCTGGTTGCCGAACACGCCAGTCGCAGCTTTAAAAAGCTCGAGACCGGTACCTGCAGCCCATCAGCCAGTATCGAGGTCAACACCTACAATCATCTGAACAACATCGATGTCATGGTCGGTGACCGGCTTATCAAGCGTTATCCACTGGATACCTGGATGTACATGGAAGAACGAAAGAAGGGTAATGTGGTATCTTGGAAAAAAGCAGAAGAGAATGCCAAGAAGCAACCTGTGTTGATTGAAGAGCCTGTAGGACATGCCGAATGGCAAATGAGTAACCAAGGCACCCAATACGACCTATTCCAAGGCGTGAATCTGTTAACGCTTAAGTGCTCTCGCCAGTTCGAGCGTCAAGAGAGTTCCTCTCACCCCACACTCGTAGAAACAACCACCAAATTGGTTCAAACGAGCTCAAGCCTGGTACACACCAATGGCAAAGGTAGCCAATTTGTCGATGCCATTGAGGTCGATGGCAAGCGCCTCTCCGCGAAGGTAACCAATCAGGCGCAATGGACTGACCTTGTCAGCACCCTCTTGGCCGCATCCAAAGTCACAGCTTATAAAGACGAGACTGCCGTCGCGATATGGAAGATGAAGCCCGTTCAGCTTCAAACACCGTGTGAATATTACCGGGGGTAATCAACCAAATGATAACTATCAAGAACACGCTATTGACCACCGTTGTTGCCGCACTGTTCTATACAACCGTCAGCCATGCAGAAGATCAGCGCTACCTCGCTATCCAGCACACCGACACCGTTTACGCAAACCAAGGTGTCTGTGCGTATCACTTCTCTTTAGATAGTGGTGGGGCAGACGAGTTTGGTCATTTGTATATCACGCTGCAGTTTAATGACAAAAAGGGCAAAGCCTTAGCTGAATCAACGCTGGAAGTTGAACCCTTCGGCGGGAGCGACGCTACCCGCTATGGTGGTGGCTTTACAGAAGTGGATTGCGCCCAGGTAGAGCAGGCCAAGTCCATCGCCATTATTCAGGCAACCGAGGTGCTCGCCAACAACCAAGTCACCCGACTGCCGATATCAACCTTCACTCCTGAGTTTCATCAACCCCTGAAGATCACCGTGGGCGGCAAGTAGCCAACTCAGGAAAAAATAATGTCAAAGGGCGTCACCATCACGGTGACGCCCTTTTTCATTTCCAACCTTTGATGAGGATCATCACCCCATGACACGACATTTCATTATTGGCGATCACTTGGTAACACCACAGCCTGAAGGCCATCATCATGGCCTCTTTGTTGGCCATGACCAGGTCATTCACTGTCTACCATCCCCTGTCGGAGAGCACTCAGGGCAAATGGCGCTGACCTCCCTGGCTGAATTCAGCCAGCACAACGCCATCGAGGTCAGGCCCCATGCCATGCGCCTGTTCTGTCGAGAGGAGAGCCTGACGCGGGCCTACGCACGACTCAGCGAAGGTGAACAAGGCCAACCATTTGCCACTAGCGAGCAATTTGTTACTTGGTGCATTGAAGGGGTTCAGCATCCCCCCAAGCTGCTGCAGACCGCGGTAGCAACGGTGGTGGCTGCCGAAGTGGCTCGTCACACATTAGGCAAGGCGGCCACCAGTGCAACGGCAGGACTTGCTGCCAGCACCCTAGCCACAACAGCTGGAGGTAGTGGCGCTGCTGCAACGGTAGTATCGGTGACCGGTATTGCCACAGCCCCGTTGTTAGCCCCCCTTGCCGTGGGCGCCGTCGCAGCCTATGGCATCAGCAAACTGTGGGATTGGTTAAACGACTGACCCATCACTTCAAAGCAAAACGCAGGGGTGCTCTCCTGCTGGAACTCAATGAGGAAACACCATGACCATTCCCTTTTTCCGGGACGGCTTTGCCCTGCCCGTAGCCCAAGCATTGCTGGTTCTGCTCGACCAGGAAGTCGCTAAAACCGATCTCAATATCGAGCGCTTAACCCAACTGACCTTCAACTTTCGCAACCCCGGCTACAGCGTCGAACAAGGCGGTGTGCACCCAGTCGAGATCCGCCTGATCCGTGGGCTAGATGGCTGGCTGTTCGATTACGTCACCGACTTCAGCTACCAAGGGCTCGGCCATGATGCTGAGCTCTGCAAGGAGCTCGACTTCAACTTCCTCGATGGGGACCACACCATGTTGGGCTGGGGACCGCTGCGGCTGGCCGAAGCGCGGGAATTATTCGACGTCTGGCAAAGCAACTTCATTGCCTACTGCCGGTTGGAATGCTTCAGCGTCACGGTCGCAGGAGATTAGGAGGTCACGATGATCCAAGAATTAGCGCTCTCCCACTACTCACGTCAGTGGCTTAGGCTTATTGCTGCCAGTGCCGGGATCCATCCCGAGCATAATGGCGAGCGATGGTTACTGCACCTGACCCCAAGCTATCCCGGAGCCAAAACCATCACAGCTCAAATCCGTTGGCACTGCCCCCACTGGCAACTGCTCGGCATTAGCAATGCCGAGGATTGGCACACTATGAGCCAGCCGGTCGATGAAATCTGCATTGACCCTAGGCGAAGTTGTTTCTGGCGTTGCCAGGCAGGCCCAGTCCCGCTCACTGAGCAGCCACGTGTGCTGGCCAGCTTTCTGGCTGATCTTCAGCGTAGCTGCACCAATCGCGGTTTTACTGTGGAGAGTGACCAATTTGACGACAACGCGCCGATGTGACAGCCCGATCCATCCGCTGGCGCCATTAACCACCTCATTCATTTCCATCAACGTAAAACACTCCCACCCCACCGGTCGATTAGCCAGTGGGGTGGGGCAAGGACATTAGGGGAACATTCCATGCTACATCAGAAAGTTATCGCAGCGGAACCGTGTCGTCGTAAGCCCCCAGAGGTGCGATGGGTGGCGCGTAACGATCGGTCCAGCGAAGAACGTGCAATGTTTCTGCGTCGCTGTCGAGCATCCAACGCTTAATGAGCTCGAGGGGAATACGCCCCTAAAGCTCATACCGGGAGCGGTGCTTACACCGCTTCCGGGTTATAGAGTTGACTACTGAATGTTCTGCTTGCGCCAGTTATCGACCGCAATCAACAGGCGCTTGTCTTTGACGGGCGTTTGCCATTCGTCCCAGAAATTGACCGTGCCGCTATTCGGTTTGTTTTTAGGCTCATCGATTCGGATCCGACTTGGTAATAAGCTGGCATCACCAACAACCAGGGCTTCGCCTGTATCGAGGGTTGGTAAGATGTCGCTGAATCCGCCGAGGCTATCGGGCAGCAGTCGCTTAATAACGCCCTGATCCTCGGCGTTGGTCAGCCTCATGGATACAAAGTTGCTGCACTGACTGAGCATCGTCTTATTCACTTCGGATGGGCGCTGACTGATCACAACAAGGCTGACGCCGTATTTGCGACCTTCTTTCGCGATGCGCTCGAAAATATCCAGGGAAATATCATCGGCAGACTCAGCCATGTTTCGCTGGGGCATGTAGAGATGCGCCTCGTCACACAGAAGCGCAATCGGATGGCGCAACTCGGATGGCGTCCACTGTTGGACGGAGAACGTAACTCGCGCGACAAGGGAAACGATCAGCGGGAGAACATCCGATGGCACTTCGGAAAAATTGATGATCTTGATACCGGCATTGCCATTCTCCCCAGTGCTGCCGAGAACGGCTGTGGTGAATTTTTCAAGCCAGGTAAAATCCAGAACGTCTCCACCGCCGCTGAACATGAATCCCAGCCGCCGATCAGATATTTTGTTCTCAAGGCGAGAAATCATCCGAGACAGCTTTCCGTTGAAGTCGCCTTGCTTTTCACCACGAGCGCCGGGAACCATTTCGACGTTGATCTCGTTCAACCGGCCCATGAGGAAATCAAGGTTAAAAGGAACCGGGCTGTCCACGGTGAAGTGCTTTAGCACATCTTTCTGGCCATTCTCTTCCAGGTACTTTTGTTTCGCCTGATTGATCTCACGCGCCATGATCATGGCCTGGTTAGGCGCATTCTGGTCACTCCGGTCAACAAACATGGACACGAGTGCTTCATACGAAAGCAGCCAGTAAGGCAGGTAAAGCACACCATCACCAATGGTGCGTTTTGCCTCAACGTCTGCGGGACCAGCCACCTTGAAATGCTGGATGCCTGGGCCTACCAATGGCGCGTATTCGCCATGGAGATCAAAAACAATGGCGTTCGCCGTCGATAGCCCCGACATCTGCTCAATGATCTTGGCGGTTGTCCAGGACTTACCCGAGCCGGTGCTACCACCGATGAATGCGTGGCGCTGGAAAAACTTGTTGCCGTTAAGATAGGCAACGGCGTGCTCGTCCAGCGTGTACTTCCCCAGTATCAGGGAATTCCCATCGGCGGCAACATTGGAAAGAGTGCGCATGAAGCCTGTGAGATTATCACCTTCGAGCGAGAAGCAATTTGCATCGATCTCTGGAACACTTTCCAGTGTTCGGCGAAATACGTTCTCTCGTGCTCCATCACGATCCAGCATGGTGCCAATCAATGCGATACGGCACAGATTTAGTTCTGAAGTCTGATCGCTAACGCCGTCACCTGTGATGTCCTCGATGCCGCGCTTGCGGGTCACCTGTGTGATGAGGCCGATCAGGTGTTGGCCTGGCCTGCTGCTTTGCAGTACAGCCAGGTGGTTCACCTGCAATCTCTTAAGTTTGTCGACATTCTCCACATCAATGATCACGTTTGTCGTATCAACGGAAGCAACCTTCCCCAGAGCGTCTTCATCCTTAAAATTAAAAATCGGCATCTCTTTTTCCTACATGATGAGTGACAGGTAACCTTCAAGACTCCAGATATTTTTTTCAACGGTTAGTGGAGCCTTATCCAAAGAGGAGTAGACGATAGACTGGTCGTCAGTTGCTCCCCGCTCTATTGCCAGGTAACTCTGTGCCTTGCCGTCAAGGATGAGTTTCTTGGCAGCGTTTGAAAGCGCATAGGTAATGATTGTGATAGGAGTATTCTGGCGCAGGCATTTCACCATGAGTTTGGGCTGAATGTGCTCGTCATTAAATCCGTAGCCAATACACAGATAGGAGCTGGCAACAGTAATGGCTTGGTCAGCATTGTTGATAATCGAGCGATATGGCTCTAAATGCGTTGTTTGGTATTTCTGCGTGCCCGGCGTTACGATTTCCGGCTTGTAGTTGGCTGGCACCTCTTGAATGTTTGAAAGGGCCACGATGTCTTCGAGCGGAGATTTAAACCAGTCAAGAGAGCCATGAACCTTCCAGATATTGACCCTGCGAGCAGACTTTATCTCATCCGGCGCTGCAAGCTGCCGAAAGAACCCGTGCGTGAACCCGGTATAGTGATGAATGCGTCCCTGATCGCAGGCATACTCCGCCAGTCGGTCATAGTTTGTAGTGACAATATTTATCTTTTTCAGACTGCTTTTAAACATGTGCTCAAGAAGACGACTTAATGGAAACATCGCCTGGCATTGAAGGCTTTCGTTGAAAATGTGAATGTCTTCAGTGTTGATAAGCGTCCAGGTTGCATTGATGATTCTGGACGTCAGTTTCTCGGTAACGGCCACCTTATGCAGTGCCGATTCCAGATCAACGCCGTCTTTCAGGACTTGGCAAAATGTCCCCCAGGTTTCTATCTCCTCAGCGGATAAATCGGAAGTGTCAATATTTTCGACTAGGTACGTCGCAAGCGCCCACATACCAGACATGCCATGGGCAGCCGATGCTCCGCTGCCCAAGATGATGAGGGGAGCCCTGCCGTAGTAGTCCTGCGCCTGCTTCTGAAAATCCATATTTGATGACTCCAATTCTCTTTCGAGACAGGCTTAGTTATATATCGGCGATGGCACGGTCGGGTAAGTCCGGTACACGTGACGGAAGACATTTTCAGTGAGGATTTTAATTTCATCCTCGCTGTAATCCTTGACAGGGAGCCCAGTTCTATCGTCGAACAAGAAATCAAAAATTTTCTGCTTCACTGCATCGCGCGCGCTTTCCTTCTCGCGCCAGTTCTCAACCCTAAGCCGCTCAGCTTTGAGGGTCTCCAACAGCTCGGCAGCAACCTTCTTGATTTTGACCGTCTCACTCTTTGATAGTTGCGGCTTTGAGAGGAGGTCGAACAAGGCAAGAGTCTCCTCATCAAGTCCCTCCGCCATGGCGCGATGCTCTTCTGCGCTTAGTTCTTCTACCAGCTTTAAAAGCGCCTCGAAGGTCTTTTGGATGGTAAGACGATCTTTTTCAAGATTGTATTCATCGACCAACTTGTCGTAGTGCGCCTGGAAATCGGTGCGCAGAGGATTTTTCATCAGCAGCATGTTCAGACGTTTTTCGATGACCTCTTTGAGCCCCTGTACGGCTGTGTTCTTGGCCGGAGATTTTGCAAACTCCAGGCGCAGCCGTTCGAAGTCGATTTTGCTGATATCATAGACCCCAGCCCCCTCACCTGCTGAAGTGCGGGTTTGGATAGTCTCATCCACAATCCCATGCAGTTGGCGCATGATGTCGCTGATGTCTGCAGCCCCGCGGTCGGCTTGCAAACTCTTGTAGATTATGTTGATTGCATCCCTGGGATCACGTAGCCCATTCACGCCGGGCACGTTGATACAGGACTTGAATTTATTGAAGACTTCGCGCGCCATGATCTCGAAGCGCTTGCGCGACTGGTCATTCTCGTTGACGGCTTCCTTGGCCTCGATGATGGCAGCGTTTCGCGCAAATCCAGTCTTCTCAACAATGTCTTCAAGGCGGAAACCTTGGGACCGTAAGAAGTCTCTTACAAAGCCAACGGCTTCGATAAGGTCCGCCAATAACGCTTCGTTTGGCTTGGTCGGATCTAGCTCGCCATCTTCATCGCCATGCCCTTCATCACCGCGTCCGGCAAAGGTAGAAAGTGCCTGGCGGAGGTTTTTGAGGATGCCGCAGTAATCGACAATCAGGCCATTATTTTTGCCTTCTGCAACACGATTCGCACGGGCGATAGCCTGCATAAGGGTGTGGGCCTGCAAAGGCTTGTCAAGGTACAGGGTGGAAAGGGTTGGTACGTCAAACCCGGTCAGCCACATGGCGCAAACGATAGCCACACGGAAGGGATGCTCTGGCTGCTTGAATGCACTCTCAAGGTCGATGCGCTTTCCATCGCCAAGCAGGAAGCCATCTTTCATCAAGCGGCGATGCGGGGTGATGTCTAAATCCCATTTACGGAACTTGTCCACCTCACCTTGTTCTTCACTCACCACGACGGCGATCTGTGTCTCCCGCATCCAGTCGATTTGACGGTGACGCCAGATGTCATCCTGCTCGTCCTGTGCGTTCGGCAGGTCTTTTTCAAGCTGGGCTATGTGCTCTTTCCAATAGCCATCTATTAGCTTGTGCATGCGCACGCAGGTGATTTTATCGATGCAAACCAGCATGGCTTTACCGGTTTCCCAGCCATTGGCGTAATGCCGGACAAAATCCTGTGCAATCTGCTCGAGGCGGCTCGTGCTAGTAATGATGTGGTAATCGCGCTTCAGTTCGCGCTCCAGGCGCTGCTGAACATCGATATCATCGATCTCCAGCTCTTCTAGCTTTGCTGCGATCTTATCGTTCAGGCCTTTCGGGTCGGCGACGTTGCATTCGTGACCATCCTCATCAACGAAGCGTAACTGCTCGCCGCGCGCATCGTAGTAGAGCGGTACGGTGGCGTTGTCTTCCACTGCGCGCTGGAAGTCATAGGTGGAGATGTATTCACCAAAGAATCTTTTGGTTATCTCATCATCCTTGAACAGCGGCGTACCGGTAAATCCGATGAAACTAGCGCCGGGCATAGCGTTGCGCATGTTCAACGCGAGTGTATTGTACTGGGAACGGTGCGCCTCGTCGGTGATGACGATGATGTCGTCCCGGCCAGAGTAAGGTTTTTCGGGATCGACATTCTTGTTGAATTTCTGAATCAGCGAGAAGACGAAAGCCTTATGTTGACCAAGTAATTCCTGCAAGTGTTCTCCGCTGCTCGCACGACAAGGATCACGGTCATTATCCACAACGCCGCATCCGCTAAAGGTTTTGTAGATCTGGGTGTCCAGATCCTCGCGGTCGGTCAGAATAACAAAGGTGTAGTTGCCACCGAGCTTTCGGTGGACTTTACGGGCGAAGAACACTATCGAATAGGACTTGCCGGAACCTTGGGTGTGCCAGAAGACCCCCAGCTTTCCTGCGAGGGAGTTCCGGTCTTTCACCGCCTCAATGGCCTTATTTACGCCTAGTAACTGGTGGTTACGGGCAACGATCTTGACGAGCTTCCCGGAGCTTTCATCAAAGAGGATGTAGTTCTCGAAGATATCTATCAGGTTGGATTTGGAGCACGTGCCTTTCAGCAGTGTCTCCATGTCCACAACGCCAGGGCAGTCCTCATGCAGACGTTTCCAATCGTTAAAGTGCTCAAATTTACTAGAAACAGAGCCGATCTTGGCGTCCACACCATTGCCCAGGACGATAAAAGCATTGTGGTGGAAAATATGCGGGATGGTGTCTTTGTAGTCCGCAAGATTTTGCTCATAGGCGGTTTTAATGTCCTTGTGGACATTTTTTAGCTCCATAAACACGAGCGGGATACCGTTCACGAAGCAGACAATATCAGCGCGGCGGCGATAGAGGTCACCCTGAATCCAGAATTCCCGCACGACGAGAAAGTGATTATTGGCCGGATTATCGAAGTCAAAAAGGCGAAGGCGCTTTTTGACGCGCTCGCCCTTCTCGTTGCGGAATCCCACCTCAACGCCATTCTTGTGGAGATTGTCCTTCTCGCGATTGGTTGCCAGCATCACGGAGCTGCTGCTGTACTCATTCACAATCCGTAAGGCGTCTTCATAGGCCTCCATGGGGAGGCCGGGGTTGAGTTCAATAAGCTTTTGCCCGAGATAGCGTGCCAACACCACCTCAGTTTCATTATTGCGACCGAGGGTGCCTTCCTTGCCTAAAACCTCATACATGGCGTAGATCGACTCGTCCCACTGAAGGTCATGCAGCAGATAGTCAGCAGTCGTCTCTTGTGCCAGATACTCCTCGGTCATTGCGTTCATACGGTGATGTCTCCATTCATCAGTCGCGGTAAGAGTAGGTCGCGGGCTGTAGCCAAATTTTTAATCTGGAGCTCTAAGGATTGCTTGAGCTTAAATATAGGTTCCACACGTTCTACAAACGCGTCCATAATATTTTTCGCTGGAAGAACCATTGGATAATTTCGTATTACTTGTTGGCTTATATTATTTTGTGCCGCACCTTGAGCAAGGTTAATCAAGCCCTGTTTATTTTCCGCTAGGAAAAGGTAGGCAAAGAAAGGGTTGCTATCCTTATGCTTTGTAATTAAAGCACAACAGGCTTGATTTGTTGAGGATGGCTTTGCCAGTATTCCTAGTCGTCCAATAGTGGCACCATACATTGCAACCAGCACAGTATTTTCCGGAAATATTTTTGCAGATGATTCTGAGATTGCCTGCTCGGTGATTTTTTCATCCGTTTCAAATATATAGCCATCAAGAAGTTCCTGGGTCTTCACCCAGTTTATATCGCCTGTAAAGTAGTCAGGATTTTTCCTAGATGGGGTGCCTCCAGATGCGGTTTCATAAAAATCATTTACATTTCCGTGAGTCCACCCTTCTGGAATTCCATCTTTTACATTTGCATTTTCATGACCTGGGTACTGAAGCCGAATAAACCATTCCCTAAAAAGCAAGCAAGCCGATTTTTCTAGGAGACCAATGCGTTTTGTGCTGTTATCTATCAGGTCGTCGTAAGTGCTGAGTATTTCAGCAATTCTAAATTGTTCGCTCTCGATTTGATGCGAGTTTATTTTTATGGGCTTCAGTGTCTTTTGAGTTAATAGTGGCTGGGCAGCACCGCCTGAATAATTTCCAAGCGGGTAAGATTTTAGGCGATAGAACCAATATTTCAGGTTATGCCCATCCTTTGGCTTCAAGATAATTGTATTATCAGAACCCCAAAACTTGGACTCACAGACTTCAACGGATCCGCAGTAGGCTCCAACCCTTCCTATTACAATGGAACGCTCATGGTTATGCTCTTTTGAAAAACCTATTTTTCCATTTGAGCCATATATTGGAAATTCACCATCACTGGATGGCCTTGGAGACTTTCCGTTAAGAAAGTGAAAGACACAATCAAGAGATATCTGGGCTATGCTCATACTCCCAGCTCCTCAAAGTTTAGGGCGATGGTTGCAGCTAAAGTCGCAGCTTCATCATTAAGCCCTTTGAGCTCAATGTGGATTTCCCTCAAGGCCTCCTCGAAATCAAAGTCCGCATCAACTTCCTCCAGAGCTACGCCGACATATCGGCCTGGTGTCAGACTCCAGTCAGCATCCTCAATTTCCTTTATAGATACCAGTTTAACCAAGCCTACCACGTCGCACAGTCTCCCTTCGGGGAAGCGTGACAGCAGCCAATGCGCCTGTTTGTAGAAGTAACGAACTTCTTTAAGTTGCTCTACAGCAATTTTTCTCGCGCCGTCTACGGATTTCTTCAGGCTTGCGCGGCGGGTGCCGTGTATGCTGGCGGAATCCCAAAGCTCATTGTCTCTTGCCGCGTGTTCGCTTTCACAAAGCTCAATAAGGCGTGTGCTGAGTTTGTAGGCATGATCAACCAACTTGACCAAGTCGCGGCATTTCTCCGCAAGGCCTTTGAGGCAGACATCTTTTTCGATAAAGTCGAGCAGCTCTTGCGCAGTGGCGCGTTGACGGCTTCCCCACTGTTCATCTAAGTCGTTTTTGAGTGTTTGGAAGTTCGACCAAGCAGCTTCGACATCTTCAATAGTGGTGAGTAATTCACTATGCAGCGCAACGCATGGTAGTTCAGGCTCAGCTCCCTTCTCTAACTGCTCAAGGAACGGTTGCATAGCTGTATAGAGTTGCTTAAGAGATGCAATAAAATCTGGCACAGGTCCTGCCAGAGTCTCTGACTTATCACAAGAATGCGCTTCGAACAGAGCTCTATTAATATAGCTCTGCACGAGCTCAATGAAGCGATCCGTTTGTCCCCGGTATAGCCAAAAAATCGAAGTCAGGTTTTTAAGCTGTTCAGGGCTAAAATCGTAAATCTTGCGCGTGACCTTGCGATATGTATTACGTGCATCAACCATCAACACCTTGTCCTGATGCTCCTCTGGTTTGTCCTTATTAAGGAACCAGAGCTGACAGGGCACAGTACGCGTATAAAAGAAGTTGCCACGGATGTCGATCATGGCATCGACATGGCCGGATTTGACCAACTGCTCACGCACCTTGGCGTCTTCTCGACCAGCGCTCGAAGCTTGGGAGGACATGACAAAGCCAGCACGCCCTTTTTCATTCAGGTAGCTATAGAAATACTGAATCCAGAGGTAGTTTGCGTTCGGGACTTTCTTAGTTTTGTTAATACCTGGAATGCCAAATGGTAGACGCGGATCATTCTTGATTTTCTCAGCGTCTACCTCGTCCACGTTGAAGGGCGGGTTCGCCATGACGTAATCAACGTTACCCCAGAGATTTTCATGGGGATCGTTGTAATAGGTGATGGCTGGTTCGCCGCCAATAACATTACCTTCCAGCCCGTGAACCGCCAGGTTCATCTTGCAGAGGCGTGTCGTTACACGGTTTTTTTCGTGCCCGTAGAAGGTCAGCTTGTTCGGGTCTTCCTTATGGACTTCCAGGAAGTGGGCGCTTTGCACGAACATACCGCCAGAGCCGCAGGCTGGGTCAAAGACGATGCCGTGATCCGGCTCCAGCACGTTTGTGATGAGCTGAACTAGGGAAACAGGAGTGAAGAATTCACCGCCGTCATGAGCCCCTTGGTCGGCAAACTCGGTCAAGAAGTATTCGTAGATGCGCCCAAAGATGTCGCCGGTAGCCTTTTTAAGCTCATCAGGGTTCAGAGTACGCAATAGCTGGCCGATAGCATCGTTCGGAATACTGCGATATTCATTCTTGGGCAGTTGGCCCACCAGGTTGATGTAGTCCTTCTCGATGGACTCCATCGCCTTGATGATGGCCTCGGCGCGGTCATCCGCGTCGGTCAGCGCCACCAGGGCGTCAAATTCAGCCTTAGGATTTAGGTAGATAGCACCTTTCTGCGAGAAGTCTTCCTTGGTCAGGTCGCGGGTCTTGCCACCCCGGCTAGGCAGGCTGGCGACGATCTCGTCCTTCACCGCCAGGAAACGGCTGTAGGCGTGTCGCAGGAAAATCAGGCCCATCACGGGTAGGAAGTATTCGTTGCTGGCCAGTTCAGAGTTGCTGCGGAGGGTGTCTGCCGCCTTCCAAAGCCTTTTCTCAATTGCCTCGATGTTCTCTAGCTGAGCCAAGTCTCTATCCTTTTGATTTTTTTAAGATTATTAAGAGTGCTTTTGTGGTTCTAGACCAGCCATGCAATTTGGCTTGGGCACTATAAGTGCGCTTATTTTAGATTTTTTCCGCTTACTTTAGTAGACCGCAATCACTAAAATAATCAGTTACTTAAGAGTTCTTAGAGATCAGCGCTCACTACGAAGAGGACTCCTTGTAGGCCTTTTGTTTTCAGCTACGCACTCCAGGAGTCCAGACACTGGTTGCGATTCAGCGTGGACGGCCCCCCAGTAGACGATCCTCCTGTAGAGTTTGAGCATATGGGCACACCACATTGTGCGGTATCTTGAATTTCAATGGCTTATTTACATTTTTCACACCACCAGCCATTCGGGCCATTGCCTCTATCGCCCCCGCAATGAGGACAAGAACCCGGCTTGATAGAGGAGTACCATTGGCGTTGTGTGTCGCTCACAGGTTGCGAACTAGCAACGAGGCTAGCCTGTTTCTGGGTTGTGCTACTTGCATTTGCACCACCTCGCATACTGGCGTAGGAATACCGCGTAGACGCATCTGCCTTTTCTGCTCTTGCTATTCGTTTCGCACGAGACCTGATGCAAACCTCGCGATAGCAGTAGCCGTCAGCATCAAGGCGTTGGTGCTGTAGTTGGCAATTGCGACACGCGGTCGGCGTAGATCGTGGATACTGCCCTCCAATGCTGGTCTTGTCGCTGTCTTGCGCAGCCCGTGCGGCATAGTCCCGTGCTCTCTGGGCGGCGCGCTCCTGTTCAGCCAATCTCATCTGAGCCGTAATCACTGCTTGGTGCTCGCGTTGCATCCTTTGCTTTGCCTCATACTGACGCCGCGCTTCCTCCAGTTGTTCTTGTTTTAGTTGCTGCAGTCTGGCTTTCTCCTCTGCTTCTTGCCGTCGCTGTTCGGCAAGCTGCTCCAGGGCGTTCAGCGCCATCTCCTCGCGTGGGTGATAGAGCCAATGCAGGCAGTTGGGATTTTCGCTGAGAATAGTCAGCATCAAAGTCGTCGTGTCCATCCCTGCTGGGCGAGACTTATCGAACATCCGGTCGCCAAATTGGTTATAACGAACAGCCAAAACGCCTGTTTTAGGGTGTTTGGCAATGAATCGCCCCAGCCACAGCGGGTACAACCCTACAGGCTCGTGCGCTGCAGGAAAGTGTAAGGCAAGGTGGAAGTCTGGTCGGGACATCAACTGAAATAGCCCTGCCGGAACACCATGGGTCTCTGCTTGCGGAACAAATTGAACGCCAATGTCAGCATGGGCCTTAGCAACCAGTTCCTTGACCCCATCAAACGAGGTGTAATGGGCAGGGGTATTGAGCTTCACTACACTTTCCAGCTTAGAGAGCAGCATCAACCGAACACTGGTTTCAAAGGCGTAGAAGCATTTTTCCTTGCTGTCACGGTAATGCGCGAAGCAGTGGCGGTTTTGCTCACCTTTTCTGGCAACGAGCAATCCTTTACAACTGGGACAATGACAACCGGCTGCAAGTCCTCTTTCAACATCATCGACCGAGACAATTGCACCGGTCTCGGTCTTAATTGCGAAGGGTATTTTATTCTGAAAGTCCATCAATCGGTCACCTGAATAAGCTCAACCTTCATTTCTGGTAAGCCGCAGAATAGAGTGGCAACGTCCTCTGCCTTATCCCTTTACCTGCACCCTTTGAATCTCCACCACGTTCATCTGCTTGGTACCCTTGCACTAAATAAATACACCTAATCGTACTACACCATCCCGAAAGCCTTGAGGTATAGGGCCTGGCGGCAAAGCTTGGCATGACCTTGTGATTGTGAGAGCAACCGAAGTTGAGCTGCACTTCGGCAATATGCTGGTAGAACGTGGTACAGACAGCACCATCTTTTTCATCACACTGTGATTAATTCAGTATATGTCGCCTGTATACTCATGCCGATACTGGTTACATACACATGTCGCATTTTGGAGCACATATGACCCCCAGAGAGCTCACTTGGGATCAGACGCTGCGCTTTCGCCTGCTAGAGATCGTGTTGCAATGGGAAGGACGGCTGACCACCAATCACCTAATGACAGCCTTCAATATCGGCCGCCAGCAAGCATCACGGGATATCAATCACTACCTGACCCACTACTCACCAGAAGGGTTGATCTATGACCGAAGCCTGAAGGGATACAAGCCCACCGAGCAATTCGTACCGCGATTTAGTGAAGGAAAAGTAGATGAGTACCTGATGCTGTTACATCGTGAAAAACAGCACCAACGCCAACATGAAGCGGGGCTGTTGACCCTGCCGCTGATGGATTTGCGCTACGGCCATATCGAGATCTTGGATGTACCCAACCGCCATATCGACCCCAAGATTGTGCGGGGTCTGGTGCAAGCGGCTCGCGGTCAGTTGCGGGTCGATGTCGATTACGTATCCCTCAGCTCAGAGGAGCAAAGCGGCCGCAATATCGTGCCCCATACCCTGGTCTATGACGGGATCCGCTGGCACGTGCGCGCTTACTGCGAGAAGAAAGGGGTATATCTGGATTTTGTGATGAGCCGGTTTCGTGGGGAACCTGAGCTACTTGATACCTCTCCTCACGGCCGAGATCAGGATCTTGAGTGGAACACTCAAGTCACTGCGGTAGTCATACCCAATCCAACCCTCAGCGCAGGACAACAGGCCATCATTGCCAGTGACTATGCCATGCCTGATGGCAAGCTGCTGCTCAACCAGCGCATCCCTTTGATGCATTACGCGCTGGAGCGCATGCAAGTGAGCTATAACGGCGATCATGAACAGCATCCGCTGCTCTACCCGCTGGTGCTGGCAAACCGGGACGAGTTGGTAGCCAAGGGCTGCATCTTCAAGCTCCGAAGCCCGGATTTGCGCGAGAGTTAAGGGACTTAAGGTGTTCCCAGAATAAAAACATGGCTACAGGAAGGCTAGCCCCGTTTGTACCTACTTACTTGCTCAAGAAAGTAGCTGCTCAGCTCACCCTTATGCTGGCTTGCTTCGCTTTCTGCGCTGGCCAAGTGACCGTTGCGCTCCTTCCATACCGCATATGCGGCAGCCTTCTCGACCTCGACCCGTTCTTGCTGCTCTTTCGGTAGAGCACACAGATTGTGACTCATACTGACCTCTTTGTTATTTGTTGGCGCCATGGTACGTCATCAGTGGCATGTGGGACTTGCGCTGGTTCAAAGGTGGTGCGCTATAATGGCTGTATATAAATACAGGTGTTTTGCCATGAAGCTGTTAACCCCAGACCCATCACCCGCCGAGGTGACCATCCCGCTGTTCTTGCACCGCGCCTCTTGCGGCTTTCCCAGCCCAGCCAGCGACTATCTGGAAGGGAAGTTGGACCTCAATACCCACTGCGTGGCGCACCCTGCAGCAACCTTCTATCTGCGTGCAGAGGGGGAGAGCATGACCGGGGTCGGCATCTTTCCCGGTGACTTGCTGGTGGTCGATAAGAGCCTCACCCCGCGCCATGGTGATGTGGTGATTGCACTACTCGATGGCGGCTTCACGGTAAAGACCTTGCAGCTCAAGCCGAGGTTGCGGCTGTTGCCAGCCAATCCGGCGTTCGCGCCTATCGACCCTTGTATGAGCCTCTCCCTGGAGCTGTTCGGGGTGGTCACCCATGTGATTGGCAATCTGAGGCAGCGTGATGGCTATAGCGCTCGTTGATGTAAACAACTTCTACGCCAGCTGTGAGCGATTGTTTCGCCCTGAGCTGCGTGGCCGCCCGATCGTGGTGCTCTCCAACAACGATGGATGCGTGGTGTCGCGCAGCCCCGAAGCCAAGGCGATGGGTATCAAGATGGCCGGGCCCTACTTCAAGATCCGCGAGCAGTTCGAGGCGCATGGCGGTGTGGCATTCAGCTCCAACTACGCGCTCTATGGAGACATGTCTGGCAGGGTGATGAGCACGTTGGAGACCATGGCCCCCGAGCTGGAGGTCTACTCCATCGATGAAGCATTCCTGTCACTGTCGGAGTCGTTTGCCGGGGACCTGACAGCCTATGGACAACAGATCCGGCAGCGAGTGTGGCAGTGGACCGGCCTCACGGTCGGGGTCGGGATTGGCCCCACCAAGACCCTCGCCAAGCTGGCCAACTATGCAGCCAAGAAGTGGCCTGCCACTGGCGGCGTCGTGGACTTGCGTGACGAGCTGCGCCGTGCCCGGCTGATGGCTATCACCCCGGTGGACGAGGTGTGGGGCATAGGACGGCGCTTGGGAGCCAAGTTGGTGGCACAAGGCATCAACACCGTTGCTGACCTAGTGGCTAGCGACGCCAAAGGGTTACGCGCCCAATACGGCGTGGTGGTCGAGCGGATCGTACAGGAGCTGCGTGGCCTGCCTTGCGCAGAGCTGACAGTTGAACCGGCGGCGAAGCTGCAGATCCTCTCGAGCCGTTCCTTTGGTGAGCGCGTGACTGACCGTGGAGAAATGGCCCAAGCGTTGTCAGGCTTTATGGCTCGCGCAGCCGAGAAGCTGCGGGCCGAGGGGATGTGTTGCCAGCGGGTGCACCTGTTCGTGCGAACCAGCCCCTTTGACGAACGAGCGCCTTACTACAGTGAGCAGGCTGGCGTCCGGCTGGTCTGCCCTAGCGATGATACCCGGTTGCTGCTGCAGCAAGTGAACGTGCTGTTACCGCAGATTTGGCGCGACGGTTACCGTTATCAGAAGGGGGGCGTCATGCTGAGTGAGTTCATCCCCAAGGGGCAACAACAGGCAGATCTCTTTGCCCCGTCCTCCGCTCAATCAGATGCGCTGATGGCAGTGATGGACCAGATCAAAGCCAAGGGATTGGGGCGCGTAGGCTTTGCCAGCCAAGGCACGGGGTCGCCTGAGTGGATGATGCGACAAGAGCACCTGAGCCCCTGCTACACCACCCGCTGGGAGGACCTGCCGGTGGCGAAGTAAGGGAAGGTCTGATCACAACAAATCTGTGTAACGCGTAATAGTTGACCGTCTTTGACAACAAAAGTACGTCTCCAAAAATCCTAGATTGAATCTCCCCGGGTTTTCTAGACACTCTGTTGTTGAACACTATATTTCGGAGACAGCCCAACGCATCAAGCTTTTTTCAAAGCTAGTCAGTTGAAGGCGCTCTATTCTTGGTGCCAAGGCCCGAAGTTTCGCCAGTAAGTCGTTCAGATGTTCCGATGGCAAGATGAGGTTCTTGATCTGGGTCGAGATCTGAGTGGGAATTCCGTATTCGTCCAACGCTGTGAGTAGCGGGTCGAGGAACATATTTTCAAGCTGCTCAGCAAAGAAGCTGAAGTCACCCGGCTCTATCCCTCTTTGTGCCAACAAGTCGTCCTGGATTTTGTTGACGGCCATAATGTCCCGAGGCAATCGGAAGCAAACCATATTCCTGATGAATTTCAGGCGTAGGTTGATTGCTTCGCTGGGTGTGTGGTCTTGTCGTCGATTATCTACCGCGTCTCGTAAGTACGCAGGCAGGTTTTTCTGAGTTCGGATCTCATTGATGTGCCAAGCCAATTGCGAGCTGGACGATATCCCGTAATCCATCAGGTTACCACCCTCCAGGCTGTAGACCAGCTCACATAGGTAATTGACTTGGTTAGGCTCAGGGATACCTTTCCAACCCAACAGTTGTCGGCTGTTCGGCAGATCTCGAATTATCGTTTCCGCCACCTCGACTTGCCGCTCAATCGGAATGTGCCGGTTCTCGATCAGGGTTGTTGGTGACAACAACGGGTTGGCGTAAGCATCCTGCAGCCTGCCACGCGAGATATCGGTCAGGTACTCAGGTTCCAACTGCATTAGCAGCCCCATAGGGGAGCTTTCATCCTGATGACCTATGGGGTACTCGACTGTCAGCCCTTCCTCAGGAGGCGAAGCTTCGAGCATAAATACCTTGCCAATGAAGTATTTGTTCATACGGCCTGCGCGGCCTGAAATATTCTTGTACGTGAAGTAGTCGAACGTCGAGGTGTTCAGGCGACGGTCGTAAATGATCACGTTTTCTGCCGAAGTGTTAACGCCCTCGATCATCGTAGACGTACAGATGATCCGCTTGATGATGCCCTCGTTGAACAGCTTGACGATGTACTGCTGTAGTGCGCGCGGCACTCCACCATGGTGAATCCCGATGCCAAGAGAGATCGCTTTGGCTACGTTCCATTCAGGATGGTAGTGCTTGGAAATCCATGCGGCGATCTCTTGCGTCTCCGGCACAGAGGTCAGCCCAGCTTCCTTGATCAAATACTCGGCGACCCTGTTCGCACTAGGTGGAGCCTGGCAGTAGATCAGTGTGGGTGAGTCCAGGGTTTTAACCAGCTCCAGCAGCTTTTCCTTTCGCTCTTCGGAGCGCATCCCCAGATTGAAGTTCTGGATATCGACCGCGACGGTGCTGTAGTCGGACGGGATGAAGTGGTACTCGTAACCATCCAAACCAGAGATTTTCTGGATATGTGGCCCGAGCATGTAGAACTGAGCACCAGTCTTGGCAAGCTTGTGGAAGGCAAGGCTCAGATCAACAGCACGGGTACTTTCGTCTGTGTCGTTCGCCAAATCGATTTTGTAGAACTCGTCCAAAACGAAGAACTCCACGTCCGCAAGATCAAGACGCTGGATAACGCGCTCCTGGGTGAGGAGGTAGACGTTGGTCCTGTCTGGCACGGCTTCCTGGCTGGGGTGTGTGATCAGGTTAAAATCCTTGAAACGCTTAACCAAGCGCCGACGAGTTTCGTCGATCAGCGCAATAGTCGGAACGATCACTACTACTTTCTTGAATCGTCGCTGAGCCAGTACAGCATCGATTACGAGGCTTTTTCCAACGCTTGTGGATGCACTGAGCACCACGTTCCGACCTTGCATGATCAAGCTGAAAACGTGGGCCTGCAGATGGTGAAACACCATGCCCTGTTCAACACCTTCAACCCTGTGCGCCTCATAAGCCAGGCGGTCAGAAAGCGCCATGTTGTTGAGGTGAGGCGTGATGTAGGGGAATAGTCCGACGGCGCGTACCATGTTGAGCAACAGCGACTGTTCGACTACGTCGAAAAGGTTCAACTTGTCGAGTGCTCGTATCACTAGGTCGCGACCTTCCCACTCAGAGTTGCTTCTGTTGACGATGGTATTGATGGCCAGCAGTACATCGGTCGTCGATGCACCTTTACCACCAAGTTTTGCCAGCTTGTTCTTGATCGTTTCGTAGTTCATGACTGCATCATTCCTTGAGATCTCCGAGGCAAGATGACCCGCTCGGGATATCTTCCCCTTCTTGTGCGTTCTACTGCGCAAACCAAATAGCAAGAATCAGCTCATGCCTGTAGCTCTTCTAGCTTTTCGCAGCGAGCGTTGAAAGCCTTGATCAGCAGCTCAATACTTTCCATTGGCACCAGAAAAACCATTACCTTCACCTGCTTGATGTTCTCCGGCAGTTGTGTGGTGAAGGTGCTGAAGTGGGTCTCGATCTCAGTCTTGAGGTTGTTGATGTAATCCTCGAGCCATCCTGACGAAAGCGCTTCGCTGTCGTAGGTCAACAGGATGGGGAAGCAGAGGACATTCAGCATGTCATCAACGGGCGAATTGCGGTGCAAGGCCTGGTTGAAGGCATCTGCTTTTGGCTGGTGGTGCAATGGTTCGCGCAGAGAGATGATGATTTCGCGCTCTGCCGACAGCACCGTTTCTGAGATCGTCTCGTCAAGGACTTCGCAGATCTGCTCCAGTGTTGCATCCATGGAGTTTGCTTTGATTAGGCGAGCAAGGCCTAGCCATAACTGATTGTCCTGGCCAGGTATCTGAACGATATGGGCGTTGCCAAACTCCGAAAGCTTGCCGGCGGATTTGTAAAAGACTTTACACGCAATCGGCTCGCTGTTTTGGCGACTGCGCAGAATGGCGTGGAGAATAAGTTCCGCGATGAGCCTGTCGCGCGGTAGGTCACTGTCGCTGAAGGTGCTAATTGACCGGGCGAGAATCGCTTCGGCGTTGTGCGCAAGGATATTGACGATCTCGCTGGCCTTCAGGGAAAACTCGGGCAGCCATTCGATGAGGTGCTTTGCGAAGTTCTCGTGCCGCCATTTTTTCAGCGAATACTTCACGTCAAAGCCAGAAAATGAATGCAGCAGTCCCTTTTCGGTGCTTGCGTGAAACTCGACCAAGAAGGGATCTGGGCGCTTTTTGTAAGGTTTGGAGGTGGCTGTTGATTTGTCATCAGCCTCGTCCAATAGCTTTTTCAAGTGTGCTAGTGCTGGCTCACGAAGAATGATTTTTGATGCGGCAGCTGTCTTCACGTTGGCGGTGGCCGCCTTGTCGGCCATCTCCAAGAATTCGTCGTAAATCGCCTGAAGTTGGGTGTAGTTGGGTCGATTTCCGAGCCCTTCTGCAAGCTGGGACAGAGCCTTGATATTGACCGCCTCCAACGCCTCGACATCGCCGTAGACCTGCCAGACACAGTTATCAGCCCAGTAGGAGAAATTTCGTTTCTGCGGTGAAACAAACTTTTTGAATTTTTTGACCAGCACAGCACCTCGTTCTGTAGTTGAGTCAGGCAACATCCGCTTCTCCAACTCAACCTTAAAGCCCTCAAGAATGGTTGCGACATCGCGCTTGGTCACTATTCGGAAGCGGGCAAGGCCAGGGCGCTTGTCGCATTTCAGCGATTTATGTAGCAGCGAAGAATCGGCCTTGGTACCGTCCAACGCGATGACCTCTTGCCAGTTCCATTTTCTGTCACTTTCAGTGGTCTTGACTTGGATGTACTCATTGAAGAGCGCCCCCGAAAAATGGAACACAGCGACGATATCGTCTGCTGTCTCGCACTCCACTTGGGAGTAGCTGCTATCGCGGAGCATCTTGAAAATGAAGCTTACGGCAACGTGGTCTTGATACTTGAAGCCTTGCCTTGCTGCAGGCCCACCTGCATTGGATAGGCTAGTAATACTCATCATGGCATCCTTGCATCGCGAAAATATTTGCAAACATTTGCTCAACTAATAGAGATGTTCCATCCTGTAGCTGACTGATTGATAATTTTGACGAGACTATCACTTAGAAATCAACAAAACTCTGTCGGGTCTCACATACGCTTTATTAAGTCCAGTTCGACATAGCTTCATAGGTAACAACGGCATTGCGCACTTCCTGGATCTCGCGAGGTAGCCCCCTTGCCGCCAGTCACTACAGTCATCTGTTCCAGACTCAGGGGGCTCGATAGCCAGCAATACCTGTATCGTGCGGATCCGATTCTCCCGACGCAGCATTGGCACCTGGGAGCTCTGAGCAAACCGCCACTGCCCCATCAACTCAGCGATCTCCGCCACTCGACTCAACATAGCGTGGGTCAGGGTGAATGGAGGGGAATAACTGCCATGGGTTACTCCAACTGATGCGATAACAAATGAGGGTTAGCTTAACAGATCCGGGAGTTTCTGCTCCCGGATCTGATGCCATCTAAAACTGCAGTAAAAGTCTTTTTATCAACACCAATCAGCCTTCAAATGTTACTCCCCCCGAAACAGCGGTATCCTTCTCCGCGTCTCTTTGTCTCGTTTTTAGCCAGATAGGCTGCCCGCACAAGCATCTTCTTGAGTGACTCGGTATCATTCCGCTCAATGAGATACTCAGCATTCTTGGGGAAATGCACCAATCCCATTTTTTTACAATCTTGCAGAGAGATATTTTCATCACTCACAGCGCTGTGCCACGCTACTCTTACTTTATTAGCAAGGTTCATTCTTTCAGATTCATAATTACCTAATTTGTAGTAAGCATCCCTATTTAAAAAAAACATCATGTGATAGTGAGGACAGGGAGCACCGGCTGTTTGCTCCCTAGCCCAAACATATCTAATCTCAGTCGAATGAACCCTTTTGCCTTCATAACGTCGTTCTGACTCATCGCACTCAATGAGCCGTTTAAGCCTAGAGAAGAACTCTTTAATTATCCTTGAGCCCGCCTCAGGTTTTAATGCTAAATACATTCCAAAAGCAGGGTCTTGTTGAAAACGGAGATCAACTCGAAAAGCAAACACTCTGGGGTAATGCTTAAGAGCTCTCTCCGATACAGAGAGGATTTTCTCTAAATTATCCACATTAAAGCTATAGTTCCGCCCTTCGTAGAACTGCTGAGCAAGCAGGACATACTCTTCTATAGAAATAGACATTTGAACTCTCCCAATAGATTTTTGATAGACATTGAAGGTTTAAATCGTGATGGGTATATTTTGCGGATAGTGCCGTAGTATGTTTCAAACACGGTCTATTAACTGGTGTAATCACCAGGATAGTTTGTGTATAGATGCGATTAACACTTTCTTTGAATACGGAATAGATCAATTAAACTATCATGATAAGCGATGGCTATTGCTTAGCATGGTTCAAGCAGGCCGATTCATAGACTGTCAATATATGTTCAATGAAGGTGTCATTGCATTTAAATATACACATCCATTCAACTTAAAACATATATTACTATTGCCTACATAAATGCATTGAATATCAAACCAGCCTGAAAACTCTTATCCCAGATAGGACAAGACTTGTAGCATGAGCAACAAGCTAATTTGTTCAAATTATTATTTAGAAATTAGCCCTAGCGAAGATTTATTTTCTCTTCAATCCATGACTCTATTTCAGAGCTAACCCAAGCAACAGATCTTGGGCCGATCTTGACTGATGCGGGAAATTTACCGTCATTCATCTGACGGTAAACAGATGCCTTAGAGAGTGATGTCATTGCCATGACATCTTTCAACTTAAGTAGTTTCATGATGAGCTCCTTTGTCGTCCATAGGACGTGGCGCTCGTGTAAAAATATAGCGGAACAGCAACCATATATCTTGAACACACTCCGTTACCCAAGAGGAAATTTAAAAGGTATAGGTCTATGTCTCATTAGTAGAACTGAGACACCTGCTTGGTGAGCTAAGCTAAATTGCTGATCCTAGTAGTTCTACACCTTCGCTGTTCCATAGCTATACCCAAGGAAAGGATACATGGTATCCATGAAGTGTTTCACTCTAGCCAACAGGTTGCCATTGCTCTGCATTGGTGATTGCGTGTGATGGCTTCATGTAACTTGTGCTATGTATTCAACGTTAGCGATCCAGATATCACTCCCCAACATTCACCAACTGAAGGCATCTCTTTGTGATCTTCCCACAGAGGATCAAGTGACCCAATTATTGGCATAGACATTCGAGTGCCTATCGGTTGTATTTTGGCAAGCCCAGTGCGCCTATCATTAGCGTCCGATTCAAATCATGCCGCCCCCTCTACCAAGCCACAGTGATGACCAAAGAGCGCCTATCAACTTGTCCGTTGATAGAGATTACATGCAACTCCCCCACACAATGGGCTTCACGACCTTCAACGAAACCCAATAAAGTAGGCTGGTGATGTGCAAAAACACGGCAATTGATCACTAAACCATGAAACAAAAATCTTCATAAAAACATTGCAAATCACTATAAAACAGTTTAGAAATCAACCACAAAACAACATAAACACATGATTAAATTACTTAGTAATAATCATTTTCGGAGCTGATAGTATTATGAAAAGAGCCTATGATGAGAATGGCCAGAAAATACCGCCCTTTATGTCTTTATCTAAAAGAGAAAGGGAGCTGGCCCTTAGACTATTAAATGCTGAAATATCTTTATCTATAAGTGATGAGGATATAGTTAACCACTTATCTAAAAACAGCAGCGTCCTTATAAAAAGAGCTAACTGTGGACTAGACTCCCCCCTTAACAGTTTGATGGGTCAACCAGCCTCTCATGAACTAGTAATAAAAAGCATTAAATCTGAGTGTATAAACGAAACAAATTTCAGTTGGATAGATACAAAAAACGATCGTTTGTGTAATTACGTGTGGGCATACATACGCTCTTTAACTAAATATCCTGATGCGTCACCTTTAACTATGGACGTTGGGATCCGAATAGACGGCGCATTTGAAGCATCCCAGACATCTCATGTATATAACAACTGGAGTCTAGACCTTTCACCAACTAACAATATCAGCAAAAAAAACTGCATCATTTCTTTTTTTGATATAATCAACGCGACAAATGAACAAAAAATAAAGGATGTAGAATTTTTAAAATTGAGATGGCAAAGTACCGGCCAAAAAATGGATGTGAAGACATGGATGGAAAATTGTGATAGCAAATGGGCATGGAGTTATTTATTTGAAAATCCAAAAACAGGAAATAATAATCCTCCAATATGGTTTATCAATAGAGATAATTCTTCGGCAACCAAAGACTGCATTGTTACACTCTTTGACCTGCTAAATGAAGTTCCACCTGCCAGAGAGCTGATGCTTAGAAAAATGAAGTCAGCCTGGTCACAAAAATCATTTCGTGACAAGAACAATGGGAAAAAATCAGTTAGTGTTGTCTTGCCAGAAAAAATAATTAGCATGCTAGATGAAGTTTGCATTAAAACTGACAGAAGAAAAAATGAAGTAATAATTAGATTAATACAGGCAGAATATGAACAAATAAAAAAAGGCGGACACTAGTCCGCCTTTTTAAAATCTATAGACACTAAACTTTACAGCGACCATGAACTCGATATGCATCCTCTTAAGATAAAATGATGAGTTCAATTTACCTTCCACTCTCCAACCTGATAGCTCAGAACAAGGTAGTTCTTGAAAACATGATCAAGTAGCAACAGAACTGTCATTCAGGTGTACTCAGATCTCTGTCTCATCAGAGGGTTACTCTTAGGGAAAAATCATGTGGATTGAACACATCTAACTCACCTAAATAATTTAACAATAAAAATTCAAACGCCTTAATAAACTCATCACTAAGGATAAGGTTCAAAAATATCAATATGGCATGTAGCAAACGCTTAACTCGCTACTATTAATTACGACCTCGAAAATCAACTGAAATAACGTTAACTGGATTATATTGCGCTGGTTTTATTAAAGTGCAGACAAAGTCCCCCCACTGCTCAAACAATCTAGTTACCTGTTCTGTCCTTTTACCTGCTTGGTAGGTGGCAACAAGACGATCACGTTTACTATGATTAAGCGCCAGTTCAATAACACTTTCGTTTGCATCTAAATATTCAGCACAACAACTGGCAAAAGTACGGCGTAAATCGTGAACGGTAAATACCTCACTTTGTGGCATAGTGAGTGCTCTCACTTTATTAAGCACCCAGCGTAAGGCATTTCCATCAATATGGCCCTGTCCCGCATCATGTTCACGAATGGCTTCGAAGACCCAAGAACTACCTCTGCTGATAGCTCTCTGAGAGGCGATCACATCAAGAGCCAATGGATGAAGAGTTATTGTATGCTCTTTGCCATTCTTAGCATTACTGGCTGGAATGACCCACTTATTGCCAATAATCTGATCCCACGTCATGGATGTCGCCTCCCCACGTCGCGCCCCTGTCAACAAGATCAAGCGCAAGCAGTTAACCTGTGCCGGATGATAGCCTCCCTCATTTAACCCAAGCCAAAAGAGTGCAATCTCTTCACGACAAAGCCAGCGTTGACGAGGAGGTGGTGCCTCAGCCCCAATTGTCGATGGCTTGATGGTTCTAGCAGGATTCAACTCTATCAGATCTAGGTTTACTGCATGGTCGAGCATCTGAGCACAGATAGTCAGTGCCTTTCGCGCAGCCTGTATACTGCGCCCTCGTACCTTAGATAAGTGAGCAAACAACACTGCTCGCGTCACATCTTTCAGTAACAGACTACCAATGGCTTTGCTTATATATAGTCGGTGAGTATGACGGTAGGCTTCAACGGTAGATGTTCGGGCAGGCTTGGCAACTTGCTTCCACTCCAACCACTCTTCAAAAAAAGCATCAAATGTCGGCATAGCAGACCGCTTCACTTTGGATGCTTTGGCAACAGCCGCAGGATCTTCTCCTGCCTTAACCAAAGCTACAGCTTTACCGTGCTCAACCCGCGCAGTCGCCAAGCTCATAGCTGGGTAAGAGCCCAATGTGAATTTTCGGGCCTTATTATTGATACGGTAACGGTAAAGCCATGTTTTAGAGCGCCCACCACTGCGAACCTCGATACACAACCCACCACCAGCCCCACTGGCAACAGCAACCACCTGTCGTTGGCCATCCTCCGCCTTCAAATTGGCGATTTCCCGATCTGTCTTAAGCGCCACCCTAGCCCCCTTTGTTCAAGCTGTGTACACAATAGCATTTTGAGTACGCAACTGCGTACACAAAATACCTGGCTACCAGTGATTCCACCTGAAACGTCGTGAGACAAAAAAACATTTAATTCATTGATAATAAAGATTTTAAATTGAAAAGTGAGACTTCATGAAACTCATCAAGACTCACTCAAGACCATCTTCCTGTTCAACGTATAATCGCCTCCGGGGCCGGCTCTGCCGGCCCTTTTTTTACCCGTTACCGCCCCTCCCGCAACATGGAACCCTGTGAATTGTCGGGGTTTTGTTCAATACAGGCCAAGAACTGGCCAAACGCGCCGCTTTTCAATTTTTCTGGGAAAAAAGGGTTGACGCCCCAAGGCCTGATCCGCATAATCTCGCCGCACAGTGACGAGGTAACTCGCACTGACAGCAGTGATGGCTATGTAGCTCAGTTGGTTAGAGCATCGCACTCATAATGCGGGGGTCACAGGTTCGAATCCCGTCATAGCCACCATCTCTGCTGGGGTATCGCCAAGCGGTAAGGCAGCGGGTTTTGATCTCGCCATTCCTAGGTTCGAATCCTAGTACCCCAGCCATTTTTAAAGCGCGCCGGTTATTACGCCGTCGCTGCTGTTGGGGTATCGCCAAGCGGTAAGGCAGCGGGTTTTGATCTCGCCATTCCTAGGTTCGAATCCTAGTACCCCAGCCATTTTCTGTTGCCGATGCACACATCGGTGACACACGGCTATGTAGCTCAGTTGGTTAGAGCATCGCACTCATAATGCGGGGGTCACAGGTTCGAATCCCGTCATAGCCACCATCTCTGTTGGGGTATCGCCAAGCGGTAAGGCAGCGGGTTTTGATCTCGCCATTCCTAGGTTCGAATCCTAGTACCCCAGCCACTTTTAAAGCGCGTCGGTTATTATGCCGTCGCTGCTGTTGGGGTATCGCCAAGCGGTAAGGCAGCGGGTTTTGATCTCGCCATTCCTAGGTTCGAATCCTAGTACCCCAGCCATCTTCTGTTGTCGACACACATCGGTGACACACGGCTATGTAGCTCAGTTGGTTAGAGCATCGCACTCATAATGCGGGGGTCACAGGTTCGAATCCCGTCATAGCCACCATCTAAAAAAAACCAGCCTAACGGCTGGTTTTTTTGTTTCTGCTCGCAGCTCAGCTCAGGGGGCACCTTGCCCCCCTCTCATATCAGAATGGGAACAGCAGCGGCACCATCACGACGCATACCGCCAGCACCAGTAAGGTGAAGGGCACACCGATGCGCACGAAGTCCATGAAGCGGTACTCCCCTGGGCCAAGCACCAAGGTGTTGACCGGTGATGAGACCGGCGTCATGAAGGCCGCGGAGGCCGCCAGCGCCACCGTCATGGCCAGAGGATAAGGCGAGACCCCCATCTGCTGCGCCGCACCGAGGGCGATGGGCGCCATCAGCACAGCCGTGGCCGTGTTGGAGATAAACAATCCAATCACCGCAGTCAGTATGAACAGACTGGCCACCATCACCCGCGGCCCCATACCCCCTACCAGTGCCATCAGCCCATCCACGATCAAGGTAACCCCGCCGGTCTTGTGCAGCGCCATGGCAAACGGCAGCATGCCGATGATGAGCAGCAGGGTCGGCCAGTGGATGGAGCGATAGGCGCTCTCCAGATCCACACAGCGGAATTTCCCCATCAACAGGCAGGCCACCAGCGCCGCGATGACGTTGGGCACCGGGTCGGTCACCATCAGCAGCACCATCACCGCCAGCGCAATCAGCGCGTAGGCCGCCTGACTGCGGGCCGGCGCCATCTCGTCCACCTCGGCGGGCAGGCCGAGCAGCAGGAAGTCACGCACATGGGTCTGCAACTGACGGATGAAGCTCCAGTTACCGGCCACCAGCAGGGTATCCCCCATGCGCAGCGGCTCATCCACCAGCCAGCCCTCCAGCGCGCTGCCATCGCGGCGCAACCCCACCACACTCACCCCGTACACGTTACGGAACGTCACCTCGCGCAGGGTCTTGCCAAGCAGGCTGGAATCAGGGATCAGCGACACCTCCGCCAACCCCACTTCGCGCGCCTGATCCGAAAAATACTCGCCACGCAGCACCATCGGCTCAAGCCGCCCTTCGCTGCAAAGACGGCGTACCTCCTGAGGATCGGGCATGTCGATGAGCAGCACGTCGCGGGCCTGGAATTGAGAGATGGCCGAGACGCTCACCATCACCCTGCGAAACTTGCGCCAGCGCTCCACGCCGATGATGTTGGCACCGAAGCGGGCACGTAGCTGCAACTCGTCGAGAGTGTGACCGATGAGGGGGGAGTCGGGAAGAATAGCCAGACGGCGGGCCCGGCCACCGAGACGATATTCGCGCACCAGATCGCGCATGCTGCGCCGGCCGAGGCTGCTGCGCTTCTTGTCACTGGGCTCACGCACCAGACGGTGACGCATCAGCAGCATGTAGCCGATACCGAGCAGCAAGATCACCACCCCGAGCGGGGTCACGCCGAAGAAGCCAAAGCCCTTGATGCCATTGCGCATCAGCTCACTGTTGACCACCATGTTGGGCGGGGTCGCCACCAGCGTCATCATGCCACTGATAAGGCCGGCAAATCCGAGCGGCATCATCAGGCGACCGGGCGGGATCTCCAGCCGCTGCGCCACACTGAGCGCCACCGGAATAAAGATAGCCACCACTCCGGTCGAGCTCATGAAAGCCCCCAGGGTTGCCACCGCCACCATTAGCAACACCAGCAGCCTGATTTCACTGCTGCCGGCCACCTTCACCAGCGCGTCTCCCACCTGATAAGCAATGCCGGTGCGCACCAGCCCCTCACCCACCACGAACAGGGCACCGATCAAAATGACATTGGGATCGCTAAAACCGGAGAGAGCCTCTTCCAGGGTCAGAGTACCGCTTAAGACAAACAGCACGATAAGCAGCAAAGCCACCACATCCATGCGAATACGGTTAGTCACAAAGAAATAGACCGCCCCCAGCAGCAGTCCAAGCACCCAGTAGAGCTCGAGATTCACGCCTTCCCTCCTTTATCCATGGCAGCTGGAAGTTATATGACCACACTCGGCCCAATCCTGTCTTGTGGCATGTCAACAACGGTGAAAGCAGCCTGACAGAATGCGCCGCGCCGCCATAAAAAAACCGGCCCAATGGGCCGGTTGTTCAAGCTAAGTGCAGCTTAGACCGCTTGCTGCAAGATCACCGAGTCCGCCTTCTTGGTGTAGGTGGCGATCTCGTTGAAGTTCAGGTAGCGGTAGGTGTCGGCCGCAGTGGCGTCCAGCTCCTTGGCATAGTGCAGGTACTCTTCCACGGTCGGGATCTTGCCGAGGATGGCAGCAACCGCAGCCAGTTCGGCGGAAGCCAGGTAGACATTGGCCCCCTTGCCCAGACGGTTCGGGAAGTTACGGGTGGAGGTAGAGACCACCGTCGCCTCGTCCGCGACCCGAGCCTGGTTACCCATGCACAGGGAACAGCCGGGGATCTCGATGCGAGCACCAACCCGACCGAAGATGCCGTAGTAGCCCTCTTCGGTCAGCTGATCCTTGTCCATCTTGGTCGGCGGCGCGATCCACATGCGGGTCGGCAACTGGCCGCTGAACTTGCCGAGCAGTTTACCAGCGGCGCGGAAGTGGCCGATGTTGGTCATGCAAGAGCCGATGAACACCTCATCAATCTTGTCGCCGGCCACGCTGCTCAGCAGGCGGGCATCGTCCGGATCGTTCGGCGCGCACAGGATCGGCTCCTTGATGGTAGCCAGATCGATCTCGATGATTTCGGCGTACTCGGCGTCCTTGTCCGCTTCCATCAGGGTCGGGTTGGCCAGCCACTCCTCCATCCCCTTGATACGGCGGGTGATGGTGCGCACATCGCCGTAGCCTTCGGAGAGCATCCATTTGAGCATCACGATGTTGGACTTCAGATACTCGATGATCGGCTCTTTATCCAGCTTGATGGTGCAGCCGGCGGCAGAGCGCTCGGCGCTGGCGTCGGCCAGCTCGAAGGCCTGCTCCACCTTCAACGTCGGCAGCCCTTCAATTTCGAGGATACGGCCGGAGAAGATGTTCTTCTTGCCCGCCTTCTCGACCGTCAGCAGCCCCTTCTGGATGGCGGCGTAGGGGATGGCGTGCACCAGATCACGCAAGGTGATGCCCGGTTGCAGCTCGCCCTTGAAGCGCACCAGCACCGATTCCGGCATGTCCAGCGGCATCACGCCAGTGGCGGCGGCAAACGCCACCAGACCGGAGCCCGCCGGGAAGGAGATCCCGATGGGGAAACGGGTGTGGGAGTCACCACCTGTGCCCACGGTATCGGGCAGCAGCATGCGGTTGAGCCAGGAGTGGATAACGCCATCACCCGGACGCAAGGAGACGCCGCCGCGGTTCATGATGAAGTCCGGCAGGGTGTGATGGGTCTGCACGTCAATGGGCTTGGGATAGGCCGCGGTGTGGCAGAAGGACTGCATGGTCAGATCGGCGGAGAAACCGAGGCAGGCCAAGTCTTTGAGCTCATCGCGGGTCATCGGGCCCGTGGTGTCTTGCGAGCCGACCGTGGTCATCTTGGGCTCGCAGTAGGTGCCGGGGCGAATGCCCTTCACGCCGCACGCCTTGCCCACCATCTTCTGGGCCAGAGTGAAGCCCTTGCCGGTGTCGGCCACGGGCTGCGGGCGACGGAACACCTCGGAGTGGGGCAGACCGAGCGCCTCGCGGGCCTTGTCGGTCAGGCCGCGGCCGATGATCAGCGGAATACGGCCACCGGCGCGCACCTCGTCGATCAGCACGTCGGTTTTCAGTTCAAACTGCGCCAGCACCTGGTCGGTGCCGTGCTTGCAGATCTTGCCAGCAAACGGGTAGATGTCGATGACATCGCCCATCTCCAACTGGGAGACGTCCACCTCGATGGGCAGGGCGCCGGCATCTTCCATGGTGTTGAAGAAGATGGGGGCGATCTTGCCGCCAAGGCAGATGCCGCCAGCACGCTTGTTCGGCACGTTGGGGATGTCGTCCCCCATGAACCACAGCACCGAGTTGGTGGCGGATTTACGGGAGGAGCCGGTGCCGACCACGTCGCCCACGTAGGCAAGCGGGAAGCCCTTTTGTTTGAGCTCGTCGATGGTCTTGATGGGGCCGATGGTGCCGTCTTTATCCGGGGTGATGCCAGAGCGGGCCATCTTCAACATGGCCAGGGCGTGCAGCGGGATATCGGGGCGCGACCAGGCATCCGGCGCTGGCGACAGATCGTCGGTGTTGGTTTCGCCAGGCACCTTGAACACGGTCACGGTCATCTTCTCGGCCAGGGCCGGGCGGGAGAGGAACCACTCGGCGTCAGCCCAGGACTGCATCACCTGCTTGGCGAAGGCGTTGCCGGCCTTGGCCTTCTCTTCCACGTCGTGGAAGGAGTCAAACATCAGCAGGGTGTGGGAGAGGGCCTTGGCGGCCAGCGGGGCCAAGGCGGCGTCGTCCAGCAGATCGATGAGCGGCTGGATGTTGTAGCCCCCCTGCATGGTACCGAGCAGGGTGACCGCCTCTTCGCGGCTCAGGATCGGGGAATGGGCCTCGCCCTTGGCCACGGCGGTGAGGAAGCCGGCCTTCACGTAAGCCGCTTCGTCAACACCGGGGGGAATGCGTTCAGACAACAGTTCTTTCAGGAAGCTCTCTTCACCGGCGGGAGGATTCTTGAGCAGCTCGACCAGGGCGGCAACTTGCTCTGCGTCCAGAGGTTTGGGAACAACTCCCTCGGCGGCACGTTCTGCGACGTGTTTACGGTAGGTTTCAAGCACGACTAATTCCTCTTTGGTCTTATGGGTCGCCGCGGTGGCGATCGTCCTTGCGGGACACCCGTAGGGTGCGCCCCACTATATAAGTTTTAACGACTAATTAAAATCCACTCCCGCCCCGCTCTCCGGCGCTACGGCGGCATTCTCTTTACTTACAATCAGTTACGAAACAGGCCCAATACTGACTCTGTTAAGGCAATCACAACTTCACAACATTCATCAGCGGAAGGTGCTGCCCAGTTGCAGGTAGACCGCATGGCTGCCCCCCTCGGCCGTTCCCACCCCGAAGAAGACCGGGCCGAGGAAGGTATCGCTGCCGATATAGAGCGAGCCGGCACTGTAGGAGGAGTCGAAGCGGATGTCGCGGCCCCTGTCCCACACCCCACCCTGCTCGAGCGAGCCCCCCACATAGAGCGGCAGGCGGAAGGCACCGAAGTCGTTCTCCGCCAGCCGATAGATGTAACGCATGCCGCCAAACAGGCTATAGCGGCCGGACAGCTCATGAGGCTGGATCCCGGAGAGGTGGAACATCCCCCCCAGATCCTTGGCCAGCAACGGCAGGGTTTCATTGGTCTGGGTTCCCCCCGCCTCCAGCATCAGGTTGAGACTGTGGCGCCCCCACGACAGGGGCTTGATCAGCGAGAAGTCGTAATTGGAGCCGCGCGTGCGCTCGGTGCCGCTGTCGACCAGATCCTGATTGACCCGCATATAGCCGAGGGAGCCCTCCAGCAGCAGGCCAGAGTAGGGGAAATACCGGCTGTCGAGGGTGTCATGCTCGATGGCGATGAAAGGGCCCCAAGCGCGGGTGCGGATGTCACCGATATCCAGGTTGTCGATGCTGATATGACCGGTGGAGCCGAGCATGCCCAGGCTGAAGCGCTGCCACGGCTTGTTGTTCCAGCCGAGGGCGGCATTGCCCGACCAGAAGCCGTACTGGCTGTCGACATAGAGGTAACCACTGCGGTCATACTCTGGCTGCACCCCACCCTGCCGGTTCAGAAACAGGCGGCGGGTCTCCTTGTCGTAACCCAGCGCGACCTGACCGAAGAAGGTCTGCGACGGCTCAAGGGGGGTATAAAACTCGCTTTTGAGGTGCTTCCAGGTGCCGAGCGACGCCTCGTTGTGCCACTCTCCGCCCCACTCGTTGACGTTGGTGCGGGTGTAAGAGGCCCCCACGTTGTAGTTAGAATTGCTCTCGAAGTCATCGGAAAAACCAAACTGGAAGTTGAGGTAACCCGGCCCCCACTTCTTCTCGCTGGCATCGACCACCAGCACGTTCTCGTTAGCGCGCTCTTCTATCTGATAGGTGATCCGGTCAAAGGACTCGAGGGCGTAGAGACGGCGCATCCCCGCCTCCAGATTCTCGCTGCTCTGGATCTTGTTCGGCTTGATGCGCATTGCCGAGCGGATGGTCTCGTCGGCGAGGGAGGATTGGTTGTGGATCTCCACCTTGTCGATGTAATAGGCAGGCAGGCCACTGCGCTCGGCACGGCGGCTCAGCTTCTCATCCCGATAGGCCTTGTAGCGCGCCGCGGAAAGAGAGAGGCGATCGAGTTGGCTTGCCACCCGGCGCACCGCCACCTCGCCATAACCGATCCCCTCCGGCATGCGGGCAAAATCGGAGATCCCCATGTCGCCGAAGGCCGGGGTGATAAGGATGTCGCGCTCCCCCATCAGGGCCTTCTGCTTGTCGGTGCCCACCTGAGTCATGTAGGTGGTGAGCTGATCCAGCATGGCCAGCCCAGAGGTCAGCTCGTGTTTGTCGCGCAGCTTGGCGCTGATGTCCACCGCGATCACCACGTCGGCCCCCATCGCCTTGGCCACGTCCACCGGCATGTTGTTGACCGCCCCGCCGTCCGCCAGGATCCGCCCCTCCCACTCCACCGGCTTGAGGATCCCCTGAATGGACATGGAGGCCTGCATCGCCTTGGCCAGGCTGCCGTGATCGAGCACATAGGGGGTCACCGTCTCCATGTCGGTGGCCACCGCCCGGTAGGGAATGGGCAGGTTGTCGAAACTCGTTTGTACCGGTAGGTTGGAGGTGGCACTGCGCAGCAGCGCCGCCATCGATTGCCCCTGGAAGAAGCCATCCGGCGTCTGCACCTGATTTCCCTTGACGCCGATATCGGTGCGCAGTTGATAGAGCTCTTCCTGCTTCTTCTGACGCATCGAGAGCTCATCGCGCCCCACCCGATCCTGATACCCCTTGTTCCAGTCGATGCCGAGGGTGATCTTCTCCACCTCGTCCGCAGAGAGCCCCATGGCGTAGAGGCCGGCCACGTAGGAGCCCATACTGGTGCCGACCACGATATCGACCGGAATGCGCCGCCGCTCCAGCTCTTTGAGCACGCCGATATGGGCGGCCCCCTTGGCACCGCCACCACTCAATACCAAGGCAATCTTCGGCCGTTCGGCCGCGGCCAGCGACAACGAACCGCCGAGCAGAAGCAGCAGCGCACACGCGCGCATCAACAGAGTCATGAGGCATCCTTCCAGTCGATCTGGGCGCCCCTACTATAAGGGGCAAGCTTCGCCGCGCAAGGGTGAGCGCACAGGCATACGCTGTTTTTTTCGTCTCTTTACTCAAAAATCCCTGGGGGCGCCGATCACCGGCTCCTTTCAGGCCAGTCCAGCAAGCGGCGCCAGCGAGCGGACAGAGGATGACGCTGCCCCTCAGTCCGCCTCTTTCTTCGGCCATACTTTACGGCATCATGACGGCGACACATCCAGGAGTTATGTGATGAAACAGAAGATGGGATTGATCCTGCTCGGCCTGCTGCTGGCAGGGTGCAGCCACGGCCCGGTACGGGTGCACGGTGCCGACGTCAGCGTCGACGATACCCGGATCCGGGTCAATGACGGCAGCGGACGTGGGGGCTACGGCACCTTCTGCCCGCCGGGGCAAGCTAAGAAGGGGCGCTGCTAAGCGCCCCCTTTTTTTGCCCTGTGCATGGCCTGCTCCGCCCGTAGCAGCAGATCGTCAAGCTGTGGGCACTCGTGCATGTGGCTAGTCGCCCACCCCAGCGCCGCCGAGCGACCACTGAGCAGCAACGCCTCGTGCAGGCGCCCGGCCGCCACGGCCGCGCTCCCCTCATCGGCATCGGCCAGCAACACGGCAAACTCGTCCCCCCCGATGCGGGCGCACAAGTCCGAGGCGCGAAATACCGCCCCGAGCGCCTCGGCGCACTGGCGCAGTGCCCTATCCCCCTCCCCGTGACCAAAACGTTCATTGAGGTGGCGCACCCCGTCCAGATCGAGAAACAGCACGCTGACCGGCATGCCGATCCGATATAACTGGTGCAACACCTGACCGGCCATCAGGGCGAACCCGCGACGGTTTAGCAACCGGGTCAGTTCGTCTTGGATCGCCTGCCGGTGCATGGCAATCTCGCTTTCCACCAACAGCGCCAATTGGGCAAGAATTCGCAGCTCCCGCTCGGACAGGTGCCTCGGCTCGCGATCGATGATGCACAGCGTGCCAATCTTAGCGCCCTCCGGTGCCCGCACGGGATGGCCGGCATAGAAGGCGATATGCGGCTCCCCATCGACCAGCGGATTACCGCGAAAACGTTCATCCCGGCTGGCGTCTTCCACCACCAGCGCCGTGTCGCCCAAAATCGCATGAGCACAGAAGGAGTAGTCGCGGGCCGTCTCGCGCACCGTCAGCCCTTGGGCCGATTTGAACCACTGACGCTCACGGTCCACCAGCGAAATCAGCGCAATGGGAACATTGAAGATGTCACAGGCCAACTGGGTCAGGCGATCAAATTGCGCCTCCCGTGGACTATCGAGCAGCTCTAGGCGCAACAGGCAGCGTAGCCGCAGCGCCTCATCCTTGGGCAGGGAGGGGGTCTGCATCGGGGTCTCCATAAAACATGGGCTCCCAGTGAGCATAAACGCCCGCCGCCGCGCTGGCCTGTCGACTTTCCCGCCCATAAAAAAACCGCCCCGAAGGGCGGTTATTGCGGCTCGCAGCGAGCTTATTTCTTCTTCTTGGCCTTGGCATTCGGCAGGTCGGTGATGGAGCCTTCGAACACCTCGGCAGCCAGGCCCACAGACTCATGCAGAGTCGGGTGAGCGTGGATGGTCAGTGCGATGTCTTCGGCGTCAGCCCCCATCTCGATGGCCAGACCGATTTCACCCAGCAGCTCACCGCCGTTGGTCCCCACGATGGCACCACCGATAACGCGGCCGCTCTCTTTTTCAAAGATCAGCTTGGTCATGCCGTCGGAGCAATCGGAGGCGATGGCACGGCCGGAGGCCGCCCACGGGAAGGTGGCCACTTCGAAGGTGATGCCCTTCTCCTTGGCTTCCTTCTCGGTCAGCCCCACCCAGGCCATCTCCGGCTCGGTGTAAGCGATGGACGGGATCACCTTGGGATCGAAGTAGTGCTTCTTGCCGGCAATCACTTCGGCAGCCACGTGACCTTCGTGGACACCCTTGTGAGCCAGCATGGGCTGACCGACGATGTCGCCGATGGCATGGATGTGGGCCACGTTGGTGCGCAGCTGCTTGTCTACTTCGATGAAGCCGCGCTCGGTCACGGCCACACCGGCCTTCTCGGCGTCGAGCAGCTTGCCGTTCGGCACACGACCGACCGCCACCAGCACGTTGTCATAACGTACCGGCTCGCTCGGCGCCTGCTTGCCTTCAAAGGAGACGTACAGGCCGTCTTCGCGGGCTTCAACGGCGGTGACCTTGGTCTCCAGCATGATGTTGAACTTCTTGGCCACGCGCTTGGTGTAGACCTTGACGATGTCCTTGTCGGCCGCCGGCACCAGCTGGTCGGCAAACTCGACCACGTCGATCTCAGAGCCCAGGGAGGAGTAAACGGTCCCCATCTCCAGACCGATGATGCCGCCACCCAGTACCAGCAGCTTGCCCGGAACGGTCGTCAGCTCCAGCGCGTCGGTCGAATCCCATACGCGCGGATCGTCGTGGGGGATGAAGGGCAGCTTCACCGGACGGGAGCCGGCGGCAATGATGGCGTTGTCGAAGGTAACGGTGGTCTTGCCATCCGCCCCTTCCACCTCGAGGGTGTTCGGGCCGGTGAACTTACCGAAGCCGTTGACCACCTGCACCTTACGCATCTTGGCCATACCGGCCAGACCACCGGTCAGCTGGTTGATGACCTTCTCTTTCCACAGGCGGATCTTGTCGATGTCGGTCTTGGGCTCGCCAAAGACGATGCCGTGCTCGGCCAGAGCCTTGGCCTCTTCGATCACCTTAGCCACGTGCAGCAGGGCCTTGGAGGGGATGCAACCCACGTTCAGGCAGACGCCACCCAGGGTGGAGTAACGTTCGACGATAATGGTATCGAGGCCCAGGTCGGCTGCACGGAAGGCAGCAGAATAACCGGCAGGGCCAGCACCCAGAACCACGACCTGGGTTTTGATTTCTTTACTCATCATGACCTCTTTGTCGTTCTTATATCCCCGGACAGCGCAGTATGAAATGCCATATCGGTGGGCTGTCAGCGCTAGAAAAACCGGGGCAAGTTTACAATCCTGTTAACGAATTGAGAAGTAAAAAGGGCGAGCCGTGGGCCCGCCCTCTCACTTACAGGACCAGTCGACGAATGTCGGACAGTACGCCATTCATAGTGGTGATGAAGCGGGCTCCATCGGCACCGTCGATGACGCGGTGGTCGTAGCTCAGCGCCAGCGGCAGCATCAGGCGCGGCACGAACTCCTTGCCGTTCCACTTCGGCTTCATCTCGGACTTGGAGACACCGAGGATGGCCACTTCCGGCGCGTTGACGATCGGGGTAAAGCTGGTACCGCCGATGCCACCCAGGCTGGAGATGGTGAAGCAACCGCCCTGCATGTCGGCCGCGGTCAGCTTGCCGGCGCGGGCCTTCTTGGAGATCTCGGCCAGATCGCGCGACAGCTCGATGATGCCCTTCTTGTTCACATCGCGCACCACGGGCACGACCAGACCGTTGGGGGTATCCACCGCCACACCGATATGGATGTACTTCTTCATGATGAGCTTGCTGCCGTCTTCAGACAGGGAGCTACAGAAGCGCGGATGGGCTTCCAGCGCCTTGGCGGCCGCCTTCAGGATGAACACCAGCGGGGTGATCTTCACATCCAGCTTCTGCTTCTCAGCCAGGATGTTCTGCTCCTTGCGGAACGCCTCCAGCTCGGTGGTATCAGCCTCGTCGAACTGAGTTACGTGCGGGATCATGGCCCAGTTGCGATGCAGGTTCGGGCCAGAGATCTTCTGGATGCGAGTCAGCTCGACCTCTTCCACTTCACCAAACTTGGTGAAATCGACCTTCGGCCACGGCAGCACGCTCATGCCATTGCCCGTGCCTTGACCCGCCGCCGGGGCAGACTCGGCACGCTTGATGGCGTCCTTCACGTAAGCCTGCACGTCCTCTTTGACGATGCGGCCTTTGCGACCGGAGCCCTTGACCTTGGCCAGGTTGACACCGAACTCGCGCGCCAGGCGACGCACCGCCGGCGAGGCGTGGACGTAGGCGTCGTTAGCCACGAAGTCACCCTTCTCTTCAGCCTTGGCGGCGACCGGTGCGGCAGCGGCCGGAGCCGGAGCTGCGGCAACCGGAGCCGGGGCAGCCGCCGGTGCGGCGCCCGCGACTTCGAATACCATGATGAGCGAGCCGGTGGTGACCTTGTCACCCGCCTTCACCTTGATCTCCTTGACCACACCGGCAAACGGAGCCGGCACTTCCATGGAGGCCTTGTCGCCTTCCACGGTGATCAGGGACTGGTCGGCCTCGACCTTGTCACCGACGGCAACCATGATTTCGGTCACTTCGACCTCGTCACCGCCGATATCCGGCACATTGACGTCCTTGGCACCGGCAGCCACAGGGGCCGCCGCAACCGGAGCGGCCGCCTGAGCCGGGGCCGCCGCAGCAGCCGGCGCGGCGCCAGCTACTTCGAACACCATGATGAGCGAGCCGGTAGAGACCTTGGCGCCAGCGGCGACCTTGATCTCCTTGACGCGACCGGCGAACGGCGCCGGCACTTCCATGGAGGCCTTATCGCCTTCCACGGTGATCAGGGACTGCTCGGCTTCCACCATGTCACCGACTGCGACCATGATCTCAGTCACGGCCACTTCGTCATCACCGATATCCGGCACGAAGACATCCTGCGGCGCGGCGGTCGCCGCCGGAGCAGCAACCGGGGCCGGAGCAGCGGCGGCCGGAGCCGGGGCGGCAGCAACCGCCCCTGCTTCTTCGAAGACCATGATGGCGCTGCCGGTGGCAACCTTGTCGCCCACCTTGATCAGGATCTCCTTGACGATACCGGCCTGCGGGGCGGGTACCTCCATGGAGGCCTTGTCGCCCTCCACGGAGATGATGGACTGATCCAGTTCTACCTTGTCGCCAACGGCAACCATGATTTCAGTGACTTCAACTTCATCAGCACCGATATCCGGCACCATAATCTGTTTGGACATTGTGCGTGATCCTCTTAGGCGTACAGCGGGTTGACCTTGTCGGCATCGATACCGAACTTCTTGATGGCATCGGCAACGACCTGAGCGTCGATGTCGCCACGCTTGGCCAGCTCGCTCAGGGCGGCAACCACTACGTAAAACTCGTTCACCTCGAAGTGACGGCGCAGGTTGTCACGGCTGTCGGAGCGGCCGAAACCGTCGGTACCCAGCACGCGATAGCTCTCAGCCGGCACGAAGGCACGAACCTGATCGGCGAAGGACTTCATGTAGTCGGTCGCGGCGATGGCCGGCTCGTTGCCCATCACCTGGGTGATGTAAGGCACGCGGGCCTGCTCGGTCGGGTGCAGCAGGTTCCAACGATCGCAATCTTGACCGTCACGGGCCAGCTCGTTGAAGGAGGTCACGCTGTAGACGTCGGAGCCCACGCCGTAGTCGGCGGCCAGGATCTCGGCGGCCTTGCGCACGTGATTGAGGATCGAGCCACAACCCAGCAACTGTACCTTGGCCTTGGTGCCGGCCACGGATTCCAGCTTGTAGATACCCTTGCGGATACCCTCTTCGGCACCGGCCGGCATGGCCGGCATGGCGTAGTTCTCGTTCAGGGTGGTCAGGTAGTAGAAGACGTTCTCCGGCTTCTCACCGTACATGCGGCGCAGACCGTCCTGGATGATCACCGCCACTTCATAGGCGTAGGTCGGATCGTAAGAGACGCAGTTCGGGATGGTGCCAGCCAGGATGTGGCTGTGACCGTCTTCGTGCTGCAAACCTTCGCCGTTGAGGGTAGTGCGACCGGAGGTACCGCCGACCAGGAAGCCACGGGCCTGCTGGTCACCGGCTGCCCAGCACATGTCACCGACACGCTGGAAGCCGAACATCGAGTAGTAGATGTAGAACGGAATCATCGGGCAGTCGTTGGTGCTGTAGGAGGTCGCCGCCGCCAGCCAAGAGGACATGGCGCCCAGCTCGTTGATCCCTTCCTGCAGAACCTGACCCTGCTTGTCTTCCTTGTAGTAGGAGACGATGTCGCGGTCTTGCGGGGTGTACTGCTGACCGTGCGGGCTGTAGATACCGATCTGGCGGAACAGGCCTTCCATACCAAAGGTACGGGCCTCGTCAGCGATGATGGGGACGATGCGCTTGCCGATGGACTTGTCTTTGAGCATCACGTTCAGGGAACGGACGAACGCCATGGTGGTGGAGATCTCACGGGCCTGCTCGCCGAGCAGGGCGTCGAACGCCTCCAGCTTCGGCACGTCCAGCTTGATGGTGGTCTCGCGCAGACGGGTCGGCAGGTAGCCCTTCAGGGCCTGACGACGACCGTGCAGGTAGGCGTACTCTTCGGTGCCTTCCTTGATCTCGAGGTAGGGCAGCTCGGCCAGTTGCTCGTCGGAGACCGGCAGGTCGAAGCGATCACGCAGGTGACGCACGGAGTCCAGCTCCATCTTCTTGACCTGGTGAGCGATGTTCTTGCCTTCGGCAGCCGCGCCCATGCCGTAACCCTTGATGGTCTTGGCCAGGATGACGGTCGGCTTGTCCTTGGTCTGGGCAGCCTTAGCAAAGGCGGCAAACAGCTTCTGCGGATCGTGACCACCACGGTTGAGGGCGAAGATCTCCTCGTCGGTCATGTCTTTGACCAGGGCGGCGGTTTCCGGGTAGCGGTTGAAGAAGTGCTCGCGCACATAGGCGCCATCGCGGGACTTCATGGTCTGATAGTCGCCGTCGACGGTCTCGTTCATCAGCTGGATCAGCTTGCCCGAGGTGTCCTTTTGCAGCAGCTCATCCCACTTGCGGCCCCAGATAACCTTGGTGACATCCCAGCCGGCGCCACGGAACAGGCCTTCCAGCTCGTTGACCACCTTGCCGTTACCCACGACAGGGCCATCCAGACGCTGCAAGTTGCAGTTGACCACGAACACCAGATTGTCGAGCTTCTCGCGCACGGCAACGGTCAGGGCGCCCTTGGCTTCCGGCTCGTCCATCTCGCCGTCACCCAGGAAGGCGTAAACCTTCTGCTCGGAGCAGTCCTTGAGGCCACGGTCGGTCAGGTACTTGAGGAAGCGCGCCTGATAGATGGCGGCGATCGGGCCCAGACCCATGGAGACGGTCGGGAACTGCCAGAACTCCGGCATCAGCTTCGGATGCGGATAGGAGGGGATGCCGTGGCCGTCCACTTCCTGACGGAAGTTGTCGAGCTGGGCTGCGCTCAGGCGACCTTCAACGAAGGCGCGTGCGTAGATACCCGGAGAGATGTGACCCTGGAAGTAAACCAGGTCGCCGCCATCCTTCTCGTTGCGAGCACGGAAGAAGTGGTTGAAGCAGACATCATAGATGGTGGCGCTGGAGGCGAAGGAGGACATGTGGCCACCCAGATCCAGATCCTTCTTGGAGGCACGCAGCACGATCATCACCGCATTCCAGCGGATGATGGCGCGAATGCGGCGCTCCAGGCTCTGGTTGCCCGGGTAAGCCGGCTCCTGATCCACCGGGATGGTGTTCAGGTAGTCGGAGACCAGGCCCTGCGCGATGTCGACACCGCCTGCGCGGGCCTTCTCGGACAGTTGTTCCAGGATGAACTGGGCACGTTCCGGGCCCTCTTCACGGAGCAGAGATTCCAGGGCGGCAAGCCACTCGTTGGTCTCTACCGGATCCACATCACTCTTCAGGATATCAGACATGGCTGTTTCCTATTGTTATTGCACGGCAGTTGAGTCTGCAAAATGGGGTCAACAGGCCCTACGACTCTTGCTGACGGAAGCGACGCATGGATCGCTGGATCCGGCTCTCTTCCCTCTGCATGTCGAGCAGGGTTTCTTCGATAAAGGCCAGGTGCTCATGACAAGCGGTCCTGGCCTGCTCCGGCTCACCCGAGAGGATCGTCTCGATCAGTGTCACCCGATGGCGACGGATCTTGGCAACCACCCCGGGACGGCGATTTAAAATCTCGTTATTGCGCAAAATGTTCTGCTCCAGCATCGGGCGCATCGCCCGCAGCAGGTGCAGCAGCACCACGTTGTGGGAGGCCTCGGCCACCGCCAGGTAGAACCCGGTCACGGCCACCGACTCCTCGGCAAGACCATGCTTGCCGGCCTCCTCGATGGCGGCTTGGGCCGCCCGGATGCGCTCGAAATCGGCCTCAGTGCCACGTAAGGCAGCATAGTAGGCACTGATCCCTTCAAGCGCATGACGGAACTCCAGCAGGTCATACTGGGCTTCCGGATGGCTGGAAAGGAGCTCAAACAGGGGATCAGCCATCCCCTGACTCAGGGCATTCTGCACATAGGTTCCACCACCCTGCCGACGGTACAGCAGCCCTTTGGCTTCGAGACGTTGAATCGCCTCGCGCAAAGAGGGGCGCGATACCTGAAACTGGATGGCGAGTTCCCGCTCGGGGGGCAGCTTCTGACCCGGTTGCAGGCTGCCTTCCAGAATCATGTTTTCCAGCTCAGCCACGATAGCGTCGGCCAATTTGGGCTGGGAGATCTTGCGATAGGGCATGGAGTATTTTTGTTAAATTGGTATTACCAATTTTATAGGTGCGACGAAAATTAGCAGAGAGAGGGAGTGAAGTCCATCAAAAAGATGATCTGAATCAAGTAAGAAGGCTAGCTAAAGAGAGGTATTTTCGAACGAGCATGATGTGCATCAAAGAAATTGGTAAGACCAATAAAGTTAACACTTATCACACAAACAAGCCGATAACAGAAGCAGCAATGGCTTGCCAGACAAGACAAGCCATTGATTTGAAATATTAAAAAATATTTTAGTTATTGCTCGTCTAAGTGCAGCCGATGGCGATATTCACACCAGTCAAAACAGGGGCCGGGATCGCTCTTGCGACCCGGCGCTATGTCGCTATGGCCGGTGAGGCGCTCGGGGGTGATCGCAGGAAAACGCGTCATCAGCGCCTGAGTGAGCGCGGCCAGCACACGATACTGCTGCTCGGTAAAAGGCTGGGTATCGGTGCCCTCCAGCTCGATGCCGATGGAAAAATCGTTGCACGCCTCCCTCCCTGCAAAGGAAGAAACGCCCGCATGCCAGGCCCGCAGATGGAAGGGAACATACTGCACCACCTCACCATCGCGGCGGATCAAGCAGTGGGCAGAGACCCGTAACTGGCCTATCTCGGCAAAATAGGGGTGCGCCGCCGGATCGAGCCGGCCAAGGAAAAGATCGTCAATCCAGGGGCCGCCAAACTCCCCCGGTGGCAGGCTGATGTTGTGCACCACCAGCAGGGAAATATCCCCTGCGACCGGACGCTCGTTGTAATGCGGCGAGGGCACCTTGCGAGCCTGCTCACACCAACCGTCTGAATTAATGGAAAAAGTTATGTTAGTCTGGGTCATCTTGATTCTCTGCAGGCGCCCCTATGCGTAATCTTGCGACCGCAACGGCCCGCTGGTTTTGGTTGCTGGCATGGCTGGCCCTGCTGGGGCTGCTCACGCTCTATTTTACCCAGAAGAGCCACCCCAAGGTGACGGCGGAAGGGGTACTGATGCTGCCGCGCGATGCGTCAGGCCACTATCGGCTGGAGGGTGCCATCAATGGTCAACCGGTGCAACTGATGCTCGATACCGGCGCCACCCTCGTCAGCCTGCCACAATCGGTGGCGGCTCGTCTTGGCATCGAACCACGCGGCACCGCCCGGGTCTCGACCGCCGCCGGAGAAGTGCTCGTCGGGACGGGCCACATCGATTCACTGGAGATGGGGCCGTTGACCCTGTACGATCTGGCCGTCTTTATTAACCCGGCGCAATCCGGTCAGCAAGTGCTGGTCGGCATGAACGCGTTGGGCCGACTCGAACTGACTCAGAAGCAGCAGACTTTGCAGCTTCGCCCCTTGCAGGAATAGAAGGCATGTTACAACAGGACATTACCCGCGCCGTGCGCGCCGCGCTGCTGGAAGATCTCGGCGGTGCCCTCACTCCCGACGGACTGCCGGACGCCGCTGCCGACATCACGGCACAGCTGATCCCGGCCGAACGTGTCTCCACCGCCCGGGTCATCACCCGCGAAGCCGGCGTTTTCTGCGGCAAAGCGTGGGTCGATGAGGTCTTTGCCCAGCTCGGTGGCCAGGTACAGATCGAATGGAAGGTGCAAGACGGCGATCCCCTGGTTCCCAATCAGGAGCTGTTCCGGCTGACCGGCCCCGCCCGTCTACTGTTAACCGGCGAGCGTAACGCACTCAACTTTGTGCAGACCCTCTCCGGCGTGGCCAGCCTCACCGCCCGCTATGTCGAGCAACTGGCCGGCACCCACTGCCGCCTGCTCGACACCCGCAAGACCCTGCCGGGGCTGCGCAGCGCCCAGAAGTACGCCGTCACCTGTGGCGGCGGCAAGAATCACCGTATCGGCCTGTTCGATGCCTACCTCATCAAGGAGAACCACATCCTGGCCTGCGGCGGCATTGCCGAGGCGGTGAGCGAGGCGCGCCGCCTTAACCCCGGCAAGCCGGTCGAGGTCGAGGTCGAAAGCCTGGCGGAACTGGAGCTGGCCCTGGCGGCCGGCGCCGATATCGTGATGCTGGACAATTTCGATGTGCCCATGATGCGCGATGCGGTGGCCCTCAATGCCGGCAGAGCCCGCCTCGAGATCTCCGGTAACGTGACTATTGAGACGCTGGCCGAGTACGCCGCCACCGGCGTTGACTTCATTTCGGTCGGTGCGTTGACCAAGCATGTCAGGGCATTGGATCTTTCTATGCGAGTTCTCTGATCTCCCGCACTGTTTCGACTTGCAAAAGGCGCCAACGGCGCCTTTTCTTTTATTTATCAATACCAGCATGACGCAGCAGGGAGGCGCTCAGAGAGACTCGAAGGAACATACCCGCCACTCACCCACATCTTCCCCTTCAAGCTATTGAATCCGGAAGCATACTGGAAGAGCGCGGGGCCACTCAAAATGGCGACGATAGGCCATATCACACAGCCCTGTCGCTCAGCCTGGTCAACACTCGCAATAAGGATATTGATCATGAAAAAACAGGCAGGTTTTACCCTGATCGAACTGATGATTGTGGTGGCCATTGTGGCCATCCTGGCCGCCATCGCCTTGCCGGCGTATCAGACCTACACCAAACGAGCGAAGTTCTCGGAAGTAATCGCAGCCTCAGGACCTGCGAAGACAGCGATTGAAGCATGCGTTCAGGGAGCAGCGGATCTTACTGCGGCGCAAGCTTGCGCCGCAGCTGGAGCTAATGCACTCGCTGCTGGGTTACAAAATCCACAGTATGTCAATCCAGCATCCTCAGCAACGAATGTTGATACCACCACTGGGGCTATAACAGTCACCGCTACGGCGGATCTTGATTCAGAAACTTTCGAGCTAGCTCCAAGCCCTGCGCTTAATACATTAACCAGCGTAGGACAACAGCTACAATGGGTCCGAGGTGGGACTTGTATTGATGCTGGATTTTGCTAACGCATGACTTCAACCTCCAACAGCGGCCTGGCACTTAGCCTGGCCGCCTCTTCCCTGATCAGCGAGCAGGACTCGCAGCGCTTCTCCACTCAGGCCAAGGCGCAGCGCAAACCCCTGACCACCTTTCTTATCGAAAATCAGATCCTCTCCAGCCGGGAGTTGGCTGATTTTTGCGAGCAGGAGTATGGCGTTCCCCTGCTCGACCTCGATGCCTTCGAGCTGGGGGATATCCCCCCCAAGTACATCAACCAGAAGCTGATCGAGAAGCACCACGCCCTACCCATCTATTTGCAGGGACACACCCTCTACATTGCCATGGCTGACCCGACCAATGTGGCGGCGCTGGAGGAGTTCGGCTTCAACTTCGGCCTGCATACCGAAGCCCTGCTGGTGGAAGAGGAGAAGCTGGTGCGCGCCATCGGCAAGCTGCTTGAACACGATCAGGAGAACCTTAATGTCGATGATATCGATGACGCCGATATATCAGGCCTTGAGGTCGCCGATGAGCAGAGTCGTCTTGATGAAACGGTCAACAGCAGCGATGACGATGCTCCCATCGTCAAATACATCAACAAGATCATGATGGATGCTATTCGCCGCGGCGCATCGGATCTGCACTTCGAACCTTACGAACACAAGTACCGCATTCGCTTTCGCATCGATGGCATTTTGCATGAGGCCGCCACCCCGCCGGTGAACTTGGCCAGCCGCTTCGCCGCGCGGCTCAAGGTGATGGCCCGCCTCGATATCGCCGAGCGCAGGCTGCCGCAAGATGGCCGCATTAAGCTGAAACTCTCCCGCAACCGGGCCATGGACATGCGAGTCAACACCCTGCCCACCATGTGGGGCGAGAAGGTGGTGATCCGGCTGCTCGACTCATCGGCAGCCCGCCTCAATATCGATCAGCTCGGCTTCGATGAGGAACAAAAGCAGCTCTACCAGACGGCCCTCGCCCGCCCCCAAGGCATGATACTGGTGACCGGGCCCACAGGCTCCGGCAAGACGGTGACCCTCTACACAGGTTTGAATCTGCTCAACACGGTGGAGCGCAACATCTCCACCGCCGAAGACCCCATCGAAATCAACCTGCCCGGCGTCAACCAGGTGCAGATCAATCCCAAGGCGGGATTGACCTTCGCCGGCGCCCTGCGCGCCTTTTTGCGTCAGGATCCGGATGTGGTGATGGTGGGGGAGATCCGCGATCTGGAAACGGCTGAAATTGCCATCAAGGCTGCACAAACCGGCCATCTGGTGCTCTCAACCCTGCACACCAACTCCGCTGCCGAGACCCTGACCCGCATGATGAACATGGGCGTTCCCGCCTTTAATATCGCTTCCTCGGTCACCCTTATCATGGCCCAGCGACTGGCGCGCAAGCTGTGCGAACACTGCAAGCAACCCGACAACATCCCCGAAGGCGAGCTGCTCAAGCTTGGTTACAGCGTGCAGCAAGTTGCGGCCGGCATCCGTCTCTATCGCCCCTGCGGATGCAAAGAGTGCTCCGGTGGCTATCGTGGGCGCATCGGTATTTACGAAATCCTCTCCATGTCAGACAACATCGCCCGCATCATCATGCAGGGTGGCAACTCACTGCTGATTGCAGCCCAGGCACAAAAAGAGGGCATGCGCACGCTGCGCCAGGCCGGCCTCGAGAAGGCCCGCCTCGGTATCACCAGCCTGGCCGAAATCAACCGGGTCACCACCAACTAGACTAAGCCTGTATCCCTATCAGGCAGGAGCCAAGGATGGCCACACGAGCCAAACAGAATCGTCCCGTTAAAGTCAGCGCCTTTCGCTGGAGCGGCGTCAATCGCAAAGGTCAGAAAGTGTCTGGCGAGCTACAGTCGGACTCCATCGCTAACGTCAAAGCCGAGCTGCGTAAGCAGGGCGTCACCGCATCAAAAATCAGCAAAAAATCACAGGGGCTATTCTCCCGTGGCGCCGCCAAGATCAAACCCGCCGATATCGCCATCATCACCCGGCAGATCACCACCATGCTCTCTGCCGGCGTGCCATTGGTGCAAACATTGCAAGTGATTGCCCGCAGTCATGAGAAAAGTACGGTGCGCGATTTGGTGGGGGACGTCGCCAACGAGGTCGAAACCGGCACCCCGCTGTCAGAAGCGCTGCGGCGCCATCCCCGTCATTTTGACCAGCTCTATTGCGATCTGGTCGAGGCGGGTGAGCACTCCGGCGCCCTCGAGATCATCTTCGATCGCATTGCCACCTACCGGGAGAAGACCGAGGCGCTCAAATAGAAGATCAAGAAGGCCATGTTCTACCCCACCATGGTCATACTGGTCGCCATTGTCGTCACCTCCATTCTGCTGCTGTTTGTCATTCCCCAGTTCGAGGAGATATTCAAAAGCTTTGGCGCCGAACTGCCTGCCTTCACCCGCTTTGTCATCGGCATCTCCCGCTTCATGCAAAGTTGGTGGTACGTCTTCTTCGGCGGGGCGGCGCTGGCCATCTTCCTCTACGTTCGGGCCTGGCGCAGCTCGGAGAAGGTGCGCAACAAAACCGATCAATTTCTCCTCGGGCTGCCCGTGGTCGGCATGATCCTGCACAAGGCGGCCATGGCCCGCTTTGCCCGCACCCTGGCCACCACCTTCGCCGCGGGTATCCCGCTCATCGAGGCGCTGGTCTCCTCTGCTGGCGCCTCGGGCAATTATGTTTATCGCACCGCCATCATGGCCGTACGCAATGAAGTGATTGCCGGCATGCAGGTCAACATGGCGATGCGCACCGTCGATCTCTTCCCCGACATGGTGATCCAGATGGTGATGATCGGCGAGGAATCAGGGGCCATTGATGATATGCTCTCTAAGGTCGCGGCCATCTATGAACAGGAAGTTGATGACTTGGTCGATGGCCTTACCAGCTTACTCGAGCCGCTGATCATGGTGGTGCTTGGAGTGCTGGTCGGCGGCATGGTCGTCGCCATGTATCTGCCCATCTTCAAGCTGGGCAGTGTCATTCATTAACCAGCCGATACCGATTTTATGTCCACTCTCTTGCTACTTAGCCAGGAGCTACCCTGGCTCTATTTTATTCTCATCGCCCTGTTCTCCCTGCTCATTGGCAGCTTTCTCAATGTGGTGATCTACCGTCTGCCCATCATGATGGAGCGTCAGTGGCAAAGCGAATATCAGGACTACTTTCACCCCGAGCAGGAGGCGCCCTCCCTCCCCCGCTTTAATCTGATGCTCCCCCGCTCGGCTTGTCCTCACTGCGGCCATGCCATCACGGCGCTCGAAAATATCCCCATCATCAGCTGGCTTGCCCTACGCGGGCGTTGCAGAGGCTGCCAGGCCCCCATCTCACCACGTTATCCCATGGTCGAGGCCACCACGGCCCTGCTCTCGCTCTTGGTCGCGTGGCAACTGCCCGCCGGCTTGCCACTGTTGGCCGGTCTGCTGATCACCTGGATGCTGATTGCACTGACCCTTATCGATCTCGACAAGATGCTGCTGCCCGATGAACTGACGCTCCCCCTGTTGTGGGTCGGCCTGCTCATCAACCTTGGCGGCACCCTGGCCTCGCTGGAAGATGCGGTGATCGGCGCCGTAGCCGGCTATCTGCTGCTATGGAGCCTCTATTGGGCTTTTAAGCTGCTCACCGGCAAGGAGGGAATGGGCTATGGCGACTTCAAACTGCTGGCGGCGCTCGGCGCCTGCCTGGGGTGGCAGAAGCTGCCGCTGATTCTGATGCTCTCTGCCCTGCTGGGGGCTCTGGTGGGGATATTGCTCATCGTGCTGCGCCGTCATGAGCAGGGTAAACCGATCCCCTTTGGTCCCTATCTGGCGCTGGCCGGTTGGGTCGCCCTACTCTGGGGCGAGCGCATCAACCATTGGTACCTCAGTACCCTGCTGTAACGAGGAACATCCATGTACGTTGTGGCCCTGACTGGCGGCATCGGTAGCGGCAAAACCACCATTGCCAACCACTTCCACGCACTCGGTGTCGAGATAGTCGATGCCGATTTGGTCGCACGCCAAGTGGTTGAGCCAGGAACCCCTGCCTTGGCCGCCATCGCCGAACACTTCGGCCCGGCCATCATTGCGGCCGACGGCAGTTTAGATCGCCGGGCACTGCGCGAGCGGATCTTCTGCCAACCAGAGGATAAGGCCTGGCTCAACGCCCTGCTGCATCCTCTGATCCGTGAAGAGATGATCCGCCAGTGCGCCGCCACCCGCTCCCCCTACTGTCTGCTGGTGGTGCCGCTGCTGGTCGAGAATCACCTGACCGGGTTGGGTAACCGGGTGCTGGTCATCGATGTGGATGAAGCGGTGCAAATCGAGCGAACCTGCCGCCGAGATGAGGTCAACGCGTCTCAGGTGCGCGCCATTCTCGCCTCTCAGGCCAGTCGCGCCGAGCGCCTGGCGGCCGCCGATGACGTGATCCGTAATCAGGATCAGACCCCGGAAGCGCTGCAACGCGAGATTTTGCGGTTACATGAGGCATATCTGCGATTTGCCACTCAACAAGCCCACTCCCAATAGGTACACTAGCGCGTGTTTTAACTGGCTCGGTACAGGCATGATTTACGACTTCCCCCTTAATGAAAAAAGCCGGACCTACCTGCGTCTGGAATCCCTGTTTGCCCAGATCAGCGACAACCTCGAGACTGAATTGCCCTGGGGGCATATCGCCTGTTTCAAGGCCATCTTCGATCTTCAGGAACTACTCGATCGCGGCGACCTGCGTGCCGATCTCATCAAGGATCTCGAGCGTCTCAGCCAGCGTTTGAGCCGCTGGGCCGCACTGCCCGAAGCCGACATTGAGCAGATAGAGCAGATGCAGTCCGAGCTGATCGCGCTCTCTCGCCAACTGCTCAGCGCCCCCCGCCCCGGAGCCAAGCTAAAAGAAGATCGCCTGCTCACCTCGATCCGTCAGCGCTTCTCCATTCCCGGCGGCCTGTGCGCCTTCGATGTTCCGCAACTGCACCACTGGCTGGCGCTTCCTCACAGCCAGCGCCTCCCGCAGATGCAGGGCTGGCTGGACGATATCGCCCTGATTATTGAAGCCATTCACCAGTTGCTGCGCCTGTGGCGTGAATCGGGCGCCTTCTGTGACAAGATTGCCGTCAACGGCTTCTATCAGGACATGGCCGATGGCGCAGAACTTATCCGCATCAAGCTGGAGCATGGCCAAGGTTGCTACCCGACCTTAAGTGGCCACAAGAACCGCTTTGCCCTGCGGTTCCTGCCGGCCAGCGAGCACCCCATTGGGGATGTCAAATTCCAGCTCTCCTGCTGTTAAGGAGGAAAATATGGTTACCAAGGTCAAGTGTCCGACCTGCCAAAAAGAGATCGAATGGGGCCCGCAGAGCCCCTTCCGCCCCTTCTGTAGCAAGCGTTGCCAGCTCATCGATCTGGGTGAGTGGGCCAGCGAAGAGAAGCGAATTCCGGGCACGCAGGCCGATGTGCCGCCCGATTTCGGCGACGATGAATGGCAGTCATGATGCCGCAATGAAAAGAGGGTCCGATGGGCCCTCTTTTCATTGCAACGCGTTATACCGCACCTTGCAGCAGACGCTGCACTATGGGGGCATTGGCATCGGGGAAGTGGTAGTTATGCAGGTGCGCAAGGGGCACCCAGCGGCACTCCTGACCCTCCTTGCCGTAAGGCTCCCCTTCGAAGCGGGTCACCCGCCAGATATCGAGTAGCACCGACTTGTCGGGGTAATCGTGGCACAGCTCCATGAAGGGGGTGCAGTCGAGCACACGGATGCCGATCTCTTCCCACAGCTCGCGATCGAGCGCCGCCAACAAGTCTTCACCGGTTTCCACCTTACCACCGGGAAACTCCCAGCGATCCCCTTGATGTTGCTCGGCCGAGCGCTTGGCCAAAAAGATCTCGCCCCGCTCATTCTCGATGACCCCGACCGCCACCCAGACCCGTTTTTTCTCTTCCATCTTTACGTCCCTCAACATAACGAGGCGGGCCATAGGCCCGCCTCATCACTACCGGTACAAGCGAGTCTTTAGCTCAGCTGACCGTGGCAATGCTTATACTTCTTGCCTGAACCACAGGGGCAGGGGTCGTTGCGACCGATCTTCTGCTCATCGCGCACGAAGGTGGTGCTGCCTTCCTGCTCGTCAGCCAGCTGGTTTTCCGCCTCGGCGTGAGAGTAGGTGTGCGCTGCGGCCTCGGCGCGCTGGCGCTGCTGCTCCTCCATGGTCTCGACGTCACGCTCCTGCACCTGAACCCGGCTCAGTACGCTGATCACATCGCGCTTGAGGCTTTCCAGCATCTGGGTAAACAGCTCGAAAGATTCGCGCTTGTACTCCTGCTTGGGGTTCTTCTGGGCATAGCCGCGCAGGTGGATACCTTGACGCAGATAGTCCATGGCCGCAAGGTGCTCCTTCCACAGGCCGTCGAGGGTTTGCAACATCACCGCCTTCTCGAAGTTGCGCAGCACATCGGTGCCAACCAACTCCTCCTTATGGGCGTAAACCTGGGCCGCCTCGGCCAGAATGCGCTCACGCAGCTTCTCTTCGTAGAGCTTGTCATCCTCTTCCAGCCACTTCACCAGCGGCAGATCGAGGGCAAAATCGCTGCGCAGGCGAGCTTCTAGACCCGGCACATCCCACATCTCTTCCAGCGACTGGGGCGGGATGTACTCATCGATGATGCCGTTGTAGACGTCATCGCGGATGACATGGATGGTATCGGAGATGTTGGCGCTGTCGAGTAGCTCATTGCGCTGCTCGTAGACCACCTTACGCTGGTCGTTGGCCACGTCATCAAACTCGAGCAGGCTCTTACGGATATCGAAGTTACGCCCTTCAACCTTACGCTGGGCATTTTCGATCGCCTTGGTCACCCAGGGGTGCTCGATGGCTTCGCCCTCTTCCATCCCCAGCTTCTTCATCATGGCGCTGACGCGGTCGGAGGCGAAGATACGCATCAGACTGTCTTCCATGGAGAGGTAGAAACGGGAGGAACCGGGGTCACCCTGACGACCGGAACGACCGCGCAACTGGTTGTCGATACGGCGGGATTCGTGGCGCTCGGTACCGATGATGTGCAAGCCGCCTGCGGCGATCACGGCATCGTGCCGTACCTGCCAATTGGCCTTGACGGTGGCGATCTGCTCGTCAGTCGGCTCCTCGAGCTTGGCAATCTCGGATTGCAAGTTGCCACCGAGCACGATGTCGGTACCACGACCGGCCATGTTGGTGGCAATCGTGACGGCAGAAGGCTGGCCCGCCTGGGCCACGATCTCGGCCTCCATGGCGTGGAACTTGGCGTTCAACACCTGGTGGGCAATCCCCTCACTCTTGAGAATGCCGGAGATGAGTTCGGAGTTCTCGATAGAGACAGTACCGACCAGCACCGGCTGACCGCGCTTCACACAATCACGGATGTCCTGCACGATGGCGCCATACTTCTCCTTGGCGGTCAGGTAGACCAGATCGCCCATGTCTTTGCGCAGCATCGGCTTGTTGGTCGGGATGACCACGGTGTCGAGGCCGTAGATCTGGCGGAACTCGAACGCCTCGGTGTCAGCAGTACCGGTCATACCGGCCAGCTTGTCGTAGAGACGGAAGTAGTTCTGGAAGGTGATGGAGGCCAGGGTCTGGTTTTCGTTCTGGATCTTGACCCCTTCTTTTGCTTCTACCGCCTGATGCAGACCGTCAGACCAGCGGCGACCCGGCATGGTACGACCGGTGTGCTCGTCAACGATGACAATCTCGCCCTCTTGCACGATATAGTCGACGTTGCGCTCGAACAGGGTGTGGGCACGCAGGCCGGCATTGACGTGGTGCAGCAGGCTGATGTTGCCAGCAGAGAACAGGGAGTCATGCTCATCGAGCAGCCCCTCCTGCTTGAGCAGATCCTCAACGAAGATCTGACCGTTTTCAGTCAGCAGCGCCTGACGGTTCTTCTCGTCCACCGTGTAGTGGCCATCACCGGTGTACTCCTCGGTGTCTTCCTTGTCCTGCTTGACCAGCTTGGGGATCAGCTTGTTAACGCGGATATAGAGCTCGGAGCTGTCTTCGGCAGGGCCGGAGATGATCAGCGGGGTACGGGCCTCATCGATGAGCACCGAGTCCACCTCATCCACCAGGGCGTAGTTGAGCGGACGCTGCACGCGCTGATCCGGTGAGAACGCCATGTTGTCGCGCAGGTAATCAAAACCGAATTCGTTGTTGGTACCGTAGGTGATATCGGCAGCATAGGCTTCACGCTTCTCACCTGGCCCCATGCCCGGCACATTGCAGGCAACCGTCATCCCCAGGAAGGCAAACAGCGGGCGATTGGCCTCGGCGTCACGTTTAGCCAGATAGTCGTTCACGGTCACCACGTGCACGCCGCGGCCGGTCAGGGCGTTCAGGTAGGCAGGCAGGGTCGCCGTCAGGGTTTTACCTTCACCGGTCTTCATCTCAGCGATGCGGTTGGAGTCAAGCACCATGCCACCGATCAGCTGCACGTCGAAATGGCGCATACCAAAGACACGCTTGGAGGCTTCACGCACGGTGGCAAAGGCTTCCGGCAACAGCTGGTCGAGGGTTTCGCCCTGCTCAAGACGCTGACGGTATTCGGCCGTCTTGGCCTGCAGTTCGGCATCGGAGAGGGCCTCGAACTGCGGCTCCATCGCATTGATCTGTTTGACAATCTTGCGCAGCGCCTTGAGCGTTCTGTCATTGCGGCTGCCGATAATCTTGGTTAGCAGTGTGCTGATCATGTGTACCAACTGTTTCTGATTATTGTGTGTCCCCAGAGGGAGACCAAAAGGAAAAAACTAACCCCGCCGCACCGTCATGAAGCGGGAGGGGTTGACCTGACGACCATCTTTCAACACTTCGTAATGCAGGTGCACACCGGTTGCACGACCGGTGCGCCCCATTAGGGCGATCCTCTGCCCCTTGTCGACCAGGGTGCCTACCTGCACCAAAGCCTTGGAATTGTGCGCATAGCGAGTGACCAACCCATTACCGTGGCTGATCTCGACCATGATACCGAACTCGGGGTGACGACCGGACCAACTCACGACGCCGGGCCCGGAGGCGAGGATCGGAGTGCCCACCTTGCCGCGAAAATCGATTCCCTTATGCATCTTGGCACGCCCATTGAACGGGTCGACCCGCCCGCCAAATCCAGAAGAGACCCAGATTCGACGACCCGCAACCGGCTCCCCATCGATGAGCCCCTTATCCGCAATATTGTGATTCATCATGAAGGATTCAAGGACGGCCAGCTGTTCTTCACGATTACCAAGCTGATAGCTCAGATTCTGCATCGATTGTTGCAGTTCATTGAGACCGACTTCTAGATCAGGATCATAGGAAGGGCCTCCCATGGGAGGAAGCTCATTAAAATTGAACTCGTCGGGATCAAGATCGGCTTCTTCGGTGAGACGCTCACCGAGGGCATTAAGACGCCCCAACTGGGCTTGCATCGTCCCCACTTGGGCGGCCAGCATGGCCAATTGCTGTTTGGAGGCCTCTTCGGCGCTACCTTCGGCCTGACTCTGGGCAAGATCCAGGGCCAGCTCGAGGGTATCGATGCGGGTCTGCCAGTGTTGCCATATAGCCCAACCACCGGCGCCAGCCAGCGAACAGAGCAATACGCCCATTCCCAGCAGACTGATACGAGGAATATGCAGGTGGCGGCGACGTTTGCCGTTAAAAATCAGGGTAATACTCATGGAAGTGTCATCTGCTCGGTCGTCATGAAAACAGGCCGGGAGAGGCAGTATTCATATTTGAAGGGGGCGTAGAAAAACAGGACGTCGGTGCGGAGAGGATACCGACGTCCCGATTTTCATCCTATCGGGCCAGAACCAGACCGTTGTCGTAGTAGGCGATAGGAGCCTTGGCCTGCTCACCCTCAAAGGTCACCAGTTCCCAGGCTTCCTGGTTGGCGAGCAGGGCACGCAGCAGCTTGTTGTTGAGTGCGTGACCGGTCTTGTAGGCACGGAACTCACCGATGATGCTGCGGTTGCACATGTAGAGGTCACCGATAGCATCGAGCATCTTGTGCTTGACGAACTCGTCCTCGTAGCGCAGACCCTCTTCGTTCAGCACGCGATAGTCATCCAGCACCACTGCGTTTTCCAGACTGCCACCGAGGGCCAGATTCTGGGAGCGCAGGTACTCGATATCACGCATGAAACCAAAGGTGCGCGCCCGACTGATCTCCTTCACGAAGGAGCTGCCGGAGAAGTCCAGCACACAACGCTGGTTTCGCCCCTCGATAGCCGGGTGTTGGAAATCGATCTCGAGATCCATCTTGAAGCCGTTGGCATAGGGGTGGAATTCCGCCCACTTGTCGCCGTCTTCAACCCGCACACGCTGCTTGATGCGCACAAACTGCTTGGGCGCATTCTGCTCACGGATCCCCACTTCCTGCAGCAGATAGATGAAAGGCTGGGCGCTGCCATCCATCACCGGCACTTCCGGTGCATCCACTTCCACATACAGGTTGTCGATCCCCATGCCTGCCAAGGCGGCAGAGAGGTGTTCAATGGTCGATACACGTACGCCCTGATCATTGACCAGAGCAGTACACAGCAAGGTGTCACGCACCTGATCTGCATTCGCCGGCAGTTCCACCACAGGATTCAGATCGGTACGCAAGTAAACGATCCCTGTGTTCACAGGCGCCGGACGGAAGGTCATGGTCACTTTCCGTCCAGAATGCAGGCCTACACCAGTGGCCTGGACACTCGTTTTCAAGGTTCTTTGTCTAATCATGGGTGCATCCGCTCAAAGCAAAATTCATGGCTCGAAAGCCGTGGCAGCCCATCATAGCACAATCCTTAAGCAACAAACAAACCGAGGTCGGATGACCTTAGTCTGCCTGCTTGCGCAGGAAGGCCGGGATGTCCAGATAGTCGGGTTCGCGACGGGCCTGCGGCTCGGCGTTGACCACCTTGGCGGGGGCTTCCTCGATCACGCGGCCCGGCATCATGTCGTTCAGGGGCTGGCGAACCGGACGCTCCTGCACCTGGCTGTTCTTAACCAGAGTGATGTCCGGCTTGCGCTCGGCACCGATACCGGTGGCGACCACGGTGACACGCAGCTCGTCCTGCATCTCCGGGTCGATTACGGTACCCACCACCACGGTGGCGTTCTCGGAGGCGAAGGCCTTGACCGCGTTACCCACGGTTTCAAACTCTTCGATGGTCATGTCGAGGCCGGCAGTAATGTTGACCAGGATGCCGCGAGCACCGGCCAGATCCACGTCTTCCAGCAGCGGGCTGGAGATGGCCTTCTCGGCGGCTTCTTCAGCACGATCATCACCGGAGGCAGAGCCGGTACCCATCATGGCGGTACCCATCTCACGCATCACAGTACGCACGTCCGCGAAGTCGACGTTGATGAGGCCCGGACGGGTGATCAGCTCGGCGATGCCCTGTACGGCGCCCAGCAGCACATCGTTGGCGGCCTTGAAGGCATCCAGCAGAGAGATGCCGCGACCCAGCACCTTCAGCAGCTTGTCGTTCGGGATGGTGATCAGGGAGTCCACATTCTTGGAGAGCTCCTCGATGCCGTGGGCGGCAAAGCCCATGCGCTTCTTGCCTTCGAAGGAGAAGGGCTTAGTCACCACGGCGACCGTCAGGATCCCCATCTCGCGAGCCACTTCGGCCACGATCGGTGCCGCACCGGTACCGGTACCACCACCCATGCCGGCCGCGATGAAGACCATGTCGGAACCCGCCAGCAGTTCGCGCAAGCTTTCGCGATCTTCCATGGCAGCGTCACGACCCACCTCAGGGTTGGCGCCAGCGCCGAGGCCCTTGGTGATGCCACCGCCGATCTGCAAGGTGGTATTGGCGCTGGAGTTGCGCAGCGCCTGGGCGTCGGTGTTCACCGTGATGAACTCAACGCCCTCAATGTTCTGGCGCACCATGTGCTCAACGGCGTTACCACCGCCGCCACCGACACCGATCACCTTGATGACCGCTTCGTCGGTGTGACTATCCATAAATTCAAACATGTTGTCTCTCCGCTTTATTTGCTGACTTCAGCAAAATTCTTAAAACTCGCCACGCAGCCAGGTGCTGACCCGTTTAACCAGGCCACCCACACTTGTCTTGGCGATGTATTCCTTGCTCGGGCCACTGCTTTGATGCATGCGGCCATACTGCAGCAGCCCCACGGCGGTCGAATAGACCGGAGCCTGCACGTAATCGCTCAGGCCACGCACGTTGAGGGGCTCCCCCACCCGCACCTGGCACTGGAAAATTTGCTCGGCACACTCGACGACGCCCTCTATCTGGGCGGCACCGCCGGTGAGCACCACGCCGGCGGCCAACTGATGCTTGACCCCCTGCTGTTTCAAATCGTTCTGCACCTTCACCAGCTCGTCATGCACCATGGAGAGCAGCTCGGTGTAACGGGGCTCGATCACCTCGGCCAGGGTCTGACGCTGCAGACTGCGGGCCGGACGGCCACCCACACTCGGCACCTCAATGGTGTCTTCCTTGCTGACCAAGCGGCCCAAGGCGCAGCCGTAGCGCACCTTGATGGCTTCGGCGTCCAGCGGCGGTGTGCCGAAGGCATAAGCGATGTCGCTGGTCACCGTACTGCCGGCGTACGGGATCACCTTGGTGTGGCGCAGCGCACCGCCGGTGAACAGGGACATATCCATGGTGCCACCGCCGATGTCCACCACGCAGACCCCCAGCTCTTTCTCGTCCTCGGTGAGGACGGCATAGCTGGACGCCAGGGCAGAGAAGATCAGCTGGTCAACGCGCAGCCCCACCTTCTCGACACATTTTTCGATGTTGCGTGCCATGTCGTTGTGGCAGGTCACCAGATGTACCTTGGCAGCCATGCGCACGCCGGAGAGACCGACTGGATTTTTGATCCCTTCCTGGTAGTCGATGGCGAACTCCTGCGGCAACACGTGCAGCACGCGCAGCTCATCGGACAGACGCACCGACTTGGCGGTGTGGATCACGTTATCCACGTCCTCCTGGGTCACCTCCTCGTCGGAGATGGGCACCATGCCCGTCTCGTTACGGCAGTCGATGTGCTTGCCGGAGAGCCCCAGATAGACGGAGCTTATCTGGCAGTCGGCCATCATCTCGGCCTCTTCGACGGCCCGACGCAAGGACTTGACCACGGAATCGAGGTCGTTCACGCCCCCTTTATCCATGCCGCGCGAGGTGTGGCTGCCCATGCCGATGACGTTGAGTTCGCCGTCCGGCAGGACCTCACCGACCAATACCGCTACCTTGGTGGTACCGATATCCAGTCCGACAATCAGGTTTCTATCTGCGGCTTTGGTCATGCACTTTCTCTTCGTTTCTCTTCCAGCCAACTGCCAATCCGGTGTCGTATCGCAGGTCCACGTAAGCGATCAGCTCACGGGGCTGGATCTCCGGAAAGACATCGATAAACCGCTGTAACCGGGCCATTTCATCCGAACGCCCGAGAAACAGCTGAACGCCTCCCTCCAGGGTCAACTCCCAGGCATGACGTGCCGTGAGATTGACCTTGACCACCCGAAATCCCTTGGGGGCCAGCAGTGCATCAAACTGGCGGTAGCTCTCGAGCACCCGCTTTGCCTGGTCATCCGGTCCCGACAGGGAGACCAGTGGAAACTTGACCCGATCCGGCGCAGAGAAAATCTCCCCAGTTTTACTCAGGAAGCGGTTATTGCTCCAGCGCGTCGCGACCGTTTGCTCAGTCAGAAAGACCTTTATCTTGTTCGGCCATTTCTTACGCACCGACACCTGGGCAACCCAGGGCAGCGCATCCAGGCGCGCCTGCACTGCATCCACATCCAGATCGAAGAAGTTGCGCAGCTCGGAGCCGTCTAACACGGCCTGGCGCACCTCCTCCGGCTTCACATATTCATGCTGCCCCTGCAGCAACAACTCGCTCATGGGCAACTGATTTGCATCCGTCAGCCAACCGCTGACATTCAAGGCGCACCGATAGAGACCCCACAGTACCAGCAGGAAGAACATTACTCCTGCCAGAAAGCCCCCCTTGGTACGCGGTTGTGCCCTTGCCTCCAACCTGTGCTCCCCGTCCGACGCCTTATTCTGCCGGCATGTAAACCGGACTCGCCATTATATAGGCCCCGGCATGACGGTCAAAACACTCATTAAGGGCTTAAGCACCCGATTTCATGCTGCTTACATTCAATTTCATCTCGGCCAGACGGCGGCAAAGAGCCCCGACGTTGCCGGCGCCCTGGGTCAACACCAGGTCACCTTCGCCAACGATATCGGCCAGCACTGCCGGGACATCCTCCGGCGTCGCGACAAAGATGGGTTCCAAGGCGCCGCGTGAGCGGATGGTGCGGCACAGCGCGCGGCCATCGGCGCCCGGGATCGGATCTTCTCCGGCAGCATACACTTCGAGCATCACCAGCACATCCACCTTGGAAAGCACCTCAGCGAAATCCTCGTAGAGATCACGCGTACGGCTATAACGGTGCGGTTGAAACACCATCACCAGACGCTTTTCCGGCCATCCGGCCCGGGCTGCGTTGATGGTCACTTTCACCTCACTCGGATGATGACCGTAATCATCGACCAGCATCGCCTTGCCGCGGCCGGTCTCGAACTCACCGTATTGCTGGAAGCGGCGCCCCACCCCTTCGAACTTCTCAAGCGCCCGCACAATCGCCTCATCGGCGATGCCATCTTCGGTCGCAACCGCGATGGCGGCAGCGGCATTGAGGGCGTTGTGGATCCCCGGCAGGTTCAGTTTCACCGCAAGCTCTCCCCCCTCCTTGCGGCGCAGGCGGAAGGTGCTGTGATGGGCGGTCTGAACAAAATCGAGCACCTGCACATCGGCGTCATCACACAGGCCGTAAGTCACGGTCGGGCGACCAATCTCCGGCAGCATGTCGCGGATCACCGGGTCATCGACGCACACCACGGCCAGCCCGTAGAACGGCAGGTTATGCAGAAACTCGATGAAGGTGCTGCGCAGCTTGGAGAAATCGCCGCCATAGGTGTCCATGTGATCCGCTTCAATATTGGTCACGATGGAGACCATTGGCTGCAAGTGCAGGAAGGACGCATCGCTCTCGTCTGCCTCAGCAATCAGATAGCGACTGCTGCCCAGACGCGCATTCGTGCCGGCGCTGTTGAGCAGGCCACCGATGACGAAGGTCGGATCCCGTTCGGCCTCGGCATAGATGCTCGCCACCAGACTGGTGGTGGTGGTCTTGCCGTGGGTACCGGCAATGGCAATGCCATGGCGAAAACGCATCAGCTCGGCCAGCATCTCCGCACGGCGCACCACCGGGATGCGCAGCTCGCGGGCGGCCAGCAGCTCCGGGTTGTCCTGTTTGATGGCGGTCGAGACCACCACCACGCTGACATCATGAATATTCTCGGCACGATGACCGAGGTAGATCTCCGCTCCCAGTGAGCTCAGGCGCTCAGTCACGGCGTTACGCGCCAGATCCGAGCCGCTCACCTGATAGCCTTCATTGGCCAGGACCTCGGCGATCCCCCCCATGCCGGCACCACCGATGCCGATGAAGTGGATGCGGCGCACGCGGCGCATCTGGGGGATCATGGTACGCAGTTTTGCCAGTTCAACCTTGGTCATAGCTCTCTCTCATTCGGCCAGCCGTTTGCATTCATCGGCGACACGCTCGGCTGCATCGGTGATCGCGATGCGGCGGGCGGCCACGGCCATGTTCAATAACGTGTCTCGACGTCCTGCCAGCCAGACCAAACGGGCGGCCAACGAAGCCGGGGTCAATTCGCTCTGGGGCAGGAATTCGGCCGCACCGCCATCGACCAGGGTCAAGGCGTTGCGAGTCTGGTGATCATCCACTGCATGGGGCAAGGGGACGAAGATGGCTGCGACACCTGCTGCCGCAACTTCGGATACCGTCAGCGCACCTGCGCGACAAACAACCAAATCGGCCCAGGCATAGGCCCCGGCCATGTCCTTGATGAAGTCACTGACCTCGGCCTCGAGCCCCAACTGACGATAGGCTCCCCCCACCGACTCCTGGTTGCCGCGCCCGGTCTGATGACGCACCTCGATGGGCATGGCGGCCGCCGCGACGGCCAACGGCACCTGTTCGTTCAGCACTCTGGCGCCAAGACTACCACCAATGACGAGAAGGCGCAGTGGGCGCTCACCACTCCCCATCCGTTCGGTCGGCTCCGGCAGGGCGACCACTTCGCTGCGCACCGGGTTACCGACCACGGCGGTACGGCTGTTCGGGGCAAAGGCGCCGGGAAAGGCCATCAACACCCGCTTGGCGATGTGGGCCAGCAGCTTGTTGGTCATGCCGGCCGAGGCATTCTGCTCGTGCAGCAGCAAGGGGATACCACTGAGCCAGGCTGCGACCCCACCGGGGCCGGAGGCAAAGCCCCCCATGCCGAGCACCACGTCGGGGCGGATCTCCTTGAGCACTCTGCGGGCCTGCACAATCGACTTGATGATGCGATAAGGGGCCGCCAGCAACCGCTTGAGGCCGTTGCCGCGCACCCCCTGGATGTCGATAAAGGAGATGGGATAGCCGTGAGCGGGTACTAACTCCGCCTCCATCCGGTCGGCGGTGCCGAGCCAGTGTACACTCCAGCCCTGCTCCTTGAGTCGATCGGCCACGGCGAGACCGGGGAAAACATGCCCACCGGTACCCCCCGCCATCACCAACAAGGTCTTGCTCACTATGCCTCCCGCACGCGCGCCTGGGCACTCGCCTGACGCAGCTCGAAATCAATACGAATCAACATACTCACGGCCACTGACATGATGATCAGACTGGAGCCACCGTAGCTCACCAATGGCAGGGTCAGCCCCTTGGTGGGCATCATGCCGCTGGCAGCGCCCACGTTAACGAAGGTCTGGAAGCTGAACCAGATGCCGATACCGATGGCCAGATAGCCCTCATACAGGCGTTGAGCTTGCAGACAGGCATGGCCGAGGCGCAGTGCCTTGGCCGCCATACAAAATTGCAGCGCCAGCACCGCCAGCACGCCGATATAACCGAGCTCCTCGCCGAGGATGGCGAACACGAAGTCCGTGTGGGCCTCCGGCAGGTACTCGAGTTTCTGAATCGAGTTACCGAGCCCCTCGCCAAACCAACTGCCGCGACCGAAAGCCATCAGCGACTGGGTCAGCTGATAACCACTGCCAAACGGATCGGCCCAAGGGTCGAGGAAGGAGGTGACCCGCCGCATCCGATAAGGCTCGGCGATGATCAGGGTCACCACGGCGCTCACCCCCACCAAGATGAGACCGATGAACTGCACCAGCCGGGCGCCGGCCAAGAACAGCATGCCGAGGGTGGTGACGAACATCACGACCACCGATCCCAAGTCAGGCTGCAACAGCAGCAGGATGGCGAGCACGAACAGCACCGCCATCGGCTTCATGAAGCCGATGAAGCGCTCGCGCACCTCGTTCTGGCGCCGCACCAGATAGCCGGCCAGATAGACAAACAGAGCCAGCTTGCCGAACTCCGCCGGCTGTAGGTTGAAGGGCCCGAGGGGCAGCCAGCGCACCGAGCCATTGACGCTGCGCCCCGCCACCAACACCAGCACCAACATGATGATGGCGAGCAACAACATAGAGCCGTTGTACTGCTGCCAACGGGTCATCGGGATCTGCAACACCACCCAGGCGATGCCGAGCGCCATCACCAGAAACATGCCGTGGCGCTTGACGAACATAAACGGATCGTTGGCCAGCGAAATCCCCTCGGGGATCGAGGCCGAAGCCACGATGACCAGCCCAACCGACATCAAGGCAAAGGCCAGGGTCACCAGTTGGCGATCATAAAGGGCACCGGGCCGCTGGGGCATCAGCACGCCCCACAGCCAGATCCCGCTGCTACGCAGCCAGGCCTTCATAGGGCCATCACCTGTTCGGTGAAACGATCACCACGCGCCTCGAAGGACTTGAACTGATCCAGGCTGGCGCAAGCCGGCGCCAGCAGCACCCAGTCACCGGGACGAGCATCCGCAGCGGCACGGGCGATCGCCTCGTCCATGTCCGCCACCAGCTCGGTCTGCTCGCCGAGGGCGGCCAGCAGGGCGCCATCTTGACCGAAGCAGTACATCTTGTCGATCTGGCTGCCGAGCAGGGCCTGCAACGGCGCAAAGTCCTGCCCCTTGCCCTGGCCGCCGGCCAGCAGGATCAGCTTGCCCTTGACCGCCTCGCGCACCCCGGCGACCGCCGCCAGGGTGGCGCCGATGTTGGTGGCCTTGGAGTCGTTGATCCAGCGCACACCGTTCACCTCGCGCACGAAACGGGCACGATGGGGCAACCCCTCGAAGCGGCGCAGCACGGTGAGCTGCGGCTCACGCGCGATGCCGACCGCATCGCACAGCGCCATGGCCGCCAGGGCATTGGCCTGGTTGTGAGCACCGACGATCTTCATCTCATCCACCGCCAGCAGCGGCTCACCATAGAGCGAGAGCCAGAGGCGGCCATCGATATCGACGCGGCCATAGGCGCTACCATCGAGACCAAAGCTGCTCCAGGCGCTGCCGACATCCGGCCGGGTCAGGGGATCGTCGCGATTGATGAGGATGTGCTGGGAGTGCTGATGGATCTCCTGCTTGGCGGCGCGATAATCCGCCATGCCGTGGTAGCGATCCATGTGATCCTCAGAGAGGTTGAGCACCACAGAAGCGGCGGCGCGCAGACTGTGAGTGGTCTCGAGCTGGAAGCTGGAGAGCTCCAGCACATACAGATCGGCCGGCTGCTTGAGTAAATCCAGCGCCGGCGTGCCGATATTGCCGCCAACGCCCACCTTGAGGCCAGCCTCGGCAATCATCTCGCCGACCAGAGTGGTGACCGTGCTCTTACCGTTGGAGCCGGTGATGGCGACGATCGGGGCCTTGGCCTCACGCACGAACAGCTCGATGTCACCGACGATCTCGACACCGCGCTCGGCGGCAGCCTTGAGCTCGGGCGTCGCCAGCGCGATGCCGGGGCTGGCCACGATCAGGTGGGCCTGCTTGAAGCGCTCCTCGTCCAGACCGTGAACCAGCTCCACCTCGGGTGGCAGTTGATCGCGGCCGGGCGGGTTGGCACGGGTGTCCATCACCAGAGGAGTGACCCCCTTGGCCAAGAAGTAGTCGACGCAGGAGAGGCCGGTCTTGCCGAGGCCGATGATGATGACCATGGCTTACCTCACCTTCAGGGTCGCCAGACCCAGCAGCACGAGCACCAGAGTGATGATCCAGAAACGCACGATGACGCGCGGCTCCGGCCAGCCTTTCTTCTCGTAGTGGTGGTGAATGGGCGCCATGCGGAAGATGCGCACTCCACGCAGTTTGTAAGAGCCCACTTGCAGGATCACCGACAGGGTCTCCATCACGAACACACCGCCCATGATGACCAGCAGGAACTCCTGACGCACCAGCACGGCGATGGTGCCGAGCGCGCCGCCCAGCGCCAGAGAGCCCACATCCCCCATGAAGACTTGGGCTGGGTAGGTGTTAAACCACAGGAAACCCAGCCCGGCGCCGATGATGGCAGTGCACACCACCACCAACTCGGAGGTGTAGGGCACATAGGGAATGTGCAGGTATTCGGCAAAGTTGACGTTACCGGTGGCCCAGGCGATCAGGGCAAAGCCGGCGGCGACCATGACGGTCGGCATGATGGCGAGACCATCGAGGCCGTCGGTCAGGTTGACGGCGTTGGAGGTGCCCACGATGACGAAGTAGACCAGCACGATGAACAGCAGGCCGAGTTGGGGCATCACCTCCTTGAAGAAGGGCACCACCAACTGGGTCTGCCCTTCATGGGTGGCGGTGGCGTACAGGACGAAGGCCACGATCAGTGCTACCAGCGACTGCCAGAAGTACTTCCAGCGGGCGATCAGGCCATCGGTGTTCTTACGCACCACCTTGCGATAGTCATCGACAAAGCCGATGGCCCCATAGGCCCCCAGCACAAACAGCACCAGCCAGACATAACCGTTGTCGAGGCGGCACCACAGCAGGGTTGAGACAAAGATGGAGGCGAGGATCATCAGCCCCCCCATGGTCGGGGTACCGGCCTTGCTCAGGTGGGACTCGGGCCCCTCCTGACGGATCACCTGGCCGAATTTCAGCACTTGCAGGCGGCGGATAAGACGCGGCCCCATCCACAGAGCAAAGAACAGGCCGGTCAGGATCGACAAAATGGCGCGAAACGTCAGGTAGGAGAAGACGTTGAAGAAGGTGAAGTGCGGGGTTAGCAGTTCCGCCAGCCAGACTAGCATTGGGCCTGCTCCTGATGGTGCTTGACCATCTCGACGATCTCTTCCATTCGGGAGCCACGGGCCCCCTTTACCAGTACCGCTATCTCGGCGTGATTCTCAATCATGGTTGCCAGCACTTCGTACAATGACGCCTTGTTATCAAAATGTCGTCCGCCCGCCGCGTCTGCGGTATGACGGCTCTCTTCCCCGACGCAGAGCACGGCATCCAGGCCGCGCGCCTTGGCGTGACGACCGACCCGGGCATGCTGCTCGGCCGACTCGGCCCCCAGCTCGCGCATGTCGCCAAACACCAGCACCTTGTAGCCAGCCATGTTGGTCAGGGCATCAATGCCTGCCAGCACCGACTCGACGCTGGCGTTGTAGGTATCGTCGATCAGGGTCAGGCCACCCCAGCGCTGCACGCAGAAGCGCCCCTTGACCGGAGCCATGGCGGCAAGGCCATCGCGGATCGCCGTGAGCGATGCGCCCAGCGCCTGACAACCGGCGGCCGCCGCCAGGGCATTGCCGATGTTGTGGCGACCAGGGATAGCCAGAGTGACCGCCACTTCCCCTTGGGGGGTGACCATGACGAACTCGGCGCAGCCACTGGCATTCATGACGATGTCACGGGCGTGGAAGGGCTGGCGCTGATCGTCGATGGAGAAGGCGCAGCTGAGCCCACGCTCACGCCACTGGGGCCAGAACTCGTTGTCGGCATTGACGATGGCGCAGCCCCCCTCGCCGAGCCCCTCGAAGATCTCGCTCTTGGCGTGGAACACCCCTTCCAGGGAACCGAAGCCCTCCAGGTGTGAGGCTGCCACGTTGTTGATGAGGGCGGCATCCGGCAGGGCCAGCGAGGTGGTCCAGGCGATCTCGCCCGGGTGGTTGGCGCCAAGTTCCAACACGGCGAAGTCATGGCCGGGCTCGAGACGCAGCAGGGTGAGCGGCACCCCGACCTCGTTGTTGAAGTTACCGGCGGTGGCCAGCACCTTCCCTTCCCGCGCGAGAATGGCCGAGGCCATCTCCTTGACCGTGGTCTTGCCACAGCTGCCGGTGATGGCGAACACCTTGGGGTTCACCCGTTGGCGCAGCAGACGGCCGAGACGACCAAGGCCGCGCAGGCTGTCTTGCACCACCAACTGAGGAATGGCCAGCGGCAGCTCGCGCTCGACCAGCAGAGCGCTGGCGCCGGCGGCCATGGCCTGCTCGCAAAAATCGTGGGCGTCGAAACGCTCGCCACGCAGGGCGACGAAGAGAGAGCCGTGAGACAACTGACGGGTGTCAGTGCTGACGGCAGAAACAGGACAATCCTCTCCGATCAGGCGGGCATCGATGGCCGCGGCGATGTCGGAGAGTTGAAGGGTCATCATGCGAATGACTCCGGTAATGTGCGCAATACCTCGACGACCGTCTCACGATCGCTGTAGTGGTGCTTTTGCGTGCCGATGATCTGGTAATCCTCGTGGCCCTTACCGGCCACCAGAACGATGTCTTGCTGCGTCGCCTGGCTCAGTGCCAGACGGATGGCCTTGATGCGATCGTGCTCGACCTGCACCAGCTCGGGAGCCTGCAACCCGGCCACCATGTCGGCCATGATCTGCTGCGGTGCTTCGGTGCGCGGGTTGTCATCGGTCAGGATCACCCGATCGGCGCAGCGCTCGGCCATCGCCGCCATCATGGGCCGCTTGCCGCGATCCCGGTCACCGCCACAGCCGACCACACACCAAAGTTGCCCCTGGCAGTGCACCCGCAAAGCGGCGAGCGCCTTCTCGAGGGCATCCGGGGTGTGGGCATAATCGACCACGGCCAGGGGCTTGTCCTGGCCACCGAAACACTCCATCCGACCGGTCACCGGCTGCAAGGCGGGGGCGCTGGCGAGCAGGGCATCGAAGTCGTAACCCAGCACCAACATCACCCCGAGCGCGGCGAGCACGTTGGCCACGTTAAAGCGGCCCAGCAAGGGGGCGGATAATACACCATTCCCCCACGGCGAGTTAATCCGGGCGCGAAAACCTTGCTGATGAAATTCCAGCGCCGAGGCGAGGATCTGCGGGCCAGGATGGCCGGCCACGCCCCCCTCTAGGCTGTATGCCACGGCGGCAGGCCGGCTGGCCAGCCACTGACGCCCCACCTCATCATCACCATTGATGACGGCGCGGGCCTCATCCACCCGCTCCAGCAGCAGTGCCTTGGCCTCGGCATAGGCCGCCATGGTGCCGTGGTAGTCGAGGTGATCGCGACTGAGGTTGGTGTAGGCCACCGCATCAAACTGCAACCCCGCCACCCTGTGCTGCATCAGACCGTGGCTGGAAACCTCCATCGCCACCAGCTCGGCCCCCTGCTCATGCAGAGCGCGCAGGTTGCCCTGCACCTCAATGGCGCTGCCGGTGGTGTTGGCCGCCTCGACCAACTGGCCGAACAGGCCGTTACCCACCGTGCCCATGACACCGGCGCGACCGCCGAGCAGGGTGCGCCAGTTGGCGATCAACAGGGCCGTGGTGCTCTTGCCGTTGGTGCCCGTGACCCCGACCAGCTCCAGCGCCTCTGCCGGGTTCCCGTAAAAGCGCCCCGCCAGGGCAGAAAGATGCCGCGGCAGATCCGCCATGGGGATGCAGGGAACCGCCAGCTCTGGAGCCACAAAGTCATCGCCCGCCTCAAACAAGATGGCGGCCGCCCCCTGGGCTACCGCCTGCTCGATGAAACGGCGGCCATCCACCTGATGCCCCTTCACCGCGACAAACAGGGTGCCGGGCGCAACCCGGCGGCTGTCGAGGGTGATCGCATCAAGCGCGATGGCGGGCGCCGTCACGCCAAACGGCAGCAACAGTTGATCAAGTGCGGGGAACAAGGGGCGCCTCCTGACGGGCAAGCTTGGGATCCTGAACCGCCGTGTCGGCGTCGGGACGAATGTTGTAGAGCTGCAACACGCCGCCCATGGCTTCGGCAAACGGCGGGGTCGCCACGGCGCCACCATAGTAGGCCTTGCCCTTGGGCTCGTTGATCACCACCACCATGGCAAAGCGCGGGTTGCTGGCCGGTGCAAAACCGGCAAACCAAGCCATGTAATCCTTGCCATAGCCACCGGCCACGGCCACCTTGGCGGTACCGCTCTTGCCGCCAATGCGATAGCCCGGCACCTTGGCCTTGGGAATGGCGGAGTCAACCACATACTCGAGAGCACGCAGCATCGCCTTGGCATCGTTTTGGTTGATCACCTGCTCACAGGTGGGTTTTTTCTCCAGCTTGGTGACCGAGATGGGGTTACGACAACCGCTGTTGGCCAGGGTGGCGTAGGCCGACACCAGTTGCAGCGGGGTCACCCGCAGGCCATAGCCGAACGAGAGCGTCGCCCGCTCGATGTCAGACCAGCGGCGACGCTGGGGCAGCATGCCGCCGCTCTCCCCCATCAGGCCGCTACCGGACTCAATGCCGAAGCCGAGCATGCTGAGGGTGTTGATCATGTCCTGCGCCTGCATGCGCAGAGCGATGCGCGACATGCCGATGTTCGAGGAGTAGCGCAGTATGTCGTAGAGGTTGTTGGCGTGATGGACGCTCACGTCCTTGATCTGCTTGGCACCGATGAACAGGGGCTTGGAATCGATGAAATCGTCCCAACTGGTGACCCCGGCATGCAGCGCGCTGAGCAGGATCAGCGGCTTGACGGTCGACCCCGGCTCGTAGGTGTCGGTTACCACCCGGTTGCGCACCCGGAAGCTCTGGTACTGGCCGCGGTTATTCGGGTTGTAGGAGGGGGTGTTGACCATGGCGAGCACCTCGCCGGTCTTGATATCCAGCATCACCATGGAGCCGGAGGTCGCCATGTTCTCATCGGTCGCCTTTTTCAGCGCCCGGTAGGCGATGGACTGCACCCGCTGATCGATGCTCAGGTGCAGATCGTTGGCGTCTTTGCCCTCTTTCACCACACCGAGGTGCTCGATGACCCGGCCGTGCCTATCTTTACGCACCCGCATCTCGCCGGGAGTGGCGGTGAGCCAGTCGTTGTAGCTGCGTTCAATCCCTTCGATACCGTGACCGTCGATGTTGGTCACCCCCACCAGGTGGGCACTGATCTCACCAGTCGGGTAGAAGCGACGTGACTCGGGACGCAGGTAGACGCCACCGAGTTTTAGCCCCTTGATGTATTCGGCCACTGCCGGTGTCACCTGCCGTTGCAGGTAGACGAAGCGCTTCTTGGGGTTGGCAATCCGGTTTTTGAGGGTCTTGATATCGACTTTCAGCACCTCGGAGAGCGCCTGCCAAGCGCGCTCGTTCGCAATGGCGCCGGACTCATGTACCGTCTTGGGATCGGCCCACACCGCCTCGACCGGTACGGATACTGCCAACTGCTCTCCGTTACGATCGGTCACCATGCCACGCACTGCCTGGGTCTCAGTGGTGCGCAGGGAGCGCATGTCCCCCTCCTGGCGCAGGCGATCCGGGTCTATCACTTGGATCCAAGCCAAACGCAGGATCAAACCGCCAAAGGCAATACCGATGAAAAACAGCAGGGTTCGAAAACGCCACGGATGAACAGCGGCACTCTCCTTGCCGCCCGCCTTGGCCCCTTTACGGTTGAAGTTGATGCGACTCATGGCTCGATGATCACCTTTTCAGTGGTGACGATGGGGCGCGCCATCTGCAACTTCTCCATGGCCAGTCCCGCCACCCGCGAGTGCTCGGCCAGGGTACCCTGCTCGAGCAACAGATGACGCCACTCGATCTCGAGGGAGTCGCGCTCCGCCATCAGTTCGTTATATTGGGAGGTCTTGCCCCGGGTCATGTTGGTGACCAGGATCACCACGAAGGCCGTGACCAACACCGAAACGCAGAGCAGCAGTTGCACCTTATGGCGCCAGAGATCGACGAAGATCTCGCGCGACAGGTTGATGCGTTCGTCGGCCATGGTTACTCCCCGAGCCGTTCAGCCACCCGCAGCACCGAGCTGCGCGAACGGCTGTTGTGGCCCACCTCGTTATCGGAAGGCTTTTGCGCTTTACCAACCGCCTTGAGCTTGCGGTCGCCCTTGAGCTGCGCTTCGGTCAACGGCAGCCCGTGCGGAATTTCAGGCCCCTTCTCATGCTTGCGGATGAAGTGCTTGACCAGCCGATCCTCGAGAGAGTGGAAGCTGATCACCGACAAGCGGCCGCCGGCCTTGAGAATGGAGAGGGACGCATTGAGGGCGCTTTCGATCTCGTCGAGCTCGCTGTTGATGTAGATACGGATGGCCTGGAAGCTGCGGGTCGCCGCGTGCTTTCCCTTCTCTTTGCTCGGGTTGACCCGGGCTATCATCTCGGCCAGCTGGCGAGTGCGGGTGAAGGGGGTTTGGTCACGATCGTGGACGATGGCACGGGCAATCTTCTTGGCAAAGCGCTCCTCACCGAAGGTCTTGAGCACCCAAGCGATGTCGTCAATGTCGGCATGGGCCAGCCACTCGGCGGCGCTCTGTCCGCTGGTCGGGTCCATCCGCATGTCGAGCGGGCCATCCTTCATGAAACTAAAGCCTCGATCGGCATCGTCGAGTTGGGGCGAAGAGACCCCGAGATCCATCAAAAAACCATCGATTTGGCCGGTCAGGCCACGCTCGGCAATATAATCGGCAACCCCGGAGAAGGGGCCGTGCACGATTTCAAAACGGGGGTCTTGGATGGTGGACGCCTCGGCTATCGCCTGGGGATCCCGATCGATGGCGATCAGCCGGCCATGAGGACCAAGCTGCTCCAGGATCAGGCGGGAGTGGCCACCGCGACCAAAAGTGCCGTCGACATAGATACCGTCCGGCTTGATAGCCAGACCTTCGACCGCCTCGTTGAGCAGCACGGTGATGTGTTCAAAGCCTTGCGTCATTTAAAGGGAAAAATCCTGTAATCGTTCGGAGCCGGACCAGTCGTCCTCGGGCAGGCCCCGGATATCTTCTTCCACCTGCTGGTGCCAACGCGCTTCGTCCCACAGCTCGAACTTGTTGAGCTGGCCAACCAGCATCACCTTCTTGTCCAGTCCGGCGTGTGTACGTAGCGGCGCACTCAGCAGCAGGCGCCCGTTATTATCCAGCTCGCATTCGCTGGCATGGCCAAGCAGCAGTCGCTGCACGCGCCGCTCAGCCGCATTCATGTTGGAAAGGGAGCGCAGCTTGCGCTCTATCTCTTCCCATTCAGGCAGGGGATAGAGCAGCAGGCAGGGATGAGACAAATCGATGGTGCAGACCAGCTGGCCATCGCACTCGTCGCGAAGCCAATCCCGGAATTTGGTCGGAATAGCCAACCGCCCCTTGCTGTCGAGGCTGATGGCATGAGCGCCACGCAACACCCTGCATCCCCTAAAGTGGTTGAATGGTTATCGGATCATTAAAACCACTTTGATCCACTTTTCTCCACTTTAAAGTTTAAGGAGCCCACCTCGGCTTTTCAAGCAAGGAAGGGGGTCCGGCGAGACCAAAACAGCCGCAGCGTCTCCTGAAAAGAGGGAGGCGGCTGATTTTCCACAGAATATTCCTCGAGATAAACCTTCCCAAACGATAAGAAAAAGCCCCGCATCGAGATGCAGGGCTTTCAAATTGGGGAGTCAGCCTGTAAGCCGGGTTCTGTACCGGGTTGCCCCGGTGGCAATCATTCCTCTAGGCCTGCAATCGCTCGCAGGCTCCAGCAACCTACCCGCCCCCAACGCGGGCCGCGCCAAAGGGGGCCTATTTGGTCTTGCTTCGGGTGGAGTTTACCGTGCCACGAACTGTTGCCAGTCGCGCGGTGCGCTCTTACCGCACCCTTTCACCCTTACCTGATCCCTTGCGGGCCATCGGCGGTTTGCTCTCTGTTGCACTGGTCGTGGGCTCACGCCCCCCAGGCGTTACCTGGCACCCTGCCCTATGAAGCCCGGACTTTCCTCCCCTCCGCCCGTCTGCCCCGAGGGACACAACGACGAAGCAGCGATTGCCCGGCCGACTCCGGGCGCGGATTATAGCCGTCTTGCAGGGCTGGGGTAAACCGATAATCACCCCGGCCGGCAAATCAGTAGTGTTCGAGGCCGTACTTATAGAGGGCGTTCTTCTTCACCCCGTGGATTTCGGCGCACAAGGCTGCCGCCTTCTTGAGCGGTAATTCAGCCACCAGCAGCCCCAGGGTGCGGATCACCTCGGCCGGCAGATCCTCCGGGTCTTTACGCGCTCCCGCCACCATCAGCACCATCTCGCCACGGGTGCGGTGCTCATCCTCACCGAGCCAAGCCAGCAGCTCAGACGCGGGCAGGCCATGGATGGTTTCAAAGGTCTTGGTCAACTCTCGGGCCAGCACGACCTGGCGCTCCCCCAGGATGCGCACAATCGCCTCGACCGTCTCCAAAACCCGGCGTGGGGATTCGTAGAAAACCATGGTGCGGGGTTCATCGACCAGCTCTTGCAGCTTATCGTCACGTCCTTTGGACTTGGCCGGCAGGAACCCCTCGAAGGTAAAGCGATCCGTCGGAAGCCCGGCGGCGCTGAGTGCCGTAATGGCGGCGCAAGGGCCGGGCAACGGCACGACCTTGACCCCGGCCTCACGGCAGCGGGTCACCAGATGGTAACCGGGATCGCTGATAAGCGGCGTACCGGCATCAGAAACCAGGGCGATGCTTTTGCCCTCCTTGATGCGGCCAATCAGCACATCAGCCTTCTGCTGTTCATTGTGATCGTGCAGAGCAAAGGTCGGAACGGAGATCTGATAGTGACTGAGCAGGATACCTGTATGACGGGTATCCTCCGCCGCCACCAGATCGACGCTGCGCAGAATATCGAGGGCCCGCTGGGTGATATCCGCCAGGTTGCCGATCGGGGTAGGGACTATATACAGGGTTGGCGTGTCGTTCATGACCTCTCCGCAGACCCCGACAATTGTGTCGCCATATAGCCCCGTTTACACTATGGGGACTTTTCAACACTGGTCGGGGTATGAACTTGAACCGGTTTACAAAGCTGCTAAGTGTAACACGACTCGCCGGCATCCTGATCGCCGGTCTTCTTTTGGCTTCCTGCGCCTCCGGCCCGGGCAGTGGCAACGAGCCGCTGAGCCTTCCCTCCCCCTTCTCGGCCGTGACCCAGGACGCCGGCTGGTATCTCGATCGGGTCAGCGATGAACATCCGGATGAGGCATTCGTCTGGCAGATCCTGGCTGCCCGCAGCTATCTGGCCTCCGGCAAGACAGAACCTGCCGCGGCTCTGCTGCAACAACTGCGCAAGCAGGGCAAGAGCGCCGAGCAACTGGCCCAACTACAACTGCTGGAAGCCCAGGTAGTGCTGGCCAAGGGGAATACCAAGGGCGCTTTGGCCCTGCTGGAGCAAAAGCCGGCCACCCAGCTCGATCCCGACACCGAGAAGGCGTGGTATCTGCAGCGTGCCTCCCTCCAGCTCGACAATAAAGATCGCTTTGGTGCCGCCAAGAGCCTGATAGCCCTCGATCCCTTCATTAAGGATGAGGCGCAAAAGGAAAACCATCGCCAGATATGGATCCTGCTGCAAGGCATGACTCCCGCAACCCTGCAATCCCTGCAAGAGGCACCGGCTCCTGACGTTACCACCGGCTGGTTACAGTTGGCGGCGCTGGTGAACCAGTACGGTGCCCAACCAGATCAGCTGCCCCGCCAGTTGCGCATCTGGAAGCGCAGCTTCCCGCAACACCCGGCGCTGGGGGATATGCCGGCCGGGCTCGACAAGCTGCTGGCTACCGAGCTAAATGAACCGCTGCAAGCCGCCGTCATGCTGCCACTCTCTGGCAACTTAGCCGCCCAAGGACAAGCGCTACAGTACGGTATCCTGATGTCGTACAAGCAAAGCGGCAGCCAGCTCAAGGTGAAGTTCTATGACACCCAGAGCAAGCCTATCGCCACTCTCTACCAGCAGGCGGTCCAGGAGGGGGCGGACATGATCATCGGCCCGCTCCTCAAAGATAGAGTGCAGGCACTGCTGGATCTGAAACCGACCATCCCCGTACTGGCGCTCAATGAGCTCGACAAGCCGGTGCTTGACGAGAAGAACTTCTTCTTCTCCCTCTCGGCAGCGGCCGATGCTGGGCAGGCGGCACAGTATCTCTATCAGCAGGGTTATCGCCAGCCCATGGTGTTGGCCTCACAGGATCGAATCGGTTATGCCGGTGTGCAGAACTTCGAAAAGGCATGGCAGGCTGTCAGCCAGGGGCGACCCGTGGTGGCCACCTTTGGTGGGCGCCAAGAGATCGAGGGCATGGTGCGTAACGCCCTGAGCGGCAAGACGGCTGGCCGGATTCAGCAAGTCAGCGATCTCACCAGCGATACCCCGCGACATAACACCTTCAACGGTATTGATGCGGCCTACATCATCGCAGGCCCGGTCGACACTCGTACCATCAAGCCCTATATCGATTTCAATGTCAGTCAGGCAAAAGGGGGGCTCGCCACCTTCATTGCCGGCCGTGGCTATGACAGTACTGCTCGCGAAGTGCTACCCGAGCTCAATGGCGTACACATTTCCGACATGCCGCTGATGCTCGGAAGCTACGACGGCCTCAAAGCCCAAATCCAGCAAATGTGGCCGCAGCTAAGCGGTGATCGGCTACGTCTGTTTGCCATGGGTTATGATGCCTTCACCCTGACTGGCAAGCTGCAACAGCTGCGCGCCAACCCCAGCATGCAGCTCTCCGGGTTGACAGGCCAGCTCAGCATCGACGGCAACGGCGTCGTGCAGCGTCAACTGAGCTGGGGCATCTATCAGAACGGCATCGTACGCGATCCCCATGCCCTGCCCGACAATACGGAGGCAACATCGGATGAAGCGACTGATGAACCGGATGCGTCAGGGTCTGAACAGCCTGTTGCCTCAGACCCAGCAGAACCGGGGCAAGCACTTTGAATTGATGGCAGAGCAGAGGCTGCAATCCGCTGGATTGCAGCCTCTTTGGCGTAATTACCGCTGCCGTGGTGGCGAGATCGATCTCATCATGCGTCACGGCCATACCCTGGTTTTCATCGAGGTTCGCTATCGCGCCAGCCATCGTTATGGTGGTGCCGCCGGATCTATCACCAAAACCAAGCAACGCAGGGTACAATTGGCCGCTCGCCACTATTTGCAACAACACGGCCTCAATGAAGCCCTGCAGGCATGCCGCTTCGATGCCATGGTGTTTGAAGGCGATATTCCTGAATGGATCCAGAATGCGTTTTAAGAGGATAAGATGACAGACCGCATCAAAGAGAATTACACCGAAAGCATCCAGACCAAGATCGCTGCCGCAGAGGCCCTTCCCGAGGCCATTCATACTGCCGCTCAAATGATCACCATCTGTCTGCTCAACGGTCATAAGGTGCTGGCCTGTGGTAACGGCCCTTCTGCCGCATTGGCTCAGTTGTTCATCGCCGAACTGGTCAACCGCTATGAGACCGAGCGCCCGGCCTTGCCAGGCATGGCTCTGACACCGGACATGGCTACCATCAGCGCCATCGCCACCGACAATGGTTTCGAAGAGGTCTATGCAAAGCAGATCCGAGCCCTTGGCCAACCAGGAGACATCCTCGTCGCTCTGACCACCTCAGGCCACAGCCGCAGCCTGATCAAGGCGGCGGAGGCAGCCCTGTCACGCGACATGACCATCATAGTGCTAAGTGGGGGGGATGGTGGCGAGATGGCTGGCCTGCTTGGCCCCAATGACGTCGAGATCCGCGTACCTTCAACTCGGACACCTCGCATTCTTGAGGTCAATCTGTTGACCCTGCACTGCCTGTGTGATCTCATCGACCAGACTCTTTTCCCGCAACAGGAAGATTAACCATGCAGAAGACTCCTCTTCTTATCGGTCTGCTGGCCGGCTCCCTGCTGCTGCAAGGTTGTGCAGCCGTATTTGCCGGTGGTGCCGCCACCACAGCCAAGGTCGCCGGCGATCGCCGCACCGTGGGCGCGCAATGGGATGACCAGACCATCGAACTCAAGTCTGCCAACCTGTTGGCCGACAACAAGCAACTCTCGGCAGCCAGCAAGATCAGCGTTTACAGCAATAACGGCCGGGTCTTGCTGATCGGCCAAACGCCCAGTGAAGCCTACAAGGTCGAAGCCGGACGCATCGTCAGCCGGGTGTCTGGCGTCCGTCATGTCTACAACGAGCTGCGCATCCGCCAGCCGGTTGATCTCAGCGTTCGCAGTAACGACACCTGGATCACCTCCAAGGTGCGCACCGACATGCTGGGCGCCAAGAATTTTGACAGCGGCAAGGTCAAGGTGGTGACTGAGAACGGTGAAGTGTTCTTGATTGGTCTGGTAACCCGGGCCGAAGGTGACCGCGCCGTCGAGATAGCCCGTCACGTCAGCGGCGTGAAGCAAGTCATCAAAGCCTTTGAATACGTTCAGCAGTAACCCGCTGTGACGCATGAAAAAAACGCAGCCAATGGGCTGCGTTTTTTATTTCATCATTTGACCACTTTGAGGCTCGGCCGACCACTTGGGCGTGGTGGCTCGGGATCCGGTTGCGACGACTCATCCGCAGATGCCAACCAGGCCTCATAGGCAGGCTCAGGGGGAAAGAGCGTTCCGACGCCATTCTCCCTAGCATGAATGGCAACCACGGCAGCCATCGGCACATAGACCTGCTGTGAAACACCGCCGAAACGGGCACTAAAGCTGATGGCATCGTTGTCCATCTGAAAGCCCGCCACCGCACGCGGCGCTATGTTCAGCACTATCTGTCCGTCCTGGGCAAATTGCAGCGGTACAGCCACATGGGGAAGGTTAACGTTGACCACCAGATGCGGAGTCAAATCGTTATCGAGCAACCAGTCATAAAACGCCCGCAACAGATAAGGGCGGCTGGGCGTCATATTAATTTCCATGCTCATGCCCCGAGACGAATCTCACGCTCGGTTTCAGTCAGGGAAGCCTGGAAGGATTCACGCTCGAACAGGCGAACCATGTAGGCTTTCAGCTCCTTGGCGCCACGTCCTGCCAGATCGATACCGAGGCTCGGCAGACGCCACAGCAGTGGGCCCATGTAGCAATCCACCAGACCAAACTCCTCACTCATGAAATAGGGCATTTCATTGAAAATCGGAGCAATGGCCAGCAAGTTGTCACGCAGCTCGTTGCGGGATGCCTCGACATCCACGCCAGCCATGATCTTGTCAGCCAAGGTATACCAGTCCAGTTCGATGCGATGCATCATCAGACGGCTGTTACCACGGGCCACCGGGTAAACCGGCATCAGAGGCGGATGGGGAAAGCGCTCGTCGAGATATTCCATGATGATGCGCGAGGTATAGAGAGCCAGTTCGCGATCCACCAGGGTGGGTACAGTGTTGTACGGGTTCAGTTCGGCCAGCTCGTCTGGCAGATTGTCCATATCAACCTGGCAAATATCCACGCTGACACCCTTCTCCGCCAGCACGATACGCACCTGATGGCTGAACATATCGTTGGCACCGGAAAACAGCGTCATCACAGAACGCTTATTGGCAGCTACAGCCATTGACCCCTCCAGTCATTAAAAAGAACAAACGGCAATGAAGCGACAGGCTTCATTGCCGTACACTATTTTACCCTTTTCTGGTCGCTTAGTGAACGTCGCGCCAGTACTCCTTCTTCAACAGCACGGTGAAGATGAAGAAAATCACGATGAAACCCAGTACCCAGAAGCCCATACGTTCACGTTCGAGCTGTACCGGCTCACCCGAATAGACTAGGAAGTTTACCAGATCAAGCACTGTCTGGTCATATTCTTCGGTGCTCAATTCACCATTGCCGTCAGAAACGATACTGTGCGGCACCTTCACCTCTTCGCCATTTACTACCTCAGTGGCGTAATGCAGGCGCGGTGTACCTTGCAATGGCTCTAGCACATGGGGCATGCCTACCGCAGGGAACACCAGATTATTCACACCGAAAGGACGGGAAGGATCGACATAGAAGGAGCGCAGATAGGTGTAAATCCAGTCCGCGCCACGCACTCGAGCCACCAGCGTCAGATCCGGCGGCGGTGCCCCGAACCACTTGGCGGCCTCTTTTTCGGCGACCGCATTTTTCATCAGATCGCCACTCTTGGCGCCGGTGAAGATAAGGTTCTCCCGCATCAGATCCTCAGGGATGCCGAGATCCTGGGCCACCCGGTTGTACCGCTGGTACTGGGTACTATGGCAACCAAAGCAGTAGTTCATGAAGGTCGTCGCACCACGTTGCAGTGACACCTTATCGGTCAGATCGTAGTGAGCCTTGTCCAGCTTAACCCCCTCACCTCCGGCCGCCATGGCAAACGCGGGGAGCAGGGTGAAAAATGCGATGATCATTTTTTTCATTTGAAAGTCACCCTTTCCGGCAGCGGCTTGGTGCGCTCGTTCTTGCTGTAGAAAAACAGCAGTACGAAGAAACCGAAGTATCCCAGCGTGCAAATCTGGGCGAGCAGTGTCAGGGTCGGCGTGGAGGGCAGCACCCCAAGAATGCCGAGAATGATAAAGCAGACGACAAACTGGGCGATGTTCAGCTTGTGCAACGTGCTGCGATAGCGTACCGAGCGCACCTTGCAGCGATCCAGCCAGGGCAGAACGAACAGTACCCCGATGGAAAGACCCATCATGATGACTCCGAGCAGCTTGTCCGGCACCGCCCGCAAAATCGCGTAAAAGGGTGTGAAGTACCACACGGGAGCGATATGTGCTGGGGTCTTCAGGCCGTTGGCCACCTCGAAGTTGGGCTTTTCGAGGAAGTAACCGAACATATCGGGCTTGAAGAAGATGATGAGGCAGAAAAAGAACAGGAAACCAGCCACGCCGATCATGTCCTTTACGGTGAAGTAGGGATGGAACGCCACGGCGTCGAGCGGCCAGCCGTTCTCATCCTTGTGCAGCTTGATGTCGATGCCGTCCGGGTTGTTGGAGCCTACCTCATGCAGTGCCAAGATGTGCATCGCCACCAACAGCACCAAGACCAGCGGCAAGGCGATGACGTGCAGGGCAAAGAAGCGGTTGAGGGTTGCCCCCGAGATCACGTAGTCACCACGGATCCACAGGGTCAGGTCATCACCGATCACAGGGATGGCGCCGAACAGGGAGATGATCACCTGGGCTCCCCAGAACGACATCTGCCCCCACGGCAGCAAATAGCCCATGAAGGCCTCTGCCATCAGCACCAAAAAGAGCAACATGCCGAAGATCCACAGCAACTCACGGGGTTTCTGATAGGAGCCATAGATAAGGCCACGGAACATGTGCAGATACACCACGACAAAAAAGGCCGACGCACCAGTGGAGTGCATGTAACGCAGCAACCAGCCGTAATCGACATCGCGCATGATGTATTCGACCGAGGCAAACGCCCCTTCGGCTGAGGGGTTGTAGCTCATCGTCAGCCAGATACCGGTCAGCAGCTGGTTAACCAGCACCAGCATGGCCAGAGAGCCAAAGAAGTACCAGAAGTTGAGGTTCTTGGGCGCCGGGTACTTGGCCATGTGATCGTTATACATGGCGGTCAGCGGGAAGCGGGCATCGATCCAGCCCATCAGTTTACCGAGCATGATCAGGCCTCCTCGCCGTCGGCACCCACCAAAATGGTGGTATCACTAAGGTATTGATAGGGTGGGATCACCAGATTGAGCGGGGCAGGCACCCCCTGAAAGACGCGGCCCGCCATATCAAACTTGGAACCATGACAAGGGCAGAAGAAGCCGGATGTCACCCCTTCCACCTGCTCAGCAAAGCTATCTGGCAGGTAGTTGGGCGAACAACCGAGATGGGTACACAACCCTACCGCGACAAAAATTTCCGGCTTGATGGAGCGATATGCATTCTTGGCATACTCAGGTTGCTGCGGCTCATCCGATTGGGGATCTCTCAACTTGCCATCATGGGCGGGCAACGAATCCAGCGTCATTTTAGAGCGGTTAACTACCCAAACCGGCTTACCACGCCACTCCACCCGGATGAGCTGACCCGGCTCAAGCTTGCTGATGTCGACCTCCACCGGAGCCCCTGCCGCCTTGGCCTTGGCGCTCGGATTCCATGATTTGATGAAGGGCACTGCAGTGAATGCCGCCCCAACCCCACCAACCGCAATGGTTGACCAGGTCAGAAATCTACGGCGGCCGTGATCAACAGGCGCATTGCTCATCCAGAACCTCTCCCATGTGGACTCCGCTCATTCTTATCGTTTCCCTGCATACGACTCTCAGTGACCATAGTAACAGGAGCGCGGGTTATAATTGTCACAGAAAAATCGAGGAAATATTAAGGAAAAGATAACAAGCTGACAAGAATGGTTAACTGACACGAAAGCGATAGAGAAGGGATTTTGTGCCTTTTGTGACATAGGGTTGGATTTTCCACCCACACGCCTTCACACATAAAAAAAGCCTGGCTTGCGCCAGGCTTTTTGAAACCCAATAAGGGTTCGCATACCAAAGCGAATTAACGCTTGGAGTATTGCGGACGCTTACGAGCTTTGTGCAGACCGACCTTCTTACGCTCAACCTTACGGGCATCGCGAGTAACAAAGCCAGCTTTACGCAGTTCAGAGCGCAGAGTCTCGTCATACTGCATCAGAGCACGAGTGATACCGTGGCGGATCGCGCCAGCTTGACCGGAGATGCCACCACCGTTAACGGTGATGAACAGATCCAGCTTTTCGGTCATCTCAACCAGTTCCAGCGGCTGACGAACGACCATGCGGGCGGTCGGACGGCCGAAGTACTGCTCCAGAGAGCGCTGGTTGATTACGATCTTACCGCTGCCTGCCTTGAGGAATACGCGAGCAGTGGAGCTTTTGCGACGGCCGGTACCGTAGTATTGATTTTCTGCCATGTTGCCAGTTCCCGATTAGATATCCAGTACTTGAGGTTGCTGAGCAGCGTGGTTGTGCTCGGCGCCAGCGTAAACTTTCAGCTTACGGAACATGGCACGGCCCAGCGGGCCCTTCGGCAGCATGCCTTTGACAGCAGCTTCGATTACCATTTCCGGCTTACGCTGAATCAGCTTGTCAAAGCTGATCGACTTGATACCACCCGGGAAACCGGAGTGAGCATGATACATCTTGTCGGTAGTCTTGTTACCGGTTACACGTACCTTCTCAGCATTGATAACGATGATGTAATCACCGGTGTCAACGTGCGGAGTGTACTCGGCTTTGTGCTTACCGCGCAGACGGGCAGCGATCTCAGTGGCGATACGACCCAGAGTCTTGCCTTCTGCGTCAACAACGTACCAGTCACGTTTTACGGTTTCTGGCTTGGCAACGAAAGTTTTCATTAAGTTAAACCCAATTACCTGTTACAGACCCAATTGCTTGCGGGGGCTCGCCCACAAACAACAAACGATAGCCTACCTGTACCCCTTCGAATACAAGTAAGACCTTAAAGAGTGCAGTCTTATCGACTGCTTGTAACGTGGGCCGGGCGATTATAAGTGAAGTTGCCTTAAATATCACCCATCAATTTCACTGCCCATGACATTGATGAATCTCGCCCGGCCCTACCTGCCGCAGATGCCCATCCGACTGGCAGGCGCGGTATTGTGACTAAGGAAGGTGCACTCTGGCAAGGTATTCGTGCGATTGCATCTCCTGCAACCGAGACAGACAGCGCGCAAACTCGAAATTGAGCAGCCCTTGACCGTAAAGCTGGCTCATCGGAACCGCAGCCGAAATGATCAGTTTGACGTGACGCTCGTAGAACTCATCGACCATGGCGATGAAGCGGCGAGCAGCATCATCCATCCCCGCCCCCATGGGTTGCACCTTGGCCAGCAACACGGTGTGGTAGCAGCGGGATAGCTCGATATAGTCACTCTGGGAGCGCGGGGTGCAGCACATCTGCTCAAAATCGATCCAAAGCACTCCATCGTGGGCCCCCTCAATCCTGACTTCACGCCCCTGCACCGTGAGCACACCGGCCATCGGCTCAGCGCCGCTCAGTTGGCTAAAGCAGAGTGTCAGATTCTGTACAGCCTGCTCATCGAGGGGTGAGTGGTAGATCTCAGCTTGCTCCAGGGTACGCAACCGATAGTCGGTGCCACCATCCACATTGAGGACATGGCAATGCCGCTCGATAAGCTCAATGGCGGGCAGGAAACGGGCCCGTTGCAGACCATTGCGATACAGATCGGCGGGCGGGATGTTCGAGGTGGCCACCAATACTACTCCTCGCGCAAACAAGGCTTGAAACAGGGTGCCAAGCAGCATGGCATCGGTGATGTCAGAGACAAAAAATTCATCGAAACAGATGATGTCCGCTTCCTGGGCCAGGGTATCGGCGACTTTCTGCAACGGGTCTGCCACCCCGGACAACCCCTTCAACTCAGCATGGATGCGCAACATAAAACGGTGGAAATGCATGCGCAGCTTGCGCTCTTCAGGCAGGCAATCGAAGAAGAGATCCATCAGCCAGGTTTTGCCTCGCCCGACGCCCCCCCACATGTAGAGCCCCTTCACCCCCTCAACCGGCGCCGCTTTGCATAGCCGCTGCCACCAAGGTCGCGAGCTGGTCGGAGTCGGTCGCCGGCGTAAATCCTGATAGAGTCGTTCCAGTTCAACCACGGCGGCCGCCTGAGCCGGGTCGGCCACAAAACTGGCTGCCTGTAGCCCCTGTTGGTACTTCTGTTGCGGAGTCATTTCCTATCTGCTTCCAAGTCCCTGAATCCGGGACAAAATGGTACCACGCCCCCAAGTGGCACGGTATAGTGCCCGAGAGGGAGTATGGTCTCCGAGCCGTGGTCTCCCGTTTGAATTGGTCGTAAAAAGGAGCGTCTATGAGTCTGATAAGTGCTATTGGTTTGGCCGTTGTAGCCCTGGTTCTGGGTATCGTACTGGGACGCCTCAGCGTGAAGAGTCGCGATGCCAGTCGTTTGGAGCAGGATCTGAAGAAAGCCCGCCAAGAACTGGTGCAGTATCAGGGTCAGATCAGCACCCACTTTGCCGACAGCGCCGCCTTGATGGAACAGATGGCCGAGCAGTACCAGACCCTGTACCGTCACATGGCCGAGCAAAGCAAGTCGCTGGCCAAGGATAGCGAGAACCCGTTCAAGGCTCTGCCCGAAGAGACTGGTGCCGAGCCGGTCAAGGAACCCGACTTCCCTCCGCGCGACTACGCCGGTTCATCTGGCCTTCTCAAGCAATCCGGCCAGGGGTAAATGAACTAATTGCCCTCGGCCGTGGTCTGACATTGTCGTACAGCATTGTTTTTCCTAACGGGAGCAGTCTCTTTTATGCGTAAATCTCTCTCTTTGCTCAGCGTGGTGGCCTTAAGCGTTGGAATGGCCCTCTCCGCTGCCCCCGCTCAAGCCGCCCTTCCTTCTCTGTTTGGCGGAAGTGACAGCGCCAGCAGTGAAATGCCCAGCTTGGCGCCGATGATCGAGCAGGTCACCCCGGCGGTGGTCAACATCTCCGTTTCCGGCAAGAAGATCACCCGCCAACGCCTGCCCGAGCCCTTCCGCTTCTTCTTCGGCCCCGACATGCCAAGCGAACAGGTACAGGAGCAACCCTTCCAGGCCCTCGGCTCCGGCGTCATCATCGACACCAAGAAGGGCTATGTGATCACCAACGCCCACGTGGTGCACGAAGCCGACGAGATCAAAGTCAGCCTGAAGGACGGGCGCGAGTTCACCGCCAAGAAGATTGGCGAGGACAAGCAATCCGATATCGCCCTGCTGCAGATCAAGGCTGACAACCTGGTTCAGATCCAGATGGCCGACTCCGACAAGCTGCGGGTCGGTGACTATGCCCTCGCTATCGGCAACCCGTTTGGCCTTGGTCAGACCGTGACCTCGGGTATCGTCTCAGCGCTTGGGCGCAGCGGCCTGAATATCGAGAACTTCGAGAACTTTATCCAGACCGATGCCGCCATCAACTCTGGCAACTCGGGTGGTGCCCTCATCAACCTCAAGGGTGAGCTGATCGGCATCAACACCGCCATTCTGGGGCCAAATGGTGGCAACATCGGCATCGGCTTCGCCATCCCCTCCAACATGGTGCGCGACCTGACCGATCAGATCGTCAAGTTCGGCGAAGTCCGCCGCGGCCAACTGGGGATCCAGGGGACCGAACTGACCTCCGATATCGCCAAAACCTTCGGCTACGACAAACAGTACGGTGCCTTCGTCAATCAGGTGATGCCGGGCTCCGCCGCCGAGAAAGCCGGGATTAAGGCCGGTGACATCATCGTCAGCATCGATGGCAAGGAGATCCGCTCCTTCGGTGAGTTGCGCGCCAAGATCGCCACCATGGGGGCTGGCAAACAGGTCAAACTTGGCTTGATCCGCGATGGCAATGAGCAAGTTGCCGCCGTCACCCTGAAACAGGCCGATGACAGCGACGTACGCGCCGATGTGCTGCACCCGGCACTGGATGGCGCCAAGCTGAGCAACGTCAGCGAACCGGTCACCGGTGTCGAGGTGAGCGACATCAATCCGCGCTCCGCCGCTGCCGCATCCGGCTTGCAGAAGGGAGACATCATTATCGGTGTCAACCGGGTACGAGTGAACAACCTGAGCGAACTCGGCAAGGTGCTCAAACCGAAGAGCGATGTGCTGGCACTCAACATCCAGCGCGGTGATGCCTCTCTCTATCTGGTCATCCGCTGATCGGTATGTTGTTGAAATCAAGCCGCGGGAGATACCCGCGGCTTATTTTTAAGCATAGATAATGCTATCCTCAGCCGGCGACGGTTCGGATGAGACGCAGATGAAAATCCCCCCTACTCTCAGTTACTTGAGTAAGGCTATTGGCTTTGGCCTAGCCATGGCAGCCATCCTGCTGCTGTTTTTTCCCGCTCTGCGTGGCGGCGCCCCCATGTCTATCAGCTCAACTCGAGACATGAGTTTCTCCTATGCAGCGCATCGAGCCGGCCCTGCCGTCGTCAATATCTATACCCGCAGCTTCACCTCGCGTAATAACCAGTCAGAGCTGACCCCTCAGGGGCTCGGCTCTGGCGTCATCATGAGCGAGCGGGGCCACATCCTCACTAACTACCACGTGATTGCCGAGGCAGACCAGATCATCGTCGCCTTGCAGGATGGGCGCATCTTCACCGCCGAGCTGGTCGGTACTGACAAACTGACCGACTTGGCCGTCCTCTATATCGAGGCAGACAGCCTCCCTGTGATCCCACAAAATCCGGAGAATCAACCCGAGGTGGGCGATATCGTGCTCGCTATCGGCAACCCCTACAACGTGGGGCAGACCATCACGCAGGGCATCATCAGTGCGACGGGGCGGATCGGCCTATCCAGTATGGGGCCGGAGAGCAACGGGCGTCAGGACCTGCTGCAAACCGACGCCGCCATCAATGAGGGCAACTCGGGGGGGGCGCTGGTCAATGCTCGGGGCGATCTGGTCGGCATCAACACCGCCGCCTATCACATCAACGGTAATCAGGAGAGCTACGGCATCAGCTTCGCCATTCCCTATAAACTGGCCAAGCGCATCATGGACGAGCTGATCACCCACGGTCGGGTCATCCGTGGTTACCTCGGCATATCCAGTATCGAGATCAACCCCATCATTGCCCGCATGATGAATCTCGGTGACCTAAGTGGTCTGGTGGTCGAAAACCTAGACCCCAATGGTCCGGCCACCAAGGCGGGGATGCTGCGTGGGGATGTGCTGCTCAAGATCAACGGCGAGGCGATCAAGGGGATCCGCAATGCGATGGATCGGATTGTCGAAACCCGCCCCGGCAGCAAACTGACCTTCACCATCGTCCGTGACGGCAAGAGCCTAGATCTGCCCGTCGTCATAGAAGAAGATCTGCGCTACCCCCAGAAGTGAAACCAAAAAGTCAGGCCGGCATAATGCCGGCCTGACGTTGTCACCTCGGAGCGAGTCTTACTCTTCATCAAACCCGCTGGCAAACAGTGCGATGACGGCCTCCAGCGCCGGCGCCGCCTCCGGGCCTTCAACCAGCACCTCGATATTGCCCCCCTGCGCCGACTCCAGCATCAACATGGCGATAATGCTGTTGGCTTCCGCCTCGACACCGGCCTCATTGCGCAGCAGCACCTGGGCGTCAAACTTCTGCACCAGCTCAAAGAGCATGATCGCAGGCCTGGCATGCATTCCCAGCTTGTTTCTAACCTCGACCGAGGCATGCAGCGTCATGCCCCCTCCTTGCTCTTATCGAGGGTACGGTGGCGGATCTGCACATTCTTGCCCAGAGCACGGAAAGAGGAGGCCAACTGCTCGGCGATGAACACCGAGCGATGCTGACCACCGGTACAACCGATCCCGACCGTCAGATAGCTGCGGTTATTACGCTCCAGATGAGGGAGCCAGGTAGCCAGCATGTTCTCGATCTGTAAGGTGAACTGCATCACGTCGGGTTGGCTGGCGAGGTAACGGGCAACCGGCTCATCCTTGCCCGTGTAGGGCTTGAGCTCGGGGATCCAGTGCGGGTTCGGTAAAAAACGGGCATCGAAGACGAAGTCAGCATCCTTCGGGATCCCGTATTTGAAACCAAACGACTCGAACACCAGTACCAGCTCATTCTCCTTCTTGCCGAGTACCCGTGTCTTGATGAGTTCGCTCAGATCGTGAATGCTGAGGTTGGTCGTATCGATGCGCAGGTCTGCGGTGGAGGAGAGCGGAGCCAGCAGGTGGGTCTCCTTGCGGATCGCCTCATCCAGTGAAAGGTGATCACGTGACAGGGGGTGCAGACGGCGGCTCTCGCCATAGCGCTTGAGCAGAGTGGTGTTCTCGGCATCGAAGAAGAAACTGATGTACTCTACCCGCCCATCGCCACGCACCTGTTGCAACAGGTTCTCCAGCTTGTCTGAGGTGGCAGGCAAGTTGCGCACATCGATACTGACGGCCAGCCGGTCGTATTGCCCCTCCACTGCCACGATCAACTGTGGCAACAGATTGACGGGCAAGTTGTCGACACAGTAGTAGCCAAGATCCTCCAGCACCCGCAGAGCCACGGTCTTGCCAGAGCCGGAACGCCCACTGACGACGATGAGTTGCATACTTTCCTCCTCAGAATGCAGGTGGTGAAACGGCGACCAACCAGGGATCAGGCCGAAATCATGATCTGGTAGAGTTCTTCATCACTGCCCGCTTGGCGCAATTGGCGGCAAATCGCCTTATCACCAAGCCGGGAGGCCATCAAGGAAAGGGTCTTCAGGTGCTGCTTGCACTCGCTCTCGGGTACCAGCAGGGCAAACAGGAGATCGACAGGCTGGTTGTCGACCGAATCAAAAGGAATGGGCTCTGCGAAGGTCATCAACACGGCGGTCGGCGGGAACTCGTCATCAATGCGGCCGTGCGGGATTGCGATACCAGCACCGATGCCGGTACTTCCCATCTTTTCACGGGCCAGCAGGCACTCAAAAAGAGCCTGTCGGGAAGTGCCGAGGTGATCGGCGGCTAGCTCGCTGATGAGTTCCAGAGCGCGCTTCTTACTACTACAAGGGACTGCACTCTTGGTACAGTCCCTGCTCAATATGTGTTCCAGTTGCATGTTATTTTTGCTGTAGCTTGTCTTTGTGTTTGATGATCTGCCGATCCAGCTTATCAATCAAGGTATCGATGGCTGCATACATATCGGCATGTTCGGAATTAGCGAAAACCTCGCCCCCGTTGACGTGCAGCTTGGCTTCGGCAATCTGCTTGAGTTTTTCAACGTTAAGAACCACATGGACGTTATTGATATGGTCGAAATGGCGCTCCAGCCGGGCAAACTTGCCGGTGACATAATCACGCAATGCTTCAGTGATCTCTACATGGTGTCCAGTCAGGTTGATTTGCATAACGTCTTCCTTATGTTGTGCCTACACCAGGCGCTTGCGCTGATTAGATGGTGGGATCATGAGGGACTCGCGATATTTGGCGATGGTCCGTCTTGCCACCATGATCCCCTGCTCCGCTAACAGATCGGTGATCTTGCTGTCACTGAGCGGCTTAGCAGGGTTTTCGGCCGTCACCAGCTTCTTGATCAAAGCCCTGATGGCGGTCGATGAACACTCTCCTCCCCCTTCGGTGTTGACGTGGCTCGAGAAGAAATATTTGAGCTCGAAAATACCGCGTGGGGTATGCATATATTTTTGGGTAGTCACCCGTGAGATGGTCGACTCATGCATCTCGACCGCCTCGGCAATATCGTTGAGTACCATGGGCTTCATCGCCTCTTCACCGTACTCAAAAAAACCTTGTTGCTGTTCTACGATACAACTCGCCACTTTGAGCAGAGTATCGTTGCGGCTCTCCAGGCTCTTGATAAACCAGCGAGCTTCTTGCAGGTGAGAGCGGATGAATTGGGTATCTGAGCTGTTGCGGGCACTTCGTGCCATGGCCGCATAGGTCTCGTTGACCCGGATGCGCGGGGCGCTATCCGGATTAAGCTCGACCACCCATTTGCTCCCCTTCTTCACCACGGACACATCTGGGATCACGTACTGGGAATCCCCCTGCACCACGCTGTTACCAGGGCGAGGCTCCAGCTGCTGGATCAGATCCAGCACCTCCTTGAGATCGCTTTCTTTAAGCCGAGTCTTGCGGGCTAGCGTCCGGTAGTCCCTGGCACCTAGCAGATCCATATGATGGGTGACCACCTCAATGGCCTCCTTGAGCCAGGGCAGGTCTGGTGCAAACTGCCCCAGTTGGATCAACAGGCACTCCTGCACAGAACGGGCGGCCACCCCAACCGGGTCAAAACGCTGTACTCGCTTGAGCACAGCTTCCACCTCGTCCATCTCCACATCGTACTCATCCGAGCTGACTGCCGTATGAATATCCTCAAGGGAGACGGTCAGGTAGCCGGACTCATCCACTGCGTCGATAATTGCCAGCGCAATGGCGGCATCCACATCAGAAAACGGGGTTAATCGCATCTGCCACAGCAGATAATCCTGCAAGTTTTCGGTCGTTTCCCCTTGGTAGACAGAATCTTCACCATCGAAACTGGGGGCAGCGAGCTGCGCCGTACCGGCCGAGTAGATCTCATCCCACGTCGTATCGACCGGCAACTCATCGGGCATTTGTTCCTGTGACATGGCCTCTGAAGAGTCCATCTGGCTGTTATCAGAGGCACTGTCGAGGGAGGTGACATCAGGTTCGACTTCTTCCTGCTCCAGCAAGGGGTTACTCTCGAGGGCTTGCTGGATTTCCTGCTGAAGTTCCAGGGTGGAGAGCTGGAGCAGACGAATTGCTTGTTGTAGTTGTGGCGTCATGGTCAACTGCTGACCCAGACGCAACTGCAGTGTCGGCTTCATCTATGTTGGAATATCCTTATTGTTCAGCGCTCGGGCCCGGGGCTTCCCCCTTACTATAGACTGAATTGATCACCCAGATAGACCCGCTTGACCTGCTCATCCGCCAGGATCTCGCTCGGTGTTCCCTCCGCTATCATCTTGCCGTGACTGACGATATAGGCCTTCTCACACACATCCAGAGTCTCTCTGACATTGTGGTCGGTGATCAAGACACCCAAGCCGCGATCCTTGAGGTGCTGGATGATCTTCTTGATATCAATCACAGAAATCGGATCCACGCCAGCAAAGGGCTCATCAAGCAAAATGAAACGAGGATCGGCCGCCAGCGCACGGGCGATCTCCACCCGGCGACGCTCACCACCAGAGAGGCTCTGACCCAGGCTATCGCGGATATGGGTGATGTTGAACTCCTCAAGCAGTTGCTCAACATTCTCCTCCCGCTGCGCACGGGTCAACTCCTTACGGGTTTCCATTACCCCCATCAGATTGTCAAACACCGACAGACGGCGAAAGATGGAGGCTTCCTGTGGCAGATAACCGATACCGTTACGTGCTCGTTCGTGCATGGGTTGGGTACTGATGTCGCGCTCATCAATAGTGATGCAGCCTTCATCCCGCTGTACCAGCCCCACTATCATGTAAAAAGAGGTGGTCTTACCGGCGCCGTTCGGACCAAGCAACCCCACGATCTGGCCGGTTCCCACTTCGAGGCTCACTTCGCTGACAACCTGACGCCCCTTGTAGCTCTTTTGCAGGCCAACTGCTTTCAATACCGCCATCTGTGATTACTCCTTCTTGCCATTGGTTGGCTTGTCGAAGCTTTCCATCTGATCCGGCAGGAAGACCGTCTTGACCCTGGAGTTCTGCTGATTGCTCTCCGCCACCATCTTCTGTTTGACGATGTCGTACCGTATCACATCACCGTTGATCTGGCTGTCTTCCTGCTTGAGCTGGCCCTTTCCAGTGATGGTCACCAAGCGCTTCTTAAGCTCGTAGCGGATGGTGTCGCCATGGGCGTTGACCGGCTTACCGTTATCGAGGATCTGAAAGAAGGTGGCGGGCTTGCCGTAGGCGGTCATCACCTCGGACCCTTTCTCACCACTGCGCACCACCACCACCTTATCGGCTTTGATCTTGATGGTACCCTGATTGATGGTCACATCCTGATTGAAGGTGAGGCGGTTATCCTGCAACTCGGCTGTCTGAGTCACCGCATCCACATAGACCGGCTCGGAGAAGTCGGACTGCTTGGCCTGCAAAGCGCCACAGCAGAGCAGGGCCGCCAGGGCCAGGTTAGCGTTTTTCATTGAAATAGATCGCATGACTCTGTTCCAGTAATTCAAAGTAACGGGTATTCAGGTTGCCGCGCAGGCCGACCCCCTGAGTCTGGAAGGAGGGGCCAACCACCAGAACCTGCTTGTTGCTGCGCACGTCCTGGTTGGTCAGATCCAACTCCATGTATTCGGTATCCAAGGTTTTGACAAAACTATCCGGCAGCAGACCATCGGCATGCACTTCATTACGCAGCACGGCGCTGTCGTTGGCATTCCATACCCCTTCCTTGGCTTTCACTCGCCACTCGGGAACGCCGCTTTCGTTGTAAAGGGTCAGCTCGGGTTGCTGCAAGTTGGCCATCTCAATGGCCCGGAAATACTCAGCGTAACGGGAGGTCAAACGTTCGGTCAGCCGCCCCTGCTTGTCATATTGACGCGTCACCACATCGTGCACGACAAAATCGGGTTGGAAATGCTCCTTCTTGGGCCCAGCCAGCTCATCGGGTTTACGGTCGAGTACCCGCCAACAGGCTAACGCTACAATAAACAGAACGGCAAACATCAAGGTCTGGCGATTCATGTCGATGTCTCCTGGCCGGCATCCAGCAGCCCCTTGGCTTGCAGGATAAGATCACAGACTTCACGCACAGCGCCAAAGCCTCCTTGGATACGGGTCACCATGGTGGCCTGACTGCGCACCAGCGGGTGGGCGTCGGCGACGGCAATGCCAAGCCCGCAGGCCTGCATGACCGGTAGATCGATGGTGTCGTCCCCGATATAGGCCGCCTCGTCAGCCGAGAGCCCCAACTCGCCCAGCAACCGCTCGAAGTGAGGCAGCTTCTCATCCGCCCCCTGCACCAGATGACGAACCCCCAGGCTGCTCATCCGATCGCTGACAATACGCGACGAGCGCCCGGTAATGATGCCAATTTCGATGCCGGCACGCATCAGTGCCTTCATGCCAGCGCCATCACGGGTACAGAAGGTCTTGAACTCTTCCCCGTTGTTGCCCATGTAGATGAAGCCGTTGGAGAGCACGCCATCCACATCGCAGATCAGCAGCCGGATGCGAGCCGCCCGTTCGAACAGCTCGGCCGATACACTGCCATAAGGGGTCATGATTTCGGCCATCAGATCACCCTCGCCCGCAGCAGGTCATGCATGTTGAAGGCGCCCAGCGGGCGGCGCTGGGCATCAACGACCAGCAAACCATTGATTTTTCTTGTTTCCATCAGTTTGACCGCCTCAGCGGCCATCATCTCCGACCCCACGGTAATGCCGTTCGCCGTCATGACCTGGCTGATGGAGGTGTGATGGATATCCACCTGCTGATCCAAAATGCGGCGCAAATCTCCGTCGGTGAAGATGCCGGCCAGAGTCCCGTCGGCCGCGACGATCCCAGTCATACCGAGCCCCTTGCGACTCACTTCCAGCAGCGCCTCGCTGATGCTGGCTTCGTTGCTGACCAGAGGCAGCGCGTCGCCAGCATGCATGATATCACTCACTCGCAGCAGCAGACGCTTACCCAGCGCACCGCCGGGATGGGAGAGCGCGAAGTCATCGGCAGTAAAGCCGCGCGCTTCGAGCAGGGCAACGGCCAGGGCATCCCCCATTACCAGGGTCGCGGTGGTGCTGGAGGTCGGCGCCAGTCCGAGCGGACAGGCCTCGCGCTCGACCCGGATGCACAGGTGCACGTTGGCCTCACGCGCCATGGTCGACTCCGGCTTGCCGGTCATGCTGATGAGCGGGATGCCACGGCGCTTGAGCACCGGCAACAGCGCCAGGATCTCGTCGCTCTCGCCCGAGTTAGAGATGGCGATGATGAGATCCCCCTCGGAGATCATGCCAAGATCCCCATGACTCGCCTCACCCGGGTGCAAGAAGAAGGCCGGCGTCCCGGTGCTGGCCAAAGTGGCCGCAATCTTGCTGCCGACGTGCCCCGACTTGCCCATTCCGGTCACGACTATCTTGCCGCCGCAATGCAGGATCATCTCGCAGGCGCGATCGAACGCCTCGTTCAGGTACTGGTGTAACCCGGCGATGGCCTGCTGCTCAATCTCCAGCACCTGGCTGGCACTGCGGCAAAAACGGGACATGACGGGCACCTTGGCACTGACATCAGACATGGTTAATGAGGCTCCGAAGAGATATATGAGGGGCGGGATTATAAAAAACTCTGCCAATATAAGCGAATCGGGCGCCCCTCGATACTTGTGGAGAGATTTAGCAACAGAAAACTGTCGCGCTCAGCCCCCCGACCCGTTGCTCAATAGTTGTTCCCGGTCGTTGCTTCGCTCTAGACTAGCCCCTAAAATTTGTCCCTTGTCACAACTGGATGGATCACGGCTTGAATCCCGACCTAATTACCATCAATAACCTCACCTTCAGCCATGGCGACCGTCTGCTCTATGACGGCATCAGCCTGCGTATACCGCGTGGCAAGGTGACGGCCATCATGGGGCCGAGCGGTATCGGCAAGACCACCATGCTGCGTCTCATCGGCGGCCAGATCAAACCGAGCAGTGGTGAAGTGCTGTTTGATGGCGAGAACGTGCCGACCCTGTCACGCTCACGCCTCTACGAGCTTCGCAAGCGCATGAGCATGCTGTTCCAAAGTGGCGCGCTGTTTACCGGTATGACGGTATTTGACAACGTGGCCTTCCCGCTACGCGAACACTCCGGCCTGCCGGAGGCGCTGATCCATACCATCGTCATGATGAAGCTGGAAGCGGTTGGCTTGCGCGGCGCCGCTCACCTGATGCCCTCCCAGCTCTCCGGCGGCATGGCACGGCGCGCCGCACTGGCGCGCGCCATCGCCCTCGATCCGGATCTCATCATGTATGACGAGCCGTTTGTCGGACAGGACCCCATCACCATGGGGGTGCTGGTGAAGCTCATCCGCGATCTCAACGATGCGCTCGGCATCACCTCGGTCATCGTCACCCATGACGTCACCGAAGTGATGACCATCGCCGACTACGCCTACATCATCGCCAACCGCAAGGTGGTAGCCGAAGGGACTCCCGACCAACTGCGTCGTGAGAATAACCCCGAGGTGGCGCAGTTCCTCAACGGCCTGCCGGATGGCCCTGTGCCGTTCCACTTCCCGGCCGGCGCACTGCTACAGGATCTCTGATGCTGATTGACTTCATCGGCCAAACTGGCCAGCGCGGCGTTCGCTTCATCACCTCGGTCGGACGGGCCAGCATCATGCTGTTCCACGCCCTGGCGGGCAAGCCGGCACCGCGCAAACACTTTCCGCTGCTGATCCAGCAGCTCTACGTGGTGGGCGTGCAATCGGTCGCCATCATTTTGGTCTCTGGCCTGTTCATCGGCATGGTGCTCTCGTTGCAGGGCTATAACGTGCTCAAGGACTTCGGCGCCGAAGGCAGCCTGGGGCCGCTGGTCTCTCTCTCGCTGCTGCGCGAGCTGGGGCCCGTGGTCACCGCCCTGCTGTTTGCCGGGCGAGCGGGCTCGGCACTGACCGCCGAGATCGGCCTGATGAAGGCCACCGAGCAGCTCTCCAGCCTCGAGATGATGGCCGTCGATCCCCTGCGCCGGGTGGTTGCCCCGCGCTTCTGGGCCGGCGTCATCAGCATGCCGCTGCTCGCCTTCATGTTCAGCCTGATCGGCATCTTTGGTGGCAAGCTGGTCGGGGTCGACTGGCTCGGCGTGGACGAAGGGGGCTTCTGGTCAGCGATGCAGGCCTCGGTCGACTGGCATGAGGACATCATGCAAGGCGCCATCAAGAGCCTGATCTTTGCCATGGTGGTCACCTGGATCGCCCTGTTTAACGGTTATGACGCCAAGCCGACCTCGGCCGGCATCAGCCAAGCTACAACCCGCACCGTGGTGCATTCGTCCCTGGCCGTGCTCGGCCTGGATTTCGTACTCACTGCAGTCATGTTCGGATAAGGTCAATATGAAATTCAGCAAAATAGAATTCTTGGTCGGCGCCTTTATGCTGGCCGGCATCGCCGCCATCCTGGCCCTAGCACTTCAGATCGCGGGGATCAGCTTCAAGAGTGAAGGGGAGACCTATACGATCTACGCCCATTTCGATAATATCGGCGGCCTGAAAGTGCGCTCCCCGGTCAAGGTCGGTGGTGTGGTCGTTGGCCGAGTCACCGATATCGGCCTCGATGCCAAGAGCCAGGTGCCCCTGGTCACCATGCAGATGCAAAAATCGGCCGGTGAGTTCTCCGATACCAGCACCCTCTCCATCCTGACCTCCGGCCTGCTCGGCGAGCAGTATGTTGGCCTGGTGCCGGGCTTTACCGACGCCGAGATGGGGACGCAGGAGCTCAAGGATGGCGACACGCTGGAAGACACCAAATCGGCCATCGTACTCGAAGATCTGATCGGTAAATTCCTCTACAGCAAGTCCGACGACTCAACCGCTAAGGAGTAACAACAATGATGAAGAAAATTCTGCTGGCCGTCGGCATGATGGCCACCCTGCTGTTCTCCCTGACCGCCCGAGCCAGCTATCCTGCCGATCCTTACACCCTGGTTCAGGTGGCGGCCGACAAGACCTTTGCCCGTCTCAAATCGGATCAGCCCCAGATCAAGGCCAGCCCGGATCACCTGCGGGTCATCATCCGTGAAGAGCTGCTGCCTTACATCGACAACCGTTTCGCGGCCTACAAGGTGCTTGGCAACCAGATCAAGCAGACCACCCCGGCCCAGCGCGACGCCTTCGTCAACGCCTTTACCGAGTACATGATCAGCTCCTACGCCGATGCCCTGGCCCACTACGACAAGCAAACGGTCAAGGTAGAGCAGCCCAAGGCGCTCGACGGGAAAGAGATCACCGCCGTCAACCTGAACGTGCTGGAAGCGGGCAAGCCGGACATCAACCTTGAGTTCAAGCTGCGCAAGAACAACAAGACCGGCGAGTGGAAAGCCTTCGACATGGTGGCCGAGGGGATCAGCCTGCTCTCTGCCAAGCAGAGCGAGTTAGGTGGCCTCATCCGCCAGAACGGCATCGACGCCGTCATCAAGCAGCTTGAAGATCACAACGCCAAGCCGCTGGTACTCAAGAAATGAAACTGAGCGGTAACCTGCAAGGGGAGCAGGTCAAGCGCCTGTGGGAGATCCGCCAGCAATGGTGGCAAGACGAGAGCATGGACTTGTGTGAAGTGCTCACCCTCGACTCCGCCGGTATCGCTCTCATGGTCAAGTGGGGCAAGGCGGTGCGCGAGCGCGGCGCCATCCCCCTGCTGACCTCGGTTCCCGATGATTTCACCAAGTTGGCCACCCTCTATGGCGTGGCCGACCTGTTTTCTATCGAATCCCAAGGATGACTATGCAAGTCTCTGAAATCGAAGCGCTGCTGCTGGCCGCACTGCCCCTGACCGAGGTGCATGTGAAGGGCGACGGCAGTCACTTCCAGGTTATTGCCGTCGGCGACATGTTCGACGGCATGAGCCGAGTCAAGAAACAACAGGCCATCTATGCCCCGCTGATGGACAAGATTGCCACCAACGCGATCCACGCGCTCTCCATCAAGGCCTTCACCCCGGCCGAGTGGAGCCGCGAACGCAAATTTTTGCTGCCCTCCTGATCAGGTAAAGAAAACGTAAATGGACAAATTCAAGATCACCGGCCCCTGCACTCTCTCCGGTGAAGTGACCATCTCTGGCGCCAAGAACGCCGCCCTGCCCATCCTGTTTGCCACCCTGCTGTGTGACGAAGAGGTACAACTCTCCAACGTGCCGCGCCTCAAAGACGTGGCCACGACGGTCAAGCTCCTGGAGATGCTGGGCGCCTCCACCAAGGTCAACGGTAACGTCACCGTGCTGACCGGGGCGGTCAACAACCACGTTGCCCCTTACGAGCTGGTGAAGACCATGCGCGCCTCGATCCTGGCGCTCGGCCCCCTGGCTGCCCGCTACGGCGCGGCCGACGTCTCCCTGCCCGGCGGCTGCGCCATCGGAGCGCGTCCGGTCAACCTGCACGTACACGGCCTGGAGCTGATGGGTGCCAAGATCACCATCGAAGAGGGTTATATCAAGGCCCGCGTCGACGGTCGTCTCAAGGGCGCCCACATCCTGATGGACATGGTCTCCGTCACCGGCACTGAAAACCTGATGATGGCGGCCGTACTGGCCGATGGTCGCACCGTGATTGAGAACGCGGCCCGCGAGCCAGAAGTGGTCGATCTGGCTCACTTCCTCAACACTCTGGGCGCCAAGATCCAGGGGGCAGGCACCGATACCCTGACCATCGACGGGGTCGAGCGTCTGCACGGCGGCAGCTACCGCGTACAGCCGGATCGCATCGAGACCGGCACCTTCTTGGTCGGCGCCGCCGTGACCGGTGGCAAGATTGTCTGCCGCAACACTGACCCGAGCCTGCTCGAGGCGGTGCTGGTCAAGCTGGAAGAGGCCGGTGCGCTGGTCGACAAGGGCGAAGACTGGATCAGCCTGGACATGACCGGCCGTACCCTCAAGCCGGTGACGATCAAGACCGCCCCCTACCCGGCCTTCCCGACCGACATGCAGGCCCAGTTCACCGTGCTCAACACGGTGGCCAAAGGCACAGGCATGCTGACTGAGACCATCTTCGAGAACCGCTTCATGCACGTGCCGGAGCTGGTGCGGATGGGTGCCGACATCGAGCTGCAGGGCAACGTGGCCATCTGCCGCGACGCCGAGCACCTCAAGGGCGCCCAGGTGATGGCGACCGATCTGCGCGCTTCCGCCAGTCTGGTGCTGGCCGGTTTCGTGGCCGAAGGCACCACCATCGTCGATCGCATCTATCACATCGACCGTGGCTACGAGAACATCGAGCAGAAGCTGCAAGGCCTTGGTGGCTGCATCGAGCGCATCAAGGAGTAATCCTGATCGCCTATAAAAAAACGGCGCCGCAAGGCGCCGTTTTTATTTGTCTGCCCGCACTCAGTGGCCAGCCAGCTTCATGTTCTCGATGAGCACAGAGCCGGTCTTGAGGCTGGAGCGCTCGTCGGCGTCGCTGCCCACCGCCACGATGTGGCGGTACATGTCGGTCAGGTTGCCGGCGATGGTGATCTCCTCGACCGGGTAGGCTATCTCACCGTTCTCAACCCAAAAGCCGGCTGCGCCGCGGGAGTAATCGCCGTTGACGATATTGACCCCCTGCCCCATCAGCTCGGTCACCAGCAGGCCCGTGCCCATCTCCTTGAGCAACGCCTGAAAATCCTGACCACTGTGGGAGACCTGCCAGTTGTGGATACCGCCGGCATGCCCCGTGGAAGTGAGCCCCAGCTTGCGCGCCGAGTAGGAGGTGAGCAGCCAGGTCATCAGGCGGCCATCACGGATAATGTCGAGATCGCGGGTGCGTACCCCTTCACCATCGAACGGCGCACTGGCCAGCGCCCCCTTGAGGTGTGGGTGCTCGGTGATAGAGAGCCACTCGGGCAGGATGATCTCCCCACGCTTTTCTTGCAGGAAGCTCGACTTGCGATAGAGGTTACCACCGCTGATCCCCATCACCAGATGGCCCCACAGGCCGGAGGCGGTGTCGGGGTGAAACAGAACGGGGGCCTGGCGGGTCTCAATTTTGCGTCCGCCAAGGCGGGAGACGGTGCGCTCCACCGCCTCGTCGGCGATGCGCTGCGGGCTCCACAGACCCTCCATGCGGCGGTGGCAGCTCCAGCCGTAGTCGCGCTGCATGTCGCCATCCTGCTCGCCGATCAGCACGCAGCTCAAGGAGTGGCGCGATGCGGCGTAGCCCTTCACAAAGCCGTGGCTGTTGCCATACACCTTGACCCCGAGATGGCTGGTAAAACCGGCGCCATCCGAATGCTTGATGCGCGGATCGCGCCCCAAGGCCAGCCGCTCGCACTCCAGCGCCAGCGCCGTGCCCTCGGCCGGATCGAGCGAGACCGGATGACAGAGCTCAAGATCCGGCGCCTCCCAGGCGAGCAGCTCGGGATCGGCCAGGCCCGCCGCCTCGTCGCGCGAGGTGTGGCGGGCAATCTCGATGGCGGCCTCGACACAGGCGCGGATGGCGCTGCGGCCAAGATCCGTGGTGGAAGAGGAACCCTTGCAACCATCCCGATAGACGGCGATCCCCAAGGCACCATCCTTATTGAATTCAATGCTCTCCAGCTCGCCACCGCGGGTGTTGACCGACAGCCCGGTCTGCTTGCTGATGGATACCTCGGCCAGCGAGGCACCGAGCTCCTTGGCAATATCGAGGGCCTCGGCCACCGCGGCCTCAAGCTGGGCCTGCTCCTGACGGATTTGCGCTTGCTGATCCATACATCCAGTCTGATTAAGGGAAAGGGCCTAGCATAACAGAGCCCAGCAAAGGGCGGGAGAAGCTGGTAACATATCGGCCAACCCGTGCGAATAAAATCACAGGATCCGAGACCAATGAGTCATTTCAACGACGACCAGCACGACGAGTGGGAAGACTGGGGCCCCAGCAAGAGCCAGCTCAAGCGCGACGCCGAAGCGTTGCAGACAATGGGTGAGGAGATAGTCGACCTCAAGCCGAGCGAGCTGGAGAAGATCCCCCTCGACGAAGAGCTGGCTGACGCCGTGTCCTTGGCCCACAAGCTCAAGCCCAAGAAGAACGAGGCCTACCGCCGCCACTTGCAGTTCATCGGCCGTCTGATGCGCAGCCGTGACGTGGAGCCCATCGCCGAGGCGCTCTCCATCATCAAAAACCGTCATGCCACCGCCAATGCCCGCCAGCACCGGCTGGAGCAGTGGCGTGAGCGCCTTATCGATGAAGGGGATGTCGCCATCAACGAGCTGCTCGGCCAGTTCCACGAGCTCGATCGCCAGAAGCTGCGCCAGCTGCTGCGCTCGGTGCAAAAGGAGCGCGAGCACAACAAGCCGCCCGCCGCCTACCGCGAGCTGTTCCAGTACCTGCGCAGCGAGATTGAAGATCTGCTGTAAACCAAGCTGTGACACACGAAAAGGGATGCCATCGGCATCCCTTTTTTTCTGGCCCGCCCACCATCACGCCGGGAGCAAGTCGGTGTAGAGAAACCCCTCCCGCTCCACCGTTTCGCCGATGCGGCACGCCACCGGGTGGCGAAACATAGGGCCATCCCAGGCGAAGGTATGAAACTCACCGCGCTCGCCACACGGATCCACATCGTCGGGGAGCTGAGCCAGCAGATCGGCATCGAATGGGTGTCCTGCCACCTGACGCGGCACCCGGGCCGGATCGCAGGCGCTCACGGTCGCCTTGAGACCGCCCGCCAGCATCTCACTGGCCAACACATCGCTCGGAATGCCCCACAGCGGAAAGAGTGGGGTGATGCCACACCCGGCTAGCTTCTCTTCCCGATAGCGCCGCACATCGGCGAGAAACAGATCGCCAAATGCGAAGTGATCGATCCCCAGGGCATGGCAACGGGTGACGAACGCCCCCATGCGCGCTTCGTAATCGGCATTACTACACGGCCACGGCAGCGGGATCAGGTGCAAAGGCAGCCCGAGCGCCTCAGCCTGGGCATACAGCAACGCATTGCGCACCCCGTGGATAGCCACCCGCTCAAACGCCTCGTTGGTGGTGGTAAACAGCCCCACCACCTCGATATCAGGCTGCTGACGCAGTCGGTGCAGCGCCCAGGCGCTGTCTTTACCACTGCTCCATGAGAGCAGAACCCTTCCCATGATTGGTGATCTCCCTTCTTCCGGCCATGGCCGGGAAACGCAAGACAGTGTTGCAGATTGCGCGATTTACAGCCGCTACCGGCGCATCTTACCCTCGCAACATGGTGCCGCCCAGCACCACCACTTCAGGATGACAACAACAGGGACTGACATGAGCACACACACCCGCCCCCTCTCCCGGCAGGACTACAAGACGCTGGGGCTGGCTGCCCTCGGTGGCGCGCTGGAATTTTACGACTTCATCATCTTCGTCTTTTTCGCCGTGGTGATCGGTGAGCTGTTCTTCCCGCCCGACATCCCTGAATGGCTGCGCCAGTTCCAGACCTTCGGTATCTTCGCCGCCGGCTACCTGGCACGTCCGCTCGGTGGCATCATCATGGCCCACTTCGGCGATCTGGTCGGCCGCAAGCGGATGTTCACCTTGAGCATCATCCTGATGGCGTTGCCGACCCTGCTCATCGGCTTGCTGCCGACCCACGCCACCCTCGGCATCCTAGCTCCTGTGCTGCTGCTGTTGCTGCGTATCCTGCAAGGGGCCGCCATCGGTGGCGAGGTGCCGGGCGCCTGGGTCTTCGTGGCTGAACACGTCCCCGCCAAACGGGTGGGGGTCGCCTGCGGCGTGCTGACCGGCGGCCTGACCGCCGGCATTCTGCTCGGATCTCTGGTCGCCACCGCCATCAACAAGGGAATGAGCCCGAGCGAGGTGAGCCAATGGGGCTGGCGTCTGGCCTTCGTGCTCGGCGGGGTGTTCGGCATCCTCGCCATGTACCTGCGCCGCTGGCTGCACGAGACCCCGGTGTTTGCCGAGTTGCAGGCGAGCAAGGCGCTGGCCGAGGAGCTGCCGCTGCGCACCGTACTGCGCGAGCACAGGAGCAGTGTGGTCATCTCTATGCTGCTCACCTGGCTGCTCTCGGCCGGGATCGTGGTGGTGATCCTGATGACCCCGACCTACCTGCAAAAGGTGCATGCCATCGCCCCCGCCGATGCCCTGCAAGCCAACTCGCTGGCGATCCTGGCGCTCACTCTGGGTTGCGTCGTCTATGGCCGCCTCTGTGACGCCATCGGCAGCGGCCGCACCTTCCTGCTCGGCTCGGTGCTGCTGGCCGTCACGGTCAACCTCTTCTATCGCGGCCTACTCGGCGGTAGCGATGCCCTCTATGCCCACTACGCCCTGGCCGGCTTCGCCGTCGGACTGGTGGGGGCCGTCCCCCACGTCATGGTGCATGCCTTCCCGCCTGCGGTGCGCTTTAGCGGGCTGTCGTTCTCCTACAACGTCGCCTACGCCATCTTTGGTGGCCTCACCCCCATGCTGGTTACCCTGTGGATGAAAGAGGATGTGCTGGCCCCCTCCCACTATGTCACCGCCATCAGTGCCGTCGGCTTCGCCGTTGGCCTGCTGCTGTGGCAGCAGCAAAGAAGGGCCGCCCGGATTGCGCAACCGGCCTAAACGCTTGGCCAGACCAGTTTAGAGTTTCACCTGTTATCAAGGTGGCGTAAGCTGGCTGGCCTGCAAGGAGTGAATTTCAACCACGGGAAGCAGCATGATCCGCAAGAACCCCTCCGGCCACCTGCCGGTCATTCACGAATCCGCCTACATCGATAAGACCGCCATCATCTGCGGCAAGGTGATCATCCACGAGAACGTCTTCGTCGGCCCCTATGCGGTGATCCGTGCCGACGAGGTCGACGAACTCGGTGACATGGAGCCCATCGTCATCGGCGCCAACTCCAACATTCAGGATGGGGTGGTGATCCACTCAAAATCGGGCGCCGCCGTCACCATCGGCGAGTCCAGCTCCATCGCCCACCGCAGCATAGTGCACGGCCCCTGCTGCGTGGGAAACCGGGTCTTCATCGGTTTCAACAGCGTGCTTTTTAACTGCCACATCGGCGATGGCTGCGTGGTGCGTCACAACTCGGTGGTGGACGGCTGTGACCTGCCTCCCGAGTTCTATGTCCCCTCCACCACTCACATCAGCCAGCAGAGCGATCTCGAGCGCATTCCCAAGGTCACGGTCGATGCGACCGAGTTCTCGGAGGACGTGGTGCACGCCAATATCGATCTGGTGAAGGGCTACAAGGCGCTCTCCAACGAGTTCTGATCCTGCATTAACCCGCATGAAAGAGGGGCCATAGGCCCCCTTTGTGTTTACCAGTAGTTCTCAGCGCTGATCTGGCCGGGCTTGCGCCTGAGGTTCTTGACCAGACCTCGCTCGAGCAGCACCCCTTGGGTGTCGCGCACCATCTCGGGGTTGCCGCAAATCATCACCTGGCTCTGACTTGGGGTGATCCCAAGACCGACCCGCCGCTCCAGCGCACCGCTGCCGATCGCCGCCGGAATTCGACCGGGCAGCGCGGTTTGCCACGGCTCGCGACTGACCATGGGCACATAGTTGAAACGCTCCCCATAACGCTCGGCCAGTTGGCGCAGCAGCGGCTGGTAGGTCAGCTCGCGGCCAAAGCGCACTCCGTGCACCAGCACTAGGTTGTCAAAACGCATCGCCACCTCACCGTCGGCGAGGATCGAGAGAAATGGCCCGATGGCGGTACCGGTAGAGAGCATCCAGAGATCGCGTCCGGCGGGGATCTCGTCGAGGGTGAGAAAACCGGTCGGGTTGGCCGCGACCAGCACGGCATCGCCCGGTTGCAGGCTGCCGAGGCGAGGGGTCAGTTGCCCGTTCGGGATCTCGACGATATAGAACTCATGCCAGGGCGCGCTGGGAGGGTTGACGAACGAATAGGCGCGCTGCACCTTCTGCTCGCCGTCGACGAGGGCCAACTTGGTAAATTGGCCAGCCTTGTAGGGGGGCAGGTTCGCCTGAACCCGCAATGAGAAGTGAGTATCGGTCCAGTCGGTGCGCTCAAGCACGCGGCCTTCCACCCAGTCAGTCATGGAACGCCTCCTCTGAGGTTGACGATCTCCACTCTACCCCGGCGGCAGGCAATAAAAAACCCGCGCAATGCGCGGGTTTTTTTACCAGATGAACTGTCGATTACTCGCCAGCAACAACCTGGATTTGTACGGTCGCCTTCACGTCAGCGTGCAGCTGAACGGAAACTTCGTACTCGCCGGTGGAACGCAGAACGTTGCCCATGCGAACTTCGCTCTTGGACACGGCTACGCCAGCAGCGGTGATGGCATCAGCCACGTCGCGGGTACCGATGGAGCCGAACAGCTTACCTTCGTCACCGGCCTTGGAGGCGATAACGACGGCAGCCAGTTCGCCCAGCTTGGCAGCGCGCTCTTGAGCGGCAACCAGGGTGGCTTCCAGCTTGGCTTCCAGCTCGGCACGACGAGCGTCGAAAGAAGCGATGTTGGCCTTGGTCGCCATCACAGCCTTGCCTTGCGGGATCAGGAAGTTACGGGCAAAACCAGGCTTAACATTAACTTGGTCACCCAGACCGCCCAGCTTGGCGATCTTATCGAGCAGGATAACTTGCATTACCTTTCCTCTATAAATTTCGTTGAGTTAGGCGTAAGCGCCGGACCGATTCTTACTTGTTGTGCAGATCGGTGTACGGCAGCAGAGCCAGGTAACGGGCGCGCTTGATGGCGCGAGCCAGCTGACGCTGATACTTGGCACGGGTACCGGTGATACGGCTCGGTACGATCTTGCCAGATTCAGTGATGTAGTTCTTCAGGGTAACGATATCTTTGTAGTCGATCTCGGTTACGTTCTCGGCGGTGAAGCGGCAGAACTTGCGACGACGGAAATAACGTGCCATTGCCTTTATCCTCTAGTCTGTGATCCGGAATTACTCTTCTGCGGAAGCTTCAGTGGTAGCTTCGGCAGACTCTTCGCTGCGAACGTCGTCACGACGGAAAGAAGAACGCTCTTCCTTGGCCTTGGCCATCGGAGAAACTTCAGTCACGGCGTGCTTGGTGCGCATGATCATGTTGCGGATAACGGCATCGTTGAAGCGGAAGTTAGTTTCCAGTTCGTCGATAACAGCCTGCTCGGCTTCCACGTTCAGCAGAACGTAGTGCGCCTTGTGCAGCTTCTCGATCGGGTAAGCCAGTTGACGGCGGCCCCAGTCTTCCAGGCGATGAATCTTACCACCGGCAGTGGTGATGGCGCCGGTGTAGCGCTCGATCATGCCAGGAACTTGCTCGCTCTGGTCCGGATGAACCATGAAGACGATTTCGTAATGACGCATTATCAGCTCCTTACGGGTTAATCAGCCTCCGCCCGGGTGCAGCCAAACCTCGGAGGCAAGGAACGTGTGTGTGTTGACGCTGCTTTCTAGGGCGGCGTATTGTACGAAATCCCTCCGGAGGAAGCAACGGGTGCGCAGAAAATCGATGACAGCCATCCGCACAATCAATTGATAGTGATTCTCAATTGCATGTATGCTCGATGCATCCCGTTATGGAGGTCACATCATGCAACCCGCCTCGCTCTCCTTGCCACGCCAACGCAAGCTCAGACTGAGCCTGCTCGGGCCCGCCTTCATCGCCGCCATCGGTTACATCGATCCGGGTAACTTCGCCACCAATATCCAAGCCGGCTCCCAATTTGGCTATCAACTGCTGTGGGTGGTGGTTTGGGCCAACCTGATGGCCATGCTGGTGCAGGGGCTGTCGGCAAAGCTGGGCATCGTCACCGGCAAGAACCTGGCCGAGCATATCCGAGACCGGCTGCCAAGGCCTGCCGTCTGGGCCTACTGGGTACAGGCTGAGATCATCGCCATGGCCACCGATCTGGCCGAATTCATCGGCGCCGCGGTGGGATTTCAGCTGCTGCTTGGCGTCACCCTGCTAGAAGGAGCGGGCCTGACGGCTATCGTCAGTTGGGGCATCCTCTCATTGCAAAGCCGGGGCCAGAAACCACTCGAGCTGGTGGTGGGCGGTTTGCTGCTGTTTGTGGCGCTGGCCTATGTGGTGGAGCTGCTGTTTTCACGCCCCCACCTGCCGAGCCTGGTCGAAGGCGTCCTGTTGCCGGGGCTGCCCAACAATGAGGCTATCTATCTGGCCGCCGGGGTGCTGGGGGCCACCGTCATGCCCCACGTCATCTACCTGCACTCGGCCCTGACCCAGAGCACCGACCCGCACCGCGATATTCCCCAGCGGCTGCGGGGCGCCCGCACCGACGTGGCGATCGCCATGACCATAGCCGGGTTCGTCAATCTGGCCATGATGGCGATGGCGGCCGCCGCCTTTCACGCTAGCGGCCATCACGATGTCGCAGGCATCGAGAGTGCCCATGCCACCCTGACCCCGTTACTGGGACAGGCCGCCGCCACCCTGTTCGGCCTGTCACTGGTGGCCTCGGGCGTCAGCTCGACCGTGGTCGGCACCCTGGCAGGCCAGGTGGTGATGCAGGGGTTCGTGCAGTTTCGTATCCCGCTCTGGCTACGCCGGGCCATCACCATGGCGCCCGCCTTCGTGGTGATCGCCATGGGGCTCAACACCACCGAAATCCTGGTGATGAGCCAGGTGGTGCTGAGCTTTGGCATCGCACTGGCGCTCATTCCGCTGCTGCTGCTCACCGGGGATCGCACCCTGATGGGCGAATACCGCAACCGGCCGCTGACCCGGGCGCTCGGGCGGATCATCGTCGCCCTGGTGATCGCCCTTAACGCCTATCTGCTGGCCTCGCTGCTTTAACACCGGGAAACGGGCGGCCCATTACGCCGATGAGCTGCCCGCCTCTTTTGCGGTATCCTCCCTTCCATCGTTCGAAGGAGGATCTCATGGAACACACCCGCGTCAGCTTCGTGCTGGGTCACCTCGAGGAGCAGGCCCGTGTCCTGCTTACCCAACCCGCAACCGACTCCACCCTGATCGTGACCGACCTCTCCCCCTTTCATCCGCAAAGCCATCTCTGGCCCGATCAACCCGGCGACAGCGGCACCCTGCTCTGGGAGGGGGGTCAGGCCAGGGTCTCTCCCTGCCGCATGGGCGCCATCAGCCCGCAGGGCGCCCTGTTTGTCGATGCTGACATTCCCGTCAAACGCGGAGAGCCCGGCTGGGCCTTCGTGGTGGTGCATCCGCTGGCAGGCCATTACCCACTGACGGTGGGCACCCCGGTGACCCTACGGGTCGATGGTGAGGCGCGCCGGCAGCTTTCACTCGGTCACAGCGGTTGCCATCTGGCGGCATTGGCCCTGAACCGGGCCCTCGCCCCCTATTGGAAGAAGGAGCCGGCCGAGCGCGACGCCCTGGGCCAAGCCGATTTCGATCGCCTCGCCATCACCCGCTCACGGGTCGAGCCGCTGGGCTCCTTCGAGCAGTACCGTATTGGTAAAAGCCTGCGCAAGAAGGGGGTGATGGGGGCCGAACTGCTGGCGGCGCTGCCCACTATCGCCGAGGCCATCAACACTCAGCTCGCCACCTGGCTGGCTGCGGGGGGCAAGATAGAGCGCAGCCGCGACGGTGAAGCCATCATCGACTCGCGCTGGTGGCACTGTGAACTGGAGGGGCGCCGCATCACCATCCCCTGCGGCGGCACCCATGCCGACACGCTAGGTGAGCTGGGCCGTGTCGAGGTGACACTCGCGCCGTGCGAGGAGGGCTTCACCCTGCATACCCGGGTCACCCCATGACGGCCAACGAAAAAGGCGAGGGTTTCCCCTCGCCTTGGTGACCCTCCTGGCCATCACATCATCTCATCGACCTTGATGAGGCCGTCCGCCAACATGCTATTGAGCAGCTCACTGCCACTGCCGCCCCCCAAGTCGGCGAAGCTGACGCCTTCCAACACGATCTCCTGATTGACCGCGCCGCTGCCCGTCGTCTTCACCGCAATGACGGTGCTGCCGTCACGCTCCAGCAAAGAGAGGTACTGATCGATGGAGGCTCCGCTCTCTCCTTGCAGCAAATCGCGCAGATCGAGGCAGTCCCCCTCGTGACGATTGAAGTCGAGCACCCGATCCACGGCGGGGCGCTCTCCCGTTCCCTCGTCGCCGGCCTGCCAGACAAAGGTGTCGGCGCCACTGCCTCCGATCAGGACGTCATTGCCAGCACCACCGGCCAGCACATCATCCCCGGCGCCGCCGACCAGAATGTCATCGCCAGCTCCGCCCACCAAGATGTCGTTAGCTCCCACCGAGAGCAGCACATCATCCCCTTGCCCCCCTTGCAGCAAGGAGTTGGCTCCGCCCTTGAAAGAGACCAACTCCAGCTCGCGCGCCACCTCCCCGAGCGTGTCCACATCCATGTTCTGTATGGTCTGTAACAGCAGATCCGGGTCGGCACTGACGGCGCCGGTGAGGCTTTGCAATTGACCGAGGAAAGTCACCATCTCGGCGGCGCCGAGACTCACCACCGTATCCGACATATCGGCAGACACCAGCAGGGCGTCCCCTTGCGCTATCTCCTGCGCCAGCGGCCCCTCTGCGGCCATGGCCTCTGATACCTTGATGCCTAGCTCATCCCCATGCTGCTGGATGTAACCCAGCATCATGGTCAGGGTCAGCGCCTCCACCCCCACGCCTAGCCGGCCAGCGATCAGCGCTTGCAGATGGCTAAAGGCCCCCGCAGGTTCTGGCTCTGGCGCCGCGAAGCGGGAGGTGCCCATCACACTACCGCACTCACCCTCCTCTTCGGCCTGAATAGCCGCCTCTTTCAGGGTGACGGTCACATTAGCCGTCGACGTCTCTCCATCAGCGTCAACGATGGTGTATGTAAACTCGAACCCATCGCCATAATTACCATTATCATCTTTGACAGGCATAAACTGCACGCCGATCAGATTACCGCTCGTATCCCTGAGCTCTTGTTTTATAAAGCCGGGAATATTTGTCGATATAGAGTCAAAGATGGACTGGTATAACTCTTCCCCAATAGGTAATACGCCATCAGGGTCGTGGTCATTATTCAGAAGATCATCAAATTCAATCTTGATGGGCTCCACATCCCCCTCAATGACACTGATGCTACCATCACCAGAGCCATTGACATGAATTGACGAGCCTAAATTAACATCCCCCTCAATGACCAGACAACCATCGACAGTGACATTACCTTTCCCGCTATAATTACCTTTCACATACAAAAAACCATTGATGGTTAAATTATTCGCAGATGACGATACGTGACCGTCAACAATAATGGGCATGCCATTAGCAGAAAGATCAAGCTTCCCTGACAGATTCAATGTTCCATCATCTGGGCGAAGCACAATAATTCTTGGGTCATCGATGTCAATCTCGTGCAACGCAGAGAGGATATCGTTATCACTCCCTGTGATAACATGCAACACCCCGGCGGACTCTAACTCATCGAAACAAACACCTTCTCCATTTGAAGAGAAAAACATTGAGAAAAAATCTTCATTTGTCATACCAATAAGATCAGAGTCTACATTGATATTTTTACCGCCCGCATCATTGTTACCAACGGTCATACTGCCTTTGTTTGGTCCAGTGAGACTGCCATCTATAACCGAGCCTTTCACCCAAATATCGCTACCACTACCGGCGATCACCACCTCTTTAGGAATGAAATCATCTTTATTTAATTCATACTTATCTTCACCTGCAACCGGGCCGATGTTGATAATATTGAAAGAAATCTCCTTCAACTCTTCATCACCGTCACCATCCCGGATAGTGACACCAAATGTATACCTCCCGACATCGGCACTCGCATTGGCTTCGAAAATATACCCGAACTCACCACCACCGAGGTCTGTCAATGTCAACTCACCATTTGCAACAGAGTAGATTGGCCCCTTGAAGATCCAGACACTTCGCCCCTCTTAACTTAAGAGGTAGTCTTGGAGCTATGTTCAGTACTAGTCACAACGAGAAGATGGTCGAAGTGTTAACAGGGGCCGAGCGCCGTCGACGCCGGACTCCACAAGAAAAGATCGCCATCGTGCAGCAGACCTTTGAGCCCGGGATGACCGTCTCTCATGTTGCTCGCTTGCACGACGTCAACGCAAACCAGCTTTTCAAATGGCGTAAGCAATTCCAAGAAGGGTCTCTCACGGCGATCACCGCCGGTGAGGATGTTGTTCCTGCTTCCGAGTTGGCTGCTGCCATCAAGCAGATCCGAGAGCTTCAGCGTCTGCTCGGGAAGAAGACCATGGAGAACGAGATCCTCAAAGAAGCCGTGGAGTATGGTCGAGCAAAAAAATGGATTGCGCATGCGCCCTTGTTGCCGGGGGACGACGATTAAGTGCTGTGAGCCAGGCTCTTAATGTATCGCGTGCGCAGCTATCCGTTCGTGTTCATCGAAAACCGGGTTGGCAAGATGGTCGTCATCATCGCCAGCGTGATGATGCAGCCTTACTTGGCCGTATCATGGAGGCGATGGCAGAGCTTCCCTCCTATGGCTATCGCCGGGTCTGGGCGCTGTTACGGCGTCAGTCTGAGGCAACAGAACAACCTGTGGTAAACGCTAAGCGGGTATATCGCGTCATGCGCGAACATGGCTTGCTGCTGGAAAGAAAACCAGCTGCACCATTGGCCCAGCAGGCACATAAGGGGCGTGTTGCCGTCAAGGAGAGCAATCGACGGTGGTGCTCAGATGGCTTCGAGTTTCGCTGCGATAACGGTGAAAAACTACGTGTCACGTTCGCCATGGATTGCTGCGATAGGGAAGCGTTGGACTGGGCGGCCAGTACTGGGGGTTACGATAGTGACACTGTGCAAGATGTCATGCTGAGGTCTGTCGAACATCGCTTTGGGGATTCGTTGCCGGCATCACCGGTGGAGTGGCTGACTGATAATGGCTCGGCGTATCGAGCCCATGAGACCCGCGCGTTTGCACGAGAAATCGGGTTGGAGCCCAGAACGACAGCAGTGAGAAGCCCACAGAGTAACGGTATAGCGGAGAGCTTCGTGAAGACGATGAAGCGAGACTATATCGAGATGATGCCAAAACCGGATAGCCGAACAGCGGTAGGCAATTTGGCTATCGCGTTTGAGCATTATAACGAGCACCACCCGCACAGCGCCTTGGGATACCGTTCACCACGGGAATTTCTGCGCAGTCGGGTATCACAACCCTAAGCGGGAAAAAGTGTCTGGACCTATGGGGTCAAATCCACCCTGCTGGTTCACCTGATAGGGCATTAATTCATCCATTCCTATCTCTATATCCAGCCCTGTGCCTTGGTTTTCCACCCGAACGTCGCTGATCCCTTGCTGTCGTATTGGCAAGGGATTGTCTTTTAATGTGCCAACAGCACCGGGAATATGCAGCCGCAACCTATCCGGCTGGTAGCTCAGTCGATCCGTGATACCGGAAACCGGCTCGCTGAAGGAAAGTTCTAATTCAATACGCCCCGAGATCTGCGGATTGACGCGCACCTCTTGCAAGGAGGCCTGCGCCCATACACCTTGACTGGACAGGGCCAGCCATACCATCCCCATCCGGAATAACCCCACTGTCCATTTCATATCGGTCCCTGCTTATGGTTCTATTTGGTGTTAGTCATTGCCAATCGGGTATCACGCGTTACCCAACACCCCTTTCCATCCGGGATGGTTTCGAGCAATTCGATGGCATCCTTGCCAATGCGTACGACTTTCCCATGGTTAAGCCCCATGAAGCGATTCAGGCCAACCTTGATAACTTGGCCATCTGGCGTGCCCACCAATGCCCATAATTGCCCCTGTTTGGCGAGGGTGCCGGCCATGGTGAGGTGTTCTAGGCCATACAGCTCCAACTTTTCTTTCTCCCTTGGGGGCAAGGGCCGACACTCCGGCTTGAGCACGACGAGAGCGCTTCCCTGCTCGGGTTTGGGTTGGATGAAGGGGCTTCTCTGCCGGGTGGCTTGGTAGGCAAGGGGGATGAAGGGGCTGACTTCGGGCAATGGCGCAATCGGTTGGGCAGGGCGGGCTCTAACCTCGGTAATGTAATCCTCAATATCACTATGCGGGTTACAGCCAGCAAGGCCTAGCGACATGGCGATATACAGGCTGGCACCTCTCATGATTTTTTCCCTACCGGTGCTTTCGTCCCGGCATCACCGTTGTAGCGATAGGTCTTGGCTCGCATGCTCATGGCAATTTGCTCCCCAGCCGCCCCCCCTTTCAATTGAAAGGTATCGAGAATGACAATGCGGGGTAGACCCGCCAGGCCCGCGGCAAACTGACCTAATTGGTGATAACTGCCCTCAACCTCAATACGCATGGGTAATTCGGTAGAGAACTCATGGGCCACCTCGGGCTCCCAATTAATACGATTGAGCTGCAACCCGTTATCGGTTGCAATGAAGCTGATGTCATCCAACATGCCCGCCACTTCGTTGGTGTTGGGAAGCTGCTTCAGTTGCGCCTCCACCAACTTCTCTAGTTCAGCCATTTGCACTTGGTAAGCCGGAAGGCTAGCCGCCAGCATCGCTTTTCCTTCAAACTGAGCCCTGAGCGTCTCCTCTTCCCGCTGCGCCGTGCGCAGCATCTCTATGGATGACGCGATGACGTAGTAATAAAAAGCCCCTCCCAGCAACGCACACAGCACGCCGACTAAGAGCATCTTCGCCAAGCGCGGCCAACTTCCTATTGCCCCCAGATCAAGTTCATTGAGCTCCTGCCATGTCATGACTTCTTCTCTCCTTTATCAGGGCTGTGCTTACTAAGCACCTGAAACATAAGCGAAAACTGACTGAGCGCTATCGGGGTCTGCTCTGCGGAAAAAATGGTGCTAATCCGTGATAATCCCAGCCATCCCGACCCATCGATGCTGCGCATCATGCTGGCTACCCGGCCATACGCTTCGGTCTTGCCGGTCACATCGACCATGGCGCCTTGCAGCTGCAAGCTACTGAGATAAACCCCGTTAGGCACGATATCTGGAAGGGCATTGAAAAAACGTACCGGCAAGTTGCGCCGTTCTTGCAAATCCGCAATCAGTTGCATGCGAGCAAGCAGGGCTTGGCGGCGCGCTTTTAACTTAGCGACTTCGCCCAATTGAACATCCAGCAGCGCGATCTCGGTCTGCAACCGCTGGTTTCGCGCCTTTTGACTATCCACAATCTCCATCACCAGCCAATTAGCGGCCAAGCCCAACAACACCGTTGCCAGCAAACACCCCGCCAACAGCACTCCGAACTGTTTTTTCTGCCTCTGGTTACGCGCTTCCCGCCAGGGCAGCAGATTTATATTTGACATGGTGTAAAGCTCCGCAGAGCCAATCCCAATGCTGTCATGTAACGAGCACCATGCTCATCAACCGCAAGCTTGGGATGTCGAAACAGGGCAAGGGGATCAGGATGGATGACCTCCAGGTTCAGTTCATCGGCTAATTGCATTGGTAACCCAGAGAGCACGCTGCCTCCACCGGTTAGCACAAGACCGGAGATCTCTCTGAAGTTGGAGGCGCTACAAAACAATTGGATATTGCGTTTAACCTGTTGGATGAGGCTCACCACATACCCGGGAACCACCTCTTCAGCAAAGGTATGTGGCAAGGAGTGGGAGCACTTGGCCAGCTCTGCCTCCTCCTGACTCATGGCGTAGAAGCTAGCAATAGCTTGGGTCAGCTGATCGCCACCAAAATTTTGCAAGCGAGAGTGGATCACCTCTCCACGTACCAGTACGGCAAATGTCAAAGAGCCCGAACCTATATCGACAATCCCCGTAGCATGAGTGCTATCGGCCAGCTCCGGGCAGCAGGCCAGAACCCCTCGCCCCAAGGCATGAACTCCGACATCCATCACTTTGGCTGTCCAGCCGGCTTCCGCCAATGCGCTCACCCGACCCGAGATGCTTTCCGTGCGTGCCGCGCTGAGCAAGACATCCTGCCGCTCCGGATCGCTTGGATTTGGCCCTAACGACTCATAGTCGAGACTGATTTCATCAAGTGGGAAGGGGATCAGCTGCTCCGCCTCAAGCATGACCTGTTCGTGCAGGTCAGCCTCGGAAAGGGAAGCATCCAGAGAGAGCACCTTGGTGATGACATGAGAGCCGGTGACAGAGACCGACGCATAGTCACTGGAGGGGAGCGAACGTTTGAGCGCCTTTAACGCATGAACCACCCGCTCAATATCCTGTAACTGATAATCGACAAACACCCCCTTTGGGGTTGCCACATTGGCTAACGCATCGATAAAAAACTTGCCTTCCCGCCCCGTCAGGCTGACCGCTTTGATGGTATGGGAGCCGAAATCGACCCCCACCAGCGGCAGCAGGGCTCCTTCCCTGAAGAGTCCCAGCATAAAGATCCACATCCATATGATTGAGTTATGTGTTTATTGATTCTTCAATCGATTTGCTGACTTAAGAATTAGCACAGCGTTGGGAGGGCAGTACAAAAATCTCCATCCAGCCGCCCTTCTCACGCTCATTGCGCCAAACCGGATAACAGGGAAAAGCTCGAACTCAACTAGGCAAAACGGCTATACTCTGCGCCCGTTGGCCAAATTTAAGACGATCGGTAGTAACTCCATGTTGAAATGGCTTGTGCGCCTGATGTTTGTCGGGTTGATCTGTGCTGCGCTGGGCGCCGCCGGACTGCTCGGTATCTACTTCTATATCAAACCCCAGTTGCCTGACGTCAGCTCCCTCAAAGACGTCAAGCTGGCAACCCCGATGCGGGTTTACAGCCGCGATGGTGAACTGATCTCCCAGTACGGTGAAGTGCGCCGTATCCCCCTGAAGATGGCCGAGATTCCCCATCAGATGGTGGATGCCGTGCTGGCCACCGAAGATGCCCGGTTCTATGAACATCCCGGGATCGACCCCATCGGCATTTTGCGTGCGGCACTGGCCGTGGCCGCGTCGGGACACGCCAGCCAGGGGGCAAGTACCATCACTCAGCAGGTGGCACGTAACTTCTTCCTCTCCAATGAGAAAACCATTGTCCGCAAGGTCAAGGAGATCTTCCTGGCTTGGCGCATCGAGCAGAACCTGACTAAGGATGAGATCCTCGAGCTCTACCTCAACAAGATCCCGCTCGGCTATCGCGCCTACGGCGTCGGTGCCGCTGCTCAGGTCTACTTCGGCAAGAATGTCAGCGAGCTGACCCTCGACGAGATCGCCATCATCGCCGGCCTGCCTAAGGCCCCCTCCATGCTCAACCCGATCCGCTCCCCCCAGCGTGCCTTCGACCGTCGTAATGTGGTGCTCGGCCGTATGCTGGAGACCGGCAAGATCACGCAGGCTCAGTTTGACGAGTTTTCCAAAAAGCCGGTGGTGGCCCGTTACCACGGTGCTGAGTTGACCCTCTACGCCCCTTATCTGGGGGAGATGGTGCGCCAGAAGATGGTGGATCTCTACGGAGAAGATGCCTATACCATGGGGCTGCACGTCTACACCACGGTTGACTCAAAGCGTCAGAAGGCCGCCCGTGATGCGCTGCTTAAGGGGCTCATCGACTACGACATGCGCCACGGCTATCGCGGTACCGAGAAGCAGCTCTGGCAGCGCGGCGAGAAGGCGTGGGAATACCCGCAAATAGTCGAATACCTGGCCAAGCAGCCGAGCTACAACCCCCTCATTCCAGCCGTGGTGACCGAAGTGGCCGACCGCTCCGCCCAAGTCATTCTCAAAGATGGCAAGCAGGGGGAGCTGGACTGGAATGCCATCAAGTGGGCCCGCCCCTTCATCACCGACTCACGCATGGGCCCCGCCCCGCGCGGCGCTCGTGACGTGCTGAAAGTCGGCACCCAAGTCTGGGTTCGCCCGGAAGGGGAACGCCTGATGCTAGGCCAGATTCCCGATGCCAACGCGGCCCTGGTGGCGCTCAACCCATTCGATGGCGCCGTCGAGGGGTTGGTCGGCGGCTTTAGCTTCGAGCTGTCTAAATTCAACCGGGTAGAGCAGGCGCGTCGCCAGATCGGCTCCAACATCAAGCCCTTCCTCTATGCCACCGCTCTGGAGCAGGGCTATACCCTGGCCTCGCTCATCAACGATGCGCCGATCAATCAGTGGGACCCCTCATCCGGCAAGGCATGGCAGCCGAAGAATTCACCTGCCGTCTACGAAGGCCCCCTCCCGCTACGGCTGGGGCTCGCCAAGTCCAAAAACGTCATGTCGGTGCGTCTGCTGCGCGCCATCGGGATTGGCACCTTCGTCAATGGTCTGGAACGTTTCGGCTTTCCGCGCAATCAGATTGCTCCCTATGAGCCGCTGGCACTGGGCGCTGCCGAATTCACCCCCATCGAGGTCGTCAGAGGCTATGCCGCCTTTGCCAATGGTGGCCGTCTGGTGACGCCCTATTTCATCGGCAAGGTCGTGGATAACACAGGCAATGTCTTGTTCGAAAATACACCGATGGTCGCCTGCGCCCTGGAGTGCGGCCCATCCTCCGCCACCTATGCAGCTAGCGCCTCGGATGCCATGCAAAGCGATGAAGCTCCTGCTGCCACTCAATGTGCGTCGACGCAGAGCGCTACCTGTGCGCCTCAGGCCATCAGCCCGGAGAGTGCCTTCCTGATTGCCGATACCCTCAAGACCGCGATCTGGGGGGGCAATGGCTGGCGTGGCACCGGCTGGCGGGCCGCCGCCGAGCTCAAGCGCCATGACATTGCGGGCAAGACAGGTACCACCAACGAGGCTCGTGACCTCTGGTTCTCGGGCTTTACCCCGGATCTGGTGGCCACCGCTTGGATTGGCTTTGATAACCACCAGCGCTCTCTCGGGGCCGGTGCGTTCGGCGCCAACACGGCGCAGCCTATCTGGATCGACTTCATGAAGGTGGCATTGCAAGGATTGCCCGAGCGGGCGACCCCGAAGCCGAGCAGCATCATCTCGGCTCAGGTCGACAATAACACCGGCCTGCTCAGCTATGGTGGCGGTGGTAGCAGCCACAGCGAGTACTTCAAGCAGGGCACCGAGCCGACCCGCTATGCGGCGCCGGTGGGGGGCAGCGATCCCTTCAGCGGAGGGAGCGACGGAGGCGGAGAGAGCATCTCCACCGACGATCTGTTCTAAAAAAACTGGCGGGTTATCCCGCCAGTTTTTTTTCCATCAGCGCCCGGATCCGCTCGGCCAGCTCGTTGAAGCAGGGGCGCCGCACCGAGTGACGGCGATAGAGCAGCGAGATGGTTCGGCCCGGTGCCGGCTCCACCACAGGGCGATAGCTGACGCCCCCCTCCTCCGGCCCCGGCACCGCCAACTGCGGGATCAGGGTCATGCCGTTACCGGCCGCCACCATGTTGCGCAGGGTCTCGAGACTGGTACCCTTGAAGCGCTGATCCTCCCCCACCCCGGCCGCGAAGCAAAAGCCCAGCGCCTGCTCACGCAAACAGTGGCCATCTGCCAGCATCAGCAGCCGCTTGCCCTTGAGATGATGAAACGGCACCTGGGCCACATTCGCCTCTGGGTGCCAAGAGGGCACCGCCAGCCACATGGGCTCTTGATAGAGCGGCAACGAGCCGAACCCCTCCATTCCCTCCAGCTCGGCCAGGATCAGGCAGTCCAGCTCCCCCTCATCGAGCTTCTTGAGTAGCACCTGTGTCTGCTCCTCGTAGAGATAAAACTCGAGCTTAGGAAAGTGAGCACGCAGATCTTGGATGATATGGGGCAACAGATAGGGGCCAACGGTCGGGATGAGACCGATGTGGATCTCCCCCGACATGGGCTCGGCAAAACTCTGGCCAATGACCTTGAGCTCGCGCACCTCCTTGAGTACCCGGCGCGCCTGCTGGGCCATGGCCTCTCCAGCCGGTGTAAAGAGCACCTTACGTGAGGTGCGCTCGATGAGGATCACCCCCAGTTCGTCTTCCAGCTTGCGCAACTGGCCGCTCAGGGTCGGCTGGCTGACAAAGCAACGCTCGGCCGCCTTGCGAAAGTGTTTCTCCTCCTCCAGCGCCACCAGATATTCGAGATCGCGCAGATTCATGGGCTCGGCTCCTCTTTGCTGCGGGGATGACAGGATGCCGGATCGATACGACCGGCTCAAGCCACTGAATGAAAACAAAAAAGCCCCGGCGAACCGGGGCTTTGGCTGACCTTCCTGGACGGGAAGAGCAGAGATTACTTCTGCGGACGCAGGGCCGGGAACAGGATCACGTCGCGGATGGTGTGGCTGTTGGTGAACAGCATCACCAGACGGTCGATACCGATACCCTGACCGGCGGTCGGCGGCAGACCGTGCTCCAGCGCGGTCACGAAGTCGGCGTCATAGAACATGGCTTCGTCGTCACCAGCAGCCTTCTGGTCAACCTGGGCCTGGAAGCGCTCGGCCTGATCTTCGGCATCGTTGAGCTCAGAGAAGCCGTTGGCCAGCTCGCGGCCACCGATGAAGAACTCGAAGCGGTCGGTCACGTCCGGATTCTGGTCGTTGCGACGAGCCAGCGGAGAGACGGCGGCCGGGTACTCGGTGATGAAGGTCGGTTGCAGCAGCATGTGCTCCACGGTCTCTTCGAAGATCGCGGTGATCACGTGGCCCAGCTCCCAGCTCTTCATCAGCTCGATCTTCAGGCGCTTGGCAACAGCGGTGGCCTTCTCCAGGGTCGCCAGATCGTCACGGGTCACATCCGGGTTGTACTTGAGGATGGAGTCCACCATAGAGAGGCGCTGGAACGGCTGACCGAAATCGATGGTCAGACCCTCTTCGCCCTCTTTGGCGTAACGGATCTTGGTATCGCCCAGAATGTCCTGCGCCAGAGTGCGCAGCATCTCTTCGGTGAGATCCATGAGATCGATGTAGTCGGCGTAGGCCATGTAGAACTCGAGCATGGTGAACTCGGGGTTATGGCGAACGGAGATGCCTTCGTTACGGAAGTTACGGTTGATCTCATAGACACGCTCGAAACCACCGACCACCAGACGCTTCAGATAGAGCTCAGGGGCGATACGCAGGTACATGTCGATGTCCAGCGCATTGTGGTGGGTGATGAAGGGACGAGCAGAGGCGCCACCCGGGATGACCTGCATCATGGGGGTTTCCACTTCCATGAAGCGCTTGTCGTTCAGGAACTTACGGATACCAGCCACCACCTTGGTGCGGGTCACGAAGGTCTTGCGGGACTCTTCGTTGGCGATCAGATCCAGGTAACGCTGACGGCAGCGGGCTTCTTGGTCAGTCAGCCCCTTGTGCTTCTCGGGCAGCGGACGCAGGGCCTTGGTCAGCAGGCGGATGGTGGAGACATGCACCGAGAGTTCACCGGTCTTGGTCTTGAACACGGTCCCTTCAACACCGACGATGTCACCCAGATCCCACTTCTTGAACTGCTCGTTGTAGAAGCCTTCCGGCAGGTCGTCACGGGTCACGTAGATCTGGATCTTGCCAGCCATGTCCTGCAGGGTGGCAAACGCCGCCTTGCCCATGATACGGCGAGTCATGATACGACCAGCGATGCTCACCCGTTTACCCAGGGCAGCCAGCTCCTCCTCCGATTTATCGCCAAACTCGGCGTGCAGGTCGCCGGAGAGGCTGTCACGACGGAAGTCGTTGGGGAAGGGATTACCCTGCGCACGCAGGGCGGCCAGCTTGGAGCGACGCTCTGCCATCTCGTTATTGAGTTCTTGGCCGAGTTCTACTTCCGGAGTCATGGTTTGTTCAGACATGGTGATTCCTGCTTACTTCGTTTTACAGGCCTGATTTCAGGCTGGCTTCGATAAACTTGTCCAGATCCCCGTCGAGCACCGATTGAGTGTTGCGGGTTTCAATACCGGTGCGCAGATCCTTGATACGCGCATCATCGAGCACGTAGGAGCGGATCTGGCTGCCCCAGCCGATGTCAGACTTGGAGTCTTCCAGGGCTTGCTTTTCGGCATTCTGCTTTTGAAGCTCAAACTCATAGAGCTTGGCCTTCAGCTGCTTCATGCACTGATCCTTGTTCTTATGCTGGGAACGGTCGTTCTGGCACTGTACCACGATGTTGGTCGGGATGTGGGTAATACGCACCGCAGATTCGGTCCGGTTAACGTGCTGACCACCGGCGCCAGAGGCGCGGTAAACGTCGATACGCAGATCGGCCGGGTTGATCTCGATATCGATATCGTCGTCGATTTCGGGGTAGACGAACACAGAGCAGAACGAGGTGTGACGGCGGCCGCCGGAGTCGAACGGCGACTTACGCACCAGACGGTGTACACCGGTCTCGGTACGCAGCCAGCCATAGGCATACTCACCGCTGAACTTGATGGTGGCAGACTTGATACCGGCCACTTCCCCCTCGGAGCACTCGATAAGCTCAGGCTTAAAGCCGTGATCCTCACCCCAGCGCAGGTACATGCGCAGCACCATGTTGGCCCAGTCTTGGGCTTCGGTACCACCGGAGCCGGACTGAATGTCCAGATAGCTGTCGGAGGCATCGTTAGGGCCGGAGAACATGCGACGAAACTCCAGCTCGGCCAGCTTGGCCTCAAGCTGGTCAGCCTCAGCCACCGCCTCGTTGAAGGTCTCTTCGTCCTCACCCTCGACGGCCAGCTCGACCAACATGGAGACATCGTCCGCCCCTTGGGTCAGGGCATCGATGGTCTCAACCACGGTCTCTAGACTGACGCGCTCTTTACCCAGCGCCTGTGCACGCTCGGGCTCATTCCAGACATCCGGCTGTTCCAGCTCGGCATTGACCTCTTCTAGACGCTCTTTCTTGGCATCATAGTCAAAGGTACCCCCTAAGGAGCGCTGTCCGCTCAGACAGCTCCTTAAGCTTGTTCAATACAGGATTGACTTCAAACATCGTAAATTTCTCGGGTTCGAGGTGCGTAGAAAGCTGGATATTCTAGCGAAATGCGGAAGGAATAAACAGGGCTGAGGCGCGTCCAGCCAGCCTAAAAACCATTTTATCCGTAAAACCTAGCGGCCCCCCTCACGTGATGAATCGACTCACTTTTTAGTTCAGCTTTTCCATTTGTAGCCGTTATATTGCCGTGGAGCGCTAATCCGCCCACGGCCCCCATTTTGGATGGAAAACTAGAAGACGCCCGCTATGAACAATCTCTCACTCAAGCAGAAGATACTGTTATCCGTGGTTCTGGCCCTCTCGCTGGTCATTACCCTGCTCTCCTGGCGCAGCTACTCGGGCCAGAAGGCCATGTTGCTACAGGACGGTCAGGAGCAGGCACAGCGCCTCGGAGCCCAACAAGCCGAACGCATCAGCGACTGGCTGGCCGATCGTCAGGACGTGATCAAGGCGCTGGCCAGCAAGGCGTCTTCCGAGCCACTCAACGCCCTGCAACAAGCTCAACTCTCCGGCCGTTTCCAGCTCACCTACTTCGGTGAGGCGAGCGGCAAGATGAACGACTCCGACCCCTCCATCGATCGCAGCGGATACGATCCGCGCACCCGTGGCTGGTATCAGGAGGCCATGACCAAGGGATCCCAGATCCTGACCAAGCCCTACCTCGACGTGGCCTACAACGTACTGGTCGTCACCTTGGCGCAGCCGGCACAGGGGGGCGTAGTGGGGGGCGACCTCTCCATCTCCTCTCTGGTGGAGGATGTCAACAAGATGACCCTGCCAGCCGATGGTTTCGCCATCCTGATGCACAAAGACGGCACCGTCATCGCCTACAAGGACGCCAGCAAGGCGATGAAGCCGGTCAGTGAGATCGACAACGATCTGAACCGAGCCTTCATCGAGCGCACCAAGCAGAACCAAACCCTGCAACAGGTCTACTTCGATGGTGAAGGGAGAGACAAGTTGATGTGGGCGGTCGATGTGCCCGATACCGACTGGGAGCTGGTGCTGTTGCTGGACAAGGCAACCCTGGAAGCGCCCCTCTCTACCCTGCTGATGAGCCAGCTCGGCCTGGCGCTGGTGGTGCTGGTCGGCAGCATCCTCGCCATCTCCTGGCTGGTCGGAGTCCTACTCGGCCCGCTGACCAAGGTCTCTCAAGCCCTGGCCCGCATCGCCGACGGTAACGGCGATCTGACTCAGCGCATTCAGATCGATGCCCGCGACGAGGTCGGCCAACTGGCACAGAACTTCAACCGCTTCGTTGGCAGCCAACACCAACTCATCTCCCACATCCGCAACCTGGCCAATGAGCTGGGCAACGATGCCGAGCGCAGTCTGATCACCACTCAGGAGTCCGTCAGCGAGCTGCAACGTCAGCAACAGGAGGTGACCATGGTCGCCACCGCGGTCACCGAGATGGCGAGCGCTACCCAAGAGATCGCAGGCAATGCCGAAAACACGGCCGCAGCGGCCCAGCAATCGGCCCAGAGCAGTGAGCAAGGCCGGCATCTGGTACACCAGACCCGCCAGTCTATCAACAACCTGGCCAACGAAGTCGGCCAGGCCACCGAGGTGATCGGCGAGCTGAGTCGCCACGCCCAGGCCATCTCGGGCATCCTCTCCACCATTCAGGGGATCGCCGAGCAGACCAACCTGCTGGCCCTCAACGCCGCCATTGAGGCAGCCCGCGCCGGCGAGCAGGGCCGCGGCTTTGCCGTGGTGGCCGACGAGGTCAGGGTGCTCTCCAAGCGTACCCAGGACTCCACGCTGGAGATCCACGCCACCATCGAGACCCTGCAACAGACCACCAACCGCGCCGTCAGCCTGATGCAAACCAGCCAAGAGCTGGCTGACAACAGCGTGCAGGATGCCGATGCCGCCGCCAAGGCGCTGGAGGAGATCACCCAAGCGGTCAGCCTCATCTCCGACATGGCGGGCCAGATCGCCACCGCCGCCGAGGAGCAGACCCAGGTGACCGGCGAAATCACCCAGAACACCACCGCCATCAAGGACGTGACCGACGACATCACCGCCTCGGCGATGCGCGATCTGGATCAGACCCACGCCCTCAAACAGCGGGCCGGCGACCTCAACCAGCAGGTGGCCACCTTTATCCTTTAACCTGCCCTCTGGCAGCAAAAAGCCCGGCATCATGCCGGGCTTTTTTTATCCTGCGTAGGCACTCATAGCGCTTCGAGGTGCTCTACCAGCAATTGCAGGTTACGACTGCCACGCCACTCATTGATGTCGAGGCGATAGACCAGACGCACCCTTTTCACCGAGGCATCGGGCCAGCGCCGCAGATCCACCCCGAAGGCGATAGCATCAAGAGCAAGCCCCGCCTCGGTAGTGAGCATCAGCTTGAGGTGCTTCTCCCCCACCAGGCGCTGCTGCACCAGTACGAATTCACCGTCAAACAGGGGCTCGGGGAAGGCCTGCCCCCAGGGGCCGGCGGCGCGGATCAACTCGGCCATCTCCAGGCTCAACTCCTCGTCCAGCAGCGATCCATCGGTGAGCAGTTCGCCGGTAAGCAGCTCAGGGGTCACCAGCTCGGCGATGACCGCCTCGAAGGCGCTGCGAAATGCCTCGATACGATCCTTGGGCAGGGTCAGCCCCGCCGCCATGGCATGACCACCGAACTTGCTGATGATGCCGGGGTGACGGGTATCGAGCAGCTCGAGGGCATCACGCAGGTGCACCCCAGGAATGGAGCGCCCAGAGCCCTTGAGTTCATGCTCACCGCTCTCGGCAAAGGCGATCACCGGGCGATAGTACTTCTCCTTGACCTTGGAGGCCACCAGCCCCACCACCCCCTGATGCCAGTCGTTGCGGTGCAGGACGATGCCCGAGGGCACCTCTCCTTCCCGAAAACGTAACTGCTCCAAGGTGGCGAGCGCCTCCTGCTGCATCCCCTGCTCAATCTCCTTGCGTTCCTGATTGAGGCCATCCATCTCGGCGGCCAGTTGCCGTGCTAGGTTGATGTCATCGCACAAGAGGCAGGCCACCCCGAGCGACATGTCATCAAGCCGGCCCACCGCATTGAGGCGCGGGCCGAGGGCGAAACCAAGATCGGCCGCAGTGAGGCGACGCGCTTCACGGCGCGATACATCGATGAGGGCCTGAATACCGGGACGGCAGCGACCGGCGCGAATGCGCTGCAACCCCTGATGCACCAAGATGCGGTTGTTGCCATCCAGCGCCACCACATCGGCCACGGTACCAAGCGCCACCAAATCCAGATAGTCAGCCACGTTGGGAGCGCGCAGTCCGCGCGCCTCGAACCAGCCGCTCTGCTTGAGACGGGTATTGAGCGCCGCCATCAGGTAAAACGCGACGCCGACCCCGGCCAGGGATTTCGAGCCAAAACCACAACCATGCTGGTTCGGGTTGACGATAGCGTCGGCCGCCGGCAGCTCATGACCCGGCAGGTGGTGATCCGTCACCAGCACCTGCATGCCGGCTGCCTTGGCCGCCGCCACACCGGCCAGGCTCGAGATGCCGTTATCCACGGTGACAAGCAGCTCGGCACCACGCGCCTCGGCCAGCTCGACAATCTCGGGGGTGAGACCATAGCCGTATTCGAAGCGGTTCGGCACCAGGAAGTCCACATGCAGGGCACCCATGGCGCGCAATGCCAGCACACACAGGGCCGAGCTGGTCGCCCCATCACAATCAAAGTCACCGACGATGAGGATGCGCCGCTCGGCGCGCAGCGCCTCCTCAAGCAGCGCCACCGCCGGCGCCATCCCCATCAGCTCGTGTGGGGGCAGCAAAGAGGCGGCGGAGCGTTCCAGCAAAACAGGGTCATCCACGCCACGGCTGGCGAGGATCTGGCGAAGCAGGGGGGGCAAGGTTGCGGGCAGATGCGAGTCATCTACCCTGGGTCGGCGACGGATAAGCAGTGTCATGGGGCGTTTAGATATGTTCCAACAATGTGAGCAGTTGCTTCGGTGATTGATAGCCGCTCACCATGTCCCCATTGGGCAGGATCCAGGTGGGAGAGCGGTGTACACCGAGCTGGCTGGCAAGAATGGTCTGTTGCTCGAGGATCGCATCACAGCCCTCTTCTGGCAAATCCAAATCAAGACGCTCCGGCATCTCGTGACACCAGTGATGACGCAGTCGATCGGCACTGAGTTGCGGCCTCGGAACGGGCAACAAATTGATACTGACCCCGGCACTTTGCAACGCCTTGAGATCTCGCCGGAACGTGATGCACTCCTGGCAGGAGAGGTCGGTAAACAGCTGCAACTCATGACGCGCCGAAGGCGCTCGCACATAAAGGCTGTGCGTTGGCGTTTGGGAAAGCTGCTTCAAGCGAAACGTCTGTTGCTGTTGCAAGGTCAAATTCACGATGCCGCTGCGCAAATCGAACAGGGTGCCCAGCAAGGCGTAATCACCTCGCTCGTCGCTGTAGAAAACGCCTCCCGACGTATCAAGCCGGTAAAGACCAGGCACGGATGAAGGCTCAATGGCCACGATCTCAATCCCCAGACGCTCACTAATACGTTGCAGCATTTGTTGTTCGTTCGGATGGGATGAGCTGGCCTGCGCCACCAGGGCCATGGTCAAAGAAACAACAAAGAGAAAAAATCGCGCCACCATCTATTCCGCACTCCCACACCAAACCGGCAAGCTATGAACGAGACCGCCATTATCAATACCGTTGCTGACTGAATCCTGTTTCATCGCATAAAGTGCCACACCCGTATGACAAAGACTGTCGAGCGAAGAGAAGGGCTCCCCCCTAGGCAAGCTCACCCTTTCATGTGAGACTGTCACCGTTTCCATCACCATACCCGGAGGGATCCCTCAATGAGCCTGTTACAAGAGTTCAAAGCGTTTGCAGCGCGTGGCAATGTCATCGACATGGCCGTCGGTATCATCATCGGCGCCGCCTTCGGCAAGATCGTCTCCTCCTTCGTGGGTGACGTCATCATGCCGCCGATCGGCCTCATCCTGGGCGGCGTGGATTTCAGCGATCTCGCGGTGACCCTGAAGGCGGCGGAGGGCAGCACCCCGGCCGTCGTCATCGCCTATGGCAAGTTCATCCAGACCATCATCGACTTCCTCATCATCGCTTTCGCCATCTTCATGGGGCTCAAGGCCATCAACAGCCTGAAGCGTAAGGAAGAAGAGGCGGCCGCCGCCGCGCCGGCACCCACCAAGGAGCAAGAGCTGCTCGGTGAAATTCGCGACCTGCTCAAATCCCAGCAGCAGAAATAAGTCGGAGTTCCGACATAAAAAAACCGCCGTGAGGCGGTTTTTTTTATGTCAGGCTCGCGGATGGTGCTCCCCATGCAGCGCCTTGAGCCGCTCGCCCGCCACGTGGGTATAGATCTGGGTGGTGGAGAGATCCGAGTGGCCGAGCAGCATCTGCACCACCCGCAGATCCGCCCCATGATTGAGCAGATGGGTGGCAAAAGCATGGCGCAGAGTATGCGGAGAGAGCTCCCCCGCAATACCGGCCCGGATGGCGTAGAGCTTGATGCGGTGCCAGAAGGTCTGGCGCGTCATCATCCGCCCGCGCTTGGAAGGAAACACCACATCGCAGCTCCCCTCTGGGATAAGCAGTGGCCGCGCCTCCCGGTAGTAACGGGTGAGCCAGTGCATCGCCTCTTCCCCCATCGGCACCAGCCGCTCCTTGCTCCCCTTGCCCACCACCCGCACCAGCCCCTGGCGCAGGCTGACATGCTCGGCGCATAGCCCCACCAGCTCGGAGACCCGCAGCCCGGTGGCATAGAGCAGCTCCAGCATCGCCTTGTCGCGCAGCTCCACCGGATCGTCGTGACCGGGCACGGCCAGCAGGGCGCTTACCTCGGCCTCGGAGAGATCGCCCGGCAGGGGTTTGGGCAGTTTCGGGCCCTCCAGCAACACGGTCGGGTCGTCGGCACGCAGCTTCTCCCGGTTCAGGTACTGATAAAAGCGGCGCAGGGCGCTTAAGAAACGGGCGGTAGAGGTGGCGGCAAACCCTTGGTCGATGCGCCAGGCCAGATAGTGCTGCAAGGTATCGAGATCGGCCAGCAGCACTGAACTCCCCTGCCCATCGAGCCAGGCAGAAAATTTCTCGAGATCGGTGCGATACGAGGCGATGGTGTTGTCGGAGAGGCCGCGCTCCAGCCAGAGCGCGTCGAGAAATTGCTGGATCAGGGGCTGACTCATGGGCACTCCACGCTTTGCTTGTGGCCATTGTAACCGAGCCTGCATGGCACGGCGCGTTTTGTTAAGATGAGGCCATGTTCACCACGCTGACACCACGATGAAGATAGGTCTGTTTTACGGCTCCACCACCTGCTACACCGAAATGGTCGCCGAGAAGATCCGCGATCTGATCGGCCCTGAGCTGGTTGATATTCACAACATCAAGGACGTCCCACTGGCCCGGATGCAGGAGTACGAGGTGCTGATCCTCGGCATCTCGACTTGGGATTTTGGCGAGCTACAAGAAGACTGGGAGTCGAGCTGGGACGAGGTCAACCACCTGCCACTTGATGGCCAGATCATCGCCCTGTTCGGTCTTGGCGATCAGCTCGGTTACGGCGAGTGGTTCCAAGATGCCCTCGGCATGTTGCACGACGCCCTCATCGGCAAGCCGGTCTCCTTGGTCGGTTACTGGCCCAATCAAGGCTATGAGTTCGACGCCTCCAAGGCCCTCATCGACGATGGTCGTCACTTTGTGGGGCTGGCGCTCGACGAGGCCAACCAGTACGACCAGACCGACGATCGTATCAGCCAGTGGGTCGAGCAGATCCTGAGCGAAATCCACAGCCTGATCTAATCCTGCCGGGCGCAATTTATGGCGCCAAATATCCCAATGGGCATCACATAGTGATGCCCATTGCTGACAGCGCGATGTAACTCTGCCACTCTTTTCCCTGGCCTCCTCACTCGTTTTCATCACAGGAGGGCCGAAAGCCAATGGACGAGACATCCAACAAGGAGTTTTCATGAATCATCCCCTACTGCTCGACAGTGAGGTAGCCGGAGCCGTGCTCGATCACGCTCTCGCCCTCGGTGCCGATTTTGCCGAGCTGTTTATTGAACGGCGCCGGCGCAGCCAGATCAGCCTGCTTTCGAGCCAGATTGAGAGCATCAGCGGTGGCCTCGATTTCGGTATCGGCATCCGCCTCTGCTACGGCCACAAGGTGCTCTACGGCTACACCAACAGCCGCGAACGCGCAGAGCTGCTGCGGATCGTGACCCTGCTGGCCGCCAAGGATCGCCGCGATCCGCTCACCACCCGCACCGCATTTAACTTCCTCACTCACGCCGATCACCACCCGGTGCGCCAGCCTCTCGAACGCGACCGTATGCTGGAGGCCAAGATCGCCTACCTGCACACCCTGGATCGGGTTGCCCGCGCCGAGAGCCCGCTGATCAGCCAATTCAGCGGCAGCACCCTCGGCTGGGAGCAGGAGGTGAGCCTCTTCAACAGCGAGGGGCTGCAAATTAGCGATCGCCGCCACTACAACCGACTCAGCGCTCAGGCCATCGCCAGAAAGGGGGGCGAACAGAGCATAGGTAGCGACTCACCGGGTGCCCTGATGGGCTGGGAGCACAGCGCACTCATCGACCCGCAGCAGTTGGCCCAGGGCGCCGCCCGCCAGGCACTGATCAAGCTCGGCGCCAGCCCCTGCCCCTCTGGCAAGCTGCCGGTCATCATGGACAACGGCTTTGGTGGCGTCATCTTCCACGAGGCGTGCGGCCACCTGCTCGAAACCACCTCGGTGGCCAAGCAGGCGTCGGTGTTCCACGACAAGATGGGCGAGCTTATCGCCAACCCTGTGGTCAGCGCCGTCGATGAAGGGGTGACGCCCCATGCCTGGGGCTCGCTCAACGTCGATGACGAGGGGATGGCCACCCAGCGCACCCAGCTCATCAAGGAGGGCGTGCTGACCGGTTTCCTGGCCGACCGCATGGGGGCGCTCAAGACCGGCTATCCCCGCACCGGCTCGGGGCGGCGCGAATCTTACAAGTTCGCCCCCGCCTCGCGCATGCGCAACACCTACATCGAGGCCGGCCCGCACAGTCTGGAGGACATGCTAGCCACGGTGGAGTACGGCATTTACGCCAAGAAGATGGGGGGCGGCTCGGTGCAGCCAGGCACGGGCGAGTTCAATTTCAACGTGCAAGAGGCCTACCTCATCGAGAAGGGCAAGGTCACCCGGCCGCTCAAGTCAGCCACCCTGATCGGCACAGGGCCGCAGGTGCTCAAGGAGATCTCCATGGTCGGCAACAACCTGGCGCTGGCCGCCGGCATGTGTGGCTCGGTGTCAGGCTCGGTTCCCGCCTCGGTGGGGCAACCGGCCATCAAGGTCGATAGCATTCTGGTCGGAGGGAACGGCTGATGAGCGAGATGAAACAACGACTCGAGCGCCTGCTCGAACAGGTAACGGCGCTCGGTGCCGAAGCAGATCTCATCGCCAGCCGGGAGCAGAGCTTCTCGCTCAAGGCGGATCAGGGCGAGCTGTCGGAGTACAAGGTGACCGGCAGCCAGCAGATCGGCATCCGTCTCATTAAGGAGGGGCGAGTCGGCATCGCCTACTCGGAGGCACTCGATGAACCGGCGCTGGCCGCCATGCTGCAAGACGCCCTCGATGCCAGCCGCTTCGCCAAGGAGGACCCGGATCAGCGCATCTGCGTCGCCGACAGTCACCTTGAGACGCAGGACTCGGCCATCATTCAACCGGATGAAACCCCAGTGGACGAGAAGATCGCCCTCGCCCTGCGCCTTGAGGGGGAGATGCTCAAACGCGAAGGCGTGAAGGGGGCCCCCTACAACGCCTACTACGAGTCGCGCAGCGAACTGTGGCTGGCCAACAGCCAGGGCACCCTGTGCCACCACAGTGAAGCGAGCGTCGGCGGCTACACCACCGCCCTTATCGAGCGCGAGGGTCGCCAGTCGATGTTTTATCAGGGCGTGAACGAGCGCCGCTTTAGCGATCTGGCCATCGAGCCGCTGCTCGATGAGGTGTACGACACCGCCCTGGCGCTGCTGGACGGCGCACCGGTGACCACAGGCCACTACGATGCGCTGTTCTCGCCCAACGCCCTGAGCGCCCTGTTCGGCTGCTTTTCAGCCGCCCTTTCGGGCAAGTGGGCGCAGCAGGGGATCAACCCCTGGCGCGATAAACTCGGCCAGGACGTGGCCAGCCCGCTGCTCACCCTAGAGAGCCGCGCCCATATGCCCGGTGGCATGAGGATCCGCGCCTTCGACGGCGAAGGGGCAGCCACCACCGATCTGCCACTGATCGAGGCCGGGAACCTCAACACCCTGCTGCACAACAGCGCCACCGCCCGCCATTTCGGTGTGGCGGCCAACGGCTGCGCCGCCCGTGGAGCCCGCTCCAGCCTGGATGTGGCCCCGCGCCATCTGGTGCTGGGGTGCGGCCCGCACACCGATAGCGACGTCAAGAGTGGCCGCTACCTTGAGCTGGTCAAACTCGACGGTCTGCACTCGGGGGCCGACGCGGTGAGCGGCGACTTCTCGTTCGGCGCCTCGGGGTTCCTGTGCCAGGATGGTGAACGCATCCAGCCGGTGCGCGGCATCACGGTGGCCGGCAACTTTTATCGCCTGCTCAAGGAGGTGCTCGCAGTCGGCCAGCACCTTCGCCACGACGACGGCAAGGGCTTCTATGCCCCCCTGATCCGCTTTGCCGGTCTCAGCGTCGCCGGTAACTGATGGCACTCATGCAAATGCAAAAGGCGACCCTCTGGGTCGCCTTTTTGATGCCTGTCCCCTTACGGGTTGAGGCGGGTCGGCAGGCCGGTGCGCTGCTCCAGCGCTTGCTTCACCAACTGGGAGTCGTTCTCGCCGTTGGCGATGAAGCGGGTCAGTGCCTGGGTCATCGGCAGCGGCACCACAGCGTTGGAGTTAAACTCGGCTTCAGTACGCGACAGCGGTTGATGCACCTCGATGTAACGCGCGCCATCAGGCTCCACGCTGAATTTGACCGGGCGGTTGACGAACTCGACCCGGGTGCCCACCGGCACTTGGTCGAAGAGATATTCGATATCTTCGTTACGCAGGCGCACACAGCCGCTGCTCACCCGCAGACCGATGCCGAAGCTGGCGTTGGTGCCGTGGATGGCATAGAGCTTGCCGATGTAGAGAGCAAACAGCCCCATGGGGTTGTCCGGGCCAGCCGGCCAGACAGCAGGCAGGGTCTTGCCCTGAGCGGCATAACGGCGGCGGATATTCTCGGTCGGCGTCCAGGTTGGGTTGGCGCGCTTGCGCTGCACCGAGGTAACCCAGTTCTCCGGGGTGTCTGCACCAAGCTGGCCGATGCCGATCGGCAATACGTGTACCACCTTCTTCCCCTTGGGGAAGTAGTAGAGGCGCATCTCGGCCACGTTGATGACGATCCCCTGGTGCACCGTATCCGGCAGGATCAGCTGGTGCGGGATAATAAGGGTGCTACCGGCCTTGGGCAGGAAGGGGTCGACGCCAGGGTTGGCCTCGATGAGGTTGGTCAGGCCCAGCTGAAATTCAGCGGCGATCTGCTCGAGGGAGCGACCGTCATCGGGCACCACATACTCGATGTTTTTACCGATCACGCGGCTGCCGGCGGCAGGCATGGCATATTCGACGGCGGTGGCCGGCATGCTGGTCAGCGCCAGCGCGCACAGCAGACCCGTTGCAAGCGAACGAAGGGTATTCATCACTATCCTGTTGACTCCATGACAAGGGGCTCCTCCTGTTGTCACCATCCGGGCGACAGTTAAGAGGCTTCAGGTTGCGCATTCTTCCGTGTGTCGGATAAAAATTCAACGTTGGCGGAGTCTTTGGGGCCATTTTTTCCCATTCCGGCTGCATGTGAGATGAATATCTGCCGGCGAAACATGCCACGGGCTGGCACGGTTAGCCACCCCGGTGTTTTTTCATCGATTTCAGTGATCACCCGTTGAAATTTTGTCCGCTACAGGAAAGAATGCCGGGCCCGGTCTGACCGCATCCAATCCCGCGGGGAGAAGGCAGCGACCGAGTCTTAAGCCCTTTCACATTGCTACAGGTTCACGTATGAAGATCCACCGCCTCGCCATCGCCTCGCTGCTGGGTGGCCTTGCGCTTGCCTCTCTCTCGACTCAGGCCATCGAATATCCACTGCCCCCCACCGGCAGCCGTCTCATCGGCGATAACCAGGAATATGTGGTGCCCGATGATGGCCGCGCCCTGGAGACCATCGCGGCCGAAAATCAGTTGGGGCTCACCAACCTGATGGAAGCCAATCCCGGCGTCGATCCTTTCCTGCCCAAGGCCGGCAGCAAACTGGTGATCCCGCACCAGTTGATCCTGCCCGATGCCCCCCGTGACGGTATCGTCATCAACGTGGCCGAGATGCGCCTCTACTACTACCCGAAAGGGAATAAGGTGGTCGAGGTGCTACCGATTGGTATCGGCCAGCTCGGTACCGATACCCCGGAAAACTGGGTCACCAAGGTAGAGCGCAAGAAGGAGGGGCCGACCTGGACCCCGACCGCCAAGATGCACGCCGAGTACGCGGCCCGTGGCGAGTCGCTGCCCGCCGTCTGGCCGGCCGGCCCGGACAACCCCATGGGCCTGTTTGCTCTCTATATCGGCCGCATGTACGCCATCCACGGCACCAACGCCAAGTTCGGTATCGGTCTGCGCGTCAGCCATGGCTGCGTACGCCTGCGCAACGAAGACATCGAATACCTGTTCAAGAAGGTACCGGTGGGCACCCGTGTTCAGTTCGTCAACCAACCGGTCAAAAGTTCGGTCGAGCCGGGCGGCGCCCGCTACCTGGAAGTGCACCAACCCCTTTCACGCAGCGAAGCCGAATTCAATTCCAGTGCCCAAGCCCCGCTGCCGATGACCCCGGCCCTGACCCGCTTCATCGCGCACAAGGAGAGCGGCTCCCGCCTGATCAAGCAGGCACTGGAACAGCGCACCGGCATCCCAACCCAGATCAACCCGGTCTGATAGCAAGATGCTTTGCAGCATGACGGCGCCCGAGGGCGCCGTTTTTTATTGTGGAGATCCAGTGAGGCAGAATGGTCATGGGCGGGAATGGAAAGCAGAGCGCAGAGCAAGGATATCGAAGGAAGTGCACTCTAAAGTGGCGTAACCAAGACACCGGTTTAAGGCCGGAGTCAGGTGATCACTGAATCTGTACACCCTGTCAAAAAGGTGGGTGTCCTAGAATTTTGCTTGCAGCACCTTGAGGCCCCCATTGTCGCTCTCTTTGGCGCTCTTGGCTGCGTCATAAGCGTTCTGCGCGGCGGTGACGGCGCCCCGGTCAGCGCAAAGGCCAGGCTCAACTAGTCACATCCTTGCCGGTCAGGGTCATCTCCCTTCACTGGCAGACAGGAGTGACGGCTCTCTACCCCCCCTACAACCTCTTGAACCAGTTCTTAGCTAGTGCCGTAGCAGGAGGATATGCATCCGGTTGCACCTCTGCGGCATCGGGGCGTGCTGAATGTGTCGTCGGCCCCATTCAAGCGGCATCGATATGGGTAACCATGCCCTGGTAGAGTAAACCACTCTCATGAAGAAGAGTGTCATGGCTAGGCTGATAGCCATGGGTCGATGAGATCGTATGACTGTGGGGAGCAGTCATCATTTCAAGAGGGTAGTGAGAAGGCCGGCTACACCGATTTACGCTCCCATAACAGATATCGCATCAAAAAGTACGCATAAAAAAAGCCCAAGCAATGCACATTGCTTGGGCTTATCTTGATGGCGGTGAAGGAGGGATTCGAACCCTCGATGCGGGTATAAGCCGCATACTCCCTTAGCAGGGGAGCGCCTTCAGCCTCTCGGCCACCTCACCGTAAGAAACAGAAGGCCCCGCGCATGCAGGGCCTTACAATAATGGCGCGCCCGAGAGGATTCGAACCTCTGACCGCCTGGTTCGTAGCCAGGTACTCTATCCAGCTGAGCTACGGGCGCGCAGTAAACCGCTTGTCTGTTCCGATAACACCGAAACAGTGAAATATGGCGCGCCCGAGAGGATTCGAACCTCTGACCGCCTGGTTCGTAGCCAGGTACTCTATCCAGCTGAGCTACGGGCGCGCAGTAAACCGCTTGTCTGTCCCGATAATATCGAAACAGTGAAATATGGCGCGCCCGAGAGGATTCGAACCTCTGACCGCCTGGTTCGTAGCCAGGTACTCTATCCAGCTGAGCTACGGGCGCGTTGTTGGTCATGTTTGCTCTAGATGGCGCGCTCGAGAGGATTCGAACCTCTGACCGCCTGGTTCGTAGCCAGGTACTCTATCCAGCTGAGCTACGAGCGCGTTATGTAGAGCGATAAAAAAAAGCTTACTGACCAGTAAGCCTTTTCTTCGAGCCGTTACCGACTCAGTCCTTCATGGACTAGAAAATGGCGCGCCCGAGAGGATTCGAACCTCTGACCGCCTGGTTCGTAGCCAGGTACTCTATCCAGCTGAGCTACGGGCGCTAAATGGCGGTGAAGGAGGGATTCGAACCCTCGATGCGGGTATAAGCCGCATACTCCCTTAGCAGGGGAGCGCCTTCAGCCTCTCGGCCACCTCACCGTCGCGGGGCCAGATATTACTTTACGGGCTAGATTAGTCAAACACTTTTTCGATAAAACAAAGTGTTCGCTCAGCATTTGGTCAAAGCGCGGAAATTTCCGCCGACTGAGGTGAGCCCCCGACTTCCTAGTCGCTTTCACGCACCGATAAGAAAACAAAAGGCGACCGCTTCGGGTCGCCTTTTTGGCATCAGTAGTTGGGTTGCCCCGGCTCTTTCTCAGCCTGAATTCGCATGTAGATCTCTTCACGATGAACAGAGACTTCCTTCGGGGCGTTCACACCGATACGCACCTGGTTGCCCTTCACGCCCAGCACGGTGACAGTTACTTCGTCACCGATCATCAGGGTCTCCCCTACACGACGAGTCAAAATAAGCATTCGCTTGCTCCTGTGTCCTGTTATTTTTTAGTCAGCTTGTTGATGTCATTATCCAACAAAGCAAACCAAATAGTAAGTGGCTGAAACTAACTCACATGGGGGTCATCCCCCCATGGGTTGCTCCTGTGGCTCCCGATCCAGTGCAAACGCATCGTGTAGAGAGCGAACCGCCAGCTCCAGATACTTCTCGTCCACCACTACCGAGATTTTGATCTCGGAGGTGGAAATGAGCTGCATATTGATACCGTGCTCACCAAGAACCCGGAACATGGTGCGCGCTACCCCCGGATGATTCCACATCCCAACACCCACGATGGACACCTTGGCGATGGACTCATTCCCCTGCACGCAGGAGGCGCCAAGTTCTGTCGCTGTGCTTTCCAGCAGGGCGCGGGCTCGACGGAAATCATCACGATTCACCGTAAAGGTGAAATCTGCACTGCCATCACCCAACGTATTCTGAACAATCATGTCCACGTCAATGTTGGCATCGCTGATCGGCCCCAGGATCTGGGCCGCGACCGTCGGCCGATCCGGCACACCGAGTATGGTGAGGCTGGCTTCATTGCGATTGAACGCAATACCCGATACCAAGGGCGCTTCCATCCGTTCACCTCCATATGTGATGAGGGTTCCTTCCCCGTCGGCAAAGCTCGAGAGCACGCGCAGCGGCACTCGGTATTTTCCGGCAAACTCCACCGAGCGGATCTGTAGCACCTTGGCCCCCAGGCTCGCCATCTCCAGCATCTCCTCGAAGGTGATGGTGGAGAGACGACGCGCCTTGGGCTCAATCCTGGGGTCCGTGGTGTAGACACCATCCACATCGGTAAAAATCTGGCACTCGTCAGCACCGATAGCGGCAGCAACCGCCACCGCCGTGGTATCGGAGCCACCGCGCCCCAAGGTGGTGATGGCATTGTGCTCATCACGCCCCTGAAAGCCAGCGATCACCACCACCTTGCCGGCAGCGAGCTGGGCCCGCACCGGCTCGGTGTCGATGTGAGTGATGCGCGCTTTGCCGTGGGCCGAATCGGTGTGAATACGCACCTGGTCTCCGGTCATGGAGACGGCCGGGCAACCACACTGATTGAGCGCAATGGCAAGCAGCGCGATGGTCACCTGCTCACCGGTCGAGATGAGTACGTCGACTTCACGGCGCGTTGCATCAGGATCCAGTTGCTGAGCCATGCCCAGCAGCCGGTTGGTCTCGCCCGACATGGCCGAGACCACCACCACCACATCGTGTCCCTGGGCGCGGGTCAGCTTGACCCGCTCGGCAACGGCCGCGATCCGCTCCAAAGAGCCAACCGAGGTGCCGCCGTATTTCTGAACATAGAGTGCCACGGTTCACCTTGCCCGATTACAGGCGTTCACTCAGCCAGGATTGGGCCGCTTGCAGAGCAGCAGGCAGTGCGGCCGGTTCAGTACCACCGGCCTGTGCCATGTCCGGACGACCACCGCCCTTGCCACCGACTTGCTGGGCCACCAGATTGACCAGCTCGCCCGCCTTGACCTTGCCGGTCAAGTCCGGGGTGACACCGGCGATCAGGTTGACCTTACCTTCATGCACGGTCGCCAGCAGGATGACGCCAGACTTAAGCTGGTTCTTCAGCTCATCCATGGTGGTGCGCAGAGACTTGGCCTCCACCCCTTCCAAAGTGGCAACCAGGGTCTTCTGGCCGTTGACTTCCACTACCTTACCGAGCAGGTCGGTACCGGCTTGGGCGGCTATCTTGGCCTTCAACTGCTCCAGCTCACGTTCCATCAGCTTGCCCTTCTCGAGCATCTGACGCACCTTGTCGGCCAGCGAGAACTGATCACCCTTGACCAAGGCGGCCGCCTCTTCAATCTGTTCACCCAGTTGGTGCATCAGATCGATGGCGCCCTTGCCCGTTACTGCCTCAATCCGGCGGACACCGGCGGCGATGCCGCTCTCTGCAATGATCTTGAAAAAGCCGATGTCACCGGTGCGCTTGGCGTGGGTACCGCCGCACAGCTCGGTGGAGTAATCGCCCATGCGCACTACGCGCACCTCGTCGTCATACTTCTCGCCGAACAGGGCCATGGCTCCGGCGGCCTTGGCCGACTCCAGATCCATCTCGCGGGTGGCCACCTCGTGGTTGGCGCGGATCTGAGCGTTGACCAGCTCCTCGATGCGACGGATGGTCGCCATGGAGAGCCCTTCGAAGTGGGAGAAGTCGAAACGCATGCGCTCAGCCCCCACCAAAGACCCCTTCTGAGCCACGTGATCGCCGAGCGCCTGACGCAGGGCAGCGTGCAGCAGGTGGGTCACCGAGTGGTTCAGTGCGATAGCCTGACGGCGCTCACCATCCACCTCGGCCAGCACGGCCGCGCCCTTCTCCAGAGTCCCCTGCTCCATGTACCCCTTGTGGATGATCGCCTTACCCGCTTTCTGGGTATCGGTCACGGCAAAGATGCCGTCATCCATCTTGATGGTGCCCGTGTCACCCACCTGGCCGCCGGATTCGGCATAGAAGGGGGTCTGCTCCAGCACGATCACCGCCTCGTCGCCGGCGATCAGGCCATTGACCTCGTCGGTGCCCTTGTAGATACCGAGGATGCGGGTCTGCTCGCTCAGGCTCTTGTAACCGATGAAAGGAGTCTCGACATCGAGTTTGAGCATCTCGTTGTAGTTCACGCCGAAGCTGGAGGCCTCCTTGGCACGAGCACGCTGCTTCTCCATCTCGACCTGGAAACCGGCCTCATCGATGCCGATGCCGCGATCGCGCACCACGTCGGCGGTCAGGTCGGCGGGGAAGCCATAGGTGTCATAGAGCTTGAAGACCACGTCGCCCGGGATCTCCTTGGCGTCGCCCAACTCGTTCAGCACATCCTCAAGCAGCAGCAAGCCGCGATCCAAGGTGCGAACGAACTGCTCTTCTTCGATGCGCAGCACACGTTCGACCTGGGATTGCTGGGCAATCAGCTCCTCGGCGACATCCTTCATCTGAGCGGCCAGCTCAGCAACCAGCTTGTAGAAGAACACCTCTTTGGCGCCCAGCTTGCGACCGTGGCGCACGGCGCGGCGGATAATGCGGCGCAGCACGTAACCGCGCCCCTCGTTGGAGGGCATGACGCCGTCGGCAATCAGGAAGGCGCAGGAGCGGATGTGGTCGGCGATGACGCGCAGAGACTGGTTGCTCAGATCGGTGGTGCCAACGATCTCGGCCGCTTTTTTGATCAGCGCCTGGAAGATGTCGATTTCGTAGTTGGAGTGCACTCCCTGCATGATGGCGGAGATACGCTCCAGCCCCATGCCGGTATCCACGGACGGGCGCGGCAGCGGCTCCATGGTGCCGTCAGCCTGGCGGTTGAACTGCATGAAGACCACGTTCCAGATCTCGATGAAACGGTCACCATCTTCCTCAGCAGAGCCGGGGGGGCCTCCCCAGATGTGGTCGCCGTGGTCGTAGAAGATCTCGGTGCAGGGACCACACGGGCCGGTATCACCCATGGCCCAGAAGTTATCAGAGGCATACGGCGCCCCCTTGTTGTCGCCGATCCGCACGATGCGATCGGTCGGCACGCCGACTTCCTTGGCCCAGATGTCATAAGCCTCGTCATCCGTCGCGTAGACGGTGACCAGCAGGCGCTCCTTCGGCAATTGCAGGGCTTCGGTCAGGAAACCCCAGGCGAACTTGATGGCATCGTGCTTGAAGTAGTCGCCGAAGCTGAAGTTGCCCAGCATTTCGAAGAAGGTGTGGTGACGGGCGGTGTAGCCCACATTTTCCAGGTCATTGTGCTTACCACCGGCACGCACGCAGCGCTGAGCGGTCGTGGCGCGACTATAGGCGCGCTTGTCGCCCCCGAGGAAGACGTCCTTGAACTGGTTCATCCCCGCGTTGGTGAACAGCAGGGTGGGGTCGTTGTGGGGAACTAGGGAGCTGGAGGAGACCACCTGGTGTCCCTGCGAACGGAAATACTCGAGAAACGCGCGGCGAATCTCAGACGTGGACATGTACATGGAAAATCCTGCTAGGTACGTAAACGGACTTTTGACCGCGATAATGTATGTTTTCTGTCTCGTAAAGTAAAACGGGCGGGGTCCGCCACGGGTGAAAAAAACAGGCCCCGGCACGAGGTCGGGGCCTGTTTTTCACTCATCGGCGCACTGCTGTGCTTTCAGCTCATCGAGGGCATAGCGTACCTGATCCAGAGCATAGCCCCGCCCCAACAGGGCCCGGGTCAGCTTGGCCCGCACCTTGGGATCCTTAAGGTCACTCCCCTGCCCCTTGCGTGCCAGCCACTCTGCGGCCATGGCAAACCAGTCGATCTCTTCGGCCTTTAAGGCCGCTTCGCCCTGCGCATCGTCAATCCCCTTACGCCGCAGTTCGAAGCGCACCTTCTGTGGACCGTAGTGACGGCGAGCCAGGGAGCGCACCAGCATGCCTGCATAACGCCCGTCATCCACCCAGCCACTCTCTTTACAACGAGCCACGACCTCGGCGCTCATGACCTCGTCAAAACCATTGCGTTGCAGGCGGGCAGCCAGCTCACGTTCACCACTTTCCTTGCTCGCCAGACTACGCATGGCGAAATTCATCGCCTCAGGCAGCGTTTTCTCGATTTCATCGTGCATAGAAACAATCAGGCCGGGATAATCCCGGCCTGCTCACATCAGAATTCCTGCTCTTGTTCGTCGAAGACTTCCTCTTCGTCTTTTTCGCTGCCCTTGGCCGCCCCCTGCTCAGCACTGAGCAGCAGTTCGCGCAGCTTGGCCTCCAGCTCGCCGGCCATCGCCTTGTTCTCGACCAGCAGCTTCATGACATTGGCCTTGCCCTGACCGATCTTCTCGCCGTTATAGCTGTACCAAGCACCGGACTTATCGATCAGCTTGTGCTTGACGCCCAGATCGACCAGTTCACCCTCCTTGGAGATACCGGCGCCGTACATGATCTGGAACTCGGCCTGCTTGAAGGGGGGGGCCACCTTGTTCTTGACCACTTTGACACGGGTCTCGTTACCCACCACCTCTTCGCCATCCTTGATGGCACCGATACGACGGATATCCAGACGCACCGAGGCGTAGAATTTCAGGGCATTCCCCCCCGTGGTGGTCTCGGGGTTGCCAAACATGACGCCGATCTTCATCCGGATCTGGTTGATGAAGATGCACAGGCAGTTGGCGTTCTTGATGTTGGCGGTCAGCTTACGCAGCGCCTGGGACATCAGACGAGCCTGCAAGCCAACGTGGGAATCGCCCATCTCGCCTTCGATTTCAGCCTTCGGGGTCAACGCCGCCACCGAGTCGACAATGATGACGTCCACCGCGCCGGAGCGCACCAGCATGTCGCAGATCTCGAGTGCCTGCTCACCGGTATCCGGCTGGGAAACCAGCAGATCGTCGACGTTAACACCCAGCTTGGCCGCATAGATGGGATCGAGCGCGTGCTCAGCATCCACGAAGGCACAGGTCTTACCCTTCTTCTGAGCCTCGGCGATCACTTGCAGGGTCAGTGTGGTTTTACCGGAGGATTCAGGGCCATAGATTTCGACGATACGGCCACACGGCAGGCCACCGATACCCAGCGCGATATCCAGGGAGAGGGAACCGGTAGAGATGGCTTCGATGTCCATGGTCTGGGAATCGCCCAGGCGCATGATGGAGCCCTTGCCAAACTGCTTCTCAATCTGGCCCAGCGCTGCCGCCAGTGCCTTCTGCTTGTTCTGATCCATGCCTGTCTCCGCTGGACGTCATTCAAAGGGGAAAGTGGGGATAAGTATACTGTCTATTCATACAGTATCAAGTCCCTTTTTCGACGAGGGCAAGCAGACCCGACAGAGCTTGGCCAACCGCCTGTTGCCGCACGGCGTGGCGCTCCCCCTCAAAACGCGCCAGCAGCGCTTCGGCGCGTCCGCTGCGGGTGACCCACGCAAACCAGACGGTACCGACCGGCTTGGTCATGCTGCCACCGCCGGGCCCTGCGATGCCACTCACCGAGACCGCCAAATCAGCATGAGAGCGGGCCAGCGCACCGCGAGCCATCTCCAGCACCACCGCCTCGCTGACGGCGCCGTGCTCAGCCAAGGTGGCGGTGCTGACCCCCAGCATCTCCTGCTTGGCCTCGTTGGTGTAGGTCACAAAGCTGCGATCGAACCAGCCCGAACTGCCGGCAATCTCGGTGATGGCGCTGGCGATACCGCCACCGGTACACGACTCTGCGGTGGCGACCATGAGTTCCCGCGCCTGTAACACTGCACCGAGGCGCGCAGCCAGTGTTAGATTGTGCCGCTCCTGATCCATCTGAACCTCCCCTCTTGCTAGAGCCGCCATTATGGCGCGGTGTGAAACCGGCGAAAAGCACAGAGGGCGCCCTCGCGCCCTCTCTTTTACCCCTTGCCTGATTACAGGCGAAAACGCCCCACCTCGCTCTCCAGTTGCTCGGTGAGCTGACGCAGCGTCTCGGCCTGCGCCGCCCCCTGCTCCGCCTGCTCGGCAAACTGGTGTGACACGGCGCGAATGTTCTCGGTATTGCGGCTGATCTCCGCCGTCACCGAGGTCTGCTCCTCCGCCGCCGCCGCTATGTGGGTCACCATGTCACTGATGGTGCCGATCGCCTCGTTGATCTGCACCAGGCTTTCGCTGGCAGACTGGGCATCCCCCACACTGGTCGCCGCCAGATCGCGGCTGGTATCCATGCCCTCCACCGCGCGGCGGGTAGTCTGCTGCAACGTCTCGATCATGCCCTGGATCTCGGCGGTGGATGCATGGGTGCGCTGGGAGAGCACCCGCACCTCGTCGGCCACCACGGCAAAGCCGCGCCCCTGCTCACCGGCGCGGGCCGCCTCAATGGCGGCGTTGAGGGCCAGCAAATTGGTCTGCTCGGCAATGCCGGTGATGGTCGCGAGGATCGAGCTTATCTGTTGGGCATGGCTATCGAGCTCGGTGATCACCTGGCTGGCGCCCCCCACCTCATCGGCCAGACTGCTGATGCTGGTGCGGCTCTTGCCCACCTGATCCTGGCCGCGCTGGGCCAGCTTGACCGAATCACCCGCCGTGCTGGCAGCAAATTCGGCATTGTTGGCGATCTCCTGGGTGGCCGATGCCATCTCGGTCACGGCGGTGGCTACCATCACGATTTCGTCTTGCTGCACCTTCACCTGACGGGCCCGCTCTGTGGCCCCTTGCGCCTGCAAGCGGGACTGCTCGGCCAATGCCAGCGCGACATCGCGCAGGCGGCTGACGATGCCATGCAAACGACCGACAAACTGGTTGAAGTGACGGGCTAGCTGCCCGACCTCATCCTGGCTGCGAGTCTGTATTTGCACCGTGAGATCCCCCTCGCCGTGGGCGATATCGGAAAGCGCCTTGGAGACGCGGCCCAGATCAGTGAAAAGGACGTTGAACAGCACGGTGAGCAGGGCGCTAAACAGCAGTAACAGCACCACGGTCAGTCCGAACAACTGCCATAGCAGGGTGGCCAGCGGCGCCTCAAGCACATCGCGATACATCACCATGGTCAGCAGCCAGTCGGTGCCGGGTACCGCCTGTACCGAAAGCAGCACATCGCGGCCCCCCAGCTTCGCCTCGTGCAACTGACCCTCCGCGCTCCACTGCTGCAATGCATTGCCGGAGAGCTCGGGCGAGAGCTCGGAGACCTGCTTGAGGGCCAGATCCTTTTGCGGGTGGCCAACGATGAGGCCGGAGCGATCCAGCAGCATGGCATAGCCCTCCCCCTGAACCCGCATCGCCAGAACCTCGTCGATCAGGGTCTCCAGCGTCAGATCGGCACCGACTACGCCGATGACCGCCCCCTGTACCCGCACCGGCTGAGCCAGCGTGACCACCAGCTTCTTGGTGGTAGAGCTGAGATAGGGGGTGGTCACCACCAGTTCGCCGGCCTTGTGCGCACTCTGATACCAAGGACGCTGACGCGGGTCATAGTTGCTGGTGTGCAGCGAGGGGTCATGGCGGGTCATCTCCCCCTGTTCGGTACCGAAGTAGGTGAGGCCAAAATCGCTCGCGCCCAACGTCTGCCTGAGATGGGAGACCAGCATGGCTGGCTCCATCTGCGGGGCGGCGGCAATAGCATCGGCCATGGCCGTCACCGAGTGCTTGCGATCACTCATCCAGTTACCGATCCCATCCGCATGGGCGTGGCCATAGTTGAGCGCTTCACTCTGGATGGCCGCCAGAGTTCGGGTTTTCAGGGTATGGAAGGCGACCACACCCAGCAAGCTGGCCATCAGCAGCACCACGCCCAAGCTGGTGAAGAGCAACTTGCCACGCAGGGAGAGAGTCATGACACGCATCCTTAACTTGTTATGTCGACATAATGTTCAGGTCGCCCAATATCCCCATAAAGAGATAGCGCCCATTAGCCCCCTATCGGCCCTCCCTCGGCAGGGCTTTAGTGGCTCTGTCTGAATTTCTTTCTGTTTGCCACACAGTTCACTGATTGAAAGCATCAGAACCACACGAGAATTCAAGGTACCACGAGCCTATGACAAGCCTATGCCGCAAAAACGCGATAAAGACGGGTTGAGCTATGAGGCGCAGGTCATTACAGTTTGTGCTCCTGCCGCACGGCACCGCCCCTGCGGCAAGCATTCGCGCTTTTGCCTTGAACCAGAAGGACACTATTCGATGACAACCGCCCCCCTCACGGCCAACCTGCAGCAACACACCCCCATGATGCAAAGGTGTTTTGATGTTGATTTAAATACCATTTTATGGATTCAATTTATTTATCTACGCTTTGACCTACGCTTCTTGCGTCCTTCATGATTGAGCCTCTTTTGCCAATCTTGGTACAACACCTCCAATGAAGTGCATTGCCTAACCATAGCAACCAGCATGCAACTCAATCGCGAATACGAACAAAAACACAATTAAATCCAATTCAAATAAATCTCAAACCTACATCACCTCCATGAGTTAGCAGGCAGATGTCTGCATTTCACTATTCCTGGAGGAGATATGGCTCACCTGATCGACACCATGGCCTACACTGGCCAAACCCCTTGGCATGGCCTTGGCAATGTCTTGCCCCCGCAACAATCTCTCGATATCTGGCTGCAGGCTGCCGGAATGGATTGGACCATCGAGCAGAGCGACGTGATGTTTAACGTGGCCTCCGATGCACTGCATATTCGCCCCTACAGCGACAGCAAGGTACTTTATCGCTCCGATACCCTTGATCCCTTATCTGTCGTCTCTCAGCGCTACAACGTAGTACAGCCCCATGAGGTGCTGCACTTCTATCAAGACCTGGTAGAAGCTGGTGGCTTTGAGCTGGAGACTGCAGGTTCGCTCAAGGGTGGCCGCAAGCTGTGGGCTCTGGCCAAAACCGGTCAGAACCTCAAGCTATCCGGTGGTGACTTGGTGAAGTCCTATCTGCTGCTGGCGACCAGTTGCGACGGTACACTCTGCACCACGGCGCAGTTCACCTCACTTAGAGTGGTGTGCAATAACACCTTGCAGATGGCACTGCGCGGTTCGACCGGCGCCATCAAGGTGCCCCACTCCACTCAGTTCGATGCTGCTGCAGTCAAAGAGTCGCTCGGGCTGGGACTCTCCCATTGGGATGAGTTCAAGGCGCAAGCCAAGGCTCTGGCACAGCGACCCGTGGCCCCCGAAGAGGCGCTGCGCTTTTTCAGCGACTTGCTGGCACAACCACTGAATGATGAGAACATCATTCTCACCAGGCCGGTCCAACGCCTGCATGAGCTCTATCAGGGCGCAGGCATGGGCTCAGAGCTTGCCAGCTCCCGCAATACCGCCTGGGGGCTGGTCAATGCGGTCACCGAATACATGGACCATCACCGCCGCGCTCGCAGTCAGGACCATCGACTCGATTCCGCCTGGTTCGGTCAGGGCGCACAACTCAAATCCCAAGCCTTGAACCAAGCACTTACCCTGCTGCAGTAATTTCTTTTCCCATTTCAACCGCATAACGACCTCACCCGGACTGGCGCAAGCCAATCCGGGCGTAGCCATTTATGCCGTCAACAAGGAGTCACCATGAAAGCAAAAGCCAAACACGGTCAACGACACCGTCACGGCGTGATATGTCAGTCACAAAATAGCTCGCTGGCTGGCCAAAACACTGGTGTGGAGTCAATAGAGCAAGCCCTAGTGACACTCACGAAATCGGCACCGTTTTAAACAATACCCCTCCCTTTTCAGGTCAATAAGGTCTCTTTGAGCCTTTTGAACCAGGGAGTCAGTGTACCTTGCCCTATTGACCGGGAGGAGACCATGGCACTGGTAGGTTACGCACGTGTCAGCACCGTAGGTCAGAGCCTGGATACCCAGCTTCAGGCGCTGACCGAGTGCAATCAAGTTTTCCAGGAGACAGTGAGCGGGGCCAGCGATGATAGGCCCCAGCTCGCGCAGCTCCTGGCGTATGTGAAGGAGGGGGATGTAGTGGTCGTCACCAAGCTCGACCGCTTGGCTCGCAATACCCGTCACCTGTTGGAGATATCAGAGTACCTGCAACACAAGCAGGTAACCCTGCGCATTTTGAATCTCGGTATCGATACCGCAACCCCTACCGGCAAGCTGATGCTGACCATGATTGGCGCTATCGCCACTTTCGAGCGAGAGCTGATGTTGGAGCGGCAAGCGGAAGGGATTGAGTTAGCCAAGCAGCGTGGGGCCTACAAAGGCCGGAAACCAACCGCAATGGCAAAAGGGGAGGAAGTGCTGAGCCTGGTCAAGCGCGGGTTACCTCGCGCAGAAATTGCGAGACAAACCGGGATCAGTATCTCCAGCGTGCAACGCATTCTCCGGGCAACCGAAAGATAAAGTCGACCATTTAAAAGGGAACACAATGAAAACACCCATCACGATATTAGCAATGACATTGTTGTGCAGTGGTTGTGCAGCCATACAACCGCGCTGGCAGCAGACAGACAGTAGCCTGGGTAAAACCCGATATTACGTTGATGTAAATGAACGAGCTGATTTTCACATCACCTGCTCTGACCTCCGCATCAACATGGCCTTTACCGATAAATACGGTAACATTCCGCTTGCAGCAATCATTATTGATGGGCAACGTTTTGACAATGCTGACCTTTTTAATACCCGCTTTGAATATGAGGAGGATATAGAAAAATTTCGCCCCCTATGGGCGAAGCTGCGCAATGCCAGGAACATCACCGTGATAGCAGACATTACCCCTCAAAAATCATTCGTACTGCCGACATCAAATGTAGCCAAGGTACTGCCAGCCGATTTCACTCAGTGTGATGGGCAGCATATGTAATGCCCATGCTCAACGAGAGCCTGTTTATAAATACCGATTAACTGGTGAAGATTATATTTCGGCCCAGCAGTACCCGTTAATTACTTTACCGCTTCATAAAGAATTCTTTATGAAGCGGTATTTATCAGTACTGACGATGATTGCAGTGGGAAAATTTATGAAAAATACCTTGGGCTACGGCGCATAAGGAGAACTGACAATGAAAAACCAATGGGTGTGGCTTGTGTTGATGCTGACCAGTACCGCCGTGCTGGCCCTGGGTGAGCCAGGGCGCTGGACCCAAGGATGGGGGCAAGGCGTGACTGAATACATGGCGACAGTCGATGAACAAAACGCTCTGTACATTGGCTGTGGTGACGCCAAAAAAGTCTTCATGATGGTGACGATTCAAGGGAAAGAGTATGTCCCTGAACAGCACATCTATGACCCCAACGACAAGAATGAATTTACACTTATCGTCGATGGAAAGCGCTTTGATACTCCATATCTGACCGAGTCCAGAGTAGGAGAACAGAACTTTTATAACATGTGGGATAAATTGCGCAGTGCAAAAAGTATCGCAGTCGAAACAGCTGACAAGCAGCTGCTCACGTTACCGACTCAGGAGGTAGCCTCCATCCTGCCAGCGACCAAGGCGGCTGAATTTAGTTGTCTAATGTGGGATGAAAGCGAAGATCCGGCACCAGTAGCACCTACCCCTGCACAGACACCAGTGGCAGCCGCACTCCCTTCATCAGCATTTGATGTCAGTTGGCACATTGAAGATATCTGGGTCAACATGCCCGCCAAAGTGCTACAGGTTGTTTCCCATCACGACAACATCACCATCCAGAATGCAATCGTCAATCGCGGCAACTGCCGCAGCACACCACATCAGAAACTACCACTGACACTCCGCTTTGGTGGCACAGCCAAATTTATTGTTCCCCAGAATTGCAACATTCTGGAGCTACGCCTGTTTACCAATCAAGGGGAGGCGCTGTACCAATTTGACGCACAATCCTAGTTCTCATAACACTACTTCAACCAGAAAGTCAGATTTTATAAAACGAAGAGAGGAGTAACATTTGCATGGAAATCGTTCAATATAATGAATTTCGTACAGATAGAATAAGTGAGCTTATCCACTCACGACGCTCCTTTGAAATAACGGACGTTTCCGGAAATATGGGGAGCACGATAAGGATCCTTGAGAAGAGTATTGAATCTGCGGGGATGAAGTGTCGGATCTACACCCGAGGTCGGATAGCTGCTGCCGGAGCCACATTTATTGGTGGGGCTACCGGGGTAGCAGGTCTAGCCTATGCGGTCGGCATAGCCGCGCACAACCTTGTGACATATAACCCCGATTATGAAATCGTGAAGCATATTGTCGATAAATCAATCAGCGTGCTTTACAAAAAATAATCACTGAAGGGTATCAGGGGACTGCAATATCGACCAAATGAGAACTGAGGTCTGTGTATTTCGGGAAATCGGTCAGCCATTTCGGCAATACGACCGGTGATTTCGAAACTGGGGTAAATACACACCGCAAGCCCCACCCTGCAACCACCGTAATTCGCGAGGAGGCATTTGCCTCCTTTTTCATGCCCCAAAAAACAAAGCCATCTACATGACTTTACATCTAGCCACCTAACCATCTAGGTATCCACCAAGGAGGTTTTTATGCCACCTTCAATCACCCCTGATAAACCATTTGACCATGATGGTTTTTGGCGCAAGCTCAGGGCGTTTGCCAAACGCGTTGGACGACCTCTTATCGAAGTCTGTTTGTTACTCTACTACACCAGCAAAAAGGAAGACTTGCCGGTCTGGACCAAGCTGCTCATCTATAGTGCCTTGCTCTACTTTGTCTCCCCCATCGATGCCATACCGGACGTGCTACCACTTGGACTCACCGATGACTTGGCGGTGCTAAGCGCCACATTGGCCACGGTCAGCACCTTTATCGACGAGCAGGTACGCCAGCTCGTTGCCCACAAGCTGGCCGAGCTATTCGGCAACGCCTGATTTCCTCTTACCTCTGGAGACACATATGACCATTCCCTTCTGCCGGGACGGCTTTGCCCTGCCCGTCACCCCAGCGCTCCTGACACAGCTGCATCAGGCGCTCGCTAATACGACACTTGACCTGGAACGTCTGACCCAGCTCACCTTCAACTTTCGCAGTCCCACCTATAGCCCTGAGCAAGGAGGGGCTCACCCGGTCGAGGTACGCCTGATATGCGGTCTTGATGGCTGGCTGTTCGATTACGTCACTGACTTCAGCTACCAGGGACTGGGCCAGGATACCGAACTCTGCAAGGAACTCGACTTCAACTTCCTGGATGATGAGCACTATCTGCAAGGCTGGGGTCCGATGCAACGCGCGGAGGCCCATGAGTTATTCAGCTTGTGGCAGAGTAATTTTCTCACCTATGTCCAAATGGGGTATTTCACTGTCACCGTCAGTGGTGACTGAGGAGTACTGATGCCCAAACAACCGATAGCCGTTCCATCAATCGGGAGGGTGAGACGCAGGTGGTGCGTGACAGCGGCCTAACCGTACAGGGTTACAGCATCTATCTGCGAGCGATAGAGGCTAGCGGACTGGCTCTGGCCACCTGGGTAGCTGACTACGACACCATAGGCCCCGCCTACCAACTGGCGGAGCGGCTGAGTATTGCGCTGGCTATCCCACTTGTCGTGCTGGTCCCCGAACCGCTGGTACCGGTGGCGAGTGAGCCAGCTACCACGACATGAGCCACCAGCATCGTCAACTGCACAACCGACAGCCCCCAACGTAAGCCAACATCATCTCAACCTCTTTGACCCCGGTATGCCTAGCTCTGCTGGGGTCTAATGAGATGGTCACCCCCACCCTGTGAGCGGTACGCTGACAGGGTGTTTTTCTTTCAGGAGAGGCCATCATGGAAAACGTTGCGCTTATTGGTATTGATCTCGGTAAACACTCTTTTCACATTCACTGTCAAGACCGGTTCGGCAAGGCTCTTCTTCGCAAGAAGTTCAACCGGACAAAGCTCATCGAATCCCTCGCAACTTTTCCTGTATGCACCATCGTCATGGAGGCATGTGCCGGAGCCCATTACATGGCTCGTCGGCTGGCTGAATTTGGGCATGAGAGTAAGCTCATTTCGCCTCAATTCGTGCGCCCATTCGTCAAGAGCAACAAGAACGACTTCATCGATGCTGAAGCTATTTGCGAGGCCGCCTGCCGTCCCTCCATGCGGTTTGTAACGCCCAAGACCGAAAGCCAGCAAACGTTGGGAGCACTGCATCGTGTGCGCGAATCGTTTGTGCGCGATCGGGTTAAGGCATCGAACCAGATACACGGCTTTTTACTCGAATTTGGCATCAGTCTGCCCGTCGGTCATGCCGCCATCAAGCGCCTGCCTTCTGTGATGGCTGAACACGAGTTACCAGCGCGACTGATTACCATGTTGGAGAGGCTGCATGCCCATTTCAAGTATCTGGAGCAGCAAATTGCCGAGATCGACAAGGAACTGGCCAGCCAGCTTGGCGATGACGATCTTGGTCAGCGTCTGATGACAATCCCTGGTGTCGGCCCGATCACTGCCAGCGTGTTGGCCGCCGAGCTCGGTGACGGAAAACACTATCGATGTTGTCGTGATTTCGCGGCGTCAGTCGGATTGGTGCCACGCCAGTACAGTACTGGGGGCCGGGCAAACCTGAAGGGTATCAGCAAGCGTGGCGACAAAAATCTTAGACGATTGTTGGTGTAATGTGCACGAGCCTATATGCAACGGCTAGAGCGGCAAACGGGACGATTGGCTGATTGGGTCAGGTCTATGTTGACTCGGCGACATTCGAATGTTGTGGCTTGTGCACTAGGGAAGGTGCGAATAAGCGGGGAAATTCTTCTCGGCTGACTCAGTCATTTCATTTCTTCATGTTTGAGCCGATTTTTTCTCCCGTAAATGCCTTGAATCAGCCTATTTAGACCGTTTCTTCGCCATTTAAGGCGTTATCCCCAGTTTTTAGTGAGATCTCTCCCACTGACGTATCATTTGGTCCGCCCGAAACAGGTTGGCCAGCGTGAATAACATCGCCAGTTGGTTATCGTTTTTCAGCAACCCCTTGTATCTGGCTTTCACGAAGCCGAACTGTCGCTTGATGATGCGAAATGGGTGCTCCACCTTGGCCCGGATGCTGGCTTTCATGTATTCGATGTTGATGGCCGTTTTGTTCTTGCGTGGATGCTGTTTCAAGGTTCTTACCTTGCCGGGGCGCTCGGCGATCAGCCAGTCCACATCCACCTCGGCCAGCTCCTCGCGCTGTGGCGCCCCTTGGTAGCCGGCATCGGCTGAGACAAATTGCTCCTCTCCATGCAGCAGATTACCCAGCTGATTGAGGTCATGCTCGTTGGCCGCGGTGGTGACTAGGCTGTGGGTCAGGCCACTCTTGGCATCGACACCAATGTGGGCCTTCATGCCAAAGTGCCACTGATTGCCTTTCTTGGTCTGATGCATCTGCGGATCGCGTTGCTGCTCTTTGTTCTTGGTCGAGCTGGGTGCCTCAATGATGGTGGCATCGACCAAGGTGCCTTGAGTCATCATGACGCCTGCTTCGGCCAGCCAGCGATTGATGGTCTTGAACAATTGGCGGGCCAGTTGATGCTGCTCCAGCAGGTGGCGGAAATTCATGATGGTGGTGCGGTCCGGCAAGGCGCTATCCAGGGATAACCGGGCAAACAGACGCATGGAGGCGATTTCGTACAGAGCATCTTCCATCGCGCCATCGCTCAGGTTGTACCAATGCTGCATGCAGTGAATGCGTAACATGGTTTCCAGCGGATAAGGTCGCCGACCATTACCAGCCTTGGGGTAAAACGGCTCGATGACTTCCACCATGTTTTGCCATGGCAGAATCTGCTCCATGCGGGACAAGAAAATCTCTTTTCTGGTCTGACGGCGCTTACTGCTGAATTCACTGTCGGCGAAGGTAAGTTGATGACTCATGATGAACCCTGTTCCATGGCTCCAGATGACAAACATGATCTCATATCAGGGACTTGCTCGCACCTTCCCTAGAAAAACGGCGCCCAGGCCGGGCGCCGTTAGCGGGGCAAATTACAGTGTGAACTGGGCCAATTCACCGTTGAGGGTCTGGTTCTGACGGCGAACCTGCTGCGCCTGTTCGGTCACGCCCTGCCCCAGTTCGCCCAGGCGCACCGACAGCCCCTTGACCGACTCCACGTTGCGGCTGATCTCTTCAGCTACCGAGCTCTGCTCATGGGCGGCGGTCGCCACCTGGGCATTCATGGCATTGACACTGCCGATGCGTGATTCGATGCCCTGCAGCACCTCCTGCAGCGAGGCGGCGATGTCATTTGCGTGCTGCACCGCCTGCTGGTTCTTCTGCATGCCGTCGTAGGCGACATCGGAGGCCTGTTGCAGCTGATGGATGATCACCTCTATCTCCTTGGTGCTCTGCTGGGTCTTGCTGGCCAGCGCCCGCACCTCGTCTGCTACCACCGCAAAGCCGCGGCCCTGCTCACCGGCCCGCGCCGCCTCGATGGCGGCATTGAGTGCCAGCAGGTTGGTCTGCTCGGCGATGCTCTGGATCACCACCACTATGTTGCCGATTTCGGCGGAGGTCTCGCGCAGCGTCTGCAACTGGCTGGCGGAACCATCCATGTCGGTGCGCAGCGCGGCGATCAGTGAGAAGTTTTCCTGGACTCGGGCATAGCCCTCGCTGGCAAAGCGATTCGCTTCGTGGGTGGCCTCGGCCGTGGTTTCGGCATGCTGGGCCACCTCGTTGGCGGTCATCGACATCTCGTGCAGCGCCGTGGCGACCTGTTCGATCTCCTGCTGTTGCTGCTCGATATGCTCGTGGGTCTGGGCGGCCACCTGCTCCAGTCGGTCGGTGGAGCTGTTGACCTGGCGCCCGATCTGGGTCAGCCCGGAAACCAGCTCGGCCAGGGTCACCATCACCGCATTGAATGCCTTGGCCAGACGGCCCAGCTCGTCGTCACGCCCGGTGGGCAGACGCTGGGTCAGGTCGCCACGGCCACTGGCCATCTGCTCCAGCAAGCGGGTCGCGGCATTGAGCGGTGTGACCACGATGCGCTTCATGGCGATGAAAATCAGCGCCGAGATACCGGCCAGCAGCAGCACTATCAGGCCGATCAGCACCTGCATCAGGGCCCCCAGGCTGGCGGCAACCGGGCCTGTGTCGTACTGGATTTCCATCCGCCCCGTGACGTTCTCGCCATGGTGGATATCGGCCTGGGCCGCCAGCAAGTCGCCGGTGGCGGGGCGCTGCGCCTCGGCCAGCAACTTGCCCCTGTGGTCTGTGATGCGGATGCTGGCGATCTGCGGCTGGCTTACCAGTGCCTCGGCCAGCTTCTTGCCCTGTTCATAGTCATAGGTAAAAACAGGCTCATCCAGTGCCACCTGGGCCAACTCGCCCAGTGCGGCGGTCTGGGCAGAAAATTCTGCCTGTAGATGGCGCGCCAGCACCCAACGCCCACCGGTCAGGCCCAGCAGGGTGCCCAGCAGGCCCGCCACCAGCAGCAGGCAGACGATCTTGCTATTAAGAGTTTTTGGCATTACTCAGTTACCTCACGGGTGTAATCAAACCAGAGTTCGGCGCGCTGCAGCGGCGTGCTTGCCGGCAGATCCGGGTTATCCAGATAGATGGCGGTGCGCTGTTTCATGTTGGAACCTTGCAGCACCGCCTTGATGGCAGGATGGGCATAAAAGTAGCGATCGAAGCTGCCATCGGCGATGGCCTGCTCCAGCCCCTGCTCGATGCGCTGCGCCAGCTGAGCATTGTGCTGGCTGACAAAGAAGTAGAGCGGCATCTTGTAGATCAGCAGCAGGTGAGGTTCCACCATCAGGGGGAAGCCTCGCTGCTCGTCAAGCTCGCGCAATGCCTCGCCGGCGCCGCGCGGATAGTAGTCAAAGCGGCCGCCATCCAGCATGGGGTAGAGGCTGGCGGTCTTGACCGCCGTCACCACATTGAGCCCGGCCTCCCTGAGGATGCGGGTGTCGGTCCAGAAGCGGCCTTGACCGGCCTTGAGTCTGGCCAGCTCATCCAGGGTGCGGATCGGGGCAAAGCGGGCCGCATCCTGCTGGCGGATCACCAGCAGGCGGTGGCCCAGCAGCCCCTTGTACAAGGGGATGCGCACCGGCAAGAGACGGCGCTCCAGATCCTGGTTGGTCGCCGCCCAGAACAGATCCAGGCCGCCGCGCTCAATCTCGGCGATACGGCTCTCGTCGTTCTGCTCCTCGGCGGCAAAGCTGAACTGGTAGGGCTCCTCGCTATAGGAGAGTGCGAGTTTGAGCAGGCCCAGTTCGTAATTTTCCTCCGGATTGGGCAGATAGGGCAGTTTCAGGGGGGTGGCCGAGGCAACGGATGCAACAAACACCAGCGCCAGCATCGTTATCAATCGCGTCATTTTTTTCTCTATCCTGTCGGGAAATATTTCAGCGTTATCAGCATGAATTAATTTCAACTGCATCATGGTGACAAGGGGCGATATGCATCAGCACCCATATCTGCTGCGTGCGCAGCGATGAGATTGGTTCGCTATAGATGATTGGTGAAGATAGCCACCTTTGCCACTATTAGCGTGTTACATTAACAAAGAAGCATATTTTATGCGCATTGTGCGCAAAATAGGTTCCGGATGCAATGTCAAACGCCCTGATAGTGACGCGTGCCGCTCTGCCATTAAGGGTATGGCACCTGAAAGGGATTAATTCCGCAGCTTGTTTTCGGAATTGACGAGAGCACAATGCCACACTGCTGCCACAATGCAGCCAACCTGTAACCACATTATCACCACCATCCTTGCCACAATCCCAACACTCTATGACCACAAACCTGCCACACTGTTACCACCGTTGTACCACAGTGTTCACACAGTAGATGCCGTACTAATTTGATCGCATTGACAAATTTTCTGGTCACAAATAGCCCATTCCCCGTTACTCCCTACTCTGGGCGCATGATAGGGGCGTTGTTGCCTAAATCAGCCAGCAAGTCATGACTTCCCCAGCCCCTGGTGACCGCTACACTCGGGGCTGTCTGACAGGCAGACCCAGGGTGTTCAGTTTGTTTATCGCGCTCACATACGCCATCACTTCCCCTACCTGACCGTTGTATTTTCGCAGACTGAGTTTCCCCGCCAGCAACTGCTTGAACCGATACATTGCTGTTTCTGCCAGTGAGCGGCGGTGGTATCCCGATATCTTCTTCCAGTGCGCCAGCCCGTTCTTTCGCATCACCAGCACCGCCTCATTCCTTGGGTGTCCTATTTTCCATAACCCCGCGTTCTTGCGAGGTGGAATACAAGCTGTCGCCCCTTTATGCGCTATCCGCTGATGGCTGGCTTTGCTGTCATAGGCGCCATCCGCATAAACATGTCCCAGCTTGCGCCGCAGTGGATTGAGTAAGGTCGGCAGCACCTCGGCATCATGGACATTTTCCAATGATACTTCTGCTGCCACGATATCGTGGGTTACCGGGTCTACCGCCAGATGCAGCTTGCGCCACACTCGCCGTTTATCGGCGCCGTGTTTTCTGACTTTCCACTCGCCTTCACCAAACACCTTCAGGCCGGTCGAGTCGATAACCAGGTCGGTGATACGCCCCTTGGAGGGCTTCCGATAGGCCACTGTGACCGTGCTGGCCCGCTTGCTGACACAGCTGTAATCGGGGGCACAAAGCGGTACGTTCATCAGCTCGAACAGGGAGTCGAGTAACCCCTGAGTTGCGCGAAGAGTGAGGCTGAAAATCCCCTTGAGCATCAGGAAAGTGCAGATGGTCTGGTCGGTGTAGAGCAGGCTGCGTCCCCGTCGCCCGTGATGGTCGTGGTGGAACCAGTTGTTCATGGCGGCGGCATCAACCCAGAAGGTGAGAGAGCCACGGTTAATCAGAGACCTGTTGTATTGAGGCCAGTTGGTGATGGGGTGAAGCGATGTGCCCATGATGCAGATTTGAAGGGGATGGTGGTGATCAGATCACCGCGTCCTCAGTTAGTTCCATTCAAACTGCATCGATTTGGGAAACAACGCCACGTGAAATTCAAGGACGGAGTACAGGTGCTGGATGAGCCAGACAGGAATGCCGCCTGACCTACTCCATACACCAGATTTGCAAATAGCTCGCTTCAGCTTGGCTAAGGCCTTCCTCCAATACCAGTCGAACTGCATCTGCCCGAAACTCTGGTGAATACTGTTCTCTCAATTTCATTCAATACCCACGGTTGTCTCATCGTAACAACCGGGACTGTCTGTGAAAATCAGGATGCCTCACTCAACCCGAGAGCGAACCAATAGACATTCTGCCTCGCGCCGTATCGCCCTGTATCTCTCAGCTAGCGGACTGCGCCCCTCGGCAGGCCAATTGCCATATTTGGCTAACCAGCGCCGAGGGCGGTCTGGACGCCACTGCTTGATGGCTTCATGTAGCATCATGTCACTCTCGAGGCGAGCCTGTTCGGTGTCTTTTATGGTTGGCATCGGAATATGGCAGGAGGATTGTCATCAATTAGGGTCATAGAACGAGTCTAAACAGGAAGGCCACACTATGAGGGCATGGCCTTGTCAATTTAGATGAGGAAGTCATCCAGCTGACGACCTTGCTCGAGTTGCTCAGCCAGGAACTTGGGGGTACGGCCCTGACCGGTCCAGGTTTTCTCGACGCCATTTTCAACGTAACGGTATTTCGGAGGACGTGGTGCTCGTTTAGCTTTGGCTGCATTCGCAGCGACCGGAGTGCTACCAACCAACTCTGTCGGGTCAATGCCAGCTTGAGCCAACATTTCCTGGAACTCTGCCAGCTTTTGTTGGCGCTCAGCATTTGCTGCTTGCTCTTTTTCAGCCAGCTCCAAACGCTCCAGATAAATCGCTTCGATTTTTTCGTGAGCTTCTTTCACTTGCTCCAGAGACAACTCGCGCATTGCTGCGCGCAGACTACGGACGTTCAACAGCACTTTCAAAAATTCATTCATAGATAATCCCTGATGGAATATTGGCATTCGCCACAGAACACTGGTGGTAAAAGACATGCTCAAGCGGTGCATTATAGCAACGACAAAATTCAAGTTGCAAAGCATTCAATGCTCTATCACATAACAGGGGCTTGCCTACAGCCCCTCATTTTAGATTGGCGGATTAAATACCTGACTTGCCTATTGGCAAGCTACGACCCAAATTACGCCCTCCTGGCACTTTAGAATGCAATTTAAAGAGATACGCAATCCTCAACAAGAATCCACGATACGCTACGCGGTTCATTGTCGCGGAGTGGCGTTCAAGCCAATATACGCCATTCTCAGGGAAGTGCACTACATGAGCGTAATCAGGGAACGAAAGCTTCAATGCACTACACCACGCCTTCCGTATTCTCATAGCCATATTAACCGCTTCAAAATCGGCGTAGTTACCTAGGTAAGCATAGACGTCTTTATTGAAAAGTAAGACTACGTGATAATGAGGAGAGGCGCTTGCAACCTGCTCCTTTACCCAGATATAACCAAAAGGGTCTGGACTCCCAGGCTTACCTTTACTGCGATGGACTGCCAACAACTGACTTTTAAGCGATTCAAAGAAGCGAGTAATCGCTTTAGGTTCTGTTCTCGGAAAACAAGTCGGTACATCAGGGTCATCAGCCAACGTCATCTGAGGAAAGTGCAAATCAATACGCATCGCACAAACTCGAGGGTATTTGCTCAGAAAGTCAGTCACCACGCCCACAGCGAGATTAAACTGCTCACTTGAAATCTCACCATACATTTTCTCAGCCTCCGCAAGCAAGCTTCCGATATCATCGGGAACTACACGACACCCACTACTGATATTCATAACCTCTCCTTTAAGCGTGGGATTTCCCCACGCTAATTGCATGCTACTGACATTAAAATCCTTGAGTGTCATTCCACTCATTAATTGGAAGGGTTATGTTAATATTTATCATCGAGCAGTGGTTCTCGTGAGTTATCATAGACTCAACTTTACAGATACACTGAATGGCTTGTGTCTATCGCACAAGTTTCACTGATTGGATATTGGTATCTGATGCTTTAGATGAATACTCTCATCTTACTTCTTAATGTAAACTCATTACCTCTAACACATTACTTCTTATTTCTTCCTCCCCCTCACCTCTAACACTTGGTTACTTATGTAATACTATTACCGAACTCGGTGATTGAAATAAATCACCGAGAACACAGATAAGACATTCAACAATCTCCATCATTCATTGATGCATAAAGGCCACACATCACTCTGAACTTAGCCTTAACTCCTCGCTGATGCTTTGAGCTCAATCCATTCAATTATCTCACTCAGCTTCCAAGCGACAGCCTTAGCCCCCAAATGAATGGCACAAGGAAACTTCCCGTTCTTCATTAACCGATAAATGGTTGCTTTGGATAAGGTTGTCATCTCAACAACTTCTTTAAGCTTTATTAGTTTCATGTTCTTAATCCGGCTATTGGTTCATAGCTAGACCAGCAATGTAATCATTTACATGATGTTGCCAGGCATGCCCCATGCCTGAGATGGCAATGAGCATGATGCCCCACTTGACACTGACGATACCCCCTCCTAACAGCTCAGCGACACGTGACAGATAAGAAGACCCTTTGTAACATGAACACATCCGCTAGCAAGAAGCCAATACACTAGGGTACTCAGCATGAAAAACATGACTGAAAACCACACGCTAAACGCGACTACATCTCGACAAAAACACAACAGGAGTGGTACACATAACACTACATAGTAGAATCATGGGTGTCGAACGACATGGCAATTTACGATAATGGTATTGATGTAAGTGTTTTAAAAAAGTTGGACGACAAAATATTTGTTGATTATCTCTGGTATAGAACGGGTGAAATTAACAATTCAAAAGTAATGAGCACACCTCATCGCGATTTACTGGAGAAATCATTAAAAGATGCCTGCACGACACCTAGAGCTCAACACTTTATGCGTGAGCACAACCCGAGAGATAACAGAAACTTTGGACTTGAAAGATTCATTGATGCTTTAGCAGATAAATTTGCGCTTAATTGCCTTACCGAGGAATACTATAAGTGGCTGCATGAAGATAATACCAGACTTAAATTCTTCATATGGAGGCTAATGAGTCACATATATGTAAAAGAAAACGACGGTCCACTGCTAGGTAAAACCTACAACTTCATTCCTCACCCAGCAATATTGACAGACAATTTAAAAACCTGTGCCAAAATCGATGCCATACGAAGTGGAAATATCACGAAAAAAGATATAATTTCCACCATCAATAGAATTCCTTGCAATAAAATTGAAAAGGAGGGGTTGGTACAAAACATACTTAAACACGCCGAATCTGCAATGAAAAACAATGAAATCTTACTTTGGTTTGAAAAGGACTATAAAGAAAAAGTGGTGTGGTTATGCAACTACCTGGAACACAATAATTCGAACTATATCCCCCTTGTTATAAATGGCTCATCTATGCAAAGGGATGACCTGATTTCATTTTTTGACGTCTTAAGCTTTATTAATGTGTACCAGTATAAGCTTTTGGTTTCCAACATGAAGAAAGCGTGGAGTCAAAAAGCATATCGAGACAAAAACTCAAATAAAAAGCAATACAGCATTAATATGAGCAAAGATATTGGCGATATTCTTGACAAGCTCAGTTTGGCTCAAAATGAAAATAAGAACACAATCGTTGAAGCACTTATCAGAGCTGAGTATGAGAAAATAGCGAGAATTTGAATTTCACAATTAAATAGCCAGGAAACAACTAAATGTTTCCTAGCTGCTTTTTAACTTAAGGACGTCACAACAAATGTCATTAAGTTGACATGAATGTCACTTATATTGGGGCCATTAATCTATCCAAGTGATCAGCCCATTTTTGCAACCACTCTTTACATTCATCGTTGTATCTATGGAGGTTATATGTTCCTTCTATGCCCTTTGGAGCATGGCCTAGTATTGCCTCTGCGATATCACTTGGGCATTTCAACTTTGCAAGCCCTGTTCTCACAGTGCGCCTAAGATCATGTGGTGTCCACGAGGGGATATCAATCATTGCATTATCTTTACGTAGTCGCCATGCGGTCTCAGTCAACAACTTTTGCTGTATTGGTTTTTTAGTCAAAAACGACGGAAATAAACAATCCCCGGTTATTAACCTCAGTGAATGAAGAAAATCGATAGCTTGTGTTGGCAGCTGAACATACCGCTCGGTATCCGTCTTAGTTTCTTTTAAATGGAATGTTCCATTATGTAGATCAATGTCCCGCCAGTAAGCACTGCAAATTTCTCCAGTACGACACCCAGTCCATAGTGTCATTCTGAGCACATTTTTCTGAGGAATAGAAAATCCTGAACTTGGTAACCAGATGAGAAATTTTCTCAGTTCTTCATCACTAAGAATTCGAGTCCCTTTCTGGCATGTTAAACGCACCTTCGCTAATTTTAATCTTTTCTTTGCGTTCATGACTGGGTTAACAAAGGTTTCATCCAGTTTTCCCGTCCCAATTGCATAGTCGAAAGCAGCCGACAACTCACGCAAAACACTACCCGCTTGAACATTCGCTCCCCGCGCAACGATCTCCATGACCAAACCTACGATGTCATGGGATGACACCTCCGTAGCTAACCTATCCCCAAATACTCGCACAGGGTCGTTATAGAGTGTCCTTCGTGTTTCAGCTTGACCTTTGGGTTTGCGAGCTCCAGATAAAATCCCCCCCTCCTTAGCGTGGCGATCTTCGATGTGTTCAGTCAGATAGAGCTCAATCATGTCTGAGATGGTAAACGGCGCAACGACATCTACTTCCTGCTCGCGCTTGATTTTAACTGCACTCAGCTCTGTTGCAGGACAGACACCTTGATGCCTCATGAGCTTCAATTCCTTGAGCTTTGTCCTTGCCTCCTCCAAGGACATCGCAGGAAAAACACCTAATGTGACTTGCTTTTGCTTACGCGGATTTAATGGGTCGTTGTAGCGGTAGTAAAAACTTTTCTTCCCCGTTTTCCCGCACACTACTCGCAATCCCCGATAATCACCGATGTCGACTTTATCTTTGTCTCCTGGCTTCATCGTCTCAATTGCCTTGTAAGAAAGCGGTTTGCTATTCTGGAGCGCAGCCATCATTTACATCCTTCCATATCTTTTTGCTATAAGCGCCAAAGCGTAGGTTTTCCTTTTGAGCAGCATCATTATCACACAAACCTACGCTTCAACCTACGCTTTAAGGTAAGGTTTAGTGAGTCGAAATGAGACTAAATGAACCTGCCTGAGCCTTATCGAACAAGGTCTCACTATTCAAAATCAGCAACTTAACGGCGAACAGACATTGATAACAATAGAAAATCTACAGCAACACACACCTATGATGCAGCAGTACCTGACGCTCAAGGCGGAGAACCCGGAGATCCTGCTGTTCTACCGCATGGGCGACTTCTATGAGCTGTTCTACGACGACGCCCGCAAGGCCTCCCAACTGCTCGACATCTCCCTGACCAAACGCGGCCAGTCGGCCGGCAGCCCGATCCCCATGGCCGGCGTGCCCTATCACGCCATCGAGGGCTATCTGGCCAAGCTGGTGCAGCTTGGCGAGTCTGCCGCCATCTGCGAGCAAGTGGGGGACCCGGCCACCAGCAAGGGGCCGGTGGAGCGCAAGGTCATTCGCATCATCACGCCGGGCACCGTCTCCGACGAGGCGCTGCTCACCGAACGTCAGGACAACCTGATCGCCGCCGTCTATCACGATGGCCGCCGCTTCGGTTACGGCACCATGGACATCGGCTCCGGCCGCTTCTTCATCAACCAGTTCGAGAAAGAAGAGACCCTGCTGGCCGAGCTGCAACGCACCAATCCGGCGGAGCTGCTCTATCCCGAATCGTTCGCCTTCCTGCACCATGTCGAGGGTCGCCGCGGCCTGCGCCGCCGCCCGGAGTGGGAGTTTGAGCTGGGCACCGCCCGCAAGCTGCTCTGCCAGCAGTTCGGCACCCAGGATCTGGTGGGCTTTGGCGTCGAGCAGAGCGAGACCGCCCTGTGCGCCGCCGGCTGCCTGATGCAGTACGTGAAAGACACCCAGCGCACCGCCCTGCCCCATATCCGCGGCGTTCGCCTCGAGCAGCCCGATCACGCGGTCATCATGGACGCCGCCACCCGCCGCAACCTAGAGCTGACCCAGAATCTGGCCGGCGGTCACGACAACACCCTCTCCGCCGTGCTCGACAGCACCGCCACCCCCATGGGCAGCCGGCTGCTTAAGCGCTGGATCCACCAGCCGATCCGCGATCGGGTGATCCTCAAAGGGCGCCAGAGCACCATCAAGGAGCTTATCGAGCAGAACCTCTACGACGAGCTGGGCAGTTTGCTGCGCCAGGTCGGCGACGTGGAGCGGGTGCTGGCGCGCCTGGCCCTGCGCTCGGCCCGCCCGCGCGACCTGACTCGTCTGCGGCAGGCCTTTGCCCAGTTGCCGGAGCTACAGCGCCTGTTGGCGGGCAGCGAGCACGAGGCGGTGCAGCAGCTGCGCGAGCGGGCCAGCACCTTCCCCGAGCTGCTGGATCTGCTGGAGCGCGCCGTGATGGAGGTGCCGCCGGTGCTGATCCGCGATGGCGGCGTCATCCGTGAAGGGTTCAACACCGAGCTGGACGAGCTGCGGGATCTGGCCAACGGCGCCACCGCCAGCCTGGCCCGCATCGAGGAGCGCGAGCGACTGCTGACCGGCATCAACACCCTCAAGGTGGGCTACAACAAGGTGCACGGTTTTTATATCGAGGTGAGCCGCGCCAACAGCCATCTGGTGCCGGCCCACTACATCCGCCGCCAGACCCTCAAGAACAATGAGCGCTACATCATCGATGAGCTGAAAAAGTACGAGGACAAGGTGCTCACCGCCCAGGCCCAGGCGCTGGCGCTGGAAAAACGCCTCTATGAGGAGTTGCTCGACGCCCTGCTGCCGCACCTGGCCCCATTGCAGGAGTCCGCCGCCGCCCTGGCCGAGCTGGACGTGCTCGGCAACCTGGCCGAACGCGCCGAGACCCTGAACTACTGCTGCCCCGAGCTGGTGAATGAGGATCGCATCGAGATCGAGGCCGGCCGCCATCCTGTGGTCGAGCAGGTGATGACCGATCCCTTCATTGCCAACCCGATCAGCCTCAGCCGGGCCCGCCACATGCTGATCATCACCGGCCCCAACATGGGCGGTAAGTCCACCTACATGCGCCAGAGCGCGCTCATCGTGCTGCTGGCCCACATCGGCGCCTTCGTGCCAGCCGAGCGGGCGGTGATCGGCCCCATCGATCGCATCTTTACCCGCATCGGGGCGTCGGATGATCTGGCCTCCGGCCGCTCCACCTTTATGGTGGAGATGACCGAGACCGCCAACATCCTCAACAACGCCACCGCCCAGAGCCTGGTGCTGATGGACGAGATCGGCCGCGGCACCAGCACCTATGACGGGCTGTCACTGGCCTGGGCCTGCGCCGAGCAGCTGGCGAGCAAGATTGGCGCCTACACCCTGTTTGCCACCCACTACTTCGAGATGACCCGCTTGCCAGAGCTGCTGGAAGGGCTGGCCAACGTTCATCTGGATGCAGTCGAGCACGGCGACACCATCGCCTTTATGCATGCGGTGCAGGAGGGGGCGGCCAGCCGCTCCTACGGCCTGCAAGTGGCGGCGCTGGCCGGGGTGCCGAAAAGCGTCATCCATCAGGCCCGCCACAAGCTGGCCGAGCTGGAGAGCGGCGATCACAGCAAGCCTGCGGCCAATGCGGCGCCGCGCCCGCAACCAGCCCCCCTGCCCCACCCCGTGGTGGAAGAGCTGGCCGGGATCAAACCCGACGAGCTGAGCCCGCGTCAGGCACTCGATCTGCTCTATCGCCTCAAGCAACTGCTGTAACCAGGCCAAGGATAAAAAAAGGGGAACCTCACGGTTCCCCTTTTTGTTGTGGCGGGCGATGCCCTTAGGCCGGGCCGATACGATCCACCAGATTGAGGTGGGGTACCCCACCCTGACGCTTGAGGTTCTGGTGATACTCCAGCTGGCGCTGGCTTTCACGCTTGAGGCCGAGCATCAGTGAGTAGCACATGGCCAGCATGATCACCGAGAAGGGCAGCGCCGCTATGATGCTGGCGGCCTGCAACGCGGCCAGCCCGCCCGAGAGCAGCAAGATGGCCGCCACCAGACCCTGGCCCAGTCCCCAGACGGCGCGGTGCAGCACCGGCGGCTCCTGATCCCCGATCGAGAGCAGAGTGGTGATGACCAGGGTGCCCGAATCGCTGGAGGTGATGAAGTAGGTGCAGATGAGCAGGGTCAGCACCCCCTTGGCAATCAGCCCAATGGCGCCCCAATCCATCAGCTCAACCGTTTTGTAAAGCGCCAGGGTGACGTCCTCATTGACCGCAGCCACCACGCCGCCTGCGCCAAACAGCTCGAGGTTCATGGCACTGCCGCCAAACACAGTCAGCCACAGCATGCCGAGCAGGGAGGGCACCAGCAGCACCCCGAGCACAAATTCACGGATGGTGCGCCCTTTGGAGATGCGGGCGATAAACATGCCGACAAACGGCGCCCAGGCAATCCACCAACCCCAGTAGAAGGCGGTCCAGCTCGACTGCCAGGCCGAGGTGCCGTTAGCCTCGGTGTTAGTCCAAAAGCTCAGGCGAATGATATTTTGCAGGTAGTCGCCGATGTTCTGCACATACCCGTTGAGGATGTAGGTGGTCGGCCCCATTGCCAGAAACAGCAGCAGGATGAAGATGCTGAGCCAGACGTTGAGCTCGGAGAGGATCTTCACCCCGCGCCCCACCCCGGAGACCGCCGACAGGGTGGCGATGACGCTGATGATGCCGATGAGCCACAACTGGTTGGTCTGGGAGACCTCGAGCCCCAACATCTGGTTGAGGCCGGTGTTCATCTGGGCGACCCCGAGCCCAAGTGAGGTGGCCACACCAAACACGGTACCAAACACCGCCAGCACGTCGGCGGCGTGACCCCAGAAGCCGTAGATCCGCTCGCCGAGAATGGGATAGAGCACGGAGCGAATGGCCAGCGGCAGCTTGCGCCGATAGCTGAAAAACGCCAGCGATAGGCCGACGATCACATAGATGGCCCACGGATGCAGACCCCAGTGGAAGAAGGTGAGGCGCATCGCCACCTGGGCGGCCTCGGGGGTCATCCCCTCGGTGATGAAGGGGTTGGACTGCAAGTGATAGATGGGTTCGGCAATGCTCCAGAACACCAGCCCGATCCCCATGCCGGCACTAAACAGCATGGCGAACCAGGAGAAGTAGCCAAAATCCGGTTCCTGATCGTCGTCACCCAGCTTGATGCTGCCAAAACGGCTGAACATCAGATAGATGGCGAAGAACAGAAACAGGGCGACCACCAGGATGTAATACCACTTGAAGGCGGCGATGATGGTGTCTTTGGCGCCGGTAAACCAGATGCCGGCCTCCTTGGGATCAAACACCCCAAGCAGCAGAAACAGGGTGACTACGGTCAGGGCCGTGACGGCCATAGTGGGGTTGAGCCCCTTAAAAAAACCATGCGTTGCTCGCATCGGGCCTCCTTAGTTCTGGTTGAAAAACTCTTCGCCAACGTGCTCACCGGCACCGCCGATGGCGCGATAGACCAGCTGGCCCACCGGATATTCCCGATGATCCACCAGGGTCACCGAAGCCTGTCCGTTCACCGCCGGCCGCTTGCCGAGGAAGATCGCCATGGGGACGCCGACATTGGAAACCCCGCTGGTGATCCAGAGGCGATTGAAGTCGTAGCTGCCACCGATGAACTCGAGCTGGGCCAGGCCATTGTCGAGACCAGAGAGATAGAAGTTCATGGCACTTTCATCGGGGAAAAGATGCACCAGCACATAGGAGTAGCGCAGTTCATTCACCAGTTCCTTTAAACTGAAAGCACCTGTCTCACTGTATGAGAGCGGCAACTCCCCATCGTAGTGGTGAACCTTAAGATTGTTCGGGTCTTCATCGTAAGCGGGTTGATAGCGAACAAATGCAGCAGTATCAGGAAGTTCATAACGCACACGGACTACTTTTAGTGCGTCAACCAGTGACTTGATGTCGAGGGTCTCGCTCATGATTGACCTCCTCTAGGCTCTATTTATGAGTCAAAAGGGGGCTAATTTATCATAAATTCATTAGAGCATAAAACTTTTGATGTTGAATCATATTGACCCTTCCGACAGCAAAAGGGAAAATGTGGCATCTCTTGAGGCGGACAATGACACCGTGAACAAACATGACGAGCTACTGGTCGCACTGCGACAGATCATTCGTGCTATCGACCTGCACTCCAAGCGCTTGATCAAGGAGGCGGGACTGACGGCGCCACAACTGTTGCTGCTCAAAGGAATGAATGATCTTGGCAACGCCTCGATGCGCCAGCTGGCCGATCACACCAACATGAGCCAGGCCACCGCCACCACCATCATGGATCGGCTGGAGTCACGGGGGCTGGTGATCCGGGTGCGCAGCGAGAGCGACAAGCGTAAGGTTCATGCCAGCCTCACCGAGGCGGGCCGCGAGCTGCTGGCCGATGCGCCAACCCCGCTGCAAGAGAGCTTTATCCTGCGCTTCCAGGCATTGGAAGAGTGGGAGCAGAGCCTGCTGCTCTCCTCGGTGCAGCGCATCTCGAGCATGATGAACGCCAACGCCATCGATGCCGCGCCCGTGCTCAGCGTACGCCCGCTGACCGAAGAGAAGGCATGAACCCACAGACATAAAAAAAGCTCCCTTTCGGGAGCTTTTTTTATGTCTCGGCATTAATCCTCGAGGGAGATGCCGATATTGGAGACCCCACCCTGCGCCGCAAACGCCTTGATGGCGAGGATGCTGTCGCTGTCACGCTCGAAGGCGACCCGCTTTTGCAGCTCAACCTGGAACTCCAGCTCATTTTCGAACACCTCGTGTTCATAGAGCTCGTCGTCTTCCATCTCGCGCCCTTCCAGCATCTCAATGAAGCCGGCCACACAGCCGATAGAGGCATGGCTCGCCTCCTCAGACTCCTCGCCCACCCGGCAGATCACCGAGTTATAGGCACAACCCAGCGCAACACAGGCATCCAGCGCCGGGTAGGCGCCATAGCTGTCAAAGCGGGTCGGGTCCGGGATCTGGCTCTCGAACTCTTCGAGCAGGGCGCTCAGGTTGACGCGCGAGCCCTTAACCGTGAGATATTCCCACATCTGATCCAGCGTCTGGCGAAAGGCCATCGCGCTGCCAAAGCCGGATGCCTGGGCAAACAGGGCGTAGTTAGGGTACATGCGCTCGGCCAAGGCCAGGGCAAAAACAGTCTGTTGCCAGGGTTGCAGCTCTCGCAGCCGCTTGTAGAACTTGTCACCGAACACGGGGGACTCCTCTCAGTCAGTTGCGGCCGATTGTATCCCAATGGCCGGGGTGGCGAGAAATGAAATGCGGCTGGTCGGCTATCTTGGCAAAAAATGTGGGGTAAGATGAAGGACATAGGCGCCAGCTCGACAACAAGGACAGAATAATGAGCCAACGTACCCTGCTCCTGCTCAGCCAGGATAACGCCCACTACGAACGCCTGCTCAAGGCGGCCCACCTTCCCCACCTGCGGATCCTGCGCGCCGATAGCGAGGCCGAAGCCAAGGCCAAGATTGGGGAGGCCCATATCCTGATGGCCGAGCCGGCCCGAGCCAGGCCACTGCTGGCACAGGCTAGCAAGCTGGTCTGGCTGCAATCGACCTATGCTGGCGTCGATATTCTGCTTGGCCCTGGCGAGCGCCGTGATTACCAGCTCACCAATGTGCGCGGCATCTTCGGCCCCCTGATGAGTGAATATGTTTTCGGCCACCTGCTGGCCCTGACCCGCCAGATCGTCCACTACCGTGAGCAGCAGCGCCAGAAGGTGTGGCAAAGCCGCCCCTACGAAAGCTTGCGGGGCAAGACCCTGCTAATTCTCGGCACCGGCAGCATAGGCCAGCACATCGCTCAGACCGGCCATCACTTCGGCATGCAGGTGCTCGGTGTGAGCCGCAGCGGTCGTGAGCGCCCAGGGTTTACCCAGGTTTACCAGGTGCCGGCACTCAACAAGGTGCTGCCCCAGGCCGATGTGATCGTCAGCGTGCTCCCCTCCACCCGAGAGACACGCCATCTCTTCAACGCCGAGCGCTTCAGTTACTGCAAGCCAAGCGCCATCTTCTTCAACGTGGGGCGCGGCTCGGCAGTGGATAGCACTGCGCTGCTCACGGCCCTTCGCACCGGCAAGCTCGGCTTCGCCGTGCTCGACGTGTTCGAGCAAGAGCCCCTGCCGGCCGACTCCCCCCTGTGGGGCCAGCCCAACCTGACCATTACCCCCCACAACAGCGCCTACAGCTTTCCCGAAGACGTCGCCCAGATCTTCATTCGCAACTACATCCGCTTCATCGATGGACAGCCGATGGACGGCAAGATTGACTTCGATAAGGGCTATTAAGCCTCACCTTCACAGGTTGTATCAGGATGCGTCCAGCTTGGTACAACCTGTGCTCCCATCCTTCGCTGAGCCACTTCTTCCTGCGCAGGCCTGGCGGGCGCGCACGGGCTACCACCTAAGTTGGACAGAGAGCGAAAGGGGGTAGGCAAACCGCGTTAACGGTATCGCTGAGAAGGGCAGAGAGGCAGAGAGGCAGAGAGGCAGAGAGGCAGAGAGGCAGAGAGGCAGAGAGGCAGAGAGGGTATTTTGATTTCTGAACTAATTAAAAATAAGTTTAATTTTTAAATAATGGGTTGCGTTTAGACAAAGGAACGGGGCCAATGGCCCCGCTACATTTCCCGATTTAAACCGCTTGAGCCAAATGCTGACGGTAGCGACCACGCCACTTGTCATGCTCTTCCTGATTGCCCTTCTCGGCCCAGAATTCACAGATATCCCGCGCCAGATCCGCTGCCATGGCATGATCTTCATCGCGCCGGCTCAGTAGATAGTCACCTAGCCAGGATTGATACTGTTCCATATTTATCTCCTTATCGCAGATGGTCTGAATGTCTCCCTTCATGCCCAAGCATGGTCAAAATAAAACCTTTCTACTCTAACCTTTATTGACGGCGTTGGCTATGCCCATCGCAGCGCGCTGCGTGGTCAGAGTACACAGCAACTCAACATAAGAAAGTCAGTGGCATGCACAAGTGACTCCCTGTCACCTGTCACCCGTTACCCGTCTCATCAATGTCAGCCCTTAATCCAACGAACCAGCGAACAGAAAGAGCCGAAGCATGTAGCAATAAGACAGATGGGGCATCAGATGACGTAATTCACCTGTCATGTCGGCTTGAAGGAGATCACGGATGCTCCGAGCCCCGATCTTTTGAGTGACGCCATTCGAGCCACATTTATGCGGTTAATCATATCTCTTACGTCAATAGAAAAATCCCCGGACAAGCCGGGGATGATCCTTATTGGGTGCCGCCGACCGTGAGGCGGTCGAGCTTGAGGGTGGGCTGACCCACCCCGACTGGCACGCTCTGCCCCTCCTTGCCGCACACGCCGACTCCGCGATCGAGTTGCAGATCGTTGCCGACCATCGAGACCTGGCTCATCGCCTCGGGGCCGTTGCCGATCAGGGTCGCCCCCTTGATGGGAGCGGTGATCTTGCCATCCTCGATGAGGTAGGCCTCGGAGGCGGAGAAGACAAACTTGCCGGAGGTAATGTCCACCTGGCCGCCGCCAAAGTTGGGGGCATAGATGCCGCGCTTGACCGAGGCGATGATCTCCTGCGGATCCGACTCGCCGGCCAGCATGTAGGTGTTGGTCATGCGCGGCATCGGCAGGCTGGCGTACGACTCGCGCCGGCCGTTGCCGGTCAGCGGTACGCCCATCAGGCGGGCATTCTGCTTGTCTTGCAGATAGCCTTTCAAAATGCCGTTTTCAATCAAGACGTTGTAGCCACCCGGCGTGCCTTCGTCATCGATGGAGACCGAGCCACGGCGCCCGCTCAGGGTGCCGTCATCGACGATGGTGCACAGGCTCGAGGCCACCCGCTCACCGATGCGCCCGGCATAAGCCGAGGAGCCCTTGCGGTTGAAGTCCCCTTCCAGACCGTGGCCGACCGCTTCATGCAGCAGCACTCCGGGCCAGCCGGCACCGAGCACCACCGGCATGGTGCCGGCCGGCGCGTCGATCGCCTCGAGGTTGACCAGCGCCTGACGCACCGCCTCGCGCACATAGCCAAGGGCCCGGCTCTCCTCCCCCTCGGATTCGAGGAACCACTCATAGCCAAAGCGCCCGCCACCGCCGGCGCTGCCGCGCTCGCGGCGGCCATGGCGCTCGGCCAGCACGGTCACCGACAGACGCACCAGAGGGCGGATATCGGCGGCCAGGGTGCCGTCACTGGCGGCCACCAGCACCTCTTCATAGACCCCGCTGATGGAGGCCATCACCTGGCTGACCGCCGGATCAAGGGTGCGGGCGAAGCGATCCATCTGCTCGAGCAGCGCGATCTTCTGCTGCTTGCTGAGGCTCTCAAGCGGGTCCATGGCCGGATAGAACAGCCCGGATTCACCGCGCCGCCACGCCTGCACCTGACCCTCCCCCCCGCTGGTCGCAATGCCGCGGGCCGCCACCACAGACTGGCGCAGCGCCGTCAGGCTCAGCTCATCGGTGTAAGCAAAGCCGGTCTTCTCGCCGCTTACCGCACGCACCCCGACCCCTTGATCGATGTTGTAGCTGCCATCCTTGACGATGCCGTCCTCCAGCATCCACGACTCGTGCCAGCTGCGCTGGAAGTAGAGATCGCCAAAGTCGATCCGATGGCTCATCAGGCTGCCGAGCAGCCCCTCGAGACGGGCCGGGTCGAGATCGTGGGGGGCCAGCAGCGAGGCGCTGACCTGCTCAAGTAGACTCAATCTTGTTCTCCATCGCCGTGAGCGGCGTTCAGATTCATCAGGCGGGCATGGCGCAGCACTGGCATGCGCCCAGCCAGGGTTGGAGCCTGTTCGGGGTCAAAGCGGGCACTCACCAGCCCCGCCCCGGCACGCTGGCAGGCGACAATGGCCCCCCAGGGGTCAACGATCATGCTGTGGCCAAAGGTCTCGCGACCGGTCTCGTGATCGCCGCCCTGATTGGCCGCCACCACCCAGCACTGGTTCTCGATGGCGCGGGCACGCAGCAGGGCCTCCCAGTGGGCGGCGCCGGTCACCCGAGTAAAGGCGGCGGGCACCAGCAGGACGCGGGCGCCGTGGGCGACCAGAGTGCGATACAGTTCGGGAAAGCGCAGATCATAACAGATGGAAAGCCCCAGCGTCCCGAATGGCGAAGGGACGGTGACCGGCCTCTCTCCGGGGCTGAAGGTCTCCGACTCGCGATAGCGTCCCTGGCCGTCGGCCACGTCCACATCGAACAGGTGGATCTTGTGATAGTGCCCCTGGCAGCGCCCCTCGGGATCAAACACCAGTGAGCTGGTATGGATGCGCGCCTCCCCCTCGATGCGAGTCGGCATGGCGCCGGCCACCAGCCAGATCCCGTAGTGGCGCGCCCAGGCGGCGAGCTGGGTCTGGATCGGCCCCTCGCCGAGCGCTTCGGCGCCGTCGGCGTAACCCTGTCGCTCCCCAAACAGGGCGAAGTTCTCCGGCAGCAGCACCAACAGCGGGCGCTCCGCCGGCAAGGTGGCGAGCAGCTCGGCGATGCGGGCTCGGTTGCCCGCCCAGTCGCGCCCCGACACCAGTTGCAATGCACATAACCACATGACTCAGCCTCCTTGCTCCGTCCCGACCCGATCATCGGGGTAGAGGGTATAGTCGAACACGGCGAGGCGAGAGGTGCAGCGGGAGAGCTGCGCCTCAAGGGCCAGCCGATCCGGATGATTCAGGCAGCGTAGCCGCGCCGCCTCGTCGGCAAAGGTCAACAGCACGCTGTGGCTGAACCCCTGCTCCTGCGGCCGATCACCGATGCCACACTCCACGGACAGCACGCCCGGCACTTGGCGCGGCAAGGCCAGAAAGGCGCTTCGCAGCGCCGCCACCTCGGCGCTCTGGGTCGCCGGGGCAAATTCGATGAGCAGGATCTGGCGGATCATCGTCACCTCCTTGTGCGCGGGATCAGGGTTGGCTCGGCGCCGCCAGCGGCGCGGCCGACTTGACCGCCTTGCGCTGCTCGGCATTGAGCTTGAGCCGAGCCCGGTCGCGGCCGGCCTCGCTCAGATGAGGGTTGTCGAGTGGCCCCTCGATACGAAAATCGATGCGGGTCACCACATCCACCACCGGCTCGAGCAGCTTAGAGAGGGCAAACACATAGAGCCCAGTGATGGGAGTCAGGGAGAAAGCGGCCACCACCGGCAGGGTGCCCCCCAAGTTGGGCGAGAAGCTGAGCTGGTAGTCGAGATCCCAGCGCACCAGATCGGCAATCCCCTCACCGCGCAGGTTACCGGCGGCCCCCTTCATGAAGAAGTCGCGGTTGTCGATCACCCCGCGCTCAATCTTGAGGGTTCCGTCCATCGCCTCAAAGTAGAGCCCCTTGTCAAACACATCGCGAAAATCGAGTTTAAGCTTGCGCACCAGCGAGTCGAAGCTGAGGAACGAGAGGATGCGCGCGCCGCGGTCGTTGACCTCGCGCACCGTGCCGCCGTCAAAGTGGAACTGGCCATTGCCCGAGAGGGTCGCCAGGTGCGGGCGCCACGGCACATCCTGCCAGCCCAGATTGAGGGCGATATCGGCCGGAGCATCGCTGATCGGCGAGCTGTAACCAAAGCGGCGCAGCAGCAGCTCGCTGTTGTTGCTCTTGAGGCGCCCCTCCATGCGACTCTGCATGCGGTTGCCATCGGCGCGCCACAGCGCCTTGCCGGTGAGGGTCGAGCCCCCCAGCTCGGACTTGAAGTCAGCCAGCTCCACCCGGTTGGCCCCCGGTTTGAGCTCGCCGCTCACCTGGCCGAGCGGCAACTCCCCGAAACGGCAATCGGCGCAGCTCACCTTCAGCCACGGCATGGCGTGCAGCAGCGCCAGCTCCTGCGAGCCATCCGGGGTTCCCTTGAAGTCATCGCTCGAGCCGGGCCAGTGCAGGCGACCGAACTGGGCCTCGATGGGACGCGCGCGCTGATAGGGAATGCGCACCACGCCGAGCACCTGCGGCCCCTCCAACAAGACTTCGGTCCCCTGGCGCGCCGCCCCCACGCTGAAGTGCAGCGCCTTGAGGGTGGCCGAGCCCATGCGGGCCTGGTTGATCTGACCGTCGACGCCCCATGGGGAGGGCCAGAAGGCCGGCCCCTTGAGCGCCGGTGTGTCGTCGGCACGGGGCGGCAGCCAGTCGGCCAGGCGTCCCAGCCAGCCCCCCACATCGGCCTCGTTCTGGCTGATGGTGAGCAGCATGGGGGCATCGCGGATAATCCGGGTGCCGGGCTGACCGATGTCGGCCCGCAGCCGTGACAAGCGGGCCGGCCCATCCCCATAGACCAGCCGGGTCGCCAGATCGATATCCATACCGAGCACAGCGCGAATATCGGCGCTGCCGCGCTCGGCACGGGCGGTGATCCGCAGCGGCAGCGAGCGCTCGGCCGCCTTGCTCAGCGGTGCCGGTAGGTCGAGCGCCATGCCACGCAGATCCGAGGAGAGATCGGCGGTGAACGAGAAGGGGCGCTCGCTCGGCAAGGAGAGATCCAGCTTGCCGCTCCAGCGGGAGCGGCCCTGCAAGGTCTCAAGACCCGGCGCCTTGAGGGTGGCACGCTTGGAATCCCACTCCCCGTCCATCTTCAGGGCCACCTGATAGCCATCGGGACGCACCTCCCCCGCATAGTCGAGGGTGACCGGGTTGCCGTAGAGGCGCGCCTTGAGCCCCTTGAAGCCGGTCTTTTCGTTGTCAAAGTCGAGCACCCCGCTCACCCCATCGAGCGGCAGCGAGAGGGAGGAGACCAGCAGCCGACTCTGCTCAAACGCGACCTGCCCCCCCACCTTCACCTCGCTGCCACCGTCGAGCGGAATGTCGAGCCCCAGGGTACCGGCCAACGGGCCGCCCACCTGCAACTCCTGCAACGCCTTGCCCACCGAGCCGTGCAGCGGCGAATCGATGAGATAGTCGCTCACCTCACGCCCCTCCCCCTTCACCTTGGCGGCGATGTAGAGGTGGGCGCCGGGCGCCAACTCGGGGATGAGGGCGTGGATCTGCTCCCCCTGCGCCTTGCCGAGGCGGGCCGAGCGGCTCTGCATGTCGAGGGAGGCGTTCTGGAACAAGAGATCGAGTTGCAGGTCGGTGAGCGGTTGCCAACCTGGGTCGAACTGGAAGGTCGCCTTCTCAAGCGGCACCGCCGCCTGGAAGATCCCCTCGCCGCCGGCATAGGGGAAATCGTGCAGCGCGCCATACCAGAGCAGGCTGGCCCCCTTGGCCTGCCCCCCCTTGAGGGCGCCGCTCAGGTAGGCCACCAACGGCGTCCCCATCGCCTGCAACGGGTAGTAGCGATCCGCATGGCCGGCGTTATACAGATCGACCGAACCGGTCAGGGCCAGGAAGGGGCGCTCCCCTAAGTCGAGGCGAAAACGGGTGGAGAGGCTGAGATCGGCGTTGCTAAGCGCCACATCCTGCCCGTAGAGGGTCCAGGCGTCGTTCTCGCGCCACCAATCGAGGCGACCGCGCAATCGATCGACCGGGATCGGCTGCTTGAAGTGCTCCCCGGTGTCGATGCGATCCTTATCGAGCGCCAGCTCGACGCTGCCCCCCTCGGGAGTCAGCCAGAAGCGGCCATTGAGCGCCTGCATGCCGGGCAGCCACTGCCAGTGATCGAGGCCGATGCGATCGAAGCGGCCGCTCACCTGCAACCCGCTCCAGTCGCCCTGCGCCGTCAGCAGCAGATCGTCGAGCTGGCCACGCGGGCGGCTCTTGGCCAGCCCCTCGGCCACCTCGGGATAGAGGCCGGAGACCAGTTGGCCGAGCTGAGCCAGCTTACCCAGCTCCAGCTTGGGGATGAGGCCAGTGATGCGCCCCGCACGGCGCTCGAGCTGCAACTGGCTCTTGAGCCAGGGGCGCTCGTCGAGCTTGAGTTGCAGGTTGTAACTTGCCAACTGCCAGTTGGCCCCGTCCCGGCGCAACTGGATCTGGCCGCCGTCGAGGCCAAGCCGGTGCAGCTCACCCTGCTCTTTCCAAATCAGGTAGTTATTGCCAAAGCGCAGCAGGCTCTCCCCCCACTGACGCCCCTTGAACTCGCTCCACAGCTGGAAATCGAGCCGGCCCGCCAGCTGCGGCTCACCGGCATGGATGCGCGAGAGCAGCGGCCCAACGTCGAGACGGCTGGCCGCCAGATAGAGATGGCCAGAGAGATCGGCCAGCCGGCGCGAGCGCCCTTCGAGATTGATGATGAGATCGAGCGTACTCTCGTCCATCCCCTCCACCAGGTAGGCCTTGCCGACCCCCTGATGGTGGCGACCGCGATTTTGCCAGCCCAGTTCGGCGATGCTGAGGGTGGTGAGATCGCCAAGGGGCGTCTTGAGGCGCACCCGGCTGTCGTGCAGTGAGAAGCGGCTGAAGCGGCCGAGCAGGATCTCGAGCAAGGCGTCGATCTGCTGCTCGTCACGCTCCTGCGTGGCTGGGCGGCTGAGATCGAGAGCCAGATCGAGCCGGCTCAAACGCAGCCGGCTGAAGATGGCGCTGCGCTCGCGCAGGCTGCGCCAGGGATCGAGCCGGACATAGGCTTCCCCCAGGCGCAGATCGAAGCGCCCCCCTTGCGGGGCAACGCGCAGACCAGAGAGAGAGAGGGCTGGGCCACGGTCGACCCAGGCCAGACCGATATGCTCGACGCTGGCGCCGAGCTCCTGGCCAAGCAGGCTGTCGAGCAGGGCCTGACGATGCTGGTTGAGCAGAGGGCCACCAAGGCGCACCGCGCTGATCCCGAGGGCCAGCAGCACCAACGTGACGCCAAAGGCCAGCCAGGCCCGGCTCAACCAGCGGTGAACCACTTACATCATCACCACGTCGAACTGCTCCTGACTGTAGAGCGGTTCGCTGACCACCCGCACCTGCTTGCCGATGAACACCTCCAGCTCGGCCAGGCTGTGCGACTCCTCGCCGCGCAGGAACTCGGCCACGGCCGGTGCGGCATAGACGGTGAACTGATCCGCGTCGTAGGCGCGGTTAACCCGGATGATCTCGCGCAGGATCTCGTAGCAGACCGACTCGACCGTCTTGACCCGGCCGCGCCCCTGGCACTCGGGGCACTCGGAGCAGAGCACGTGCTCGAGGCTCTCGCGGGTGCGCTTACGGGTCATCTCCACCAGCCCGAGCTGGGAGAAGCCGTTGACGTTGGTCTTGGCCCTGTCTTTGGCCAGCGCCAGCTCCAGGCTGTGCAGCACCCGGCGGCGGTGATCTTCCGACTGCATGTCGATGAAATCGATGATGATGATGCCGCCGAGGTTGCGCAGCCGCAGATGGCGGGCAATGGCCGCCGTCGCCTCGACGTTGGTGTTGAAGATGGTCTCTTCCAGATTGCGGTGGCCGACGAAGGCGCCGGTGTTGATGTCCACCGTGGTCATCGCCTCGGTCTGATCGATGATGAGGTAGCCACCGGATTTGAGCTCCACCTTGCGCTCCAGGGCGCGCTGTATCTCGTTCTCCACGTCATAGAGATCGAAGATGGGCGACTCGCCGGAGTAGTACTCCACCTTGTTGGCCAGCTCCGGCACGTACTCTTCACAAAAGCGCTTGAGGGATTCAAAGCTCTGGCGTGAATCGACCCGGATCTTGTCCAGCTCGGCCCCGACGAAGTCGCGCACCACCCGAAACGCCAGACTGGGATCTTCATAGATGACCCGGCACGGCGGGTACTTCTGCTTGCGCTCGAGGATCTTGCGCCACAGCCGCTTCAAGAAGGCCGCGTCCTGCTCCAGCTCCTGCTCCCCCACCCCTTCGGCGGCGGTGCGGATGATGAAGCCTCCCAGCTCGTCCACATAGCTGCTCACCACGCTCTTGAGGCGCTCGCGCTCGGCTTCCGACTCGATGCGCTGAGAGACGCCGACGTGGGCGCTGCCCGGCATAAACACCAGATAACGGGAGGGCAGGGTGAGATCGGTGGTGAGGCGGGCCCCCTTGGTACCGAGCGGATCTTTGACCACCTGCACCATGATGTCCTGCCCCTGGCGCACCAGCTCGGCGATGTTGCCGGCCTGGAACTGCTCTTTCTCCTTGATCGCCACGCACTCGGTGTGCGGGACTATGTCGGAGGCGTGCAGGAAGGCGGCCTTGTCCATACCGATATCGACGAAGGCGGCCTGCATGCCGGGCAGCACCCGGCTGATCTTGCCCTTGTAGATGTTGCCAACGATGCCACGCCGAGCCTGGCGCTCCACGTGGACTTCCTGCAACTGGCCGTTCTCGACCAGGGCGACCCGGGTCTCGGACGGGGTGACGTTAATCAACAGTTCTACGGGCATAGGTCACTGCTTCCTGATGTGTAAAGGCTTGAAGAGGAACAGCGCAGCCGCGCCCGCACAGGGAGCCACGAACCGACTTCAGCGCTGTTCCAGAATACTTCTGATCAACAGGTCCGTCTCCAGCAGGGGCAGGCCGACCACGGCGCTGTAGCTCCCCTCGATACGGCTGACGAACTTGCCGGCAATCCCTTGAATACCGTAGGCGCCGGCCTTGTCACACGGCTCACCGGTCTGCCAGTAAGCCTCGATCTCGGCCTCGTCGAGCTTGCGAAACGCCACATTGGTGGTCACCAGCCGCACATCGCAGCGCCCGGCACTGGCCAACGCCACCGCCGTCATCACCTGATGCACGCGGCCGGAGAGGGCTTCGAGCATGTCTTTGGCATCGAGCAGATCGGAGGGTTTCTCCAGCACCCGATCGCCGAGCACCACTATGGTGTCGGCGCCCAGCACGGGCAGGGCCGCGGGGGCGATCGCCGCGCCAGCCAGCGCCTTGTCGCGGGCCAGCCGGCAGACATAGTCCTGCGGTTTCTCGCCGCTTTGGCGCTGCTCGGGCACCTCGAGCTTAAGCACCTCAAAGCGGTAGCCCAGCTGGGTCAGCAGTTCACGCCGGCGCGGTGAGGCGGAGGCCAGATAGAGTTGAGTCGAATTTGCCATAACTATTTGATATTGAAGCGTCGGCGCAGTTGACGCAAGACCAGAAAGACCCAAGGCCACATCAACATGGTGGACAGGGTCGACCAGAAATAGACGAAATTGAGGTTGGCACGGCTAAACAGGTGCTCGGCCCAGAACACGGTGATCTTCCCCACCATGGTCAGGGCGCCCATGATAATCGCCTGCTGCCAGACCGAGAAATTGCGGATCTTCTGGCACTGGAACGCCGCCAGATAGACCATGATGGCCATGGCCATGGCACGCACCCCGAGCGTGCTGCCAAGCAGCACGTCGAGCAGCAGACCGGCGACCCAGGCACTGCCCACGTTGGCCCGGTGCGGCAGGGCCAGCGCCCAGTACACCAGCACCATGGCCAGCCAGTCCGGGCGAAACGGCGAGAACTGGATCGGCAGCGGCAAAATGGAGAGGCTCAGGGCCAGCAGGATCGACAGCCAGACCCAGATCCGGCCACTTGCAGGTTGCAGCATCAGGGCTTCTCCGGACTCGCGGCGGCGCCAGAGGAAGCGGCAGCCTCGTCGTCATGCATATCGGGGCGCTTGTCGGTCCACAACAGCAGCATGTAGCGCAGTCGATCGAGCGGCACCAGCGGCTTGGCCTCGACCTGGGCGAACGGCTTGCCCTCGATGTAATCAGAGCGGGTGACGGTCGCCACCGGGTAGCCTTCCGGGAAGCGCCCCCCGAGGCCCGAGGTGACCAGCAGATCGCCGACCTGGATGTCGGTATTGCGCGGCAGGTTGCGCAGCTCCAGCTTGTCCAGTTCGCCGCTACCGGTGGCGATGGCGCGCAGATCGTTGCGCAGCACCCGCACCGGCAGCCCGTGGCTGGAGTCGGTGATGAGCAGCACCCGACTGGTGGTGGAGCCCACGTGCAGCACCTGACCGATGACCCCCTGATCGTTGATCACCGGCTGGCCGTTGTAGACGCCGTCGAGCGCCCCCTTGTTGATCAGGATCTGATGGCTAAAGGGGTCGGAGTCGACCGAGATGAGTTCGGCCACCATCTTGCGCGACTCTTTTTGCACCGGCGAACCGAGCAACTCGCGCAGGCGCTGGTTCTCGTGCTCCAGATGCTCCATCTGCAACAGACGGGTACGCAGGGTAAACAGCTGCTGCTCCTGCTGCTTGGTCTGTTCGATGAGATCGGAGCGGGTCTGCACCTGATCGGACATGGAGTCGAGCAGCGTGCCGGGGGCATTGGCAAGGTATTGCAGCGGACTGACCAAGGAGCCGAGGTAGACGCGCACCTGTTCGAAGGCGTGAAAACGGGAATCGGCCACGATGGCGGCGATGGAGATGACGACTGCCAGGAACAGCCGTAGCTGGAGCGATGGGCCTCGGCCAAATATCGGTTTCATAAGTCGTTACTGGGGCCTGTTGCCATGGGTCTAGGACGCAACCATAACACGTCGCCGTAGGGCAGCAGGCGCCTGGCTGATAAAGTCACAAAAAAGAGCCGGCAGGCGCCGGCTCCATTTCTGTTACTCGTAGTGGAACAGGTCGCCGCCGTGCATGTCGATGAGCTCCAGTGCCTTGCCGCCACCACGGGCGACGCAGGTCAGTGGGTCCTCGGCGACCACTACGGGGATGCCGGTCTCTTCCATCAGCAGACGATCCAGGTCACGCAGCAGCGCGCCACCACCGGTCAGCACCATGCCGCGCTCGGAGATGTCGGAAGCCAGCTCGGGCGGAGACTGCTCCAGCGCCACCATGACGGCGGAGACGATGCCGGAGAGCGGCTCTTGCAGCGCTTCCAGGATCTCGTTGGAGTTCAGGGTGAAGCTACGCGGCACCCCTTCGGCCAGGTTACGGCCGCGCACTTCAATCTCACGCACCTCTTCGCCCGGATAGGCAGAGCCGATCTCGTGCTTGATACGCTCGGCGGTGGCCTCACCAATCAGGCTGCCGTAGTTACGGCGCACGTAATTGATGATGGCTTCATCGAACTTGTCGCCGCCGATGCGCACGGACTGGGAGTAGACCACGCCGTTCAAGGAGATGATGGCCACCTCGGTGGTACCGCCACCGATATCGACCACCATGGAGCCGGTCGCTTCGGAGACCGGCAGGCCGGCACCGATGGCAGCGGCCATGGGTTCGTCGATGAGGTACACCTCACGGGCGCCGGCGCCGAGGGCCGACTCCTTGATGGCGCGACGCTCAACCTGGGTCGAGCCGCACGGCACGCACACCAGCACACGCGGGCTGGGGCGGAAGAAGTTGTTGTCGTGAACCTGCTTGATGAAGTGCTGCAGCATCTTCTCGGTCACGTAGAAATCGGCAATCACCCCGTCCTTCATCGGACGGATGGCGGAGATGTTGCCCGGGGTACGCCCCAGCATCTGCTTGGCGGCATGACCGACGGCGGCAACAGACTTGGCGTTCCCGCGCTCTTGGCGAATGGCGACAACGGAGGGTTCGTTGAGGACGATCCCCTGATCTTTTACGTAGATCAGGGTGTTGGCAGTTCCCAGATCGATCGACAGATCATTGGAAAAAACGCCTCTGAGCTTTTTGAACATGGCTACGGGAAATCCTAAGAATTGGGAAGAGCATAAAACCGGCACACTTTACCAATGCCCATCCCGATGAGCAAGGGCGCAAGGGGAGTCAAGCTCCCCTTGCGCGACAATTTATGCTAGTCATCACTCACTGCAGAGCACCGCTCCCGTCTTAACTTCCTGACGGCAAAGGCGTTGCCTGCGCGCGCAGACTAGCGGAACGACTCGCGGCGATAGATGATGCGATCGTTGCCACGGCTGTTGCCGAAGATGGCGACCCCCTCGAGTGTGTCAGGATCCGACAGCCACAGCGGTTGATCCGGTTGCTGCGACAGATCCACCTTGTAGGGCACCCGCAATGGCTGCTTCGGCGCCCCCAGATGCAGTCGGGTCAATCCGGCCGCCACTTGAGCCAACGAGGCCCCCGGCGCGTTGTTCCCCAGCCCGATACCGATGCTGCCATTGGTAAAGGTGAGGCTCTGACTCGCCGCCTGGTACGACTGCTCCGGGTCGCTGAACTCATAGCCGCTCAGATCGAGGCTGGTGCAATAATCCAGTTCGTTGAGCTGCCAATCACCGCGGTAGAACTCCACCTCCTGCTTGAGGGATAGCGGCTCGCTGTCGACCCCCTGCTCGGTCGCCACCTTGAGGCGGCCATAGAACAGCTTTTGCTGCCCCAACTTGCGTGCATCACAGTTGCTCTTTGTCTGGCACTCCCCGCTCTGCTCCGCATTCATGTCCGGCTCCACGATCAGACTGAGCCCCCCGTCCTGATCATCGACCCTCACCCCGAAGTCCAGCTGCAACAGCGGATCCTCGGGCGCACTACCGCGTTCGAAACGGGTGTTGGCAACCTCCTTATCCAGCCTAGCGACCCCGGCAACCCACTCTGATGACGTCAGTGCCGTGACCCTGGCCGAACGGTCGACCCCATCCTGGCTGTCTGCCGCTACCATGACGATGCTCCCTTTGGCAAACTCCCCCCGGTAGTTGAGGGTGGTGCCCTCATTGTGATTGCGGGCGGTAAGCGTATAACCGGCAGCGAAAGGCTGCCCCATGTAGGTAAAGGTGTTGCAGGCCGGGGTGATGGCGCCGTCACTCAGGTCAAAATCCACCGGGATGAAGCGACCGATAGGAGCACTCTTGGCTGCCGGAATGGTGTAACCGAAGTAGCCGAGCTCCGGGGGCGTCGCCGTCATGCGCAATACGCCGACCTCATCGACCGACTGGTTGATGGTGTTGAGGCTGGTTAAGGCGCTCTTGTGGTCATAGCTGGTCACCCCCACTAAACCGTTAACCCCGTCGGCCGGCGCCACCACCTCGCTGCTCAAGGCGATGTTTGACAGCTCGAAGTTGGGGGTGGTGCCATTGCCACTACAGAGATCGGCATCATGATCCGACTCCCATGCCATCCCCTGCACGCTTAGGGAGAAAGTTTCCCCCGTCTTACGAAACACGGGGCAGCTTGCATCCCCGGCAGGGCAATTACCCTCGTTGGCCCGCAGGCAGAGCCCCACCGGGCGGGAGACAAACTGATCCGCCCCCGTCATCACCAACCCGGCGCTCTCCCCACTGCCCTCGTGGCGGGCATTGAGCTGCATCTTGCCCGCATCCGGGTAGTTGACCGTCAGGGTCACCTCTCCTTTAGCATCGAAGGCCAGCTCAGTGGGGGCGGCCGCCCCCTGGCTAGTGGCGACGGCACGGCCATTGACCGTCACCTTGCTGCCAAATGTATTGCCATTCGGGTCTATGTAGTCGCTCCAGAAGCTGACGGGCTTGCTCACATCGGCAAAGCCCGGCACACACTGCTGGCTCACATCATCTTTCTTGACCGCCTTCATCAGCACCTGTTGCGGCTTGTTGGCATAGGTGTCTTGCACATCAAACACGAAGCCGCTGTCGGCAAAGCTCAGGTCGCAAGCGGCAAGGCTGGGGGTGCCACCGGCGGCCCGGCACAGGGTGGCGGACTCGGCGTGCAGAGTAGAGCTGGCCACCCCTATGGTCAGCACGCCGGGCTGGTTGCCGCGCAAGGAGGCCAGCGCCGTCCCTGCGGACAAAGCAACATCGCCCCCACCACTCCATGCGCCGTTAGAGGCCGGGGTGACCGACAGCTGCGCACCAATAGGCTCGGTCACCAGCGTCGTACACGCCGCATCGGCGCAGGCGCGGATCGTGACGGACTCGGGGTTGCAGGTCAGGCCGGCCCCCGAATGATCCAGCTCGAAGTGATGCAGAGTCACCCCTTCCGGCTGGCAGACACCGGGCCAGTCACCGCTAAAAGGCACATGAATGATCTTGCTGCCCCAGCCTGACATGCTCACGTTGACCGCCGACACGGCACCGGTCAGCACCGCCTGCCCGCTCATGTCCAGGTTGCCCGTTTTCACATAGAGCATGGCGTTGAGCTTGGCGTTGCCACTCAGGGTCGCCTTGCCAAAGCCGTACATCAGCAAGCGATTGGCCGCCCCCCCAGCGTTGACACTCATCTGCTCGCGCAGGGCAATGTCCCCGTTCACATAGACCCGGGCAGGGCTCTTCTCATCCACCAGCACACTCAGGTTGCCGTTGCTGATGTTGATCTTGTTAATCCAGTGCTCCCCACCAGAGAGAGAGAGCGTCACCGCATGCGAACCGCCCAGGCTGAGCTGATTCAGATAGTGCGCCAACACGTAACCGTTCACTTCGGCTCCATCCTGCATGGTCATGCTTTGGTAGAGCTTGAGCTGCAAGTGAGCAGGCGCTCCCCCGCTGGCATCGATCCCGGATTGGTTCGCCATGCTCAAGGCATAGATATCCAGCTGGGCCGTGGCGGCATCGCCATCATCGACGAAAGCGATCCGGCTATTGTTTTGCATCGTCAGGGAGCGCACAGCCCACTGGCCGTTAACCAGGGTGATCTCACTTTGCGCCCCCAGCGTCAGGCTGCTCAACGAATGGGGTTGAAAGCGGGCCGCCACCAGCTGATCGGCCTTGTTCACCGTCACCCCCAGGGTGTCATGGACGGTAATCGCCAAGTTGGAGAGGGTCGCCCCCTCGCTGAGGGTGACGCGGTTGGCGTGCAGCTTGCCCATCCCCAGCAGCTTGCTCGAGTCTTGCATGGTCAGGGTCTTGACGAACACGTTGGCACCATTGAAGTCCAGCGTTGCCCCGCCAGCGAGAGAGAGGGTCTGGAAGTAGTAATTCTTGCCGCTCACCAGCGTGGCCTGACAGCTCCAGCCAGACCAGTTCCCGGAGCCATAGTTGCCGGGATTGAGCTTCACCACGCCGTTACAGGCCACATCACTGCCGCTGCTGTAACTGGGAAAATCTTGAGTAGCGGCCGGGAAATCATTGGGATCGGCCTTGAAGGCCAGTGCGGCCAGCGGGGTGGCCAGCGCCCCGGTGATCCCGCAATCGGATTGCCAGGTGCCATTCACATACTGGCCCCCAGCGCTCCCCTCTTGGGTCGAACAGCCTGACATGCCACCAAAAGAGCCGCTCAGAAACGGGTAGTCGGCAGGCTGAGTCGCCCCGACGATCAAGGCGCCATCGGTCATGGTGAGCCGACCGGGTGCGGCATGGCTTTGCACCGGATAGTCAAAGGTGGCGTTGCACATGTCTGCCCCATGGGCAGGGGCCACGATGGCCGCAGCCACCAGCAGCGCTATACCAGGAGGAATAAAAGCCACTCGCTCTCTCTTTGATGCAGTTGTTCGCATAGGTCAGTCACTGTCAAACGCTTCGGCCATGACGCTGCGGCTAACGGCAAAATCGGGGCTCGCCCCGCCGCCTTCATCGCCACACTCCCCGGTTCCAATCAGTCGCCATCCCTTGAGGGTGCGACCATTGTGCTCTGCGGTGATGACGTCGCAGCTCAGGTAGGCCCGGCAATCGACCAGCCCAGCGGCATCGCTTGGCAGGGTCAACGTCAGAGGCTCGCACACCTGCCCTTGCCAATGCCCATTGGGATAGAGACGATAGAGTCCGGTTTCCAGCGCCCCTTGCGCCGCCATCAGGGCCCGCAGGCCACGAACTTCGACCGTGTACTTTTCACTGCTGTCCCCCAGCAGCCGCCCCAGCGCAGCCGCCAGCCCCCCCATCACCACAATGACGAAAAGGGCGATCATCAGGGCACTACCACGAGCACGTTTAGGGCACATTCCACACCGCCATCTTGTGATCCAATGAGAGCTGCTCACCATGCTGCTCTAGCTCCAAGCGCAGCCCTACTTCATCATCCACGCCGAACGCCTGCGGGTCCCGGTAGAAATAACCGGCCGCCACCGAGCCGGCCATGGGCTGGCCCGCGACGCTCGTCCCCAACACAGTGGGGGTGAGATCGCCGATCTCTTCGCGCCGTAACATGCCCCCTTGCAGGCAGTAGCGCACCTGGGAGCCGGCGAAGAAGACCCGCCGGGCCGGTGAGTCCGACCCGAACCGGTCGCTAACTTGCAGTGAGAGGGCACCGGAAACGCTCTCCTCCAGCTTAGTGACGGCACTGACACAACGGCCGCTGGCGCAGCCATCCCACAATGAACGGCCATCTTCAGGCACGGGGTAGACGATGGCCCACTCCCCCTTAACGGGCATGCTCTCTTCGGCGCCGGGCGCCACCATGGTCAAGCGCAGCGCACTTTCCCCTGCGATCTCTTGATTGATGCTCAGGTAACGCCCGGCCGCGGCGATAGGCCAAAAGCGCAGACAAGCCCCCCGCTCAACGGCAGCACCATCGACATCTTCGATACGCACCGAGCCGGGAACGGCATCGCGCACCTCACGATTGAGCCGCTCGAGGGAGAAGCGGATATCACTCATCAACTGCTCGCGCACGCTGGCATCACTGTAGATGCGCGTCCCCAGCCCGATAAACTGGCTGCTAAAGGTCGCCAGCACCCCGAGCAGCAGGATCACCATGACCAATTCAACCAGGGTAAAACCGCGGCGCCCCATCAGTAATTTCCTCGAAACGCGGTAAAGGCGAGCTCTTCACCACTCGGCAGTTGCACCGTCAAATCCACTCGCTTGCCGATAGAGCAGGGGTCGGTACAGGTCTGATCCAACCGACCGGCGCTCAAGTCAACGCCGCTCACCTTGATCTTCACCGCAAAATGGCGATAGTCGCCCTCTTGAGCACCGCTGCCGCTTTGCTGCACCAGCTCGTTGGCGGGCCTCCATTTGCCACCGGTATCGAAGTCATCCACATCGTTGTAGAGATAGGGGGCGCTCTCACCGCTGTCGGTGTCCGGCCCGTATTCATTGGCCAGGGTGCAGAGGTCATACTGCGTCCCCTCGACCGTCTCGCCGCAGCGATAACGGGCACTGTTATGATCCGAGTTCTGATCGAACGACTTCTGGGTCGCCTCAGCCAGGATGCGCTGGGCCAACTGGGCGGCGCGCAACTGCTGCACCGGGTCGATGGCCCGCGGGGCCAACGCCACCAGCAGACTCAGGATGCCACTCAAGGCGATGGACAACAGCACCATGCCCACCACCATCTCGATCAGGGTGAACCCCCGCTTAGGGCTGCGCATGGATATATCCTTCCGATTCGATACGTATCTGGCGCAGCTCGCCGCCACTGCTCACCTGCAACTGGCAGCCGGCCTGGCAGGGGGCGCTGGCCGGGCGGCCATGGTCACGGTCAAGACGCAACGAGAAGCTGGATTTGCCTTCCAGGGTGACAGTCGCGGCTAATGCCAGCATTGAGCCCTGACGGTGTGTCTCATCCCAGCCGGCCATCGGGCCGGGCTCACTGTCACAGGCTCCGCTGAGCAGGCCCAACTGGCCCGGTTCAACGCGCAACCAGGTACAGCGCCGGGGAGGCTCATTCATGTTGATGGTTTGCAGCAACCGTAACCGGCCCACCACTTCATCACTGGTGGTACGGATTTCCGTGCCGCCTGTGCCCAGCCAGTTGGGCGCGGCATAGGCGGCCAGAATCCCGATGATCAGGATCACCAGCACCAATTCCATCAAGGTAAAACCGTGTGAACGTCTCTGCATAGGAGAAAAAGGGGAGGCAAGCCTCCCCCCTCTGCATTACTTACAGTCGAACACAGTCACTGTCGGAACAACACCGGAGCTAACCGGTTGCTCATAGGCCACATAGCAATTCTTACTCTCGATCGCCGTGGCAGCAGAAACACCGCTCGGGAAGATACCTACGCCGCTGCCAGCGATGTTCTTAATAGCCCAGTCCTTGTCGCTCAAGCTAACAACCTTTTTCAGCTCATCCTCATTTGCCTTCGGATAACCGAATACGGTCGCAACGGTGCCGTCGGCCAACTGAACCGAGCCATCGGGATTCTTTTCCTGACCCGCGATCACCGCCTTGCTGTAGACTATGGCGGCGGCGGAGTTCAGGGAACCTTCGACCCCCTTCAGGGTGGCATTGCGCGCATCGTCTTGCAGGTTCAGGAACTTAGGTGCGGCGGTCACAGCCAGGATACCCAGGATGATGATCACAATGACCAGTTCGATCAGGGTGAAACCCGATTGCTTCTTCATGAAAAATACCTCTATTAGTTGATGTTGGTAATGACCTGACCTGAAGCCGGTCGATAGCTAAAACTCATAAACGCATCGGTGCGTCCCTGAGGGTCCTGGTAATGGCCATCGCTGCCCTTGGCAAGGCTATTCACCAGATAGTAACGGCACACCGAGTCTATCCCGCTGGTTTGCGCCGTCACATAATACTTGAGATCATTGCCGCTGCCGCTGACTTCACCGAAGGTGGCGGTCGCCTTGGGGGGGTTTTGCAGCAAACCATCCCAGATTTTGAGGCAGCGAGCGGCGGTCAGACTGCCCGGGTCCACATTCACCACACTATCCCCGGCCGTATCCATCGGATAACCCGGCGACATCAGACCATCTTCGATCTGCTCTTTGGTGGGGGTGGTCAGGTAGAAGCGGGTACCGTCATAGAGCACGGTGTTGTGCTCCAGCTGCTTGCTGCGACCTTCCGCCTCCCATTGGGCGCGCACCAGCATCACCCCAGTGGCGAAACCACCCGAGACTCCCTCGACACTGGCCTTCTTCGCCTCCTCGGTGACATCGAGAAAACGCGGCAGGGCCGTGGCCGCCAAAATACCGAGGATCACTATGACGATCACCAGTTCGATCAGGGAAAAACCCGTCATCTTGCTCTTCATTACTCCCTCCTCAGCGGGGCCTAACATTTTACCTAACATTGCTTGAATCGTGCTTGAACCACGAGTGGAATGCCGTTCAGCGACTGGCCTCTTCCAGTGCCTTCACGGCACCATCCTGCCAGCGGTAAAGCCATCGCCACTCTCGTAGCTGCAACTCGCATCCATCGCGCTCGAGCCTGGCTTGCACACGGATCGGCTCACCGTCCAGCGCTTCGCGCCCAATCAGCGCTTGCCACAGCGCACCACAATCTTCCGAAGGTCCCCGCACCTGCTCGACAGCCATCGGCCATCCCTGAGGGGTGAACACCCATAATTTTTCCTCGCGCCAGAGCTGGGTGGGGTGATTGCTCAATACCCATTCACCGTGCAGCCGCTGCAAGCGCTCGCCAAACTGGCTCACCAGGCTCGCCATCGCACTGTGCTGCGCCAGCTTGCGCTGCTCCAGATGACCACCGACCAGGAAACTGGCGATCGTCACCATGGTGACCAAGGCGATGATCAGGCGATAACCCGACAACCAGGGGCGATCTTGCTCGTCCTGCCAGCTCATCGTCGGCTCCTTACTGACCGCGCACGACTTTCATCATGTCCCACATGGGCGTGAAGATACCGAGCGCCAGCACCAGCACCATGACCGCCACTATGCCGATGAGAATCGGTTCAATGCGGGCGGTCAGGCTCTTGAGGTCGTAATCCACCTCTCGCTCGTAATAGAGCGCCACCTCAAGCATCAGCTCATCGACCTGCCCCGTCTCTTCACCCACCGCCACCATCTGTAGCACCAGCGGGGTAAAGAGCTGGCTTTGGGTTGCGGTGCGCAGCAGGCTATCGCCGCGCTCGACGCCGGCACGCATCTCACGGATCCGCGCCGCCATCCAGGCGTTGTCCACCGCATCTGCCACCAGACTCAATGCCGCGTTGAGCGGCACCCCGGAGCGCAGCATCATGGAGAAGCTCCGGGCAAAGCGCGCCAACAGCGAGCGGTCGATGATGCTGCCCACGATCGGCAGCCGCAGCTGCCAGTGATGCCATGCCAACTCACCGCGCTGGGTCGAGGTCCAGCTGCGCCAACTGACGATGGACGCCACCAGCCCCAGCAATAACAGCCACCAGTAGTGCACAAAGAAATGCGAGGTGGCGAGCAGGATCCGGGTGGCCAAGGGCAACTCGACGCCAAATTTGGAGAACATGCCGGCGAAGGTCGGGATCACGAAAATATTGAGGATCACCATGGCGATCCCGATCGCGATGAAGACAAACATCGGGTAACGCATCGCCGTCTTGATGCGCTTGCGGGTCTCCAGCTCCAGCTCGAAGTAGTTGGCCAGCTGCAAAAAGGAGTCTTCCAGTTGACCGGTATTCTCACCCACGTGAATGATCGCCACGAAAAGGGAGCCAAAGACCTTGGGATGCCCCTGCATCGCCGCCGAAAGCGGCTTACCGTTGCTGAGATCTTCACCTAACTGCAACAAGGCCCGTTTGAGCGGCTTGCTATGGGCAGACTCGGCCAGCCCCGACATGGCACGCAAAATGGGGATGCCAGCCCGGGTCAGCGCATACATCTGACGGGTGAACATCACCAGCTCTTCCAGGGTGACCTGGCGCTCGAACAAGAGCGCGAACTGATGCTCTGCGCCGGGGGCTTTCACGCTGCCAATATTCGTTGGCATGATGCCGCGTTGCAGCAACAGCTCGGCGACCGCCGTTTCATTGGCCGCCTCGATAGTGCCTTCAGCCGCCTTGCCCTGTGCGTCGCGCCCTTTGTAGCGAAAGTAGGCCATCGCTTATCCCACATCCTCGGCCAGTTTGAGCACCTCATCGAGGGAGGTGAGCCCCTCACGGGCATAATCCAGAGCCATCAGCGCCAACGGCTGATAATGCTCATGTTGGCGCGCGGCACGGGCAAAACCTTCCGCATCATCACGACGCAGGGCATCCATCATCGGCTGATCCATCTCGAGCAGCTCATAAACCCCGATCCGGCCGCGATAGCCGGTGAAGTTACAGCTCTGGCAGCCACGTCCCTTGCGGTACTGGTGGCTCCCCGGCACTTCATGGCAGCGGCTCTGTAACCAGCTGGCCTGGATAGCGTCGGGCTCGGCGGGCTCATGGCAGTGCTCGCACAGGCGGCGCACCAGCCGCTGCGCGACCACAGCACGCAGCGCACTCGCCACCAGATAGCCCGGCGCGCCCATGTCGATGAGACGCAGCGCACTGGTGATGGCATCGTTGGTGTGCAAGGTGGTCAGTACCAGGTGACCGGTCAAGGCGCCACGCAACCCGATCTCCACCGTCTCGCTGTCACGCATCTCCCCCACCAGCAGGATGTCAGGGTCCTGACGCAGGGTGGTACGCAGCACGTTCGAGAAGGTGAGACCGATCTTGGTGTTCACCTGTACCTGGCTTATCCGCGGCAAACGGTACTCCACCGGATCTTCGACCGTGATGATCTTATTGCTCGGCAAGTTAATCTCGGAGAGCGCCCCATACAGGGTGGTGGTCTTACCGCTACCGGTCGGGCCGGTGACCAAGATCATGCCGTGCGGGCGATGCAACAGGTTACGAAAACGCTTGAGCAGCACAGGGGGCATCCCGGTCTCGTCGAGAGAGAGCAGGCCACCGGACTGATTGAGCAGACGCATCACGACCGACTCGCCATACTGCACCGGCATGGTGGAGAGACGCACATCCACATCGCGCCCCCGCACCTTCATGGCAAAACGTCCATCCTGGGGCAGACGCTTCTCGGAGATATCGAGGCCCGCCACCAGTTTGAGGCGCAGCACCAGCGCCGGCGCGATACGCACCTCGCTCAGTACGTTCTCATGCAACACCCCATCGATCCGCTGACGGATGCGCAGCACCTTCTCGTCCGGTTCGATATGGATATCGGAGGCCCCGACCTGCACCGCGTCTTCAAACAAGGAGCGCAGCAACTTGGCAACGGTCGCTTCATTCTCACCACCGCCCGCGTCCAGGGTCGCACTGCCCAGTTCAAAGTCGGTATCCTGATACTCCTCGTGCAGCTGCACGGCGAAGTTCTCGATCTCTTTGGTGCGCCGATAGAGGCGATCGAAATAGTCGAGCAGTTGCCCCTCACGGGCCACCGCCAACGACATCTGCTTCGGTGCCAGCAGATCGGCCACCGCATCGAGTGCGCTCAGATCGGCCGGATCCGACATGGCCACCGTGGCCACATCGCCGCTCAGGTTCACCACCAGCGCCCGGTAACGGCGCGCCTGAACCTCAGGCAGCAGTTGTACCGCCTTGGCATCGATGGTGAGCGTGTTGAGATCGAAGAAGGGCACTTCCAACTGGCGCGCCAGGAAGGTGAGCAGTTGCACCTCACTGATGAAGCCGAGTTCAATCAGGGTCGCGCCCAGTTTGCGGCCCGTCTGCCGCTGCTGTTGCAACGCAAGCTGCAGTTGATCGTCGGTGATGCTCTGCTCTTGAACCAGCAGATCACCAAGCCGCATCTTGAGTCTTGGTTGTGCCATCGGTGCCTTACTCCGTTATCCGTTTAACCATGTGGAGACAGCGCAGCTATGCGCTGTGCCAGCCAGTTATTACTCGCCTCACCGAGGCCACCATGCAGTTGCGCGTTGCGATAGGCTTCCAGCGCCTGTGCCGTATTGCCAAGCGTCTCCTCAGCAATGCCAAGGCCGAGCCACCAGCGCCCTTCGTCGGGCCGCTGGTGCAACAAATCCAAATAGAGCTGACGCGCCTCAGCGGTATGCCCGGCATCCTGCGCCAATGCAGCCCAGGTCGCGTAATAATCCAAATTTTGCGCTATCGATGGCCGAGCGCCGGCCAGCCAATCGAGCGCCTGCTGTGGTTGCTGCTGAGCAATCGCCATCCGCGCCAGCAGCAGACGAAAATCGGCTTGCGCAGGATGAACCCGCAGCCCCTCAAGCAGCGACTTTTGCGCCTCTTCGTAACGCTCCTGGCCATAGAGCAGGGCCGCCAGCTGCTTGCGCGCCTCGACATGATCGGGCTGCTCACTCAGCAAGTCGCCATACTGACGCTCCGCCTCTTGCAGATCGCCGCGGGCCAGTGCCGTGGCGGCGCGCCGCTCGGCCAATTCACTGCGCTGCGCGGCCGAGAGCTCTACCGGCTGAATAGACAATTGATTCTTCGGCTTCACCTTTTTTGTGACCGGCGTTGGCGGCACCATCTCGGCCGCCAGTGCATCTTCTTCCTGACGCTCCGGCTGTAGCGCAGCATCCAGGCGAGCGTAGTAGTGCTCAGGGTCCTCACCGGGCGGCACGACCACTTCATCTTCCACCTTCTCGTCAGCAGGCGCGCTCTGACTCTGGGTGGCCGCAGGCTCGGCCTGCGTTTTCGATGAGGCCGCCTCGGCTTGCCGCCGCTCATCAGGCACCGGCAGGGCAACCAGCGCATCGACGCTCTCTGCCTGCTCGCTCGGCGGCGTTGGCGCCGGGGCCGTTACCACCGACGCCGACTGAATGCTCTTGCCATGTTGCCAATAGCCCCAGCTACGCCACCCCAAGAGGGCGAGGGCGCCCAGGCAGGTCAAACTGATCAGCAGCCACAACCACAGAGGCTGACGGGCGGGAGGCTGATAGCGGGCCGTGGCCCCCGGTCCCCCCTGGCGCGCATCCAGATCCTTGAGCATCTGATTGATCACGCTCATCGCATCACTCCCCATATCAGTAGGGCCATCAACAACACGCCCAGCAGCCACCCCGTCCAATGCGGGAGATAACTCGCATCTTCGGTATCGCGAACAGCACGGCAGACACAGGCCAGATCGATACGGCGCTGGCCCTTGCCATAAGCCAGCATCAGGCTTTTATGCGAGAGAATATTAATCAGGCGAGGGATGCCGCGGGCCGAACGCCACAGCACACGTAATGCGCTGCGCGTGAACAACGGGGCACCGCGATAGCCGGACACATTGAGGCGATAGCCAATGTAGGCGCCTGCCTCATCGCATTTGAGTGACCGCAACCGATAGGAAAACGCAATGCGCTGCCGCAATTGCCGCAAGCTGTCACTTTGCAGGCGGGTATCCAGCTCGGGTTGCCCCAGCAGCACCACCTGCAATAACTTGTTCGATTCGGTCTCTAAATTTCCGAAGAGTCGGATCGCCTCCAGCGTCTCATCTGGCAGCGCCTGCGCCTCGTCGATCAGCACGACAACCCGGGTGCCACGCTCATTCAGTGCCACCAGATGACGATGCAGCCGGTCATTGAGATCCACGCTATCCCCCTCGACGCTGAGGCCCAGCTCATGGGCCAAGGCCAGCTTCAGCTCGCGGGGGGATAAATGCGGATTGGGGATCCAGGCACAGGGCTGCTGAGCGATGCACAGCTCCCACAGCAACATGCGGCAGAGCAGCGTCTTGCCGGTGCCCACTTCCCCGGTGACCTTGATAAACCCTTCACCTTGTGCCAGAGCCCAGTGCAGCACTTCCCGGGCCTCCTCATGAGGAGGCAGCCCGTAATAGAAGTCGGTGTTTGGGGTCAACCCAAACGGCGGCTCATGTAACCCAAAGTGCTCAAGGTACATATCAGCGCTCTGGGTACCACTTATCGAGCAGATCGCTGGAACGCTGCAACTCACGCTGCCAGGTGTCCCCTTCGACCACAGTGGGTTTGAGCATGATCACCAGTTCAATCTTCTGGTTTTTCTCGTTACGGTTGGTGAACGCCTCGCCCAGCCAGGGGATATCGCCCAGCAAGGGCACCTTGCTCACCATCTCCTGCTTGTAGGTCTTCATCAGGCCACCGATGACCACGATATCACCGTTGTTGGCCTGCACCACAGTATCCGACTCACGGATCGAGCTGCGCGCCAGCGGCAACTCGAGCGTACCGCCCGAGGTACCCATATCGATGGTCTTTTTCTGCTCTTCGGTATCGATCACCGAAGGGTGAATGTGCAGCAATACCCGGCCCTGCTCATCGATCTGCGGGGTCACGTCGAGGGCGATCCCGGAGAAGAAGGGGGTCAGCTCCACGTTCGGGGTACGATCCGAGACACCGGATGCACTGGTGGTGATCGTGGTCGAGGCGTTGGTGACGAAGTACTCGTCGGAGCCCACCTTGATCACCGCCTTCTGATTGTTCGTCGCGGTCACACGCGGGCTGGAGAGCGTATTAACGTCACCCTGTGTCTTGAGCAGGTTAACCGCCACATTGAAGTTACCGTCGGAGATCTTGAAACCCGCACCGCCCCCCAGGGCAGAGAAGATGGTGTTACCGCTGCCGATGATGCTGTTAGCAAATGAACCCCCATTGGTGATCCCCTTGCCACCATCCCAACTGGCGGACAGACCACTCCAGTCGACACCCTGCTCATAGCCCTCGTTGAGCGAGACCTCCAGGATGCGTGCTTCCAGGATCACCTGGCGCTTGAGATGCTGTTCGGACTGATTCAGAAACTCGCGCACGGCCTTCAGCTCGCCCGGATAAGCCCGGATCGTCACCAGACCTGCCTGCGGACTGGTGATGACAGCGCGGCCATCGCCATTGCCCACCAGAGATTGCAGCGATTCGCGCAGATCCCGCCAAAAATCAGACTCGTTGTCGGTCTCAATCTGGGTGCCGTTAGAGCCACTGCTGTTGCTACTGCTGCTACTGCTGCTGTTGTTGTTCCCGCTCAGGCCGTTGCCATTGCTAAAACCACTGTTGCCATTGTTGCTGTCAGAGTTGGTCACGCCCCCGGTTGACACCGTGGTACGCGAAAGACCGCGCCGGGAGACCATCAGGTAGTTGACGGGCAGCGTCTCGGTGCGCAACCCAGCCGGATAGACGTGGTAGACATTGCCACGGCGCTGAATATCAAAGCCGTACATATCCGCCACCGTCTTGAGCACCTCAGGCAAGGTGACATCCTTGAGATCCAGGGTCACCAGACCGCTGACCCCAGGGTGCACCGCCACGCTGTAGCGCGAGCCTTTGAACAGGGAGCCAAAGAAGTCACCGGCCTCCACCTCTTGGGCCGCGATACGGATCCGCCGCTCCGGCATCGCCGACGGGGTAAACTCGGGCTTTGGCATGGCCAACAGCTCACTGTGTACCGCGCTCGGCAAGTTCAGCGGTGCCGGGGTCGCCTGCTGGGCTTCCCGCAACACCTCTTTGGCCTCTTTTGGTTCGGGATGGCGATAGCTGGTACAACCGGCCGACGCCATGGCTAGAAAAAGAAGACCGTATTGAAATGATTTCATCGATTGTCCATCCACAAACCGTTGTCCCGGACGGGCCGATATGGCCCGTCAGCGAAGAATTTTGTCAGCAAAGAGGGTGAGCGTGACCCTCTCCTGCCCCTTGTCCAGCACCACGCGATCGTTGCTGATGCCTGCGACGCGCCAGCCGGCGACCTGCTCGCCATGGCGGTAGCCTTTGCCACTGAGCACAGCGATGGCGGGGCCATTGCCCAGAATGATGCTCTGCAGCTTCGGCATGCTGGCCACGGCAACTTGCTGCGTGTCACCCTGTACCTGAGCCCCCGCAAGCGGTGTTGTCGGGTCTTTTAGTGGCGTCATCACAGCCAGTATTCCCAGTAAAGTCAGCATGTTAGCCACGGATAAACTCCTTGCTGCTGCTCAGGGTGTAGACCGACAGCGACACCTTGGCGTGTGGCCACTCCTCCACCTGATAGTCAAACTGGTGCCAATAGAAATGGCGCGGAAGCTGCTCCAGACCGCGCAGGTACTGGTAGACATCGCTATACCCACCAATCAGCTGCATCCGGATTTCATGGCGGTAGAGGTTGACCCCTTGCTGTTCAGGTAACAGGGCAACCGGCGCCACACTCTTCATGTCCACCATGGTCAGGCGCTTACCTTGGGCCAGCAGCGCATGCAATGCGTTGGGCATCTCTTCAGCCGCGATCAAATCGACGGTCTGCGCCTTCAAGCGGCTGTCAAAGCGCTGCAACTGCGCCTCAACAGCCTTAAGCTGATCACGCACATCACTGTCAGGGTCACGCAAGAGCCGCTGCTGCCGCCCTTCCACCTCTAAGTGCGCGATATCGATGTCGCGCTGTACGCTGGCCAGTCGCTGTTGATCGCCCTGGAGACGTTGCTGCAGCGGTTGCAGCCAGAAATGGCCAAACAACCAGCCGATGATCAGCAGGCCAACCCCCAGCAACAACATGCGCTCACGCATGGAGAGCTGGATGACCCGCTCGTTCACCTGGTGCCAGCGTGCTTGCAGTTGATTCATTGCGCCTTCTCCTGCGGGGTGCCTCTCAATTCGAAAAGCAATCGCCCTTCTTTGTCACGGCTCAGCGCCAGCTCGGAAAATTGCTTGCCGGAGAGGGTGTGGGTCTGTTTAAAGCGTTCGACCCAGGCCGGAACCTCCTGGCTGCTCTGGGTCTCCCCTGCCAGACTGACCCGCTCCTGCTCAACCTGGATCCGCTCCAGCGATAGCTTGGGGCTCATGATCTGTGCCAAATCGGCGAGGAGATCCGCATAGCTTTGCACCCGCTCTGGGGCCAGCTGATCGAGGCGTTGCAGCATCAGCTGCATGCCATCCGCCCGCAACTGCTTCTCTTTTAATGAGGCCACCAAGGCTGGCGAGGGTTGGTGCTTGGCCAGTTGAGCTTCAAGACGGCTCGCCTCAGCTTTCACCACGGTCAACTGCCCTTGCAACTGAGCCAGTTGCCGGCTCTGACGCTGGTGCTGCCAATGGCTGTAGAGCCCATAGCTGAGCAGCAGCAGGCTGATCAGCCCCCATGCCAACAGGATCTGGGGCAAGGTTCCCCACTCCCGGCGCGGCCGGAACTCCTGAGTATAGAGGTTAAGACGGCTCTTCATGACGGCTCCCCCTGTAGCAGTGCGAAGGGAGAGAGATAATCCATGCCATTGAGAATGGCCTTGTTGGCCATGGCCGAGACGTTAAAACCAAAGGTCTGATCGAGGCGCTGCACCAGCTCACCCAACGCCGGTGAGATCAGTGCCAACTGCAAGCTACCGCACTCGGGTAACTTCAGTTGCCCCTGCAGGTAGTCGAGGGAACGCTGGATCTCGAGGGCCAGCGAGTCGATGTCCTCATTGACAGAGCCGGCGGTGGCAAGGTGTTTAAAACCGCGCAGGGCACGTGAAAAACAGAGCGCCCCCTGACGGAACACCAATAAATGCAGCTCATGACCGGCAGGCTGCCACAGCAGCAAACGGGGGGTGTCGTCGACCGGGAATAGCTGGGCCAATGCCAGCTCTTCGGTGGTGATGCTCTCAAGCTCAGCCACTGCATTGACGGCATCGACAATAGACTGGATACGCGCCCGAGGGGCAGTGACCACACTGATGCGAGCCTGGCTGGAGGGCGGAGTCGGCAGATCGACGTAATCCATCACCAGTTGTCCCAGCGGCTCGCTGACAAAATCTTTGATCGCCCACGGCAGAGCGCCGGCCAGTTCACTGGCAGGAACCTGCGGTTTATCGATCTGAACCTGTTGATAAAGCCCACTGGCCAGAGCAACGCACACCCGACGTCGCTCTAAATGATGCAGAGTGAACAGTTCGTCCAGCGCACTTCGCCACCCTTGCGGTCCGTTCACCGGCCGGGAAGCAAAGCAGGGAGTAGTGTCATTACTGGTCAGCCAGATATGGTCCTGACCGAACAAAACACCCACTCTGCCAGAGAGGGCTTTTCGGTGAAAAAGTGTGCGCATCGCGGGCTCGATTACCTATTGATATTATCATCACCAAAAAATGGGCGAGTTTTATACCATAAAAACTCGAGATGATGAATTTTTTATATATTTTAATGACATTAAAAAGTGTAACAAAACCTACAGGCCTATTCCTACGGCCTGGCGCAACCTTTTCTTACCTTCTCACAACCAAAACCACTTTTACCCTCTGTTTTAACCACGGCGACGTTAAAGTCAGATCTCAACAAGATGGCCCACCCCATCAAAACACACTCAGACGCCATCGATACCTGGCGTAGACACCGAGCCACTCCACCCTGTGTTCATTGCTGTCCCAGCCAACCCCCGACCCACCTTGGCGGCAGCCGGTTTCCGCCGCGATATGATCAATCGCAACATTGTATGCACCGAGAGTCGATCGGCGGCGAGCCCTACCCGGAGTCAACGCCTCAGATGGGGAACACAGCTCGGGTTTGTCGAGCGTCAAATCCATCGACACCAGATTGACCGGCCCGACAGGCGAAAAAGGGGCGCAGATTGCGCTCGAGGAAGGGAGGGGGTGCGACAAGAAGAGGCCGTGCGATGCAGCCCACAGGCAGGGAAAGTTCTGTTAGCGGCTCGCAACGAAGCCGCGTGGTAACAACCAGGTCGGTTTTTTAGCCCAGCGAGGGGCCAGGGCAGCTTCGTTCAGCGGCGGCCAAATGAACCCCATTTGAAACCAAGCACAGCGGCGAGGCGATATGAAAGAGGCGGCGCCGGCGGCCGGCCCGCTCTCATGGGGCAATCATCTCGTAGGATGAGGGGGCATCAGAGATCGGGGAGCGCACTTCGCAGTGGCGCCGGCTCGGCAAACCACTGACCTTGACCCGCATGCACGCCAAGGTGACGCAGGCAGTGCCACTCCTCACCACTCTCGACGCCGACGGCGATGACCCTGGCCTGGGTGTTGGCACAGCCGCCGATCAGGCTGCGTACCGCCATCTGATTCACCTGACGCAGGTGGATATCGCGCACCAGGCTGGTGTGCAGCTTGAGGAAGCTGATGTCGAACTCCTTGATGTACTGGGTACTCACCACATCCTGCCCGGCATGGGTCACCGTCAGCCGGCACCCCAGCATGCGTAGGGAGCGCAGCGGTTTTCTCAGCGCCTCGAAATAGCGGGTGATGTGTGCCTCGGAGAGCTCGATGATGAGGTGTTCGTTCTTGCTGCGCGGCAGCTGGAACAGAGAGAAGAAGAGCCAGCGCTGGAAATCGCGGTGCAGCAGGCTCTGAGCGCAGAGGTTGACGCTGATCGGCGGCGCGTCAGCAGGGCGGGATTGCAGCAGGGCCAGCACCCGGGTGGCGAGCAGACGATCGAGCGGCAGCAGCATGCCCGCCTTCTCCGCCATCGGCATAAAGACGCCGGCCAGCAGCTCGCGCCCCTGCTCGTCGTCGATGCGAGTCTGCAACTCCTCTTGCAAGATCAGCTGACCCGGCTCCTGCATCACCGGCTGGCAGTAAAGATGAATGGCCCGCTCATCGATGCGCCGGGTCAGCAGGGTGCGCCAGCGCACTGTCCCCTTGCTGGTCTCCTCCTCGTCGGCGATCGCCTTCTCGAACAGGAACCAGCCGCTGTCCCCTTGCAGCCGGGCGCTCTTGAGGGCGAGCTCCCCCTCCTCCTGCACCTGGGCCAGGGTATCATCCGGCCGGTAGCAGACCGCACCGATGTGGATGGCGTTCTCCCCGGACACCCCAGCGGGCCAGTGCAGCCGGTGCAGGTTTTTGAGGATCTGATCCGCCCCGTCCACCAACTCGGCCTCGGCCATGTTCGGCAGCAAAATGGCCAGCACATGGGCCGCATAGCGCGCCTGTAGCGCGCCGGCAAACTTGCGCACGAAGGGGGCAAGGGCGATGCTCGCCTCCTGCAGCACCTCATCGATCTGCGGATCATCCGACTCCAGCGCCTCGAGGCCGCTCAGCTCAACCAGCAACAGCCCACCGGCCATGGCCGAGGCATCGCGGATGGCGCTCTCCAGCCGGTTGTCAAAGAAGATGCGGTTGCCGGTGCCGGTGACCTTGTCGACGAAGGCGTTGCTGCGGATGAAGTTATCGAAGCGGCTGCGCTCCTTGCGCGCATCGGCCAATTCGGCCAGCAGCTGATCGAATGCCTGGCTGGCACTGGCCGGCCACTCCTCGCTCGTGTCGTGATTGAGCTTGTTCAAGCGGCCGGCGAGGATCAGCTCGGCCCTGTGGTTGAGCAACTCGGCCCCGCGCAGCTGCAAACGCAACCAGCGAATAGAGAACCACAGGCCGAACACCACGATGAAGATGCCAAACGAAATCCACGACATCGCCTCGATGGAGTATTCAAACTCCTTGAAGGGGCGCTCCAGCCTGAATCTGGCCTCCATGCCGGGATGCTGGGGCAGCGCATAACGGTAATCGATGAGCGGATCGTCGAGCTCACGCGCCACCAGATCCTGGAAACGATAGAGACTCGCCTCCCCTTGCGTCACCTCCAGGCTGACCACATGGGCCGAGCGCAGCAAGGTTGGCATCCACTGCGCCATCTCCTGGGTGTCATGCTGCACCGAGAGCTGGCGATCGAGTACCTCAGCCAGCGCCTGTACCTTTTTCTCCTGCAGCTCGAACCCGAGCTGGCGGAAACTAAAGACGCCACCGAGCAACACCATGGCCATGGCGGTGATGACGCACAGGGTGATGAAAGAGACGAGTTGGGTAGTGAGCTTCATCCTTGAATCCAAAAGAGAGGGCCATGGCCTGGGCGCATACTATCACGAGCCCGATGCGAAGGTCTGCGCCCCGACTCCGGCTTCACGCCAACAGCAGATAAAAAGACGGCGCCATAAAAGGCGCCGCAACAACAGGAGTGAGGAAGATCGACACGCAAGGGAGCACACCACATGTCAATGGAGCCATCTTCCCACTATGCCCCTGAAACAGAGCTGAGAAAAATATTCACCTTCCATTCAAGGGGTTTTGGCAAGAAAATTGCTGAAAATCGGTTAGCGAATCAGATAAACATGCAGCACCGAACCACACAGCAGCATGCTGACCATGACTACGGGATAAACGATGTAGCTATCACTCGAGCTGCGCGCCCGCCGCAATACCAGCCTGCATAGCAGCAGGTTGTAGCCAATCAAGAGGGCCGTCACCACCATGCTGCGTAGCAGGGGTAAGGCCGGCACATAGTGATAGTAAAGCCAGAGCAAGACAAAGTTAGCCAAGATCAGATACAGCAGAAATTTCTGCATGTAAGGGGGCTTCTTCCTAGTGGGCTTGCTGTGTGTCATACAGACCTACTCTTGGGCATTACTTAAATACAGCGACAACTACGCGACAAAACTGTTGCCCCGCCACCACCGGAGAATGTTCTACTTGCCACGCCAATTACTCCTTCTCTTCGTTCTGCTACCGCTTAGCGGCTCAGCCTGGGCCGAGGTGGCCTGGCGGATGCCCAGAGCGGCAGCTCCACTTCCACCGGAAGTGACCGCCGAGCTGCAATACCTGCTGCGCCAGAAAGCACACATAGAGCGAACACTGGCCCGCGCTCGCCCCATGATCCGGCTCATCCGCACCGAGCTGCGACAACGTCAGCTACCGGAGTGGTTGCTGTTAGTCCCCCTGGTGGAGAGCAGTTATCGGTTGGATGTGATTTCCCATGCCGGGGCGGCAGGCCCCTGGCAACTGATGCCCATGACGGCGGATCGCTTCGGGGTGCCCGTCACCCCCCATTTCGATGGACGCTATTCACTGCCTCTGGCAACCGGCGCCGCGCTCAACTACTTCCACTGGTTGCACGGCTATTTTTCGGAGTGGCCATTGGCATTGGCGGCGTACAACGCCGGGGAGGGAAGGGTCATGAAGGCGATTCAACGCAGTGGACACCGTCAGGTCTACCGACTTCCACTTCCGCAAGAGACACGCCACTACGTGGCGCGCATTGAAGCACTGGGAGAATTACTGAGCCACCCGGAACGGTACGGCATCGCCCCCCCTGATTTAGGGGGGGGAGAAGAGCTGAGAGTGGCCAATCCCACACACTGCTCTTTGCAGCGCTGGGGGGAAGAGATGCACCTTGATAGCGATGCCCTGCTCACCCTCAACCCGGCATGGCGCAGCAGTCAAGGAAGGGTGCCTTCCCCTCCCTGCCCCATCCTTTATAGTCATGCGCCCGCCGGGCCGAGAGAGAGTAAACCTAAGGTGAAAGTGATCTTCCCCGTCTCACTGGAAAGCCTGCATGACCCGCTGCAATTAGGTACCGCGCGCGGACTGGATATGGAGGGCCAGGGCGATGCCTGGCACCATCCGGTGGTCACTGATCCATTACGGCTTCATACTCGGCCAACACCCCTCTGGAGATGAAGTGATCCCGCCACTTACGCAACAACGGACGCAGGTTGACCTCATCCGGTTCACGCCAGGAACAGCCGACGAAGCACAGCGTGGTGTTGATGTAGCGGCGATGCATTAACTTGCACTCCAGCGAGGGCAACCCAGGGAGCACCAACATCACTTCATCAGGAAAGGTAAAACGACGAGGAGCCAGAAAGCCGACTCCCCCCGGGCCTATGTCCTTGATGATGACTTTGCACAAGCGCCGGTTAAACAGCAGGCCACTGACCATGAGCCGCCCGGTGATGCCACAGGTCTGATCCTCAAAGGGGGTTCTGCCGTCATGCAGGTACCAACGAGGATGCTTACGCCGTGGGTCTGAAGTGTGATTCATCTCGTTCCCTTACTATCTATCTGCGTGTCTGTTGGGTCTTCTCTTTCGCCTCGGAAAGCGCACGGCTAAACAATTCTGCCAGCTCCTGCTCTGCGGTTTCGGAGAGCACCAGCAACTCGATACGGCGGTTACGGCTGCTACCGGGATCATCCGTATCGTCCAGCATGGTATCGGCTAGTGCGACCACCTTAGCGACGCGCTCGGAGGGCATGCCTCCGGCCACCAACACCCGGCGAGCCATCATGGCGCGATCGGAGGAGAGCTCCCAGTTGGTGTAATTGTCACCGGCAAAGGGCGTGTTGTCGGTATGACCGGAAATCATGATGGAGTTTTCAATGCGATCGAAGACCGGCGCCAGCACCATCAGCAGGTGGCGAAAGAATGGAGAGATTCTGGCACTGCCTCTGGAGTACATTTCACGCTCATCGCTATCCCGAATGAGAATACGCAGACCCTGGGGCACCACCTGTAGCTTGATATTTTGATCCGCCTCCATCTGCTCGAGCAGTGAGCCGATGAAGCCTGCCAGCTGCTCCATCTGCTTATTGCCGTCCACCTTGCCTTTCACCAGGCTGTCATAACCCGGTTTCGACTTGGCCCGAAATATCGAGCCTGAGCGCATCAGCTGCTTAGTCTCGTTCGGATTGAGCTGATTACGCTGAGGTTTGGCCTCTTCCACCGGAGAGGGATCCCCACCTAGATCTACGGGATAGGGGCTGTTACTGATATCAAAAGGGTTAGCTTCGTTGTCCAGTATGCTGTAATCCCGCAGCCGCGTAGCCACGATCTCCCGCTCCTCCTGGCTGGATACCGCCAGGATCCACAGCACCATGAAGAAAGCCATCATAGCGAGGGTAAAATCGGCAAAGGCCACTTTCCAAGCGCCACCTCCGCCATGTCCTCCCCCATTGCGGCGTACGCGCTTGATGATGATCGGCTGCTTATCCATCGATTACATTGCCTTATTGGTAACCCAGTCTTCCAATTGGGTGAAGCTGGGTTTTACTTCCGGTTCGAGAACCTTGCGGCCCGCATCCACCGCCAACAGCGGCATCTTGCCGCCCAACTGGGCCAGCAGGATCGACTTGACGCAAGTCAGCATGGAGATACGGCGTTTGACGTTTTCCTGCATGGCATTCGCCAGCGGCTCAAGGAAGCAGTAACAGAAGAAGATACCGATAAAGGTTCCCACCAAGGCAGCAGCCACGTGCACACCGATGTTAGACAGCGGACCGTCGAGCTGCTGCATGGTGATGATGATCCCCATCACCGCCGCCAGGATGCCAAAGCCAGGGCACGCCTCGCCCGTCTTGTGCAGGGCGTGGGATGGCTTGAGCATGTCCTCTTCGATGGCCATGATCTCCTGATCCAACATGGCGTCGAGTTCATGAGGGGCGATCTTCCCCATCCCTAACAAACGCAGGTTATCGATGATGAAACCCAGCAACATCGGATCTTCGGAGATCTGGGGATACATCAGGAACACCGAGCTCTGCTGGGGGTTCTCAATATGCTCATCCAGCCCCTTGAGGCCCTTGGTTCTGGTCTCTTCCAACAGCAGGTGCATCAGCACCAGCAGCTCCCGGAAGCTCTCCTTCTCTTCAGCCTCGTTGGACTTGAAGACCCCTTTGAGCTGATGAATCATCTCGTGGAGCACCTCTTTGGAGTTCCCCAGCATGGTGGAACCAATCGCGGCGCCGATGATGATGACCAACTCGGACGGCTGCCATAACGCAATCGGTCTGCCCCCGGCCATCATGAAACCGCCGAGCACACAGATGAAAATGACACCAATGCCTATCTGCTTTTGCATCCACTCTCTCCAGCAAGATGCGGGAATAATCCCAATTAAAACGATTCAGCCAGTCGCTGTTTCAGTTGCAGCACGCACTGCTTGTGCAACTGACATACTCTGGACTCAGTCAACCCCAGCACTAACGCAATCTCTTTCATATTGAGTTCGTGCTGGTAATAGAGTGAAAGCAGCAGCTGCTCCCGAGACTCCAGGCTGGACAACACCTTGCTCATTGTCATGGCGAGTTCGCCGTGATCGCTTTCGCTAGCAGGCATGTGCCCCCCTTCCTCCAGCCACTCCTCCAGACTGTGCAGCGCCTCTGCCTGTCCGGCGTAAGCCAGTTGGCGGACCTCCTCCAGCGGGCAACCGATGGCCTCGGCCAGCTCCCGCTCGCTGGGGGTACGTCCCAACGTGGCCTGCAAGTCGCGATTCTGCTGGTTAAAGGCGTGCACCTGCTGGCGCAACTGACGTGGACGCCAGTCCAGCCGGCGCAGCTCATCGAGCATGGCGCCCCGGATCCGCTTGAAGGCATAGCTTTCAAACTGCTCATCCAGTTCACCGCCATAACGGCGCCAAGCCTCAAGCAGCCCCATCAGTCCGACTTGCTCCATATCGTCGCGGTCAAACCCCGCACTCACCTGACTGCGCAGGTGGCTTGCGACACGCTTCACCAACGGAAGATAACGTTGCAGCACTTCGGCCTCCCCCTCACGACGGAGGGGGGATTCATAACTAGATATTTCCATACACCACCTACTGCACGACGACCTTGGTGATCAGTAATTCGTCCAGAACCGGGTCATAGCCATATCCTTGCAATGTGGTCACCAGCTTGGCTAACAGCGCCTTTTGCAGCGCCCCCACATCTTGCAGCTCTTTGCGCACTGCCTCGTTACTCCGGTTGCTGAAATACTGCACCAATGCGTTACGCATCAGCGGCTCGTATTCATCCAGCTGTTCCAGCTGATCTGGGCGATGCGTCACCAGCACAGACTCCATGACCAGGTAATAGGTGGTGTCTTCGCTATCGAGGCTGATCACAAACTTGTCGAGGGGTTTGAACAGCGGGGTTTTACTCAATTCAACCAGCGGAACACTTAAGCCGAGCATGACTGAGATCTTGTCGCGCATCATGTAGACGCCGCCGAGGGTCAACCCGGCCACCACCAAGACGCCGACAATCACCATCAGAATTCGCTTCATCGTTTACACCTTCACTTCAAAATTAAACCAAGGCATCAAGCCAACTTGTTCCTTCCGCATCGTGTTGTGGCTCATCCCAAAGCCCTCGACGCCCAGCCAGGATGGTGTCGCGGGTTGCCTGCTCCTGCTGCCGCCCCTCACGCCCCTCCTGCCCGACATTCACTTCAACGCCACCGCTGTGATGCGGAGCCAACGCCATCCGCAACCGCTCCATGGATTGAATCAAGGCTTCACGAATGGCCGGATTGGCTGCATTGAGCTGCACCGTCAGCTTGTCCCCATCCATGCGCACACTCAGCTCAAGCCTCCCCAGATCAGGCGGGTCAAGCCGGATATGCGCCTGCTTTACCTGCTGGTTAACCTGCAAATCCACCTTGTCGCGCAGCGCTTCAACCAGTTGCTGCCCCCATTGCGCCGCGGAGTCATCGAGACGAACAGGCGCCCATTGAAACTCATTCTGGCGCGATAGCACCTGAGCCGGCGCGGTTCCGCTCATGGCAGAGACATCCTGCAACTCGCTGGCTTGCGTGAGCACAACGCCCGCCTCCCCACCACGCTGTCCCAACTGACCCAGCGCCACACGCACTGCATCCGGCAAGGGCGACGTCGTCACAAGCTTGGCCTGCATAGGCTTTTCATTCACTGAACCAGATGACGATGGCTCTGCTTGTGCCACCACTGGGGTTGACTGGGGAGTGCGTCGCACCTCCTCCTGCTGCGGTAATGTCGTCGCCATCTTCAAAGGCAGCTCTTCCACCATGTGGTGATGTCGCACAGGGGCCTGCTCTTCCTGTACCGGCTCCGGCATCTGGGGTACGCCAGACACAGGAAGCTCGGGTTGCGGCTCTTGCTCGCTCTGCGGCTGCTCACCGTCCGGCAACACGTCAAGCTCATCGTCCTGTATCAACAAGGCAAAGGAGGCATCTTGATCCCCCTGCCCTTGGATAGGCGTCTCTTGTAAATCGAACAGCACACCACTCAGTGACTGGATGACATTCATATTCCAACTCTTCCTTATCGGTGAGCGCGTCGTTAGCGAGAAGACCAAACCCGCTCACCCGTTGTATCGCACGATAGCCAGGCCAAAAATCCAGAAAGGGGAAGCCACTCTTCCGCAAGGAATATCGATCACGCCATCTGCTGCCCGATCGTTTCCCATCCTTCACGCAACTCTTCGATAAGCCGACGAACCTCGCTCACCCCCTCCCGCTGATAGCTGACACTCACCTCAAACAGGCGCTGCCCGCAGTAGTCATAGAGGCGGTGCAAGTCGAGCGCCAGCGCACCTCCCTGAGCCATATTCAGCGCACTATCAAGACCCCCGAGGATCTCGAGACAGCGCGCAATAGAGTGCCCCTTTCGCTCCAGGCTACGGGCGATCAAATGCCCCTCTGCTCTTGCCAATTCATCCAGTAACCCATTGATCAACATCAGAACTAGCTGATGGGGGTTCGCACTTGCGGCGTTGGCATGAATGGCGGCCTGTTGATAGGCAGAGATGGCTTCATCACGTTCGAACATGGTGTATCGCTCATAACCTCATTGATCTCTGACGCTCGGCCAGAGCTCGTCTCAGATGACATGGTCACCGCCTCAGACAAGCCAACTGACGGCCTCTCTTCACGCGGTGATGAACTCGTTTCTGACCGTCGGCGGCGCCAATAGGGCGCCCATTTTTCTACCTCTGCACCTGACCGAGGTGAGCCATCCGGGAGTGATCACTCATTAGTCAATGCAAAGGCCATGCCACCTAGATAATCAGGCTGAAAACCCCATAAAACTAGGCGCTTACCATGAAATATTGCGAGAAATGCAGATGAAAAGTGCGCAAAGCAGAGTGGACGTGAACGATACAGCTGAGCAGCTGCCGCAGACAGGCCACCCCTCTATCGGAGCGCAATGGAGGAAGAGATCCACAAGAAAAAAGGCGCCGACATGGCGCCTTAACTGGCAGAGCCCGCCGTTTGCCGCGACGCAACCAGCGGTGATGAAAAAGAAGGGTCGTTAGGTCAGCAGCGCCACCACGGTCTGGCGGGAGACGTTGGCCTGCGCCAGCAGGCCCGACATAGCACCGGCAAAGCCACCGCTATTGAGGGTTTCGCTCAAGCGTGACTGCAACTGCTCCACATCCTGGCTCGTCGTGACTTGCGTGCGGGCACGCACCTTCTCCAGCTGCGACAGCACGTTCTGGCGATACTGCTTGAGCTTGCGAACCGATTGCTCAATCTCGTTCAGTAGTTGATGGACCCGTTTCTGCTCCTGGCGCAGCTCACCGCGAGCCAACCCATCTTCAATGCGGCTCAGCACGCCTTCACGCTGACTGAGGCGAACAGGGATCGGATTACCGGCCGGCATCCGGATCCCTTCGCCACGCAGCAGCACTGGCTCGTCGAGCTTACGCCTCAGCTCTTCGGGCAAGCTGAACTCAAGCGAGCCTTTGCCATCCCGCTTGACTTGGATCTTCTCCCCCAGCAAGGCGGTGTTGAGGCGCCGCAATACCTCTTCTTCACTCGCATTGGCAGGAAATTGCACTTCCACAGAGCTGCCGCTGACCGGAAAGGAGAGCAAGATCCGCTCTGATTCACTACGTGGCGTTAATAGATCAATCTTATCAAGACGATAGTGAGCCAGTTGGGGAGCTGACCCTTGCAGTAAACGCGGCTGCAACTCACGGGTCAGCGGACGGTTATCACCGCTGATCTTCTCCTCAAGCTGTTGCAGGCGACCATTGAGCTCCAAGGCCTTGTTTTGTTGCCGGCCTAGCTGGGGCTCCAGCCGCTTGAGTTCGTTCCACGCCACCCCGAGAGCCTGCTCGCTACTCTGGGCCGAAGAGATACGTTGCTGGGTCGTGCCAATAAGCACCCAACGTTCAAAACGATTGAGGTCAGGCTGTCGCTCACGACTCTGGTTACGAGCACTCTTGCTCGCCTTACCGGAGGAGACACCTTGTGACGCGGGAGTCTGACCAGCTTCGCCTACCTTACCGAGGCGGGTGGATTGGATCTGCATGCATCCCCTTACTTAGGGCATATAGTTGAACAGGCTAAGAGAGTTTATCTTGGAAAAAGATTGCTGCTGCAGTTGAAGGACCATCAGAACACTATATTGGCGAGTCACCGCATCGGCGTAGTCAAGCGACTCGATCTCGTTGCTCACTTCCTGGCTATAGAGGTTCATCTCTGAATGCGCATTATCAAGCTGATCCAGCAGATTTACCTTGGCACCGATACGGCTGATCATCGAGGAGACATCATCCAACACCTCGAGTGAACGATCCAGCAGCGCCCCCGCAGCCTCACTCACATCAGAATCAGGATCTTCGAGCAGAATAATAAACTCATCGAGCTGTTTAAAGAAGTCGCCGCCGTTGAGAAACAGCTTATCGGCCCCTTCATTCAGTGACACCGTGACCCCGTTGCCCACGACCACTTCCCGCGCGAGATCATCGCCCTGGTAGATGTAATTACCATCTTCATCCTTAACCAGCGCGGGTTTATCCACCTGGCTACCGGCAAACAGGCTAGAGCCCGATTCATTGCGCGCATTGGCCAAATCGAAGAGACCATCACGCAGACTGCTCAGCTCGGCAATAATACCGGCCCGATCGCCCGCACTCACGGAACCGTTTGCTGCACTCTGGGTCAATTCACGTACCCGCTGCAACATATCCACCATGGTATCGAGCTGGGTCTCAGCTTGAGCCAACTGATTCTGGGCGTTGAAAATATTCTTTTGATATTGAGCAATGGCAGCCTGTTCCCGCTGCAAGCCAATCAACTGAACACTACCAATCACATCATCAGAGGGTTGCAAAATTCGCTTGCCAGTCGCGATTTGCTGGGCAAGCCGACCATATTCAGAGTACCCATTCTGTAGGTTACTCAGCATGCTGTTTTGAATTTGTGCAGTACTAATGCGCATGATTTTCTCCTCAGAACATCCCCAATACGGTGCTTAACAGTTGATCGGCGGTGCTGATCACCTTGGCATTAGCCTGATAGGCCTTGGTGTACGTCATCAGCTTGATCCCTTCCTCATCGACGTTCACACCGCTGACACTGCTGACCTGATCGGTCGCCAGCGCCTCCATCTGGGCATTGGCATTCAGGTCCGACTTAGCCTGGCTGCTTCTGATCGCCAACCGACCCAACAGATTGGTATAGGCGTCATACTGGCTGTCTTTGATCGTCAACATTTCCTGCAAATTCCGGTTATCACCAGCGCCGCCATCACTGCTGGCAAAGGCCAGATCGCTGCCCGTGAAGCCATCGGCAATACGCAACGAACCCGCCGGATTCGCCGGGTCATACACAAACATGGGCTTACCTGGGTTGCCATTGAGATCGAGGCCACCCTCTTGCTTGGCATTGAAGTCATCGGCAAACTTGACGGCAATCTCCCCCAGCTCATCACGCAGTGGGCGCACCACCTCATCGCGGTAGTCAATCAGACCGCCGATCGACCCCTGTCCAAACGAGCTGACGCCCATCGTCTGGGTGCCAAACGTCAGGGAAAGCTCGTCACCATTGCGCTTCAATTCGCTGCAAGAAGAGCCCAGTACCAGTGGTTGCCCTTGCGGCAGGCTGAGGTCGTAATCCCCATTCGGCTGCGTGGTAACCCTCACTTCCATCAGGCTGGAGAGCTCGCGCACCGCCTCATCCCGGCGATCTTCAAGCTCGGAGGTATTCCCCCCTCTCGCGGACACTTCTCTGATTTGCGCGTTGAGATCCGCGACCTGCTGCATATAGCTGTTGGCCTGATTGATCGAACTGTCGAGGTGCTCCTCGAGTTGTCGCTCCTGCGTCACCAGATTGCTATCTAGCATATGAAAACGATTGGCCAGCGCATTGGCCGAACTAATCACCTGATCACGCGGGGCGCTGGTCTCGGGGCTATCCACGGCGGCATTCAGTGCGGCGAAGAACCCATCCAGACCACCGGTTAATCCCATCGATTCACTGCCGAAAACCTGTTCGGTGGTATTGATGTATTGGTGATAGGAGTTGGAGTAACCCAGTGAGGAGGTGGCTCGCCACTGCTGGTTCAACAGATAGCTGTCGCTGATACGGCGCACGCCAGTGACCTCAACCCCCAGACCATTATCCAGGCGGCCAAAACCAGAGAGGCTGCCAAATTGAGCCTCCTGGCGTGAATAACCAATCGTGTTGGCATTGGCGATATTTTGTCCCACCACGTTGAGCGCGATTTGGGACGAGTTCAGACCGGAGAAGCCAATATTTATCAGGGAACTCATGATTCATTCCTCACGGGGTGAGTCAACGGCTGCTGCAAGGCAGCCACAGGTTCCTCATTTGGAGCGACCACTTGTGCCGAATTCTTTAATCCGGTATCAAGTTGACGCACCATCTGTTCGGCGATGCCAAACCCACCTCGCTTGACGAGACTCATCGACAGCTGGCTGTCATACATGTCCCGGTACAGCTCATTTCCCCGGATCAGCTTATCTTCGTCATCTTGCAGTGCGTCAGATGCCGCACGCATATGCTTGAGCACGCTCTGCAGGAAGTTGACCTCAAACTGGTTCGCCACCGTTTCAAGTGCTGCCCGTTGATCCGGGTTCGCCTTGATCTTCTGCAGCTCACCCACATCCTGATAAAAAGTTGGCTCATGGGCCGTAATACGCGTCATTTAGATCACCACCAGTTCACCGTCGAGGGCGCCAGCTTCGTCCAGCGCCTGCAATATGGCCATTATGTCGTCCGGAGTAGCGCCGAGTGAGTTGATGGCGTTGACGATCACTTCCAGCGAAGTGCCGTCCGGCCAGACAAACATGTTATTGCGCTCTCTATCTACTTGTACTTTGGAGTTGGGTGTCGTGGTCGTCTTCCCGTTCGAGAAGGCGTTGGGCTGGCTGACACTCTGGCTCTCAGAGATGGTCACCGTCAGGTTGCCGTGACTCACGGCCGCCTTGTGCACCTTGATATCGCTTCCCATCACCACGGTGCCGGTACGGCTGTTAAACACCACCCTGGGTCGGTCACGCCCCATGTCGACACGGATGTCTTCGAGCAGGGCCATGAAGGAAATGCGCTGGCTCTCGCCACGGGGGGCTTGCAGTTCAATCCGTCCAGCGCTCACGGCCTTGGCAACCGGCCCCATCTCATGGTTGATGGCGCGTTCCACATTACGGGCCGTCTTAAAGTTGGGTTGATGCAGGTTGAGGATGACTTCGGGGTGGCTGCCAAAATTGGTGGGGGCCTCCCGCTCAATGATGGCCCCGTTGGGGATGAGGCCAGCCGTCGGGATGTTGATCGTGACCGAGGAGCCAGACTGCCCTTCGGCCTTCATGCCACCGACCACCAGATTGCCCTGGGCGACGGCGTACACCTCACCATCGATCCCCCGCAGCGGCGTCATCAGCAGGGAGCCGCCACGCAGGCTCTTGGCGTCACCGATGGAGGTCACGGTGACATCCACGGTCAACCCCTTGCCGGCCAGTGCCGGCAAGCTCGCCTGTACCGATACGGCGGCCACGTTCTTGAGCTTGGGGTCCAGATCGTCCGGTAACTGCACCCCAAACTGCTTGAGCATGTTGGTCATCGACTGACCGGTAAATTTGACCTGGTTGCGATCGCCCGTCCCCGAGAGACCGACCACCAGACCATATCCCACCAGCTGATTGGAGCGGATCCCTTGCACATCCGCGATATCAAACAGGGCGCGCGAACGCGCCGCGGGCGCTGAGGCAGGCGCCGCCTCGGTCAACAGAGGCAGCAGCAAGCAGCAGAGAAATAACCAATTGCGCATCAAAAACCTCACAGGGGGGCGAGAGCCGAGTTGAAGAGACGGCTCAGCCAGCCCATCTGGTTGGCATCCGCTAAGGCACCACGACCGGCATAGGTAATGCGGGCGTCAGCGATACGTTGTGACGAGATGCGGTTGCTCTGATCGATGTCTTCTACCCGCACCATGCCCCCCAGGCGGACATACTCATCCCCTTGGTTGAGCCGGATCCACTTCTCACCACGGATGGCCAAGATGCCATTGGGCATCACTTCAGACACGGTGACGGTGATGGCCCCCGAGAGGGTATTTTGCTGGCTGGAGGTGGCGGCACCGCTGAAATCCCGCTGAGTCGAATAGTCACCACTGAGATCCTTGAGCACCTTATTGCCAAAGGTCGGGATCGGCACATTCATGCTGCTGTTCTTGCCGGTGGTGGTATTGGCTTTCTTGCTCGACTGGGTACGCTCTTCCAGCATCACGGTGAGGATGTCGCCGACCCGATAGGCTCGGCGATCCTGGAACAGGGTCATCATGTAGTTCCCCTGATAGAGGCTCCCATCCTCACCCCGGGTCGGCGGAGGCAAGACCGGCTTGGACGGCGTCCACTCCGACTCGCCCGGCTCTGGCGGGACCAGCTCATAGGTCGCACAACCGGCCAGTACACACGCCAGCCCCAGTATTAAGGTTCGCAATATCGTCATGACTCAGATCGCCTGGGTCAGGAACTTGAGCATCTGGTCGGCCGCAGAGACCACCTTGGCGTTCATCTCGTAGGCACGCTGGGTGCTGATCATGTCGACCATCTCCTCCACCACGTTGACGTTGGAGGCTTCCAGTGTGTACTGCTTGAGGGTGCCAATCCCATCTTCACCCGCCACCCCTTCCTGCGCCTCTCCGGAAGCACCGGTCGCGCGGTAGATGTTCCCCCCCAGCGCCTCAAGGCCGGCCGGGTTGGTGAAGTTGGTCAGGGTGATACGACCCAACTCGACGTTCTCCTGCTGGCCAGGCACGGTGGCGCTGACGGTGCCGTCGGTGCCGACCGCAATCCGGAGCGCATTCTCAGGGATCTCGATTTGCGGCACCATCGGCAACCCATCGGCATTCACCAGCAAGCCCTCGGCGCTGCGATGCCACTGGCCGTTACGGGTATAGCCCGTCTCACCATCGGGCATTTCAACCCCAAAAAAGCCGGCACCGACGATGGCCATGTCCATCTCTTGCTCGGTGGTTTGGAAGTTACCCGTCGTGAAGACCTTCTGGGTACCCACCACCCGCACCCCATTACCGATCTGAATACCGGTCGGGGACTCGTTCTGCTGATCCTGCTGGGCGCCCGGCTGACGCTGCACCTGATAGAAGAGATCTTCAAAGGCGATCCGGTCACGTTTGAACGCCACCGTGTTAACGTTGGCCAGGTTGTTAGAGATGGTGGCCATCTTGGCATCTTGTGCCGCCAGCCCCGTCTTACTTACCCAAAGTGCTGCATGCATGATTCATTACTCCGCGTGGGCCAAGGCTTAGCCTTGGCCAGAAATCAATTTGGCCCCCTGTCGGGCCTGCTCATCGGCGGTCTTCATCAGACGCACCTGCAACTCGAAGTTGCGGCTCAACGCCATGGTGTTGATCAGCTCATCCACGGCGCTGACATTGGAGCCCTCGAGGAAACCGGACGCCACCACCACCTCTTCGCTGGCATCGGCCTCTTCCCCATCACGCATCCGAAACAGGCCATCCAACCCCTTGGTTAACTCACCCGCTTCAGGATTGATCAACTTAAGCCGCCCCACTTCCAAGACGGCCCCTCCTCCCTGAGGCGTCACACTGATGACGCCGTCGTTGCCGATGCTGAGGTTGCGATAAGGCGGGAGCACCAGCTCCCCCCCATCACCGAGGACAGGGAGGCCATTGAGGGTGAGCTGGCCTTCACTATCGACCTCAAAATTACCGGCACGGGTATAGGCTTCGTTACCATCGACAGTCTGCACCGTGAAGAAACCCTTACCCCGTACCGCCACATCCAGGGTCCGCCCGGTCTGCATCAGGGCGCCGGCCTGAAAATTGGAGCCGGCCTTCTGCTCGCTTGCCAACACCCGGGTCGGATGGCCATCGCCAGAAAGGGCGTAGGAGGTGACCCGTTCAAAGTCAGCCCGAAACCCCGCCGTGTTGACATTGGCCAGGTTGTTAGCGCGGATTTGTTGGGCCATCAGCGTGTGCTGGGCCCCCGACATGGCGGTATAGATTAATTTTTCCACGGTTCAGCCTTAGAGGGTGTTAAACAGCACCTGAGACATCTGGTTCGCCGCGCTGATGGTCTTGGCGTTGGCTTGATAGTTGCGCTGCGCTGTCATCAGGTTGACCAGTTCACCGGTGAGATCCACGTTGGAGCTTTCATAGGCACCGGCCGTCAGGCTCCCGAGGGCGCCGCTACCCGGCACGCCGATCACCGGCTGGCCGGAGCTGAAGCTCTGCTGCCAGGTGGTGCCATCCGTCTGGAGCAGACCGTTGGGGTTGGTAAAGCCCGCCATCACCACTTGCCCTTGCAGCAAGGTCTGACCGTTGGTGTATTGCGCATAGACACAACCATCCGTGTCCACACTCAGACCGGTCATTTCACCCGAGGTGTAGCCATCAGACTGGTTGCGGCTGACGTTAAAGTCAGAGGCGTACTGAGTAACCCGGGTGACGTTGACGGTCAGCTCGATGGGATCGGCACCGGAAGGACTCAAATTGAGCACCGGATTGCTGGTCGGAGTCGCCATGCTGCCATCGGTGTTAAAGGTCATCGCCATCACCGAGTCCATCTCCTCACCATCGAAGCTGGCATGCACTTCCCATTCGTTATCGCCCGTCTTGACGAAGTACTGAGTCAGGGTGTGCTCCACACCGAGCGAATCATAGACCTTGCTCGACTGGGAGAAGTTGAAGCTGGAGGCGTCGCTGGGGCTGAAGGGATTCTCAGCGGTATCGATGGCCGCCGCATCCGCCTTGAGGTTGGCATTGAAGTCCAGCTCAGTGGAGGCCTTGGCCGGCAAGTTGGCAGAGTTCACCTGCAAATCACCCACAACACCGGACTGCAAGGTGCCGTCGTCATTCACGTTGTAACCTTGCAGGCGATCGCCCGACGGGGTGACCAGGTAGTTATTCGCATCCCGCTGGAACATGCCGGCACGGGTATAGGACTCTTGACCGTCCGCGCCTTTGAGCACGAAGAAACCACTGCCAGAAATGGCCAGATCCAGGGCTCGCCCCGTGCTGGTCACGTCGCCATTGCGATCGAAGTTTTGCGAGGCATTGGTCATCTCAACACCGCCAGCCTGACCGCCGCTGTACAGGGCAGCAAACTCCGCACGGCTCGACTTGAAGCCGGCCGTGTTCACATTGGCAATATTGTTACTGATGACCCCAAGCTCCTGGTTTACAGAGCGCAGACCACTGAGTCCGATATTGAATGACATTCCGATTTCCTTGACTTAATTAATTCGCCTGTCCGAATTCGACAGCGCTATAAAGGGATACGTCCTCACTGAGGCCGGTGACATGGAGCATGATCGAGCCATCGCCAGGCAGGCTGACTCGCTCGACCGTGCTCGCCGTGTAGTTCTTGGGTTGTACCGCCAGGGAATCACTGCTGGCTTTAACCTCGAAGGTGTATTTACCGGGGGGCAGCTCATCCAGCTCGTAGTCGATGATGCCGGCCGCCGTTTCGCCCCACTCTTTGGTTTGTACGGCCTGACCAAACTCGTCATATACGGTGAGCGTGAGATCCGTCGCGTCGCCCGGCAGTTCAATCTGGCCACGCAGCGCCTTGTCTTCATCCAGCGTGATGGTCTCGACGGGAACCATGACCTCTTTGCCCACCAGGGTGGTGCTCTGCAACACCTGTTGGGTGTCCATCATGGCCAGCGAGCGCAGCTGCAATACCTTCAGGTTTTCCACCCCTTCCACCATGCTGAACTGGGCCAGCTGGGTGACATACTGGGTGGCGTCGAGAGGGTTGGTCGGATCCTGGTTCTGGATCTGGGCCACCATCATCTGTAAAAACTCATCGCGCAGCGCCACACCACCATTGTTGTTGGTGCTGCCGCTGGTCGCCGTGGCGGTGGCCGCCCGGTTGGTGCTGGCGTTGTCAGTGGCGTTGGCGGCAATCGCGCTATCGGTGCGCTGGCTGTTGCTACGGGCGGTATCCAGCGTACTCAGTGGAGCCAAACTCATGTTGTTTATCCTTGTCCAAGGCGCAACAGCCCCTGCTGCATGCTGCTAATTCGGTTCATGACTTCGACCGAGGTCTCGAAGTTGCGCGAGGCGCTCATCATGTCGGCCATCTCTTCCACCGTATTGACGTTGGAGAGGTAGACGAACCCTTGTTCGTCGGAGAGCGGGTTATCCGGCTCTAGGCGCTTCTCTACCGCACGGTCCGATTGGACGACACCGGAGATGGACACCTCGGCGGCGCCCAAGCCCCCTGCCTCCTGCACCCGCTTATAGACGGTGGTGAAGACGGGTTTGAGGGCACGGAAAGCCTCTTCCTCACTGCCCGCCATGCTGTCTACATTGGCCAGGTTAGAAGCCACGGTATCCAGCCGTACCGTCTGGGCTCGCATGGCGCTGCCTGCGATGTCATAAATACGATTAAATGACATGATTAACGGCCCTCGATCGCCTTGGCGATACCGGTGATTTTCATGTTGAGGAAGGCCAGCGTGGTTTGGTATTCCATCGCGTTATTGGCAAACTTCCCCTGCTCGACCCCCAGTTCTGCGGTGTTACCGTCCAGAGAGGGTTGCTCCGGCACACGGTACAGAGGGTGATCCAGCTCGCTCATCGAGACGCTGCCGGATTGGCGGCTCGTCTCGACCTGGCTGGCAACCCGGGACAGAATGCTCTTGTAGTCCACATCACGGGCCAGATAGCCGGGGGTATCTACGTTAGCCAAGTTACCTGCGAGGATGCGCGCCCGTTCGGTGCGCAGCTCAAGTGCATAGGGATGTATCCCCAGTGCGCGATCAAATGAGATACTCATCATTCGTCCTGTCATATGCTATGGACAGGCTTTAATCAAAAGTCATGCCAGTTAGTATTTATCCTTAATAATCAACAAAATAATAAGGATGGAGCTGATCGGGCTGCTGGAATTGATCGTTTAACCCCGAATAAACAAGCCAAAGAGGAAGTCATGTTTCCCATGAGGAAATCACTCCCGTGGTTGCTTGCCCAACTGCTGCTCTGCCCCCCAACACATGCCACGTTGCAGCAGCAACTCGAGGAGGATGCCCGCCAGACGCTGGAGCACTACGCGGCCAACCAAGGTTGGCAGGACGTTGAAGCCGAGTATCGCGTCTGGCTGGCCCCCGCCGGCACCGGACTTCCCCCCTGCCAGCAGCCACCGGAGCTGATCGCCGGCGGCCAACACCGGGAACCGTTCGGGCGCCGCCCCTACTTGATCCGCTGCCCACAGCCGGCGTGGGAGCTGCGGGGGCGCGTCGATGTCAGTGTGTGGCTCACCGTCTGGAGCGCCGCGCGCAACATTGAGCGCGGCCATCAGATTGGTGCGGCGGATGTGATGGGAAAACAGGTGGAAGTCAGCCGCATCCATCGCAGCATCATTCCCCATTCACGCGACTTATTGGGGGCCACCACGACGCGCCGGATGCGGGCGGGCCAGCTCATCGGCGAGCATGATCTGCAAGTGAAGCTGGTGGTGAACAAAGGCGACGAGGTGCTCATTCGCGCCGGGACTGGCGGCCTGAGCGCCTCCATGCGCGGCGAGGCGTTACAAGGGGGGCAACGCGGTGATGCGATTCGCGTCCGTAACCTCTCATCGGGCAAAGAGATCCAGGCCTGGATTAGCGGCCCAGGGGAGGTTGAGACCCGATTCTGACCCAATGTTAAAGTTATTGTTTTAACTGGTCGTTGATAGCTGATAGGCCCACAGGAATGACAGACATCATTATGAAAATTCAACGCACCGATGCCTCCCTGCTGCAATCGGCCCAATCGCGCCGTCAGGAAGCAGCCGCGATGACCGCATCGGCACAAACCCCCGCTCCGGCCCAGGCTGACATCAGCGTGCAGGCACAGGGACTGGAACAGGCTCATCAACGCATGCAGGAACTGTCTGACGTGGATATGGACAAGGTGGAACAAATCAGCCGCGCGCTGGCCGAAGGCACCTTAGAGCTGGATATGGACGCGCTTGGCCGCGCCATCATTGAGATGCACTGCCGATGAACAAGCGTCGCCAATATCTGCAATCTCTGGTTCAGGGCGTCCAACAAGACGTTGGGCGCTATCAACAGCTCAGCGTGCAGCTTGATGAGCAATACCTGTTGCTCGGTCAGCATGACGTGGAAGGGTTGAACCGTTTCAATCTCAATCACACCGAGCTGATGAAAGAGATCCAGCAACAGGCGCAGACGCGCAGCCAGCAGCTCAATGCGCTCGGCTTTGATCCCAACGAGCGGGGAATGGCGCGTCTGATCGAGCAGTTGCCCGACCCGATCCAGGCCCGCTTCTCACCCCTGTGGTTGCGGCTGGAAAATCTGCTGCTGCAATGCAAGCAGAAGAACGAGCGCAATGGACAGCTCCTTGCCAGCCAGGTTGAGACGATTCGTCGACTGCTGGGGCAGACGCCGAGCTATGGCGAGTCATCCCTTGGAATTTAATAAAAAGCGCCGCGTCGCCAGTTCATCCAGCTGGCGCTGAGCCAGACTCTCTGCTTTGTGCTGCGCCTCGGTATCGCGACGAGCCACCACCTGTTGCAAGCCTTTGACCCTGCCAAACTCCCGCCGAAGTTGAGTCTCATGATGGGCAAGATCCAGCTGGGCCAGCGCACTTTGCTGCTGTTGGCTCTCGACCAGATGTTGCACCTGTTGCCCCATCCTTAATTGGTTTTGCAGCAACAAAGAGTGGTAACGCTCGGGACGGCGCTGTAACCGCTCCTGCAACTCTTGCAAACTCCTGACCCTTTGCGCTTCTTTGTCCGCCTGTTCGCGTAAACGCAGACGCTCTTTACCAAGGTCATTGAGTCGTTGCTGCTGCAATGTCAGGTAACGCTTTAGCATGGCCCTACCGCTCGCTTCATCTCTTCCAACACACTCCCCAGCGGGGAGGCCTCATGAATGCCTTGTTGCAGCATGGCGGCAATCTGGGGGTAACAGCGCACCGCCTCATCCATCTGTGGATCCGCCCCAGCCTGATAGCCACCGAGCGGCAGCAGCTCGCGCACCTGCTGATAACGCCCCCACAACTGCCGCAGCTGTACGGCCTGCTTATGCCACTCAGGCGACACAATCTGGGTCATCACCCGGCTCACTGAGGCGCCGATATCGATCGCCGGATAGTGGCCCTCTTCTGCCAGGCGGCGGGTCAACACTATGTGGCCATCCAGGATGGCGCGCGCAGAATCCACCACGGGATCTTGCTGATCATCCCCTTCGGCCAGCACGGTATAAAACGCGCTCAGGCTGCCTTCGGGATGTTCACCGTTACCGGCGCGCTCAACCAGCTGGGTCAGCAAGCTAAACACCGAAGGGGGGTAACCGCGCGTGGCCGGCGGCTCACCGATGGCCAGCGCAATCTCCCGCTGTGCCTGGGCATAACGGGTCAACGAATCCATCAGCAGCAACACGTCCTGCCCGCTGTCACGGAAATACTCGGCGATACGGTGGCAGAGCTGGGCAGCCCGCAAGCGCATCAGGGGGGACTGGTCGGCCGGGGCGGCAATGACCACAGAACGGGCCAGGCCCTCCGCCCCCAGACTATGTTCGATAAATTCGCGCACCTCACGTCCCCGCTCGCCGATGAGACCCACCACCACGATCTGGGCGGTCGTGTTACGCGTCATCATGCCGAGCAGCATACTCTTGCCCACCCCTGAGCCTGCAAACAGGCCAAGGCGTTGCCCCTTCCCGACCGTCAGCAACCCGTTGATCGAGCGCACGCCGACATCGAGCGGCTCACTGACCGGTGTACGAAGCAAAGGGTTGGGGGGGGGTGTTAAACAGGGCCACTTTTTCGCCAGCCGGCTCAAGAGGGCGGCCATCCAGTGGCTGCAATGTGCCGTCAAGCACTCGGCCGAGCAGATGCGTGCCAATGTGCAGCATCTCCTCACCGTCGATCGGCAACACCCGGGCTCCCGCGTACAAGCCACTCATCGGTTGCAACGGCATCAAGAAGGCTATATCGCGATTAAAGCCGACGACTTCGGCCATCAGCGGCTGTCCCGAGGCCGACTCGACCTGGCAGCGCTGGCCGATCACCAGCTGGCACCCCACGACCTCCAGCGTCAGCCCTGTGACGCGAACCAGCCGGCCATAGCGACGAAAGGTCGGGGCGCCCTGCGGCTCCTGTGAGAGGCTTTCCAGCGCCTGTTGCAGGCGCTCATGCATGATCACTTACCAAAATTTGTTCCACCTCTCCCAGACAGGCGGTGAGACGCTCCTCGGTGCGAGCCTCAATCACGGCTGCACTGCTCTCGATCCGGCAATCACCCACCCCCAGTTCGCTGTCGGCCTTCAGTGGCCAGCCCTGGCAGTCGTGCATGCCCAGCTCGGCGAGTCGCTTCCAGTCACCTTCGTTCAGGTAGATGGTGATCGCCTCTTGCTGGGGCGGCAGGTTCGTCAATGCCTGCTCCACCTGCTGCAAGATCTGGGTGGGATTGAGGGTGTATTCGGCCTGGATCACCCGACGGGCGACCTGTGCCACCACCTGAGCCAGCAGCTCTTTTTGCTCTCTCAGGCGTTGCTGGGTGAGCGATCCCCACTGCTCCTGCAAGGCGGTGAAAGGGCGCTGCGCCTCTTCGAAGCGAGCGCTGCCCTGAACACGACCCTCTTCGAGCCCCATCCGGTAGCCCTCGTCATGCCCCTGCCGCACCCCTTCTTGGTGTCCACTCTGACGGCCCTGTTGCAGGCCATCCTGATAACCTTGTTCGACCCCTTGCTCGACCCCCTGACGGTAGCCAAATTCAAACTGAGCCTGCTCTCCTTGTTCATCCCCCTGACCAAGCAGGGGGGGAAAACGGTAGAGCCGAGTCGCTCCGGGCGCCATTTTGCGCAACTTGCTACTCATTCATTAGCCCACCGTCGGCTCTTCAAAGAGCTGGAATTCAATCGCACCCTGCTCCATCAGCTTGCGTACCTGAGCCATGATCTCTTCACGAGCCTGCTCGACCTTACGCAGCGAGACCGAGCCCTGGCCCTGGATCTGAGACTCCAGCGACTGGGCCATCCGCTTGGGCATCGCCCCCAGCACAGCGCGCAGCAACGGCTCTTCGGCCCCCTTGAGCGCCACCGCCAGCAGATCTTGTGGGATCTCTTGCAGGAGATTTTGCAGCGTTTCGTCCGACTGACGACGCAAGGAGCTGAAATCAAACATGTTTTTCTCGATTTCATTCGCCATGTCGAGATCGTACTGACGCAATTGGCCGAGCATGGACTCCTTATCGCCCTGATAGCGGTTCAGAATATCGGCCGCCTGCTTGATGCCATTGACCTTGGCACCCGACTGCTCCGCCACGAAGGTAAGGCAGCGATCCAGCGTCAGACGCAATTCGCTGAGCACATGCTCGCTCACCGAACTCAGGTTGGCGACCCGCAGCAGCAGATCATCATGCAAGGACTGCGGAAGCTCATCGAGCACCGCAGAGGCGATGGTCGGCGGCAAGAAAGAGAGCAAGACCGCCTGCATCTGGGGATGCTCATTGCGGAAGAAGCGCGCCAGCACTTCAGCCGGAACCCATTGTAATTGCTGGATATCTTTACTGACGGAGTCACCGTACAAGCTATCGAGCAAACTACGCGCCAGCTTGGAGCCCAGCGCCATATCCAGGGTCTGCTCCAGGTATTCGCGCGACGCGCTGCCGATACCGCTTTGCTCACGGTATTGCTGGAAGAATTGCTGCAATGTCCAGCGCGCCTCATGCGAGCTGACGCTGGGCATGCTCGCCATCTTACCGATCAGCGTCTGCACCTCTTCCCGTGAGAGTCGCTGCATCACCTTGGCCGCGGCCTCGGTGCCCATACTCAGCAGCAAGATGGCGGCCTTTTCCATGCTGTCGATATCAATATCGATGGCAGCCTGATTGAAGTTGATGTTACTCATTACCACCCACCCACTGCTTGATGACTTCCGCTACCCGATCCGTATCTTTCTCTACCAGCAGTTGCAGGTGACGCAATTGCACCTCCAACTCCGAGCCAGGCTCAGGCAAGGCATCGAGATCCATCAGGTCATCGAGGGCGACCTTCTCCTCACCGCGGATCAACCCACGGCTAGATGCAGACTCAACCTGTTCACCCTCACCGAGTTGGCCTTCGATGCCGACTGCGGATTCGAGTTCACCCGACAGCGCCAACTCTTGATTTTGCTCTTTCGCCTCCGCCCCTTCGGGCTGTGGCGGCCGGATCAGGTGTTTCACCAACGGACGAATACCGAAGATCACCAGGACCAGGCCAAGCAACCCACCCACCAGATAGCGCAGTAGATTGGCCCCTTGAAGATCCAGACACTTCGCCCCTCTTAACTTAAGAGGTAGTCTTGGAGCTATGTTCAGTACTAGTCACAACGAGAAGATGGTCGAAGTGTTAACAGGGGCCGAGCGCCGTCGACGCCGGACTCCACAAGAAAAGATCGCCATCGTGCAGCAGACCTTTGAGCCCGGGATGACCGTCTCTCATGTTGCTCGCTTGCACGACGTCAACGCAAACCAGCTTTTCAAATGGCGTAAGCAATTCCAAGAAGGGTCTCTCACGGCGATCACCGCCGGTGAGGATGTTGTTCCTGCTTCCGAGTTGGCTGCTGCCATCAAGCAGATCCGAGAGCTTCAGCGTCTGCTCGGGAAGAAGACCATGGAGAACGAGATCCTCAAAGAAGCCGTGGAGTATGGTCGAGCAAAAAAATGGATTGCGCATGCGCCCTTGTTGCCGGGGGACGACGATTAAGTGCTGTGAGCCAGGCTCTTAATGTATCGCGTGCGCAGCTATCCGTTCGTGTTCATCGAAAACCGGGTTGGCAAGATGGTCGTCATCATCGCCAGCGTGATGATGCAGCCTTACTTGGCCGTATCATGGAGGCGATGGCAGAGCTTCCCTCCTATGGCTATCGCCGGGTCTGGGCGCTGTTACGGCGTCAGTCTGAGGCAACAGAACAACCTGTGGTAAACGCTAAGCGGGTATATCGCGTCATGCGCGAACATGGCTTGCTGCTGGAAAGAAAACCAGCTGCACCATTGGCCCAGCAGGCACATAAGGGGCGTGTTGCCGTCAAGGAGAGCAATCGACGGTGGTGCTCAGATGGCTTCGAGTTTCGCTGCGATAACGGTGAAAAACTACGTGTCACGTTCGCCATGGATTGCTGCGATAGGGAAGCGTTGGACTGGGCGGCCAGTACTGGGGGTTACGATAGTGACACTGTGCAAGATGTCATGCTGAGGTCTGTCGAACATCGCTTTGGGGATTCGTTGCCGGCATCACCGGTGGAGTGGCTGACTGATAATGGCTCGGCGTATCGAGCCCATGAGACCCGCGCGTTTGCACGAGAAATCGGGTTGGAGCCCAGAACGACAGCAGTGAGAAGCCCACAGAGTAACGGTATAGCGGAGAGCTTCGTGAAGACGATGAAGCGAGACTATATCGAGATGATGCCAAAACCGGATAGCCGAACAGCGGTAGGCAATTTGGCTATCGCGTTTGAGCATTATAACGAGCACCACCCGCACAGCGCCTTGGGATACCGTTCACCACGGGAATTTCTGCGCAGTCGGGTATCACAACCCTAAGCGGGAAAAAGTGTCTGGACCTATGGGGTCAAATCCACGCAGTGAGTTATGCCAAACCGGCAACTCCCACCAACTGCTTTCAGGCTGCACCACCATCAGCTCGGGGCTAAAGGCAAAGCTCTGCAAGCTAATCTGATCTCCGCGAGCCTCATCGAACCCCACGGCCCGCTCCACCATCTGGCGGATTTGAACCAGCTGCTCCTCATTCCACCCCTCTTGCGGGGCGACCTGATTGTTGAGCAGTACCGAGACGTTGAGCTTCTCGAGCCGCCCTTGGTGATAACGGGTGTGAGTGATAGAACGGCTGTTCTGATACTGCTTGCTGAACTCGTTGCGCTCACTGCGCGTGTCATTGGACTGCTGCCCAGCGGCCGCCTGCCCATTACCCGCATTGGTATTCTGGTTAGCCTGGGTCTGGGGAGGGCGATTGGAGAGAGACCCCGGAATCCCCATGGCGAGTGAATCGACCGTTTTGTCGTTCTTGCCACTCTCCTGAGTGACGACGCTGTTGGGATCGAGCTGCTCCTGCGTCTCTTCAATCGCATTGAAGTTAACGTCTGCGGCGACCTGCACCCGGAAATTCCCCGTCCCCAGCATGGGATAGAGCATGTCGCTGGCACGCTGGCGGATGTACTGCTCGAGTTTGCGCACGTAGTCCATCTGCTGGACGCTGAGTTTGCCAAACACCGCCTTGTCACCACTGTCCGTCGTGAGCAATTGTCCTGACTGATCCACCACCGAGCCATGCCCGGCTTCATGCCCGGAATACTGCCCGCCACCAGGTTGGTGATCGCATCCACCTGGCCCGGCTCGAGGCTCTGCCCAGGCTGCATGTCCAGCATGACGGAGGCGGTCGGCTTCTCCTCATCACGGCCGACAAACAGGGTCCGCTTGGGGATAGCCAGGTGGACGCGGGCGCTGCGCACCGCATCCAGGGAGATGATGGTCCGCGCCAACTCCCCTTCCAAGGCGTGGCGATAGCGCACCCCTTCCATAAATTCACTGGTGCCAAGCCCGGTGGCATTATCCAGCCCTTCCAGACCAGAGGGCATCGCGGCGCGTACCCCACGGGCAGCCAGCGCCATCCGCACCTGAGCCAGCTGGCTCTCAGGAACCAGCACCTGTCCTGAGCTCTTTTCCAGGCGGAACGGGATCTGCTCTTTTTCCAGCAGCTCCATGATATTGGCCGTGTCGTAGAGCTCCTGCTTACCGTACAGGGGAACGTAGTTATGGCTGGAGGTCCACAGGATCACCACTATGGTGCCGGCGACAATCGCCGCCAGCAGGGCAATCGCCAGTACCGACTTGTTGTCGCTAGAGAGGCGACGCCACTTTTTAAGACCCGTCTCGAGGCGCTGGCGTAAATCAGGCCCAGTCGCCGTCGTGGGATTAGTTACCAGTTCACTCATCCCTTATCCTTACAGCGACATACGCATGACTTCATCAAATCCGGTCATCAACTTATTGCGCACCTGCATCAGGGCTGAAAAGCTGAGACTCGCCTTCTGGCTAGCCACCATGGCGCCCACCAAATCATCACTCTGTCCGGCATCAACGGCCGACATCATGCTAGAGGCCAAGTTCTGCTGTGAGTTAACTTGATTGACCACATTACGCATGGCATCTCCGAAGGAGACACTCTCCCCAGCGGCCGGCATGATCTCCTGAGGCTGAGCAGCGATGCGCTGCATCTCCTGCATCCGATTCATCAGGGTTACTTGGGAGGTCATCATCTCGATCTTCAAGCGATCTATTCCTTACTGTTGAATCTGCTGTTCAATGTCGATGCCCTGCTCACGCATGGCCGCCAGCTTGTAACGCAATGCCCGCGTCGTCATGCCGAGCGCTTCCGCCGTGCGGGTGCGATGGCCGTTGCAACGTCGCAGCGTCTCCAGCACAAAGCGAAATTCCGCTTGGCGCCGCGAATCAGAGAGGCATTCCGCCTCGGGCGAACAGGAGACATCTTGTGGGGGAAGCGAGCCGGGCAGCATCAGGTCGACGGCTTGGATATGCAAACCACGCGCCATAACCAATGCCCTTTGAATGACATTTTCTAATTCACGTACATTGCCGGGCCAGGGATGGGCTTGCAGGTGGGCCTCAGCGTCTGCGCTGAAGCGATAGCCCTGTTGCTGGGCGTATCTATCCAAAAAGAAGCGGGCCAGCGGCAAGATATCATCCGGGCGATCACGCAATGCGGGCCAAGAGAGTGGCAGCACATCGAGTCGGTAGAAGAGATCTTCCCGAAACTCACCACACGCCACCTGCTCACGCAGATCACGGTTGCTGGCCGCGATGATACGCACGTCGAGCGGGATCAAACGATGGCTGCCAAGGCGCTCCACCTCTTTCTCCTGCAACACCCGCAGCAACTTGGCCTGCAACGTGAGGGGAAGCTCTGAGATTTCATCGAGCAGCAGAGTGCCACCGTTGGCCATCTCAAATTTACCCGGCTGGGCCACCACGGCGCCGGTAAAGGCCCCTTTGGCATGACCAAACAGGATCGACTCGAGCATGGATTCGGGGATGGCCGCACAGTTGATCGCCACGAACGGCTTATCAGAGCGCTCAGACATGTCATGGATGTAGCGAGCCAGGCGTTCTTTACCTGTCCCCGACTCCCCACTGATCAGGACTGAGGCCGACGTTTTGGCGGCACGGCGCGCCAGCTGCAACACCTGCTTGCTGACTTGGGAAACAGACACCAGGTTGTGGGTGGCCTGACCAAGGCGCAGCGCACTCAGGATGGCGTCGCTCAACTGGCGGGCGCTAAAGGGTTTAATGACGTAGTCAATGGCGCCGCAGCGCATGGCATCAGCTGCCTGCTCACCCTGAAGCTCGTTGATGACAACCAGCACCAGACCTTCGCCTGCGGCGGCGACCAGGGTCGCGATTTCCCGGCAGGAGTAGGGGGGCTGACGATCAAGATCGAGCAGAACCAGATCACATGTGTTGGTGGCCAGCCAAGCCAATCCCTGTTCCAGGGAGGAGCAAGCGGTCACCTCGCAGGAGAGCGGAGAAGAAGCGCCGTGTCGGGCAAAGGAAACATCAGCCTCTGCACCGATCCACAGCAGACGTGAAGCCACCGGACACGGGATCTCTTCCGTGCCGGTTGCCCAGACTTGTGTGCAACCAGACATAAATCAAACACCCCAACGAGTTTGGAAACCGAGGAGTGGACGCAATAAACAGGCATAACATCTGCACGAATCAAACTAGATTCATACGGAGTCAAGCTGTCATTGACATACCCACTATCATGGTGTCACCCAACACCCTTGAACTGGAGGTTTTACGTCCTGTCGATTCAATCCAGTTTGCCTTTACTCACTGAACAACCTGTCATGCGGTTCAGCGAGGATTCAGATTTAAATATATTGATTAAAAGTTAATTTTAAGTTTAAAACCTTGCTTAGATGTCTTTTTTCAACATCTTATGCTGATAATGATAAATGACTTTTTAAGATTTTCAAGCGCCCATTAGGAAATTTTAATTCCGTTTTAAGGAAAACCGTTTTCTAAACTTCCGCATTTAACCTTAAATTTCCGCATTTAACCCAGAGTTCCGACTACTTCCACCCTCAGCTCTTCTGGAATTTCATTGTAGGAAAGCACTTTTAGACCGCGGCTGAACGAACGTGCATATCGTGCCAGCAAAGGGCGCAACTGGGGCATGACCACCAGGACAGGTGCGTGGCCCTGCTGCTGCAACTGCTCTTTTACCAACGGCATATTCTGCTGCAACTGGGACAGCAGCTGAGGATCGATGGGGAAGCTATCCAGAGCCGTTTTTCCCTGTTGCTGGGATTGGCTCAACGCAGTCAGCAAGGTCTGCTCTAACCGCTCATCCAGGGTGAAGGTGGCCAGTACGTCGCGATTACCGATGGCTTGGCGTACCAACTGACGCTTCAGCGCACAGCGCACAGCGCACATCAGAGGCCAACAACACCGGGTCCTTGGTGATCTCGCTCGAGTCGAGCAGGGTGGTGGCAATGGTACGAATATCGGTCAGGCTCACCTGCTCGCGCAGCAGCTGACGATAGACCCGCAGCTGCTGCATCTGGGTCAGGGCCAGGTTGAGCTCCTCCCCGAGACGGGGCGACTGGCTCGACAAGTACTGGCCCAATTTACCAACCTCATCGTGACCAAACAGCTCATCCAAATGCTCACGCAACAACTTGCTAAGGTGGGTGGCCACCACGGTCGCCGCATCCACTACCGAGTAACCCAGGTTGAGCGCCTTCGCCTTGAGTTCAGGTGAAATCCACACCGCTTCCATGCCAAAGGCCGGATCGCGGGTCAGCTCACCATCTAGGTTGCCATAAGTCTCACCACTGCTGATCGCCATCAATCGCTGGCAATCCACCTGGCCAGAGGCCAGTGGCACGCCACCGAGCAGAATACGGTACTGCTCCGGCTGCAATTGCAGGTTGTCGCGAACACGCACCTCGGGCAGCAGGAAACCGAGCTGCTCGGAGAGGGTTTTACGTATGCCGCGCACCCGCGCCAGCAATTCAGCCCCCTTTTCCTTCTCAGCCAATGACACCAGTCGATAGCCCAGTTCGATGGCGACCGTATCGAGCGCCGGCAGGTCCTGCCACTCCAACCCCTGCGGCTCGCGCAGATCCATCTGTCTGGAGATCTGCTCCGCCGCCTCCAGTTCAGGGACGTCCGGTTTACGCTGGCTCACTCGCCAGCCACTCCAGGCCAGCGCTGCCGCAAAGCTGAGGAAGGCCAGAGTCGGCATGCCGGGCACCAGGCCCAGGATGGTCATGATGGCGGCGCCGGTATAGATGACCCGTGGGGAGGCCAGCAGCTGCTGCCCCACCTGATCGGTCATCTCCCCCTCATCGTTAACCCGAGTCACGATAATGGCCGCGGCGGTCGACATCAGCAGCGAGGGGATCTGGGCGACCAGACCATCACCAATGGTCAGCAGGGCATAACGTTGGAATGCCTCCGCCACTGGCAAGGCATGCTGGAAGATACCGATGGCAAGACCACCGATCAGGTTGATGATGAGCACCAACAGGCCGGCGATGGCATCGCCGCGCACAAACTTGGAGGCACCATCCATCGCGCCGTAGAAGTCAGCTTCACGGGCGATCTCCTGGCGGCGCAGACGCGCCTGGTTCTGATCGAGCAAACCGGCGTTGAGATCCGCATCGATAGCCATCTGCTTGCCCGGCAGGGCATCCAGGGTAAAGCGGGCCGAGACCTCGGAGATCCGCTCTCCCCCCTTGGTGATGACCACGAAGTTGATGATCATCAGGATGATAAAGACCACCAGACCAACGACGTAGTTACCGCCTATCACCACCTCACCAAAGGCCTGGATCACCTTACCGACGGCATCACTGCCCTCATGGCCGTTGAGCAATACCACCCGGGTGGAGGCCACGTTGAGCGATAGTCGCATCAAGGTGGCCACCAGCAGCACGGTGGGGAAGATGGAGAAGTCGAGCGGCTTTTTGGCCGACACGGACACCAGCAACACCAGTACCGCCAGCACGATGTTGAACGTAAACAGGGCATCGAGCAGCCAGCCCGGTAGCGGCAAGATCATCATGGCCAAGATGGCCAGCAGCATCACGGGGATGCCGATGTAAGATTGGGTCAATACACGCCAGTTCACGGATTACCTCTCAGGTTGACGCAGTTCGGGCGGAACATGGAGCGGGGCCAGCGGGGCCGGTCGCCGGCCACGGCCGGCTTGGTAAGCCTGTAGCTGCAGCACATGGTTGAGGACATAGGCGACGGCGGTATAGAGCCCGGCCGGCACCTCTTGGTCGATACGAGTCGAGTGATAAATGGCCCGGGTCAGCTCGGGCAAGGCCATGATGGTCTTGTCATGCAGCTGCCCCACTTCGCGGATACGTGCCGCCATGGCATCGATCCCTTTCGCCACCACATAAGGGGCGTTGGCCTTGTCGGGGTCATAACGCAACGCCACCGCATAGTGGGTTGGGTTGGTGATGATCACATCCGCTTGAGGCACCCGCTGATCAATGCGCGCCCGCGACATCATGTTCTGTAACTGACGAATACGGGCCTTTACTTCGGGTTTACCCTCGGAGTTGCGGTACTCATCCTTGACCTCCTGCTTGGTCATCCGCAGTTGCTTGAGCAGCGACCAACGCTGGTAGGGCACGTCGATAACGGCAACCAGCATCTGCACCGAGCCCAGCGCAATAAACGCTTGAGCCAGGATCTGCAACGCCTGCTCCATGGCGGCAGAGGGAGGCATGCGATTCATCATCAGCAGCGTCCCCCAGTGGTGCTGCAACAGCAGCGCCAACGTGCCGCCCAGCAGCGATATCTTCAGCATCGACTTGAGCAGCTCCATCAAGCTGCGAGAGGAAAACATCCGCTTGAGGCCAGAGATGGGGTTGAGCTTGCTCCCCTTTGGCATCAAGTTTTTCCATACGAAGATCATGCCGCCAGGCACCACGCCGAGAATGAGCATCAGCAGCCCCAAGGCGACAAATAACGGCAATAAAATCAATATCATGCCGAAAAGTGCATCACCGAGCGCCTGCATCATCATCTCAGGATTGTTGCGCAGCCAGTCGAATCGAATCGGTTGATTGATCAAGGCACCAAAAAAGCGTCCAAAGCCTGGCACCATCCACTGGATCAGCATACCGCCTATCACCAGGAGTCCTGCCGAGCCCAGTTCACGGGAACGGGCGATCTGCCCGTCTTTGCGGGCCTTGCGGAGTTTCTGGGGCGACGCCTGTTCGGTCTTGTCCTGAGCGCTATTTTTACTCATCGTATGACCAGCCCAGTCAACTGATCCAGCACATGGGTCACCAGATCGAGATAACGATCAGGCACACCACTGACCGAGATGGAGAGCGTCAACAGACCCAGCAACAGGGTCATGGGAAAACCCAGGGAGAACACATTGAGTGAAGGTGCCGAGCGGTTCATCACGCCAAAGGTGAGGTTCACCATCAACATGGCAATCACCACCGGCAGCGCCAGGATCAGGGCGGCGCCGATGCACCAGCCAAACAACCCCACCACGCCCATGAGATCGAGCCGGTAGAGCGACGCGCCAGGAGGCCAGGCCTGAAAACTGCGCACCAATATGTCGAGCACGGCCAGATGGCCATCAATACCGAGAAACAACAAGGTGCAGAAGATCAGCATCAACTGGCTGATCAGAGGGGCCGAGTCGCCATTTTGGGGATCATTCATGACCGCCATCGCCAAGCCCATCTGCATGGCCAAAATCTGCCCCGTCGTCGTCATCACCGCAAACAGCAGTTGCACCGTCAGGCCAAACAACAGACCGAAGACAATCTGCTCGATCGTCACGACGATCGCCTCTAGCGAAAAGGGATCAAACGCCGGCATGTTTTTCATCATGGGGGCCATGCCAAGGCTGATGGTGAAGGCTAGAAATAGCCGCACCATCGGAGTCACCCGCCCATCGCCATAGATAGGCAACATCCAGAAAGTGGCGGCAAGGCGCGCAAACGGCCACCACCACTGCCCCAACCAGGCTGTCAACTCGGCACTGCTAACGGTAACCAGGGCACTCATCCAATCATGCCCGGCACTTTTTGGAAGATGTCGTGAAACAAGGCAGCAAGCTGCGCCACCAGCCAGTGGCCGGTGAAGATCAAGGTCAGCAGGGTCACAATCAGACGAGGCAGAAAACTCAAGGTCTGCTCCTGGATCTGAGTGGCCGCCTGGAAGATGCTGACCATCAGCCCCACCAGCAGGCCAGGCACCACCAGCACGCTGACCATCATGACCACCAGATTGACCGCTCCTCCCAGAAGAGACACGCTTTGCTCTGGCGTCATATCAACCTCCGCTGAAACTGGCGGCCAAGGTGCCCACCGTCATGGCCCAGCCATCCACCAGTACAAAGACCATCAACTTAAACGGCAGCGAGATGATGAGCGGCGAGAGCATCATCATCCCCATTGCCATCAACACGCTCGCCACCACCAGATCGATCACCAGAAAGGGAATAAACAGCATGAAGCCAATCTGGAAGGCGGTGTTGAGTTCACTGAGCACATAGGCCGGAACAAGAAGCCCAAATGGCACCTCTTCTTTCGGCAGAGAGGTCGACTCACCACCAATGCGCAGCATCTGCTCCAGATCCTGCTCACGGGTCTGCGCCAGCATGAAATGGCGAAGAGGAACTTCAGCCTTTCCCAGCGCCTGCGGAAGTGTAATTTCCTCCCGGTCGAAAGGCTGGAAAGCATTCTGATAAATATCGGTCCACACGGGACGCATGATCACGACCGTCAGGATCAAGCTGATCCCGAGGAGAACCCGGTTAGGGGGATTCTGCTGTAGCCCCAATGCCTGCCGCAGGATCGCCAACACTATGATGATGCGAGTAAAACTGGTCATCATCAGCAGCAAGGTCGGCAATAGGCCGAGCAGGGTCATCAAGAGCAGGATCTGCATCTTGATGTTGTACTCTTCCGATCCGCCGGCGCCAGGCGTCATCGACAGCAGCGGGATCTCCGCTCCCCAGGCGGGCAAACCGATAAGGAGCAGTAGCGGCAGTACTCTTTTCATCAGTGTTCCAAATTGCTCAACATGCCAGCGTCAAGCACCTCAACCAGCCGCAGGCCGTACTTACCGTTGACGACCACCACCTCACCACGCGCCAGCAGTCTGCCGTTCACCCGCACGTCGAGCGCCTCGCCCGCCATCTTATCGAGCTCAATCACGCTACCGCTCTCGGCCTGCATCAGATCGCCAAGCGAGATCTCGGCACTCGCTACCTCCAGCGTCACCTTGACCGGGATATGGCGGAAAAACGAGAGATCGCGGGGCTTGGCAGCGAGCGGGGCCATACTTTCCTGCGGTGCAGAAAACGGCTCCTGCCCTTCGTCGAAGAGCTGATCCAGTCCGTCAAACTCCAGGAAATTCTGGTTCTGTTCCTGACTCATTCAATCACTCCTCTTCCACCGTATTAATTTGAAAAACTAAATTGCCTGCCTGCTCGGCGACACGCCCACGCAAACAGACCTTGGTACCAATAAGTGCAGGGGCCGACTCGTTCAGATCGAGGGCAAGCACCTCTCCCACCTGTAACTGCTCCAACTCAGCAAGGGTCATTTGCATCTGAGACAGAACCACTCGCAGACGTACTGGGGTATAAGGCAAAGATGTATGCAATTTGCCCGCCAGTTTGTTTTCGGCGTCCGACTCCCCCTCCTCGACACAGGGAGGCCGCCACCACATATTCCACCCCTGATGATGACCAGACAGAGTCAAATCGGCCTCGCTGTGCCATAACGGGCCGGCGTCATCCAACGCCGGCGGCGCGCAGGTTTCAAGCTCCCATCCCATGTCGCCCCAGCCCAGCGCAGAGGACATATTCTCCAGCTGATAGCGACACAGACGCAGGAACAGACGCAGCTCCGAGTCGCTCGGACTCTTGCTCACCACCACCTGCGCACCGGGCTGCAAACTCCCGCCGAAGAAAAGGATCGCCATCCGGTAAAGATGGGCGGGGGTGATGGCAAACCAAGCCTGCACCGCCTCTAAGTTACTGGCTCGCGCCTGGACCCAAAGCCTTTCCCCTTCGGGTAAACCGGGCTGCGCCACAGCAAAAGGCGGCAGGGATAATTCACAGTCAGAGCTGTGAAACAGCTGGGAGAGGCAGGTCGATACCTGGGCCGCCACACCGCCGAGGCTGACGTTAAAGAGTCGCAGCTGAATCTGGTCAGCTTGCTCAGCACCCAACAGGTCATAGGTTGGCAGAGTTCTGCCCACCTGAGCCGGGATGAGCGCCGATTTGACGAGAGAGGATGGCATGGAGAGAGAATCCTGATCAGGGATGAGAGACAGCGGGTATCTCATCCGATAAATGTAAACCATGTGCATTGACACAGCATGCTAATTATCTCCATGCATGCATCGCGCCAATTTTGCTTTAAGAGAAAAAATCACCATTTCAATCTGCGGGTCGCCACTTGATCCAGCAGGGCCTGCTGATGGCTGAAGATGATCATCGCCAGTCCCCGCTCGCGGCACAACCGCACCAGGTGCTGCCAGATAGCGAGCTGGATGGCCGGATCGAGCTGGGCGGTCACCTCGTCGGCGATCAGCACCCGGGTGCGCGGGTCGAGGGCGCGCAGTAGGGCGATGCGCGCCAGCTCGCCCCCCGAGAGGGCGTGCGGGCGGCGCCGCAGCCACTCGGGATCGATCCGGCAAGCGACGAGATCCGCCGCCGTAGGCTGCCAGGCATCGTACAGCGCCGCCCCCGTGCTGCGGTAAGGGTTGAAGGTGAGCTCGGGGTGCTGGGGCACCAGCTGTACCGGGCAGTAGCCGCTCGCCGGCAGCGGAGCCCCCTGCCAGAGGATGTGGCCGCAACTGGGCGCCTGCCAGCCGGCCAGCACCCGGCCCAGGGTCGTCTTGCCATGACCGCTGGGGGCAGCGATAGCGAGCCGCTCACCGGGGGCCAGAGTGAAATCGAGCCCCTGCCACAAAGTGCGCTCGCCCTGGCGCACGCTCACCCCCTGCACCCTCAGCACGAGAGCGCCTCCCAGCCACGCTGCTCCGGCAGCGCCTGCCAGTGGGCGCGCAGCGGGGCGCTCCCCTCCCCCCGGCGCAGCGCCTCTACCGCCAGGGTGTCGCTCACCCGCCCCTGATGCAGCGCCACCACCCGGTCGGCAAAACGGGCTGCCAGCGCCAGATCGTGGGTCACCCAGAGCACGCCGCAGCCTTGGGCAGCGAGGCCGCGCAGCTGGGCCAGCAGCAGGCTGGCCGCCGCCTCGTCGAGCCAGGCGGTCACCTCGTCGGCCAAGATCAGGCGGGCATTCGACAGCGCCGCGTGGCAGGCCAAGATCCGCTTGGCCATGCCGCCGGAGAGCTGGCGCGGGTAGAGATCGAGGGCTGCGGCGGGCAAGGCCAGCCGGGCGAACTGCGCCTCGAGGGCGGCTCGCTCTCCCCGCCAGCCACCGAGGCGCAAGCCACGGGTCAGCTGCCCCTCGATGCGCAACAAGGGGTTGAGGGCCCCCACCCCCTGCGGCACGTAGCCTATCTCGCGCCCGCGCAGCTGCCGGCTGCGCTGCCGGTCGAGCGGGGCCCCGGCGAAGCGCAGCGCCCCCTCCAGCCGCAGATTGGCGGGCAGCAGATCGAGGGCGGCCAGCAGTAGCAGGCTCTTGCCCTCGCCGCTGCCACCGACCAGCGCCACCACCTCGCCGGGGGCAACCGTCAGCGACACCTCGCGCAGCAAGGGGCGCCACTTGCGCCGGCCAAACCAGCGGTAGTGGGCCGCCGCTATGGATACCCGTTCCAGCTCCAGCATCACGACTCCAGCAACAGGGTGCGCACCGAGCGGGCGCACTGATCAAACAGCAAAACCAGTCCCAACAGCAGCAGACCGGGGAAGAGGGCCAGCCACCAGGCGCCGGCATTGAGGTAGCGCAGCGCCTCGGCCAGCATCAGGCCGAGCGAGGGCTCGTGGGGTGCCAGCCCGAAGCCGAGAAAGCTCAGCGCCGCGCTGTGCAGCACGGCGTGGGGAAACATCAATAGCACCCCGATGAGCCACTGGGGCAGCAGGGCCGGCAACAGGTGGCGCCGCCAGCACTGCCACCGGGTGAGCCCGATGCGCCGCGACAGGCGCAGATAGTCGCTCTCTGCCACCCTGGCCGCCTCGGCCCCGAGCAGCAGAGCCAGCCGTGGCCAGTGGGTGAGGGCGATCGCCAGGATCACCGCCTGACGCCCGCCCCCAGCGGCAAAGCCGATGAGGATGAGCAGCAGCAGGTGCGGCATGGCGAGCAGGCTGTCGGTCAGCAGCGCGGCCAGTTGGGCCCCGCGCCGCCCCAGCCGGCCGAGGGCGGTCACCGCCAATGCCAGCGCACCGCTGAGCAGGGCAGCGCCGAGGCCGGTCTGCAAGCAGCTCAAGGCTCCCTGCACGCAGCGCCGCCAGAGATCGCGCCCCAGATAGTCGGTGCCAAACCAGTGGGCCCATGAGGGGGGCTGATAACGCAAGGCCAGATCGAGGGGCAGATCGCCGCTGCCGAGCACGAGGCCGTAGCCGGCGAGCAGGGCCAGCAGCAGTATGGCCAGCAGCAGGCGGCCCATGGCCGGGCGTGGATCACGCAACATGGGGCAGCGCCAACGGCCGGTTGAGGCGGTGCAGCAGCCAGCCGGCCAACTGGTTGCCGGCAAACACCAGCAGGGTGCACAGCAGCACCACCGCCATCAGCAGCGGGATGTCGCCGCGCAGCCCGGCATCCACGCTCGCCTGGCCGAGCCCTGGGTAGGCAAACACCTTCTCGGCCAGCAAGGAGCCGCCGATAAACTCGCCAAACGAGGCAAACTGCAAGCACAGGGCGGGGCCGAGGGCGTGGCGCAGCACGTGGCCGCGCAGCAGCGACCAGCCACCGTCCCCCTGGGCGCGGGCATAGAGCACGAACTCGCTTGCGAGCACCTCCACCACCCGCTCGCGGGTGTGCATGGCGACGTTGCCCATGCCGATCAGGCTGAGCGAGAGCAGCGGCAGGATCAGGTGGCGCAGCCGCTCGGTGAAGGTGGCCTGCTCAGCCTCGAGCCCGGCCGGCCAGGCGCAGCAGACCGGCAGCACAGGCCACGCCACGGCCAGCAGCGCCAGCAGTAGCAGGGCCACCCAGAAGGTGGGCAGGCAGGCCATCAGGTAGATGAGCCGGCGCAGCAGGCGATCCGGCCAGCGGCCGTGATAGCGGCCGGCCAGAAGGCCAAGAGCCACCCCGCCCAGCCCGGAGAGCAGCCACGCCCCTGCCAGCAGGCCGAGCGAGGTGGGCAGCCGCTCGGCGATCACCTGCCGCACCGGCGCGTTATAGAGAGAGGAGTAGCCCCACTCCCCCTGCAACGCCTGACCGGCCCAGCGGGCGAAGCGCAGCCAGAGCGGCTGATCCAGCCCCCAGCGCCGGGCGATCAGCGCCTGCTGGGCCGGCGGCACGTGCAGCAGATCATTGCCGATATAGGCCCGCACCGGATCGACCGGCGAGAAACAGAGCAGCAGATAGGTGCCCGCCGCCACCAGGGTCAGCAGCAGACAGAGCCGCAGCAGCAGGCTGCCCACCCCCCTCATCGGCAGGTCCAGCGCCAGGCCGGCAGGTTGCTCAGCAGCGACCAGCTGCCGTGGATCTCGGGCTGGGTCTTGCCCAGATCCAGGCAGGGGTTGGCCAGATAGGTGTGGCGGATGTTGAGCAGCCAGGCCCAGACGGCATCGCCGCGAAAGCCCGCCCCCTCGGCGCCGTCCCACTCCACCTGTTGCCAGTGGTGCTCGGCACTGGCCGGATCGGGGGCGGCCAGTGCCTGGGCGAGGTGGCGATCGACCGCCGCGTTGGCGTAGTAGCCGGGGTTGTAGTAGCCCACCCCGCGCGCCCGTGAGCCGTAGTGGTGCAGCAGCTCGCTCGGGTCCAGGCTGCCCCAGCCAAACAGCACGGGGTTGGCGTGCATCTCCCGCTCGACCCGCTCCCAACTGCCGGATTGCAGTTGCAGCTCGATGCCAAGCGGCGCCAGCAGGGCGCGCAGCGCCAGGGCGAGATCGCGCCGCGACGTGTCACCGCTGGCGTACCAGAGGGTGAGCGCGGCGCGCACGTCCCCCTTCACCCGGATGCCATCTTCACCCACCCGCCAGCCGGCCTGCTCCAGCAGCGCCTTGGCTCCCGCAAGGTCGCCATCCTTAAACCGGCTCCCCTCCCCCTGCCAGGGCAGCCCCTCGACCGCGCTGTAGGCCGGCGTGGCATGGCCGTCGAACAGCTGCTCGGCGAGCAGGGCGCGATCCAGCGCCAGGTTGATGGCGCGGCGAACAGACACATCGGCGCTGACGTCGTTGCCCACCGGATACCCCTGACCATCGCGGCGCCCGGCGCGCACCACGGGGAACATGATGCCGCGGTTCTCGACGCTCGGCCGCTCGAGCAGGGTCAGGCCGGCCGGCACCCGCCCCACCTGGTTGGGGGAGACCCGCACCAGATCGGCCTGCCCGGCCATGGCGGCCGCCACCGCCGCCTCCTCGTCGAGGAACAGAAACACCAACCGGCCGAAGTCATTGGCCTGGCCGGCGTAGTAGGGGTTGGCCTCCACCACCAACTGCTGGCCCGGCTGGAAGCTCACCAGCCGGTACGGCCCCGCGCTCACCGGATGGCGGGCATAACGGCGCGGATCATAAGCCTTGGCCGAGACGATGCCGAGGGAGCCGAGCACCTGGTTGAAGGTGCTCTGCGGCGCCGACAGGGTCAGGATCAGGTGGCGCGCATCCTCGGCGTGCGCCGCGACGAAGTGCCCCATGTCGAGCTTGCCCCCCTCCCTGGCCGCTCGGTTATAGGTGAAGGCCACGTCCTCGGCGCCCAGGGGCGAGCCGTCGCTAAAGCGCAGTCCGGCCTTGAGGGTCACCCGCCACGCCAGCCCGTCCTGGCTCCGACTGACCGACTCGGCGAGCAGCGGCTGCCAGCTCAGATCCGGCGCCTGTTGCAACAAGGTGCCCTGCAACAGCAGGTTGCTGCCGTGGCTCCAGCCGAGCAGGGGATCAAACCCCTCGTCGGGCTCGGCGCCGATGGCCAGGGTCAGGGTTCGCGGGGGGGCCGCCGCAGCATTGCCAGATAGACAGAACAAGGCGGCCAGCACAAGAGCGCGATACATGACGATCTCCAGAGTGATGAAACGAAGGCTAGCCACAGCGCGGTGCAAACAGGGCGCGGCGGGCTGGGTCGCGCGGGGCGTCCGGATCGCGCACCGGCAGCGCGGTCACCAGCCGGCTGAGATCGAGCGCCAGCTGCTGCGCCTGCTCGCTACTCATGCCGGGGGTCGGCGGCGAGAGCAGCGAGCAGGAGAGGTACTGGCCTATCCCCTCCAGCTCACTCACCACGAAGGTGGCGTGGCCAAAGGGGAGCGCCAGCCCCAGCCGCTCGCCCAGGGTGCGGCGCGGCCAGGCGCTGCCCGGCAGCAGCAGCAGGCTGAGGGTCCATGGGGTCAGCATCACGCCGAGCCACTCCCCCTCGAAGCGGGCAAAGCCGACCGCCTTGATGGGGATCTGCTCCTGATAGAAGGGGAGCGTGTGCATCTCCCCCGCCGCCACGGCGCTAAACGCCGCCTCCAGCCGGGCCGCCGGGTTCTCGTCAAACCCGCGCACCTCATCCTGCCCGCTCATGGGTTGCCCTCCTTGGGGGTGACGCCGATGCCGCTCTCGGCCAGAGCGGCCACCAGCTGCGCTACCACCGTATCGAGACTCCCCGCCACCACCTCGCTCAGGCCGATGGCCGGCGCGACCGAGTGGGGCACCACCCCGACCAGGGTGAGCCGAGCGGGAAACTCGCCGGTCAGGTGCAAGGCGCTCAGCACGTCGGCCAGCCCCAGCTGGTGCGGCGAGATCTTGCGACCAAACAGGGCCGGCACCTCGCCATCGCGCAGGATCACCACGCTGCCGGGGGCCGCCCCGGTGAGCACCGCATCGGCCACGATGAGGTGCTCGCGCCCGGCCATGTCGCCGATGAGTTCCATGCCGCAGGTGCCGCCGTCGAGCAGGTCAACCCCAGGCGGCAGCTCGTAGCGCTCGGCCAGCGCCTCGATGGCGCGCACCCCGACCGCCTCATCGCTGAGCAGCAGGTTGCCGATCCCCAGCACCAGCACCGGGCTCGGCGCCTTCTCCATCAGCCCCATCACAGCACCTTCACCTGGGTCACCGGCTCACCACGGGCGTCGACGATGTGCACCGCGCAGGACATGCAGGGATCGAATGAGTGGATGGTGCGCACCACCTCGAGCGGCTTGCTCGCGTCGGCCACTGGGGTGCCCACCAGCGCCGCCTCGTAGGGGCCGGGGTCATCCTGGTAGTTGCGCGGCCCCGAGTTCCAGGTGGAGGGCACCACGGCCTGGTAGTTCTCAATCTTGCCATCCTCGATGACGATCCAGTGGGAGAGCATGCCGCGCGGCGCCTCTTCGAAGCCAACCCCCTGGATGCGCCCCTTGGCCGGGATGTCCGGCTTGACGTAGGCAACCGTGTCCCCCTTGCCGATGTTGTCGATCAGCGCCTGCCACTGCTGGGCCAAGGTGTCTTTCATCACGGCGCAGCGCACCGCGCGGGCGATGACCCGCCCCAGGGTGGAGGGGAGATCGGCCGGCGCCACGCTGCGGCCACTGACGCGCTGGTAGAGGCCGAGCAGGGTATTGAGGTGGCGTTTGGTACCCTCGTGGCCGGCGGCCAGCATGCACAACACGTTGGCCAGCGGCCCCACCTCGACCGTCTCGCCGTAGAAGGTGGGCGCCTTGACCCAGGAGTACTTGCCCTCCTCCTGCCAGCCGGTGTAGTTAGGCTCAGTGGTGCCCTCCCACGGCTTTTGCGGCTGGTCGTCCTGATACCAGGCGTGCTTGCTGCTCTCCTCGATGCCGTCGATGAGGAAGGCATCGTCATGGCGGTTGATGGGGCGGAAGGTGCTCAGATCGCCATTGCGGATATAACCGCCCGGCAGCAAGAAGCTGCCCCCCTTGCCATCGGTCGGCAGCTCGGGCACCGACAGGAAGTGGGTGACGCCGCGCCCCATCTGCAACCACTCGGGGTAGAAGCTGGCGATGATGGCCGCATCCGGCAGGTAGACCTGCTCGATGAAGCCGTTGAGGCGATCGATGAAGGTCTTGAGGTACATCAAGCGCTCCATGTTGAGCACGCCGATGCCATCGAGGTTGATGGGGTTGGCCACGCCGCCCACCGCCAGGTTCTGGATGTGCGGGCTCTTGCCGCCGAGCAGGGCCACCACGCGGCTGGCATCGCGCTGATACTCGAGCGCCTGCAAGTAGTGGGCGACCGCGATGAGGTTCACCTCGGGCGGCAGCTTCATGGCCGGGTGGCCCCAGTAGCCGTTGGCGAAGATGCCGAGCTGGCCGCTGTCGACCAGGGCGCGGATCTTGGCCTGCACCCGGGTGAACTCGTCGGCGTTGTTGAGCGGCCAGTCGGAGAGCCCCTGCACCATGCCGGCCGCCTTGGCCGGATCGGCCTTGAGGGCCGAGGTGATGTCGACCCAGTCGAGGGCCGAGAGCTGGTAGAAGTGCACCACGTGGTCGTGAACATTGCTGGCCGCCACTATGATGTTGCGGATGTACTGGGCGTTGACCGGCACGTCGAGCTTGAGGGCGCTCTCGACCGCCCGCACCGAGCCGATGGCGTGGATGTTGGTGCACACCCCGCAGATGCGCTGCATGATCATCCAGGCATCGCGCGGGTCGCGGCCGCGGACTATCTCCTCCATGCCGCGCCACATGGTGCCCGATGACCATGCCTTGACGACCTTGCCCCCCTCGATTTCGCAGTCAATGCGCAGGTGACCCTCGATGCGGGTGATCGGATCGATGGTGATACGTTGGCTCATTCTTTACCTCGAACGACTTGGTGGCTGGCCTGATAGTCCCGGTCGACACGTTCCAGGGAGGGCAGGACAGGGAAGATGCGGATAAGCAGTATGTAGGCGCACACCTCGACGGCGACGAAGCCGACCGAGATGAGCAGCTCTTCGGCGGTCGGGAAGTAGTGGTACCCCTCCCCCGGATTGAAGGCGATCAGCGAGTAGTTGAGACGCCACAGCGCCGCCCCGAGCAGCATGCTGAGGGCGCTGACAAACAGCAGGCGCGAGTCGTTGCGCGAGCGCTCCCAGTGGAAGATCAGCAAGGGGAGGAGCATCAGCCCTATCTCGCACCAGAACAGGATTGAGTAGCGGTCAAAGTTCGACAGCAGCTCGCTCTTGTCGTGGTAGACCAGCTCGCCAAAGCGCAAGGCGATAAACAGGATAAGGAAGACGTCGATCACCTTGGTCAGGCGATAAAAGAGCGACTTCTCGCTCGGCCCGCGCCCGGCCAGCCCCGCCTGCACCAGCGATCCTTCGAACACCACGATGGAAAACCCCATGATGAAGGCGGTCAGCAAGGAGAAGACCGGCAGCAGCTCATAGCTCTGCCACAGGGGGTGGATCTTGTGGCCGGCGGCGATCATCAGCGAGCCCATGGAGGACTGGTGCATGGTGGGCAGCAAGGCCCCCAGCGCAATCACCAGGAACATCACCTTGTTGAGGGTCTTGAGCTGCACCTTCCAGCCGAAGCGCTCCAGCACGGCGGGGGCGAACTCCAGCATCAGCACCCCGATGTAGACCGTCATGCACGCCGCCGTCTCGAACAACACCGAGTTCACGTTGAAGTGGCCGGGGATGTAGAAGTAGGGCAGGTTCCAGTAACGGCCGACGTCGATGGTGATGGAGAGGCCGCCGAGGGAGTAGCCAAACAGGCTCGCCAGCAGCGCCGGTCGCACCAGGGGGTGGTACTCGCCACGGTTGAAGACGTAGACCGCCCAGGCCAGCGCCCAGCCGCCACAGGCAAAGCCGGTGCCGATGAGCAGGTCAAACGAGATCCACAGCCCCCAGGGGTAGCCGCCGTTCAGATCCGCCACCGAGCCGATGCCTAGCACCAGTCGCTTGAGGATGATGAGGCCGCACAGCACCACGAAGGGGGCGAAGAAGAGCACCGGCCAGCTGAGCAGGCGCCCGCCGAGGGGCTTGGCATCAACGTGAGCCATGGTTGTCCTCCTTGTCATGCTTGTCATGCTTGTCGTGCTTGTCGTGCTTGTCGTGCTTGTCGTGCTTGTCGTGCGCATCGTGATCCTGGCTGTCATGCCCCTTGGTGTGGCGGCGGGTCAGGATCGCCAGGCCGGCGAAGGCCGCGAGCGGAAGCACCATCCCCTTGTAGAGGGTGTGCTGCACCGTCTCGGAGCGCGATCCGGTGGAGACGGGGTCGAGATCCGGCAGGTTGAGCTTGGCGTAGGGCACCGCCGCCAGCGTCAGCACCTGGGTGCCGCCCCCCTCCTTCTCGCCGTAGACGTAGGGCTGGTAGTGGGGCACCGCTTTTTCGTAGCTATCGCCCCCGGCCAGGGTCTGGCGCGGATAGGCATAGGTGTCACCGGGACGCAGCGCCAGCCGCCGCTTAGCCTCGGCCAGCAACGCCTCGCGGGTGCCAAAGATGACGGCGCCGGTCGGGCACACCTCGACACAGCCCGGCAGCTCACCTTTGTTAAGGCGCTCCAGCCCCGCTTGGTTGCACAGCTCGCACTTGCGGATCTGGCCGAAGGGGTTGTCGTACTCGAACTTGGGCACGTTGTAGGGGCAGCCCACCATGCAGTAACGGCAGCCGGTACAGACGCTCGGGTCGTAGTGGACTATGCCGGTCTTGGGGTCCTTTCGCAGCGCCTGCACCGGGCAGACCGAGACGCAGTTGGGATCGACGCAGTGCATGCACTGCTTCTTGATGTAGGCGTAGCCGTTGTCGAGGCGATCCTTGTGCTTGCCCTCCCCGCTCTGCCACACCTGAATGATGTTGTTGGTAAAGGGGGCGAGCTTGTCGTTGTTGGACCAGGTCTGCTCCCCGGCGGGGTTCACCGCCAGGCTGTTGACCTGCTGGCACTTGCTCACGCACGCCTGGCACCCCACGCAGAGGGTGGAGTCATAGAGCATGCCGAGGGCCCCCGGGATCGGCGTCTTGGTCGGCCGCGCCTGCACGCAGGGGGAGAGGGTGGTGGCGATCACGCCGCCCGCCGTGTACTTGAGAAACTGTCGTCTGTCCACGCTCACTCCTCCCGATCACGGGAAGCCATCAGATGAGCCTCGGCGTCCCTCTTCTCACGCTGCTGGCGACCCAGCTCGCGCACCGTCATCAGGCTCACTCCGCCCACCAGGCCGGCCACGCCGCCCAGCAGGGCCGTGGCGGTAGGGGTGATGCTGCCCCCCTGGCGGCTGTTGAGATCGGGCTTCTCGGCCCGCGGGGTCGGATTCTCCACGTTGGCGAGCTGATGGATCCCCTTGGTAAAGCCCACCCCCTGCTCGTTGCAGCCGTAGCAGGGGTGGCCGATGCCGACCGGCCAGATGCCGCCGCCGATGTCGCAGAACTCCAGGGTCGAGCAGTTGCCGTGGGTCTCCGGCCCCTTGCAGCCGAGGTGGTAGAGGCACCAGCCATTGCGGTGCCCCTCGTCGCCAAACGCCTTGGCGAAGCGACCGGCGTCGAAGTGAGGACGGCGCTCGCAGTGCTCGTGGATGAGGCGGCCATAGGCGAACAGGGGGCGCCCCTGCGCATCCAGAGCGGGCGCCCGGTTGAAGGTGAGAAGGTGGGCCACGGTGGCAAGGAAGTTGTGTAGATTGGGGGGGCAGCCGGGGATGTTGATCACCGGCTTACCGCCGAGGGCCTCCGATAGGCTGACCGCCCCGGTCGGGTTGCCACCGGTCACCGGCACGCCGCCCCAGGAGGCGCAGGAGCCGATGGCGATGATGGCCGCTGCCCCTGCGGCCGCCTCGCGGATGTGCTCGACGATCGGCTTGCCCGCCACCATGCAGTAGATGCCGCCATCCTTGAGCGGGATGGAGCCGTCCACCACCAGCACGTAACGCCCCTGGTAGCGCGCCATCGCCCGGTGCTTGTTCTCCTCCACCTGCTGGCCGAAGGCGGCCGAGAGCACCTCGTGGTACTCAAGCGAAATGGTGTCGAGCACCAGGTTCTCCAGGGTGGGGTGGGTGGCCCGCAGCAAGGACTCGGTGCAACCGGTGCACTCCTGGGCGCCAATCCAGATGACGGGAGGGCGCTGCGGCGCGCTCAGGGCCGCCGCCACCTGCTCAGCCGCGCCGATTGGCAGGCCGGCGGTGGCCGCCAACCCGGCGCAGAATTTCATGAAGTCACGACGGCTCACACCCAATCGGGTGAGCAATGAATCATTATTATCCATTATTGTCACTTCGCTTTTTTCGTGGAGGAAGTTCAAGAAACTAAGGTGATGAATGATGGCTTCATCTTTTTATTGTTATTAGTGTGGCAAATAAAAACCAGACACACTGTGATGTTAATCATGGAAAGTTACCCAGACCATGACAAATATCTCAGCGCTCAACCACCTGATAAAAAGAACATCACACAGAACAAATAACACATTTGAAAACAATAGATTAAATACAAACCCCTCCCATCAACCCTAAACTTGGCGGGATAGAGACAGAATTAAACCGGCACCAAAATTCTTTTTCTGAAAATAAAAACCAGTGCCGTGGTTTTAATATTAATGTCACATCATTCGACATCCATGCGAATAATAAACGGCAAATGTTAATACATGGATAAACTCCCCTTTTGAATAGCGTACCAGGCATGCCGAAAACGGTATGCCTCATCATTCCATTTACATTTTCGCCAGCCACGCGAGCCAGGCATCCATCCCCTCGCCGCTGCTGGCGGAGAGTTGCAACACCTGGATGGCCGGGTTGACGCGACGGGCATTCTCGATGCAGCGCGCCACGTCGAACTGCACATAGGGCAGCAGATCGGTCTTGTTGATGATCATCAAGCTGGCGGCGGCAAACATGTCGGGGTACTTGAGGGGCTTCTCCTCCCCCTCGGTGACCGAGAGCACCGCCACCTTGGCCCGCTCGCCGAGATCAAACCCGGCCGGGCAGACCAGGTTGCCGACGTTCTCGATGAAGATGATGCCGCCCTGGGCCAGCTCGAGGCGATGACAGGCGTCGTGGATCATCTGGGCATCCAGGTGGCACCCCTTGCCGGTGTTGATCTGCACCGCAGACACGCCGGTGGCGCGGATCCGCTCGGCATCGCTGCTGGTCTGCTGATCCCCCTCGATGACGGCGCACGGGCGGTGGCCCGCCAGACGGCGCAGGGTCTCACACAGCAGGGTGGTCTTGCCCGAGCCCGGGCTCGACACCAGGTTCAGCACCAGCTGGCCGGCGGCGGCGAAGTGCTCCCGGTTGTGCTCGGCCAGCCGGTTGTTTTTGTCGAGCACGTCGCGCTCGACCGCGATCAGGGAGCGCTGGCTCATGCCGGGCACCGAGACGCCGGCCGCCCCGCGCCCGTAGTGCAGCTCCAACCCCTGCGGGTGGCCGTGCTCGTGGTCATGCCCGTGCTCATGCCCGTGCTCGTGCTCGTGCTCGTGCTCGTGCTCGTGCTCGTGCTCGTGCTCGTGCTCGTGGTGATGATGCCCATGGGCATGCGAATGGCCATGCTCTACCGGCGCACCATGGTAGTGATGATGCACATCCCCCTGGTGGTGGTAGTGGTGATGGTGGTGGATCACCACCCTGGCCGGCTCGTGGTCATGGTACTCGGCGTCGGCCACCCTGGCCTCGCCGCAACCGCAGACAGTACACATGTTCAGGCTACCTCTATGTTGGTGACGCGCAGGCTGTCGCCCTGGGCGACCCGCAGCTGAAAACCCCCGCACTGCGGGCAGGGTTGCCCGCGCCGCTCGAGGGTGACGGTGAGATGGCACTCATAGCACCAAGCTTCGGCCCCCTTGTGCTCGATGTGCAGCCGGGCCCCCTCGGCCGGGGTGGCGCGGGCGGCGGCCTCGAAACAGAAGGCGATGGTGTCGGCCTCGACGCAGGAGAGGCGCCCCACCTCGAGCCACACCCCGGTGACCTTGCTAAAGCCCTGCCGGGTGGCGGTCTCGACCACCAGATCGACCGTGCTCATGGCCAGCGACATTTCGTGCATGGTGACTCCTTAGCAGATACGCGGCAGCAGCTCGCCGGCCGGCAGCTCTAGGTAGCGGCGGCTGCCCCACGGCGAGGTGAGCACCACCTTGCCGGGATGATCGGCCACCGCCTCGCCGATGCAGGCCGCCTGCGCATTGAAGCGCAGCAGCACCGCCTCAGCGGCGGGAGCCTGCTCGGCCGACACCGCCAGGATCAGGGTGCCCTCGTTGGCCAGATCGAACGGCTCGAAGCCGTACAGCTCGCACAGGCCGCGCACCGGATCGCTGACCGGGATCGCCGCCTCGGCGAGGGCCAGCCCAACCTGGGAGCCGGTCGCCCATTCGTTGAGCACCGCCGAGAGGCCGCCACGGGTGGCATCGCGCAGGGCGTGGGGGACTATCCCCTCGGCCAGCAGCGCCTCCACCAGCGGCCACAAGGTGGCGCAGTCGCTCTTGAGATCCGAGCCCAGTTGCAGCCCGTCGCGCGCCATCAGGATGCAGGCGCCGTGGCGCCCCACGTCGCGCGACACCAAGATGGCATCCCCGGCCTGCACGGCGCCGGCCGAGATGCCGGGGCAGCGCACGCTCCCCACCCCGCTGGTGGTGATGAAGAGGCCGTCGGCCGCCCCGCGCGGCACCACCTTGGTGTCGCCACAGACGATGCGGGCCCCGCTGACCGCCAACTCGTCGGCCATGGAGCGCACTATCTGCGCCAGCTCGTCGAGGGCAAACCCCTCCTCGATGATGAAGCTACAGGCCAGGTACTCGGGGCGGGCCCCCATCATGGCCAGATCGTTGACCGTGCCGGCGATGGCCAGCTTGCCGATGTCCCCACCGGGGAAGCGCAGCGGCGAGACGGTGAAGCCGTCGGTGGTAAAGGCGAGCGGGCCCGCCATCGCCAGCACGGCGGCATCCTCGCCGCGCAGCAAGATCTCGTTGCCAAAGTGGTGAAAGAAGAGATCGCGGATCAGCCGGTTCATCTGTACGCCGCCACCGCCGTGACTGAGTTCAATGGTCTTCATTAAGCCCCCGGTAACGGTAATAGGCATTGCAGGCCCCCTCTGAGCTGACCATGCAGCTCCCCATGGGGCGGCTCGGATCGCAGCCGCGGCCAAACACCCGGCAGTCGCTCGGCTTGGCCAGCCCGCGCAGTATGTCGGCGCACTGGCACGCCTTGTGATCCTCGATCGGGCTCTGATCGAGCGCGAAGCGGCGCTCGGCATCGCGGTGGGCAAACTCGCCGCGCAGCCGCAGGGCCGAGGCGGGAATATCCCCCAGCCCGCGCCAACGAAAGTGCTCGCGCACCTCGAAATAGCGCGCCACCAGCTCGCGGGCCAGCCGATTGCCCTCGGCGGTCACGGCGCGGCGGTACTGCACCTCGAGATCGCAGCGCCCCGCCACCCGCTGGCGCACCAGCATCAGCAGCGCCTCCATCACATCGACCGGCTCGAAGCCGCTCACCACCAGCGGCAGGCGATAGCGCTGGACGATGGGGCGGTAGATCTCGGCCCCTGTGATGACGCTGACGTGGGAGGGGCCGATGAAGGCGTTGACCCGGCAGGCGGGCTCGGCCATCACCGCCTCGATGGCCGGCGGCACCAGCACGTGGTTGATGTGCAGCAAGAGGTTGTCGATACCGAGGCACTCCGCCTCGGCCAGCAGCGCCGCACTCATGGGGGTGGTGGTCTCAAAGCCGATGGCGAAGAAGATCACGGTGCGCTGCGGGTTGTCGCGGGCGATGGCGAGGGCATCAAGCGGATCGTAGAGGGGGCGCACGTCGGCGCCGCGCGCCCGGCACTGGGCCAGCGAGCCCCGTGAACCGGGCACCCGGATCATGTCGCCCAGGGTGGTGAGGATGACGCCGGGCTGCTCGGCCAGGGCGATCGCCTGATCGATGCGCTCCTTGGGCATGACGCAGACCGGGCAGCCGGGGCCGTGGATGAACTCCACCTCGGGCGGCAGCAGCTGGGTCAGGCCGAACTTCATGATGGTGTGGGTGTGGCCGCCGCACACCTCCATCACCCGCAGCGGCTCGGGCAGGCGCGGCGCCAGTGCCCGGATCTCGCCGGCCATGGCGCGGATCACCTCGGGCTCGCGAAAGCCGCGGTAGAGATCATCCAGGCTCAGCATGGGGCCACCCCGCTCTCCGCCTCATCGTCGGCGGCCAGCATCTGGCGGTAGTAGGCGAGGCTCTCGGCCGCCTCGTGCTCATCAACCCGGCTCATGACAAACCCCACGTGCAGCAGCACATAGTCGCCGATCGTCAGCGGCTCACCCAGCAGCAGGGTGCTCACCTCGCGGGTCACCCCCAGGGTGTCGACCGTCACCTGCTCCCGCTCCGGATGCAGGGCCACCACCTGAGAGGGGATGGAGAGACACATGCAAAGACTCCTTACTCGTGCGTGAGACCCGGCCGCGCCGCGTCCGGGTGATGAATGGCATACCAGAGCTGACCCGCGGCGATCCCGCCGTCATTGAGGGGCAGGGTCTCGCTCACCAGAAAGGGGGTCGGCAGCCGGGCCGCCACCTGCTCCATCAGCAAGCGGTTTTGAAACACGCCGCCGGCCAGCACCAGCGGCAACCCCGGCTCGCGCTCGGCCAGCCGGGCCACCAGATCGGCCAGGGCTGCGATAAAACCGGCGGCCTTCTGCCCCGCCGGGGCGGGCCCGAGCAGGGCCGGTAACAGAGAGGCGGCGTCAAACACCCCCTGCTCATCCAGCGCAAAGGCCATCGGCAGCGGCTCGGCCCCCATGGCCGCTCCCTCGACCAGCAGCCCCGCCTCCCCCTCGTAGTCGAGGGTCTCGACCACATCGAGCAGGGCCGCCAGGGCATCGAACAGGCGCCCGACCGAGCTGGCGTAAGGGGCATTGCGCCCAAGCCGCCACAGCTGGCAGAGGTTGGCAAAGCGCGCCTCACCGAGGCGCTCGATGGCCGGGAGGCGCAGGGCGCGGATCGCCACCGGGCTCATCGACTCGAGCAGCCAGCCCAGCAGCAGCCGGGCCGGCTCACGGATGGCCTGCTCGCCGCCGATGAGGCGAAACGGCTTGAGGTGGCCCAGCCGGGTGCAACCGTGCACGTCGGCGCGCAGCCACTCGCCGCCCCAGAGGGTGCCGTCCGCCCCCAGCCCAGTGCCGTCGAAGGCGATGCCGTTGACCGGGCCCGTGATGCCGTGCTCGGCCATCACCGCCAGCAGGTGGGCATGGTGGTGCTGTACCCTGAGCAGGCTCAGCCCCGCGTCGGCCTGGGCCTGCGCCCAGCGGGAGGTGTCATAGCCGGGGTGGTCATCGCAGGCGAGCAGGGCCGGGCGGAAACGGTAGAGATCCCGGTAGAGGGCGAGCTGGGTCTCGAACTCCTGCTGCATGGCGAGCGAGCCGAGATCGCCCAGGTAGGGGCCGTAGAGGCGGGTGCGGCCAAACGCCAGCGCCAGGTTCACCTTCTGCTGGGCGCCGACCGCCAACACGGGGGCCACCAGCGGCTGGGACAGCGGCGGCGACCAGGGGGCATAGCCACGGGCCAAGCGCAGCATCTGGCGCCGGCCGCCGGCAATCTGCACCAGACTATCGTCGCACGGGTGCAGGATCGGCCGGTTGTGATCGAGCAGCAGGTCGAGGTCGTGCCCCAGTTCGCGCAGCACGGCCTCCCCCTCGGTCAGGATCGGCGCGCCGGAGCGATTGGCGCTGGTGGCCACCAGCGGCCGATCGCAACCCTCGAGCAGCAGCTGGTGCAGCGGGGTATAGGGGAAAAAGAGGCCGAGATAGGGGACGCCGGGCGCCAGGTTAGGGGCCAGCACGGCCTTCCCCTTGCGCATCAGGGTGATGGGGCGCGCCTGGGAGAGCGCCAGCTGCCACTCGGCTTCGCTGGCCTGCACCAGCGGCTCGGCCTGGCACCGATCCCGGCACAGCACCGCCAGCGGTTTGCGGGCGCGGCGCTTGAGGGCGCGCAGGCGCGCCACCGCCGCCGCATCGGCGGCATCGCACATCAGGTGAAAGCCCCCCATCCCCTTGACCGCCACCAGGGCCCCATCGCGCAGGGCGGCTACCGCCCCCGCCAGGGCCGCCTCACGCTCGGCCAGCGGCCGGCCATCCGGGCCGCGCAGGGTGAGCTGCGGCCCGCACTCGGGGCAACTCACCGGCTGGGCGTGATAACGGCGATCGAGCGGATCGCGGTAGGCGGCGGCGCAGCGCGGGCACATGGCAAAGTCCGCCATGGCGGTGGCCGGCCTGTCGTAGGGCAGGCGGCGGATGATGGTGTAGCGCGGGCCGCAGTGGGTGCAGTTGGTGAAGGGGTAGCGGTAGTGGCGATCAAGCGGGTTGGCCACGTCAGCCAGACAGGCGGGGCAGGCCCCCTGATCCGGCGAGATGCAGGCGCAGGCATCCCCGGTCGGCTGGCTCTGGCGGATGGCAAAGCCGCGCTCGTCCGGCAACGCCGGCCTATCGGTCACAGTGCAGCGGTCGATGCGGGCCAGCGGCGGCAGCGCATGGGTCAGGGCGTGCAGAAAGCCGTCCAGAGCCGGATCGTCCCCCTGCACCTCCAGGGTGACGCCGTGCGCGTCGTTGCACACCCAACCGCTCAAAGAGCGGGCGTGGGCCAGACCGTAGACGAAGGGGCGAAAGCCCACCCCCTGCACTATGCCGGTGATCTCGACCAGTTTGCGTCTGTTCATCTCGAAAGCGGAGCCACGACTCGTCACCCAATGACCATCTCCGGGTCACAAGGCGAGAATAATGCGGTGGGATATGCATATTCCGTCAGCCACTTCGCCACCGCTCACGATGAGGACCACTCTACGCCCCCGATCTGGGCGCAAACCTAACCTGAATCAAGAACCAAATAGGACGAGAAATAACACCTTAAAATTTCCGGTGATGGGGCATTTCATTGTGTGCCAGGCATCACAGAAAAGGCTTTCATGACGGTGTATGGAAAGGGGCTCGATGCCCCCTCCCATGCGGGCGTCATGGCCGGGGGTGACCCCATGTTCACATTCAATAGTTATGCAATATCGGCTCGGCGAGGTTTGCCGCCGCGCCCATAAAAAAGGGGAGCCGTCGGCTCCCCTTTTACGAGTGATAGCGGGTTATTCCACCGTCACGGATTTCGCCAGGTTACGCGGCTGATCCACGTCGGTGCCCTTGATCAGGGCCACGTAGTAGGAGAGCAACTGCAACGGCACGGTATAGACGATGGGGGCGATCACCTCTTCCACATGGTTGAGGTTCATCACTCGCATGGTCTCGTCGCTCTTGAAGCCGGTGGCCGCGTCGGCAAAGACGTAGAGGATACCGCCACGGGCGCGCACCTCTTCCACGTTGGACTTGAGCTTCTCCAGCAGATCGTTGTTCGGTGCCACCACGATGATCGGCATCTCGGCATCAATCAGGGCCAGCGGGCCGTGCTTGAGCTCACCGGCGGCGTAGGCCTCGGCGTGGATGTAGGAGATCTCCTTGAGCTTGAGCGCCCCCTCCATGGCGATGGGGTACTGATCGCCACGGCCCAGGAACAGGCTGTGCTGCTTGTCGGCGAACTCCTCGGCCAGGGTCTCGATCTGCTTGGCCAAGGAGAGGCTCTCCTTGATGCGCTGGGGCAGCGCTTGCAGGGATTTGACCAGGGCGGCCTCGGCGGCGGCATCCAGGTTGCCGCGGCAGCGGCCGATGGCGGCCACCAGCATCAGCAGGCCGGCCAACTGGGTGGTGAAGGCCTTGGTGGAGGCCACCCCAATTTCTGCCCCGGCGCGGGTCATGAAGGCCAGCGCCGACTCGCGCACCAGCGACGACCCCGGCACGTTGCAGATAGCCAGCGAGCTCATGTAGCCGGACGCCTTGGCCAGACGCAGGGCGGCCAGGGTGTCGGCGGTCTCACCGCTCTGGGAGAGGGTGATGAGCAGGCTGTTGGGACGCACCACCGACTTGCGGTAGCGGAACTCAGAGGCGATCTCCACGTCGCAGGAGACCCCGGCGATCGACTCGAACCAGTAGCGGGCCACCATGCCGGAGTGGTAGGAGGTGCCGCAGGCGACGATCTGCACGTGCTCCACCTGATCGAAGATGGCGCGGGCGCCGTTGCCGAACGCCTCGACCACCACGTGATCGAGACCGAGGCGCCCATCCAGGGTCTGGTTGATGGCGGAGGGCTGCTCGTGGATCTCCTTGAGCATGTAGTGGCGGTATTCGCCCTTGTCACCGGCGTCATGGGAGATGTCGGACTCCTTCTCCTCGCGCGCCACCGGGTTACCCTCGATGTCGAACACCTGCACGTCGCGGCGGGTCACCTCGGCCACGTCCCCCTCTTCGAGGAAGATGAAGCGGCGGGTCACCGGCAGCAGGGCCAACTGGTCGGAGGCGATGAAGTTCTCGCCGATGCCACGGCCAATCACCAGCGGCGAGCCGGAGCGGGCCACCACCAGACGGCTGTCGTCACGGATGTCCATCACCACGGTGCCGTAGGCGCCACGCAGTTGCTTGACCGCTTTTTGCATGGCGGCGATGAGGCTCGGGGCGCTCTTGAGCTCGTGGTGTACCAGGTGGGCGATCACCTCGGTGTCGGTGTCGGAGCTGAACTCGTAACCCAGTCCCTTGAGGCGCTCGCGCAGCACTTCGTGGTTCTCGATGATGCCGTTGTGCACTACCACAATATGCTCGGAGACATGGGGGTGGGCATTGCGCTCGGAGGGCTCGCCGTGGGTGGCCCAGCGAGTGTGGGCAATACCGGTGCCACCGTGCACCGCCTGCTCGTCGAGGGCCTTGGCCAGCTCGGCCACCTTGCCGAGACGACGCACCCGCTGCAAGGGGTGCTCGGCGCTGAACACCGCCACCCCGGCCGAGTCATAGCCGCGATACTCGAGGCGGCGCAGCCCCTCGACCAGAATTTCAGCCACATCACGCTGGGCCACGGCCCCGACGATGCCACACATAGAGACTCTCCTTGAACTTGAACGTTATTAGCTATTGAGGGGGGCGCAGATCAGCGTCACCCCCTGTGCCTGAATCTGCTCTCTGGCTGCGGGAGCCAGCTCGTCATCGGTCACCAGGGTCTGGATGCGGCTCCATGGCAACTCGAGATTGGGAATGCGGCGGCCGATCTTCTCCGACTCAACCATCACGATCACCTCGCGCGACACCTCGGCCATCACCCGTGACAGCCCCACCAGCTCGTTGAAGGTGGTAGTGCCGCGCTCCAGATCGATGCCGTCGGCGCCGATGAAGAGCTGGTCGAAGTCATAGGAGCGCAGCACCTGCTCCGCCACCTGCCCCTGAAAGGATTCGGAGTGGGGATCCCAGGTGCCGCCGGTCATCAGCAAGGTCGGCTCGTTCTCCAGCTCGCGCAGGGCACCGGCCACGCCGAGGGAGTTGGTCATCACGATGAGTCCCCGCTTGGCGCCCAGCAGCGGGATCATGGCGCTGGTGGTGGTGCCGCTGTCGACGATGATGCGGTTGTGATCGCGGATCCGCTCGGCGGCCGCGCGGGCAATCGCCCGCTTTCGTTTCGAAACCTGCTCCGGGTTCTCCTCGGTCACCATCTCGCTCGGTAGCGGCACGGCACCGCCGTAACGGCGCAGCAGCAGGCCCCCGGTTTCCAACACGGCGAGATCCTTGCGGATAGTGACTTCAGAGGTAGAGAACCGTTTGGCGAGGGTGTCGACGCTCACCTCACCCAGCTCCTGAACCAGGGCGACGATGGCATGGCGGCGTTGTTGGGTGTTACGTTTGGTCACAGAATAAGTTTCGATTCGAAAGAATTGCGAAATGTTAGCAGTGAAACCGAAGCCTTGAGAAGAGGGAAAAGAAAAAAAAAGTGGCCCCAAGGGGCCCCTTCGGGTTGCCGTCGTCAGTGGCAGATGAGGTTCTTGCCGCTGCTCTTGGCGCGATAAAGGGCCCGATCGGCGCGCACCGTCAGCTCCTGCGGGGTGTCATGGCGCCGATACTCGGCCAGCCCCACGCTCAGGGTCACCGGCTCCTCCTCGATGAGGGGGTGGTAGAGCATCAGTTCTTGGATCTTCTCGGCCACCACCCGCGCCGAATGAAGTGGAGTGCTCGGCAAGATGATCATGAACTCGTCGCCGCCCCAGCGGGCGATGAGGTCAATCTCGCGCACATGCAGCCGCACCAGCGCCACCAGTTGTACCAGGGCGCGATCGCCGGCCGCATGGCCGTACCTGTCGTTGATGGCCTTGAAGTCATCGACGTCCATGATGACCAGCGAAAGGGGGTGATTGAAACGCTTGGCCCGCTCACACTCGCGCTTGAGCGCCTTCTCCATGCCATGCCGGTTGAAGGCCTGGGTCAGGCAGTCGGTCTCGGCCAACTGGCGGTTGAGCTCGACTTGAGACTTGAGCTCGGCATTGAGTTGGATCAGCTCGGCGGTGCGCTCCTCGACCAGCCGTTCGAGGGAGACATTGCGCGACTCGAGCCGCTCGAGCAGCAGCTTTCTGGCGTGGATATCGCGGTGAGCGCCGATCATCCGCGCCACCGAGCCGTCGCCGTTGCGCGCCACGATGCGGCCGCGATCTTCGATCCAGATGTAGTCACCACTCTGGGTACGGCAGCGGTATTCGATGCAGTAGTGATCGGAGAGGCCGTTGATGTAGGCATCGAAGTGGGTCATGACCCGCTCCAGATCCTCCGGATGGATCACCCCCTCCCAGGTAAACACCGTATTGCCGAGGGTGTGCGGGGAATAACCCAGCATGGTGTACCAACCCGGATTGCGATAGACGAACCCGGTGTTGGCATTCCAGTCCCACACGCCATCGCTGATCACCTCGAGAATGGCGTGCAGCGCCTTCTCATCGACCTCTTGCAGCGAGATCTCCTGGCTTTCTCCGAGCATGCCTTTCTACCTCACGTATCCCATCCCTGGGCATTGATCACAAGTGTAGGAGAGGTACCCGTAAAAATGACAGGGTCATACCCCGTCTGCGCCACACTCCAGCCACTGCTGCCACAGCCGCAGCACATGCTGGCGCTCGGTGAGCAACTGCTCATCACCCACCCGGCGCGAAACCTCCGAGAGGTTGAGGCGGTGGCCCAGGTTGCGGATCTCCAGATAGGCGTGCTTGAGCCCCTCGGCATCGGCCAGATCCATCACGCCGGCCATCACGCACTCGTCGAAGATCCGTACGTTATCGGACCAGCGGGTCAGCGCCTGGGGATGCTCGCAGGCGTTGGCCAGCACCAGATACTGGGCGATGAACTCGATATCCACCATGCCGCCCGGCGACTGCTTGAGGTCAAACTCCCCCTCCCCCGCCTTGAGCAGATGATCGCGCATCTTGGCGCGCATCTCGCGCACCGCCTTGGCCAGCTCGGCCGGGTCTCGCTCGTGGGCCAGCACCTCGCGGCGCACCCGGGCAAACTCGGCCAGCAGCCGCTCGTCACCATAGACGGGGCGGGCCCGCACCAGGGCTTGATGTTCCCAGGTCCACGCCTCTTCCTGCTGGTAGCGCTCGAAGGCCTCAAGGGAGGAGACCAGCAGGCCGGCATCGCCAGAGGGGCGCAGCCGCATGTCGATCTCATAGAGGATGCCGGAGGGGGTGCGGGTACTAAAGAGGTGCAGCACCCGCTGCGCCAAGCGGATGTAGAACTGCCGGCTGTCGATGGACTTGGGCCCATTGGTGTAGCCGCCTGGGGCGCCGCTGTGCAGGAACACCAGATCGAGATCCGAGCCATAGCCAAGCTCGATACCTCCGAGCTTGCCATAGGCGACGACGGCAAAGCCGCGCTCACCGCTCTCGGCCACCTCGGGCGGCACCCCGTAACGCTCGCTGATCTGGCTCCATGCCTGGTTGACCACCTCGCCGATGATCGCCTCGGCCAGCCAGGTGAGATGGTCGCTCACCTTCATCAGCGGCAGGGCGCCGGCGATGTCGGCCGCCACGATGCGCAGCAGCTGCACCTGCTTGAACTGGCGCAGCGCCTCCATCTGCTGCTCCACGTCCTCTTCAGGAATGCGCAGCAGGAACTGGCGCAGCTGGGGCTTGTAGTGATCGAGCGGGGTCGGGTGGTAGAGGTGCTGCGGATCGAGCAGCTCGTCGAGCAAAATGGGGTAGCGCGACAGCTGCTCGCTCACCAGATGGCTGGCCTCGCACAGCCGTACCAGCTGACGCAGCGCCCCCGGGTTTTCGGCCAGCAGTTGCAGGTAGGCGCTGCGGGTGAAGATGCGCGCCAGCAGCTGGCACAGGCGCTCGAACAGGCGCCCCGGCTCGCGGCTGCCCGCCACCAGCTTGAGCAGCTCCGGCATCAGCCAGTCGAGGGCGGTGCGCCCCTGCGGCCCCACCTGACGGCGGGTCGCCTCCTCCTTGAAGTGGATCAGGTGGGTCGCCAATGCCTCGGCCTCACCGGCCCCCTGCTCGGCCAGCAGCGCCACGATCTCCTCCTGCTCGAGGGCGGTGCGCCACAGATCGACCCACACCTGTTCGAGGTGGGCCGGCGCCTCTTTCTCTTCCCCGACCACCTTGATGAACTCGTCGTGTACCGCCGCCATCTCCTGCTCCAGGGTCGCCATGAAGGCGGGCCAGGAGGAGAACCCCATGGCATGGATCAGCCGCTCGCGATCGCGCTCCTCCACCGGCAGCATCTGGGTTTGCTGATCGCCTATCTCCTGCAACAGGTTCTCGACCTTGCGCAAAAAACGGTAGGCGGTGAGCAGGCGGGCACACTCCGGCTCCCCAAGGGCGCCGGAGGCCGCGATGGCCGCCAGGGCATCGGGCAGGTGACGCACCCGCAGCGCCGGCTCACGGCCCCCCCGGATCAGCTGCAAGGCCTGCACGATGAACTCCACCTCGCGGATGCCGCCCGCCCCCAGCTTGATGTTGCCCTGCAACCCCTTGCGGCGCACCTCGGCGGCGATCATCGCCTTCATCTGGCGCAGTCCGTCGATCACCCCGAAATCGATGTAGCGGCGGAACACGAAGGGGCGCAGCAGCTCCCCCAGCTCCTGGCCATAGTGACACTCCCCCCCGATGAGGCGCGCCTTGACCATGGCGTAACGCTCCCAGTTGCGGCCGTGGTGCTGGTAGTAGTCCTCCATGGCGGCAAACGAGATGGCAAGCGGGCCGGCATCGCCAAACGGGCGCAGCCGCATGTCGACCCGGAACACCTGACCATCGACGGTGTTCTGATGCAGGGCGTTGATGATGCGCTGGCCGAGCTTGATGAAGAACGGCTGGTTGGCCAGCTCGCGCCGCCCGCCGTGGGTGTAGCCGTTCTCGGGGAAGGTGAAGATGAGATCGATGTCGGAGGAGAAGTTAAGCTCGCCGCCGCCCAGCTTGCCCATGCCAAGGATCAACAGCGGTTGCGGATTCCCCTCCCCATCCATGGGGGTACCGAGCTCGCGGCACTGCAAGGCGTAGAGCCAGTCGCGGGTCTGGCCGATCAGGGCATCGGCGAGCCGGGTCAGATGGACGAAACTCTCCTCCACCGAGGCCAGCCCCAGCAGCTCGCGCCAGGCGATCACCACCATGTGGCGGCGGCGAAAACGGCGCAGCGCCCCCTTGAGCGCCTCTTCGTCCTGCACCTCGGCCAGCGCCCCAGCCAGCCAGGCGGGATAGTGCGGCCAGCGCTCGGCCTGCTCCAGCTCACCGCTGGCCAGCACCTCGCCGAGCAGGGCGGGCTCACGGATCAGCGACTCACCGATAAAATCGGAGAGGCCGAGCAGGGTCAGCAGGCGCTCCCGCTGTGACGCCGGCAAGGTGGCATAATCAGGAGCCTGCTCCAGCAGGCGTTGCCACTGGCGTTCGGCCAGGGAGAGCAGAGAGGCGGGCAGGGTCACGACGGGCTTCCTTTGCAGCGGACAATGGCAGCCAATCTAGCATCCCGCCCGGTTCAAGTCATAGGGAACGCTGATAGATATCGGGATCGTAGCGCTCCATCAGGGTCTGCGGTTTGGCCGGTGCGCCGAAGCCAAAACGGGCATACAGGCTGTGGGCATCCGAGGTGGCAAGGCAGAAGCGGCGCAGCCCCTGTAGTTCGGGGTGTGCCATGACCGCCGCCATCAGCGCCTTGCCGAGCCCGCGCCCCTGCGACTCGGGCAGCACAAAGAGATCGGAGAGGTAACCGTAGGTGGCGTAGTCGGTGATGACGCGACAAAACGCCAACTGGCGCCCCGCCTCGTAGAGGCCGAAACAGAGGGAGTGGCGCAGCGCCTGATCTAAGGTGGCGCGCGGGATACCACGCGCCCAGTAGCTCTGCTCCGCCAAATAGCGATGGATGAGGTCAAGATCGAGGCGATCCTGCTGCGTGCTGATCTCCATGGATGACATCCTGTCGAGGAAGGGAGCTTCTTTATCGCCCTTCCCCCTCCCCTAGTCCAGCTTGAAGGCGCGAATGGTGCCGTCCAGCCGGCGGCAATGCCCCTCGACCATGCCGCTCGCCTCGAGCAGCTCGCGGATCACCACCACCGATCCCTCCACCACCTGTTTGACCTGGGTGAGGTTGCTCTCCATATCTTCGGCCACCGTGCTCTGCTGCTCGGCGGCGGAGGCGATCTGTTCATTCATGTCGGCCACCTCGTGCACCCGCTGCACTATGGTTTCGAGCTGGGAGCCGGCCCGGTTGACCTGCTCCAAGCCGGTGTCGGCCTGAACCACGCTCTGCGCCATCAGATCGGTGGCCTGACGCGCGCTCTGCTGCAACTGCTCGATCATCTGCTGGATTTCGACCGTGGCCACCTGGGTACGGTTGGCCAGGTTGCGCACCTCGTCGGCCACCACGGCAAAACCGCGCCCCGCCTCACCGGCCCGCGCGGCTTCGATGGCGGCGTTGAGCGCCAGCAAGTTGGTCTGCTCCGAGATACTGCGGATGGTGTCGACCACTGAGCCGATGCGCTGCACCCCCTCTTCTACCTCGTTGACCACCCCCGAAGAGCGCTGGATGTTGTTAGAGAGGCTGGCCATGGTACTCACCGTGTCGGCCACGTGTCCCTGCCCCATGATGGCCAGATCTCGGGTCTGGCCGGTGGCCTGGGAGGCCTGCTCGGCGTGCCCTGCCACATCGCGCACCGAGGCCGCCATCTCACTCATGGCGCCGGCGAGCTGCTCGATCTGGCGAAACTCCTCATTGATCGACTCATAGGCCTCCTCCATACAGAGGGTCACTTGGGAGGAGATATCGCCCAGCTCCTTGCTGATACCACGCTGCTCACCAAATACCTGACGCAGATGGCTCTGGGAGTCGGCCACGGCACGCGCTATGTCACCAAACTCATCTTTCGAATCGAGTTCGACACTGTGGCTGAGATCCTTTTGTGAGAATCGGTGCAACAAGCCGACCAGATAGCGCACCTGCCGCACCATCAAGCGCGAGCCGGCCAGTAGGAATATGACGAAAAACACCCCCATCACCGCCGTCTCGACCAGGCCGGCCCAGACCAGCCGACCGGCGATCTCAGCGGCCCGAGCCGCATCGATGCCGCCCTCGGTTAGGGTGGACTCCAGATAGCTGGCATCAAACCACAGCTTCCCCAGCAACAACAGGGTGCTCGCTACCATCAGCAGCACCACCTTGGGCACCAGCCGAATATCGCTCAGGTAGCGCTCCAACACATTGAACCGCATCGCATCCTCCCTCTCTGAAATGTGCATTTTTCCTTGTCGATCAAGGCTATCGACACGAGTTGTCATTTCGTTAATAAAACCTCAGTAAAAAAGTGGAATTTGCATACACGATCACGCCGTTTTTCTCTCGCCCGCGGAGCCGCGCGGCGCAAGTGAAAACGCGGTCAATGGAGGCAATCGGGACTGTTTCCAGCCAGAAGCGGTCACACTCCCGTATTCTGGTGCTTGTGGTTTGGGGGGCCGGCAGCTTAACATCCCATCTGTTTTCCACCGCCAAAAGAGAATTGAACTGACCATGCGCGCCCTGATCGGGATCCTGCTCGCCCTGCTTGCCAACCAGGCAATGGCCGAGACCCGCTATGTATCCGACAACATCTACACCTTTATCCACGGGGGCCCGGGCACCCAGTTCCGCATCCTCGGTAGCGTCAAGGCCGGTGAACCGGTCGAGCTGCAAGGTGGCAGTGAGGCCGGCTTTGTCCAGATCAAGGACAGTAAGGGTCGTGCCGGCTGGGTCAAGAACGACGATCTGCAAACCGCCCCGAGCTACCGCCAGCAGCTGCCCGAGTTGCAAAAGCAGCTCGACGAGCTCAAAGGCCGCCTGCAAAACCTCAATGGGGACAACGAGCGTCAATTCGCCGAGAAGGATGCCGCCATTGCCGAGCAGAAGAAGCAACTGGCCGCCCTGCAATCTCAGTTGCAAGCGCAGACCGAACAGGTGACCAGCCTCAAGGAGCAGAACGATGCGCTCAATCAGAGCTATGACAACCGCGAACATGACATGCAGATGGATTGGTTCGTGCGCGGTGGTCTGATGGTCGGTGCCGGCCTGCTGCTGGGGCTGATGCTGCCCATGCTGCCCAAACGTCGCCGTCGCGATCGCTGGATGGACTGAACGTCCGGCACGAAAAGGGGCGCCATAGCGCCCTTTTTTCATGCCGATGGCCGGCTAATTTCGTATACGATTTCACCCCACACCAATTTCTCCCGCTCCGATAATCCACTGAAAATAGGGCTCGCGCCCCCTTTTACCGCCTTTAATTTAATGAAGTGGCAACATTTTCATTTCATCCCTTCATTAAAATTGTATACATTACCGGCATACTGGCGCCGAGCGCCTTCCCATCAATCCCTCAGGGTGTACAGGAAGACCCCACATGTTCAACGCGACCCAAGTGCTTGCCCCCGATTACCGCCCTACCGATCTCGCCGCCCTGCGCGAGGCCATCACCCAGAACTATGTGGTGGACGAGAACGCCTACCTCGCCGAACTGTCCGCCATGCTGCCGAGCGACGGCGCCACCTTGGAGCGCATCACCCGCCGCGCCACGGCTCTGGTGGGCAAGGTGCGCCAAGAGAACGGGGCCGGTGACGGCATCGATGCCTTCTTGCAGGAGTACAGCCTGGATACCCAGGAAGGGATCATCCTGATGTGCCTGGCCGAGGCGCTGCTGCGCGTCCCGGATGCCGAGACCGCCGACGCCCTGATCAAAGACAAGCTCTCCGGCGCCAATTGGGCAGCCCACTTTCGCAAGAGTGACTCGACCCTGGTCAATGCCTCAACCTGGGGCCTGATGCTGACCGGCAAGATCATCAAGTTCGACAAGAAACTCGACGGCAACCCGGCCAACCTGCTGGGGCGCATGGTCAACAAGCTGGGGGAGCCGGTGGTGCGCTCGGCCATGTATGCCGCCATGAAGATCATGGGCAAGCAATTCGTGCTGGGGCGCGACATGAAAGAGGCGCTCAAGGCCAGCCGCAAGCAGCGCGAGCAGGGCTTCACCCACACCTATGACATGCTGGGGGAGTCGGCCCTGACCATGCAGGACGCCGACAAGTACCTGGGCGATTATCGCAACGCCATCGAAGCGGTCGGTGCCGAGCGCATCAACGACGGCGGCCCGGCCCCCTCCATCTCGATCAAACTCTCGGCCCTGCATCCGCGCTACGACGTGGCCAACCGCGCTCGGGTGCTCGGCGAGATGTGCGAGCGGCTCGCCGGGCTGGTGCACCTGGCCCGGGAGCGGAACGTGGCCATCAGCATCGATGCCGAGGAGATGGACCGACTCGAGCTCTCCCTCGATCTGTTCGAGCAGCTCTACCGCAGTGAGGCCAACCGCGGCTGGGGCAAGCTCGGCATGGTGGTGCAGGCCTACTCCAAGCGCGCCCTGCCGGTACTGTGCTGGCTGACGGCCCTAGCCCGCGAGCAGGGGGATGTGATCCCGGTGCGGCTGGTCAAGGGCGCCTACTGGGACAGCGAGCTCAAGTATGCCCAGCAGGCCGGTCTGCCCGGCTATCCCCTCTACACCCGCAAGGCGGGCACCGACGTCTCTTATCTGGCCTGCGCCCGCTACCTGCTGAGCGATGCCACCCTGGGCGCCATCTCGCCCCAGTTCGCCACCCACAACGCCCACACTGTGGTGACCATCCTCGAGATGGCCGGCGAGCGTCAGTTTGAATTCCAGCGTCTGCACGGCATGGGGGACGAGCTCTACCACACAGTGCTCAAGGAGCATCCGGGACAGGCCTGCCGCATCTATGCCCCGGTCGGCGCCCACAAGGATCTGCTGCCCTATCTGGTGCGCCGCCTGCTGGAAAACGGCGCCAATACCTCGTTCGTACACAAGCTGGTCGACCCCAACACCCCGGCCGACCGCCTGGCCGAACATCCGCTGCGCACCCTCAAGCGCTACCCGACCCTGGCCAACGATCGCATCCCGCTGCCGCAGAGCCTGTTTAGCGACCGCAAGAACTCAAGCGGCGTCAACATGAACATCGTCTCCATCCAGCGCCCCTTCTTCGCCAAGCTCAAGGAGCTGGAGGGCAAGCCGTGGCAAGGAGGCCCCATCGTCAACGGCACCACCCTGACCACGGGCGAGGCCCACGCCGTGCTGAGCCCGCAAGACGTGAGCCAAGTGGTGGGCAAGATCCACTGGGCCGACGGGGCCGCCGTCGAGCAGGCGCTGGCTTCGGCCCACGCCGCCTTCCCGCACTGGCGCGAGACGCCGGTCTCCGAGCGGGCCGCCGCCCTGGAAAGGCTCGCCGATCTGCTGGAGGCGAACCGCGAGCCGCTCATCTCCCTGTGTACCCGCGAGGCGGGCAAGCTGCTGCAAGATGGCATCGACGAGGTGCGCGAGGCGGTGGATTTCTGTCGCTACTACGCCCAACAGGCCCGCACCATGATGGGCAAGGCCACCTTGCTGCCCGGCTACACCGGCGAGCAGAACGAGCTGTTCTTGCAAGGGCGCGGCGTGTTCGTCTGTATCAGCCCGTGGAACTTCCCACTGGCCATCTTCCTCGGTCAGGTGGCAGCGGCGCTTGCCACCGGCAACACGGTCGTGGCCAAGCCGGCGGAGCAGACCGGCCTCATCGCCCACCTGGCGGTGACCCTGGCCCACCAGGCCGGCATTCCGGCTGACGTGCTGCACCTGCTGCCGGGGGATGGCGCCAGCGTCGGCGCCCGATTGACCGCCGATCGCCGCATCGGCGGCGTCTGCTTCACCGGCTCCACCGAGACCGCCCGCCTCATCAATCAGACCCTGGCCAGCCGCGAGGGCGCCATCCTGCCGCTGATTGCCGAAACCGGCGGCCAGAACGCCATGATCGTCGACTCCACCGCCCTGCCCGAGCAGGTGGTGCGCGACGTGGTGAGTGCCGCCTTCCAGAGCGCCGGCCAGCGCTGCTCGGCCCTGCGGGTGCTCTATCTGCAAGAGGAGATCGCCGAGCGGGTGTTGGAGATCCTCAGTGGCGCCATGCAGGAGCTGCAAGTCGGCAACCCGGCCGAGCACAGCACCGATGTCGGCCCTGTCATCGACGCCGAGGCCAAGGCGGGGCTGGATCTGCATCTCGCCCGAATGATCCCGAAAAGCCGCCTGATCGCCCAGGCTCCCATGCCCAAGGCGACCCAGGAGGGGCACTTCGTGCAGCCGACGGCGCTGGAGATCCGCTCCATCAAGGAGCTAGAACGGGAGCAGTTCGGCCCGATCCTGCACGTGGTGCGCTATGCCGCCCGTGAGCTGGATAACGTCATCGATGAGATCAACGGTACCGGCTATGGCCTGACTCTGGGCATTCACAGCCGAAACGAGTCCCATGCCGAGGCACTGGCAAACCGCCTCAACGTGGGCAACGTCTACATCAACCGCAACCAGATCGGCGCCATGGTCGGGGTTCAGCCCTTCGGCGGCCAGGGGCTCTCCGGCACCGGCCCCAAGGCTGGCGGCCCTCACTATCTGCACCGCTTCGTGACCGAGAAGACCCGCACCATCAACACCACGGCGGTGGGGGGCAACGCTACCCTGCTGGCGATGGGCGATGCCTGATTGCCGGCGCCAACAATGCAAAGAGCCGCCCGAGGGCGGCTCTTTTTATCGCAAGATCCTAGAGATCAGGCGGGATCCAGCGTGTCCAACGGCCAGCGCGGCACCGCCTTGACCTCAAGCGGCTCAAACACTCCGGCCTTGAGGCGCTGCATGCCGGCGTAGGCGATCATGGCGCCGTTGTCAGTGCAGTACTCGGTGCGCGGGTAGAACACCTCACCGCCGAGATCTTGCATCATCTCAGCCAGCTGAGCACGCAGGTAACGGTTGGCACTGACCCCCCCCGCCACCACCAGACGCTTGAGACCGGTCTCTTTCAGAGCACGGCGGCACTTGATGGCGAGGGTATCGACCACCGCCGCCTGGAAGGCGTGGGCGATGTCGGCACGGGTCTGCTCGTCACTCCCTTCGGCCGCTATGGTGTTGGCGGCAAAGGTCTTGAGGCCGGAGAAGCTCATGTCGAGCCCGGGGCGATCGGTCATGGGGCGGGGGAAGACGAAGCGCCCCGGCGTGCCCTGCTCGGCCAGGCGCGACAACAGCGGGCCACCCGGATAATCGAGTCCCATCAGCTTGGCAGTCTTGTCGAAGGCTTCGCCGGCGGCGTCATCGATGGATTCACCGAGCACCTGATAGCGACCGATGCCATCGACCCGCACCAGCATGGAGTGGCCACCGGAGACCAGCAGAGCAACAAACGGAAACGCGGGGGCGTTCTCTTCCAGCATGGGGGCCAGCAGGTGCCCCTCCATGTGGTGCACCGCCACCGCCGGCTTGCCCCAGGCCATGGCCAGTGAGCGGCCTATGGTGGCGCCGACCAGCAGGGCTCCGACCAGGCCGGGGCCGGCCGTGTAAGCGATACCGTCGATGCCATCTTTATCAAGGCCGGCATCCTTCAATGCGGCCTGGATCAAGGGGATCGTCTTGCGCACATGATCGCGGCTCGCCAGCTCGGGTACGACACCGCCGTAATCCGCATGGAGCTTGACTTGGCTGTAGAGCTGATGGGAGAGGATCCCATGTTGATCGTCGAAGATCGCGATCCCGGTTTCGTCACAGGACGTCTCGATACCCAATACACGCATTGCTTCAAATTTTTCACTGCTAAAATGTGGCGGTTATGGTACCCTTCGCGAGTTTTTTAGACCAGCGATCTCTGCCGGGTTTACTTTCATTCCCGAAGCTGAGTATAATTTCGCACCATTTTAAGTCATGCTGTTCGCGCCTTGCGCCCAGCAACCCATTTATCACCGAGGTGAAAGGCACATGCCCGTAATTAAAGTCCGTGAAAACGAGCCGTTTGACGTAGCCCTGCGTCGCTTCAAGCGTTCTTGCGAAAAGGCCGGTATCCTGTCCGAAGTTCGTAGCCGTGAGTTCTACGAAAAGCCGACCACCATCCGCAAGCGCGCCAAGGCCTCCGCAGTTAAGCGTCACGCCAAGAAGCTGGCTCGCGAGAACGCACGCCGCATCCGTCTGTACTAATCCAGGTTAACTGCCGTGTCTCTGAAAGATCTGCTCAAGGATCAACAGAAGGCTGCCATGCTGGCCAAAGATAAGGCCCGCCTTGGCACCATCCGTCTGTTGATGGCCGAGATCAAGCAGCGTGAAGTGGATAGCCGCACCGAACTGGGTGACGAGGAGATCGTGGCTGTGGTGACCAAGATGGTCAAACAGCGCCGCGACTCCATCGCTCAATTCGAGGCCGCCGGCCGTCAGGATCTCGTCGACGTCGAAGCCGCCGAGATTACTGTACTGCAGGAGTTCCTTCCGCAGCAGCTGACCGCCGAGGAGATCGCCACCCTGATCGAGCAGGCCGTTGCCGATACCGGTGCCGCCGTCATGGCTGACATGGGTAAGGTAATGGGCGTTCTCAAGCCGAAGATCCAGGGACGTGCCGACGTAGGCGCTGTCAGCGCTCAGGTGAAAGCCCGTTTGGCATAAGGCAGGAACTTGCGTTAGTCAAAAGAAGCCGTGCTTCTCCGGAATGCGCGGCTTTTTTATTCTCTGAACAAGGGCAACCATGGCAGGCCGCATCCCGCAATCCTTTATCGATGACCTTCTGAATCGCACCGACATTGTCGAGCTGATCGACAGCCGGGTGCGCCTCAAGAAAGCCGGTAAAAACTATCAGGCATGCTGCCCCTTTCATAACGAGAAGAGCCCCTCCTTCTCGGTCAGCCCCGACAAACAGTTCTACCACTGCTTCGGTTGTGGAGCCCACGGCAACGCCATCGGCTTTGTCATGGCCTATGACGGCCTCGAATTCCCCGATGCCATCGACGAACTGGCCAGCCTGCATGGCATGACAGTACCGCGCGAGCAGAGCGGTGGCGGATCCTATGGATCCCAGCCTGCCGTCAGCAAGGATCTGTTCGAACTGATGGCTCAGATTGCCCGTTTCTACGAATCCAACCTCAAGTCAGCCTCCCAGGCCGTGGAATACCTCAAGCAGCGCGGTCTGACGGGTGAGGTGGTGAAGAAATTTGCCATCGGCTACGCCCCAAACGAATGGGATCAAGTGCGCCGCCGCTTTGGCGCCGGCCGTGAGCAGGAGCAGCAGCTCATCACAGGTGGCATGCTGATCCAGCGCGACAACGGCCCGGGCAGCTATGATCGCTTCCGCGATCGCATCATGTTCCCGATCCGTGACAAACGTGGCCGGGTCATCGGCTTTGGCGGACGAGTTCTGGGTGATGGCACCCCCAAGTATCTCAACTCGCCCGAGACCCCCATCTTCCACAAGGGACGCGAGCTGTTTGGCCTCTATGAGGTGCGTCAGGCCCACAAAGAGGTGCGCCGGGTTCTGGTGGTTGAGGGGTACATGGACGTGGTGGCCCTGGCCCAGTACGGCATCGACTACGCCGTGGCGGCGCTCGGCACCGCCACCACCAGCGATCACATCCACACCTTGTTTCGCACCACCGCCGAGGTGGTCTGCTGCTACGACGGAGACAACGCCGGTCGCGAAGCGGCCTGGCGGGCGCTCGACAACGCCCTGCCCCACCTACAGGACGGACGCGAGCTTAAGTTCGTGTTCCTGCCTGACGGGGAGGACCCTGACTCCCTGGTGCGCCAGATTGGCAAGAGTGAATTTGAAGAACTGCTCGATCAGGCTCAACCGTTCGCCGAGTTCATGTTCGAGCGTCTCGAGCGCGATGCCGCCCTTTCAGGGGAAGCGGGCAAGTACGAGGTGGCCAACAAGGCCGCGGATCTAATTCGCCGCGTGCCGGAAGGGTTCACCCGCGAAGGGCTCATCACCCGCCTCTCACGCATGATGCGCTGGGGGGAGAACAAACAGCGTCTCGACGAGCTGTTTGCCCGCCATAGTCAGCCCAAGAGCGATATCCTGCGTCCCCAGCGGGGGAAACTGACGCCACTGCGCCGGGCGCTGGCCCTGATGGTGCAATACCCTGCACTCACCGCAGAGCTGCCGGCCATGCCGGAACTGGAGGGATTGCATGTGGCAGGAATGAGCTTCCTGCTGCAACTGCATCAGCAGATTTTGGCGCAACCGGCCATCACCACCGCAATCTTGCTGGAGCACTGGCGTGGCACCAAGGAGGGGGAGATCCTGGCTCAGTTGGCCATGCACGATCTCTATGAAGGAATGGACATTGAGCCAGACGCGGTTCGTCAGGAGCTGGAAGATACCTTCATCGGCTTCATTAACCTGTTCCTCAAGCAACGCATCGAGGAGCTACAGGCCAAGGTGAGCCAGGAAGGGCTGACTCAAGATGAGACCCAGGAGCTGCTGTTGCTGCTCAAAGAGGTGGCTCAGGAAAAAAGAAATGACAACGGGGCTTGATATTTAGAGCTCAAGCCCCTATATCCAGTGCTGTTACCCGAATCGACGGGATGAAAAGAAGCAATATGACCGATGACCGCCTGGCCCCAACAATACAGAGGGCAGGGGTTTCTCACCGCTACCGCACCACCGGGCATAGCATGTCTGGCGGTTTTCTATTAGAATTGGTTATTTGCGCGTCAGCGCATTCATTGCATTGAATCGCGCAACCTAGCATCACCAACCGGATGAGTTCTATGGAGCAAACCCCGCAGTCGCAGCTTAAACTCCTCGTCGCCAAAGGTAAAGAACAGGGCTACCTGACCTATGCCGAGGTGAACGACCACCTGCCGCAGGACATCGTCGACTCCGATCAGATCGAAGACATCATTCAGATGATCAACGACATGGGTATCCAAGTGGTGGAAAACGCCCCTGATGCCGACGACCTGATCATGACCGATGCCACTGCTGATGAGGATGCGGCCGAAGCCGCAGCCCAGGCACTGGCCTCTGTTGAATCCGAGATTGGCCGTACCACCGATCCGGTCCGCATGTACATGCGGGAAATGGGTACCGTTGAACTGCTGACCCGCGAAGGTGAAATCGACATCGCCAAGCGGATCGAAGACGGCATCAACCAGGTACAAAGCTCCGTGGCAGAGTACCCGGAAGCCATCACCTACCTGCTCGAGCAGTATGACAAGTTCGAGGCAGAGCAGTTGCGCCTGTCTGACATCATCTCCGGTTTCGTCAACCCGGATGAGGCGGACGAGATGGGTCCTTCCGCGACTCACATCGGTTCCGAGCTGGGCGAGGATGACCTTGCCGACGAAGACAGCTCCGACGATGAAGAAGAGGACGAGGACGAAGACGGCAACGACAGCAGTGATGATGACAGCGACGGTGGCCCGGATCCGGAAGTCGCTCGCGAGAAGTTTGCCGAGCTGCGCACCCAGTACGAAGTGACCCGTCAGTCGATCCGCACCAACGGTCGCGCTCACGACGAGACCCAGGCTGAGATTGCCAAGCTGGCCGACATCTTCCGCCAATTCCGCCTGATGCCCAAGCAGTTCGATCGCTTGGTCAACAACATGCGCGAGATGATGGAGCGCGTGCGCGTGCAAGAGCGCATCATCCTGAAGCTGTGCGTCGAGCAGGCCAAGATGCCGAAGAAGACCTTCGTCAGCGCCTTCACCAATAACGAGTGCGAGACCGCCTGGTTCGAATACCAGAAGCAAGCCGGCAAGGCGTGGTCTGCTCCGCTCGTGGCCATGGAAGAAGAGGTGCTGCGCTCTATTGGCAAATTGCAGCAGATCGAAGAAGAGACCGGTCTTTCTATCGCCCAGATTAAAGACATCAACCGCCGCATGAGCATCGGTGAGGCCAAGGCCCGCCGCGCCAAGAAAGAGATGGTTGAGGCCAACTTGCGTCTGGTTATCTCGATCGCCAAGAAGTACACCAACCGCGGTCTGCAATTCCTGGATCTGATCCAAGAAGGCAACATCGGTTTGATGAAGGCCGTCGATAAGTTCGAATACCGTCGTGGCTACAAGTTCTCGACCTATGCGACCTGGTGGATCCGTCAGGCCATTACCCGCTCCATCGCGGATCAGGCCAGAACCATCCGTATCCCGGTTCACATGATTGAGACCATCAACAAGCTCAACCGTATCTCTCGTCAGATGCTGCAAGAGATGGGTCGTGAACCAAGTCCGGAAGAGCTGGCTATTCGCATGGGTATGCCGGAAGACAAGATCCGCAAGGTGCTGAAGATTGCCAAGGAGCCTATCTCGATGGAGACCCCCATCGGTGATGACGAAGACTCCCATCTTGGCGACTTCATCGAGGATACCACCCTCGCCCTGCCGGCTGATGCGGCCACCAGTGAGAGCCTGCGCAACGCCACTCGCGAAGTGCTGGCTGGCCTGACCGCACGGGAAGCCAAGGTGCTGCGCATGCGCTTCGGGATCGACATGAACACTGACCACACCCTTGAGGAAGTGGGCAAGCAGTTCGACGTGACCCGCGAGCGTATCCGTCAGATCGAAGCCAAGGCGCTGCGTAAGCTGCGTCACCCGAGCCGCTCCGAGGTGCTGCGTAGCTTCCTCGACGAGTAAACGTCTCGTGTTTTAGAAGGGCCCATCAGGGCCCTTTTTCATTCCGTTTTGACAGGCCCCAACCTGCTCAAAGCTTCGACAAGTGATTGATCCACCTATAGACTGCCCAAGGCGATTCTCCTATAATCGCCGCCACTTATGCCGATTTCGGCCCCTTAGCTCAGTGGTTAGAGCAGGCGACTCATAATCGCTTGGTCCCCAGTTCAAGTCTGGGAGGGGCCACCACTTCAGAGAGCCTCGCAGATCCCCATCTGCGGGGCTCTTTGTTTTATCTGCCCCTATCCTTTATCCAGTAAAAAACTGACGCACCCCCTCCTCCCCTCCTAAGTACGTCATCGCAGGATACATCCCCCTCCGCTCAAGGACTCCGCCAAGGTCTACACTGCTTCAGCGATAAAAATGAAACCGTATTCATCCACAATTAACCAACGTTGTCGTTATAGTGTGACCTCAATAGATTCATAAAAGTCCTAGTTCAAGCAAGGTAGCAGCCTCAGACGACTGGCTACCGGTATCGCAACTCAAGGGAGAGCAATATGAGTACGCACGGTGGAAATTCCGGGGGTAAGTGCCCATTCATGCACGGCGCCATGACCGAGTCAGGCAACTCGAACACCGATTGGTGGCCCACGTCGCTGAACCTCGACATCCTGCATCAACATGACAGCAAGACCAATCCGATGGGCGCCTCTTTCAATTACCGGGAAGAGCTCAAGAGCCTCGATATTGCGGCCCTCAAGCGCGACCTGCACGCCATGATGACCGACAGTCAGCCCTGGTGGCCTGCCGACTGGGGCCACTACGGCGGCCTGATGATCCGCATGGCATGGCACTCTGCCGGCACCTACCGGATCGCCGACGGACGGGGCGGCGCCGCCACCGGCAACCAGCGCTTTGCTCCGCTCAATTCTTGGCCCGACAACGCCAACCTCGACAAGGCCCGCCGCCTGCTCTGGCCCATCAAGAGAAAGTACGGCAACAAGATAAGCTGGGCCGATCTCATCGTACTGGCCGGCACCATCGCCTATGAGTCGATGGGCCTCAAGACCTACGGCTTCGCCTTTGGCCGGGAAGACATCTGGCATCCGGAGAAAGACATCTACTGGGGTTCGGAGAAGCAGTGGCTGGCGCCGAGCGGCGGTGAGCACAGCCGTTATTCTGGCCAGCGCGACCTGGAAAATCCGCTGGCAGCCGTGATGATGGGCCTAATCTACGTCAACCCGGAAGGGGTCGATGGCCAGCCCGATCCGCAGCGCACCGCCAATGACATCCGTGTCACCTTCGCCCGCATGGCGATGAACGACGAAGAGACGGTGGCGCTGACCGCCGGGGGGCACACGGTCGGCAAGACCCACGGTAATGGCGACGCCAAGCTGCTGGGCCCGGAGCCGGAGGCCGCAGGATTAGAGGATCAAGGCCTCGGCTGGCTCAACAAGACCTCCCGTGGCATCGGCCGCAATACCGTGACCAGCGGCATTGAGGGGGCATGGACCACCCACCCCACCCGCTGGGACAACGGCTACTTCGACATGCTGCTCGGTCACGAGTGGACGCTCACCAAGAGCCCGGCCGGCGCTTGGCAGTGGATCCCCATCGACATCAAGGAAGAGGACAAGCCGGTTGATGTCGAAGATCCCTCCCTCCGCTGCATGCCGATCATGACCGACGCCGACATGGCGATGAAGGTCGATCCTGCATACCGCAAAATTGCCGAACGCTTCCATCAGGATCCGGCCTACTTCTCCGAGGTGTTCGCCCGCGCCTGGTTCAAGCTGACCCACAGAGATCTGGGGCCCAAGGCCCGCTACCTCGGCCCCGACGTGCCGGGTGAGGATCTCATCTGGCAAGACCCGGTGCCGGCCGGTCGCAAGGACTACGACGTGGCAGCCATCAAGGCCGAGATCGCCGCGAGCGGCCTCTCCATCGCCGAGATGGTCGCCACCGCCTGGGACAGTGCCCGCACCTTCCGTGGCTCCGACAAGCGTGGCGGCGCCAACGGTGCCCGCATCCGCCTTGCGCCACAAAAAGGGTGGGAAGGGAACGAACCGGCACGCCTGGCCAAGGTGCTCGCCGTGCTCGAGCCTATCGCCGCCACGAGTGGTGCCAGTCTGGCCGATGTGATAGTGCTGGCCGGTAACCTGGGGGTCGAGCAGGCCGCCAAGGCGGCCGGTGTCCCCCTCGAAGTACCGTTCGCCCCTGGCCGTGGCGATGCCACGCAGGAGATGACCGACGTCGACTCCTTCGAGGTACTCGAGCCGCTGCACGATGGTTATCGTAACTGGCTCAAGCGCGACTACGTGGTCACTCCGGAGGAGATGCTGCTCGACAAGACGCAACTGCTCGGCCTCACCGCCCACGAGATGACGGCCCTGATCGGCGGCATGCGGGTGCTCGGCACCAACCATGGCGGCACGGCCCACGGGGTGTTTACCGACCGGGTCGGGGTGCTCAGCAACGACTTCTTCGTCAACCTGACCGACATGGCCTACCAGTGGGTACCGGCGGGCAGCAATCTCTATGAGATCCGCGATCGCCAGAGCGGCGCGTTGAAGTGGACCGCGACCCGGGTCGATCTGGTGTTCGGCTCCAACTCCATACTGCGCGCCTATGCCGAGGTGTATGCCCAGGATGACAACCAGGAGAAATTCGTGCGCGACTTCGTCGCGGCCTGGACCAAGGTGATGAACGCCGATCGCTTCGATCTGCACCCGTGATCCAGAGGGCCCCGCAACGGGGCCCTTCTTTTTCAACGCCCGAACTTAACCTCCCCCACCTTATCGTCAGAGTCCCTTTGCCTCCTCCATGGGGCTAGGCCCCGATCTATTGCTTCACCATGCCGGGCATTGGCCATGGCGGACTCAACGGCGCCACCTCTTCGCTCGAAGCGAAACATCAGGCTCTCGGAGAAGAGACCTGCGGGGCTTGCCGCCGCACTCCGCTGCCGTTATGGTCTCAATCCCTGACCCGAATCGGAATCCATCATGCCGCTTTCCTTCATTCAGCCCGACTGGCCGGCCCCGGCCAATGTGCATGCCCTCTCCACCACTCGCTTGGGTGGACTCAGTGTGGGGCCTTTTGCCGGTCTCAATCTGGGCGATCATGTGGGCGATGACCCGGTGCGGGTCGAGGAAAACCGCGCCCTGCTGCAACGCGAAGCCGCCATCCCAGACACCCTGCCCTGGTTGAGCCAGGTGCACGGCATTACCGTGCACCCTGCGGCCACGCCGTCTGTCACGGCGCCAGAGGCGGACGCCGCCTGCGCCCATGCCCCCGGCCATCCCTGCGTGGTAATGACGGCCGACTGCCTACCGGTGCTGTTTTGCGATCGCGCCGGTACCGTCGTCGCTGCCGCCCACGCCGGCTGGCGCGGCCTGCACGCCGGGGTACTGGAAGCAAGCATCACGGCCATGGGCTGCGATCCGGCCGAGGTGCTGGCCTGGCTCGGCCCGGCCATCGGCCCGGATGCCTTCGAGGTGGGGAGCGAGGTGCGCACCGCCTTCATCACCGAACAAGCAGAGGCCAGCGAGGCCTTCAAGCCCTCGACCAACGCCGACAAGTGGTTGGCCGATCTCTACCTGTTGGCGCGCCTACGCCTGAGACGCGCCGGTGTCAGCGCCATCTACGGCGGCGAGTTCTGCACCGTGAGCGATGCCACCCGTTTTTACTCTTATCGCCGCGACGGTCAGACCGGTCGTATGGCCTCGCTCATCTGGCTCGAGTGACCGGCGATCCGCTGCTGAAGAAAAAATCAGCAGCGGATCCCTTGAAATCCCCTTATCGGCCCTCATCTTTGCTTGCAGAAAGTTGTTTTTGCCGCACAGCGGCGTCTCTATAAGGGGAATGCGATGCGTCTTGATCGCCTCACCAGCAAGTTCCAACTTGCCATCTCCGATGCCCAGTCACTCGCACTGGGTCGTGATCACCAATTTATCGACCCCGTCCACCTGATGACCGCCTTGGTCAATCAGGATGGCGGCTCTATCCGTCCGCTGCTCACGCTGACCGGCCTGGACGTCAACGCCCTGCGCTCGCGCCTGGGCGAAGAACTCGATCGCCTGCCGCGCGTCAGCGGTGTGGATGGCGACGTACAGCTCTCCCCGGCCCTCGGCCGCCTGCTCAACGTCTGCGACAAGCTGGCCCAGCAACGCAAGGATCAGTTCATCTCGTCCGAGCTGTTCGTGCTGGCCGCCCTCGACGACAAGGGCAACCTCGGCGAGCTGCTGCGTGCCCAGGGGCTGACCAAGGAAAAACTCGAGGCGGCCATCGACAAAGTGCGTGGCGGCAAGAAGATCGATGATGCCAACGCCGAGGAGAACCGCCAGGCGCTGGAGAAATACACCATCGATCTCACCGAGCGGGCAGAGATCGGCAAACTCGATCCGGTCATCGGCCGAGATGACGAGATCCGCCGCACCATCCAGGTGCTGCAACGCCGCACCAAGAACAACCCTGTGCTCATCGGCGAACCCGGTGTCGGTAAGACCGCCATCGTCGAGGGACTGGCCCAGCGCATCATCAACGGCGAGGTGCCGGAGGGACTCAAGAACAAGCGGGTGCTCTCACTCGACATGGGCGCGCTGGTGGCCGGCGCCAAGTACCGCGGCGAATTTGAGGAGCGCCTCAAGGCGGTGCTCAACGATCTGGCCAAGGAAGAGGGCAACGTCATCCTCTTCGTTGACGAGCTGCACACCATGGTCGGCGCTGGCAAGGGCGAAGGGGCGATGGACGCCGGCAACATGCTCAAACCCGCCCTGGCGCGCGGTGAGCTGCACTGTGTCGGTGCCACCACGCTCGATGAGTACAGGCAGTACGTGGAGAAAGACGCCGCCCTCGAGCGCCGCTTCCAGAAGGTGCTGGTCGAAGAGCCGACGGTGGAAGACACCATCGCCATCCTGCGCGGCCTGAAAGAGCGCTATGAGCTGCACCACCACGTGCAGATCACCGATCCTGCGATTGTGGCGGCGGCCCAGCTCTCCCATCGCTACATCGCCGATCGCAAACTGCCGGACAAGGCCATCGACCTCATCGACGAGGCGGCCGCCAGCATCCGGTTGCAGATCGACTCCAAGCCCGAGGCGCTCGATCGCCTTGAGCGGCGCATCATCCAGCTCAAGCTGGAGCAGCAGGCCCTGAACAAGGAGTCTGACGATGCCAGTCGCAAGCGCCTCGACCTGCTCAACCAAGAGCTGGCCGAGAAGGAGTTTGAATACAACGAGCTGGAAGAGGTGTGGAAAGCCGAGAAGGCCGCCCTGGCCGGCACCCAGCACATCAAGGCGGCGCTGGAGCAGGCCCGTCAGGATCTCGATGTGGCCCGCCGCGCAGGCGACTTGGGGCGCATGTCCGAGTTGCAATACGGCCGCATCCCCGAGCTGGAGAAACAGCTCGATCTGGCGACCCAGGCCGAGATGCAGGAGACCAGCCTGCTGCGCAATCGGGTCACCGACGTAGAGATCGCCGACGTGCTGGCCCGCTGGACCGGTATCCCGGTGGCCCGCATGCTCGAGAGCGAGAAAGAGAAGCTGCTGCGCATGGAAGATCAGCTCCACAGCCGGGTGATCGGCCAAAACGAGGCGGTCGATGCGGTCTCCAACGCCATCCGCCGCTCCCGCGCCGGCCTCTCCGATCCGAACCGCCCGATCGGCTCGTTTTTGTTCCTCGGCCCCACCGGGGTGGGCAAGACCGAGCTGTGCAAGGCGCTGGCCGAGTTCCTGTTCGACACCCAAGATGCCATGGTGCGCATCGACATGTCGGAGTTCATGGAAAAACACAGCGTCTCGCGTCTGGTCGGGGCGCCTCCCGGATACGTGGGCTATGAGGAGGGGGGTTATCTGACCGAGGCGGTGCGCCGCCGCCCCTACTCGGTGATCCTGCTCGACGAGGTGGAAAAAGCGCACCCGGATGTGTTCAACATCCTGTTGCAGGTGCTCGATGACGGCCGTCTCACCGATGGTCAGGGCCGCACCGTCGATTTTCGCAATACCGTGGTCATCATGACCTCAAACCTGGGCTCGGATCTCATTCAGGAGCACCACAGCGAGAAGGACTACGACGAGATGAAGGCCCTGCTGATGGAGGTGCTAACCCACAGCTTCCGGCCCGAGTTCATCAACCGGATCGACGAGACCGTGGTCTTCCACCCGCTCGGCGAGGAGCACATCAAGTCCATCGCCCGCATCCAACTCAAGGGGCTGGTGGCCCGCCTCGAGCAGCAGGGCTATCAGGTGGAGGTCAGCGAGGATCTGCTCACCCGCCTGGCCCATGCCGGCTTCGACCCGGTCTACGGGGCGCGTCCGCTCAAGCGCGCCATCCAGCAGAAGGTCGAAAACCCGCTCGCCCAGGCCATCCTCTCCGGCCGGGTGGTACCGGACAAGCTGCTGCGCCTGGGGGCTGACAGCAACGGTCTGACGCTGGAGCAGTAAACACCGCAAAAACCAAAACGCCGGCTCCGAGCCGGCGTTTTTTATCCATAAAAAACGGCAATCCGAAGATTGCCGAGAGGAATGTAGTGAATGCGGCCGGACATGGGATGAGCGGGCCACAGGGGGAACCTCCCCCGGGGAAGGCAAGCCTTCTTAAAGCAGTCCGGAGATACGCTCCCTCACCTCGGACGGCCACACACCAACCTGCACCTGCCCGATGTGCTCCTTTTGCAGCAGCAACATGGCCAAACGCGATTGTCCTATCCCTCCACCTATGGTCTGCGGCATGCGCCCGGCCAGCAGCTCCTGGTGCCACTCATAGGCCAGACGGTCCTCGTCACCGGTGAGGGCGAGCTGACGACGCAGGGCCTCTGCGTCCACGCGGATCCCCATAGAGGAGATTTCAAAGCTGTCTTCGAGCACCGGGTTCCACACCAGGATGTCGCCGTTGAGGCCAGCCAGACCCAGCTCGCTCTCGGAGCTCCAGTCGTCATAGTCAGGGGCCCGCACATCATGGCGCTCACCGTGGGAGAGATCGCCGCCGATGCCGATGAGGAACACGGCCCCCAACTCCTTGGCGATGGCGCGCTCACGCCCCTTGGCATCCAGCTCCGGATAGCGGCGCAGTAGCTCTTCACTGTGCATGAACTGGATCGCTTCCGGCAGGAAGGGGGTCAGGTCATGCTCGGCGCAGATGGCGCGCTCGGTGGTCTTAATGGCGGTCCAGATCGCCTGCACCGTCTCTTTCAGGTAGGCCAGATCGCGGCGGTCCTGCGGCATCACCCGCTCCCAGTCCCACTGATCCACATAGACGGAGTGGATCGGTGAGAGGCGCTCCTCATCCGGACGCAGGGCCTTCATATGGGTGTAGAGCCCCTCGCCCGGAGCAAAACCGAAACGGCCCAGGGTCTGGCGTTTCCACTTGGCCAGCGAATGCACCACCTCGAAGGTGTGCTCAGGCAGGGTTCTCACCTTGACCTGCACCGCTTTCTCGCTGCCGGACAGGTTGTCTTGAGTCCCATCACCGACGCGGCTCAGGATGGGAGCCTGCACCTCCATCAGACCCAGCTGCTGGGCGAGGTGGCGGGAGAAGAGTTCCTTCACGAGGGTGATCTGCTGCTGGCTGCGAATGTAGTGCTGTTTCATGGTGAATCCCTGTATCAAACTGCGTTGCTGGTGATGATTCTTCAACAAAACGACACCACAATTCAATAATCAATAATAGATTTACGCTTTACGCCTTTTTTAATTCAATATAACCTGCCATTTAATCTCAAATCGTTAAAGAGCGGTCGAAAAAGTGGCTGAAAATTATCGAATCGATAATCTGGATCAGGGCATCCTGAGCGCCCTGATGGAGAATGCGCGCATTCCCTATGCCGAACTGGCCAAGCGCTTCGCGGTCAGCCCAGGCACCATCCATGTGCGGGTGGAGAAGATGAAGCAGGCGGGGATCATCGAGGGGACGCGGGTACAGGTGAACGCCAAGAAGCTGGGTTACGACGTTTGCTGCTTCATCGGCATCAATTTGAAAAGCGCCAAGGATTACCCCTCGGCATTGGCCAAGCTGCGGGCGCTGGACGAGGTGGTCGAGGCCTACTACACCACCGGCCACTACAGCATCTTCATGAAGGTGATGACCCGCTCCATCGACGAGTTGCAGACCGTGCTCATCAGCAAGATCCAGAGCATCGACGAGATCCAGTCCACCGAGACCCTGATCTCGCTGCAAAACCCCATCCAGCGCGACGTCAAACCCTAGGGTTCGCGGTAGGGCACCCCGTACTTGGTGTAGATGTCCTGCAAGCGGCCATCCTCCTTCATCCGCCGCAGCTCGGCATCATAGGCTCGCATCAGGGTCGGGGTGCCTGCATCGGCGCGGGCCTTGCACCAGACGTTAAAATAGGTGCTCGAGCGGATCGGGCGCGGCAGGTAGTCGAGCTTCCCCGCCAGCCCCTCGGCGTGGATCTGAGCGAAGGCGCTGGCCAGTTGCATCGGCACCACGTCGATGCGCCCCTGTGCCAACTTGCGCAGTTGCAGCATGTTCATGCTGACCACCTGCACCTGCCAGGATGCATCGCCCTCGATCGCATTGATCTCGGGGGTGTAGGCAAAATCGCGGGTCAGCCCCAGCCGCCATGGTTTGAGATCCTCGAGACGCCCAAACTGGATGCGCCCCCTCTCCTCCTTGCGCACGAAGAAATACCAACTGTGGATGATGTGAGACTCAGCGGGGTAGATGAGATAGGCCTCCCGCTCGGGGCGATAGGAGTAGCTCAGCAGCATGTCGTAGCGGCCCTCCCGGGCGCTGCGACTGAGGCGAGCCCCCGAATCAATCAGCTCGATGCGAAACGGCTGGCCGAGGGTGCCAAAGATGCGGCTGACAATGTCGACATCCAGGCCAGTAGGATTGCCAGCCTGATCCAGGTACTTGAGCGGCGGCTCCAGCAGCCCGCCGATGAGCAGGGTCTTCGCCTGTAATGGCGCCAGCAGCAGACCCAGAAGCAAACAGCACCACTTCACTCGCATACACTCCCTGTGGGGCCTCAAGAGCGGTCAACACGATGTCAGACCGAGTCTGAGAGGGTAATGCAGAAACCGGGATAAAAAAAAGGAGGCCGCAGCCTCCTTTTTCCATCCTTGCATCAGGATCACAGTGCCTTGAGGATCGCCTCGACGCTGGCCTTGGCATCGCCAAACAGCATCTGGGTGTTGTCCTTGAAGAACAGCGGGTTCTGCACACCGGCATAACCGGTGTTCATGGAGCGCTTGAAGCCGATGACGGTCTGCGCCTTCCACACTTCCAGCACCGGCATGCCGGCGATGGGGCTGCCCGGATCTTCCAGAGCGGCCGGGTTCACGGTGTCGTTGGCACCGATCACCAGCACCACGTCGGTGTCGCTGAAGTCCTCGTTGATTTCGTCCATTTCCAGCACGATATCGTAAGGAACCTTGGCTTCCGCCAGCAACACGTTCATGTGGCCCGGCAGACGACCCGCAACCGGGTGGATACCAAAGCGCACCTTGATGCCGCGATCGCGCAGCTTCTGGGTGATTTCGGCCACCGGATACTGAGCCTGTGCCACCGCCATGCCATAGCCCGGGGTGATGATGACGGAGCCGGCGCCCTTGAGCAGGTCGGCCACGTCTTCGGCGCTGGTCTCGCGGTATTCGCCCATCTCCTGATCGCCACTGGAAGCGGCGCCGTCGGTGCCAAAGCCACCGGCGATAACGGAGATAAAGGAGCGGTTCATCGCCTTACACATGATGTAAGAGAGGATGGCACCGGAGGAGCCCACCAGAGCACCGGTCACGATCAGCAGGTCGTTGGAGAGCATGAAGCCCGCCGCCGCCGCTGCCCAACCGGAGTAGGAGTTGAGCATGGAAACCACCACCGGCATGTCGGCGCCACCGATGGAGGCCACCAGATGCCAGCCGAAGGCGAAGGCGATCAGGGTCATGATCAGCAGGGCAGTGGTGGAGCCGCCAACCTTGACGAAGTAAACCATCAGGGCCAGGGAAACCAGCACAGCCAGCAGGTTCAGCTTGTGGCGATGCGGCAGCATCAGCGGCTTGGAGGAGATGAGTCCACGCAGCTTGCCAAAGGCCACCACGGAGCCGGTGAAGGTCACCGCACCGATGAAGATGCCGAGGAAAATCTCGACCAGGTGGATGTTCAGCATGGCGCCGGTCAGGTGATCGGCCTGTACCGCCTGGGCGGCCTGCTCGAACGCCGCACGGGCGGCGGCCAGAGTGGCATCCAGGTTAGAGCCTACGCTGACCACGACTTCGCCAGGGGCAGCCGGGTGCAGGTCGATGAAGCTGTTAAAGCCCACCAGCACGGCGGCCATACCAACGAAGCTGTGCAGCACGGCCACCAGCTCGGGCATCTCGGTCATCTCGACCTTGAGTGCCAGACGCACGCCGATGGCGCCGCCGATAACCATGGCCAGAATGATCCAGTGCACGCCACTGGTTTCCGGGTTAAACACGGTAGCCACCAGAGCGATGGCCATACCGGCGATACCAAACAGGTTGCCATGCTTGGCCGTCTCCTGCTTCGACAGTCCCGCGAGACTGAGGATGAAGAGCACGGCGGCAACGATATAGGATGCTGTTACCAGTCCTTGAGACACGTTAAACCCCCTTAATCCTTACGGAACATCTTCAGCATGCGCTGAGTGACGGTGAAACCGCCGAAGATGTTGATACTGGCAATCAGCACGGCCACGAATGCAAGCCCTGTTACCAGGGGCGACCCTTGGCCAATCTGCAACAGCGCACCGACAACGATGATGCCGGAGATGGCGTTAGTCACGGACATCAGCGGGGTATGCAGGGCATGGGAAACGTTCCACACCACGTAGTAACCGACCACGCACGAGAGCACGAAGACGGTGAAGTGAGCCAGGAACTCAGCCGGAGCCACAGACGCGATCCAGCCGAACGCGGCGATGCCGAGTGCGCCCCAGATGAACTTCTTGTTGGAGGGCTTGGCCTCTTCCTTCTTCGCCACCGGCTTGGCAGCGGCGGGTTTTTGCGGGGCCGCAGAGACCGAGATGGCGGGGGGCGGGAAGGTCACTTCACCGGCCTTGATGACGGTCATGTTGCGCATGATGACGTCGTCAAAGTCGATGACGGCGTTACCGTCCTTCTCCTTGCACATCAGCTTCATCAGGTTCACCAGGTTGGTGCCGTAAAGCTGGGAGGATTGGGCCGGCAGACGACCCGGCAGGTCGGTGTAACCGATGATCTTGACGCCGTTGTCGGTGACATGCAGCTCGCCCGGCACAGTGTATTCACAGTTGCCGCCGGCCTGGGCCGCCATGTCCACGATCACGGAGCCCGGCTTCATGCTGTCGACCATCTCTTTGGTGATCAGCTTGGGAGCCGGCTTGCCCGGGATCAGGGCGGTGGTGACGATGATGTCCACTTCCTTGGCCTGTTCGGCAAAGAGAGCCATCTCGGCGGCGATGAACTCCTCGCTCATCACCTTGGCGTAACCGTCGGAGGAGGAGCCATCCTCGCCGCCGAAGTCCAGCTTGAGGAACTCGCCGCCCATGGACTCGATCTGCTCGGCCACTTCCAGACGGGTGTCAAAGGCACGCACGATGGCGCCGAGGGAACCGGCTGCACCGATGGCGGCCAGACCGGCCACACCAGCACCGATGACCAGCACCTTGGCGGGTGGAACCTTACCGGCGGCGGTGATCTGGCCGGTGAAGAAGCGGCCAAACTCGTGGGCGGCTTCAATCACGGCACGATAGCCGCCGATGTTGGCCATGGAGGAGAGCGCATCCAGTGCCTGAGCACGGGAAATACGCGGCACCATGTCCATCGCCATCACGTTGATGTTGCGCTGGGAGAGCTTCTCAACCAGCTCGGGATTCTGGGCCGGCCAGACGAAGCTGATGAGGGTCGCCCCTTCCTTGATCTGGGCAATCTCGGCGTCGCTCGGTGCGTTGACCTTGAAGATCAGGTCGGCGTTCCAGACGCGCTCGGCTACTTCGGCCCCTGCGGCCACGAAGGCGGCGTCATCGAAGCTGGCGAAACGGCCGGCGCCGCTCTCCACCACCACGTCGAAGCCGAGCTTTTTCAGCTGCTCAACGGTGGCCGGAGTCGCTGCGACCCGGGTCTCACCGGCGAGACTCTCTCTCGGTATTCCAATCTGCATGACTATTCCCTGATGGTTAGTAAATAATCGCTACCTTTGTCTGTTGCCACCCGGCCGCTGAGCCGGCCGAACAGGACCTTGATGAAGAAAATCGGCCTCAGGCACGGCAACCTCCTGTTACCTCCCCTCCCCCGCTTTCCAGGCGCGAAGGTGATTAGTATCAAATTTTGGAGTTTTATGACAACCGAACTGTCTTCAGTCCACAGGCGGTTTTTCACCCGGTCTGAGCAGAGTATCAAAAAAACAAACCAAATGAGCGCCCCATGATGGCGGAATTGGTCGCCAACAGTGCTCCAACCAGTATAAAAAAATGTTTTTCTGGAACATTATCTTAGCTGATTTTGTTCTTAGAAATGTCAGGATCTGGGGTAGTAAGGGGATGATGTCTCAAAAAACAACACTTTTGTAACAGGCGAGCCGTTCGACGGGCCCGCCTACTCGTCACAGGAAGCGACTTACGACGCTTCTTTCCAATGTGCGCCCCTTAGCGGGCTGCTTCATAAATATGCCGGCTGGTTTCGAGGTCGATATCCCCATGCTCACCCAGGGCGGTATAACCACGCTCTTGCAGCTTGGCCAGCATGGTCGTCACATCCGGCTGATCGACGCCATAGTCGCGCAGCCGGGTCGGTACCCCCATCCGCTCGAAGAAGGCTCGGGTCGCCGCGATGGCCAGATCGATGCGCAGTGCCTCGTCACCCGTGGTGATCCCCCACACCCGCTCGGCGTATTGCAGCAGCTTGTCCTGCTTGGCATCGCGCTTGACGTCGAGCAGCACCGGCAGCAGCACCGCCAGGGTCTGGGCATGGTCGAGGCCGTGGCGGGCGGTCAGCTCATGGCCCAGCATGTGGGTGGCCCAATCTTGCGGCACACCGGCACCGATGAGGCCGTTGAGCGCCATGGTGGCACTCCACATCAGGTTGGCGCGCACCGCATAGTTCTCCGGCTCGGCCAGCGCCTTGGGGCCCTCTTCGATCAGGGTCAGCAGCAGCCCTTCGGCGAAGCGATCCTGCACCTTGGCATCCACCGGGAAGGTGATGTACTGCTCCACCACGTGCACAAAGGCATCCACCACGCCGTTGGCGACCTGACGGGCCGGCAGGGTATAGGTGAGCACCGGATCGAGCACGGCAAAGCGCGGCATCACGCAGGGGGAGAAGAAGTGCTGCTTGTCACCCGTGCTCTTGCGGGTGATCACGGCCCCCATGTTCATCTCAGAGCCAGTCGCCGGCAGGGTCAGCACAGAACCGAGTGGAATGGCCGTTTTCACCTTCTCCCCAACGGTCTCGAGGACGTGCCAAGGGTCGTCCGCCGCCTCATAAGGCGCCGCCGCCGCGATGAACTTGGTGCCATCGAGCACCGAGCCGCCGCCGACGGCCAGCAGAAAGTCGACACGTTCGGCGCGGGCCAGCTCGACCGCCCCCATCAAGGTCTCGTACGAGGGGTTGGGCTCGATGCCGCCGAACTCGAACAGGGTCATGCCGCTTAGGGCCTCACGGATGCGCGTCAGCAGACCGCTGCGCACCACGCTGCCACCGCCGTAGGTGATGAGGATGCGAGCATCGGAAGGGAGCTGCTCGCGCAGGGCGGCAATCTGCCCCTCACCAAACAGGATCTTGGTCGGGGTGTGCAGAGTAAAGTTGTGCATGGTCTCTCCTAGCAGGAAAAGGATAAAACTTGATGGTTGCATTTTTCTCCAGCACAGCCCTACCATCAAGGCAATATTCTGCCTATCTTTTGCCTATTTCTACTTTTCCCCAGACATGAACAACAAACAGCCTGCATCCGCCACACGCCAGTCCACCCTCGCGGCCCGGCTCGCCACCCTGGCACCGCGCCACGGCATCACCCCGGCTCCGGTCGCCGGGGTGCACCTCATCTACACCACGGAGCACCATGAGCGCATCCCGGTTCTCTACCGGCCACGCATGATCGTCATCTTGCAGGGGCACAAGGTGGGTTATCTGGCCGAGCACACCTTCCGCTATGACCCCGAGCACTACCTGATGATGACCCTGCCGCTGACCTGCGAGTGCGAGTGCTTCGCCTCTCCTGCACAGCCGCTGGTCGGGCTCTCCATCGATATCGACATCGCGGCGCTACAGGCGCTGCTGCTGGAGATGGGGGACGCGGCTCCGGTCACGGTTGCCGAGCCCGAGCGCGGGGTCCACTCTGTGCCCCTCTCCGAGACCATGCTGTGCGCGGTGGAGCGGCTGGTCGAGGTGTTCGACCAGCCACTGCACGCCCGGGTGCTTGGCCCCCAGATCGTGCGCGAGATCCTGTTCCACGCCCTGCACGAGGGGGGCGGGCCTGCCCTGCTCGCCATGGCCAGCCGCCACAGCCAGGTGAGCCAGATAGCGAGGGTGCTGCGGGTGATGGAGCAACGCTTCACCGAAAACCTGACGGTGGAAGATCTGGCGCGCGAGGCCAACATGAGCGTCTCGGCCTTCCACCACCACTTCAAGGCGGTGACGGCCACCTCACCGCTGCAATACATCAAGTCGTTGCGGCTGCACAAGGCGCGCCTGATGATGCTGCACGATGGCCTCAAGGCGGGCACCGCCGCCAGCCGGGTCGGCTACGAGAGTGGCTCCCAGTTCAGCCGCGAGTACAAACGCTTCTTCGGCACCCCGCCGAGCGAACAGGCGGCCCGCTTTCGCGAAGGGCAGCTGCGTATTGTGGAGGGATAGCGATGGGCACCGCGGTGATCCTGCTCTTGGCCATGCTGGCCTGCGCCTGCACCGGGCTCCCGGCTGGCCGTTTTATCTCGAACACGACCTCGGCGCCTGGTACGAGATAACCCGCCTCGACACTACTCGAATGCGCCCTGAACCAAGTGACCGCCAGCTACCGCCAGCGCAGTGACGGCGACACGAGGATCCCTACGGCACAGTGGCCATGTTTGAAACGTGCTGCGGCAACGCCGTTGAGGCAAAGCGGAAAAAGGGCTGATCTCTTCATCGGTGTGTTCAGGCGCCGATGACCACAACGAAGGGCAGAGTGCCCGCGTGCGGGGATCTAGGCCATGGCCGGAACAGGGGAAGGCAAGATGAGGAGGGCGAGAAAAGCAAAAAGCCGGCACTAGGCCGGCTTTTCTTGAATTTAATGGCAGGGGCGGCAGGACTCGAACCCGCAACCATCGGTTTTGGAGACCGCTGTTCTACCAATTGGAACTACGCCCCTGCAACAAACGAGGCGTAGTATACAAAGCGCGGATCAAAGGTAAAGGCTTTTTTTGTCTGGCAACACCTGATTGCACAAAGTTAACGCACTTCCCGCTATTTTTCGTACATTCCATCCCTAACCATCTGATTTTGCATCTGACTGGAGCGGCTTGCGCCTCATTGGGGTGGGCAACTCATACCTTTGGGGGTAGGGTAGAGACGAAGGCATCGGACAGGGAGGTGCCCCGTGCTCAACTACCGCCTACTGCAACAGCTTGCTCCCCTCAATTTCCGCTATGAGGATCGCACCGAGTCGCTGCCCGACTACCTGAGCCGGGTGACCCCCCTGCTGCCACATATACCCCCCAACCTGCTGGCACAGTGGCTCTACCGCCACTGGCGCGGTTTCGAGTCCAACTGGAGCTTTATCGATCTGGCCCGGCTGCGAGTCTCCCCCTTGATGCTGGAGACAGAGCAACTGCTCGCCGAGGTGGATACCCGCCACATGGAGGTGGTCGAGCGCTGGAGCGAGCTGCTGCGCAGCAACCGTTACGTGCGCCGCTCCTGGCTGGCTGAGTACATGGCCAGCCACGGCACCTGGCCCGAGCCCATCATAGTGCTCGTCCCCCGCGCCGATGAATGCTACCCGGACGGCACGCCCATGCCACACCCACTGGCCCTGCTGGAGGGGCACCATCGCCTCGCTTACCTACAGACCCTGGCGCAGCAGCAGCATCCACTGCAACATCGCCATGCTTTGTGGGTATGCCGACACGTTGACGACATTTAAACGTTTTTCATGCCAAAAATGGTATCAAAAATAAAGTTTTGACAAACTTTTTTTCACCACTATAATCCTTCCGATTTTGCAAAGGGACTGGTCATGTTGTCGCCGATTTTCGCTCAGAAGCCTCAGGTTCTGGCGGGAGAATTCTCCCGGTGCGATGCCGTTGTTACCGGTTCCCGACCCGCAGATCCCGAATTGTTTTGGAAAAAGGCCCCTGTTTCAGGGGCTTTTTTTTTGCCTCTCCACCTCTCCTCTGTCATAGGGAATGCAGACGATGACCAATCCGCTCTATAAGAAACACGTCATCTCCATCTCCGACCTGACCCGGTCTGAAATGGAACTGGTGGTTGAAACCGCACAACGGTTGAAAGCCGACCCGAACGCCCGCTGGTTGCAGGACAAGCTGATTGCCAGCTGCTTCTTCGAGCCCTCCACCCGTACCCGCCTCTCCTTCGAAACGGCGGTGCAGCGCCTCGGCGGCAACATCATCGGCTTCGCCGATGGCGGCAACACCAGCGCCAAGAAGGGGGAGACCCTGGCCGACTCGATTCAAATCATCGGCTCCTACGCCGATGCCATCGTGATGCGCCACCCGAAAGAGGGGGCTGCCCGCCTCGCCTCCGAGTTCTCCCGCGTGCCGGTGATCAATGGCGGTGACGGCTCCAACCAGCATCCGACCCAGACCCTGCTCGATCTCTTCACCATCCGCGAGACCCAGGGGCGTCTGGACAACCTCAATGTCGCCTTCGTCGGTGACCTCAAGTACGGCCGCACCGTGCACTCGCTGGCCCAGGCGCTGAGCCTGTTCAACTGCCGCTTCTTCTTTATCTCGCCGGAGGCGCTGGCCATGCCGGAGTACCTGTGCGAGGAGCTGGAGGAGAAGGGGATCCGCTTCAGCGTGCACGAGACCATGGAAGAGGTGATGCCTGAGCTCGACGTGCTCTACATGACCCGGGTACAGAAAGAGCGCTTCGATGAGACCGAGTACAAGCACATGGCTGCCAAGTTCATCCTCGACCTGCCGACCCTGGAGGGTGCCAAGCCGACCATGAAGATCCTGCACCCGCTGCCGCGGGTCGACGAGATCACCGTGGCGGTCGACAAGACCCCCCACGCGGCCTACTTCGAACAGGCCGAAAACGGCGTCTATGCACGCCAAGCCCTGCTGTCACTGGTACTGAATGAAACTGTCTGAGGGGAAGATCATGTCCGAGAAGTTGCAAGTTGAAGCCATCCGCAATGGCTCCGTCATCGACCACATCCCGGCCTGCCAGGGCATCAAGATCCTCAAGCTGTTCCAGCTGATCGAGACCCGTGAGCGCATCACGGTCGGGTTCAACCTCAAATCCGCAGCGCTGGGCAAGAAGGATCTCATCAAGATCGAGAACACCCAACTGACCGAAGAGCAGGCCAACCAGCTGGCGCTGTTCGCTCCCAAGGCCACCGTGAACATCATTGAGGAGTTCGAGGTGGTCAAGAAGCACCACCTGACCCTGCCGGAGTGCATCGAGGGGGTATTCGAGTGCCCCAACTCCAACTGCATCTCCCACAACGAGCCGGTGGCCAGCCACTTTGCGGTGCGTGAGGTGAAAGGGGCGGTGCGCATGAAGTGCAAATATTGCGAGAAGTCCTTCACTCAGGACATCGTCAGCGCCCTCTTCTAAGAGGTTTATGCAGAAAAATGACTAAAAAGGGGCCGGCTGGCCCCTTTTTTGAAGCCGGTCACATCGGGAAACGGCCAGAACGCTATAATTTTCGCGCGATGCAGCGGATTTTTGTAAAGATCAGAAAATATTCAGAGCAATGCCCTGCATAAATTCCATTCAACCAGACGCATGCCCCGCATGCCAGCAAGGAGATGCAGGATGGCCAAGAGCCTGTCGAACGCCGGCGAGATCGCCCACGACACCGCCCAACTCGAGGCCTGCCGGCAGATCATTGCCCGCCACTGTTACAGCACGCAAGAGGAGATCCGGCGCGAGCTGGCCCACTTCGGCTTCCCCGACATCAGCCAGTCCACCGTGTCGCGCCTGCTGCGTCGCCTCGGGGTCGCCAAGGCGCAAAATGCCAGTGGCAAGAAGGTCTACACCATAGTCGATGAACAGCTGGAGAACGTAGACAGCACCCACTCGATCCATGACATGGTCAAATCGGTGGAGCACAACCAGCAGCTGGTGCTGATCCACACCACGCCGGGGGCCGCCACCGTGGTGGCGCGGATGCTCGATCGCCACGCCAACCCGGAGATCATGGGGGCGGTGGCCGGTAACGACGTGGTGCTGGTCGCACCACGCCACATCAGTCGAACCCGTCAGACCCTGGAGGCGGTGATCCGCACACTCAAGGCCCACTGACTCCGATCAGGAACGAACCGAACGATCTTCCCTCTCGGCCCGCTCGCGGGCCAACAGACGCTTGAACCACCAGCTGTTGCGGCGACGATGGGTATAAGAGGAGCGACGGGCCATGAGCTTCTATCCTAGGTTGCTAGCCGGGGCGGGAATTATGCGGCAATCCCCTCCCCCCTGTCTTTAGCTGGATCAATAAATCCTCATGCTCCGGTACGCAGCCGGTTTTTTGGTGCAGGTTGGGGCTCCTTGCCCGGCTCTGGTGTACGCCACATGAGCGGGCCATTGCTCTCCTGCTCATTCTGCGGCGCACAGATCAAGGCCCCTTCCGGCAAGTTGAGCACTGCGCCTTCCGAATAACGCTGCTCGGCATACCAGCAGACCCGCTCACCCGGATTGGCCGGCAACAAGAGACGCGTCCCTCCGTGGTTACCGCGAGCGAGGATCTCTCCACTCGCCCCGCCGACCATGCCGAGGGCCAGCAGCCCCGCTAGCCATACCCCAACTCTTCTCATTGCACGCTCCCACTCTCGGTTTACCTGATCAAAGCGACCAATTGCGGCAAAAAGTTGATCTATTCGCGCCCCCGCGCTGGCTTTCCCAAACGGTTGTGATAGCCTGCGCGCCGACCTGCCTGAGCAATTGGTGAACAGCTCATCCCGCCCGCTGACACCGTCGGAAAGGTTCCAATAATCTCTATTATATCAATTACCTGGACGTATTTTGATGCGTATCATATCCCTTCTCAAGGTGGCACTGCTCGGCCTGACGCTGAGCGGTTGCGTGGCCCCCTTGCTGATCAACCCGGCCGGCCAACTGATGTGGGCCCTGCTAAAGCCCTTGGTCGGTTTCGATCCCAACGAGGCCAACCTGTTCGAGCAGCCGCTGGTCAAGGATCGCATGACCGCCATCCTCGGCCCCCACTATGACACCACCCTGAACCTGCTCAAGACCGCCAACGAGCTACAACAGGAGGGCCCCCTGTTCTACGCCCTCTCCCAAATCGCCCCCGGCGTGACCGACCAAGCCGGACTGGTCTGGAATGCCGACAGCAACCAGATGGCCGTCATGCTGGTCGACAAGCAGGGCACCCAGGTCTTTGCCGAACCCGGCCAAAGCCCGATCTGGCCCACCGCCATGCAGGGGTGGGGCAGCGCCAACGGCGCCGCGCAGGCCACAGGCCGTAACGCCGTTCAAACCGTGAGCGATAGCGCCAGCGCCGTGGGCAGCGGCCTCTCTGCCGTCAGTTCCACCCTGAGCGTCTTGAGCAATCCACAGCAGGCGGTGGGCCAGTTGATTGAGGGCAGCACCCAGTCACTGGTCGACGGGGTGCAACAAAAAGCGGTGCAGGCGGCCAGTGACACCGTGAGTCAGGCCCAGCAAAGCGCCAGCAAGACAGCCAGCGACGCCGTCGGTCAGGCCCAGCAGAGTGCCAACAAGGCAGCCAGCGACGCCGTCACTCAGGCTCAGCAAAGCGCCAGCCAAGCCGCCAGCGAGGCCGTCACTCAGGCCCAGCAGAGCGCCAACCAAGCCGCCAGCGAGGCCGTCACTCAGGCCCAGCAGAGCGCCAGCAAGACAGCCCGCGAGGCCGTCACTCAGGCACAGCAAAGCGCCAACCAAGCCGCCAGCGAGGCCGTCACTCAGGCCCAGCAAAGCGCCAGCAAGACAGCCAGCGAGGCCGTCACTCAGGCCCAGCAAAGCGCCAGCAAGACAGCCAGCGAGGCCGTCGGTCAGGCTCAGCAGAGCGCCGACAAGGCGGCCAGCGGCGCCGTCGCAACCCAGGAGCAGCAACGGGCTGCCGCCGAGGCGGCGCTGGAGCAGCTACTCAACTGAGTCATGCCGACAGGGCCACTCTCACCTTCGATGAAAACCAAAAGGCCACCTCACGGTGGCCTTTTGATTGGGCGGGGCGCGCTTAAGGCTGATAGCGATCGTGAGCGCGCTCACGGCTCACCGGCTCCACCGCAGGGGTGCTCTCACGAGCGCCATGTTCAATGGCGGTACGAACGAGATCGACCCCGGCACGGATCAGCAATACCCCCATGTGAACCAATTTGACGCAGACCCACAGGAACGCCATCAACAGGATCAACTTGAGTACCGTCTGGAATGCCTCCAGGAAGTTCTGCTCGAGTTGGGCGGTCAGCCCGTTGGCACTGGTCATCAACCACTCATAGACCTCGCGCACGAAGGGGATGCGGCTTGGCATCTCCAACACATCGAGCGCCGCCGGCAGGGCCTGAAAGATGACCACACAGCCAAACAGAATCAAGATGACGCCGAGGGTGATCCCGGCAAAAAAGGCAAATTGTTTCATGGGTGAACCAGTCTAAAGGGAGTGGCAGAACTATAACCGTTTCAGGCCCTCCCTGTCATGGCAGGGTCGGTAACCCTTGTCGACGTCAGTGCTTTCTGTGACCCTATGGGCACTTTTATCCTTTGCGAGAAACACCCGGTGAGATTCTGGTTGATATGGTCGCTGCTGCTACTGGCCTTTGGCAGCCGTGCCGAGGGGCCCGTGGCCGCCATCTGCGTCGTACAGCATCAGGGCAAGGTGCTGATGGTGCAGGATCGGGTCTCCGATCGTTTCGGCATCACCGGCGGTTACATCGATGGGGGCGAGACGCCCGAACAGGCCGCCGTGCGCGAGCTGCACGAAGAGACCGGCCTCGTTGGCGAGGTGCTGAGCCATCTCGGGCGCATTGAGCACTCCCGCACCGAAGTGTTTGCCTGCCGCACCCGCGAGCCGTTGCAGGTGACCGCCGATGGCGCCGTCAACCTGCTTGGCGCCCCCAACCTAGGGGGGGAGATCCTCAGCGCTCGGCTGGTCAATCTGACCGCTCCCGACGTGGCGCTGCGCTTCCCCGAACATGCCGACTGGCTGCTCGCCCACTTGCCAGGCCAATCGGACAGCGCCATCACCGAGCTGAGCGATTTCAGCCAACAAGGTATGCTGCTGCACCGGGCCGAACTACCCTGGCTGCGCCTGCTGCAACACGGGCTCGAGCCCATCTCCCCCCTGTTGGCAGCGGCCAATCTGTTTGGGGAGCAGGCGCTCTACCTTATTTTGCTGCCTCTGTTGCTACCCTGGCTCGGCTGGCAACGGCTGCGGGGTCTGCTGTTTGCACTCGGCACCCTGGCGCTGGCCATCACCCTGCTCAAGATCAGCATCGGCTGGCCGCGCCCCTTCCATCTGGATCCGGCATTGGCCAGTCAGGCCAGCAGCGGCTTTGGTATGCCAAGCGGCCACACCGCCACCGCCCTGCTGTTTTGGGGCCTGCTGCTGCAAGGATGGCCGCGCTGCCGCCACCCCATGCTGTGGGCCAGCCTTATCGCCCTGCTGACCGGGCTGGCCCGCATCCGGCTCGGAGTGCACTTCCCCAGCGACGTGGCTGGCGGCATGCTGCTTGGCGCCGCGCTGCTCAGCCAGAGCGAGCGACTCGCCCGGCTGGCCGAACGACCACGCGCCTGGTGGGCCCTGAGCCTGCTTGCCATGCTGGCGGCCTGGCCGACCCAGATCCCGGCGCTGGCGGCACTGGCCAGCCTCGGGGTCGGCATCAGCCTGGGCCAGAGCCTGCCACTGCAACGCCAGAGCGGCGCTCACCTGCTACTGGCCCTGCTGGCACTGACCGGCAGCCTGCTGTGCGGCCTGCTGATGTGGCAGCTACCCTATCTGCTTGGCAGCACCCTGTTGATCCTGAGTCTGCAATGGCTTGCCCTGTTACTGCTCGGCCTGTGGCTGAGCGCCGGCATCTGGTGGTGCCTGACCCTCCCCCTGTTTGGACGAGAAGAGCATGAACGACAAGAAGCGTGATTTGGCCAAGATCACCCTGGGGATCCTCTTTATGGGGATGCTCATCATCTCCAGCCTGTGGGTGCTGCGCCCCTTCCTGCCCGCCCTCATCTGGGGCACCATGATCACCATCGCCACCTGGCCGGTATTGCGGCTGGTGCAGCGCCTGCTGTGGGGCAAACGGGCACTGGCGGTGCTGGTGATGACCAGCGCCCTGCTGCTGCTGTTTGTCATCCCCCTCTCGATGGCGCTCGCCACCATGGCCGAGAAGGTGCCCCTCCTGCTGGAGTGGGCCAGCACCATGAGCCACTCCACGCCGCCCGAGCTGCTCTGGCTCAGTCAGATCCCGCTGGTCGGTGACAGCCTGCTCGAGCTGTGGCGCCAGATCCTCGCCAGCGGCGGCCAGGTGCTGTTTGCCAAGCTCTCCCCCTACATGGGGCAGACCGCCAAGTGGCTGGCCTCTCAGGCCGGTAACCTCGGCATGCTGGTGATCCACTTCCTGCTGACGGTGGCGGTGTGCGGTCTGCTCTATCACTCCGGTGAGAAGGCCGCCTGCGAGATCCGCCGCTTCGCCCACCGGCTGGCCGGGGAACGCGGCGACAACGCCACCGTGCTCGCCTCCCAGGCGATCCGTGCCGTCGCCCTCGGCGTGGTGGTGACCGCCTTGGTGCAGGCCACCGTGGCTGGATTTGGCCTGCTCATCGCCGGTATCCCCTACGTCATGGTACTGACCGTTCTGATGTTCGTGCTGATCATCGCCCAGATCGGAGCCTTGCCGGTATTGCTGGCCTGCGTCGGTTACCTCTATTGGAGCGGCGACAACACCTGGGGCACCTTCCTGCTGGTGTGGTCCGTCTTCGCCGGCAGCATGGATAACTTCCTGCGCCCCTACCTCATCAAGCAGGGGGCGGATCTGCCACTGATCCTGATCCTGGTCGGCGTCATCGGCGGTTTGCTCGCCTTCGGCATCATCGGCCTGTTCATCGGCCCCGTCGTGCTGGCCGTGGCCTACACCCTGCTCGACGCCTGGATCCAGGAAGGAGAAGAGGCCGAGGCCCGCCAGCAGATCGCTGACACGCCGCACTAAGACGATCGGGCTCCTGACCCCGTCACGGAGCCCAACCGCCTAGGCGGCGCCCCCATCACGCCGGCTCAGGGCACTTGGCATTGCGCCGGCCTGAGCCGGGCCATTCAGAGCCCATCACCGAAACGCTCGGCGGCCAGCAGACGAAAACAGGTCAGCGCCGCCTCGGCGTCCGGGCCACGGGCCTGCAAGGTCAGCACCTCGCCACGCTTCACATCCAGCAGCGCCAGCCGGCTTAGGCTGCGCGGATTGGCCTCTTTGCCCCCCTTGAGCAGACGTAATTCGGCAGTAAACGGCTTGAGCGCCGCCACCAAACGCGCCGCCGGGCGCACGTGCAAACCGTGCCGGTTCTCCACCACCACCTGACAACTGTGCCATGGCTCAGGGGCGGGCTCAGGCTCGGCCAGTTGTACCGGCTCGGGCTCCTGGTGACCCAGCATCGCCAGCTTGGGCGCCAGCGCCCCCAGCGCTTCAGCCGCGACGGCCTCCAAGCTCAGGCCCGCCCCGGCGGCCACCACGGCGGCCAGGGTGCCTTCCACCAGCGGCGCCGGACACAGGCGCACCCGCTCGCTCAGCTCGGAGGGCAACAACTCAAGCGCCGTCTCGGCGCTCAGCAGCGCACTGCCGAGATCCATCAGCACCAGCACACCACTGCCATCATCCGCCGCCTCGATGGCGCTCATCACCGCCACCGCATCGGTACCGATGGGATACTCCACATCATCCACGCCTGCCGCCACCTCGAGTCTGGCCGGTGAGCCGAGCTGGCCCGCCAGCTCACGAATGCCGGCCGCCAGGGTCGCGCTGTGGGAAACCACGACTATGCCTATCATGCCGCCTCCTCCACGATGCGTGCGAGCGTGAGCAGCAGCAGCCAGCTCGAGGTCGCGCCAGGGTCTTGATGACCGATACTGCGCTCACCGAGGTAGCTGGCGCGCCCTTTGCGGGCCTGCATCCCTATGGTCGCCTGAACCCCTTTCTCGGCCGCGCTCAGTGCAGCGGCAAGCGCCGGAGCGAGCGCGATTCCCCTCGCCTCGGCGTCGGCTAGCGCCGCCAGTGCCGGCCACCAGGCGTCGCACATGGTCTTGTCGCCAGGCTCGGCGCGCCCACGCGCCACTATGCCCTCGACCCCTTCGCGCAGCATGGCGTGCAGCTCACTCAAGGTCAGGCTCTGGTGGCCATCGGCAACCTGAGCCGTCCGAATGAAGAAAGTGCCGTAAAGCGGCCCGCTCGCCCCACCCACCGACGAGAGCAATGTCATGCCGGTGGTCTTGAGGATCTGGCCTATCTCCTGATCGGCCACACTCGGCAGCTTTTCGGCCACTTTGGCAAAGCCGCGCTGCATGTTGATGCCGTGGTCGCCATCACCGATGTCGCTGTCGAGACCGGTGAGAAAATCCCGCTCCTGCTGAAACACCTCGGCACAGGCCATCAGCCAGGTCACTATCTGCTCTCTGGTCAGCATGCCCGGCTCCTCAGCAGCCACGGCGCAGGGCCGGGGTATGAACGGGGGCATCCCACAACTGCATCAGCTCGTCATCCACCTTCACCAAGGTGATGGAGATGCCGGTCATGTCGAGGGAGGTGCAGTAGGGGCCAATCAGGTTACGCACTATGTGGATGCCCGCCTCGTCACACAGCTGGGCCAGCTTGCCATAGACCCCGTAGAGCTCGGAGAGCGGCGTTCCCCCTAGGCTGTTGACCAGGGCGATGACCCTATCCCCCTTGCCGAGCGGTTCGATGGTGAGCGGCGCCTCCAGCCAGCGGCCGCGCTCCCGATCCCAGTAGCGCAGGGTACGGCGGTAGTGTCCCTCTTCGGTCAGGGTCAGGAATATCTGCTCGACCAGGGTGTCGAGGTCTTGGTAGGAGCGCCGTTCGATACCCGGCTCCCCGTGGATGCCGACCCCAAACTCCAGTTCGTCATCCGCCAGGGTGAAAGAGGGTTTGCCGGCCGCCGGTACGGTGCAGGCGTGCAGGGCGACCCCTATACTGCGACTTTGGTTGTTGATGCGCCTAGCCAGCGCCTCGCAGCGATCCAGATCATAACCCGCCTCGGCGGCGGCCCCCACCAGCTTCTCGATGAGCACGGTGGCGGCGACCCCGCGCCGGCCGGCGGTGTAGAGGCTGTCTTTGACCGCCACGTCGTCATCGATCAGGGCGAAGCCGACCCTGACCCCTTCCCCGTGCAGCAGCTCAACCGCGGTCTCGAAGTTGAACACATCACCGGTGTAGTTCTTCACCAGAAACAGCACCCCCTCACCGGCATCAACGGCGTGGGCACACTCGTACATCTGATCCGGGGTCGGTGAGGTGAACACCTCGCCGGGACAGGCGCCATCGAGCATGCCCCGCCCGACAAAGCCCCCGTGCATCGGCTCATGGCCGCTGCCGCCACCGCTCACCAGGGCCACCTTGCCGGCCACCGGGGCATCGGCGCGGGTGATGAAATGGGGCTCGATGCGCACCTTTAGCTCGGGATGAGCCGCCGCCATCCCCGTCAGTTGTTCGCGCACCACGGCATCGACCGCATTGATCAGCTTCTTCATCTCGACTCCTCCTGCCCAGCGGGCATGAATGATGTTGCCAGTCTAGGGAGTCATTGCCCCCTGCCAAGAGGGGGCGATCACGTTTCGCAACGAAACGGATCCGCCATCACCACCTTGTCGCCCTGCCCCCGCGCCGGCTGGCAATGGCGAAAATCGGGCCCAGCGCACCAACAAAAAGGGCGCCCGCAGGCGCCCTTTTAAACGGTCGGGGATCAGATGGCCCAGCCGCCGGCATAGAAGGCCACCAGCGCCAAGGCGATGAGCACAGAGCCGAGGTTGAGCTTGCGCCACTCACCGGCAAACAGGCGGCCCACCACCAGGGAGGCAAAGCCGATCATGATGCCGGTAACGATGTTACAGGTCAGGACGATGAAGACGGCGCACAACATGCCAGCCAGGGCGTCGACGCTGTCCTTGAAGTCCAGCTTGGTGATGTTGCCAAGCATCAGCAGACCCACATACATCAGGGCCGGGGCGGTGGCATAGGCCGGCACCAGGTAGCTGAGCGGGGAGAGGAAAATCATCATCAGGAACAACACGCCGACCACGGTGGCGGTCAGGCCGGTCTTGCCGCCTGCGGCAGCACCGGCCGCCGATTCGATATAGACCGCGGCCGGCGCCCCACCGACGGCGCCGGCGACGATGCTGCTGACCGAGTCGGCGGTCAGCGCCTTGCCACCACTGATGATGTGGCCACGCTCATTGATGAGCCCGGCCTGCCCTGCCACGGCGCGAATGGTGCCGGTGGCGTCGAACACGGCGGTCATCACCAGCGCCAGCACGCTCGGGATCACGGCGGCGTTGAGGGCCCCCATGATGTCCATGCTGCCCACCAGAGACCCCTTCTCGCCGGTCAGGCTCGGCATGGCGAAGAAGCCCTGCCAGCTCACCTTGGGATCGAACAACAGGCCGATGAGGGAGATGGCGACGATCACCATCAGGATCCCGCCCGGCACACGGCGGCGTTCCAGGCCGAAGATGGCCGCCAGCCCGAGCAGGGTCATGATGACCGGGAAGGAGGTGAAGTCACCGAGCTGTACCGGCAGGCCGGGGCCCGGATTCTTGATCACCAGATTGACGCCGTTGGTGGCGATCAGCAGCAGGAACAGACCGATGCCGATGCCGGTGCCGTGGGCAATACCGGAAGGGAGGTTGGTCAGGATCCACTGGCGCACGCCGGTCACGCTGATGAGAGTGAACAGGATCCCCATCCAGAAGATGGCGCCGAGGGCGACCGGAATCGAGATCCCCTGCCCCAGCACCAGGCTGAAGGCGGTGAAAGCGGTGAGAGAGATGGCGCAGCCGATGGCCAGCGGCAGGCGGGCCCACAGCCCCATCAGCAAGGAGCCGAAAGAGGCGATGAGACAGGTCGCCACAAACACCGGCCCCTGCTCGAAGCCCGCCGCCCCCAGCATGTTGGGCACGACGATGATGCTGTAGACCATGGCGAGGAAGGTCGTCAGGCCGGCGACCACCTCTTGGCGTACCGAACTGCCGCGCGCATGGATAGAGAAATAGCTGTCCAGGAAACCGCCTCTTCCTGAGGCGACCGTATGCTGCTCTGCCATAGTGGTTCTCGCAAAAAGTATGAAGGAAATCGTTTGTTTTATGGCCGCGCAAAATAGCAGGAAATGCAGCAAATTGCAGCGACTTCCTCAAACGTTTTCCTATTTTTCGCCGCAGTTATCCTCAAATGACGACCTGCGGCAGCAAGGGGTCACCCTCCCCTATCTATACTCAGGGCAAACCCGGAACCGGAGATCTGCGTCATGCACAGCGGCAATCTGCTCGGCGCCCTGCCCGACACCCTGCCCACCGAGCTGTTTGAAACCCTCCTCAGCACCGATCGCCTGCGCATCGAGCGCATCCTCTCCCGCGGCCAGAGCACGCCGAAGGGGGAGTGGTATGAGCAGGAGGAGCACGAGTGGGTACTGCTGGTCAACGGAGAGGCACTGCTGGCCATTGTGCTCCCTGGCGAGGATGAACCGGCCACCCTGCGCCTTGGCCCCGGTGATTACGTCAACCTGCCGGCCCGCTGCCGTCACCGGGTGGAGTGGACTGCGCCGGATCGGGTCACCGTCTGGCTCGCCATCTTCTACTAAAAAAGGGCTCTTACGCATCCCTTCATCTTTATGTGTGATGAAACCGTCACCATGCCTTCCCCTCGCTGGCCCCAGCCGGATAAAGGCTCTAGCCTGTCCTCACACGCCTAGCAAGGGGTAAGCCATGAATCCCAAGATCCATGCCCGTCACGCCCGACTCAAGGCCGTACTCGCCTCCGGTGAGGAGCTGCGCATCGGCGACGAGCGGGACTGTCCTCTCCCCCTCGAGCAGTTACAAGATCTCGATGCCGGCCACCCCATGGTGCGCGCCGTGCATGGAGGCGGCCTCACCGCCGATGTGCTGCATCTCGACATCGACGGCCACGAGTGGTGCCTAAAACGGGCGCGCCCCATCTCGCGGGTAGCCAATGTGGACGGCGAGACCGCCTTCCTCACCGAGCTGGAGCGGCGCAGCGAGATCGAGTCCCTGCGCGAACACCACCCAGGCGCTCTGCCCCAGGTGGTGTGCACCTGGTTTGGCTCACTGCGCATGGGGCTGCTGCTCTCCCCCTGGCTGCCCGGCCGCCCCATTCAGCGCATCAGCGAACGCAACCTGAGCCAGATGCTCAATGCCGAGGCCGAGCTGGCCCGCTGGGGCTTCTTCGACTGGGACCCAAGCCCAGGTAACCTGCTCGACGATGGCCAGCAGGTTCGCCTGTTCGATTTTGGCTACATGTGGCCCTTCGATCCCCTGCACGAATTCAACTCCAACGGCCTGTGCGATCCGGACTTCCACGTTCCCGAGCGCCTCGAGACCCGCACCCTCTCAGGACTCTGGCTCGGAATGGACGATCCCCTGCCCCAGTTCCAGCTATGGCGCGAGCTCTGCCTCGAGTGGGCTCGTGAGGAGTTGGCCAGCCTGAGCCGGCGCGGCGCCTCTCCTGCCGTGCTGGAGCGACTGGAGCGGCTGCGCGATCGCTGGCGCGCAGCCCTCGCCGGCCCCGAGGCCCTATGGGCCAACTGGCTACAGGACATGTACCGCAGCCACCAGCTCGACGTGCAGGACGACCTCAGCGGTCAGAGCGCCACCCCCCTCACCCTCAAGCGGCTCGACTGGATTGAACAGTATCTGGAGCGCGACTTTCATCTGCTGCAAGAGCACCTCTGCGCCGCCGACGCGGGGCGCTCGCGCGAACAGCTGCGCGCCCGCTACCGGGATCTGCGTCGCCGGGTGGAGGCCTGCCAGCTCTATCCTGATGACTAACCCTGCTCAAGGGCGCCATCAAGGATGCGGCCTCCCGCCACAATAAGATGCAAAAAGCCCCGCCGAGGCGGGGCTTTTCATGGGCGGCCGCTCGCTTAGCGGCCCGATTCGGCGATCACGCGGGCGACGATGTCGGCGCGCTTACTGGGCTCCATCTCCTGCAAGGCGATCAAGGCGGCCTTGATCAGCACCCCCTTGGGAATGCTCATGTCGTCAAAAGTGATGGTGGCGTCCAGATGCAGGGAGTGCAGACGGCTGGCATCCTTCGGCCCCAGGGTCAGTTGCAGGGTGAGCGGGGAGCCCTTCTTCTTGGCCTTGTCGGCCTTCTTGCTGTCGATATCAGACATAGTGATGCAATCCTGTTGTGTGATGCGGGACTTACCAGTCCTCGTTGCGAATAAAGGCGCGCCATGAGGTCAACACGGCGGCAAAATCTTCGAGGCCGCACAGGGCCAGTTGCTCATCGTCATAGTAGGCGAGATCGTCGAGATCCTCGTCCAGGCTGATGTTCAGCACGTTGGCCTTTACCTCGGCCTCCTCCTGGGTCAGGGTCAGTGAATAGTCACGACCGGGGCGACGTACCTCTTCTTGCTGGCGGGCAGAGAGACGGTCGATGGCGGCGAACAGCTCCTCGAGCACGCCCTCGTCCTTGCCCACCTCGTCGATCAGCCACTGGCCGATGGCCTCATGCCCCATGGAGAAGCGGGCGCGATAGCCGCCAAAGCCGTCACGCCGAAATTCATAATCCATCGTGGAGTCCAACTGGGGTAAAGTGGGGCCTATTCTAGCGGCACGGGCCCGCCAGCGACAGCCCGGTCGGCCAATCGCACCGTAAAGAGCAGGAAACGGGGCGACCGCAGCGCCCCGCCACCTCCCGCGGCGCCATGAGAGCCCACCAAGTACACCGCGTCTTGATGAAAAGCGCGAGGATGGCGCCTCCCCCTTGTCTCATCCCCGATAGGGCGCCAGCCTTGCCCCCGCCTGAGGAGAAATGTCATGCACATCGTCATCGCCCCCGACTCCTTCAAAGAGAGCCTGAGTGCCATGGAGGTGGCCGATGCCATCGAGGCCGGGTTTCGCCAGGTGCTGCCCGATGCTACCTACCTCAAGCTGCCGATGGCCGATGGCGGCGAAGGCACGGTGCACTCCTTGGTGGACGCCACCGGTGGGCGCATCGTCTCGGTCGAGGTGACCGCGCCGCTTGGCAACCGGGTCGCTGGGTTTCTCGGCCTGCTCGGGGATGGCAAGCGCGCCGTCATCGAGATGGCGGCCGCCTCGGGCCTGCACCTGGTACCGCCCGAGCGGCGCAACCCCCTGCTCACCACCAGCGTCGGCACCGGCGAGCTGATCCTGGCGGCCCTCGATCTCGGGGTCGAGCAGCTGATCCTCGGCATCGGTGGCAGCGCCACCAACGACGGGGGCGCCGGCATGATGCAGGCCCTCGGTGCCCGCCTGCTCGATGGCGAGGGCGCAGAACTTCCACCCGGTGGCGGCGCGCTCGGCCAGCGGGCCCGCATCGATCTCAGTGGGCTCGATCCGCGTCTGGCACAGCTGCACATTGAGGTAGCCTGCGACGTGGACAATCCCCTGTGTGGCCCCCAGGGCGCCTCAGCCATCTTCGGCCCGCAAAAAGGCGCCACCCCGGCCATGGTGGCCGCGCTCGATGCCCACCTAGCCCACTACGCCGCCTGCATGGAGCGCCAATGCGGTATTGCGGTGATAAACCGCCCCGGTGCGGGAGCGGCCGGCGGCATGGGGGCCGCCCTGATTGGCCTACTCGGCGCCACGCTCACCCCCGGGGTCGACCTCGTCATCGACGCCCTGGGGCTGGCGGAGGCCGTCGCCGAGGCGGATCTGGTGGTGACTGGTGAGGGACGCCTCGACAGCCAAAGCCTCCACGGCAAAACCCCGATCGGAGTGGCTCGCTGCGCCAAACGGTACGGTAAGCCGGTGCTCGCCATCGTCGGCAGCCTCAGCGACGACTACGCCGTGGTGCATGAGCACGGGCTGGATGCGGTGTTTGCCGTGGTCAACCGGCCCATGACCCTGCCGGAGGCGCTCGCCAATGCGCGCAGCAATATCGAACTGACGGCCCGCAACGTGGCGGCCTTGTGGCGGCTCGGCGCCCGTTAGCCAACGCCGGCCAGCAGGCCGGCTTTTTTATCCGCGCCGCTGCCCAAGGACGCAGGCTTGCGGCATCATAGGCGCCAGCATTTCGCCACGGAGGCATTCATGCTACTGCTCACCCTCGGACTCCTGCTGTTTGCCTTGCTCCACCTCTCCCCCAACCTCTGGCCGGCGCCGCGCGCCATGTTGTGCAAGCGCCTCGGCGAATCGCGTTACAAAGGCCTTTTCTCGCTCGGTGTCCTCTTCGCCTGCGCCCTCATCTTCGCCGGCTGGCGCGCCAGTGCGCCGCTCCCCCTCTACACTCCGCCGCCTTGGGGCTGGCCGGCGGCCATGGGCATGCTGCCACTGGGGATCTGGCTCATCTGCGGTTCATTCGGCCCCACCCATCTACGCCAGTGGTTACGCCATCCCCAGTTGCTCGGCGTGCTGCTATGGGCCATGGCTCACTTGCTGGTGAATCACGAGGGACGCGCCCTGCTGCTCTTTGGTACCCTTGCACTCTGGTCGCTGCTCACACTGGTGCTGATCCTCCGCCGCGACGGCTGGCATTCGCCCCCCTCAAGGGCTGACTGGCGCGCCGATCTCGTCAGTCTAGTGACTGCCATACTGCTGGTGAGCGGTCTGCTGCTGGGCGGCCACCAATGGTTGACCGGCATGGCCCTGCAACTGCACTGAACCGACCCTCTTTCCTATTCAAGCCAAGGAGTCCCCTGATGAAGCCTCTCGTGATTGCGGCCCTGCTCGGCGCCGCCAGCGCCCAGGCCTGCCCCGACTACCTCAACCTGGAACTGCGCGAGCTGGCCAGCACGACCCGCCACAACTTGTGCCAACTGACTGAAGGCAAGGTGGTGCTGGTGGTCAATACCGCCTCCTACTGCGGCTACACCAAGCAGTTCGCCTCCCTTGAGCGTCTACACCAACAGTACGCCGACAAGGGGCTGGTGGTGCTCGGCTTCCCCTCCAATGACTTTAATCAGGAGGATGGCAGCGAACAGAAGGCCGCCACCCTCTGCCGGCGCGACTATGGGGTCACCTTTCCCATGTTCAACTTCAGCCACGTGAAAGGCGCCGACGCCAACCCCCTTTTCAAGGCGCTGGCCGCCCAGTCCAAGGCTCCCGACTGGAACTTCAACAAGTACCTGATTGGCCGCGATGGCAAGCTGATCGCCCGCTTCAACGCAGGACAGACGCCGGATCGCAACCCGGTGCTGCGCGAGATAGTGCAACACCTCGGCCAATGAGGGCTGTCGTGGCCCTGAGCGCTTTGTCATAATGGCGCTTTGTCCACCATAGGAAACAACGATGCTGCAACGGCTGCCCCAGATGCTGATCCTCGATGCCCTGGTGCGCGAGCAGGGCTTCTCTGCCGCCGCCCGCCGCCTCGGTGTCTCCAAGTCCTATATCAGCAAACAGTTGGCCCAGCTCGAGGCCAATTTAGGAGCCCAGTTGGTGCAGCGCACCACGCGCCGCTTCGCGCTTACCGAACTGGGCGAGGCCTATGCCCGCTATTGCCGCGATCTCACCGCCCTCGCCCAGGAGGCCGATGCCATGGTGGCCGAACACCAAGGCCGGGTCAGCGGTGTCCTCCATCTGGGAGTGGGTCAGTCGTTTGGCCACCTGCACGTGGTGCCACGCCTGCTGGAGTTTCAGCGCCGCTATCCCGAGATCGAGCTGGAGATCTCCTTGTTCGATCACAGCAGCAACCTGGTCGATAAGGGACTGGATCTGTGGATCACCACGGTGGAGGAGAAACCGGAGGGGCTGGTGGGACAGCGACTGGCCGACATCGGCTTCGTGCTGGCCGCCTCGCCTGATTACCTGTTGCAGCATGGGGCACCACAGACACCCCAAGAGCTGCATCAGCACAACTGCATCACCTACCAGAGCCGGGAGCGCCGCTATGACCAGTGGCACTTTCGTCATGGCCGCGAGCGCCAGACGGTGCAGGTGAGCGGCAACTACCGGGTGGATCTGGCCGAGGCGGTGCGCGATGCCGCACTGGCCGGGCTTGGGATCGCCTATATTGCCGACTACCTGCTCGATGACGAGTTGCGCCAGGGGCGGCTCATTCCCCTGTTGCCAGAATGGACGCCGAGCCAGAAGATGGCGGTACACGCCGTCTACGCCCGGCGCGAACACCTGGCCCCCAAGATCCGTCACTTCATCGACTTCCTCAAGGTGGAATTCGGCCACCCTCCCTATTGGGCGCTGCGCCAGTCCCCCTGGCTGAATCGATTGTCCACCAGCGCAAAATGATTGTTCCCATATAGAAACGAAATTGATTCAACCGTTTAAAATCATACGGTTATAGGGCAAAAAAACGATTTACAGGGGATGGTAACAGGGTGGCAACAGGTGCCGCTTGCAGGTGGGGGTGGGGCAGCGCAGAATCCGCGCCCATCCAATCACCTCACCCGGAGTCGCCATGATTGCCCTGCTCGGCATCCTCGCCATCCTGGCCGTTGCCACCCTCTGCTCGAACAACCGCCGCCACATCCCACTGCGCACCGTCTCTTTCGCCCTGCTGCTGCAACTGGCCTTCGCCGCTCTGGTGCTGTGGCTGCCAGCCGGCCAGGCCGTGCTCAACGCGGTCAGCCAGGGGGTCAGCTCTGTGATCGACTACGGCCAGGAGGGGATCGCCTTCCTGTTCGGTGATCTGGCCAAGTTCAAGCTCGGCTTCATCTTCGCCTTCAACGTGCTGCCGGTGATCATCTTCTTCTCGGCCCTCATCGCCATCCTCTACCACATCGGCCTGATGCCGCGCCTGATCGCCCTACTCGGCGGGGCACTGCGCCGGCTGCTCGGTACCGGCCGTGCCGAGAGCCTCTCCGCCACCGCCAACATCTTCGTCGGCATGGTCGAGGCCCCCCTGGTGGTCAAACCCTACCTGGCCAAGATGTCCGACTCCCAGTTCTTCGCCGTCATGAGCTGCGGCCTCGCCTCCGTCGCCGGGGGCACCCTGGTGGGCTACGCCAGCATTGGTGTTGAACTCAAGTACCTGATCGCGGCCGCCTTTATGTCGGCACCCGCAGGGCTTGCCATGGCTAAGATCCTGGTGCCGCCGACCGAAGCCGAGGAGGATCACCATGAAGATGTGGTGATCCCGCGCGCAACCAACGTGATCGAGGCGGCTGCCGATGGAGCCATGGCTGGCCTCAACATCGCCGTCGCGGTCGGAGCCACCCTGCTCGCCTTCGTCGGTATCATCGCCCTGCTCAACGGCCTGCTCGGCTGGGGTGGAGCCCTGTTTGGCTTCGATCTCAGCTTCCAGCTCCTGCTCGGTTGGCTGTTCGCCCCCGTCTCTTGGTTGATCGGTATTCCCTGGCATGAGGCGCACGCTGCCGGGGCCCTCATCGGCACCAAGATTGTGATCAACGAATTCGTCGCCTTCATCGCCCTGGTTCAGGATCAGACCCTGAGCGAGGCGAGCAAGGCCATCGTCACCTTTGCCCTGTGCGGCTTTGCCAATATCTCCTCCATGGCCATTCTGATCGGTGGCCTCGGCGCCATGGTGCCCGAACGCAAAGCCTTCATCGCCCGCTTTGGTATGCGCGCCATTTTGGCCGGGGTACTCGCCAACCTGATGAGCGCCTGCCTCGCCGGCCTCTTCCTCACTCTTTCCTGACAAAGCACCTTGTCATTTCTGCCCGCCATTCGGCGGGCTTTTTTATGGCGATGAGAGACAAAAAAAGCGCCTCGAAGAGGCGCTGGGGAAAAAACAGATTGGAAGCGTCACATGGTGCCACCCAAACCGTTATCGGCCTTGAGTGCAGACTCACTTTACGCCCGCCTCTCTGAAGGTGATATGAGCCATCACTTCATCCCGCGTTCATCTTTGCAACGCGCAGCTCATGCTCGAGCAGCCACGCCTTGATCGGCAAACCGCCGGCATAGCCGGTCAATGCCCCCCCGCTGCCAATGACCCGATGGCAGGGCACGATCACACTGAGGGGATTGCGTCCATTGGCCGCCCCCACGGCCCGCACTGCCTTCGGGTTACCAATAGCCTCGGCAATCTCGCGATAACTCACGGTCTGGCCATAGGGGATCTCGCACAAGGTGGCCCATACCGCCATCTGAAACGGGGTGCCACGCGCCGCGAGCGGTAGATCAAATCGGGTCAAGCGCCCGCTAAAATAGGCCTCGAACTGCTCCAGATAGGGGCGTAGCCCCCCGTCGTCGCGTCGCCACTCGGGCAATATCGGCTGTGGGCTCTCTCCCTCACAAAACTCCACATGACGCAGGCCATCGTCATCGACGGCAACCAGCAGCGGACCACGGTCGGTGGCGCAAAAGCTGTATAACATCGGGGCTCCAGCAGTAAGAAGGGGCCTTTCGGCCCCTGTTCAGTGAGTGAGTGGCGCCCGGCACTGGGTGTGTGTGCCGGGCTCCAGATAGGGGACCAATACCGGCGCCATGCCCTTGAGCACCTGCACCGGCAGCGCCGAGGTAAAGCGGAACTTGTCTGAGGCGCTTCCCGGTACATAGGCCGTCAGGGTGCCGAAGTGATCACTGCCCAGATAGAAGACAAAGGTTGCCGTCCGGTTGCGTGCCTGGGAGCTGATGACATTGCCATAGCGCCCCACGCTCTGGATCCGGTTATCCCCCGTCCCCGTCTTGCCTCCCATGACAACAGGCGAGCCATCGGCCAGCTTGAAGGCCCCTGAAATACGGCGCGCCGTACCGGCCTCCACCACCTGAGAGAGTGCCCCACGCAATGCCGTGGCGACTTCGCTTGGCAACACCCGAACCCCGGCATCCCGCTTGGGCAGGAACTCGGTCTCAAACGGCGTGCCTTTGGCAAACTCGAGGCGATCGATGCGCAAGGTCGGCAGCCTGACCCCATCGTTCACGATGATCCCGATCAGCTCCGCCAGTGCGGCCGGGCGATCGCCTGAGCTACCCAGCGCGGTGGCCAGTGAAGGCACCAGATGATCGAAGGGATAACCCAGCCGCTGCCAACGCTGGTGAATATCGAGGAACGCCTCAACCTCCAGCATGGTGCGGATCCGACTGTCGCGGGCACTGCGATGACGGGTCTTGAAGAGCCAGCCGTAGACTTCTTGGCGCTCATCCCTGCTCGCTTCTACCGCATCGCGGAAGGTCGCCTGCTCCGCAGACTTCAGGTAACCGAGCAACCACAACTCGAGCGGGTGCACCCGTGCGATGTAGCCCTGATCCGGCAGGGAGTACTTGCCGGGGCCGTAGGTGTTATAGAGCTGCTGGATCCGCTTTTCGGTCAACACATTGCGCTGCGCCTTGGGTAACCGCGTGTCGAGGAAAGCCCTGAATTCGTCCAACCCAGCCTGGGGGAAGAGATAGCGGTGTACCGCAGCCAGACGCACCGCACTTGGCTTAAGGCCATCTAGGAAGGTGTCCATCCGCTGCTCCGCAGTTTTGCCCTGATACTTGCGCCAGAAGCGCAACAGGTAGGTCTGCCCTTCCTTGTCCGCAAAGCGCACCAGATACTCGGTGCGGCGCGGATCCCTGTCATCTTTCATTAGCTGGGCTCGGTTGCCCTCCTTGTAGAGGCTATAGCGGGCGATGTCGCGCAGCAGCCGCACGAAAGGCAGGTTGATGGATTCGCGCAGCGAATCGCGCAGGGTCGGCATGCGGCCGTTATCTTCCTTGCGGAAGTTGTTGAAGGTATGCATGCCACCACCAGTGAAGAACCCCTCATAAGGGCTGGCCGAATACTTGCGATCCAGCGCCGCCTCTAGCATGGGGGAGAGCCCGCGATCCTTGCTGGTTCGCAGCCAACCGATGGCCCAGCGGCTCAGGTTATCTTGCGCCTCCTGCTCCATCTTGCGCAGAGACTCCGCCGGCATCTCAGCATAGCGATCGTGCAATTCGGCGATGATCTCGAGATAGGTGGTCAGTACCCGCAACTTGGCGGTAGAGCCCAGCTCTAGCTTGCTGCCTTCATTGATGTCGAACGGTTGATCCGTGTTATCCGTTTGCACCCGCACCCGGAAACCATCTGCTGTACGCTCGAACAGGGTGAAGCTGTAGCGCACGTCACCAGTCTTCTCAGGCGAGAGCAGACGCTCGCCAAACAACCCGACCTGCGCGGCAAAGGCAGGATCCGCCAACTGATGCAGGTAGGCGGTGACCTTATCCTGCAACTCGAAATTGAGGCTGGTATCGGCGGTAAGATCCATGCGATCGAGATCGTAGAGCTGCACCCCAAGCTGACGACTCAGACGCAGGCGCGCCACCTGCAATCCCTTGGTATTGTTGACCCGGACGATGGCGGGGGCCGCAGCAAACTGACGGAACTTAAGCTGAGCCTTAAGAGCGGCCTCCATCAGCGGGGGATCGATCATCCCCTCCTGCAGGAACAGGCGCAGGTAGCTATCGGTCAATGTCGCCAGATCCTCACGTCCTTGAGCCAAGTAATAAGAGGGGCGGCGGTGCGCTATCATCAGCGACACAACCTGGCGTAAAGCCAGGCCACGCTCGGCCAGGCTGGCCTCAGAGTCAAGGGACGGATCGAGTAACTGGTTCACTCGTTCGAAATCGGCCCCAAACCAGACCCACAGACCATCACCCAACCCATGCACCTCGCCATAACCGGGCGCTGCCGAAAGCGGCACCGAGTTGAGATAGGCCCAGGCGACCAGCTTGCGTGCCTCCAGCGTTTCCGGGCCAAGACGGTAGGCTCGGATACTGGCGGAGATCATCTGCTTCAGCTTCTCCTTGGGAGAGAGGGTCAACCCATCCGGTGAGTGGCGATACTTCTCCACTTGAGTCGCCAACGTACTGCCGCCTGCGGATTGCTCCTGCACATCCAGCGCCTTGCCTAACTGCGAGACGGCAGCCTTGACGAAGCGGGGCCAATCTACAGCGGGGTTGGCCAGCGGCTCCTCATCACTGAGCAGATCCCGGTTCTCGATAAACAGCAGCGACTGAACAACCAATTCGGGGATCGAATCGAATTTGGGATAGTGGTGACTGGGATAGCGGAACTGATAGACGGTGTCGGCGCGGCAATCATGCAGTGTGAGACCCGCCTGCACCTTCTCGGTATAGGGCACGAAGAAGCCGTGCTCCGCATAGTTCTGGAGCTCATCGGAGAAGCGCACTTGTTGATGCACCTCGAAGCCACGCTGTTGTAAGCGCTCCTGAATATCAGGCAGGGCAACATAACCCAAACGCTTATCAAAAGGGCCTGCACTTGGAAACACAATATGGGAGCTGGGGCCAGGCTCAACCTGATAGGTCAGGTCAGAGGCATAGCGTGAGAACTCACGCGACTGCAGAGTCGAGGTCTTCATCTCGAATAACAGCAATGCTATTGCAGCTCCGACGATGAGGAGAACGAGCAGCCAAAATATCCATTTAAACCAGGAAAAGCGGCGTTTAACCGGCTTAACCTCGGAGTTATCCTCAGGTGCCACTATGTTTGAATCCGTCTGTTTTGATGCGCCCATATGAAGCTCCATGATGGTTGCGCAACTTATAAGAATTGTTATCCGTGCTCACGCATGCAGAGAAGGATGCGTGTCTGAATTGATGGTAACAGGGGGTGGGGCAAAAAGGCAAAGCAGCCCTGAGGGTTGCTATCTGGAGCCTTCATCGTCAGCGGAAAAATGAAAAACCGGCCTATCGGCCGGTTCGCATTTACTTCTGGGAGCTCATCGCTCTGATCTTGGTAGAAAGCTCACGACGCTCCTTGGAGAGTTCGGCATTCTTGATGATGTACTCGTCAACACGCTCATCATAGTCGGCGCGCATGTTGGCGATGATAGCCTGGATCTCTTCCACGCTCATGTTGGGTTTGATGTAGTCACTCAGGTTGTCGAGCAGCAGTACCCGCTTCTGGTTATCACGGATTTTCTTCTCGATATCCTGAATCTCACGCTTGAGCTTATTCTGGCGACGGGACATACGAACATATTCCAATACATCGCTGAATGCAGACTTGTTTACTGGTTCCATAGCAATACCGCATGTTAAGTGTCAGAGAAATTGGCGAGGAGGCCTGCCAGCCTCGCAGACATCCCCCTACTTTACCGAGTTCACGCAGCGAAACAAACCCCACACCGTCTGGAATGACCACAAATGCAGGCTTTTGTTGATCGCAGGCGGTAAAAATCGGTCGAACGTTGTCCCTTATCCTATGTTCAAAAAACGACAAGATAATGATATGGGACGCTTTTCCCTAACATGAAAAGAGCACCGTTTAGAAAAATGGCCTTTCCTTCATGGCAAAGCGCGCCCTAAAAACCATCCTTCTCGGAGCGTCAAGCCAACAGGCCCTGCGTCGGCTACGTTGGCGCCTTAAATACATTCAAGAGCGCCGCCCCTCTCGCACCAAACAAAAAAACCAGTCGCTCGACTGGGCTTCTCTTGCACGACGGGGTGGCTGCCACGCGAGTGGCAGAGGGTGAGATGCAGGGATTAGGGGGTATCCGAAGGCCGAGGCGATGACCACCTCTGTGGTCGTCCGGCGATTCGCAATACAGCGATACACAGCAATAAACGCCCCATGCAAAAGCAAAAAGGCCTTCCCATCAGGGAAGGCCTTCAATAGTTAGTGGCGGAGCGGACGGGACTCGAACCCGCGACCCCCGGCGTGACAGGCCGGTATTCTAACCGACTGAACTACCGCTCCGCATTCGGCTAGCTTATTGCTAAATTGGGTGCCTGGCAGTGTCCTACTCTCGCATGGCATCTGCCACACTACCATCGGCGCTACAGCGTTTCACTTCTGTGTTCGGCATGGGAACAGGTGGGTCCACCGCGCTATGGCCGCCAGGCAAAATCGTAATCCGAAAAGCTGATTGCACTCATGATTCTCATCACAAGCACTAAAGTCGTTCTCACTTCGTCACAAGCGCTCAAAACACTTCTTGGGTGTTGTATGGTTAAGCCTCACGGGTAATTAGTACGGGTTAGCTCAACGCATCGCTGCGCTTACACACTCCGCCTATCAACGTTGTGGTCTCCAACGGCCCTTTAGGACCCTCAAGGGGTCAGGGATGACTCATCTCAGGGCTCGCTTCCCGCTTAGATGCTTTCAGCGGTTATCGATTCCGAACTTAGCTACCGGGCAGTGCCACTGGCGTGACAACCCGAACACCAGAGGTTCGTTCACTCCGGTCCTCTCGTACTAGGAGCAACTCCCTTCAATCATCCAACGCCCACGGCAGATAGGGACCGAACTGTCTCACGACGTTCTGAACCCAGCTCGCGTACCACTTTAAATGGCGAACAGCCATACCCTTGGGACCAACTTCAGCCCCAGGATGTGATGAGCCGACATCGAGGTGCCAAACACCGCCGTCGATATGAACTCTTGGGCGGTATCAGCCTGTTATCCCCGGAGTACCTTTTATCCGTTGAGCGATGGCCCTTCCATACAGAACCACCGGATCACTATGACCTGCTTTCGCACCTGCTCGACCTGTCCGTCTCGCAGTTAAGCTGGCTTATGCCATTGCACTAACCTCCTGATGTCCGACCAGGATTAGCCAACCTTCGTGCTCCTCCGTTACTCTTTGGGAGGAGACCGCCCCAGTCAAACTACCCACCAGGCACTGTCCGCGATCCCGATTCAGGGACCTGCGTTAGAACATCAAACATACAAGGGTGGTATTTCAAGGTCGGCTCCACGACAACTAGCGTCATCGCTTCAAAGCCTCCCACCTATCCTACACATGTAGGTTCAATGTTCAGTGCCAAGCTGTAGTAAAGGTTCACGGGGTCTTTCCGTCTAGCCGCGGGTACACCGCATCTTCACGGCGATTTCGATTTCACTGAGTCTCGGGTGGAGACAGCATGGCCATGGTTACACCATTCGTGCAGGTCGGAACTTACCCGACAAGGAATTTCGCTACCTTAGGACCGTTATAGTTACGGCCGCCGTTTACCGGGGCTTCGATCAAGAGCTTCGTGTTACCACTAACCCCATCAATTAACCTTCCGGCACCGGGCAGGTGTCACACCCTATACGTCCACTTTCGTGTTTGCAGAGTGCTGTGTTTTTGATAAACAGTCCCAGCCATCTGGTCACTGCGACTCCCAACAGCTCCGTGAGCAAGTCACTTCACCATCAAGAGCGTACCTTCTCCCGAAGTTACGGTACTATTTTGCCTAGTTCCTTCACCCGAGTTCTCTCAAGCGCCTTGGTATTCTCTACCCGACCACCTGTGTCGGTTTGGGGTACGATGACATGCAATCTGAAGCTTAGAGGCTTTTCCTGGAAGCAGGGCATCAATGGCTTCACCACCGTAGTGGCTTCGTCTCGTGTCTCAGTGTTGTGTCTCCGGATTTGCCTAGAAACACCACCTACGCACTTTCACCAGGACAACCGTCGCCTGGCCCACCTAGCCTTCTCCGTCCCCCCATCGCAATTACATGCCGTGCAGGAATATTAACCTGCTTCCCATCGACTACGCCTTTCGGCCTCGCCTTAGGGGTCGACTCACCCTGCCCCGATTAACGTTGGACAGGAACCCTTGGTCTTCCGGCGAGGAGGCTTTTCACCCCCTTTATCGTTACTTACGTCAGCATTCGCACTTCTGATATCTCCAGCATACCTCTCGATACACCTTCGCAGACTTACAGAACGCTCCCCTACCACTTGCACTGAGTGCAAATCCGCGGCTTCGGTGCCTGGTTTGAGCCCCGTTACATCTTCCGCGCAGGCCGACTCGACTAGTGAGCTATTACGCTTTCTTTAAATGATGGCTGCTTCTAAGCCAACATCCTAGCTGTCTGAGCCTTCCCACATCGTTTCCCACTTAACCAGAACTTTGGGACCTTAGCCGGCGGTCTGGGTTGTTTCCCTCTTCACGACGGACGTTAGCACCCGCCGTGTGTCTCCCGGATAGTACTTACTGGTATTCGGAGTTTGCAAAGGGTTGGTAAGTCGGGATGACCCCCTAGCCTTAACAGTGCTCTACCCCCAGTAGTATTCGTCCGAGGCGCTACCTAAATAGCTTTCGGGGAGAACCAGCTATCTCCGAGTTTGATTGGCCTTTCACCCCCAGCCACAGGTCATCCCCTAACTTTGCAACGTTAGTGGGTTCGGTCCTCCAGTTGATGTTACTCA
>NZ_CP040449.1:3252500-3662500 GCF_014892695.1 Aeromonas simiae
GAACTGGTTTACCAGATACCCGTTCGCGCAGTGAAGCTCGACTCCGTCAAAACCTGCGTCCAAGGCATTTTGGGCGGCTTGGGCGTAGAGCTTAACCAGTTCTTTTACCTCCTTGGTGGACAGCGCGCGTGGGAGCGATGGTTCGGCCAGCACACCCGTGCCGGGGCCAGTCTCGATGAACACCTTGACGTTGTCCGCACGGATGGCTGATGGCGCGATAGGTGCTTCACCCCTGGGCTGCAATGATGTGTGCGACACGCGGCCCACATGCCAAAGTTGAGCAAAGATCACCCCCCCTTCGGCGTGAACAGCGTCGGTGACCTTACGCCAGCCTTGTATCTGTTCTGGGCTATGAATGCCTGGGGTCCAGGCGTAGCCCTGCCCCCTAGGCTCAATCTGGGTGCCCTCGGTCACCATAAAGCCAGCACCGCTGCGCTGACGGTAATAGGTGGCCATGAGGTCGTTCGTAATGTTGCCGGGTTGGGAGCTGCGCGAACGCGTCAGTGGCGGCAGAACGATACGGTTCTTGAGGGTGTATGGGCCCAGTTGGGTGGCGTTGAAGAGTTCTGACTTTGTCATTTCATTTACCTGCATATCTAAAATATTCAATATTTAGAGTCAAAAAAGCGTGGATACATGCCTCACAAGCGCCCGAGAGTTGTCTCGTTGAGACTGATATCGATGTTTTTCTTCTGGCTGTTGGCTTCCAGCCTTGATTTGTGGGGTTCCCGTCCTAGGCCCGAAGTCTTGTCGCCACCAAAGGTGGGGCATGGATCTCATGGTAGGTATTTATCCACATACGTCCGGTTTCCACCGCGCGTGCTACGCGCAGCGCCCGGTTGAACCTTGGATCCAAACTGCATCCGCTAGGCTGTACTCGGAGTCATTGGCCATGGCGATGACCTCAGCTTCATCCTTAAACGGATGTCGATAGCGCGACATTCACGCATGGGCTTGCCTAGATCAAGGTTTTCCAGAACGGCGGCTTCCAGCAGGTCGGCGATCTTCAGCAATGTATTTCGCGTTCCACTGGTGAGCGAGTACGCCTCGTGACGAAGGCACGTTGCGCAACCCGCACTGCGCGGTTCGCAGCGGTGGCATTTGGGATGCTGGTGAGAATTTCTTCGTTTACCGGGTTGATGATATCGAGAGTTTCACCGTCAGCCACCGGTTGTCGACAAACAGGCCGTCGCTGCTGCCGGGAAGGTGGCTTTGGTGGGTATCACTGGTGTTTTGTATGGGGCGCCTCCTGAGGTGAGTGCAGCGGATTCTGACTGAAGACTATTTTATATATTCATATATGTCAATATGCAGCTATGGCTTCGTACAAGCATTCCTATTGCCGCACTTTTTCATCTTGTTTCTGGTTCGGAGGCGATTCAGTAAAGCTGTCCATCAACACTTGACCCGTTGGGGCGCTTAAAACAAAAAAGCCTCTGTATAAACAGAGGCTTGAGCGCGAATTCGTTATAAAAATGTCTTAGGTAAATCCTAAAAAGGAAGGGCAGGAACATTACAGTGTAAATACTACTGTGTGTGTGAGTTGGTTGGGTGCATGGCAAGTAACGACAGCTTCTATCCACCTTGTTATCTCACCCACATGCCCATAAATCGCATTAAACCTATCATTAACGCTGTTCGTGTCAACATCTGATACTTATACGATAAAAAAGTTTACACAACTCTTCGAACGTCTTCCTCTGATTACTGAGGTCATACTACACCAGTTCTGAAGTCTCGGGGCTGTGATGATGAAAATCTAAGGTGGCTTTTAGCTTCATTGTTAGCTCATTCCCTGAATCGCCACCAGTGATTTAGACACTTCCCAGCCGTTCTTACTAGGGAAGGTGCGAATAAGTCATATGGCACGAGAGCATTTACTGGTAACCCATTGATATTAAATGACTAAAATTTTCATTTTTTGTTCTTGGGATACTTGTTCGCACTTTCCTTAGCAGTCTGAATGTCGCATTTGGACGGAAAATCCCTAGAACCCCATCATCGCGGGCAAGACCGGCTCGGGCAAAACCACGTTTGCCCGGTCGTTGATTGAAAAAGTGCCGCCCGAGGAACGCATCATCACGATTGAAGATGTGCACGAGCTTTTCTTGCCGAACCATCCGAACCGGGTTCACATGCTCTATGGCTACGGTGCGGGCCGGGTGTCGGCCGACGAGTGCTTGGCCGCGTGTATGCGCCAGTCACCCGACCGCATCTTTCTGGCCGAGCTGCGCGGCAATGAGGCTTGGGAATACCTCAATTCACTGAACACCGGGCATCCCGGCTCGATCACGACGACGCACGCGAACAATGCTTTGCAGACATTCGAGCGGTGCGCCACACTCATCAAGAAATCCGATGTGGGCCGTCAGCTCGAAATGGAAATGATAAAGCTGGTGCTCTACACGACAATTGACGTTGTGCTGTTCTTCAAAGATCGGAAGCTGGTCGAAGTGTTCTATGACCCGATCTTTTCCAAGTCCAAGATGGCTTAGCCGCCCTCCCCTCCCCTCGGCTGTATCGGGGAACCGGCAAGAAAGCCCGTAGCACGCGCTACGGGCTTTTTCTTGTCCCTGCTTACCTTCCGGCCTCCATGGGGTCGTTTGCGGGAGGGGGCGGAATCCTACGCTAAGGCTTTGGCCAGCGATATTCTCCGGTGAGATTGATGTGTTCCCATCCGAGCGGCGAAACATGGGCCAAGAGATCGGGCGATAGCAGCTTTCCATCGCGTTTCTGGTTTGCAACGACCTCGCCGAGCTTCATGGTGTTCCAGAAGATGATGATGGCGGCGAGCAGATTCATGCCGGCGATGCGGTAATGCTGGCCTTCGGCGGAACGGTCGCGGATTTCACCGCGGCGGTGGAAGCTGATTGCCCGCTTCAGCGCATGATGAGCTTCGCCTTTGTTGAGCCCGATCTGGGCACGCCGTTGGAGTTCGGCATCCAGAATCCAGTCGATCATGAACAGGGTGCGCTCGACGCGACCGACTTCCCGCAGGGCTGTCGCGAGCTCGTTCTGCCGCGGATAGGAGGCGAGTTTCCGCAGAATCTGGCTTGGCGCGACGGTCCCGGCAGCAATGGTGGCGGCGATGCGCAGGATGTCGGGCCAATTGCGCTCGATCATGGCTTGGTTGACCTTTCCGCCGATCAACGCTCGCAGGTGCGCCGGGGCGGCCGACGGATTGAACGCGTAGAGCCGTTTGGATGGCAGGTCGCGGATGCGCGGAGCGAACCGGTAGCCGAGAATGGCACATGCGGCAAAGACGTGATCGGTGAAGCCGCCCGTGTCGGTGAACTGCTCGCGGATATGGCGTCCAGCATCGTTCATCAGCAGGCCATCGAGGATGTAAGGCGCTTCGCTTGCCGTTGCAGGAATCACCTGGGTTGCGAACGGCGCATATTGGTCGGAGACGTGGCTATAGGCTTTCAGGCCCGGGGTATTGCCATATTTCGCGTTGACCAGGTTCATGGCCTCACCTTGCTCTGTAGCGACGAAGAACTGTCCGTCGCTCGAAGCCGACGTGCCCATGCCCCAGAACCGGGCCATGGGTAACGCTGCCTGTGCCTCGACCACCATGGCCAGCGCCCGGTCATAGGCTTCGCCCTCGACATGCCACCGTCCAATGCGGATCAATTCCCAGAAGGTGTGGGTGTTTGTCGCATCCGCCATTTTGCGCAAGCCGAGGTTGATCCCTTCCGCCAAGATAACGTTCATTAGCCCGATCCGGTCAGCGCAGGGTGCTCCTGTGCGCAGATGGGTGAACGCTTCGGTGAAGCCGGTCGCCGCATCCACCTCCAGCAGGAGATCGGTGATGCGCGTGGGCGGGATCTGCTTGTAGAGATCGAGCACCAGATCTTCGGCGCCTGTCGGCGCGGCGGCTTCGAGTTTCTCGATATGCAGAACGCCGTTTTCAATCGACCCGCCCGGGATCGTGCCTGCGCGAGCGGCACGGCCAAGCTCGCGCAACCGCATGTCGAGGCGAGCTTGCCGGTCTGCCAGCCATTCCTCCGGCCGCAATGGCACAGCGAGACGACCGCCTTCCGCGATGGCTTGTGCCGGAACGAGTGCGTGTTTCAGATCGCCATAGCGCCGGGACCTAGTAAGCCAGACATCTCCGGAGCGGAACGCATCGCGCAGATGGAACAGCACCGCGATCTCCCATAGGCGAGCGTCGCCAGCCCTCTGGGCCCGAAGGTGGCGATGCCATTTCGAGCTGGGCCGCAAGAAGCTGGTCATCGCGGCATCGTTCAAACCGGTACGAAGGGCCGTCACCGCTTCCAGAAGCGGCAGTGCAACGGGCGCAGCTCGCAGATCGAGCAGGCGCAACATGCGTGGAGCGTATCGGCGGAAGCGGTGATAACCGTCGAGCACATGATTGAGCGGATCGTCGGCCATGGTGGCGGTCAGCCTGGTTGCCATTGCAACAAGGGTTTTTAAGCCGTCCCACCCTGACCCACTCGCGATGACATCGCCCAGCGGCTGGCCATCATCCTGTGCATCGACCAGGGCGCCCCCGATCTCGGCGAAGGATTTCAGGGTGTCACGCACCACCCCCGCTTCGTCTGCGACCTTTGCATGGCAAATACGCTCCGAAGCACGGTAGAGACGGCCGACGATCCGGTCGTGGGTTTCGACCACTGCGTCGGCCAACATCGCCTGCCATTCCGAGACGCAAACAGCCAAGATCGCAAGCCGCCTGTCCTCCGGGAGATCGCGCATGCCGTCGGCATAATACCGTTCACCCTGCCTGCGCAGACGAGTCACCCGATGGGCAGGAACGCCGGCAAGCAGATCCTCGGGGAGATCGACGCGTTGCAGATATTCGAGCCGGTCGAGCAGCCGGTTGGCCGACGAAGAGTTCGAGCCAGGCTCGAACTGGCGCAGCCACACAAAACGGGTCACCCGATCATCAGCCGTCTCCTCGAGCAATGCCAGCAACTGTTCTCGGATCGACATAGGCAGCCGACTGGCGATCCTCGTCTCGATGCGTCGCTCGGCATCGACGAGAGCCGCGGCACAAAGCCGCTCGATCGTGGATGTCGCGGGAAGGACAGTGCGGGTGCGTCGGCACTCGGCTACGAAGCGACGGGCGATATCCTCGTTCGACACCGCCATCTCGGCTTCTCGGAACAACCATTCCTTCAGCTCGCTCGCACCACGTCCGGAGAAGGTGCGGAAGCCGTAGAGCCCCCGTAACTCGGCAAGATGCTCGTGCCGTGTTTCCTCGCGGGCAGCATAGTCTACGAGATCGTCGGCACCCAGGCCAAGCTGCGCTCCGATAAATTCGATGACCTCTGCAGGGATCAGTTCGCCTGGAGCCAGCACCCGGCCGGGATAGCGCAGGACACACAATTGCAGGGCGAAGCCGAACCTGTTGTGAGCGCGCCGACGCAGCCTGATATGCCCAAAGTCTTCATCACTCAGCGTATAGTGCTTGAGCAAATCCGTCTGTGAAGTCGGCAAGCGCAACAGCGCGTCTTTCTGCCGATCGGTTAGAGTGACGCGACGCGGCATACATGTTCCTTTTTCAAAATCTGATAGCGTTCAAGACGCTTTGTTTATGAAGCTGGTTGAGATACATTTCCAGAGGTCAATGCAATCGTGGCCGAAGCGCCGCCTCAAACCAACGTTTGTGATACATGCTGATCGGATATGCCCGCGTCTCCAAAGCCGATGGCTCGCAGTCTCTCGACCTGCAGCACGACGCCTTGCGCGCCGCAGGTGTCGAACGGGACAATATCTATGATGATCTTGCTTCCGGCGGTCGTGATGATCGCCTTGGCTTGACTGCCTGCCTCAAGTCATTGCGTGACGGCGATGTGCTGGTGGTCTGGAAGCTCGATCGCCTCGGACGATCGCTTGCCCATCTCGTCAACACGGTGAAGGAGCTGTCAGACCGCAAGATCGGCCTGCGGGTTCTGACTGGAAAGGGCGCTCAGATCGACACCACGACTGCGTCCGGTCGCATGGTGTTCGGAATCTTCGCCACCTTGGCCGAGTTCGAGCGGGATCTGATCCGAGAGCGCACCATGGCGGGTCTCGCCTCCGCGAGAGCGCGCGGTCGCAAGGGCGGACGAAAATTCGCGCTCACCAAAGCTCAGGTGCGTCTCGCGCAAGCCGCCATGGCCCAGCGCGATACTTCAGTTTCCGATCTCTGCAAGGAACTCGGCATCGAGCGCGTCACTCTCTACCGATATGTCGGTCCCAAAGGCGAGCTCAGAGACCATGGAAAGCATGTTCTCGGACTTACGTAGCAACTCGTTTCTTTTCGCAGGTTGAGCCACCTCCGCGCTTCATCAGAAAACTGAAGGAACCTCCATTGAATCGAACTAATATTTTTTTTGGTGAATCGCATTCTGACTGGTTGCCTGTCAGAGGCGGAGAATCTGGTGATTTTGTTTTTCGACGTGGTGACGGGCATGCCTTCGCGAAAATCGCACCTGCTTCCCGCCGCGGTGAGCTCGCTGGAGAGCGTGACCGCCTCATTTGGCTCAAAGGTCGAGGTGTGGCTTGCCCCGAGGTGATCAACTGGCAGGAGGAACAGGAGGGTGCATGCTTGGTGATAACGGCAATTCCGGGAGTACCGGCGGCTGATCTGTCTGGAGCGGATTTGCTCAAAGCGTGGCCGTCAATGGGGCAGCAACTTGGCGCTGTTCACAGCCTATCGGTTGATCAATGTCCGTTTGAGCGCAGGCTGTCGCGAATGTTCGGACGCGCCGTTGATGTGGTGTCCCGCAATGCCGTCAATCCCGACTTCTTACCGGACGAGGACAAGAGTACGCCGCAGCTCGATCTTTTGGCTCGTGTCGAACGAGAGCTACCGGTGCGGCTCGACCAAGAGCGCACCGATATGGTTGTTTGCCATGGTGATCCCTGCATGCCGAACTTCATGGTGGACCCTAAAACTCTTCAATGCACGGGTCTGATCGACCTTGGGCGGCTCGGAACAGCAGATCGCTATGCCGATTTGGCACTCATGATTGCTAACGCCGAAGAGAACTGGGCAGCGCCAGATGAAGCAGAGCGCGCCTTCGCTGTCCTATTCAATGTATTGGGGATCGAAGCCCCCGACCGCGAACGCCTTGCCTTCTATCTGCGATTGGACCCTCTGACTTGGGGTTGATGTTCATGCCGCCTGTTTTTCCTGCTCATTGGCACGTTTCGCAACCTGTTCTCATTGCGGACACCTTTTCCAGCCTCGTTTGGAAAGTTTCATTGCCAGACGGGACTCCTGCAATCGTCAAGGGATTGAAACCTATAGAAGACATTGCTGATGAACTGCGCGGGGCCGACTATCTGGTATGGCGCAATGGGAGGGGAGCAGTCCGGTTGCTCGGTCGTGAGAACAATCTGATGTTGCTCGAATATGCCGGGGAGCGAATGCTCTCTCACATCGTTGCCGAGCACGGCGACTACCAGGCGACCGAAATTGCAGCGGAACTAATGGCGAAGCTGTATGCCGCATCTGAGGAACCCCTGCCTTCTGCCCTTCTCCCGATCCGGGATCGCTTTGCAGCTTTGTTTCAGCGGGCGCGCGATGATCAAAACGCAGGTTGTCAAACTGACTACGTCCACGCGGCGATTATAGCCGATCAAATGATGAGCAATGCCTCGGAACTGCGTGGGCTACATGGCGATCTGCATCATGAAAACATCATGTTCTCCAGTCGCGGCTGGCTGGTGATAGATCCCGTCGGTCTGGTCGGTGAAGTGGGCTTTGGCGCCGCCAATATGTTCTACGATCCGGCTGACAGAGACGACCTTTGTCTCGATCCTAGACGCATTGCACAGATGGCGGACGCATTCTCTCGTGCGCTGGACGTCGATCCGCGTCGCCTGCTCGACCAGGCGTACGCTTATGGGTGCCTTTCCGCAGCTTGGAACGCGGATGGAGAAGAGGAGCAACGCGATCTAGCTATCGCGGCCGCGATCAAGCAGGTGCGACAGACGTCATACTAGATATCAAGCGACTTCTCCTATCCCCTGGGAACACATCAATCTTACCGGAGAATATCGTTGGCCAAAGCCTTAGCGTAGGATTTCGCCCTCTCCCGCAAACGACCCCTATGCGGCGACCTCGCCGAGATCTGGGGAGACGGGATCCTGAGCCGCCGGCGAGAGCTCGCCGGCCAGAGCATCCAGGGGTTCTAGGGATTTTCCGTCCAAAAACGACAAAGTGCTCTGGAGGCCACGCCGTCCGCGGCCTCCAGAGGGGTATTACTTTTTTGGCGCTTCACATAGCCAGTCACAATAAATCAATCACTTAGCAGTCTGAATGTCGCATTTGGACGGAAAATCCCTAGAACCCCAGAGACGTCGGAATGGCCGAGCAGATCCTGCACGGTTCGAATGTCGTAACCGCTGCGGAGCAAGGCCGTCGCGAACGAGTGGCGGAGGGTGTGCGGTGTGGCGGGCTTCGTGATGCCTGCTTGTTCTACGGCACGTTTGAAGGCGCGCTGAAAGGTCTGGTCATACATGTGATGGCGACGCACGACACCGCTCCGTGGATCGGTCGAATGCGTGTGCTGCGCAAAAACCCAGAACCACGGCCAGGAATGCCCGGCGCGCGGATACTTCCGCTCAAGGGCGTCGGGAAGCGCAACGCCGCTGCGGCCCTCGGCCTGGTCCTTCAGCCACCATGCCCGTGCACGCGACAGCTGCTCGCGCAGGCTGGGTGCCAAGCTCTCGGGTAACATCAAGGCCCGATCCTTGGAGCCCTTGCCCTCCCGCACGATGATCGTGCCGTGATCGAAATCCAGATCCTTGACCCGCAGTTGCAAACCCTCACTGATCCGCATGCCCGTTCCATACAGAAGCTGGGCGAACAAACGATGCTCGCCTTCCAGAAAACCGAGGATGCGAACCACTTCATCCGGGGTCAGCACCACCGGCAAGCGCCGCGACGGCCGAGGTCTTCCGATCTCCTGAAGCCAGGGCAGATCCGTGCACAGCACCTTGCCGTAGAAGAACAGCAAGGCCGCCAATGCCTGACGATGCGTGGAGACCGAAACCTTGCGCTCGTTCGCCAGCCAGGACAGAAATGCCTCGACTTCGCTGCTGCCCAAGGTTGCCGGGTGACGCACACCGTGGAAACGGATGAAGGCACGAACCCAGTGGACATAAGCCTGTTCGGTTCGTAAGCTGTAATGCAAGTAGCGTATGCGCTCACGCAACTGGTCCAGAACCTTGACCGAACGCAGCGGTGGTAACGGCGCAGTGGCGGTTTTCATGGCTTGTTATGACTGTTTTTTTGTACAGTCTATGCCTCGGGCATCCAAGCAGCAAGCGCGTTACGCCGTGGGTCGATGTTTGATGTTATGGAGCAGCAACGATGTTACGCAGCAGGGCAGTCGCCCTAAAACAAAGTTATGTGTTTTTCTTGCAAGCGCCATGATTAATCAAAACTTTTTTCTAGCCATGCGGCATGGGTGAATTAAAAAACAGTGCCTTAGAGCGTCAATTTGGTACCTTATTTTTGCGATTTTAAGTGGTTGTAAGTTGCTGTTTTTAAGGTGTTTATTTTTCTTGAGAACTGGTTGGTAAATGTTAGTCTTCGACTCAAATAGAAAGAGGGCTAGAAAATGGATAAAACAGACCAGTTATATGTACAAGCAGACTTTTCACATCAAGACATGAGTGGTCAGTATTTTAAAAATTGCAAATTTTTCTGCTGTTCCTTTAAACGAGCGAACCTCCGCGATACACAATTTGTAGATTGTTCTTTCATTGAACGAGGTGAATTAGAGGGGTGTGATTTTTCTTACTCGGATCTTAGAGATGCATCTTTTAAAAACTGCAGTCTTTCAATGTCGTATTTCAAAGGTGCAAATTGTTTTGGTATCGAGTTCAGAGAATGCGATTTAAAGGGTGCCAATTTTGCTCAAGCTAGCTTCATGAATCAGGTATCGAACAGAATGTATTTTTGTTCAGCTTATATAACAGGTTGTAATCTTTCATACGCCAACTTTGAAAGGCAGTGTATCGAAAAGTGTGATTTGTTTGAGAATAGATGGATTGGCGCAAATCTGAGTGGTGCATCATTTAAAGAGTCTGATTTAAGTCGGGGAGTATTTTCTGAAGGGTGTTGGAGCCAGTGTAGGTTGCAAGGTTGTGATTTGAGCCACTCGGAGTTGTATGGTTTAGACCCTCGGAAAGTTGACCTTACAGGTGTAAAAATCTGTTCGTGGCAGCAAGAACAACTTTTAGAGCAATTAGGTTTAATAGTAGTTCCTGACTAAATTTGATGGTTTGAACACACACATAACAAACGCCTCAAGAGGGACTGTCAACGCGTGGCGTTTCCAGTCCCAATGAGCTGTGGTGGTTACGGCTGTTGTGTTTGGGTTTAGTGTCATGCGTTGCCAGCCCCTTAGGCGGGCGTTAGGCATCACAAAGTACAGCATCGTGACCAACAGCAACGATTCCGTCACACTGCGCCTCATGACTGAGCATGACCTTGCGATGCTCTATGAGTGGCTAAATCGATCTCATATCGTCGAGTGGTGGGGCGGAGAAGAAGCACGCCCGACACTTGCTGACGTACAGGAACAGTACTTGCCAAGCGTTTTAGCGCAAGAGTCCGTCACTCCATACATTGCAATGCTGAATGGAGAGCCGATTGGGTATGCCCAGTCGTACGTTGCTCTTGGAAGCGGGGACGGATGGTGGGAAGAAGAAACCGATCCAGGAGTACGCGGAATAGACCAGTCACTGGCGAATGCATCACAACTGGGCAAAGGCTTGGGAACCAAGCTGGTTCGAGCTCTGGTTGAGTTGCTGTTCAATGATCCCGAGGTCACCAAGATCCAAACGGACCCGTCGCCGAGCAACTTGCGAGCGATCCGATGCTACGAGAAAGCGGGGTTTGAGAAGCAAGGTACCGTAACCACCCCAGATGGTCCAGCCGTGTACATGGTTCAAACACGCCAGGCATTCGAGCGAACACGCAGTGATGCCTAAGTCAAACGTTGGGCGCACAATAAGGCTCCTCGCAGAGTTGCTTGAAAGTTGTTACGATTCAAATTCAATCATGAGATAGTCAGCAGATGAGCACTTCCAAGAACGCAGACAAGTAAGCCGCAGCAACCTTCATTTTTCGGTTGTTGCGGCGTTCTCATGAATCCTTTTGCTCTACGGGAGCGCCGCCAAATCCTTTGTTCAAGGAGATGGTTTCGTGCGCTCAAAAAACTTTAGTTGGCGGTACTCCCTTGCCGCCACGGTGTTGTTGTTATCACCGTTCGATTTATTGGCATCACTCGGCATGGACATGTACTTGCCAGCAGTGCCGTTTATGCCAAACGCGCTTGGTACGACAGCGAGCACAATTCAGCTTACGCTGACAACGTACTTGGTCATGATTGGTGCCGGTCAGCTCTTGTTTGGACCGCTATCGGACCGACTGGGGCGCCGCCCCGTTCTACTGGGAGGTGGCCTCGCCTACGTTGTGGCGTCAATGGGCCTCGCTCTTACGTCATCGGCTGAAGTCTTTCTGGGGCTTCGGATTCTTCAGGCTTGTGGTGCCTCGGCGTGCCTTGTTTCCACATTTGCAACAGTACGTGACATTTACGCAGGTCGCGAGGAAAGTAATGTCATTTACGGCATACTCGGATCCATGCTGGCCATGGTCCCGGCGGTAGGCCCATTGCTCGGAGCGCTCGTCGACATGTGGCTTGGGTGGCGGGCTATCTTTGCGTTTCTAGGTTTGGGCATGATCGCTGCATCTGCAGCAGCGTGGCGATTCTGGCCTGAAACCCGGGTGCAACGAGTTGCGGGCTTGCAATGGTCGCAGCTGCTACTCCCCGTTAAGTGCCTGAACTTCTGGTTGTACACGTTGTGTTACGCCGCTGGAATGGGTAGCTTCTTCGTCTTTTTCTCCATTGCGCCCGGACTAATGATGGGCAGGCAAGGTGTGTCTCAGCTTGGCTTCAGCCTGCTGTTCGCCACAGTGGCAATTGCCATGGTGTTTACGGCTCGTTTTATGGGGCGTGTGATACCCAAGTGGGGCAGCCCAAGTGTCTTGCGAATGGGAATGGGATGCCTGATAGCTGGAGCAGTATTGCTTGCCATCACCGAAATATGGGCTTCGCAGTCCGTGTTAGGCTTTATTGCTCCAATGTGGCTAGTGGGTATTGGTGTCGCCACAGCGGTATCTGTGTCGCCCAATGGCGCTCTTCGAGGATTCGACCATGTTGCTGGAACGGTCACGGCAGTCTACTTCTGCTTGGGCGGTGTACTGCTAGGAAGCATCGGAACGTTGATCATTTCGCTGTTGCCGCGCAACACGGCTTGGCCGGTTGTCGTGTACTGTTTGACCCTTGCAACAGTCGTGCTCGGTCTGTCTTGTGTTTCCCGAGTGAAGGGCTCTCGCGGCCAGGGGGAGCATGATGTGGTCGCGCTACAAAGTGCGGAAAGTACATCAAATCCCAATCGTTGAGAGAATGTGGCAAGCTATCGCCCAACAAATCGCTGCAGCCGACCCAAAACCGCTACGCGGTTTCGGTCGGCTGAGCTCAGGCGTTAGGCCTCGCCGAAGCGAAAGATCGCTACTTGAAGTGTTGACGCCTTTGTTTTAAAGTTTCGCGTCTATCTTTCTGATTTTGTTAAAAAATCAGACTTTGATTAATCATGTTAGACGTCAGAGGTATTTTGACTTAAACGCCTCTGAGGTCGAATTAACGTTAGCCACCAAGAAGGTGCCATGAAAACATTTGCCGCATATGTAATTATCGCGTGTCTTTCGAGTACGGCATTAGCTGGTTCAATTACAGAAAATACGTCTTGGAACAAAGAGTTCTCTGCCGAAGCCGTCAATGGTGTCTTCGTGCTTTGTAAAAGTAGCAGTAAATCCTGCGCTACCAATGACTTAGCTCGTGCATCAAAGGAATATCTTCCAGCATCAACATTTAAGATCCCCAACGCAATTATCGGCCTAGAAACTGGTGTCATAAAGAATGAGCATCAGGTTTTCAAATGGGACGGAAAGCCAAGAGCCATGAAGCAATGGGAAAGAGACTTGACCTTAAGAGGGGCAATACAAGTTTCAGCTGTTCCCGTATTTCAACAAATCGCCAGAGAAGTTGGCGAAGTAAGAATGCAGAAATACCTTAAAAAATTTTCCTATGGCAACCAGAATATCAGTGGTGGCATTGACAAATTCTGGTTGGAAGGCCAGCTTAGAATTTCCGCAGTTAATCAAGTGGAGTTTCTAGAGTCTCTATATTTAAATAAATTGTCAGCATCTAAAGAAAACCAGCTAATAGTAAAAGAGGCTTTGGTAACGGAGGCGGCACCTGAATATCTAGTGCATTCAAAAACTGGTTTTTCTGGTGTGGGAACTGAGTCAAATCCTGGTGTCGCATGGTGGGTTGGGTGGGTTGAGAAGGAGACAGAGGTTTACTTTTTCGCCTTTAACATGGATATAGACAACGAAAGTAAGTTGCCGCTAAGAAAATCCATTCCCACCAAAATCATGGAAAGTGAGGGCATCATTGGTGGCTAAAACAAAGTTAGGCATCACAAAGTACAGCATCGTGACCAACAGCAACGATTCCGTCACACTGCGCCTCATGACTGAGCATGACCTTGCGATGCTCTATGAGTGGCTAAATCGATCTCATATTGTCGAGTGGTGGGGCGGAGAAGAAGCACGCCCGACACTTGCTGACGTACAGGAACAGTACTTGCCAAGCGTTTTAGCGCAAGAGTCCGTCACTCCATACATTGCAATGCTGAATGGAGAGCCGATTGGGTATGCCCAGTCGTACGTTGCTCTTGGAAGCGGGGACGGATGGTGGGAAGAAGAAACCGATCCAGGAGTACGCGGAATAGACCAGTCACTGGCGAATGCATCACAACTGGGCAAAGGCTTGGGAACCAAGCTGGTTCGAGCTCTGGTTGAGTTGCTGTTCAATGATCCCGAGGTCACCAAGATCCAAACGGACCCGTCGCCGAGCAACTTGCGAGCGATCCGATGCTACGAGAAAGCGGGGTTTGAGAGGCAAGGTACCGTAACCACCCCAGATGGTCCAGCCGTGTACATGGTTCAAACACGCCAGGCATTCGAGCGAACACGCAGTGATGCCTAACCCTTCCATCGAGGGGGACGTCCAAGGGCTGGCGCCCTTGGCCGCCCCTCATGTCAAACGTTAAACATCATGAGGGAAGTGGTGATCGCCGAAGTATCGACTCAACTATCAGAGGTAGTTGGCGTCATCGAGCGCCATCTCGAACCGACGTTGCTGGCCGTACATTTGTACGGCTCCGCAGTGGATGGCGGCCTGAAGCCACACAGTGATATTGATTTGCTGGTTACGGTGACCGTAAGGCTTGATGAAACAACGCGGCGAGCTTTGATCAACGACCTTTTGGAAACTTCGGCTTCCCCTGGAGAGAGCGAGATTCTCCGCGCTGTAGAAGTCACCATTGTTGTGCACGACGACATCATTCCGTGGCGTTATCCAGCTAAGCGCGAACTGCAATTTGGAGAATGGCAGCGCAATGACATTCTTGCAGGTATCTTCGAGCCAGCCACGATCGACATTGATCTGGCTATCTTGCTGACAAAAGCAAGAGAACATAGCGTTGCCTTGGTAGGTCCAGCGGCGGAGGAACTCTTTGATCCGGTTCCTGAACAGGATCTATTTGAGGCGCTAAATGAAACCTTAACGCTATGGAACTCGCCGCCCGACTGGGCTGGCGATGAGCGAAATGTAGTGCTTACGTTGTCCCGCATTTGGTACAGCGCAGTAACCGGCAAAATCGCGCCGAAGGATGTCGCTGCCGACTGGGCAATGGAGCGCCTGCCGGCCCAGTATCAGCCCGTCATACTTGAAGCTAGACAGGCTTATCTTGGACAAGAAGAAGATCGCTTGGCCTCGCGCGCAGATCAGTTGGAAGAATTTGTTCACTACGTGAAAGGCGAGATCACCAAGGTAGTCGGCAAATAATGTCTAACTCAAGCGTTAACCCAGGATGAGAACCTTGAAAGTATCATTGATGGCTGCGAAAGCGAAAAACGGCGTGATTGGTTGCGGTCCAGACATACCCTGGTCCGCGAAAGGGGAGCAGCTACTTTTTAAAGCATTGACCTACAATCAGTGGCTTCTGGTGGGTCGCAAGACGTTTGAATCTATGGGCGCACTCCCCAATAGGAAATACGCGGTCGTTACCCGCTCAGGTTGGACATCAAATGATGACAATGTAGTTGTATTTCAGTCAATCGAAGAGGCCATGGACAGGCTAGCTGAATTCACCGGTCACGTTATAGTGTCTGGTGGCGGAGAAATTTACCGAGAAACATTACCCATGGCCTCTACGCTCCACTTATCGACGATCGACATCGAGCCAGAGGGGGATGTTTTCTTCCCGAGTATTCCAAATACCTTCGAAGTTGTTTTTGAGCAACACTTTACTTCAAACATTAACTATTGCTATCAAATTTGGAAAAAGGGTTAACAAAGCTATGCAATCGACGGCAAAAAGCTTCGTTCGCTTCGCGCACTACGCCTTTTCCGCGATTGATAGCGACGTTATGTGAATATTGAAATGAGCATTCCAAAGAAAGGAAGTAGAAAAATTATCGTGGGCGAAAATGAGTTTTTGTGGCTCATTAGGTCAAAACTCACATATTCGCAGGACTGTTTAGGTACAGAAATGACTGCGGTCGTTGAACCGGATGCCGGTCCTCACTGATGAAGAAGTGAACACCGTACGGGAATCGTGCCGGCAGCTTGGAGCTATCGGCCGGAACCTCAACCAGGTGGCCAGGGCCTTGAACATCGAGTTCAGGGAAAGTGACAAGCTCAAGCAAGAGGCCATCGAAAAACTGGCCGAACGGATCGACCAGCATTTGGACCATGTGTCTGAGCTGTTCGATAAGACCTGGAGCCGGTGGCACGATTGTCATTTTCAGAAGACGACTGCACCAGTTGATTGGGCGTAATGGCTGTTGTGCAGCCAGCTCCTGACAGTTCAATATCAGAAGTGATCTGCACCAATCTCGACTATGCTCAATACTCGTGTGGGCTCTGTTGCAAAAATCGTGAAGCTTGAGCATGCTTGGCGGAGATTGGACGGACGGAACGATGACGGATTTCAAGTGGCGCCATTTCCAGGGTGATGTGATCCTGTGGGCGGTGCGCTGGTATTGTCGCTATCCGATCAGCTATCGCGACCTTGAGGAAATGCTGGCGGAACGCGGCATTTCGGTCGACCATACGACGATCTATCGCTGGGTCCAGTGCTACGCCCCGGAGATGGAGAAGCGGCTGCGCTGGTTCTGGCGGCGTGGCTTTGATCCGAGCTGGCGCCTGGATGAAACCTACGTCAAGGTGCGGGGCAAGTGGACCTACCTGTACCGGGCAGTCGACAAGCGGGGCGACACGATCGATTTCTACCTGTCGCCGACCCGCAGCGCCAAGGCAGCGAAGCGGTTCCTGGGCAAGGCCCTGCGAGGCCTGAAGCACTGGGAAAAGCCTGCCACGCTCAATACCGACAAAGCGCCGAGCTATGGTGCAGCGATCACCGAATTGAAGCGCGAAGGAAAGCTGGACCGGGAGACGGCCCACCGGCAGGTGAAGTATCTCAATAACGTGATCGAGGCCGATCACGGAAAGCTCAAGATACTGATCAAGCCGGTGCGCGGTTTCAAATCGATCCCCACGGCCTATGCCACGATCAAGGGATTCGAAGTCATGCGAGCCCTGCGCAAAGGACAGGCTCGCCCCTGGTGCCTGCAGCCCGGCATCAGGGGCGAGGTGCGCCTTGTGGAGAGAGCTTTTGGCATTGGGCCCTCGGCGCTGACGGAGGCCATGGGCATGCTCAACCACCATTTCGCAGCAGCCGCCTGATCGGCGCAGAGCGACAGCCTACCTCTGACTGCCGCCAATCTTTGCAACAGAGCCTCCGTCGCCATGCTCACCTCGCTTTGGTGCACACGAGTATTGAGCATAGTCGAGATTGGTGCAGATCACTTCTGATATTGAACTGTCAGGAGCTGGCTGCACAACAGCCATTACGCCCAATCAACTGGTGCAGTCGTCTTCTGAAAATGACACATGGCATCTGACATCAAGTTAGGGTATAGCCCAGACTGACACTTGACTTATTGATACAACATGCAAGTGAGTGATACCGGAACATTTGGCATTTTTTACTATCTGAAGTATGATTTTACTTTCATCAGTAAAGAGTATTTCGCCGATGCGCATTTAACCTGTCCGCACCCCACTTTTGATTCTTCTCCCGCCAGGGAGAGCGGGTGCGTCTCACCGTGACAGGTTGATGCTGATTCCTCTGCTGTTTTCCCACTTGTGGACACGTGTCCCTGTCATTTGGTTTAGCTCTTGGCCTGCGGCTTCCGCATTGGCCTACAGGAGTTCAGATGACCCATATCGCATGTCATATCAACACTTTGCAGCTGCCCTTCGTCGCCTGTACTGTGCCCCTTACCTTCACTTTGCCCGCTGCGGGCTGCACCCTGATCGGCCGTAACGGCATCGGCAAGAGCCTGCTGCTGGAACTGCTGGCGGGCCAGCGCCGCGCGGATTCTGGCAAGATCGAGTGGTTGACCCCCATCAGCTGGTTGTCCCAGTTTGCACCGGCTCAAGATCATGACTGCGCAGCCAGTGTGGCCGACCTTATCGGCTGGGGCGAGCCGCTACGGGCCCTTGAGCGCATCGAGCAGGGGAGCTGCGCCCAGGACGATTTCGAGTTGCTGGCTGATCGCTGGAACCTGCGCAGCGATCTTGCCGACCTGCTGGCAGAAGCAGGCCTCAGACTCGATCCCCATGTCCCGGTCAGCACCCTGAGCGGTGGCCAGCTCACCCGTTTGCGCCTGCTGGCGCTGTTTGCGAGGCCTGCTCACTTTCTGTTGCTTGATGAGCCAGACAACCACCTCGATGCCTCTGGCATCGACTGGCTAAGCCAGCAACTGGCCAGACATCGCGGAGGTTACCTGCTGGTGAGCCACGACCGGCGCCTGCTCAATCAAACCAGTCAGATTCTGGAGCTGAGCGAGCAGGGGTTACAGAGTGCCCGCCTCTCGTTTGACGAGTTTCTGGCACAGCAGGCCGAGGTACAGGCTGCCCGCAGCACCAGTTTGGCGCAAGCGGTGCGAGGCGAAAAGGCGGCGGCGCGCAGCTTGCAAAAAGTGCGTGAACAGGCGGCCAGACGAGCCAGTCAGGGGCGGCGTGAGCGCGGCTCCCAAGCCAAAATCCTGCTTGATTTCAAGGCGGAACAGGCAGGCAAATCCCTTGGCAGAGTGCTGGACCGCCACGAGCGGGGCCACAGTGCGCAAGTGGAGGCCCGCACCGAGGCAGCAGCCGCGCTGGCGGCGGTGCAGCCGCTCATCATGCAGTGGCCGGAGGAGATCGAGCGCAAGGGGGCTGCCCAGCCGCTGGTGATTACGGCTGCGTCTCACGTGCGCTGGCATGGCCAGCGGGTTGATCTGGTGCTGCAACGGGGTGAGCGCTGTTTGCTCGGCGGTCGCAATGGCTGCGGCAAATCGAGTCTGCTGCAGATGTTGCGCGGGGTGCTGGAGCCCGAGACGGGCAGCTTTCGCATCAATGGCAAGATGGCTTGCCTCGATCAGGGGCTCAGCCTGATTGCGCGGGATCTCAGCCCGCTTGCCAACCTGTTGACAGTGGCTCCGACACTGGCCGAGAGTGATGCGAGAACACGGCTGGCGGGCATAGCCCTGCGCGGCGATCGCGCTCTGACGCCTTGTCATGGTCTGAGTGGGGGGGAGAGGTTAAAACTGGGTCTGCTGATGGTACTGGCGCAACTGCCCGACCTGCTGCTGCTCGATGAACCGGACAACCATCTGGATCACCCCTCGCGTCAGTTGCTCACTCAGGTCCTGGCGGACTACCCAGGCACTCTGCTATTGGTTTCTCACGATCCCGACTTCGTTGCAGGGGTTGGGGTTGGTAAAGAATTAAATCTTTCAGAGTGACCGCAAGATGATTGACCTAGATGCCCTTGTGGCAGGGGGTTAGAGGAGTTGACGGAAATTTCGGCGGTTCCGGCTTACAACCCCTTCTTCGCCGCGGCAGCCTTGAACGGCCTCAATTTCCTGACGGGCTGTTTCCTTTTGCCGGAGTCGCACAAAGGCGAACGCCGGCCGTTACGCCGGGAGGCTCTCAACCCGCTCGCTTCGTTCCGGTGGGCCCGGGGCATGACCGTCGTCGCCGCCCTGATGGCGGTCTTCTTCATCATGCAACTTGTCGGACAGGTGCCGGCCGCGCTTTGGGTCATTTTCGGCGAGGATCGCTTTCACTGGGACGCGACCACGATCGGCATTTCGCTTGCCGCATTTGGCATTCTGCATTCACTCGCCCAGGCAATGATCACCGGCCCTGTAGCCGCCCGGCTCGGCGAAAGGCGGGCACTCATGCTCGGAATGATTGCCGACGGCACAGGCTACATCCTGCTTGCCTTCGCGACACGGGGATGGATGGCGTTCCCGATCATGGTCCTGCTTGCTTCGGGTGGCATCGGAATGCCGGCGCTGCAAACAATGTTGTCCAGGCAGGTGGATGAGGAACGTCAGGGGCAGCTGCAAGGCTCACTGGCGGCGCTCACCAGCCTGACCTCGATCGTCGGACCCCTCCTCTTCACGGCGATCTATGCGGCTTCTATAACAACGTGGAACGGGTGGGCATGGATTGCAGGCGCTGCCCTCTACTTGCTCTGCCTGCCGGCGCTGCGTCGCGGGCTTTGGAGCGGCGCAGGGCAACGAGCCGATCGCTGATCGTGGAAACGATAGGCCTATGCCATGCGGGTCAAGGCGACTTCCGGCAAGCTATACGCGCCCTAGGAGTGCGGTTGGAACGTTGGCCCAGCCAGATACTCCCGATCACGAGCAGGACGCCGATGATTTGAAGCGCACTCAGCGTCTGATCCAAGAACAACCATCCTAGCAACACGGCGGTCCCCGGGCTGAGAAAGCCCAGTAAGGAAACAACTGTAGGTTCGAGTCGCGAGATCCCCCGGAACCAAAGGAAGTAGGTTAAACCCGCTCCGATCAGGCCGAGCCACGCCAGGCCGAGAACATTGGGGTTCTAGGGATTTTCCGTCCAAAAACGACAAAGTGCTCTGGAGGCCACGCCGTCCGCGGCCTCCAGAGGGGTATTACTTTTTTGGCGCTTCACATAGCCAGTCACAATAAATCAATCACTTAGCAGTCTGAATGTCGCATTTGGACGGAAAATCCCTAGAACCCCTCACGGCAGAAACGATTGACGCAGGCTATATTTCTATTATTCTGGAAATATAGATAAAGGAGGTATTATGGATTTAAACACTGCTGCAAACGCACTTCGAGAACTGGGCCACCCGACACGTCTCAGGGCACTGTTGCAAATAGTCGGTGGTGATAAACTTATCATCCCCTTTTGCTGATGGAGCTGCACATGAACCCATTCAAAGGCCGGCATTTTCAGCGTGACATCATTCTGTGGGCCGTACGCTGGTACTGCAAATACGGCATCAGTTACCGTGAGCTGCAGGAGATGCTGGCTGAACGCGGAGTGAATGTCGATCACTCCACGATTTACCGCTGGGTTCAGCGTTATGCGCCTGAAATGGAAAAACGGCTGCGCTGGTACTGGCGTAACCCTTCCGATCTTTGCCCGTGGCACATGGATGAAACCTACGTGAAGGTCAATGGCCGCTGGGCGTATCTGTACCGGGCCGTCGACAGCCGGGGCCGCACTGTCGATTTTTATCTCTCCTCCCGTCGTAACAGCAAAGCTGCATACCGGTTTCTGGGTAAAATCCTCAACAACGTGAAGAAGTGGCAGATCCCGCGATTCATCAACACGGATAAAGCGCCCGCCTATGGTCGCGCGCTTGCTCTGCTCAAACGCGAAGGCCGGTGCCCGTCTGACGTTGAACACCGACAGATTAAGTACCGGAACAACGTGATTGAATGCGATCATGGCAAACTGAAACGGATAATCGGCGCCACGCTGGGATTTAAATCCATGAAGACGGCTTACGCCACCATCAAAGGTATTGAGGTGATGCGTGCACTACGCAAAGGCCAGGCCTCAGCATTTTATTATGGTGATCCCCTGGGCGAAATGCGCCTGGTAAGCAGAGTTTTTGAAATGTAAGGCCTTTGAATAAGACAAAAGGCTGCCTCATCGCTAACTTTGCAACAGTGCCCGGCATTTTACCGCCAGACAGCTCGGGATTCGTGATATCACCGTTCTTGCAGAATACGGTCAGAGGGAAAATACCCGCCGTGAGCATGCAGCGCTGATACGTCAGCACTATCAGTATCGTGAATTTGCCTGGCCCTGGACATTTCGCCTTACCCGTCTTTTATATACCCGGAGCTGGATAAGCAACGAACGTCCTGGCCTGCTTTTCGATCTGGCGACAGGGTGGCTTATGCAACATCGTATTATTCTCCCCGGAGCCACTACGCTGACCCGGTTGATTTCAGAGGTAAGGGAAAAGGCGACGTTGCGCCTGTGGAACAAACGGCACTGTTGCAAATAGTCGGTGGTGATAAACTTATCATCCCCTTTTGCTGATGGAGCTGCACATGAACCCATTCAAAGGCCGGCATTTTCAGCGTGACATCATTCTGTGGGCCGTACGCTGGTACTGCAAATACGGCATCAGTTACCGTGAGCTGCAGGAGATGCTGGCTGAACGCGGAGTGAATGTCGATCACTCCACGATTTACCGCTGGGTTCAGCGTTATGCGCCTGAAATGGAAAAACGGCTGCGCTGGTACTGGCGTAACCCTTCCGATCTTTGCCCGTGGCACATGGATGAAACCTACGTGAAGGTCAATGGCCGCTGGGCGTATCTGTACCGGGCCGTCGACAGCCGGGGCCGCACTGTCGATTTTTATCTCTCCTCCCGTCGTAACAGCAAAGCTGCATACCGGTTTCTGGGTAAAATCCTCAACAACGTGAAGAAGTGGCAGATCCCGCGATTCATCAACACGGATAAAGCGCCCGCCTATGGTCGCGCGCTTGCTCTGCTCAAACGCGAAGGCCGGTGCCCGTCTGACGTTGAACACCGACAGATTAAGTACCGGAACAACGTGATTGAATGCGATCATGGCAAACTGAAACGGATAATCGGCGCCACGCTGGGATTTAAATCCATGAAGACGGCTTACGCCACCATCAAAGGTATTGAGGTGATGCGTGCACTACGCAAAGGCCAGGCCTCAGCATTTTATTATGGTGATCCCCTGGGCGAAATGCGCCTGGTAAGCAGAGTTTTTGAAATGTAAGGCCTTTGAATAAGACAAAAGGCTGCCTCATCGCTAACTTTGCAACAGTGCCGCGCGACGAGCAGCAGCACCAGGAGCAGAAGCACGTCGAGAAAAAGCAACAGCAGATCGAGCAGCGCCCACGGCGGGCCGCTCGCATCGGATAAGTCGAAAAATCCGGCTAAAGTGGCCGAGCTGCACATCAGGCCGCGCGGTTTTCCTCCCTGATCGCCGGCGCGGTTTCTTCCTCCCTGAACCGCATGCAGACTTGCCGCCTCGGACACCCCGAGGCGGTTTTTTTTCGCCTCGCTCGAGCATCGCCGCATCCGACGATGCCGAGACGACCAGGCCGCGCACGTCGAGCTGCAGCATCGCCATTGCCGACGATGGCACCAGGTCGCCGGCGGTGGCCACCGACCTCGAGCTCGCATCGCCACATCCGACGATGCGCGCCGGCGTCGACCATCGCCAGGTCTGACGATGGCGGCCGCCCTGCCCTGGATCTCGCATCGCCATTTCTGGCGATGAGATCCACGGAGCGGCCATTTAGACCCGCCAATAACGACCCGGCCAAGATAAATCGCATGACGGCCTTTTTGGCCGGGGGTAGCATGACCGGACACTTTGCGTATGCCCAAAGGAGCCCGCAAGTATGCGCAGGACGAAGCCAGTAGCCGCGCCGATGGTGGCGCGGGTCTATCTGCGCGTCAGCACCGACGCGCAGGACTTGGAACGCCAAGAGGCGATCACTACGGCCGCGAAGGCCGCCGGCTACTACGTCGCCGGCATCTACCGTGAGAAGGCATCCGGCGCACGCGCCGACCGGCCTGAGCTGCTGCGCATGATCGGCGACCTACAGCCCGGCGAGGTGGTCATTGCCGAGAAGATCGACCGCATCAGCCGCCTACCTTTGCCCGAGGCCGAGCGCCTGGTGGCCTCGATACAGGCCAAAGGCGCACGCCTGGCCGTCCCTGGCGTGGTCGATCTATCCGACCTGGCGGCCGAGGCCCAGGGCGTCGCCAAGATCGTACTGGAAGCCGTGCAGATCATGCTTTTTCGCCTGGCCTTGCAGATGGCCCGCGACGACTACGAGGACAGGCGCGAACGCCAGCGCCAAGGCATTGAGTTGGCCCGCCAGGCCGGGCGGTACAAGGGCCGCCGTGCTGATCCGAAGCGCCGCGCCCAAGTTGTCGCGCTGCGCAAGTCCGGCTACAGCATCAACAAGACCGCCGAGCTGGCCGGGTACAGTGCGGCCCAGGTGAAACGGATATGGGCCGAGGTCAGCCAGGCCGAAGCGAAGCAGCACGGCGCGTTCGTGGAGGACGCATTGACGGAAGCCGATGCCCTGGCCGCTGTCGGCCAGGATGAGCGCCAGGAGGAAAGGGCATGAAGAAGCCGAACCAAGACGACGAGCCGTTTTTCATCACCGAGGAGATTGCGGCCGAAATGATCGCCGGCGGCTATGAGTTCGAGCTGCCGCCCATTCCTTGCACCATCCGCCTACGCGACGTGCTGGAGCGCATGACCGATGCTGAGCTAGCATTGCAGCCGGGCGAGATCGCCGACCAGGAGCGTGAACGCTGCCGGCGCAAGCCGTGTTCAACCTCATGATCTGGTCATGGTATTTTTCATGGCACTGAGCCTGATAGTTCTTGCAAATTGTTGTCACTAAAGGGTTTTGTGTGCTTGTTTACAATCGAGTGGGAGTGACGGGCACTGGCTGGCAATGTCTAGCAACGGCAGGCATTTCGGCTGAGGGTAAAAGAACTTTCCGCTAAGCGATAGACTGTATGTAAACACAGTATTGCAAGGACGCGGAACATGCCTCATGTGGCGGCCAGGACGGCCAGCCGGGATCGGGATACTGGTCGTTACCAGAGCCACCGACCCGAGCAAACCCTTCTCTATCAGATCGTTGACGAGTATTACCCGGCATTCGCTGCGCTTATGGCAGAGCAGGGAAAGGAATTGCCGGGCTATGTGCAACGGGAATTTGAAGAATTTCTCCAATGCGGGCGGCTGGAGCATGGCTTTCTACGGGTTCGCTGCGAGTCTTGCCACGCCGAGCACCTGGTCGCTTTCAGCTGTAAGCGTCGCGGTTTCTGCCCGAGCTGTGGGGCGCGGCGGATGGCCGAAAGTGCCGCCTTGCTGGTTGATGAAGTACTGCCTGAACAACCCATGCGTCAGTGGGTGTTGAGCTTCCCGTTTCAGCTGCGTTTCCTGTTTGCCAGCCGGCCCGAGATCATGGGGTGGGTGCTGGGCATCGTTTACCGCGTCATTGCCACGCACCTGGTCAAGAAAGCGGGCCATACCCACCAAGTGGCCAAGACGGGCGCGGTCACCCTGATCCAGCGTTTTGGATCGGCGCTCAATCTGAATGTTCACTTCCACATGCTGTTTCTCGACGGTGTGTATGTCGAGCAATCCCACGGCTCAGCGCGTTTCCGCTGGGTCAAGGCGCCGACCAGCCCAGAGCTCACCCAGCTGACGCACACCATCGCCCACCGGGTGGGTCGCTATCTGGAACGGCAAGGCCTGCTGGAACGGGATGTCGAAAACAGCTATCTGGCCTCGGATGCGGTGGATGACGACCCGATGACACCCCTGCTGGGGCACTCGATCACTTACCGTATCGCTGTCGGTTCACAGGCGGGGCGAAAGGTGTTCACTTTGCAAACTCTGCCGACCAGTGGTGATCCGTTCGGTGACGGGATTGGCAAGGTAGCCGGGTCCAGCCTGCACGCCGGCGTGGCGGCCAGGGCCGATGAACGCAAGAAGCTCGAACGGCTGTGCCGGTACATCAGCCGCCCGGCGGTATCCGAGAAGCGGCTGTCGTTAACACGAGGCGGCAACGTGCGCTACCAGCTCAAGACGCCGTACCGGGACGGCACCACGCACGTCATTTTCGAACCATTGGATTTCATTGCAAGGCTGGCCGCCCTGGTACCGAAGCCCAGAGTCAACCTAACCCGCTTCCACGGGGTGTTCGCACCCAACAGTCGGCACCGGGCGTTGGTCACGCCGGCAAAACGGGGCAGGGGCAACAAGGTCAGGGTGGCTGATGAACCGGCAACACCAGCACAACGGCGAGCGTCGATGACATGGGCGCAACGGCTCAAGCGTGTTTTCAATATCGACATCGAGACCTGCAGCGGCTGCGGCGGCGCCATGAAAGTCATCGCCTGCATTGAAGACCCTATAGTGATCAAGCAGATCCTTGATCACCTGAAGCACAAAGCCGAAACCAGCGGGACCAGGGCGTTACCCGAAAGCCGGGCGCCACCGGCTGAGCTGCTCCTGGGTCTGTTTGACTGACGAGCCTGAAGGCCAACGATACCAATCAAAATGCTGCGTTCACAGCGCCGCGGCAGGGATCCGCCGTGCTGGTTGTCGGAAAAGGAGCCGCTAGTGGGAAAGAGGAGGGTAAATTTTCAGCGTTGCTGGCTCCCCGTCAGCCGGATTGGGTTGCATCGCAGGGGTGTCGAAAGAGTCAACTGCGGTCCAAAGCTGTTGGACTTGGGTGAAAAGGGCGTTTATTCTTCCTATACGTGCCGCGTTCCAGGCGGCGACTATGAGGGCTATGTCGATGCCCATGTGCGCCGGCTGGAGGCGCTACGCCGGGCCGGTATCGTCGAGCGGATCGACGCCGACCAATGGCGCATCCCCAATGATCTGGTCAGCCGTGCCGCCGCCCATGACGCCGGCCGAGACAGTCAGGCCAGCGTTCGCGTCCTTTCCCCGGTCGATCTGAACAAACAGATCGGATCGGACGGCGCGACCTGGCTGGACCGGCGGCTGATCCACGGCGAGACGGCCGACCTTGCGCCAACCGGCTTCGGGCAACAAGTCCGCGAAGCCATGGACCAGCGCCGCGAGCACCATATCGAACAGGGCGACGCCACCCGCAGCCGGGACAGCCGCGTCTTCTACCGGCGCAACCTTCTCGCCATCCTGCGGGAGCGCGAGGTAGCCGGCGTCGGATCGGATATGGCTTTGAGTAAGGGCCTGCCGTTCCGCGCCGCCACGGACGGCGAGAGCGTCAGCGGCAAGTTTACCGGAACCGTGCATCTATCGAGCGGCAAGTTCGCCGTGGTCGAGAAATCCCATGAGTTCACCCTTGTCCCGTGGCGGCCGATCATCGACCGCCAACTCGGCCGCGAGGTTATGGGCATCGTGCAGGGCGGGTCGGTGTCGTGGCAGTTAGGGCGGCAGAGGGGGCTGGAACGCTGAGTGCGCCCATGCCGCATTGCGAAGCAAAAGATAATCGGATAAAATGTAGCAATTCATATTCGTAAGCGTGGAGTAATCAGATGGGAAATTCCAAGTCAGCAGACAAGTAAGCCGCAACAACCAGTATTGTTGTTGCGGCGCTCTGTAAGGCTAGTCTCATCTGATTGCTGACGAGCAGACGTCGCCCGGTATTCCTTAATCGAGGGTTGATTCGTCATGACCACCACACGCCCCGCGTGGGCCTATACGCTGCCGGCAGCACTGCTGCTGATGGCTCCTTTCGACATCCTCGCTTCACTGGCGATGGATATTTATCTCCCTGTCGTTCCAGCGATGCCCGGCATCCTGAACACGACGCCCGCTATGATCCAACTCACGTTGAGCCTCTATATGGTGATGCTCGGCGTGGGCCAGGTGATTTTTGGTCCGCTCTCAGACAGAATCGGGCGACGGCCAATTCTACTTGCGGGCGCAACGGCTTTCGTCATTGCGTCTCTGGGAGCAGCTTGGTCTTCAACTGCACCGGCCTTTGTCGCTTTCCGTCTACTTCAAGCAGTGGGCGCGTCGGCCATGCTGGTGGCGACGTTCGCGACGGTTCGCGACGTTTATGCCAACCGTCCTGAGGGTGTCGTCATCTACGGCCTTTTCAGTTCGATGCTGGCGTTCGTGCCTGCGCTCGGCCCTATCGCCGGAACATTGATCGGCGAGTTCTTGGGATGGCAGGCGATATTCATTACTTTGGCTATACTGGCGATGCTCGCACTCCTAAATGCGGGTTTCAGGTGGCACGAAACCCGCCCTCTGGATCAAGTCAAGACGCGCCGATCTGTCTTGCCGATCTTCGCGAGTCCGGCTTTTTGGGTTTACACTGTCGGCTTTAGCGCCGGTATGGGCACCTACTTCGTCTTCTTCTCGACGGCTCCCCGTGTGCTCATAGGCCAAGCGGAATATTCCGAGATCGGATTCAGCTTTGCCTTCGCCACTGTCGCGCTTGTAATGATCGTGACAACCCGTTTCGCGAAGTCCTTTGTCGCCAGATGGGGCATCGCAGGATGCGTGGCGCGTGGGATGGCGTTGCTTGTTTGCGGAGCGGTCCTGTTGGGGATCGGCGAACTTTACGGCTCGCCGTCATTCCTCACCTTCATCCTACCGATGTGGGTTGTCGCGGTCGGTATTGTCTTCACGGTGTCCGTTACCGCGAACGGCGCTTTGGCAGAGTTCGACGACATCGCGGGATCAGCGGTCGCGTTCTACTTCTGCGTTCAAAGCCTGATAGTCAGCATTGTCGGGACATTGGCGGTGGCACTTTTAAACGGTGACACAGCGTGGCCCGTGATCTGTTACGCCACGGCGATGGCGGTACTGGTTTCGTTGGGGCTGGTGCTCCTTCGGCTCCGTGGGGCTGCCACCGAGAAGTCGCCAGTCGTCTAACCGACGACTGGTAGCAGGCCCGCTCCGATGCGGCGCACTAACCATCGAAACCTCGTGAATGTCGGTATCCTGTCTGGCAGGATACCGCTCATTTCCCTTGTTCAGTTCATCGCCGTCGCCGAGCATCTGAATTTTCGGCATGCGGCCAAGGCACTTGGTATCAGCCAGTCGAGCGTCAGCGCGCGTGTGAAAGCGCTGGAGGATAACCTTGGTGTCCTGCTATTTGAGCGCCATGCGCGGGGCGTTCGGCTAACAGACGCAGGCAGGCACTTCATGGAGCGTGTCACGGCGGGTGTCGATCAACTCGATCACGCAGTGAAGACCGCGGAGTGACGGGCACTGGCTGGCAATGTCTAGCAACGGCAGGCATTTCGGCTGAGGGTAAAAGAACTTTCCGCTAAGCGATAGACTGTATGTAAACACAGTATTGCAAGGACGCGGAACATGCCTCATGTGGCGGCCAGGACGGCCAGCCGGGATCGGGATACTGGTCGTTACCAGAGCCACCGACCCGAGCAAACCCTTCTCTATCAGATCGTTGACGAGTATTACCCGGCATTCGCTGCGCTTATGGCAGAGCAGGGAAAGGAATTGCCGGGCTATGTGCAACGGGAATTTGAAGAATTTCTCCAAAGCCCGCGACGCAGCGCCGGCAGGCAGAGCAAGTAGAGGGCAGCGCCTGCAATCCATGCCCACCCGTTCCACGTTGTTATAGAAGCCGCATAGATCGCCGTGAAGAGGAGGGGTCCGACGATCGAGGTCAGGCTGGTGAGCGCCGCCAGTGAGCCTTGCAGCTGCCCCTGACGTTCCTCATCCACCTGCCTGGACAACATTGCTTGCAGCGCCGGCATTCCGATGCCACCCGAAGCAAGCAGGACCATGATCGGGAACGCCATCCATCCCCGTGTCGCGAAGGCAAGCAGGATGTAGCCTGTGCCGTCGGCAATCATTCCGAGCATGAGTGCCCGCCTTTCGCCGAGCCGGGCGGCTACAGGGCCGGTGATCATTGCCTGGGCGAGTGAATGCAGAATGCCAAATGCGGCAAGCGAAATGCCGATCGTGGTCGCGTCCCAGTGAAAGCGATCCTCGCCGAAAATGACCCAAAGCGCGGCCGGCACCTGTCCGACAAGTTGCATGATGAAGAAGACCGCCATCAGGGCGGCGACGACGGTCATGCCCCGGGCCCACCGGAACGAAGCGAGCGGGTTGAGAGCCTCCCGGCGTAACGGCCGGCGTTCGCCTTTGTGCGACTCCGGCAAAAGGAAACAGCCCGTCAGGAAATTGAGGCCGTTCAAGGCTGCCGCGGCGAAGAACGGAGCGTGGGGGGAGAAACCGCCCATCAGCCCACCGAGCACAGGTCCCGCGACCATCCCGAACCCGAAACAGGCGCTCATGAAGCCGAAGTGCCGCGCGCGCTCATCGCCATCAGTGATATCGGCAATATAAGCGCCGGCTACCGCCCCAGTCGCCCCGGTGATGCCGGCCACGATCCGCCCGATATAGAGAACCCAAAGGAAAGGCGTCGTCGCCATGATGGCGTAGTCGACAGCAGCGCCGGCCAGCGAGACGAGCAAGACCGGCCGCCGCCCGAAACGATCCGACAGCGCGCCCAGCACAGGTGCGCAGGCAAATTGCATCAACGCATACAGCGCCAGCAGAATGCCATAGTGGGCGGTGACGTCGTTCGAGTGAACCAGATCGCGCAGGAGGCCCGGCAGCACCGGCATAATCAGGCCGATGCCGACAGCGTCGAGCGCGACAGTGCTCAGAATTACGATCAGGGGTCTGTTGGGTTTCACGTCTGGCCTCCGGACCAGCCTCCGCTGGTCCGATTGAACGCGCGGATTCTTTATCACTGATAAGTTGGTGGACATATTATGTTTATCAGTGATAAAGTGTCAAGCATGACAAAGTTGCAGCCGAATACAGTGATCCGTGCCGCCCTGGACCTGTTGAACGAGGTCGGCGTAGACGGTCTGACGACACGCAAACTGGCGGAACGGTTGGGGGTTCAGCAGCCGGCGCTTTACTGGCACTTCAGGAACAAGCGGGCGCTGCTCGACGCACTGGCCGAAGCCATGCTGGCGGAGAATCATACGCATTCGGTGCCGAGAGCCGACGACGACTGGCGCTCATTTCTGATCGGGAATGCCCGCAGCTTCAGGCAGGCGCTGCTCGCCTACCGCGATGGCGCGCGCATCCATGCCGGCACGCGACCGGGCGCACCGCAGATGGAAACGGCCGACGCGCAGCTTCGCTTCCTCTGCGAGGCGGGTTTTTCGGCCGGGGACGCCGTCAATGCGCTGATGACAATCAGCTACTTCACTGTTGGGGCCGTGCTTGAGGAGCAGGCCGGCGACAGCGATGCCGGCGAGCGCGGCGGCACCGTTGAACAGGCTCCGCTCTCGCCGCTGTTGCGGGCCGCGATAGACGCCTTCGACGAAGCCGATCCGGACGCAGCGTTCGAGCAGGGACTCGCGGTGATTGTCGATGGATTGGCGAAAAGGAGGCTCGTTGTCAGGAACGTTGAAGGACCGAGAAAGGGTGACGATTGATCAGGACCGCTGCCGGAGCGCAACCCACTCACTACAGCAGAGCCATGTAGACAACATCCCCTCCCCCTTTCCACCGCGTCAGACGCCCGTAGCAGCCCGCTACGGGCTTTTTCATGCCCTGCCCTAGCGTCCAAGCCTCACGGCCGCGCTCGGCCTCTCTGGGGTTCTAGGGATTTTCCGTCCAAAAACGACAAAGTGCTCTGGAGGCCACGCCGTCCGCGGCCTCCAGAGGGGTATTACTTTTTTGGCGCTTCACATAGCCAGTCACAATAAATCAATCACTTAGCAGTCTGAATGTCGCATTTGGACGGAAAATCCCTAGAACCCCAAGAAGGCACGATCTTCCGAGTGGTGACCGACCGGATGATGAGCGGCGAATGGTTGTCCAGCACCCGGTTGTTGTCAGGCCACCTCGACAAGCCTTTCGATGTGCAATTCGAGCAGGATTGCGTCGCGTTCCTGCAACAACGTGACAGCTACCGCATCAGCGAGATTCTCGCGCTGGCGCAACAACGAGGTCTTAATCCTCAAGCTCTACTGCCCGTGCTCTACCGTATGGTCGCGCGAGGCCAACTCTCCCTCGACCGCGGTCAGCCGATTGGACCTCAGACGTGGGTTGCCGTTGTTGGATCGCAGAAGCGACTATGAGGCGAAGCGCGCACTACCCGGGCCAGGGGCGCCGCTCGACATTTCGACGATGGATGAGGCGCAGGTCGCCGAAGCCGAGCGCCGGCGCGACATCATCGCGCGCCTGGAAGCCGGCGGTCGTTTCGACAGCGCGACCGTGGAGGCTGCCGCCGCCGAGTTCGGAGCCAGCAAGCGGCAATTTAACCGCTACCGCAAAAGCCTCCGAAATACCGGCGCGCTGACCTGCCTGTTGCCGCGCGGGCGGAGCGGCGGGCGGGGGCGGCTGCGGCTCGACCTCCGCGTCGAGGAAGTCATCACCGAGGTGCGGCTGGAGTTCAGCCGTCATCGCAAGGAGGCCAAGAACCATCACGCATTCGCCGAGATTCGAAACCGCTGCGTGCGGCGGGGCTTGATACCGCCCTCGCACAACACGTTGCGAAGCCGCTTCGCCGGCGTTCCGGCGCGTGAGCGCGTCGGCCTGAAGTACGGAAAGAAGGTGGCTCGTGAGCGATACGAGCATATCCGAGGCAAGACGCCCGAAACGACGTTTCCACTTGAGCGTATCCAGATCGACCACACGCTCGTCGACGTGGTCTGCGCGAGCGCTTTCGACCGTGAGCATGTCGGCCGTCCCTGGATCACTATCGCGCTCGACGAATGCACCCGAGCCGTCCTCGCGTTCGTGCTGACCTGGGAATATCCAAACGCCTCGACCGTCGCTCAGTGCATGACGCGGGTGATGACGCCCAAGGATGAGTGGCTGGAGCGCGTCGGCGTTCCACTCCCATGGCCGATGTATGGCACGCCCAATAGCGTCTATCTCGACAACGCAGCTGAGTTTTGGTCACGCGCCCTGTTCTATGGGTGCAGGGAATACGGCATCGCGCCGCCGGAGCATCGCCCGCCAGGGCTGGTCCATTTCGGCGGCATCATTGAACGCTTCATGGGCACGGCGATGGACCAGATGCGGCTGCTCCCCGCAGCAACCGCCCGTGATCGCGGCTTCGACAAGGTCAAGACCCGCAATCCGAACGAGGCGGCCGAGATGACCCTCGATGAGCTAGAGGTCTGGATGCTCGAGTTCATCTGCGGCCAGTATCACGTCCGGCCGCACAGCACGACCAAGCAGCGCCCGGATCTGGCCTGGGAGCGCGGCATCTATGGCACCGAGAAGCGTGCAGGCGCCGGCCTCCCGCCGATCATCGCTGACAAGCAGAAGCTCTATCTCGACTTCGCCGACATCGAAGACCGGACGATCGAGCGCTACGGCATGCGCTGGGACAATATCGAATACTGGGACGAGGTGTTGCGGCCGTTCCTGGACGCTGGAGAGCAACGCAAGTTCGTCGTCCGCCGAAACCCCTACGACGCCTCACGCATCTACTTCCTCCACCCAATCGAGGGGACCTATTGCGAGCTGCGCTGCGAGCAGATTACCCTTCCCAACGTGTCGGTGTGGGAGTTCAACGAGACCCGCAAGCGGTTGGTCGCCCAAATCGGCGACAAGCCGGACATGGCGACCATCATGGCGTCAATGGAGCGCCAACGCCTGCTGGAGCAGGACGCACAGAACGCGAAGAAGCGACACAGGAGTCGCTTGAAGCAGGAGCGTCGGCGGGTCGGCGAACAAGTCACCGCCGAACTCACGCCGCATGCGCCCATCTCCGAAGACGCACCGCCAGCGCCGCAGGCTCCGGTTCGTCGCGACATCTTTTATGAGATCGACGAATGATCCTCATCTCGCAGGACCGCCGCCTCACCAAGGCCGCCCGCGAGGCGCTTGAGGCGGACAACACCGCCCAGCGGCTCAACCTGATCCGGCAGAAAGTCTTCATCCGCTACGCCGCCGCCGATGCGATCACCGAGCGGCTTCAGGAGGCGCTGGAGGATTATCCGACCGAAGGCGACAGCCACATCCTGATCTGGGGGCCGTCGGGCATCGGCAAAAGCCAAATCGTCAAGCGCTTCGCCAAGTTGCAGAACCTCCCGGACGATCCGAGGGCGTCCAAGGCCAACGTCCCGGTGCTGGTCGTGAGCATGGGGCCGACCGGTTCTGCCCGAGGGCTGCTGGTGCGGATCCTTGGGCAACTCAACGCGCCCTACGGCAAGAGCGCGAGCACCGACACCCTTTATCCTGACGTCCTCAGACTGCTCCGAACCAGCGGGGTCAAGATCCTGGTCATCGACGAATTGCATCACATCGAGAAGGGCAATCGCAAACAACGCGAAGAGGCGCTGGCGACAATCAAGCTGCTCGGCAATGACCTCGGCATCACCATCGTCGGGTGCGGCACGATCGCCGCGCTGCGCACGCTTCGGTGGGACCCGCAGATCGAGCGCCGGTTCGAGCCGCATCGACTCGAGGTCTGGGGTCATAACGAACAGACCTATGGCCTGCTCAACAGCCTGGAGACCTGTCTGCCGCTTCGCCACGCTTCCGGGCTTTCCGATGACAAGATCGCGACCTGGATTATCAACGAGTCGGAGGGGACCACGCGCGAGATCGCCTATCTGGTGCGCCGCGCCGCCCTGATGGCCATCCGCTCAGAGAAAGAGCGCATTGATCTTCCGCTGCTGCGCTCGCTGAACCATGTGAGGCCATCGGTTCGGCGGCAGCGGGAGGACGTCCTCCTCAGAGCCGCCTCGCTGCCGCCGCTCTGAGATGTCGGACCTGCGTCTGTGGCCTTGGCGTCCCCGCCCGCAGGCCGACGAACTGCTCTCTAGTTGGCTGCGGCGGATCGCGCTCGGCAACTCCGCCAAGCTGCATAGCTTTTGTCACGCCGTCTGGCCCGGGCTGCAGATCTGGAATCGCGACATCGACGGGCTGGCGCCGCCTCGGCTCATGGAGGGGCTGGTCGCGCATACCGGGGTCGATGCGCAGGTCGCGGAGTTGACGACCTTCCGGCCCTGGGTCGGCACGTTGTTCGAAGAGGTCCGGGTCACGGGGGCGACCCAGTGGCTGCTGCCCGTGGGCATTCATCACCGCACCCGCCGGCGGCCGGGCCAGCAGTGGTGCCCCCTCTGCCTGACCGAGGACGCCGAGCCCTACTATCGGCGTCGCTGGCGCCTGGCGATCGCCAGCACCTGTCCTCGCCACGGCTTGGTGCTGGCCGACAGCTGCCATGACTGCGGCGCGCCCGCGGTCCCTCATCGGGGCGCCGATCCCTGGTGCCACATCTGCACCGCCGATCGGCGCGACCACCCGGTGATGGCGGCCGAGAGCCAGGCGCTACAGTTCGAGTTTCGGCTCAGCGAAATGCTCGCGCCCGACGTCGTCCCGCGGACCGACTTGGAGGCCATTCACCCGCTGGCCTATTTCGGCCTGGTTCGTCAGGTGATGACCGTGCTCAGCGGCGGCGAGCGGTCGCAGGGTCTGCGCGACGAGGTCGCGCGCAGTTGGGGCGGTGATCCCGCGCCCTACGCCGCCAAGCAGATCGAGACCGCTTCGGCCGCTGATCGACATCGACTATCAGGCCTCACCGCCCGGGCGATGCGCGGGTGGCCGTGGCTGTTTGTGGGCCACTGCGCCGACGCCCGGGTCTGGAAGTCCTGGGCGTTTGCGGACCGGCGCTATGGCCGATCACCGTTCGCCTATGCCGATCCAGTGATCCGTTACCTGACGCCCTGACGGCGGTCGCCTGTTCGTCGCTGGGTGTTGGATGCGTTGCCGCTGCGCCACGGTGAGTCTTCATTAACGCGACGCCTTTCATCATGAATCTCAAACAGTTGCGACGCTACTCTCGCGCGGGCTTTTTGCTACCAAATTGGCGTTTATGTTTGCCATAGTCGGCCGTTCATGCGACATTTCTTCATATAAGGTTGCCCGGAAGCCATTATCGGTTGCCGGGCTTTTCGACTCGAAGGACCGCATCATGACCAAGCCCATGCTCCAGCCGAGTCAGCTCGGTGAAACTTCCACGTGGAAGTCGCCAATGTGCCACGGCGTCATTGCTGCCTTTTTGCTCGCCCGATCCCCATCGTGGAAGTCGCTGCGGAGGCCGACGCCATGGTGACGGTGTTCGGCATTCTGAATCTCACCGAGGACTCCTTCTTCGATGAGAGCCGGCGGCTAGACCCCGCCGGCGCTGTCACCGCGGCGATCGAAATGCTGCGAGTCGGATCAGACGTCGTGGATGTCGGACCGGCCGCCAGCCATCCGGACGCGAGGCCTGTATCGCCGGCCGATGAGATCAGACGTATTGCGCCGCTCTTAGACGCCCTGTCCGATCAGATGCACCGTGTTTCAATCGACAGCTTCCAACCGGAAACCCAGCGCTATGCGCTCAAGCGCGGCGTGGGCTACCTGAACGATATCCAAGGATTTCCTGACCCTGCGCTCTATCCCGATATTGCTGAGGCGGACTGCAGGCTGGTGGTTATGCACTCAGCGCAGCGGGATGGCATCGCCACCCGCACCGGTCACCTTCGACCCGAAGACGCGCTCGACGAGATTGTGCGGTTCTTCGAGGCGCGGGTTTCCGCCTTGCGACGGAGCGGGGTCGCTGCCGACCGGCTCATCCTCGATCCGGGGATGGGATTTTTCTTGAGCCCCGCACCGGAAACATCGCTGCACGTGCTGTCGAACCTTCAAAAGCTGAAGTCGGCGTTGGGGCTTCCGCTATTGGTCTCGGTGTCGCGGAAATCCTTCTTGGGCGCCACCGTTGGCCTTCCTGTAAAGGATCTGGGTCCAGCGAGCCTTGCGGCGGAACTTCACGCGATCGGCAATGGCGCTGACTACGTCCGCACCCACGCGCCTGGAGATCTGCGAAGCGCAATCACCTTCTCGGAAACCCTCGCGAAATTTCGCAGTCGCGACGCCAGAGACCGAGGGTTAGATCATGCCTAGCATTCACCTTCCGGCCGCCCGCTAGCGGACCTGGTCAGGTTCCGCGAAGGTGGGCGCAGACATGCTGGGCTCGTCAGGATCAAACTGCACTATGAGGCGGCGGTTCATACCGCGCCAGGGGAGCGAATGGACAGCGAGGAGCCTCCGAACGTTCGGGTCGCCTGCTCGGGTGATATCGACGAGGTTGTGCGGCTGATGCACGACGCTGCGGCGTGGATGTCCGCCAAGGGAACGCCCGCCTGGGACGTCGCGCGGATCGACCGGACATTCGCGGAGACCTTCGTCCTGAGATCCGAGCTCCTAGTCGCGAGTTGCAGCGACGGCATCCATGTCTCGACGATGCCAGCGGAGTGCTTAAGCTACTCCTAGCGCATTGGGCGCTGGGACGGGGCGGGGGTGCATAGCCATGCACCGGCGGATAAGCGTGCGCGCGGCTCGCTCCACCGATTTGGCTAGGGGAGCGCGGTGCTGCGCCAGCTTTCTAGAATGTCGCTTACTTCGCGGCTGACAATTAACCGCGCCTCGGCGCGAGCCATACCGGAGATCGCCAAAAGTCGATCGTAGTCGGTAAGTTGGTGGCGGGCGAAGGTTGAGGCCACAATGCCGACGACCTTGCCTAGCGAGGCTTCTGTCCACCGTTTGGCCAGAATCCGTTCGATGAGGATCTCGCGGTATTCCGGCGGGCAGCGAGCTTGATGTTTGCGAAAATGTCGCTCGACCGTCCGCCGGGTGAATAATGTGCCTTGCTGCATGCGATGCCTCCAAGGAGACGCTCGCATCGGCCTACGCCAAAAGGGGTCGCATGAGGTGCTTGGGGGCCGCCAAAAGGGTAGCTCAGCGACATGCCTTCCGATGTTGCCGTCAGCTAATCGCCAACCTTGGGGGGCGGCAGTTCGTTCGGCGTTCCCCACGACAATAGCCAGGCTTTCACAGCCTCGTGGCTGATAGTCCGGCCTGCCTCAATGTCGGCAATGCCCTCGGCGGTCGCTTCCTGGTCGTCGTCAAAGTTGTCGGCTTGGGAGTTCACGCAGTCCAACTACCACAACACCCGACCGCCCGGCCACACCGGTCCGACGCCTACGCCTTTACGGCCACACGGTGTAATGGAGGAGAGAGAGCCAACACATGCGCCAGCGCGAATGGCTTGGCGGCGGTCCGCAGGATTTCAGTCGCCGCCTCGTAGGCTTCAGACGGGACCACTCGGTCCGGAGGCGTTGCGGCGGGACCCCTAGTGTGCGCCCTTCACAGACCCTGAGGAGCGCACCGCTCGCCTTCTTGGGGTTCTAGGGATTTTCCGTCCAAAAACGACAAAGTGCTCTGGAGGCCGCGCCGTCCGTGGCCTCCAGAGGGGTATTACTTTTCGCTGACGGGTAAATATCCCTCGATTGAGCGCATAAGCTCCTCCAGATCTGGCAATTTTTCGCTCAATTCGAAGTGGTAAGTCCCCTTGAGGTTAATGTTGTGCCAGGCCACAGGGGATGCCTGTTTGACGATATCTATTCTCTTGGTATCTCCTTGGTATTCGAAGCTGGTCAACAGCTGGCTGAGTATCCTGGAGTTGAAGTAAACGATGGCATTGGTGACCAGGCGAGCGCACTCATTCCATAGCTGGATTTCTTCGTCTGAACTGCCCCGGAACTGATCCCCATTGACGCTGCTCACGGCCCGACGCAGTTGGTGATAGGCCTCTCCCCGGTTCAGCGCGCGCTGAACATAGTTTCTTAAACTGGCATCATCGATGTAGCACAGTAGATAATTCGCTTTCACCAGGCGATTGTATTCCGTCAGGGCTTCCAGCAGCGGGTGATTGCGCTTGTACTCCGAGAGCTTTCTCACCAAGGTGGCTTGCGTTGTTTTCCGCTGCTTAAGTGATACTGCAATCCGTTGGATGGTATCCCAGTGCTGCGCAATACGATGGGTATTGATTGGCTTTTTAAGCACAGCTGAATTCGGTGTTCTTTGTCTTCCTTGACATCAAACATGTCATTGATCACTTTGCCAACCTGGGCATAGCGTGGGGCAAACTGGTATCCGAACAGATCCAGTAACGCGAAGTTCACATGGTTCACCCCATGGGTATCGGTTGAGAGCACATCCGGAATGATGTCTGACGTATTGCTCATCAACAAATCAAAGATGTAGTGCGATTCATGTTCGTTGGCGCCGATCACTCTGGCGTTGATCGCAGCGTGATTGGCGATCAAGGTCATGGCAGAAACACCTTTTTGAGTGCCAAAGTACTTCGACGAATAACGGGTTTTGAAGGTCTCGCGCCGGGCTTCGAACTTTTGACCATCGGCACTGGCGTGGATCACATCTTCCTGGATGTTGTAGTACCGGAAGATGGGTAGCTTGGCTGTCGCGTTATTGATGTTGTCGTTAGCAGCATTCAATGTTTCCAGGCGAAGATAGTTCGCCTGGATAGTGCTGAGCTGATCATAGGTACGATCAGAGATCTGTGCCATGCCGTAAATGCCTTGATTGGTTGCATTGCCGACCAGAATTGCCAACAGGTCATATTCATGGGAACGGCTTCTGGATTGGGAACCCAGCACATGAGCGAAGCAGTCAATGAAACCGGTGTCACGATCAACCATGCGCAGTACATCCGCAATCCCCGTTGTGGGAATTTGCTGGAAGAAGGGATTGTTGACCAGATGATGTTTGCTGGCCGAAGGCAGGCGCCAGAAGCGTTTACCCTGCGGATTACGCAAGATGATATTCCGGTTGTCTTCCTGTTCAAGATATTCGCCGACTTCGTACAAACGGGTATCCAATTCCATGGCCATCTGTTTGATCAGCTTTTCAGGCTCCTCCGCTAATTTTGTAAAATGGCTCTGTTGAAGCAGCGTATATTTGTTTTTTCGCCAATGTTCCCCGTCGATCAGGTCGGCGTCGAGTGCCCGGTATTTAGTGATATCAGGCAGCGTCAGCTGGCCATTCAGGCGATCAGGAATCTGTTGATAGAGGAACCACTCATAACGATCGATCAGGATATTCCCTTCACCATCCAGCAGGAATTCACGTGATTTTTTGGAAAGGAGTCTGGTGTCGGCAGTTTGCAACTGAGCGTCCTGGCCGTTGAGTTCGTTTTGTGTTTTCGCCAAGGCGGCCGCTAAGTGCTGGGTGCCGTCGCAGCCTTCGAAGCGCAGACATAGGAACAACTCTCGCAGCAAACCTTTCCGCAGACTTTCTTTCTCGTCGCAGTACTGCCACATGGCTTCATCGACCGATCGTCGCTGCTCGTTCAGGAAGAGACATACAGATTCCAGATCCCTTTTGGTCAGCAGGCTCAGTGCTTGCTGTCTTACTGTTGCAAACGGTAGTTGCAGATCAATGCTGTCATCAATGAACAGGTGCAGTACTTCAGCTGCCTTGCTGACATTTTTAGCTGCTTTTTGCCAATCCTTAAACACCGCTTCCTGCGCATAATCCTTTGCCTTCTGTTTGGTCTGTCTGACATGATGCACAAAGCCATCGGCAATACGTTCCAGCGCTTGCTGCCATCGCGTTTGAAGATAGCACAATAAATACAGCCATTGGCTGCCTACGGTTTGACGTTTCAGTTTGGCACCGTAGTAGTCGACTTTCTCTGCCAGGTGTTGCAGATTTTTCTGCGACAGTGATAGCGTGCTCAACAGCAGATCCACTTCCGGCATCCAATGCTGGATATGGCGATAGACAATCAGTTCTTTCTCCAACTCGGTTCCGGTGAAGTTACGAGCCGATTGTCGCAACTGTCGGAACGGCAGTGGACCTGTGCCGTTCACGAGCTCCGCCAGTGCTTGCTTAAGACCGCGTGACATTGCACGCTCAAGGTGCGCGGCCATGTGTTCCTGTTCGTCTCCCACCACCTGACTGATGATCTTTTGCAGCGTGCTGTAGGCAGGGATTGCGATCTTCTGCCCCGAACAATATTCAATGGCCGCATCGAAGAGGTGCCTAGGCGCTGTCCAGGCTCTGGCTTGCTGGGATAAGTAATCTCTCAACGCCGCTCCATGGTCTTTGACATTCCAGCGCTGGTAGTTGCAGAGCTGGAAAACACGTTGGTAAATCCGTTCGTTCTCTTTTGGCGTGAGATTAAAGGGTCTACAGCCTGGGCCTGGTAGAACGGTTTGATAAACGTATTTGAGGTCCTGCTTGATCTGATGAAAGCCGGGATTCAGCACCACCGGCTTGGCTTTGAAATAGCCCAGCAGTACCACCAGCATGTAACGCTGGCCCCGATGACGGAGGCTTTTAGCGATCGCCAGTTCCTTATCGTTCAGCGAGAAAAAGAAGCGTTGGTCGGCGGAGGTGAAAGCGGGGGGTCCATATAACTCATCTTGTTCTGCCTCGGACAAGATTTGGACACGTTCTTCGAATGCCATGGATTTAGCCCAAAAAGACTAAATCTTACTCAAACAGAGCCCAAATAGGGATCTCGAAAAAAGTAATACCCCTCTGGAGGCCACAGACGGCGGGGCCTCCAGAGCACTTTGTCGTTTTTGGACGGAAAATCCCTAGAACCCCACAATAATTAATGCCAAAACGAGTAGGAACCGAACATGAGCTACCAGATTCTCTCCGCTGCGGCGGCCAGCATTACCGAACTGAAACGCAACCCCATGGGCACTGTCAAAAAAGGCAATGGTTCTGCCGTTGCTATCCTCAAGCACAACGAACCAGCCTTCTACTGCGTGCCACCAGAGCTCTTTGCTTACTATATAGAACTAGCCGAAGACGCTGAGCTTAATCGTATCGCCGATGAACGCATGGCCCTACTCGATAAGGTCAGCGTATCGCTAGATGATCTATGACGTATGCCACGCGATTTTATCGTTGAGTACTGAGGTAGTTGCTGAATTATGAGCGTTAACATTGTGGGAAACACCTGAGCTTTGTAGTTCTAGGGAAGGTGCTAACAAGTCACTTGACACAAAAACACTCCACCATAACTAATTGATATTAAATGACTAAGTTTCAGTTTTTGCGCAAGAGGTACTTATTCGCACTTTCCTTATATTACCCGTTGCCTCTCAACTTCGGCCAGTAAGCTTTGGACTAACCCTGCGGCAAAACGCTGACGACCAACAAGCTCATCTTCGTTGTCTCCACCGTGGAAGCGTGCGTAGGCAACAGCCCCCACCTTCTCATAGCCTTCACCATGCTCGTCGTCCCCGAAACGTCTCGCTAACGCTGCTAACCCATCTTGCATTGCCTCTTGATGCTGTTGTGAACGGATGCGTTCAACGAATAGAGCTGCGACTTCCTTTACCGAGCCTGAGTATTGGATCACATGAATTAGGTCAGCGGCATCCTTCCTCTCCTGACGCTGATCCAGAGCCAGAGCTTTCAAAATTACAAATGCTGGCACGTCCGCAAATCGCACAGTATCCACTGATAGACCATCACCACCCAGGAGCTGGGCAGAAACTATCTTCTCCTGATACCAGTCGTGGACGATTCGGGCATGCTTAATGGTGAGCGCCGATACTCTTTCCCCATCGACGCTGATGGTCCTGCCAGGTTCCTCTGCACCGGCATCTCGTAGAAGTTCAACGACTACTTCTATATGGTCATCGACCTTGCGACGCCAGCGCCAAGATGCGGGCTTTCCCTCTTCGACCCACCTGATGAAGCCCCGAGCTTTTAGCTGATCCGCAAGGCTAGCGTATTCGTTGTCAGCTGCCAGCACCTCTAGGTTTAATACTATGTCCACGTCCGAAGTCCCCGCATGCATCGGAACATCGGGTAGGTTCTCTGGAGTGAGATAACGAGGAACCAGGCCGCCGACAAGTCTTAGGGTTTCCTTCAGATGTCCAAAGGCGCTTAGCAGTGTGAGCAGTGTCATCTCGCACGCCGATGTAACGTCTTGACTATATCCAGCCGCTGTACGAGGCTTCAATCCCGTTGCCATAAAGACTCCAATTGTTCTCTGATATGTTCCGCCAGTTCTTTATTGCGGCCTCGGCCATCCAATAAGTCCAAGTACAGAATGTAAGGACTTGCGAAAAAAATAGGGTGGTTTGGGCTCACATCCCGGTAAAGCAAACTCGCGGGTTCGCGCTCGATAAGTGTGACGTTTGCCCCTTTGCTGACTGGCTTCAGGCCTAGCACGTCAGCCATTCTATCCGCGTAGCCCTTGGGCACAATGATCTCCGCTCCTTCAGTACTGGTCAGCAACGGTGCAAGAATATTGGCGGCAGCAGCACCTGTGAACGCCCACGGATAATCCACCTTCTGATGGTCTATCCGTTCTGCCAGATGAGCTAACAGGTGTTTGGGATTTTCGACAAAGGTGTACCACTTCGACTTCTGTTCTTTGCGATGCCGCCACTGCTCAGACCAAGCGTCCAAAAGCTTATCAGGGTGAGTGAGCATTCTACGCTTGCTAGGTCCTCCACCAGTAGATTTCACCCATTCACGTAACGTCAGTTCCTGCAACACAAGAGAGCAGGTGTACGCAGAAGTTTCGGCTTGCTCGGCCAGCTCTCTACCAGTTAGCCACCCATGACTATTCATCAGAAGCGAGTGGATTACACTTTCACGAGCTCCAGTGAAAAGAGCAATGCCCTGGGTGTTCTTTTTGGTACGGTGAGAAGGCTTTTCAATATTGATGAGCCAGCCGTCGTGCTTTAGATAAAGGCTGCCTCCTAGTTCGAATGAGGCGATATTCTGTTCCCTAAGCTCCTGCTTAGCCCCTGAGCTTAGTACGCCTGCCGCGAGCAATCCAATCGCGTCGTGACTATGATGAGTGTCGCGTATGCGCCTGTGGAGCTGGTACACTGCATTTCTTAAGTCTCTTGGATAGACCTCTCTTTTGACTTCGACGAATACCAGTAGGGTTTTACTCGGAGCCTTTATCTCGATCATGCCATCAAGCTCAACCCCAACCCCACGAAGCTCGTGCGAAGCATTGTGCACCGAGGCTTCAGGGCCGAATGCCCCAGCAAGAGCCTCAACCAGTGCATCCAACATCTGCCTTTCGAATTCGAACCCCGAATGATGTGAGTAACGTTCCATAACCTTAGCCCCCATAGCATTATTAGCTGTACAGCAAAAAACGCCTTTTCAGCTAATGTTTAGGCCTTATCGTATCATTAGCTGAACAGCTAACAACCCTCTATAGGCTAAGTTTTGTATATTCTATCCTGTATTGACCAGAATGCCCGCATGGATGAGGTGTGCGGAATCGTTCCTTTCCCGACGATGATCCTGGGCTTTCAAGATCACAAACGTAGGTACATCGGTATACCGCACAGCTTCCATCGCGAAAGGCCGTTGATATGACCTCAATATGGGGAATAGCTGAACTTCCCTGGCTGGTTCAGGTTGCCACTATGGGAAATACCTGAACTTTGTAGTGCGCCAGGGGTCGATAGGGTCTCTATATGGGGCAGCTGAACTTCCCTGACTGGTTCAGATAGCCACTATGGGAAATACCTGAACTTTGTGGTGTGAGTGGGAGGTCGATATGACTTCAATATGGGAAACACCTGAACTTCTCGGGCTGGTTCAGATCGCTACTGTGGGAAACACCTGAACTTCATGAGCTGGTTCAAGTCGCTACTATGGGAAACACCTGAACTTCTCGGGCTGGTTCAGGTCGCTACTGTGGGAAACACCTGAACTTCATGAACTGGTTCAAGTCGCTACTGTGGGAAACACCTGAACTTCATGGGCCGATTCAGGTCGCCACTGTGGGAAACACCTGAACTTCACGGGCTGGTTCAGGTCGCTACTGTGGGAAACACCTGAACTTCATGGGCCGATTCAGGTCGCCACTGTGGGAAACACCTGAACTTCACGGGCTGGTTCAGGTCGCTACTGTGGGAAACACCTGAACTTCACGGGCTGGTTCAGGTCGCCACTACGGGAAATGCCTGAACTTTGTGGTGCGAGTGGGAGGTCGATATGACTTCAATATGGGGCAGCTGAACTTCCCTGACTGGTTCAGATAGCCACTATGGGAAATACCTGAACTTTGTGGTGTGAGTGGGAGGTCGATATGACTTCAATATGGGAAACACCTGAACTTCTCGGGCTGGTTCAGATCGCTACTGTGGGAAACACCTGAACTTCATGAGCTGGTTCAAGTCGCTACTATGGGAAACACCTGAACTTCTCGGGCTGGTTCAGGTCGCTACTGTGGGAAACACCTGAACTTCATGAACTGGTTCAAGTCGCTATTGTGGGAAACACCTGAACTTCATGGGCCGATTCAGGTCGCCACTGTGGGAAACACCTGAACTTCACGGGCTGGTTCAGGTCGCTACTGTGGGAAACACCTGAACTTCATGGGCTGGTTCAGGTCGCCACTACGGGAAATGCCTGAACTTTGTGGTGCGAGTGGGAGGTCGATATGACTTCAATATGGGAAACACCTGAACTTCTCGGGCTGGTTCAGGTCGCTACTGTGGGAAACACCTGAACTTCACGGGCTGGTTCAGGTCGCCACTACGGGAAATGCCTGAACTTTGTGGTGCGAGTGGGAGGTCGATATGACTTCAATATGGGAAACACCTGAACTTCTCGGGCTGGTGCAGGCCGCTACTGTGGGAAACACCTGAACTTCACGGGCTGGTTCAGGTCGCCACTGTGGGAAACACCTGAACTTCACGGGCTGGTTCAGGTCGCCACTGTGGGAAACACCTGAACTTTACGGGCTGGTTCAGGTCGCCACTACGGGAAATGCCTGAACTTTGTGGTGCGAGTGGGAGGTCGATATGACTTCAATATGGGAAACACCTGAACTTCTCGGGCTGGTGCAGGCCGCTACTGTGGGAAACACCTGAACTTCACGGGCTGGTTCAGGTCGCCACTGTGGGAAACACCTGAACTTCACGGGCTGGTTCAGGTCGCCACTGTGGGAAACACCTGAACTTTACGGGCTGGTTCAGGTCGCACCTGTGGGAAACACCTGAACTTCACGGGCTGGTTCTGGTCGCCACTGTGAGAAGACCTAACGCTCGGTTGCCTACGGAGGATCATCGAGTGTACCGATGTGCTTTCCAGTGAAGAATTTTATCGCTACTTTTAAGACTATATCTTGCAATGAGAACATGAGCATTATGACTTACTCAGCATATAATCAGGGGCATGTGAAGCCCCATTGTGCACGACTTGTCATGTCTCTAGGTATTCCTTCCGACCCATTGAGTGTTCATTCATGGATTGTTGCAGGAATTCCCCCTGAGATTATTATAAGGCTTGTTGAATCTGTCAGGTCTGATATGAAGACAATCTGTCATCTTGTTGGTATTAGCAAAAGGACCATAACCCGTAAACTAAAGAATGGAACTCCTCTAACTCCTGAGCAAGGGTCTAGAGTATACAGTGTAATACAAGCACTTGATGCAACAATCTCGCTACACAATGATGATCTTGCTATGGCTATGGCTATGGCTATGGCTTGGTTACATTGCCCTGCAAAAGGGCTGGGAGGTGAGATACCTATGAATATCTTGACTACACCAAGCGGTGTCCAAGCCGTGGTCGATCTCATTGGTCGGATTGAACATGGGGTTATTGCCTGAACCCGTTCGCTCAGAATCGGTCTTTGATATGATAAGTGACTCAAACTCTGGGTAGCTATTCACCAATAGCTAAAGGAAGGCCTGCTATTTTTTTAATAGCAACGCCTTCACCTTATGTCCAAGATCAACATTTCGTTTGCTTGCTGACTCATGCGTTAGAGCTTGGCTCAGAATATTCAAAGGCCCGATCAAGTAGACCTTTTCTACGGCTCGTGTAATCGCGGTATAACACATTGTTCGATCAATGTTTGGGGCCTTATCCAGAACAATGATGACTTGTTTAAACTGTGAACCCTGACTCTTGTGAATTGTCATAGCATAAGCATGGCGAAGGGCATTGATTATATCCAACGAGATCTCTCGTTCTATGCCGTCATCCCACAGTATCTTACCAAAGCTAGTCAAAGATTCATCGTTGTCATCATTCTTTAGAATTTTCATTACGTTGTAAACTTGGCAAATGTGTCCTGTGGAACCATTCATCAGGTCATGGTCGTAAAGGTTGGAGCAGCACATTACTTTGTCATGTAGTTTAAACTCAGTATCTAAATATCGATTTACTTCTTCTATGAATACTCTTAATGGCTTGCTTTTATTAAATGCTACGCAGCGTTTATTTATATCATTAACCATTTTGGTTGTAGCGCAAATTATTTGTGTTTCATCAGGTTTTTCTAAATATATTGAGACTGCTCTCCTTTGAATTGCATTAGTTCCATTTATATCAATATGGACGACATCATCGTAGCTAAATGTTGGAAGAACACCATTACGGATAGCGGCTGAGATAGCCGGAATATTTGAGAGTCTATCTTGCCGACGAACCTCTGTTAATGTGATTTTGGGAATGTCGTGCATTGGCACCAGTTCATGGAAAACAAGACCAAAATCTACAGGTGGGAGCTGCCCAATATCGCCTAACATGATTACATGTGCAGAATTAGGAACACATCTCAATAGGCGGTACATACTAGGTAAGTCTACCATTGAGCTTTCATCGACAACAATAACAAGTTGTCTGCCTTCATAATCTTTAGCATTGAAATTTCTAATAAATCTTGCGATAGTATAAGCCTCTTGATTTGTTGCCTCTGCCATCCTTTTTGCTGCTTTGCCTGCAAGTGCGACTTGTACTGGTATTATATCTAACTTATGAAGCACTGAATAAAGCGCATCTAATAATGTAGTTTTACCTACACCTGCACCACCATTAATAATTAGAAAACGATGTTTTATAGCCCCAAAGATAGCTTCTTTTTGAAGAGAGCTTAAGTGAAAGCACTTTTTACTTTCGTATTGATTGATATAGAAGTTTATCCTTTTTTCATCGAGAGATAATTTACTCGGGGTTGTGATGAGGTTCACCAATCGCTGAGCAACATATGCTTCCATGGTGAAAGCACCTGCGCTCTGTAATTCATTATCACCAACCTCAAGGATATTTTCACACGATGTGGCGAGTGCGAATGCTTGATTAACATAGCACTCTGTTTTTTCTGGATTCATTGGGATATGCAAGAGTTGTTTCAGCCATATATCTAAATCATATCGTGTTGCTAATGTACTCCCGTTAGAAAGATGACAGTACAACGCCTCCTCGGCTGCTGCTGCGAACCTAATAGGAGCGTCCAATTGAAAGCCTAGAGCCAGTGAGATCCGATCACATTCATTAAAATCAACACCAAATGCTAATAATCGGTAAGGATCTTCGCTTATCTTACTTATGGTTTCCTGTTGATAATAATCTGATACCAAAAATGAGGTTGATACTGATAAGCCTAAATTTGCATTGCAGAATCGCATAGCATTAATATTTATATAGCTACGCCATGCATCGGCAGTATTTTTTGCAGTGTTTTCACTTAATATCTTACGCAGGCTTACAATATCCCCATTATCCAATATTTCAAATAGGGACTCACCAAATGTAGACCATAATTTACGGGCTTTCACTGGGCCAACACCTTTAAATCTGGTGTGACTGCCTAACATAAGTGCGATCTGCTCCCCTGATGGCCTAATAAGGTCTAGGTATTGAGGGGTGATTACAGTGAGAATACCTCCGTGCTCTACTCGTCTACTATACTGCTTTTTGACAGCTAATTTAACCAATGCACCCTTTGCCAATATTAGTGATAGGCGCTCACTGTTATGTTCATTTATGTGAATGATGTAGTTCTGCTTGTAATTGCAGTTACGTAGAGTGTCAGGATCTATCTGTACAGCATGAAATGATCGACCTTTTCTGGATGAATATGGTGATCTTGTGATGCGGAAAAACCTCTCTTGCCCGAAGTCATTCATCTTGGCACCCGCTTAAATATTTCTAGCAATTCCATGCGATGCTGATCTCGATGTGAATTTGATTGAAGAGATTTATATTCCTGCTTCAATCCTTCTAGATGAGATTCTAGTTCTGCAACCCGTAGCTGTAATTGGCGAATCATTTTATCTTTCTCTTGAATGCTCTTTTCTAGCGGGCTGTATCGATTTGCGGGTGTTTTTGAAGTATCCCGAGCCTGGTAGGGCAGCTCCTGTAAGGTATTCTGTTCAGCTAGCCATTGAGCCTTACTTTTAAGGTACGCAACAATGTATTTGTTTTGGTAATAGCTAGAGCGAGATATGCCAATCTCTTTTATTATTGCAGTTGCATTTAAACTGCCATTTTCTATGAAGTTTTGCCATTCAGCAAGGTCAAGTGGCCCGACCAAATTTGCCACCTTAACTAGATTTTCACGCGCCTTGGCATGCATTCTATCGAGATCGAAATCTTCCAGTTCACGACTAATACTGAATGCTCTATTCATTTTTTAAGATCTTTCAATCTAGCTTTTGTCTTCATAGAGTGTGGGAGCGGTGCTTCCAACTCCTCAATGGACATACCATGACTTGTTGCATTGGCGAACCAGCGAACAAAAGTCTCATCATAGTCAGCTAATAGTTTTTTTAACTTGATATTTTCCTCTTTCACTTTATCAAGTTTTGATTGGGTTTCTTCTGCACGCCTGCCGATATTTTCTATTATGTTGCTACTTTGATTGGCTTCTTTATAAGCCTTAACAATAGATTCTTTTTTGGACAATGCTTGCCGAGTAAACCCTGTCTCCTGTTCTAGTTCCTTCCAGGTGACCTTATTCCTCCCACTGCGGGCAGCTAGGATTACGATGAGTTTGCAGAAGTCTTGCTCTAGTGCAGCTGTAATTTGTTTCTGTTCTTTTTTCATATTGCAACACACCCATTATTACCATTAGGAAAAACTTGCACTCGTTCGCCATCTGAAATTGAATTATCCTGCTCAATAGCGAGGGCTATACGACAACCATTTAATAGCTCTTCATGAGAACGTAGCCAGTTATTGGAGCCATGATATTCTGCGTCAACAGCTGCCTTAACATGCTGAATTCGAGTTTCTTGTTCATCTTGAAGTTTTTGTAAATGAATTATCTCTCCTTGTTTTCCTTTTATACGATAATACTCAGAGCACCCACGGACGCATGCATAGTATTTTCCACATGGAGAGTCACTATAGTCATGTTTACATAAGCCAATTGCAGTGATAAGTGTTGTGCCAATGTCTTCTATCGTTTCAAGAACCTCATCACGATCAACCAGCGTAAAGATCACTGATGCCTCTTTTGCTTGCTCTGGTGTTATATTTGAGGCGGCAAAGAGTATGTCTGCGTTATCCATGACTCTTTTAGCTGGATTAGTGTGGTCATAGGCTATATTGTCTGGAGTATACTTTCGCCCAAAGTAGCGAGCAACCTCTATAGGAGTTACTGAATCTGAGATCTCCAGCATAGTGCCTAGAAAGTGACGAAATTGATGTGATGTCAGCCGGATTTGTTCACCTTGATAGCACAGATGTTTGCGTTCAAATATATTTTTGATACCAAGTTCAGGGCGACCTGAAATATAGTCTGATATCTGAGTATGCGTTATCATTGTGAATTCCCAGGGCTCTGTGCTCTTATCAGAATGATGGCGCTGATGTTGGGTAACAAATATTAGTTTATCTGGGCAATCAGCCACACTTAACACTGACATCTGTTTCCATAATTCATCGATAGACTTCTTCGCTAATGAAAATGTTTTTTCCTTTAAGTCTACTGAGTGGAATGCGGCCGCATTTTTACCTGTATTTGGATTCAGTTTATTAGTCAGATTAACATTTCTTTTCTTTAGATAGGATAATAGATTTGAACGTGATGACCAGTTTAATCTTTCCCAAATGTCAGTGACAAACAGCTCACAATCTTCGGTGATAATTGGGAAGAAGTCGTATTTTCCATTAATGACACATTTAATCGTGTCACGTACAGGTGCTAATATTTCAAGTGCGCTAGTCAGACCTTTTTGTAGAATCGGCAGCAGGCTTGAGGCTATAGCCTTGGTCTGATATGCAGCGCCTTTTTTGGCTCGATAGCGGATCTCATTAATGCATACTATGTCAATTTCGCCTGTGAAGACGTTTAGCTCCTCAACTTCCCTGGCCTGTAAACACTCGACATCCAAGCAGATCACCTCATCAAATCGCAGACCTGTTGCAAACATAATTTCTACGATAGCCTGAAACAGGGCATCATCACCTTCTAGATTCGAGTTAGAAAGTGTTGCTACTGCGATGAGGCTTTCGTGGGTAGGTAACTTCTCATGCCGTTTGGTAGTTGACTCAAAATCGATTCTTGAATCACTGGCGGTATGCGTGTCACCGCGTTTAGCTGACTTTTTGAATACTATCTTTTGGATAGAAAGCTTCTTCTTGTTAATGAAAGTCGCAATGGATTCAAGTTTCTGACCAATACGATAGAAGGTAGAACTTTCTAACCTATCGTGTGCTTCAGCCTCTGCTACTTTGAAGTCATAAGTAGTCAGATTACTTGCTGTAATATTCCTTTTTAGCATCGCATTATCTAAATACCGATATGCAACAATATAGAAATTGAGTGTCCCTACATCTTTCGCCTTCTCAATTTGCAATGCTGAGATATGACATTTAGCGATATCAGATAGATCAAGATTGTGAAACGGCTTTATGTCATTATATGATGACTTAACTTTTTTTCCGAGCTTGTTATCTCTGCTAAAATTGACTGATATATTATATCCAGATTTTCTAGCTTGAGTCTTACAAATACCTTTAGCATCCCAGCTAATGTCATCCCATTCCCAACTTTCTATTTTTGCAAAGGGAGTGTTTTTTTTGTAAAAGTGAACCAATTGTGCCAGATTGCTATCAGAATCCACACCAATTGACGGTAATAATTGTAGGCTGGTATTCATAGTTCACCCCGATCAAACATGTCAGCAAACTTGCGAGCAGCTAAAAAATCTTTATGTTGTAGAATATTTATGGCGTGAGCATCACCAAATACTTCTTTTATTTCTTCTACCATCGTATCTACAACTTCCTTATGGTCAACGTCTTCAAAGGCTTCTAGAGAAGAACAGTTGTAACAAGAAAGTGGGGGTTGAAGAGAACATGGGGTTGTGCTACCACAGCTACCAATTTTAACAAGATTTAAATTTTTCGATGGGGCGAAAATTCCTTGTCCTCTCTGAGAGGCATAATCGGGCGTAACAACTTTACCTGCAAATACATCGATTATGTCGATGGCCTGACTTCGCAGTATATCATCTAGTTTTTTAGCAACGTTATGCGATTGTCTATAATAAACGTCTAGCTGTTGTAAATCACTATGATCCATTAGTTCTGCAACAACAGTCATAGGAGTGCCCTTGGCGATTAGCCGCGAGCAGAAGGTTTTACGAAGTCTACGGTTGGTTACCTTGAAGTCCAATCCAACAGCCATTCTGAACTGATTGGTGATGTATGTTATCTTGGTTATCTTTACTTGCTGCTTAACTAATTCATCTCTAAGACTGTAATACTCTGAGATTACAGGCCAATCATCAGTGATTTTTGTACCTAGTATATCTTCGTAACGTGATTTCATTGATGAAATTAGTTTTGCAAGTGTTTTTGTTATGGGGCGAATTTTATAAACGTTATTATTGGTCCTCCCTCTTTGTTTTGCCCTTAAAACTTTTAGGGTATGTACACCTTTGTCAGAGATTTGCAAGTCGGAGAACTTTAGTCTCATCACCTGGATATTTCTCATGCCAAGAACTTGGGCACATTTTAGTGACACCAATCCCTGTAACTCATGGGTGGTGAGTGTCTCTGGTAAAACTGAGTTTAATGTGGAGATGAAGATTCGTTCTTCCTTGATCGTGAGTGGTCCACGGTCAGGAATTTCCATAATTACATCAAGGCCCTTACCCTCAGCTGTACCAAACTTTATACTGGCTAGGTAGTAATCATAAAAGTCTTCATCAAAGTGTGGTAGACCCTCTTCAACACACCATTTATACAGTATTCTTAAAGCAGATTTAGTGCTAGGACTACGTTCAGAGCTCAAAAGCTCTCTGTAGATTTCTTGTATTTTTTCGGCAATATCTTCTGCTACAGTATCGTCAGGGATTTTGAGTAGGCGCCAACAATGTTGTTGTGAGAAAAGAGCATAGTTAGAGTAGATATGACAAGCATAAGAAATCCATGCACGGGCATGCTCTCTTAGTTGGGGAGAGATTTTTTCAAAGAATAGGGTCTCCCTCTCCGGTTCCAGAACTACTTTACTTTGTGTTAAATCCAGTTGTTGGCCTGACTGGCTTACAGGATATGGGTCATAAGAAAATTGTGGATGCTGGTCTATTTGTACCAACATGATTTCGTTTTTATCTAATTTTTTTGTCGGCATGGCCACCACCTTGGCAATTTTTTATGATATTTTTCTATGTAATTCCATTTCAGCGTGAAGTTGGTTTAGAACTAGGTTGCATTGCTCCATTATTGACCCAGTTTCATATATTAGACTACTATCTGAGTTATACTTCCACCCCCCAACATTATTTTTTATCTTTTTCTGTTGAGCTGCGTCAATCCCCATTTTAGTAAGCATTCTGTCAATATTTTCAAAGAGTGTATGCCTTAATTTATGAGGATGAATATCTGATAACTCTAAAATTTTATTCTTGATACTTGAGAAAATATCATCCAATGCTGCTATTGATAGCGGATTATGTGGCTTAGTTGTCGATAAGAGTAAATAGGGGCTCTTCATGGCTGAGTCGCCAAGAGATTTTCTCGCCTGTTTATATTCATCAATCAGTGAAGCTAGAGGAAATGAAATAGGAATAATCCTGCCAACTGTTTTCTCGCGTGGCACTCTATTACGAGGATCGTTATGTTCAATATTCTGTTGTGTCAGGATAAATGGGTAAACACCATGTACCAGCTTGCTCGTATGGCAGTTTGATGTAGTAAGTGATAGCAGTTCACTTTTTCTAATTCCTGTTTCTAAAAGTAACCTAAGAATTAGCTTGTTACGTAACTGAGTAGATTTATTCCAGCCAAGAGAACTCGGTATTTCCATGATGTCATACAGTGTTGCTTGTTGGACTAATGACAATCCAAGAATGCGGCCTGGAGCTGTCTTTGGTCTTCTCAGCTTGACTAGTTTTACTTGAAGCCTTCTCATCATCTCGGGGATTTGACTGAATAGAGGATCAGTATTACGGCGCTTGGATATTGCTTTGTCGGCTAAAAATTGAAAATAAACCAATACCAAATCAAGGCGTTGATTGAAATAATCAGGACTAACAATATCTGGTCGGAGGGGTCTTGCTCCGTTGATATCGTATGAGCGATGCTCAAGATGTTTGAGAAAACTCTGGTATAAGCCAGTGTCAGCAAACCCTGTGCCAGCAACAATTTCCGCTAGATCTACTTTTAGCATTGCTGCCCATCGTTCGATATGGATTAGGTGGTTTGCATTATTCTCCTGTGTTTTTTCCGCACCATACAGGTGTGTCAGTGTGAACTCACATAGCCTCGGGATGGGGAGTCCTCTCTCATCAACGATTAGATACTTACGTTCATTGTACTGCTTCATGTTGACGGTTCTGAGCTTCACTGCATCACTCCTTTACACTTTTATACACCCATTCCTAAGGTATACTGCGTGCTTTCAGAATGTGCAATCTTTACATTCTCAGAAAAGAAAAAACCCCGAAATATCGGGGTTTTTAGGCATTTCGCTTTACAAAACGCTTTACATTTTAAAAAAACCGGCCCTAGAACGGAATATCGTCATCAAAGTCCATCGGCGGCTCATTGTAGACCGGCGGGGCGGACTGGGGTTGAGCCTGGGGAGCGGTCGGACGGTTGTAACCACCTTGCTGCTGCGGGCTAGGCGATGCCGCCGGGCGGCTGGCCTGTTGCATCGGTTGCTGCGGCTGACCCCAGCTCTGCTGCTGGCCGCCACCCTGATTCATCGGTTGACCACCACCTTGCGGACGGCCACCCAGCATCTGCATGCTGCCACCGATATCGACCACGACCTCGGTAGTGTAACGCTCCTGGCCATTCTGATCCTGCCACTTACGAGTTTGCAGACGACCTTCGATATAGACTTGGGAGCCCTTACGCAAATACTCACCGGCGACCTCGGCCAACTTGCCAAACAACACGACACGGTGCCACTCGGTCCGCTCTTTCTGTTCGCCGGTCTGCTTGTCGCGCCAGGTATCGGAAGTCGCCAGGGTGATGTTGGTCACCGCACCCCCACTGGGCATGTAGCGCACCTCGGGGTCTTGCCCGAGGTTACCGATCAGGATCACTTTATTGACGCCGCGACTGGCCATAATTCACTCTCACCTCATTCTTTAAACCGGCTCTTGTCCGGCCATATTCATCGTTTGCTTGCCCGCAATTCAGGCAGCGCCTTGGCGGTACTACATGTTGTCCCGACTGGGCCTGACCTGGCAGGCAAGGGGTCGCAGTCTGCCACAACCGTGCCCGACATAGTAACAGCAAGAACTCCTCAGCGCACGATGGCGTCGGCTTGGCCTCGCCAATCCCTGACCATCATCAATGTTATGACCTTAACTTCTGCCGCACGGTTCAACGAGATCTCATCCACAACAGACCACGCGTCTTCGCAAGGGGGCTGACAGTGTATCTCTCCAGCCTACGCCACAGTTTTCGCCTGCCGCTTCCCTTGCTTAGCGCTCCCAATCTCAAAGAGCGATAAACAGTGTGAACTACTACGAATCTCATGCTTGACCTTGGACTATGGTCAAAGGTCTACAGTCTCCAGCAAGCACTGACACTCAAAGGAGCCCCCCATGAGCCACTCCTGCTGCTCGGGCAAATCCAAGCCCACCCAGAGCGAAGCACATCAGCATAATAGCCACTGCTGTGATGCCACCGCCTCACCGCACTCCCACGCCGAACATGACCCCCATGACAGCGGCCATGTTCATGACGCATCGACAGAAGACGACGATCCCCCCCGAGCGCCCGTCTCCGGTAACCAGCGTCACAGCTGGCAAGTCAGCGGGATGGACTGCCCCAGTTGTGCCCGCAAGATCGAGACCGCTGTGGGCCGCCTAGACGGTGTCAGCCAGGCACGCGTGCTGTTTGCGACCGAGCGACTCGTTGTGGATGCCGCTCCCACTCTTTCCCCCAGCGTGATCATGGAGGCGGTCGGTGCCGCGGGCTTTACCCTAAGTGGTGGCCCCTCTCGAACCGCCAGCTCTGCAACTCAGTCCAACTGGCTGCGTGAAAATGCAGGCATTATTTCACTTGCCGCCATGATGGGGTTGGCCACCCTGCTTGGCCAAGTGATGCCCGAACTCGGCCAGTGGCTCTTTACCCTGGCGACCCTGTGGGGCCTGTGGCCGGTCACCCGTAAGGCATGGCAATTGGCACGCAGTGGCACTCCATTTGCCATCGAAACCCTGATGAGTGTCGCCGCTGTCGGCGCCCTCTATCTCGGCGAGACCGCCGAGGCCGCCATGGTTCTGCTGCTCTTCATGCTCGGTGAAAAGCTTGAATCCTATGCTGCCGGACGTGCCCGCGCCGGTGTCACCGCCCTGATGGCGCTGGTGCCAGAGCGGGCCATCCGGGTACGTGATGAGCAACGCGAAGAGGTAGAGGCGAGCGAATTGCGGCCGGGCGACATCATAGAGGTGGCCCCAGGAGCACGCCTGCCAGCCGATGCGGTGTTGCTCGACTCGCTTGCCGCCTTTGACGAGAGCGCCCTCACCGGAGAGTCGATCCCGGTCGAACGCCGCGCCGGCGAGAAGATCGCCGCCGGCTCCCTCTGCGTGGATCGACTGATCCGGCTGCGCGTCACCTCGGAACCCGGCCACAATGCCATCGACCGCATATTGCAGCTCATCGAAGAGGCCGAATCCAAGCGCGCACCGATCGAACGCTTCATTGACCGGTTCAGCCGCTGGTATACCCCGGCCATGATGCTAGTAGCCCTCGCCGTCATCCTGATCCCTCCCCTGGCATTGGGTGCCGACTGGGAAACCTGGACTTACCGTGGCCTGGCCCTGCTGCTGATCGGCTGCCCTTGCGCCCTGGTGATCTCGACCCCGGCAGCCGTCACCTCGGCTCTGGCCGCCGCGACCCGCCAAGGGGCGCTGATCAAAGGGGGAGCGGCACTGGAGCAACTGGCCGCTATTGACATGATCGCCTTCGACAAGACCGGCACCCTGACCCTGGGCAAGCCTGCGGTCACCGACCTCGAGGTGCTGGGCTCCGCCGAAGAGGCCACCTTCCTGCTGACCATGGCCGCCGCCATCGAGACCGGCTCCCATCATCCGCTGGCGCAGGCGGTGGTGAGCCACGCCACCGAACAAGGTATCACGACTGCCGCGGCGGGCGAGATCCGGGCCCTCCCCGGCATGGGGGTCGAGGGGATCATCGATGGCAAACGCTGGAGCCTGCTGGCCCCCCAACACCAGCAGGGACTGGATGAGCCGACCCAGGCCCGCATCCAGTCCCTGGAGCAGCAAGGCAAGACAGTGATCGTGCTGGCCCGCGAAGAGAGCCCGCTGGCGCTGCTGGCGCTACAGGATCAACTGCGCAGCGACGCCCGCGCCGCCCTGGACGAGCTGAAAGCACTGGGCATTGAGGGGGTGATGCTGACCGGAGACAACCCGAGGGCCGCCGCGGCCATCGCCGGGCAACTTGGCCTGGATTACCGCGCCAGCCTGCTCCCCGCCGACAAGGTGGATGCCATCGCGGCCCTCTCCGGGCAACGGGCGATCGCCATGGTCGGGGACGGGATCAACGATGCCCCCGCCATGAAGCGGGCCCGCATCGGCATCGCCATGGGCTCCGGGACCGACGTGGCGCTAGAGACCGCCGACGCGGCCCTGACCACCAGCCAGCTGCATGGTCTGCCGGCCATGATCCGTCTGTCACGGGCGGCGCTGGCCAACATTCACCAGAATATCGCCCTGGCCCTCGGTCTCAAGGCGATCTTCCTGGTCACCAGTCTGCTCGGTCTGACCGGCCTGTGGCTGGCGGTACTGGCCGATACCGGGGCCACCGCCCTGGTCACCGCCAATGCCTTGCGTCTGTTGCGCAAGCGCTGATCTGCCTGCAATAAAAAAAGCCCCGCACTGCGGGGCTTTTTCACGTCTGCGTTCAGGCCTGCTTGGGGCGCACCCCCAAGGTATGGCAGATGGCGTAGGTCAGCTCGGAGCGGTTCAGGGTATAGAAGTGGAAATCCTTCACCCCCTCCTGACTCAGTACCCGCACCTGATCGATGGCGATGCTGGCTCCCACCAAGTTACGGGTCATCTGGTCGTTATCCAGCCCCTCAAAGCGCTGATGCATCCAGCGCGGTACCTTGACGTTGGTGAAACCGGCGAACTTGGCCAGTGTCTGATAGTTGGAGACCGGCAGTATGCCCGGCACTATCTCGGCATCAATGCCGATGGCGGCGCAGCGATCCCGAAAACGCAGGTAAGTCTCCACGTCGAAGAAGAACTGGGTGATGGCGCGGTTGGCGCCGGCATCGATCTTGCGCTTGAGGTTGAGCAGATCCGACTGGGCGCTGCGCGCCTCCGGGTGGACTTCCGGATAGGCCGCCACCGAAATGTCGAAATCGGCTTCAGCCTTGAGCAGGGCCACCAGATCGGCGCCGTACATCTCGGGCTTGTCGACCCCTTGCGGCAGATCACCGCGCAGGGCAACGATGTGGCGGATCCCGCTGTTCCAGTAATCACGGGCAATGGTGCGCAGCTCATCACGGCTGGCATCGATACAGGTCAGGTGCGGCGCGGCGATGAGGCCGGTGCGCTCCTTGATATCCTTGATCACCTTGTGAGTGCGATCGCGGGTGCCCGAATTGGCGCCGTAGGTAACCGAAACGAACTTGGGCTCGAGCACCTTGAGCCGCTCGATGGATTGCCACAGGGTTTGCTCCATGCTCTCGCTATTGGGCGGAAAGAACTCGAAACTGACCGAAATGTCGCCGCTCAAGTCCGCGATGCTTTGGTTGAGTGCTTCAACCTGGCGTGCACTGTGAAATCCCATCTGTGTCTCTCCCTGTACTGCACGTTTCCGAAATCTGGATGTTTGGACGTCCAAACGTCTTTCTATCCTTACCGGATTTCCCCATGATGTCAATCACACCCTCTCTTTTTTACCCGTGTCCGCTCCGTAAAAAAATAAAAATGTCAGTAGAATGAATAAACCCCATCCCAAATCGACAAGAAGCACAGTATCATACCGACGAGAACGTTTTACGTTCTGAATCTGCGTGTGATTGTTTGGCCGGAGTTTTCTCCGGCCCTTCTTTTTTTACTGCCTGCCGCCGATAACCATGAGAGTCCCTATAAGGAGCCTGTCATGGACGACCATCCCGCCATTGCCACCGAATTGCTATTCGATGGCTATCGGGGACAAATTGCCCGCTACCCCGACTTCTGGGCCATTACGGTTCCCGATGCGCCCGATGACTACTTCGGCAACTACCTGTTGCTGGCCACCCCTCCTCACGACCATGACAAGGGGTGGCTGGAGCAGAGCTTCGATCGCCACATAGGGCGAGATCCCCGTATTCGTCACCGCACCTTCCAGTGGACGCTCCAAGAGGGGCAACACAGCCGCCTGGCGGGTTTCATCACCTCCGGATACCACTACCTGGAGCTGCAAGCGCTCTGTGTCACGGCAACACAACTGCGGCAACCCGCAGGGAAGCAACCCCTGCCTGTGCGCCCCTTCGTCCATCATGATTGGCCCGCCTGGCATGCGCTCGAACTGGCAGAGCGAGACCCCGCACATAATGCGCGGGACTACGCTCGCTTTCTTGACGGACGCATGGCGCTCTACCACGCCATGATTGCCGATGGTCTCGGCCAGTGGTGGGGAATGTGGGAGGGAGAGGAGCTGGTCGCCAGTTGTGGCCTCTTTTTCAAGGGGTCACTCGGCCGCTTTCAATGGGTGCGCACCCGCGAACGCTGGCGCAATCGCGGCCTGTGCCGGCACCTGCTCTATCAGGTGGCGTCCCACGGGCTGCAACGGGTGCCCGAGATCATCATCGTGGCCGACAGCGACTACTTTGCCCATCGCATCTACCGCAACCTCGGCTTTGAGACGCGGGGCCGGCTGGGCAGCCTGTTTCGCCGAAAGCGGCCAGAGCCATAAAAAAACAGGGAGGCCAATGGCCTCCCTGTTTTTATCCCACCCCCTTTACTGCGGGGTCGCCCCCTGCTCCAGCTCTCTAGAGAGCGCCTCTTCACTGGCTGCCGTGGCCGCGGCACTCGCCGCCGGCGCCATGGTGGCCGGAGCCGGTGTATTTTCCTGAACGGCTGGGGCCGTCGACGGGGCGACGGTGGGCGCCGCTGCCGGGGTTGGCGCCGTACAGTCGCAAGCGGCGGCGCCCTTCTTTCCCTTCTGCTGCGGCGCATACCAACTGAGCAGCCCACTCTCCAGTTGGGTGGCGGCCGCCTGGGGCTCAAGCTTACCGAGCAACACCTGCTGGCTCACCTCTGCCAGCTGATCCCCAAGTTTGGGACTGCCACGCGAGAGGATCTGAGTCGCCACCCGTATGGTGGAGTCACATTGATCGCGCCACTCCATCATCTCGCGCGCCGCCGGGTTGCTCACATCGAAGAAGTGGTTCGATAAAGAGAAGAAACCGGGCAAGGCGTTGGTGTAGAGTTCGGCAAATTCGGAAGTGGTGAGCCACTGCAGGAACTGCATGGCTTCCTCTTTGTTCTTGCTCGCCGTGTTCATCCCCATGCCGATGTCGGTATGGTCGGTGAAGTAGCAACTGTCTCCCGCCTTGGCGACGGGCGGACGCAGCACGCCAAAATCGACCTTGCCGGTGAAAGGAGCGATCTCCCAGGAGCCGGCAACATACATGGCCGCTTTGCCCGAGGTAAACAGTTCGTTCGCCGCTGCATAATCACGCAGTTCAGCCCCCTCCCCCAGATAGGGGCGCCAGCGGGCCAGCTCGCTGAAAGCCTGCACATAGGGGGCATTGTCGAGCCGCTCACTGCCGCTGATGAGCGCCAATCGGCCATCTTCCCCCTTCCAGTAGTTGGGGCCGATATTCTGAAAGCCGAGTTCAGAGGCCACCCAGCTCTCGGCACCGCTCATCGCGAGCGGTACATAGCGACCATCGGCTTTGACCTTGTCGAGGGCTGCAAAGAACTGATCCCGAGTCTGCGGCGGGGTAATCCCCAGATCCTTGAAGATCCCCTTGTTATAGAAAAAGCCGTGGATGACCGATGCCATCGGCACACAGAAGGTCTGAGCCCCCGAGTCCGTCTGCCATGGGGACTGGGCGAAACTCGGGAAGTTCTCCATCCCCGCCATCTCGGTCAGCTCAGCCAGATGACCGGCTTTGAACAGGGCCAGCGAGTCGTCAAACGGGCGGCAGGTGATGAGATCCCCCGCCTTGCCAGCCTTGAGGCTCTCTTGCAGTGTCGGCATGAAGCTGACGTTCTGTACCGGGCGGAAGGTCAGTTTGATCCCGGGATGGCTCTTCTCAAACGCCGGAATGATTTTCTGCTCCCACAGGGCCTTGTCATCGACACGCCAGCTCTCTATCACCAGCTCACCCGCCACCAGATGGGAACAACACAGCAGGCCGAGCGCCCCTAACCATTGCTTTGACATAGCGCCTCCTAGACCTTGAAGTGGGAAATCAGTTTCTGTTGTTGCGAGACCAGATCGGCCAACACCTCACTGCTGCCCGCCGACTGACGCGCCTCACGCTCGGTCTCGAAGGCCACCTCGGCAATCCCCGAGATGTGTTGTGCCACCCCCTGGCTGACCGAGATCTGTTCATCTGCGGCGTGGGCGACCTGATCGGCCAGCTCCTTGATCACCTCCATCCGCCGGGCGATAGACTGCAACGCGTCATCCATCTCACGGGTCTGGGTCACGCAGGTCTGGGTCTGATCCTGGCTGCGCCCCATCACCTCCACAACGTGGCGGCTCGAGGACTGCAAGTTCTCGATCATCGCCTGGATCTCCTCCGTGCTGGTCTGGGTACGGTTAGCCAGCGCCCGCACCTCGTCGGCCACCACGGCAAAACCACGTCCGGCATCGCCGGCTCGGGCCGCCTCAATCGCGGCGTTAAGGGCCAGCAGGTTGGTCTGTTCGGCGATGCTGCGGATCACATCGAGAATGCTGCCGATGTTGTCGCTGAACTCACCCAGTTTGTGGGTGATGCCGACGGCCTCCTCCATAGCGGTAGCCAGCCCCTCGGTGAGGCGCCGGGTATCGGCCACCTTGCGCCGCCCCGACTTGGCCTCATCGTTGGCAAGATCCACCTCACGCTTGGTGTTCTCGGTGGAGCGAGCCACCTCGCCGGCACTCACCTCCAGCTCGGTGATGGCGGCGGCCACCTGATCGGTCTGGCTCTTCTGCTCCTGTACCCGAGCCATGGCGCGCTCGCTGATCTCGGCGGCACGGGCCGCCTCATCCACCAGATGGCGCGAACCCGAACTGATCTCGCTCAGCAACTCACCTGTCTTGCTAGCCAGGGTGTCGATCGATTTAGAGAGCGCCCCAAACTCACAACCGCTGCGGTAGTTGATGCGGCGGGTCATGTCCCCGGCGGCCATCAGCGCCAGCTCGCCGTTGATCCGTTGCAGCGGACGCTGAATGCTGCGCGCCGTGGTGTAGCCGATCACCAGCGCCACCAGCGCCGAAACGGCCGCCACCGTGAGAATCCAGAAGCTAGCGCTGCTCACTGCCCCGTCGGCGCTGTTACGACTGACCGAGGCCGTGTGGGTGGCGCTGGCACTGAATTCGTCGAGCAGCCCCAGCACCTTGGCTAGGGTGCTGTCGAGTTGCAAGTTGAGATCCTTGAGGGTGGCCCCCAACTGCTGCTGGCTGCGCATGGTCACCAGCATGCCGCTCTTGCCCAAGGTCAGCTCTTCGAGCTTGCCGAGGTTGGCCAGATAGCGGGCTTTGACGTCATCGGCCACCGCTACCCGCTCGAGGCGCTTGCGGGCCATGTCGATGTCAGTCGAGAGCACCTTCTCCAGCGTGGCCAGATCGGTCTGCTGATCGGCGCGACGGATATTCTTGATATCGCGGGCAATGCCCGAGGTGATGAGTTCGGCCTTGTTACGCATGGAGCGCTGGCTCGAGGCCTGCTGCAACAGCAGATCGGCGGCCCACTGATAGGTATCCTCAAGACGAATGAAGCCCTTGCCGAGCTCGGTCAGGTGCTGGTGCGCCGCCACCCAGAGGCGGTGCTGGGCCATCACTTGATCGCTCAACGCAAAGAAGTGCTCGGCCGCCTCGCTGACCGATTGCAGCTTGGCGGCCGCCTCATCCCCCTGATCCAACGCCTCACGGCTCTGTTCGAAACGCTGTCGCTGCTGGCTGATCTGTGCCGCCAGCCCATCCAGGGCACTGCCCTCTTCACTGTTGCGGTACTCCAGTACCCAACGATTGGCATCCTGTAGGGTTCCCTTCAGGTTGGCCGCCGCCACCACCAGCGGTGTTGCTCGCTCGGTCACCTCGGTCAGACCCGCATTGATGCCACGGATCTTGAGCGCACTAACGGTGCCAAGCAGGATCAGCAGAAGGAGCATCAACACAAAACCGGCAATGATCCTTTGCACTATGGAGAGACTCATGTCGCTGTCCTCAAACTAGGGAGTGTGTTCAACATAGTGCTTATCGGCCACTTAAACGGTAACTGGAGCCTTATTGCCCCCCATTCCCTTGATGTAGAACACGTTTTTCATCTTTATTCGAACCGAATGACAAAAAAACGCCCTCCACAAGGGAGGGCGTCCGGGTTCGATTTCAGGCGAGTCTCACCCCTGCGATACAGCAGGATAATGATCCCGGATCCAACGCTCAAAGTCGTCCAGCATCTGCGCTTGCGACTCACTGTTATCGGCGATCAGCTCCTCCCCATGCACCACCCGGATGATGGCCTCAAGCGGTACTCCATCGCCGGGGGCTGTACGCGCGGCGGCGGCCGCCATACAGGCTTGAGCCTCCTGCCAGGTCTGCTCGACCGTCCGGTTGCACGCCTCAGCCAGATAGTGGGGGTTGAACCCCTCCCCGGTCAGGCTCTGCAAGGTCTCATCATGGCTCTTGCCATTGCCCGGCGCCCAGTAGTGGGCGGCCAGATCCGGCCCGATGCGCGGGTTGTCGGTCAGATAACCATCTCGGGCCAGGAAGAAGGCGCGGGTCTGCTCCACCGCCATCTGGGCCAGCAGGTAGCCGTGATAGGCACAGGCCGACTCTTGGTTGAGCAGGTGGGGAATGGCCAACAGCGGCCGCGGGCTCTCAACACCGAGAATGCGCCGCTCCCATTCGCGGGCCAGCGCGATCACCCGCTCACCCGTCAGTTCATCTTCCGCCAGCCGGTAGAGATCCCGCTCGAAGTAGGCCACCAGGGCAATCTGCCGCTCGTTGAAGGCGCGCATCGGCTGACTGGTTTCAATCAAGGTATGGATCAGCGCATCGGGAATGGCCTCCCCGGCCTCGTTGCGGGCATAGCGTTTGAGCCAGTCCGCATCCCCCAGCAAGCTGTCGCAGAACATCGACTGAGTTTCGGCATAGGCCATGGAGGTGGGGGGGAACTCCTGGGAGAAGCAGGGGGCATTACCGGTCACGTTGGCAAAGTGAGCGGCGTGCCCCCCCTCGTGGAACAAGGTGTTGAGGCCACGCCAACCGCTGCCCACCTGATCCGGGCGCGCCAGACTGGTGAAGTTGACCATGGCAGGGACCCAGACCCCTCCCTGCCAGTGGCTCGGCACCGGGCCGTGGCAGAAGCCGTTCTCGTACTTGCCGGCCCGCTCCAGCAGATCCAGGGTCAGGGTGGCGCCCCGAAACTGGATGCCAAGGCGAGCGAAGCTCTCCACCCAGTCGCGCAAGGCGCGCTCGAAAGGCACATAAGCATCGAGCTGGCGAATGGCATCCCCACCGGAGAAAAAGCGCAGGTTATGGGGGGCGCAGGCCACCTCTCCGTGACGCGCCCGCAACTCAGCGAGGGAGGCCACGCAGCGCGCCTCGGTGGCGGCCTCGAAGGCATCGAGCACGGCAAACAGCTGCTCCGGGCTCATTCGCTCATTCTTGTGCACCTTGTAATCGAAGTAGTCGCGATACCCCATGGCGCGGGCAAAACGGTTACGCAGCCGCACTATGTCGAGAAAACCGTGCGTCACCACCCACTGCTCCAGGGTCTGGAAAAGGGCGATGGCACTGCGCCGCGACGCTTCGCTCGGGCTGGTGCCGAGCAAGGTGGCAGCGGCCGGCAGTGAGCCCGGCAACGACTCCCCATTCTCACCCGTCAGGGTCAGCGTCAGGGTGCGCCGCGCCGCAAACAGGGCCGACTCGGCCGCCACCAACTCATCCATCAGGTGGGCAGCGGCCGAGTCTTCTATTACATTGCACTCGAAAAAGGCGATCCAGCCACGCAGGCCGGCGGCGAGCTGCGGGTCGTCACCCGCCTGCTCGAGCGCGGCACGCAGTTGTGGCAGTCGCGCCGGATCGGCACAAAACCCCTTGTAGGCTTGCTCGGCCGCCGTGAAGCCGGCCTGATCGTCGCTGGTGCCCATGTAGGTGGCCCAGAAGAGATCCTCCTTGCGTCGGTGCACCGCAAGGTAGTCCCGGTTTAGTTCGTCAAAATAGGTCCTGGCAGACATAAATTCCCTCTCATCGGTTGGGTTTTCCCCACCTTGTCATAGCGAAGGGGCGCCACTGGCGCCCCTTTTCACACTAACAAAGCCGCATCGGCCTGTCTGCCCTCAACTCAGGGCCAGACCGATGGCCAGCAGCAGGCTGTAGAGGAAGGCGCTGATGGCGGTCTGCTTGAGGGCCCCGTTGAGGCGTGCCCCGTCGCGCGTCTCGGAGAGGATGCGAGCGGCGCCGCTGAGCGGCTTGAGGGCCGGCAGGAAGATCCAGGGCCAGGGCCCCGCCCCCTCCAGCAGTAAAAAGGCGATGGTCAGCAACAGGGCCGCGCCCAGCAACACCCAGTGATAGGCGATCGCCTTCTCCCGACCAAGTCGCACCGCCAGGGTGATCTTGCCACTCACCCTGTCCCCTTCGATGTCACGCACGTTGTTGATGTTGAGCACGGCGGTGGCCAGCAGGCCACAGGCGGCCGCCGGTAGCAGCAGCGGCCAACTCAGGCTGTGGGTGAAGAGATAGAAAGAGCCCAGCACCCCGAGCAGCCCGAAGAACAGGAACACCGAAATATCGCCAAAGCCACGATAGCCATAGGGGGTCTTACCCACCGTATAGGTGATGGCGGCGATGATGGCGAAACCACCGAAGGCGACAAACAGCAGCACATCGAGCCAGTTGTTGCCAAACGCGGTGATCAGCAGTCCCAGCCCGCTCGCCACGGCCCCCAGGGCCACCAGCACCATGGCGCGCACCATCTCACCACGGCTGATGAGGCCAGAAACCACGGCCCGCTGTGGCCCGATGCGCGTCTCGTTATCGGCCCCCGAGACGGCGTCGCCATAGTCGTTGGCTAGGTTGGAGAGGATCTGTAGCAGGATCGCGGTCAGCAGCGACAGCCCCATGATGGCTCCGTCAAAGGCGCCGTTGCGAGCCGCCAGGCCGGTACCCAGCAGGATCGAGGAACAGGCCAATGGCAGGGTGCGCAGACGAGCCGCCAGCACCCAGGCGGTGAGTTTTTCAGTCATAGTCGGTAGCCAAGCAGCCGGATATTGATCCTGTCGAGGTTATGGCGGGGGCCCCCCCCTTATACTGGCCACGCCCCGGGATCAGATGTCCAGATGATTTACATGGAAGAATGGGCCGTTAATATATATGAATTGTTAGCCTTTTGGCACACACCGGCGCTGCGCCCTCCGAACTCTGACCCATGCTGGCACCCACACATCTCCTGCAACAACTGGACGCCCTTCGCCATGACGCGACCACAGGCTTTGTTCGCCTGCGGATCCCGTTCGTGGTCGACTCCTTCCTCGGCTGGCTGGCGGCGCAACCGCTCTATCCGCGCATCTACTGGCACTCCCGCGGTGCAGAGCGGCCCGAGTACGCCGCGCTCGGCAGCATTCACACCCTGGATGATCCCCAGCAACTGACCGCCCTGTGCAAACAGATCGCCGAGGCGGGCGCTGACTCTCCGCGTTACTTTGGCGGCCTTGCCTTCGATCCGACGTCCCCCGGCTGGCCCGGTTTCGGCGCCTGTCGTTTCGTGCTGCCACGGATCGAACTGGTGCGCCGTGGCGAAGAGGTGAGCCTGTGCCTCAACCTCTGCCTCGATGCCAGCAATCGGGAGGCCGAACTGGCCGCCGCCGAGCAGGCCCTGCAAGCGCTGCGCCCGGCGCAGCCGTTGCCACCGCTGCCGGCCCAACCTTTCGTGCGCAGCGACAGCCCGGACCCGGCGCTGTGGCGCACACTGGTCGAGCAGGTCACGGCCCCCGACTTCCAAGCCCACACCCCCAAGGTGGTGTTGTCACGGGCCAGCCGCCTCGACAGCCCGATCCGGGTTGCCCCCTGGTCGATGCTGGCTGCCTGGCGTGAACGGGCCCACGACTGCTTCCACTTCGGTTTCGAGTTCGCCCCCGAGCAGGCCTTTATCTCCTGCTCACCCGAGCGCCTCTACCGGCGCGAGGGGCGCCACCTCTTCACCGAGGCGCTGGCCGGCACGATTCGTCGCAGCGGTGACGATGCGCTGGACGCGGCCCTGGCCGCCGAACTGCTGGCCGACAGCAAGAACCGGCTGGAGAACCGGCTGGTACACGCCGACATACTGCAACGCCTGGCCCCACTGGCCGAGCAAACCAGCCTGACCGAGCCGCGCATCCTCAAGCTGCGCCTGTTGCAGCACCTCAAGTGCGACATCGAGGCTGCGCTCAAGCCCGAGGTGTGTGACTGGCAACTGCTGGCCGCGCTGCACCCGACTCCGGCGGTCGGCGGCGCCCCGCGCGAGGCGGCGCTCGATTTCATCCGTCATCACGAACCCTATCAACGGGGCTGGTATGCCGGCGCCTGTGGCCTGCTCAGTCGCGACACCAGCGAGTTCGCCGTCGGCATCCGCAGTGCCCTGCTCGATGCCAAGTCGGTTACCCTGTTTGCCGGTGCCGGTATCGTCGCCGGATCTGAGCCTGCCGCCGAGTGGGCCGAACTCGACAACAAGATAGGTAACGTGCTCTCCCTGCTGGAGCAGCGCTAGCCCGAAGGAGATCCCATGTTCGCGAGCCGTCACGCCACCTTCAACCACCTCTGGGCTGCGCTCCTGCTCGAGGAGCTCTACCGTCTGGGGGTGCGCGACGTGGCACTGGCCCCCGGTTCGCGCAGCGCACCGCTGACCATGTCCGCCGCCGCTCACCCCGGCCTGCGCCGCCACGTGCATTTCGATGAGCGCGGCCTCGGCTTCTTCGCCCTCGGTCTGGCCAAGGGCAGCGGCCGGCCGGTCGCCGTCATCACCACCTCGGGCACCGCCGTGGCCAACCTCTGGCCTGCCGTGGCCGAGGCCCAACTGACCGGGGTAGCGCTCATCATACTGTCGGCCGACCGGCCACCCGAGCTCATCGACAACGGCGCCAACCAGGCCATCGATCAGCAGGGGATCTTCGCCCGCTACCCGGTGTACCAGCAGAATCTGCCGAGCCCGACCCCCACCATCGCCGCCCCCTTCGTGCTGAGCTGCGTGGATCAGGCGCTCGCCGTGCAGCGCCGCACGCCGGGCGTGGTGCACCTCAACTGCATGTATCCCGAGCCCCTCTACCCAGGTGCCGAGCAGCCCGACTTTACCGACTACCTAGCCCCCCTCGGAGACTGGTTGACGAGTGGCGCCCCGTGGGGGCCATGGCAAGAGCCGCCCCGCGCCATCACGCCCCAGCCACAGTGGCCGAGCTTCGCGGCGCGCCGTGGCCTCATCATCGCCGGGCGTATCGACGATCCAAAGGAGGCCGACGCCGTGGCCGCGCTGGCCGAGCGGCTCGGCTGGCCCCTCATCGCCGACCTGCAAAGCCAACTGCGCTTTGACCCGCGGGCGCTGCTGCACACGGATCTTGCCCTGCATGACCCGGCCTTTCGCGCCGAGCTAGGGCGCGCCGAGGTGCTGCTGCAATTTGGAGCCCGCCTTATCTCCAAGCGCCTCGCCCACTTCGTGCGTGATCACACCTGGCAGGATTACTGGCTGGTCGATCCCCAACCGGCCCGCCTCGACCCTGACTACCGGGTACGTCGCCGCCTGCTTGGCTCGGCGCCGGATTTCGCCGCCGCCCATCCCATCGACCATGCGCCGTCCGGCTGGGCCGCACTGGCGCCCGTGCTGACGCGGGTCGCCGCGCAGATCGAGCAGGCCTGCGCCCACTTCTCCGAGCTTGGCGTCTGCCATCGCCTCAACCGCCTGATCGAGGGGCAACTGTTCGTTGGCAACAGCATGCCGGCGCGACTGATGGACATGCTGGGCACGCCGGGCCATGGCCCCAGTCGGGTGATGACCAACCGAGGCGCCTCGGGCATCGACGGCCTCATCGCCAGCGCCTGCGGCTTTGCCGAGAGCAGTGCGCAGCCCACCACCCTGCTCATCGGCGATCTCAGCGCCCTGCACGATCTCAACAGCCTGGCGCTGCTCACCAAGCGCCGTGCCCCGATGGTGCTGGTGCTGCTCAACAACGACGGCGGCAGCATCTTCAACATGCTGCCGGTGCCGACCGCCGAGGGGCTCAGGGAGAGCTACTACCGGCTGCCGCACGGCCTCGACTTCGCCCATGCGGCGGCCATGTTCGGCCTGAACTATGTCGCGCCACAGACGTTGGAGGCGTTCGAGCTGGCCTATCGCTCGGCACTGCAATCCGGCGTGACCCTGATCGAGATCAGGGTGCCCAGCGAGGGGGTCAGCGACGATCTCAAGACCTTGGGGAGGGTGCTGCATGGCTGAGATCACCACGGTTCTGCTGCACGGCCTGCTCGGTGACCAGCACGATTGGGCTTCGGTCACCCATCATCTGACCGGCCCCTGGCTGGCGCTGGATCTGCCCGGACACGGTGAGCGGCAGGATCTCGACGTAGCCGATTTTGCCGAGTGCGATCACTGGCTGCGTGATACCCTGTCGCAGCACGGCGTCACTCGCTACCGGCTGGCCGGCTATTCCCTCGGCGGGCGCATCGCCCTCTATCACGCCAGCTTGCAGCCACAAGGGCTGACGGCGCTATGGCTGGAGAACAGCCACCCCGGCCTGCCTGAAGTCGAACGCGCCATGCGCCTGGCCCATGACGCTCGCTGGGCCCACCGTTTCGAGAGCGAGCCGCTGCCAACCGTGCTGCATGACTGGTACTGTCAGGGGGTCTTCTCGGATCTCGACACCCAAGAGCGGGAGCACCTGATCGTCCGGCGCCTCGGCAACCGGGGCGAGGCCGTCGCCGCCATGCTGCGCGCCACCTCGCTCGGCCACCAGCCAGAGCTGCGCACCTGGCTGGCTACCACAACGCTGCCCGTCACCTATGTGGCAGGGCGGCAAGATCACAAATTCCACAACTTGGCTTGCCAATTGGCGACGCCGGGTTCAACAATCGACCTGCGGGTGCTAGACGGCGGGCACAATCTGCACGCTGCCCTCCCCGAGGTTTATGCCCGCGAGCTGGCTCGCTGGGCCACTCAACCAGAAGAGAAGAGCACATGATTGAAGGTATGACCGAAGCGCAGCTGTATGCCCCCGCCGAATGGCGCGACTGTACCGCCGGTTACGAGGACATCCTCTACCACAAGTCCGCCGAGGGCATCGCCAAGATCACCATCAACCGCCCCCAGGTGCGCAACGCCTTCCGCCCCCAGACGGTGAAGGAGATGATCCAGGCTCTGGCCGACGCCCGCTATGACGACCACATCGGCGCCATCATCCTGACCGGCTTCGGTGATCAGGCCTTCTGCGCCGGCGGTGACCAGAAGATCCGGGGCGACTACGGTGGCTATCGCGATGACTCCGGCGTGCATCACCTCAACGTGCTCGACTTCCAGCGCGACATCCGCACCTGCCCGAAACCGGTGGTCGCCATGGTGGCCGGTTATGCGGTCGGGGGGGGCCACGTGCTGCACATGATGTGCGACCTCACCATCGCCGCTGACAACGCCATGTTTGGCCAGACCGGCCCCAAGGTGGGCTCGTTCGACGGCGGCTGGGGTGCCTCCTACATGGCGCGCATCGTCGGCCAGAAGAAGGCCCGCGAGATCTGGTTCCTGTGCCGCCTGTATGACGCGCAGCAAGCCCTCGACATGGGTCTGGTCAACACAGTGGTGCCGCTGGCCGAGCTGGAGCGCGAGAGCGTGCGCTGGTGCCGTGAGATGCTGCAACACAGCCCGATGGCGCTGCGCTGCCTGAAGGCGGCACTGAACGCCGACTGCGACGGTCAATCCGGCCTGCAAGAGCTGGCCGGTAACGCCACCATGCTGTTCTACATGACCGATGAAGGTCAGGAAGGACGCAACGCCTTCAACCAGAAGCGCCGTCCTGATTTTTCCAAATTCAAACGGAACCCCTGATGAAACTGGCCCTGTATCGCTACGAATTGCTCTTTACTCACCCCCTGACGTTTCATGGCCGGGTCGAAACGGTGCGTCAGGGCCTGCTGGTCAACATAGATGGCGGCTGGGGGGAGATTGCCCCCCTGCCCGGTTTCTCCCGCGAAACCCTGGCCGAGGCCCAGGAGCAGGCCCTGCTCTGCCTCAAGGCGCTGGCCCGCGGCGAAACCATCACCGCCACCCTGCCCTCGGTGCAGTTCGGCCTCGACTGCGCCCGTCGCAGCTGGCCCACGCTCAAGGCGCCGCTGCCCGATCCCTATCCGCTGATCCAAGGGGCTCCCCAGGATCTGCTCAAGAACTGGAAGGTGGTGCTGCACAACGCCCCCACCAACAAGGCCAAGCTCAAGGTGGCCCGTTATCCGATGCGCGACGAGCTGGCCTTGATCCGCTTGCTGCTCGATCGCAACCCGAATCTCAAGTTGATCCTCGATGCCAACCAGGGATGGAACCGTGAGGAGGCGTGGACCTTCTGCCTGCACCTCGATCCTGCCCGCATCGAGTACCTCGAAGATCCGTGCGCCGATTTCGACGACATCCGCTTCGTGGCCAACCGCACCGGCATGCCGGTGGCCCTCGACGAGCTGCTGGCCCAAGGCAAACCGTGGGAGCCTATCCCCCAACTGCGGGCTCTGGTGCTCAAGCCCACCCTGCTCGGCTCCCTGTGCCACTGCGAGGCGCTGGTTGCCAAGGCGCGTGAGTTGCACCTCAAGGTGATCGTCTCCTCCTGCTTCGAGTCCGGCCTGGGTCTGGCCCAGCTGGCCCAGCTTGGCGCCGAGTGGGATCCGCAGCAGGCCCCCGGGCTCGGCACCCGCCGTTTCCTCGCTCAGGATCTGATGGGGAAAGAGGGAGCACCGGAGATGAGCCAGCTCGATACCGTGTGGCAACATGGCTGAAGCTTGTCCGGTTCGCCGCTGGGCCAAAGAGCGTCCGGCGCAGCCGGCCCTTATCAGCCAGGGTATCACCCTTGATTACCGGACGCTGGATCGCCGGCTCAACCACCTCACCGCCCAGCTACAGGCACAGGGCATGCACAGTGGCATGCGGCTGGCCGCCCCGGTGCGCGCCAGCTTGGAAGGGGTGCTGCTGGCCTGGGCCTGCGTGCGGCTCGGTCTCATCTTCTGCCCACTCAATCCCGCCTTTCCGCCGGCCCGGCAACAGGCGCTGGCAACCCGGCTCAACATCGACGGCTTCTGGTCTACCGAGGCCAGCGTGGCGGGCCCGTGGCACAGATTGCAGCTCGATTTCTCCGGTGAGCGTGAGGCTGCCGACGAGGTGTGGCTAGCGCCAGAGCAGCCCAATAACCTCATCCTCACCTCCGGCTCGAGCGGAGAGCCCAAGGCGGTGCTGCACCGACTGGCCAACCACCTAGCCTCGGCACGCGGTTCGGCCAGCCTCATTCCCCTCGATCACGACTGCGGCTGGCTACTCTCGCTGCCGCTGTTTCACGTCGGCGGCTACGCCATCCTGTTCCGGGTCTTCCTGGCCGGCGCAGCACTGGTACTCGATGAACGGGATCGCCCCCTCAAGGCGCGTCTCGAGACCCAGCCCATCACCCATCTCTCCTTGGTGCCGACCCAGTTGTGGCGGCTGCTGGCCGAAGGGTTCCATCCTGCCCGTACCCGCCTGCGCGAACTGCTGCTGGGCGGGGCCGCCATCCCAGCGCCGCTGGTCGAGCGCCTCAGCGCCATGGGATTGACCCCCAAGGTGAGTTACGGCCTCTCCGAAATGGGCAGCCAGGTGTGCACCGCTGCGCCTAGTCGCCCCGGCCTGGTCGGCCATCCGCTGCCGGGGCGCGAGGTCAAAATTGAAGAGGGGGAGATCTGTGTGCGCGGTGACACCCTGTTTCTTGGTTATGACCACCCCGCCGGGCTCGATACGGCCCGCGATGCACAAGGATGGTTTCATACCCGGGATAAGGGCTCTCTGACGGCGGCAGGTGAACTGGTGGTGGAAGGGCGACTCGATAACCTCTTCATCTCGGGAGGGGAGAATATCCAGCCCGAGACCATAGAGCAGCGACTGGTCGATCATCCCGCCATTGCACAGGCCTTGGTGGTGCCCGTCCCCAGCGAGGAGTGGGGGGAGCGGCCGGCCTGCTTCATCGACTGGCAAGGCGAGCCGATGAGCGAACTCGAGCTGGAGCAGTGGGTTCGGGCCGCCCTTCCCGGCTTCATGGTGCCCGATGACTGGCTGCCCTGGCCCGATCTGGGGGGCGCGCTCAAGCCTTCCCGTCAGCAGCTCAAAATCGTCGCAGCGAGCCGGCATTCATCCGCTCACGCCACCCAAAAGCCGGGCCACGAATCAGGGGATAGGCCGGTGAAGCCATAAGCTCCTTGCCCGCATCGCCGGCTTAAATGCCCCCTTTTCGCTTACTGCTGGCTGAATCGATCTGCCCACCCGCGCTGACGCAGCGCGCCAGTTGTAATAGAATGCGGCCATTCGCCTCGAACCACCGGTGCTCATGAAGAGATTTGCCTTACTCCTCCTCGCCATACTGTTACTGCTGCTGGTCATCGCGCTGGGGCTGCTTGGCTACGGGGAGTGGCGTGTCTCCAAAACGTCCCGCTTTACCTACGACAACGTCACCGAGGTGCCCTATCACAAGGTGGCCGTGGTGCTTGGGACATCCAAGTATCTGGTCGGGGGAGGTCACAACCCCTACTTCAGCAATCGGATCAAGGCGGCGATCGAACTCTACAACAATGCCAAGGTCGATTACCTGATCGTCTCGGGTGACAATGCCACCGTGCAATACAATGAGCCACGCCTGATGCGCCGCGCTCTGATCAAAGCCGGAATCCCCGCCTCCGCCATCTATATGGACTTCGCCGGGTTTCGCACCCTCGACTCGGTGGTGCGGGCCAAGGAGGTATTCGGCCAAGCCTCCTACATCATCGTCTCCCAGAAATTCCATAACGAGCGCGCCATCTTCATCGCCCACCGCTTCGGCATTGATGCCATCGGTTTCAATGCCCCCGACCTGGCCCCCCACGAGGGATTCAAAACCCGGGTGCGCGAGATCTTCGCCCGTTTCATGAGCCTGCTCGATCTCTACATTCTCAGCAAAGAGCCCAAATTCCTCGGTGAGCCGATCGTTATTGGCTCCCCCACCCTCTGCCACTCTCTCAGCACCATCGGAACCCAGCAGCCCTGCCTACCCGAGCGATAGGCCGTTGCGGCAAGAAAAAGCGGGGCCTAGGCCCCGCTTTTTCATGACCTCTTGGGCGCTCGCCAGATGAGGCTCACCACCCGGTAGCCACGGACATGGCACTGCATATCGAGATCCTGCCAATCATCCCCCTTTAGCAGGCTGACCCTGCCCTTTACGTCCTGCTCTGAGGCCTGCACCTTGCCGGCGTCGAAAATCACCTTCTCGCCGCCGGTCAGGGTGACCAGCTTGTCGTGACAGAGCCACTGGGTGCGATCGGTGCCGGTGACCTTGACCGACGGGTCTTGGCGATCCAACCGTTGTTCACCCTGGCTCGGCGTGAACAGCCCTCGTAGCTGCGCGGCACGCTTGAGCAGCCACTGTTCACGCTGCGCCAGGCTGACCTGGCTGACGAAGGGCTGTGGCTGACCCTCTTCATCCAGCCAGGCAGTCAATTTTCCCTGCTCGAACTGAAAGCGCGACTCGGGCTCACGCACCCCAAACAGTACCCCGCCCTTGAAGTAGTAGCGGTTCACCCCCTGCTCCTGCCCCTTCTCATCAAGGCGTGGCACCGCAATGATGACGGGCGTGTCACCATCCAGCCAAGCAGTCACCACCACCCCATCTAAGGTGAACTGGCGGGTATCGAGGGCGCCACGGGCCGCCTTCTCCATCGTGTCGAACTGCTGATCAAGGGTCATCATGGGTAGCGCCATAGCAGGAAAAGTGGCCGCCAGCGTCAATGGCAGAAGGGGGGAGAGCTTCAATGGGTATCCTCCACAAGCCAGACCCGCAGCCCCTCGCGATGATGCTCGGCCAGTGGCACGGGGGAGCGAGTCGGGTAATCGAAATGGATCAGGGTGGTCTCGGCAGTGACCGCCAGCATGTTCTGCTGCCAGGCCTCCTGCCAGAGGGTAAAAGAGCTGGAGCCAATCCGCTTGACGCCGGTGCGAATGGTGACCGGCTCGCCATAGAAGAGTTCGCGTTTGAACTGTACCGTATAGCCCGCCAGGATCAGGCGCCACTGCCGCACATCGAGATCGGGGGTGAAGATCCTAAACAGCGGCTCTCGGGCCGCTTCGAACCAGACCGCCGGTACCGTGTTATTGATGTGGCCGAGGGCGTCGGTCTCCTGAAAGCGCGGATCAACCTGCATCTCCAGCATCTTGGCTTCCTTGTCGTCAAACCGGCGCTCAGGCTAACCCGCCGCGACGGGTGACTCAAGTCTGCATTGCCCCCCTTGCGGAGACAAAAAGGCCCGAACTAGTCGGGCCAAGGAGCGTGCAGGGCCCAGGATGCGGGCCCTTAGCTGAAGCGAGATCAGAAGCGGTAGCCCATCCCGACCATGAACACCATGGGATCGATGTGGGTCTTGATGGTACCGACAGCGGTATTTACGTCGGTGTCGATATCGATGATCCAGGCCGAGCCGTTAACGAACCAGCGATCGGTGAGCGCCATATCCACGCCAATCTGACCGGCCACGCCCCAGGAGTCGTCGACGCTGACATCAGTGCCGGCCAGTGCGCCCTTGCCCTTTTCGTCGAAGAAGGTGGTGTAGTTGACCCCTACACCGACATACGGACGCACCTTACTCTGGGCATTGCCGAAGTAGTACTGGGCCATCAGGGTCGGCGGCAGGTGCTTGACCTTGGCCACGTCACCCAGACCCGGAGTGCTGACGGAGTGAGAGAACGGCGTGGCGGCCAGCAGTTCAACCCCCCAGTTGTCGGTGATCATGTAAGAGAGGGTCAGCCCGAGCTGGGCGTTGCTGTCGATCTGCAATTCACCGGAGTTAGCAACATCATCGCTGCTCTCCTGCGGGGAGACGACGGCGATACCGCCACGCACCAGGATGTCGCCAGCCTGATGGGCCATCGCCAAGGGGGAAACCAACATAGCGGTCATCAGCAGAGGAAGTGACTTTTTCATCGTTATTACCTTTTTAGTGTTAGTTGTGCTGCAAGCACCCACACTTTACGGGAAGGTAACACCCCGTCAGTTGATTTAGCTCAATTGTTACTCAATATAAAGATGGATGTACTAATCATCTTCGCAATGGGCGTCGCGCCCTCCATCCCCATCGCGCCACACATAACAATTCATCCAATGCTGCATATCACATCAACCTATTTATCCTCCGGTTGTAGCAGATGCACCACCTCCCGCCGGATCAACTCCTCAGCTTGCAGCAGTGGCAATGGCCCATCGACATCACAGGTCACGCCTACCCAGGTATTGCGTCCGTTCAACTTGGCCCGATAGAGCGCGATGTCCGCCAGCTTGAGACACAACTTCCAGCCAGCCTGGTGCTTCTCAGCCCCCAACGGATAGAGGCAGAAACCGATGGAGGCCGTCATGCCAAGCGGTAGCTCAGGCGAACCAAAATCACTCTGCCCAATCTCCCGCCGCAGCCGCCCCACCATGGCTTTCGCCTGCGCCGATGAGTCACACTCGCCAATCACCAGAAACTCCTCACCCCCCAGCCGCACCAAGCGCTCCCCATGCCGCAACTGGCGGCGCAACACATCGGCAAACTGACAGAGGATCTGATCCCCCATGTCATGGCCATGGGTGTCGTTGACCAGCTTGAAGTGATCGATATCGAGGATCATCAGCACATGGTGTGACGTGCGATAGTCGATCTGCTCCAACCAGGCATCCAGATAACGTCGATTGAAGCAGTGGGTCAGCGGATCTAGGTAGGCCGCCTGCTCCATGCGCTGGCCATAGGCTTGGCTCGCTTGCTGGCGCTGGCTCAGGCGCAGCGCCATCTCGCGGAACCGGCGGGTCAATATGCTCATCTCGCGGCTGGAGTCGATGCTGGGCAGATGCTGCACCTCGGCATCATAGGCGTATTGCTGCACGCCATGGATCAAGGCGTCGAGCGGCTGTAGTACGATCGCCTGTAACCGCCGAAATGCCAGCAAGCCACACAGCAGACAGATCAGCAATGTCCCCAGCAGTGTCCACAGCAACACCTGAGCGCTACCGAGAATGAGGTCGCGGGTCGATTCTAGCCGCAATACCAGTCCCGGCTTGCCCTGACTATCGAGCAGCAGCACCTCGCCCCACATGATACCCAGGCCCCGATACCCTACCCGATAGAGAGAGCCCTCATGCAGCCGCATGAAGTGACGGGTCTCACCAGCATGAACCAGCTCACGCAGTTGTAATGGGGCGGCCACCCGCTCCGACAGGGTTTGCAGATAGGTGTCGTCGAGCCAGCGCGTCACCAACAGATAACCGTTGTTGGGCTGGCTGCGTTGGGAGTCGGTGATGGGAAAGATGGCGAACAGGGCAGGCCCCCAACTGGTGCTCTTGAGCCCTTGTAGCCCATCACGGCCCACCTGAGGGAGCAGCTCCTGCTTGAGACGCTCGAAGAAGGGGGGATAGTCGAGCAGCAGCTCGGGGTCCACATCCGGCATGCGAACCCGGCTCCAACGCTCGTGACCCGAGAGATCGAGAAAGCTCATCACGTTTAGCCGAAAATCCTGCATCGGCATATCGGTTAACAGGTTGGAGCGGACGAAGCGGCTATCGTGTTCGGCCATAAAGTGATAGGCATCGTCCCAGGCTCCCCAATCTCTGACAAAGGCGCGCAAGCTTTCGAGATCGGTCTGGATCAACCCCACGGCCCGGGCCAGTTGCTGGCGCATCTGCTGCTGCTCCATGCGGCGTAACTCAGGCACCAGTATGCTGAACAACAGCATCACCATCAGCCCCATGGCGATAGCCCAGATCCGCGCCATGGAGAACGCCACCTGATAGTTGATTGTCCGCATCGCTCTGTTCATGCCTGAGACTCCTGAGGCCGTTCGCCCTTATTATGATGAATCTTATCGATAGCATCCGAATCGGGCCGGCGTATGCTGGCATCGAACCGTCTAAAAGCAAAGGGGCCATCGGCCCCTTGTTTGGTCACTTTTCTTGGTCACAACATCGGCTTCAGGAAACGCGCGGTATGCGACTCGGTGTTATCGCAGATGGCCTCTGGAGTCCCCGTCACCAGAATGCAGCCCCCTCCCGAGCCCCCTTCCGGCCCCAGATCGACGATCCAGTCGGCGGTTTTGATGACATCCAAGTTGTGCTCGATGATGACGATGGTGTTGCCGCGATCGCGCAACTGGTGCAGCACCTTGAGCAATTGCTGGATGTCGTGGAAGTGCAGCCCTGTGGTCGGCTCGTCCAAGATGTAGAGGGTCTGGCCGGTATCGCGCTTGGAGAGCTCGCGCGCCAGCTTGACCCGCTGCGCCTCACCGCCTGACAGGGTGGTGGCCGACTGACCGAGGCGGATGTAGGAGAGCCCCACGTCCATCAGGGTTTGCAGCTTGCGCGCCACCGCCGGCACCGGGTCGAAGAAGGCCCGGGCATCTTCCACCGTCATCTCGAGGATCTCGTGGATGTTCTTGCCCTTGTACTTCACCTCCAAGGTCTCGCGGTTGTAGCGCTGCCCCTTGCAGACGTCGCACGGCACGTAGACGTCCGGCAGGAAGTGCATCTCCACCTTGATGACCCCATCCCCTTGGCAGGCTTCGCAGCGCCCGCCCTTCACGTTGAAGGAGAAGCGGCCCGGCTGGTAGCCACGAGCCCGCGCCTCCTGGGTACCGGAGAGCAACTCGCGGATCGGGGTGAAGAGGCCAGTGTAGGTGGCCGGGTTTGAGCGCGGAGTGCGCCCGATCGGGCTCTGGTCGATGTCGACCACCTTGTCCAGATGCTCCAGCCCCTCGACGCTGCGATAAGGCGCCGGCGTCGATTCGGTCGCCTTGTTCAACTCCCGGTGCGCGATGCGAAACAGGGTATCGTTGATCAGGGTCGACTTGCCGGAGCCGGAGACCCCGGTGACGCAGGTCATCACCCCGATGGGCAAGTCCAGATTGACGTTGCGCAGGTTGTTTCCGCTCGCCCCCTTGAGCTTCAACCACTTGCCGGTGAGCGGCGTACGTTCACGCGGCACCTCAATCTGCTTGCGGCCGGAGAGATAGTCACCGGTCAGCGACTCCGGGTTGTCGATGATCTGCTGGGGCGTGCCCTGAGCCACGATGTTGCCACCGTGCACCCCGGCACCGGGGCCGATATCGAGCACGTGATCGGCAAGCCGGATCGCATCTTCATCGTGCTCCACCACGATCACCGTGTTGCCGAGATCGCGCAGATGGGTCAGGGTCTTGAGCAGCCGCTCGTTGTCGCGCTGATGCAGACCGATGCTAGGCTCGTCGAGCACATACATCACCCCCACCAGACCAGCGCCAATCTGGCTAGCCAGCCGGATGCGCTGCGCCTCACCACCGGAGAGGGTCTCGGCACTGCGCGACAGGCTTAGGTAGTTAAGACCCACATTCACCAGAAAACCGAGTCGCTCGACGATCTCTTTTAAGATTTTTTCGGCAATCTGGGCGCGCTGGCCGGTCAGGGTCAGGCCGGCAAAGAAGCTGAGCGCATCGCCGATGGAGTCGTCGGCAATGGCCGGCAGGTTGCGGTTCTCGATGAAGACGTGACGCGCCTCTTCACGCAGCCGGCTGCCACCACAGCTGGTGCAGGGCTTGTTGGCGATGTATTTGGAGAGCTCTTCGCGCACCGCGTTGGACTCGGTCTCCCGGTAGCGGCGCTCCATATTGTGCAAGATCCCCTCGAACGGATGCTTGCGCACCACCACATCGCCACGGTCGTTCATGTAGCGAAACTCGATATCGCTGCGACCGGAGCCGCGCAGGAGCACCTCCTGCACCTTGGGCGGCAGATCCTCCCACGGCGCCTCGAGATCGAACTCATAGTGCTCGGCCAGCGATTTCAGCATCTGGAAGTAGTAGAAGCTGCGCTTATCCCAACCACGGATGGCGCCGCCGGCCAGACTCTGGCTCGGATCGTGGATCACCTTATCCGGATCGAAATATTGCTGCACCCCAAGCCCGTCGCAGGTGGGGCACGCCCCGGCCGGGTTGTTGAACGAAAAGATGCGCGGCTCCAGCTCGGAGACCGAATGGCCACACTCAGGGCAGGCGAAGTTGGCCGAAAAAGTCATGGGGGCAACCCCCTCCTCCCCGTCCATGGGCACCACCTGCACTATGCCACCCGAGAGGGTCAGCGCCGTCTCGAACGACTCGGCGAGGCGTTGTTGCAGATCGTCGCGCACCTTGAAGCGATCCACCACCACCTCGATGGTGTGCTTTTTTTGCAGCTCCAGGCTCGGGGGATCGGAGAGATCGCACACCTCGCCGTCGATACGGGCACGGATGTAGCCTTGGGCGGCCAGGTTCTCCAGCAGCTTGACGTGCTCCCCCTTGCGGTTGCGCACCACGGGGGCAAGCAACATCAGCTTGGCCCCTTCGGGCTGCGCCAGCACCTGATCCACCATCTGACTGATGGTTTGGGCCGTCAGCGGGATGCCATGAGTCGGACAACGGGGCTCACCGACCCGGGCAAACAGCAACCGCAGGTAGTCATAAATTTCGGTAATGGTGCCGACCGTAGAACGCGGGTTGTGCGAGGTGGATTTCTGCTCGATGGAGATGGCTGGCGAGAGCCCTTCGATATGATCCACGTCCGGCTTCTCCATCAGAGAGAGAAACTGGCGGGCATAAGCCGAAAGCGACTCCACATAGCGCCTCTGCCCCTCGGCATAGAGGGTATCGAACGCCAGGGAGGATTTGCCCGAGCCAGAGAGGCCGGTGACCACAATCAGCTTGTCGCGGGGCAGGGTCAGGTTGATGTTCTTAAGGTTGTGGGTGCGAGCACCCCGGACCACTATTTTTTCCATCTTGCACACGCTCGTTTCGACACGTCAGGCGGGTGAGTATCGCACAGAGAATACTGGATGAATAGACAGTGGAGGGGACTCAGTGCCAGCCTCTAGCGTCAAGATGCTCTTTGGCCCACTGCATCGCTTGCAACCGGTTCTTCACGTGGATCTTCTTGAATACGTTATAGAGGTGCGACTTGATGGTGTGCTCGCTCACGAACAAGCTGTTCGCAATTTCACCGTTTGACGCCCCCGTCATGAGGTAGCGAAGGATCTCCTGTTCACGCAGGGTCAACCCCACAACCTGACGTCGCCCCTGCGGCTGGCTATCGCGGTAATAACAGAGCAACTCGCTCATCAGCTGACGCGGCAACCACATCTCTCCCAGCAACACCCTGCGAATACCGCTGACCAGTTGTTGCAGGGGATCTCGCCGAAAGAACAGACCACTCAGATTGGGCCAATCCACCAGCATCTCATGCCCAACATCATGGGGGGCATTGAGCAACACCACCCTCGCGCCTGCGCTCTGCGCCATGATGGCATCCCGCCACCGGGAGCCATGCAGCCCTTTGAGATAATCCAAGTCGATCAACAGCAGTTGGGGAATCACAGAGCAGAGCATGGAGAGCTCCTCGGTCTGTCGCACCAGCACGATATCCTGTGCCAGTTGCTCCATGAGGTAATGACGGAGCATATCCGCCTGTAAATTATCCTCGGTGATGAGACCTATATGATGCGCCACGGACATCACTGTTTCCTTACTACTAATAACCAAAACTTTTACACACTTCACGAAAAGATTAATTCAGCACTGGTAAAAGTCTCAGTATTAAAAAAGCATGAGGCGCCGTTAAAATCCGTATTTTTCTTACAATACAAACAGATATAGACCACCCCCATTTGGGTTAAAGATTCTGCCTCGGTGGACATACTTCAGTATGAGTTGCTTCATAGTGGTCTTTTAAGCTGACAAAACACTCTATAAAGGGCCATTCTATTCAAACAATGGCCACGCCCTCATTAATAGCTGTTTTGTCAATTACAGGATCTGTCAATTGCCAGCCCCCCCCTCCCTGATCAAGATGTCTTGATTTCTCGTTATTGCAACCTGCGGCAGGACGAGTAGTTGGTGATGACCACCTGTTCCAGATTGGGGCGAATAATCCCCTGATTGACCCCTTTCGCTATGGCCTGGTAGCGGTTGATCGTGCCCGTCTTGCGAGTGACCTGATTGAGATGAAAGTTAACGGTGCGCTCGGTAATTCCCAGGATGCAGGCAATCTCCGACGATGTTTTCCCTTCACTCGCCCAGAACAGACACTGGGTCTCACGCTCGGTCAACGGCTCTTCTTTCCCCTCCGGCATAGTCGCCAGTACCACCCTGATGGCCGCATCAAAGATGTAGTGAGAAAGCCAGCTCAGGATCGGCGAGGTATCCAGCAGCAGCTCGGTCGAGGCCGCTTCGCGAGTGATAAAAGAGAGGATGCCACTTTCCCCACAGGCCCCATGGAGCGGGAACGATACGCCATTACGCAGGCCAAAATCAGCCGCCTGCTCCATCACGATCAAACTTTCCTTTTGCAGGAAACTGGCTCGCTCATCGAGCCGGTTCCAGTAGATCGGCAATGTCTGGGTTCGCGCCAAATGGATGATGGGATCCCGGGTCATCAGATGGTTTTCGGTATAGACCTGAACCCAAGAGTCGGGGCACTCGTTAAACAGCACCACCTTGGGACGCTGCATCGACATCGGCAAAATCAGGGTGAAACCAAAATAGTCATATCCCATTTCACGGGTAAATCGACCGATAAGGGTCGACAGCGCCTGTGCGTCCGAAGCCAACGAAAACTGCTCCAGATATTCAAGTTGCCGGTCTTGATTCATGTCTCCGCTCCCGCGTCCGGTGGTGAGCGGAATTATAAACGCGAGTCGTGGAGAAGAGCACTATGCATATCTTTAGAGGAACCCTTTCCGAGCCCCCCAATCCGAGCATATCCCGCCAACTTTATCAGTTCCGCAAACAAGTCTTTGCCGACCGACTGGGCTGGGAAGTCTCACCCGAAGGGGATCAGGAGCGGGACGGCTATGATACGGAGCAGACTAGATGGGTATTGATAGAGGATGATGGAGAGCTGATTGCCTGCGTCAGACTACTCAGTTGTGACGGGCCTTATATGATGCCCGATATTTTTCCCTCCACCCTGGCCGGTGAACCGGCCCCCCGCACCGCACAAAGTTGGGAGATGACCCGGCTAGCCATAGATGCCGAGCGCGCCCCGCGCTTTGGCAACGGCGTCAGCGAGCTGACCCTAGTGCTGTTTCGTGAAACCAATGCCTACGCCATGGAGCATGGAGTGAAAGAGTTAATAGGTGTCGCCAGCACGCCTGTGGAACGTATTTATCGTCGCCTTGGGCTCCCCATCACGCGACTTGGTCACGGTAAACCCGTCGATCTTGGGGTCGTTCGAGGGCTGGGGATAAGGCTCACTGTCGGAGACGCGCTAGCCAGTGCCGTTGATGTGCCGTTAAGCGGTCACTACTTTCCCTATCCACGCCAGCCTTCCTCTCCCCTATATCCCCTCACACAGGAGACATCCTCCCCTGAGGCGAAAACAACAAGCAGGAGGGATAACCGCCCCTCCCCACAAAACCAAGACGGGGCTACTCAGGTAGGTTAGAACTAGCGACCACAACGCCAGGGAGATACACCACGGCCAATCAAGGTGGGGAATGTGAAAACCGAACCTATCGAACCACATTGCATACGCCCCACCTTAGCACGCCGAATCGAATGAGACGGAGTACCGAAAGCCCCCTCTCAGCAGTGCACAACACAACGTCACCTTAAAAACACGGGGGCTCAGCAGCCCCCCTTTGCGCTCACACCCACGCAACAGCATGACCACCAAGACGACCTTTCAGTCATCCCTCTTCTGATGGGAAAAACTCTCTATTTTCCTGAACAAAATCATCCATCTGCTGAAGAAGAGGCAATAGTGCAAGCCCTAATGAGCTCAAGGCATAATCGACTCGTGGCGGTACGCAGGCCATCACACTGCGGACCACCACGCCATCGGCTTCCAGTTCACGTAACTGAGCCGTCAGCATCTTTTGACTGACCCCAGGCAGAGATCGCCGCAAATCACCAAAACGCAGGCTCCCCTCACGCAAGTGATAGAGAATTGCGGGCTTCCACTTACCGCTGAGTAGTCTCAACACGGAATAGGCGGGACAAAGGGGTTCGTTCATATCGCGTCTCATACTCGGTAGAGGTTACTTTTTAGTTACTATGCCACGAAAAAGTGCCTTCTTGCAGAAGAGTCCCCCAGCTCCCTATGATGCCAACCACATATCGAAAAGGAGAACACCGTGACCACCCTGCTACAGATCCACTTCGATTTTCCTGCTGACATGATGGGGCCCTCGTTAGCCAGCGCGGCCCTCCCTCTGGCTGAATCCATCACCCACGAGCCCGGATTTATTTCCAAGATTTGGACTGAAAATCCACAAACCGGTGAAGCGGGAGGCATCTACCTGTTTGACAACGAAGAGCACGCCCGCGCTTATGTCACCATGCACGAGCAGCGAGTGCTGGCGATGGGGGCCCGTAACGTTCAGTACAAGCTCTTCGACGTCAATGAAGAGCTCAGCCGGGTCACCTTTGGCCTGCACGACAAATGACTCCAGGCTATCCATCCCGCCATCAAGAAAAAGGCCGACAGATACCGTCGGCCTTTTTCTTGATGTGATTCACGCCCCGATAAAGATGAAGCTCAGTACTCACCCTCAGCTAAAAACTCATCCACGATTTCAGCCAGCTGTGGCCATAACTCTTCTGGAATCCAGGCATCGGGATCATCTTCATCCCCCTCAAACTGCTCCCAGAAATAGCGCCGCAGGGCCGATGCAAACTCTTCATGTACCTCCGCCAACTCGGAGAGCGGCCCCATCCAGATGATACGGCGCAGGCCTGACGCCAGATCATTGAGCGCATCCACCAGCCCTCTGTCGTCAAAACTCTGTTCGATCAACAGCGCAAAACGAGCCTTGGCCGCCTCAGTCTGCTCCTCGTCCAGCTCCCCAGTATCGGCCAGCAGGTCGACGAAATCCTCCCGCAGGAATTCCAGCAGATCATCCCGATCTTCAAACCATTGCAGTTGAGCGCCTTTGGTGCCTAACACCGAGGCATCGAAGGAGTCATCAAGATGGCACAGGGCCCAAGGATCGTCAGTCATCATTAGTTCCGTTCCATAAACACAATGCGCCGATTATAGGCAACTCAAGGCTGAGAGCTACAAGTTGTGGGCGTCGCTGGCAGAACGGCCAACAATGCCTCCTCCACCATCATCACACAACCACTACTGGTTGAACCACTATCTGGCAAGGTCAGTGATTGGGAAGAGGGGGTCACTCTGTAACCACTCTTGGACAAGGTCAGCGTGAAACTCGAGTTAGGCACTCCACTGCAGGTGTAATTCGGTTTGGCAGGCTTGCCCATATCGAGGAGCGAGCAGGTGACATTCATATTGTTGACGCCCACACTCAAACCGACAGAGGTCGCATCACAAGAGACGGCGCTGTGATTGGGATTATTTGCATTCCCCGTTGTCTTCAACTGCAAGCACTCGACGACACCGTGCAGATTGGCAACAGCAGATGCCAGGATGCTGACCTGCATGGTCGAACTGACCTGTGCATCGATATCCTGCTGCGACACCGGAGCCCCCACTATGCCGGAGTTCCCCTGATAACTGCGGGCCGTGATGGTGATCGGTGTGTCAGTCTGTGGTGTGCCGGAGAAAGTGGAATTCTTGGCACTGAGTAACCCCCGACTATAAGTGCCGTAATAGTTGTTGGTCGGGTCGACGACCGTCGCTATGGGCTGGCTGGTCACCGTCGCCTTGTTACTGTCACCACTGCTCCACTCACTGAGCAGGGTCATGTTGACATCCTGGAAGGGGATCTTGGCGATATTCGGCTCGCTCACTCCCCCTTGAAAGACCTCATTATTCAAGTAGCCGGGAGACATAATATCGACATAGATACCCCGACTGATGAGTTGCAGGGTTCCGATAGGGGTGGAGAGATCGGTACTACTGCCACCTCGATTGTCAGCCAACCAGGTGTTAAAGCTCGGTATCGAAGGGGATGAACTGACAGCCGACCAGTTGCTGTCACTTTTGCTGGCAAAGGCGCTCTGTTGCCATTTTGCATGCTCGGTGATGACGTAGGCGATATAGGCTTGGTAATTGGCAAGATTGGTTGCATCGTTAAGAAACGCTGCGGAAAAGGTTGTTAATGAGACCAATCGCCAATCCGGGGCTGGTCGGTAAACACCATCGATTCTGATAAAACGGCACGCATCTATATACTCGCCGCTACTGACAGACTGTAGCGAAGAGCCACTGATCCGATATTTGTTGCGACTGGTATTCAAGGGGGCGTAATAACCAAAAAACCCTTTGTCAGCCACATCATAATGTTCACGGCAACAGGAGGGACAGAGAGTCTCTTGCTGATTGCTGTTACCCTGCAATACCCCAACCCCTTTGTCGACCAACTCCCCCGTTTTCCAGTACTGAACCCTGTCATTAGCTGAATAGTAAGGAGTGTCAGGAAGATAAGCTTTTTCAAGGTTCCCGGTCGTGGAACAAGAACAGTAGACCGTGGCCGTGTCTTGTAGCGACTGTTTATTGCTGGCCGTGCCCTGGGTTTGATAAGTGATCGAGTCAAACTGGATCAGTCGACTGGAGCCCGTGTTGCCCTTGATATGAGGTAGCGGCTTGCTGGTCTCTTTCTTGCTGCCATTACCCAGATCGACCGAAACCACGTCGGGGACCACACCTGGTGTGTAAGAGATTTTTGGCTTAGGACGGGTAGTATCCAGACCATTGTTCAGTTGAGAGGCCGAGAGTGTATCGACGGGGGTTATCGCTCCTGATAGCTGGAGACTTTTGCTCTGCCCTTGGTTATCACTCCAACTGACCGTCACCGTCACAACTTTGCGTGCTGGATAGGAAAAGAGATAACCCGCAGGTTGGCTGGTGACCCAACCACTCCCCCCCCAAAACTGATTACTGACCGCCCAGCTCAGGCTGTAGGTATCCCCTGAGACCGTCTGATTGCCACTGCCCGCCGATATCCCCTGATAGGCACGCAGAGGTGATACCGCTGTTACGATGCCATTGAAATTACGCAATTCATCCAGCTTGGACTCAGCCAAGCGCATAGCCACTTCGTAGCGTTTTCCATCTTGAGAGACGCCCAGTAGTCCTCGGGAGAATGCCACCAATCCCGCCACACCGACTCCCAGCAGCACCAGTGTGAGCAAGATCTCCAGCAGACCGTATCCCTTGTGAGACTTCCACTGTTTCATGATGACCTCTACCAGTCTCGCCAACTGCCAGGAACCATATTGATCCGCTTAAAGGCAGCCCCGCTTCCGAGATTCTGCAACACCGACGCATCATAGACAGCATTGAATGTCCCGCTGGTAATCTCGAGCGGGAAGTTAGCCACCAAAGCGCCATTCACGGTCGCCGTCCCGTTTGCCTTGGCATCCGGAACAATCGTGGCGGGGTCAGATGAATAATCAAAGATAAGGCCATTGAAGACACTGCCCCCGTTCATTGTCAGCTCTCCGTCTCTGACAATCAGTATGACCGGACTCGCCACACTGCCGATCTCTCCTGGCATGGCGCAATCCCCATCAACGATGATCAAGCCGCTCGACGCCGTAGTGAGACCATTGCAGTCATTTACCTGTTGTACGGCCAAGGCTTCCAGATTCAACCACCCCTCTTCCGTATCAGGTTGATTGAACAGGTACCAGACCAGGTCGGTCGGGAAATCCGGGTCGTTGTCCTTGATATCGGAGTTCTTGTGGCTGTTATCACTGAGGTTAGAACTACACCCAGCGCTGTAATCACCTTGATGGCAGGTTTGCCAAGAGCCGTGCCCACCAACATCATCATTCGTCCAGACGGAGAGGGGCACTCCGAGCCCCCCGCCGTTGGGATTTGCTACAGCAGTAAAATTACCGCCAATGACCATGCCCCCAGCCACAGTCAACGGCGCTGCGGGTGTTCCTGCCAGCACATTCACACTCACGGTTTTGACCTCCACTGCGGCTTGCGCCGTCGTATCAGCCAGAGTGGCCTGAGCTCTCACACGAACCGGGGTCACTACGGCCGATCCCACATTAAGTGCCGTATCATTGAGTGCGATCAGGGTGTAACTGCCGGTTGCCGACGAGACTGTGGTTCCACTACCACTGGTTCGCCAACTGGCGTCGTAGGCCAGCCGCCCAATACCATCAGCGATCCCCAGTTCAGCCAGAGCCAGAGCCTGACGGTACTGCACCTCATTCAGTGTGATCCGCCTGTCGACCACCATCAATTTACCGACCAGCAACGAGACGCCAATCAAAATGGTGATCAGCAACAAGGTGACAGTAAAGGTGGTGAAACCAAGCGAGCGCCGCATCGTGTCAGTACCCATCATTGCGCAGCTTGATATCGCGCTGCAGCGAAAGAGATATGGCCGGTGCCGCCTTGTAATTACCTGTCATGGAAAGGCGGATGGTTCTTGCGCCGGTAGTCAGACTGCTCCCCAACAGTTCAAAAGTCAGAGCCGATATCGCTATGGTGTTATCGGTACTGAGTAGATTCCCCCCCGAGCAAGAAGCAGAATCCCCGGTATCGAGCCTGACCCCCATGCTGGCACTGCTGTAGCTGTAGACCCGAGTCTCTGCTGGATCTCGACATGCTGGAGGCTTTGATAGATTGCCTGGGTCATCCACGCATCCATCAGCATCATCATCATAACGAACACGCAGGCACTGATAGCGCTTGGAGCCCACTACCGTTTCGTTCATCAGATCGGTTGTGGAGTCAAAATAGAAGGAGGAGCGGGCACTCGATGTTGCCCCAAGAAAGGCGGTTGCGCCTGCATCATAGCCGGAGCGCTGCAGATCTCTGGCCATCATGTCCACGATCGATTGCATCTCCTGATTGAGCCGGCTGACCTGCATCGAGGTCTGATTGGCGCGCAGAATGGAGGCAAACAGTGCCGATACGGCGGCAACCAGCAGCAGTCCAGCGACCATGGCCACCATCAGCTCCACCAGACTAAAACCAGTGTGACGGCTCAGCATGCGGGTACCCCTCCGACCTTACTTCCGGCAGGCGCACAGCTTCGCACTCGGCCCAGATGATAAGTAACAACCTGCATGCTATAGGCATTCGCGCTCAGTAGAACATGCCCCGCTGTAAGCGATCCACGGCGCGGAGAGAAGTCGATAGGGCGAATATTGCTGGCCGACTCGCCATAGTTAGCACTCAGGGAAATACCGGGGAACTCGGTTGCATCCCCACCTTTACGCCCCTCCAGAGTCGAACAAGTGGTGTTGCAACTGGTGCACGTCGCCGTGCCATCGATGGCGATGCGATAGCACCAGTTACTCTGGCCGCTGTTAAAGATGATGAGGGAGAGCCCCTGATTGCGCTTAATCGACTCGGACTTGAGCAGCATCATGTCGGTATAAATGGCTTGGGTGGCCGCTTTAACGAGTTGTTCCTGACGCAAAGAGCTGTAGCTGGGCAAGGCGACGGTAACGAGAATGGCGACCATCGCAATGGACACCATCAGCTCCAATAACGTGAACCCCCGTCCCTGCTCACAACGCGCCCTTTTCATCTACTGCGCCCCCATCAACCGCCCTTCCGTGGGCATGGCCTACTATCCTCACAGTATCGACTCTTTTCAGGAATAGTGCCGATGTCAAAACGCTCAATGAATGGCATAACACTCATCGAACTGTTGGTTGCGGTGGCCATCGTGGCGATCATCGCGGCCATAGCCTACCCCTCCTTTACTAAGGGGTTGCAGCAGACCCGCCGCGCTGACGCCATCAAGGGGCTCTTTTCCATGCAGCTAAAGCAGGAGGAGTATCGTCTCAGCAATGCCAGCTACAGCAGCAACCCGGCACAAGTCGGTAATCCGAGCAGTGATTACTACGACTTCTCCATCTCAGGGGCTAGTGCCACGACCTACACCCTCAGGGCGGTTGCTAAAGGAGCGCAAGTAGGTGACACCGGTTGTGCCACCATGACCATCAATAAGGCCGATATAAAGACACCTGCTGATTGCTGGAAATAGAAAGAATCAAGGGGACAAAAAGAATGATGCCGGCATCTGCCGGCATCTCGGATTAAAGGATCCGCAGCTCGGCGGGCACCTCAAACACTACATTCTCTTCACGGCCGGGATGCTCGGCCACCATCTGGCCGCCCAGCTCGCGCAACCTGGTGATGACCGACTGAACCAGCACCTCGGGGGCCGAGGCTCCCGCGGTGACCCCCACCCGTTCAACCCCTTCCAGCCAGCTCGGCTCGATCATGGCGGCATCGTCGATCAGATAGGCACGGGCGCCCACCTTTTCGGCCAGCTCGCGCAAGCGGTTGGAGTTGGAGGAGTTACGCGAACCCACCACCAGCATGACCTGCACCAGGCCCGCCATCTCGCGCACCGCATCCTGACGGTTCTGGGTGGCGTAGCAGATGTCATCCTTGCGCGGCCCCTGGATCTTGGGGAAGTGGCGACGCAGGGCATCGATGACGTCAGAGGTCTCATCCACGCTCAGGGTGGTCTGGGTGACAAAGCAGAGATCGTCCGGATTTTTCACGATAAGACGCGCCACATCATCCGGAGTCTCCACCAGATACATGCCGCCGTTCGGATTCTCGTACTGCCCCATGGTGCCGATCACCTCAGGATGACCTGCGTGGCCGATGAGCACGGCCTCTGACCCCTTGCGACTGGCGCGATGGACTTCCATATGCACCTTGGTCACCAGTGGGCAGGTCGCGTCAAATACCTTGAGCTCCCGCGACTTGGCCTTCTCACGTACCGCCTTGGAAACGCCATGGGCAGAGAAAATGACAATGCTGTCATCCGGCACCTCGTCGATCTCCTCGACAAAGATGGCCCCCGCCTCCTTGAGCTTGTTCACCACATAGCGGTTATGCACCACCTCATGGCGCACATAGATGGGTGCACCAAACTTCTCCAGCGCGCTCTCGACAATGCTGATAGCACGGTCGACACCGGCGCAAAACCCGCGTGGGTTGGCAAGCAGGATCTCCATCAGGCCTCCTCCAGCTCCTCATCCACCGCCAGGATCTCGACCTCGAAGGTCACGGTATGCCCGGCCAGCGGATGGTTGAAATCGACGGTCACCGACATCCCCTCCACGGCTCTGACAATCCCCGGGATCTCGCCGCCATTAGGCAGGCTGAACCCGATGATGGCGCCGACCTCGGGTTCGGCGTCGGCGCCGAACTTGGCACGATCGAGGTGATGGATATTGTCGGGGTTGGGCAGGCCAAAGGCCTGCTCCGGCGCCAAGGTGAAGCTCTTGGTCTCACCGGCACTTAGGCCCAGTAGGCACGCCTCAAAGCTCGGGGTCAGGCTACCATCCCCCATCACCAGCCGGGCCGGCTTACCGCCGAGCTGGGTGCTGTCCGCCACCGAACCATCTTCCAGCTTGATGGTGAAGTGGAAAATTACCTGGCTGTCTGCCGCGATGACGCTGCTCATGCAGGCTCCTTGGCTTGTTTGTCACCGCGCAGGCCATCCAACACTATCATGGCAGCACCGATGAAGATGAAGCTGTCGGCCAGATTGAAGGCCGGCCAGTGGGAACGGCCCCAGTAGAAGTCGAGAAAGTCGACCACGTGACCCAGTACCAGCCGATCGAACACATTACCGAGCGCCCCACCGATGATGAAGGCGTAAGCAATACCACTCCAGCGCTCGGTGACCGATTGCTTGCGCAGCCAATGGGTCAGCAGGCCGCAGATGGCAAAGGCCAGCACAGCGAAGAACCAGCGCTGCCATCCGCCCTGATCGGCCAGAAAGCTGAACGCAGCGCCCTTGTTGTAGACATGCACCAGATTGAAGAAGGGGGTGATCTCCACCCCCGGGTAGCCGTATGGCAGCATCTTGACCACGGCGAGCTTGCTCGCCTGGTCAAGGATGAAGGCCAGCACGGCCAGCCACAGCCAACGCAAACCACTCTTGTGTTGCATCATGTCACCCATCAGGCAAAGGACCGCACTTCGCCGGCGCCATCGACGTTGGTCACACAGCGGCCACAGATCTCTTCGTGGCCCGCTATGGTGCCCACGTCTTCCACATGGTGCCAGCAGCGATCGCACTTGGCCGCAGCAGATTGCACCACGCTCACCCACAGATCGTCACGCTCGGTTGCTACCGCGCCCTCGCCAGCGGCCTCGGCAGTCACCACGGTGGCCTTGGAGGTCAGCAGCACGAAGCGCAGCTCATCGCCCAGGGCTCGCAGCTGCTCGGCCAGCGCCGGCTTGGCATAGAGGGTTACCTCAGCCTGCAAAGAGCCGCCAATGCGCTTCTCGCCACGGGCCGCTTCCAGTGCCTTGTTCACTTCGCCACGCACACTCAGGATCTCGGCCCAGAAGGCATCGCCCATCTGCTCATCCGCAGCCAGGCCGAACAGCCCCTGGTACCACTCCTCGGTGAACACGAACTTGGCGCGCTCACCCGGCAGCAGGGCCCAAATCTCATCGGCAGTGAAGCTCATGATGGGTGCCATCCAGCGCACCATGGCCTCGGCGATATGGTAGAGGGCGCTCTGGCAGGAGCGACGAGCCAGACTATCCGCCTTGGCGGTGTACTGGCGATCCTTGATGATGTCGAGATAGAAAGAGCCCATCTCGACCGAGCAGAACTGCATCAACTTCTGGGTCACACCGTGGAAGTTGTAAGCATCGAACGCCTCGACGATCTCCGCCTGCACCGCCTTGGCACGACCAACGGCCCAACGGTCCACCAGCACCATGTCGCTGGGAGCGACCATGTCGGTGGCCGGGTTGAAGCCGTTGAGGTTGGCCAGCAGGAAGCGGGCAGTATTGCGGATCCGGCGATAGGCGTCGGCAGAGCGCTTGAGGATCTCGTCGGAGACCGTCATCTCGCCGGTGTAGTCGGTGCTGGCGACCCACAGACGCAGGATGTCGGCCCCCAGCTTGTTCATCACGTCCTGCGGGCTCACCACATTGCCGATCGACTTAGACATCTTGCGGCCCTGGCCATCCACGGTGAAGCCGTGGGTCAGCACCTGGTTGTAGGGGGCCTTATTCTTCATGGCCACGCCGATCATGAGCGAGGACATAAACCAGCCACGGTGCTGGTCAGAGCCCTCCAGATACATGTCGGCCGGCTTGCCGTTGAATTCCGGGCGAGCGTCCACCACGGAGGCGTGGGTCGAACCGGAGTCAAACCAGACGTCCAGGGTATCGGGCACCTTCTCATACTGATCGGCATCGCTGCCCAGCAGCTCGGCCTTGTCCAGATCCCACCAGGCCTGGATGCCCTTCTGCTCGACGCGCTTGGCCACCTCTTCCATCAGACGGACCGAATCCGGATGGATGGCATGAGTATCCTTATCCACGAACAGTGCGATGGGCACACCCCAAGTACGCTGACGGGAGATACACCAGTCCGGGCGACCTTCTACCATGGCCTGGATGCGGTTCTTACCCCAGGCAGGCACCCAGCCGCTCTGGCCGTGTTCGGCGATGCCTTGTGTCTCGATGCGATCGATCTCTTCCAAGGCGCGCTTGCGCAGACCGTTCTGATCCATGCTGATGAACCACTGCGGGGTGGCACGGAAGATGATCGGGGTCTTGTGACGCCAGCAGTGCGGATAGGAATGGTTGAACACCTCGTGATGCAGCAGGGCACCACGCTCGATCAGCACGTCGATGACGGAGGCATTGGCCTTGAACACATGCTGACCGGCAAACAGCTCGGTATCCGGCAGATAGACGCCGTTGCTGCCAACCGGGTTCGCCACTTCAAGCCCGTACTTCTGACCGACCACGAAGTCTTCCTGGCCGTGGCCAGGAGCGGTGTGTACGGCGCCGGTACCCGCGTCCAGGGTGACGTGGTCGCCCAGCACCACAGGTACGTCGAAGTGGTAGAAGGGGTGGTTAAAGCGCAGCAGCTCAAGAGCCGCTCCCTTGGCAAAGCCCAGGTTGTGATAATGCTCGATACCGGCGCGATCCATCACATCCTTGACCAGTTCGGTGGCCAGGATCAGACGCTCAGGGTTGTCCCCTTCGACCTGCACCAGGGCATAGTCGAGCTCGGCATTCATGGCGATACCGCGGTTAGCCGGCAGAGTCCACGGCGTGGTGGTCCAGATCACCGCAGAGAGCGGCCCCTTGCCGGTATGACCTTCGGCGCAATCAAACTTGGCGACCACGGCGGCCTCGTCGACGGCCTTGAAACGCACGTCGATGGAGGGAGAGTTCTTGTCGTAATACTCGACCTCGGCCTCCGCCAGGGCGGAGCCGCAGTCAGTACACCAGTGTACCGGCTTAGAGCCCTTGTGCAGGTGACCATTACCAACGATCTTGGCCAGGGAGCGGATGATGTTGGCTTCGGTGCCAAAATTCATGGTCAGGTAGGGATGCTCCCAATCGCCCAGCACGCCAAGACGGATGAAATCGGCCTTCTGGGCCTCAATCTGGGTCTTGGCATACTTACGGCACTCTTCACGGAACTCGGCCGGGGTCACCTTCTCGCCCGGCTTGCCGACCATGCCTTCGACTTTGAGCTCGATAGGCAGGCCGTGGCAGTCCCAACCCGGCACATAGGGAGAGTCGAAACCAGAGAGCCCCTTGGACTTGATGATGATGTCTTTGAGGATCTTGTTGACGGAGTGACCGATGTGGATGCTGCCGTTGGCATAGGGAGGGCCATCGTGCAGGATGAAGGACTTCTTGCCCTTCTTGACGCTGCGAATCGCGCCGTAGAGATCCTGATCATACCAACGCTGGAGCATCTGGGGTTCACGCTTGGCCAGATCGCCGCGCATCGGAAACTCGGTTTCCGGAAGATTCAGGGTGTGTTTATAGTCGCTCATCGATCCTGGTTTCCCTTCATATCTAAAGACTGCATTTCTAAAAGAGTGCCGGATGGTTCATCGGTTGCCGGCAGGCCGAACCAATGTCGGGCGGCCTGGGCGTCGCGTTCGATCTGGGCTCGCAGGGCGTCGAAGGAGGGAAATTTCTGCTCCTCGCGCAGTTTGTGGTGCAGCATAACCTGCACCTGTTGCCCGTAGAGATCACCGGAGAAATCAAAAAGATGTACCTCTAAACGGGCTTGTGTACCGTTCAGGGTGGGTCGTTGTCCCACATTGGCAACGCCGGGGAAGGTCTTGCCGGAACATAACACTTCCACCGCATAGACGCCACTGACTGGCGCCACGCGCCGCTTCAGGGCCAGATTGGCGGTAGGAAAACCGATGGTGCGGCCAAGCTTGTCGCCATGGGCGACCCGCCCGCTGATGCTGTAGGGGCGCCCCAGCATCATCTCCACCTCGGCCATCCGGCCGGCAGCCAGCGCCTCACGCACCAGCGTGCTGCTCACCCGCTGACGGGAGAGGCTGAAACTCTGGGTACTGATCACCTCGAAACCAAAGCGGCGGCCAGCCTCTTCCAGCAGATGGAAGTCACCGCACCGCCCCTTGCCGAAGCGAAAATCATCCCCCACCACCAGATAGCGCACCCCCAGCTTGCCGACCAGCAACTCCTCGATGAAGCGCTCGGCCGACTGACTGGCAAAATCATGGTTGAAGCGTACGCAGAGTAGCCGCTCGATGCCGATGGCCTGTAACGCCTCGGCCTTCTCGCGCAGCCGGCTGAGGCGTGGCGGCGCCTTAGCGTCGGCAAACAGCTCCAGCGGCTGCGGCTCGAACAGCATGACGCAAGCGGGCAGGCCCAGGCTGGCGGCCTTCTCTTGCAGGCGCGCCAACACGGCGCGATGGCCAAGATGCACCCCGTCGAAGTTGCCAATGGTCAACACGCAGCCCCGGTGGCGAGGCCGCAGATTGTGGATGCCGCGAATAAGCTCCATCAGTGCCTTGTGTCTTGCTGCTGTCGAAATCGCCGGATTATATCTCAGGTGGGCTCTGCGATCAGCCCTCGCGTCCCGCTTTCAGGTGGTGCAGGCGAATACCGGTCAACAACAGGATGCCGCCATAGGTCCCCCCTCCCAAGATCAACAGCTTGGTCAGCTCCCAACTGGCCTTGAGCATGTTCCACTCACCCCACTGGGCCAGACTCGGCGACAACTGCCACAGCAACAGGGACATGGTGACCGTCGCCAGCAACAGCCGCAGGAAGAAGCTCCACGTCTCGCGGGTAATACGATAAACCCCGTGCTGACTCAGACCACGATAGAGCAGGAAGGCATTCACCGTCCCCGAGCAGGCCGTCGAGAGCGCCAGCCCCACATAATCGAGGGGGTAGATAAAGGCCAGGTTGAACACCATGTTGGCCACCATGGCGATGATGCCGATACGCACCGGGGTTTTGGTGTCCTGGCGGGCATAGTAGCCGGGGGCAAGCACCTTGATGAGCATGAGCGAGAGCAGACCAGAGACAGATGCCAGCAGGCTGGCACTCGACATGCTGACTTCATGCATGCCGAACTCGCCACGCATGAAGAGCACCCGCAGGATCGGCTCACGCAACACACCAATCCCGGCCATGGCCGGCAGACCGAGCAGCACCACCATGCGCACCCCCCAGTCCATGGTGCGGGCAAAGTCGGCCGAGTCGGCGTCGACGTGCTTCTTGGCCAAGGCCGGCAGGATGACAGTACTGATGGCTACCCCAAATAGGCCGAGCGGGAACTCCAGCAACCGATCCGAGTAATAGAGATGGCTGATGGCACCGGTGGCAAGAAACGACGCCAGCATGGTGTTGAGCAGCAGGTTGATCTGACTCACCGACACCCCGAACAGGGCCGGGATCATCAGGGTGCGGATCTTCACCACTCCCGGGTGATGCCAGCCCCACTTCGGCCGCACCAGCATGTTGAGCTGGCGCAGGAAGGGGAACTGGAACAAGAACTGCACCAGACCACCGAAGAAGACACCCAGAGCCAATGCCAGCTCAGGATCATCAAGCCAAGGCGCGACCCACCAGGCGGCGGCAATCATGGTGATATTGAGAAAGATGGGAGTAAACGAGGAGACCCCGAAGCGGCCGAAAGTATTGAGTACAGCCCCGGCCATGGCGGTGAAGGTAATGAACCAAAGGTAGGGGAAGGTAATCTTGAGCATCAGGCTCGCCATCTCGAACTTCTCGGCAGAGGGGCCGCCGTGCAGCCACTCCCAGAACCAGCCCCAACCGAACAGTGCGGTCAGCACCCCGGAGAAGAGCACGCCGAGCAGGGTCACTATGGTGACGATCCCCCCCAGCGTGCCCGATACCGCAGCCAGCAGCTCGCGCACCTTCTCCTCGTCCCCTTCCTTCTTATATTCCGTCATCACCGGTACGAAGGCCTGGTTGAAGGCCCCCTCGGCAAACAGGCGGCGCAAAAAGTTGGGAATACGGTTGGCGAAGAAGAACACGTCGGCGGCGGCACCCGCCCCCAACAGGTTGGCGATGACGATATCACGCACCAAACCCATGATGCGGGAGAGCAGTGTCATAAAGGACACAATCATCCCGGATTTAATCAATTTCTTGCTCAAGGAGGGCCTCGGGAACTGTCGGAATGCAACGAATGCTGATAGAATCGGCCGACAGTTTACCCGCACACCCGCTGACACACCATCGGGGGTCGGTGCTTATTTGCACAAATTGTTTGACAAAATGTGGTTGCAAAGGCATATTCCTCGGCCTTTGCAATACACTCGCTAAGACAGTTTTAGGAGTTTAACTTGGCTAACATCAAATCTGCTAAGAAGCGCGCGATTCAGGCAGAGAAACGTCGTCAGCACAATGCCAGCCGTCGTTCCATGACCCGTACCTACGTCAAGAAAGTCGTAGCTGCCATTGCCGCTGGTGACAAGGCTGCTGCCGTTGCCGCTTTCGAGAAGGCTCAGCCGATCCTCGACCGCATGGCAACCAAGGGTCTGATCCACAAGAACAAGGCTGCTCGTCACAAGAGCCGTCTGGCTGCTCAGATCAAGGCTCTCGCCTAATCGACACAGCTGTTCGCACGAACGAAAAAACCGGCAGAATTGCCGGTTTTTTATTTTTTAGGCTGACAGTAAAGCGAATGCAGCAAGCTGATCACCTCCCTGACCTCATGACTGTTGAGGGAGTAGTAGACCGTCTGCGCCTCTTTACGGGTCGCCACCAACCCATCACGACGCAGCACCGCCAGATGCTGTGAAAGCGCCGACTGGCTGAGCCCCAGCATGCCATTGAGTTCACTGACCGAGAGCTCTTTATCCAACAGATGGCATAGGATGAACAGACGTCGTTCGTTGGCCAGCGCCTTGAGCAGGGCAACCGCGCGGGATGCATTGGCCTCCATCTGTGCAAGTTCCATCACTTACCTCCTCTCTGAAAGGCCCGTATCATACTGGCTACCCCCCACTTTTAAAACGAGAGTGCTGCGGGAGGCGACTGATCCAGATGCTCATCGCCAGCAAACAACGCCGTAAAATCACTCTCACAGATACGTTTGACCGCCGGATGCTGGATCATTCGCTCAGCGAAGATGACGTAGTACTCCTCCTTGAGATCTTGGGTCTCCCCTAGCAGCACCACCTCCTCACTCTCCAACAACTCGTCGCGATAGATGGAGGGGGCCATGAAGATCCCTTGGTTGAAGAAGCCAAATGCCTTCATCAAAGCGGCATCATCAAACTCCCCCAGAATGCTGGGTGTCACCCCTTGCTCCTCAAACCACTGAGTCAGCTGGCGCCCCATGGCGGTGCGCCGGCCAGGGATCAGCAGCTTGCGCTCCTCAAGGCAGGCCGGGAAGGGTTTCTCTGGCAGCGGAGCTTTGCAAAAAAAACTGACCCCACAGCCACCGAGACGCTTGGAGAGCAGACCCGCATGCTGGGAGGAGTCCACCGGGCAGTCGGAGAGGATCATATCCAGCTTGTGCTCACTCAACTGCTCCAGCAGCAACTCGTGAGTCGACTCGAAACAGCGCAGGTGAATAGAGCCATCATTAGGAATGACCGAGAGCAACACTCGGCTCGCCAATCGCTTGGAGAGCGCATCGGCGATCCCCACATCGAACAGGATCTGGTTCTCTTTGCGGTAGTTGACGATATCTAGCATCTCGTAAGAGAGGCTGAACATGCGATCGGCATAGCGATAGACCAGCTGGCCCAACTCGGTCGCCTCGAGAGAGCGTCCCTTACGTTTGAACAGCTTGCCGCCGAGGCGCTGCTCGAGCAGCTTGATCTGCCCCGTCACCGTCTGTGGGGTGAGAAACAGCGCCTCGGCGGCCTGGGTAACAGATCCCTTCTTCTGGGTCATCCAGAAGTAATAAAGGTGGTTGTAATTGAGGTGCGACATAGAATCATTACAGGAGGGGCGGCGCCGTCAGTATGTCACAGAGGGTTGCCTGTTCGCCAACAACAAGCCCGCCAATGGCGGGCTTGTCTCATTCAGCGTGTCGTATGGGAGGGCAACGCCCAGCGCAGTGCCAGATACCCAAACACAGCCGCCAACGTCGAGCCACTCAGGATCCCGAGCCGTGAATAGTTGCCATAGTCCAGGCCACCATGCTCAAAGGCGAGCGATGCAATAAACATCGACATGGTGAAGCCAATGCCGCACAGGATGCTGACGGCGAAGATGTGGCGCAAGGTGATCCCATCCGGCATCTTGGCAACCCCAATTTTGACCGCCAGCCAGCTGATGGTGAACACCCCCAGCGGCTTACCGATGAAGAGCCCCAGCATGATACCGAGCGGCACTGGCTTGAGCATGTCGGCCAGACCGATGCCGGCTAGCGACACACCGGCGTTGGCAAAGGCAAACAGCGGTAAGATCAGATAAGCAGACCAAGGGTGCAAGGCATGCTCCAGATGCTTAAGTGGCGACTCGTGGCGTACCCCCTTGATCGGCACCATGAAGCCGACGATGACACCGGCCAACGTGGCATGTACGCCCGACTTGAGCACAGCCACCCACAGCACTACCCCGACCAGAATGTAGGCCGAGATGCGGTCGACCCCGCGCCGGTTCATCCACCACAGCACAGCGATGGCCATCAATGAGACCACCAGGGCCTCCAGCGAAAGCTGACTGGTGTAGAACAGCGCGATGATGACGATGACCCCTAGGTCATCCATGATCGCCAGCGCCAGCAAAAACACCTTGAGACTGAGCGGCACTCGCTTGCCAAGCAGCGCCATCACGCCGAGGGCAAAGGCAATATCGGTGGCAGCCGGAATCGCCCAGCCAGCCCTGGCAACCTCGTCGGAGTAGTTGAACAGGGTGTAGACCAGCGCAGGCGCCAACATGCCACCCAGGGCAGCGATGGCAGGGAAGGTGGCCTGCTCACGGGTGGAGAGCGCGCCCTCCAGCATCTCCCGCTTGACCTCAAGGCCGACCAGCAGAAAGAAGATCGCCATGAAACCATCGTTGATCCAGAGCAACAGCGGCTTGTTGATATCGAGCGCAGCGATGCGGATTTGTACTGGTACGTCGAGAAAAGCCTGGTAGCTACCCGCCAATGACGAGTTCGCCAGCAGCATCGCCAAGGCTGCCGACAGGATCAGAATGATCCCCGATGCCGACTCCAGACGCAGGAATTTTTTGACCATTTCACTCATTGAACAAAACCTCGTCTTGTCAGATGGATTCAGTCTAGTGAGTGAGAGGCATCTTGAAAAATCGATTCTAGTTAACTAACACCTCGGTAAAACCGAACAAAAATGGAATTACCATATAAAAAAAGCGCCTTTAGGCGCTTTTTTTATCTCCGTAGCCATCAGATGGCCACAGGTGCTTTGATACCGGGATAGGGGTCATAACCCACGATCTCAAAGTCCTCAAAGCGGTAGTCGAACAGGGTGTCCGGCTTGCGCTTGATCACCAGCTGGGGCAATGGGCGCGGCTCGCGGCTCAATTGCAGTGCCGTCTGCTCCATATGGTTGGAGTAAAGGTGCACATCACCACCAGTCCAGACGAAGTCACCCACCTCCAGATCACACTGCTGGGCCACCATGTGGGTCAGCAGGGCATAGCTGGCAATGTTGAACGGCAGGCCGAGGAAGACATCGCAACTGCGCTGGTAGAGCTGACAAGAGAGCTTGCCACCGGCCACATAGAACTGAAAGAAGGCATGGCAAGGAGCCAGCGCCATCTTGTCGAGCTCACCCACGTTCCAGGCCGAGACGATGATGCGCCGTGAATCGGGATTGCTGCGAATATCGTCAAGCGCCTTCTGGATCTGATCCACCACGCCGCCATCGGCGGTCGGCCAGGAGCGCCACTGAGCCCCATAGACAGGGCCGAGATCGCCATTCTCATCGGCCCACTCGTCCCAGATACTGACCCCGTTCTCCTTCAGGTAGGCAGTATTGGTATCGCCGTTGAGGAACCACAGCAGCTCATGAATGATGGAGCGCAGGTGACACTTCTTGGTGGTGACCAAGGGAAACCCCTCGGCCAGGTTGAAGCGCATCTGGTGGCCGAAGATGGAGCGGGTACCGGTGCCGGTACGATCTGATTTGTCGCTGCCTTCGGCCAAGATCTTGCGCATCAGGTCGAGATAACTCTTCATTTCACTCCCTCGGGTTTAACACCAAACAGGCGCGGCAGCGTATAGGCAGCCCAGACCATCAGAATACCGACCAGGATCATCGGGGTGGAGAGGATCTGCCCCATGCTGATCTCGTTGAAGTAGAGGCCAAGCTGGCTGTCAGGCTCGCGCACAAACTCCACCAGAAAGCGGAACAGGCCGTAGAACAGCAGGAACAGACCGGAGATGGCCCCGCGCGGCGGATGCTTGCGCCAGAACAGATTCAGGATGACGAACAGCACCACCCCTTCCAAGGCGAACTGATAGAGCTGAGAGGGGTGACGTGGCATGTTGCCCGCCTCCGGGAAGATCATCGCCCAAGGGACGTCGGTGACACGACCCCACAACTCACCATTGAGGAAGTTACCGATACGCCCCACCCCGAGACCAAACGGGATGAGCGGCGCCACAAAATCCGCCACGGTAAAGAAGTGGCGCCGAGTCTTGTGGGCAAACCAGATCATGGCGGTGATGACACCGATGAGGCCACCGTGGAACGACATGCCGCCCGTCCAGATCTTGAACAAATAGAGAGGGTCGGCCAGGAACAGATCGAAATTGTAGAAAAGCACATAACCGACACGGCCACCGAGGATCACCCCAAGAAAGCCGTAAAACAGCAGATCAGAGACCTCATCACGGGTCCATCCGCTGCCCGGCTCATCGGCACGTCGACCAGCCAGCCACATGGCGAAGGCGAAACCGAACAGGTACATGAGACCGTACCAGCGCACCTGAAGCGGCCCCATCGAGAAGGCCACAGGATCGAACTGTGGGAATACCCAATAACCGTCTTGCACTTGCATAGGAGAGTCTGTCGCATGAATTTAAAGTGCCCGCATTGTGCAATCATTCACATCGACGGGCAACCTCGAGAGCCGATCAAGGCGCGATGGAATCTCGATTAACGACTCTTATGGCCGGCACGCAAGAAGCCTCCCATCCCGCGCTCCTCGAGATAGCGGGCAAACAAGCCACGCAGGGTATGGGGTGAGTCGACCCTCAGCCCTTCTGCCAGCAGCGGGGTCAGCTCGTCGAGGCGGGCATGACGCAACACGTATTTGATGCGCGGTATGTTGAAGGTGTTCATGCTGAAGCGGCGATAGCCCATGGCCAGCAGCACCAGCACCCCCACCGGATCACCGGCCAGCTCGCCACAGACCGAGACCGGCTTGCCATAGCGGCGCGCCGAGTCGACCAGCAATTGCAACGCCCGGATCACCGCGGGATGGAAGGCGTCGTAAATACTCGCCACCCTAGCATTGTTACGATCCACCGCCAGCAGGTACTGGATGAGATCGTTCGAGCCGACCGACCAGAAGTCGATGAGGGGCGTCATCTCGGGCAGGATGTAGAGGGCCGAGGGCACCTCAATCATCACACCAAGTGAGGGGTAATGCAGGGTATGACCACGCGAGGCCACCTCTTCCGATACCTCGCGCCACGCCTGATCGAGCAGGCGGCGGGCCGACTCTATCTCACCGATGCAGCTGATCATCGGCAACATGATAGAAAGGTTGTCGAGCCCCTCGCTGGCACGCAGCATGGCCTTGAGCTGCACCAGAAACAGCTCGGGGTGATCCAGAGTCAGGCGAATACCGCGCCAGCCGAGAAAGGGGTTCTCCTCGACAATCGGGAAATAGGGCAACTGCTTGTCACCGCCCACATCCAGCGTGCGCATGCAGACGGGGCGACCCCGATAGGTCTCGAGAATGGCCCGATAACGCTCGGTCTGTTCCCATTCGGAGGGGAAACTGTCGTGCAGCATGAAAGGGATCTCGGTGCGATACAGCCCCACACCGTCGGCCAGATCGTTGAGGGCGATTTCGGTATCGGCACTGAGACCGGCATTGAGCAGCAAGGAGACCTTGACCCCGTCCAGCGTCTCGGAGGGTTGTCCGTCGGTGCTGTGCACCAAGGCATCGAGCGCCTGCTCCTCGTGCAGCAGTTGGCGATATTCGATAAGCAGTGGCTCGCTCGGTTCCACAAACAGGTCGCCGCTGTAGCCATCGACAACCAGCAGGTGCTGATGGATCTCGGCCAGCGGGAAGTCCACCCCCATGATGGCCGGCACCCCCATGGCGCGCGCCAAAATGGCCGCATGGGAGTTGGTAGAGCCGGTCAACGAGACAACCCCAGCCAGACAGTGGCGCGGCACTTCGGCCAGCACGGTCGCCGTTACCTCTTCGGCCACCAGAATCACCGGCTCGCTAACATGGATGTGGTCGGGTTCACTCTGTGCCAGACGCCCTATGATGCGCTGAGCGATATCCTTGATGTCGCTGGCGCGTTCACGAAAATAAGCATCTTTCATGGCGGAGAAACGCCCCATGAGCGCTTCACTGATCAGTTTGACCGCGCTGATGGCGGTCCACCCTTCCTGGGTGATGCGGTGGCTGATGGGGCGGATGTAGCTGGGGTCATCCAGCAGGTGAAGATAGATGTCGAACAAGGTAGCGGAATCTTGCCCTGCGCTATCACGAAAGCGCAGGGCAAGCGCCTCCACATCACGGCGGACCGCTCCGACGGCCTCCTCGAAGTGGGTCAGCTGAGCGGCTCTATCGTCGCTCTTGCGCGGTGTGATAGCCGACAGCTCCTTGCGTGGACGCCATACCCACGCCTTGGCAATCGCCACCCCGGGTGAACCGGCTACGCCGCGCAGCGGCTTGCTCCAGTCAGCCTTGCGCAATAGTCCCTTGGCCTGAGCATGCGCGATTCGAGCCGCCAACTGGGCCGCCAGGGTCACCAGAAAAGACTCCTCCCCCTCGTCAAAGAGGCGGCAATCTTTCTGCTGCACGACCAACACTCCGACCACTTGGCGCTGATGCATGATGGGTGCGCCGAGAAAGGAGCGAAACGGCTCCTCGGCAACATCGGGAAGAAATTTGAAGGCAGGGTGAGAGGGGGCATCCGCTAGGTTGATCAGCTCTTCGCGCTGGCCGATCAGCCCAACAATCCCCTCCTCGAAGGGGAGAAAAGCCTTACCGACGGCCGTAGCGGCCAGGCCATCGGTGGCCGCCAGACGGTAACAACGCTGCTCCGGCTCGGCCACGTAAACCGAGCAGCAATCGACCACCATGGCCGAACGCGTCAGCCGCACCAGGGCATGCAGTGCCTGCTCGAGAGAGGACGCCTCGGTCATGCTCTCGACGATGTGGCGCAGCTGTGTCAGCAATCTGCTTCTCCTCAACGCGGGCGATGCCGTCGCCCCTCCTTTTTCCCCTGCCTGGGTACGGCCGGCTGTGACATCGGCATGGCCACAGGGGCGAACTCTTTCATCACCCGGCGATAGACTTCGCGCTTGAACGAGACCACCTGACGTACCGGATACCAGAAACTGACCCAGCGCCAGTCATCAAACTCCGGGTGGCCATGGCAGCCAAACTCGATATGGGACTCCTTGCCCTGCCCCAGCAGCAGCAGGAACCACTTCTGTTTTTGGCCTATGCAGACCGGTGAACTGTCCCAGCGAACCAGGCGTTTGGGCAGGCGGTACTTGAGCCAGTTTCGACTGGTCGCCAGGATGGTGACATCCTCTGGCTTGAGACCGATCTCTTCGTAAAGCTCGCGATACATGGCTTGCTCAGGCGTCTCTCCATCATCCACGCCCCCCTGCGGAAATTGCCAGGAGTGCTGGCCGTAGCGCTTCGCCCACAACACCTGCCCATCACGGTTACAGATCACGATGCCGACATTGGGACGAAACCCGTCACCATCAATCACGTGATCACCTTAAGGCTAAATCTAATTGGGATGATTGTTCCATATTCATCTGATGGCGGCAAACCACCTCGGAACAGGGTTCATCATGAATAACTTTACTTTTCAAGCAGACTTATAAACATTTCTCGTGCCAGATCAGATGGAGTTTCCCACCTGTTCTGTGGAAAAAGCTTGGGATATCTTGGTATAGCTACCATTTCTCTGCACGGAATCATCCTGCTGCCACTCGACTCACCGTCTTTTCTAAAGATAATAATCCATGTAAAAACATTAAGATACAGCATAAAAAAGGATCCTTTACCGAGTTCAGGATCCAGACAAGATCCGGCAGGATCGTTGTGAACAAGTTTGACTGCTCAAAGAATAAACAAAGCGATTTTATCCACAAATCATGCCCATAATATCGACCGGAATGGCTGTAAAAATGGTCTGGCCCTCACACTATTTTCTTTGGTAAATGCTTTTACCGCCCTTCCCATCCACTTATCCCATTTTTTTGTGGATAAGTGTGTGCACCAACCTTGCCCAACCATGGGACAAGCGGAGCACAATTAAAAAGTAGCGATAACCAGACAATAAAAAACCAATAACCAATTGATTGTAAACATAATTTAGCTTACACATGGTTTTGGGATCCATTCCCAACTAGCCAAATATTTATGTTCAAAAAAACACCAAAAAGACGAAGTGCGACAATTCCGGTAAACTGCCCACATGAAAGCGCCTTCTCCCCCCCACAATAAACAGCTCCTACTGGAACGAGCCGATGCCCTGGCCGGTCTCACCTTGGGTGAATTAGCGGCCATGGCAGGCCAGCAGGTTCCCCGCGATCTACGCCGCCACAAGGGGTGGATAGGTCAACTGATCGAGTGGCACCTGGGTGCCAGCGCCGGCAGTAAACCGGAGCAGGATTTCCCCGACCTCGGCATCGAACTCAAGACGATCCCCATCGATCCTTTCGGTAAGCCGCTCGAGACGACCTTTGTCTGCGTGGCACCACTCGTGGGGGTATCCGGGTTGACCTGGGAACACTCCAATATCCGCAACAAGCTATCCAGGGTGCTGTGGATCCCGGTCGAAGGCTCTCGCACGATCCCGCTAGCCGAACGCCGCGTCGGTATGCCGCTGCTGTGGAGCCCCTCCCGTGAAGAGGAGGCGTTGTTACGTCAGGATTGGGAAGAGCTGATGGACATGATAGTGCTGGGCGAGGTGGAGCAAATCACGGCGCGCCACGGCCAGGTGTTGCAACTGCGACCCAAGGCGGCCAATGGGCAGGCACTGACCCGCGCCATCGGCCACGATGGTGAACCGACACTGACCCGCCCGCGCGGCTTCTATCTGAAAATTGCGTTCACCCATGCCCTGCTGCGCAACTATTACGCCGGTATGGGACAAGCCGCAAACTAACACCTTTATCATTAAATGGTGTAAAACTGTTCTCCGCTAATGGATTCGCATCATGAACAGAGGAGCCCCCATGTCGCTGATAAAGCAATTCCTGAAGTCACGTCCCGAGGTAAAGGTGACCTTCGTGGTCACCCGTGAAGCTGCCGGAGATGCCCATCAGGTATTCCTGGTCGGAGAGTTCAATCAATGGCAACCGCATGCCATGCGCCGACTCAAAAGCGGTGAGTTCAAGACCACCCTCAATCTGCCCACGGATGAACAGGCGCAGTATCAGTTCTGCTACCAGTTGATTGATGAGGCCGGTACCGAGCGCTACGACAACGACTGGGAAGCGGATGCCTACGTGCCCTGCCCCTACGGTCGGGATAACTCGGTCGTCCAGGTTCAGCCCTGATCCTGCGGCAACAAAAAAGGCTCGCCAATGGCGAGCCTTTCTTTGCTTCCTGTCGGAATTAGTTGAGCTTCTCTTTGATACGAGCAGCCTTACCGGACAGGTTACGCAGGTAGTACAGCTTGGCGCGGCGAACGTCACCACGACGCTTCACTTCCACGCTGTGGATCAGCGGGGAGTGGGTCTGGAATACACGCTCAACACCTTCGCCGTTGGAGATCTTGCGAACGGTGAAAGCAGAGTGCAGACCGCGGTTACGCTTGGCAATGACAACGCCTTCGAAAGCCTGCAGACGCTCTTTACCACCTTCTTTTACGCGAACTTGAACACGTACGGTGTCGCCCTGGGCAAAAGCCGGGATGTCGGTACGCAGTTGCTCTTGTTCAAGCTGTTGAATAATCTTGCTCATTGTCTTTTCCTACCTAGGGTTAACTGATAACTCTACTTAACGATGTCATGCTGTTCGCGGACATACTCGGCAAGAAGTGATTCTTGCTCGTCAGTCAGAGCTAGGTTGTTAATTAGTTCCGGCCTTCTCTGCCAGGTCCGTCCCAGAGACTGTTTCAGGCGCCAGCGCTTAATCAGCGCATGGTTACCACTGAGCAGCTCTGACGGCACCGTCAGCCCATCCAACACCTCGGGTCTGGTGTAGTGGGGATGATCCAGCAGGCCATCCGTAAAGGAGTCCTGCTCGGCACTTGCCTGATCCCCCAAGACACCTGGAACCAGCCGCGAAACCGCGTCGATCAGGGTCATGGCAGGCAGTTCGCCGCCACTGAGCACGTAATCACCGATGGACCACTCTTCGTCGACCTCGGTCTGGATTACCCGCTCGTCGATACCTTCGTATCGACCGGCCACCAGAATCAGCTTCTGGTTAACCGCCAGCTCGGTCACGCCAGCCTGTGTCAGCTTGCGCCCCTGCGGTGAGAGATAGATGACTTTCGCCCCGTCACCTGCCGCCTGCTTGGCCGCGTGAATCGCATCACGCAGCGGCTGAACCATCATCAACATACCGGGCCCACCACCGTATGGACGATCATCGACCGTGCGGTGTTTGTCGTGGGTAAAGTCCCGAGGGTTCCAGCACTCAATCTGCAACAGGCCATTCTTGACGGCCCGACCCGTTACCCCGTGTTCGGTGATGGCTCGGAACATTTCCGGGAAGAGGCTTATGACCCCAATCCACATCTGAAACCTCCGCCCCCGAATATCAGGGAACTAGAAACCAGGATCCCAATCTACTTCGATTGTTTTGGCAGCCAGATCCACGTTGAGGATCACCTGCCCTTCCAGAAACGGCAGCAGCCGCTCCTTTTTGCCAAAGGCATCTTTTACATTCGCCATGACAACCAGCACATCGTTGGAGCCGGTCTCCATCAACTCGGTTACCTTGCCAAGGTCATACCCCTTGGTGGTCACTACGGAGCAACCGATGAGGTCACGCCAGTAGAACTCCCCTTCGGGTAGCTCCGGCAGCAGTTCCGGTTTGACGCCAATCTCGAGATTGGTCAGGGCGAGGGCATCTTCGCGCAGATCGATACCATCGAGCTTGCAAATCAGACCCTTGTTGTGGCGCTTCCAAGCAGAAACCTGGATTTCACGCCACTCCCCATGTTGCTGAATCAGCCAGGGGGTGTAATCGAAAATCGCTTCGGCAACATCGGTGAAGGAGTTCACTTTGAGCCAGCCCTTGATACCGTAAACGGTACCCAGCGTGCCCATGACTACAGGTTTTTCCACCTCGGACTCCTTACCAATCAGACTGATTAAGCAGCCTTGCGGGCGTCTTTGATCAGCTTGGCAACGCGATCAGACAGGGTAGCGCCAGTGGCAACCCAGTGGTCGATGCGAGCCATGTCCAGGTTCAGCTTTTCAGCTTGGCCGGCGGCGATCGGGTTGAAGAAGCCAACACGCTCGATGAAGCGGCCGTCACGGGCGTTACGGCTATCGGCAACTACTACCTGGTAAAACGGACGCTTTTTCGCGCCGCCACGTTGTAAACGAATGGTTACCATATCGTCCTCATAAACATCAAATGAACAAGGCCCGCAAACACGCGGACCCTAGCTTAAAATAAGCCGCATAATTCTACTTGGATTCGGGACAAATGCAACCGAACCTGCCACTTTTTGCCCAACCCGAACAACAAGGGGCTCGCCATGGCGAGCCCCTTGTATCTGGAGGATCGGGTGTCAGAATCCGCGACCACCGCCAAAGCCTGGCGGCATCATGCCCCGCATCTGTCCCATCATCTTGCGCATGCCCCCCTTGCCGGACATCTTCTTCATCATGCGCTGCATCTCGGTGAACTGCTTGAGCAGGCGGTTGACCTCCTGCACCTCGACACCGGCACCGGCAGCGATACGGCGCTTGCGCGATCCCTTGATGATGTCAGGGTGGGCGCGCTCCTTGCGGGTCATGGAGCTGATGATGGCCTCCATGCGCACGGTCAGCTTGTCATCCATCTGATCCTTGACGTTATCCGGCAGCCCCGACATGCCTGGCAGCTTGTCGAGCAGCCCCATCATGCCGCCCATGTTGCGCATCTGGGCCAGCTGCTCACGAAAGTCCTCGAGATCGAACCCCTTCCCTTTCTTGACCTTCTCGGCCAGCTTGGCGGCCTTCTCCTTGTCGACGTTGCGCTCCACCTCTTCGATGAGGGAGAGCACGTCCCCCATGCCGAGGATACGGGAGGCCAGTCTGTCCGGATGGAACGGCTCGAGGGCATCGGTCTTCTCACCGACCCCGATAAATTTGACCGGTTTGCCTGTGATGTGGCGAACCGAAAGGGCGGCACCGCCACGGGCATCGCCGTCAGCCTTGGTGAGGATGACACCGGTCAGCGGCAGCGCTTCACTGAAGGCCTTGGCGGTATTGGCCGCATCTTGGCCAGTCATGGCATCGACCACGAACAGGGTCTCGATCGGCTTGATGGAGGCGTGCAGATCCTTGATCTCCTCCATCATCTCGCCATCCACGTGCAAGCGGCCTGCGGTATCGACGATCACCACGTCATAGAACTTTCTACGGGCATGATCGACGGCGGCATTGGCAATATCGATGGGCTTCTGGGTCGCCTCACTCGGGAAAAAATCGACCTCAATGTCGTTGGCCAGGGTTTCCAACTGCTTGATGGCGGCCGGACGGTAAACGTCAGCACTGACCACCAGCACTTTTTTCTTATTGCGCTCTTTCAGGAACTTGGCCAGTTTGGCTACCGAGGTGGTCTTACCGGCCCCCTGCAAGCCTGCCATCAGGATGACGGCAGGTGGTTGCGCCGCCAAATTGAGCGCTTCGTTGGCCTCCCCCATCACACCGACCAGCTCACCGTGGACGATCTTGATGAAAGCCTGCCCCGGGCTCAGCGACTTGGCCACTTCCTGGCCCACCGCCCGCTCCTTGACGCGCGCCACGAAATCACGCACTACCGGCAGGGCAACGTCGGCCTCCAGCAAGGCCATGCGCACTTCGCGCAGGGTCTCTTTGATGTTCTCTTCGGTGAGGCGGCCACGGCCACTGATGTTGCGCAGGGTGCGCGAGAGTCGATCTGTCAAATTCTCAAACATGACGCGTTCCGAATGTTCTGGCGTTGCAAATTGGCGGCATTATAACCCAGCATCGTCCCCGGCACGATGGTGAGCTAGCCCTCATGTCAACAGAGATGGGGGCAGGATCCGAGCTGTACAACTGGCGACCATACCTCAGCAGGGGGTATACTGCCCTCCTTAGGCCCATAACAGTTTACCCGGCAACCACTTACCCCATGATCGCCTCCTCCCTATTGGCATTGGCCTTTTACCTGCTGGCCAGCATCGCCACCCTGCATCTGCTGCTCAACCCGGGCAAAGAGGGATATGGACGGCTGTTTGCGTGCGGCGCGCTTGCCCTGCTCTGCCATGCCATCCTGCTGACTCAGGAGGTCATGACCCAATCTGGGCAGAACCTGAGCATGCTCAACGTGGCGTCGCTCATCAGCCTCATCATCAGCGCCTTCATGACGGGCATTGCCCGCCGCGTCAATGGATGGATCCTGCTGCCGGTGGTCTACGGCTTCTCGGCCCTGCTGATCGTGGCCGATACCCTGATCCCGAACCGCTACATCACCCATCTGGAGAATCACCCCCAACTGCTGTTGCACATCGGTCTGGCACTGCTCGCCTACTCGGTGCTCTCCATCGCCAGTCTGTTTGCCTTGCAGTTGGCTTACCTCGACTATCGGCTCAAGTCGCGCAAACTGACCCAGCTCCCCTCCATGCCGCCGCTGATGTCGGTCGAACAGCGCCTGTTCCAACTGATGACGATCGGCTTGTTCCTGCTCACCCTCTCTATCGCCTCCGGCCTCTTCTTCCTCCACGACATGTTTGCTCAAGGCAAGGCGCACAAGGCGATCCTCTCGATCGTCGCCTGGTGTACCTATGTGCTCGTGTTATGGGGGCATCATGTGCATGGCTGGCGTGGCCGCCGCGTCGCCTGGTTGAGCCTGCTGGGAGGGTTCATCCTCACGCTGGCTTACTTTGGAAGCCGTTTCGTCAAGGAAGTCATCCTGAGCTGAGCCGGCCTGCGCCGGCTCACCTGTTCCACCATGGGAGACACTCTTGGATAGCATATCGACAAGCACCCTTCTCATTACGCTGGTGCTGCTGATCCTCTTTTCCGCTTTTTTCTCCAGTTCCGAAACCGGCATGATGTCGCTCAACCGCTACCGGTTGCGCCATCTGGCCCAGAGCAAGCACAGCGCCGCCCGCCGGGTGGAGAAGCTGCTTGAACGCCCGGACAACCTGCTCGGCCTCATTCTCATCGGCAACAACCTAGTCAATATCTTGGCCTCGGCCATCGCCACCGTGGTCTGCATCCGCTTGTTCGGCGATCTCGGGGTGGCGGTGGCCACTTTTGGCCTGACCATCGTCGTGCTGATCTTCGGGGAGGTCACTCCCAAGACGTTGGCGGCCATGTACCCGGAGAAGGTGGCCTACCCGGCCTCCATCGTGCTGAAGTTCCTGATGGTGCCGCTCTATCCCTTTGTGCAGCTGATGAATGGCATCACCGGCCTGTTGCTCAAACTGCTGCATCTCAAACCCGGTGGCGATCACAACCTCAGCAGTGATGAACTGCGCACCATCGTCAACGAGGCGGGCAATCTCATTCCCCAGCATCACCAGGATATGCTGCTCAGCATTCTGGATCTCGACAAAGTGCAAGTTGAGGACATCATGGTGCCGCGCAGCGACATCTATGCCATCGACATCAACGACGACTGGAAGGTCATCGTACGCAAACTGATCCACAGCCCGCACACCAAGGTGCTGCTCTATCGAGACAACATCGACGACGTGGTGGGCTTTCTGCACGCCCGCGACGCCCTGCGCCTGTTGGCCAAAGAGCAGTTCAACAAGTCGAGCCTGCTGCGCGCGGTCAAAGAGATCTACTTCATTCCGGAAGGAACGCCACTCAATGTGCAGATGGCCAAGTTCCAGCGCAACAAGGAGCGCATCGGGCTCATCGTCGACGAGTACGGCGATATTCAGGGGCTGGTGACACTGGATGACATTCTGGAAGAAATCGTCGGCGACTTCACCACCTCGATGGCACCGGCACCGAGCGACGAGATCCATCCCCAGCCGGACGGCACCTTCCTGGTCGAGGGGGGCGTCAGCATCCGTGAGCTGAACAAGGAGATGGAGTGGCATCTGCCGACCGATGGGCCACGCACCCTCAACGGCCTGATCTTGGAGTATCTGGAAGACTTGCCCCAGCCCAACATCAGCATGCGGCTGGCTGGCTACCCCATCGAAATCGTTGAGGTAGAGCAGAACATGGTGAAACTGGCCCGCATCATGCCTGCCTGGTACCAACCCACTAGCGACGAGGAATAACGCCGCGCTCAGAGGCCGCTCGTTATTCGAGCGGCGCCTCTTCCACCATCAGGGTGGGGATGAGCTCCCCAAACACCTGTTGCAGCTCGGCCTTGTTGGCCAGCAGCGCTTCCAGCGAGTAACCATCCATCACGCCCAAGAAGGCGTTCATCGCCTCCTTCAGCGCATTTTTCAGCAGACAGACCGAGACGATGTGGCAGGCCGGTGAGCCGCAGTCGATGCCGTCTAGGTTCCCCTCCAGCTCGCGGATCACCGCCCCAATGTTCACCTCGGCCGGTTTGACCGCCAGCCAGATCCCCCCGTTCTTACCTCGTTGGGAACCCAGATAGCCCAGCTTCACTAGCTGGTTGATCACCTTGACCATGTGGTTGCGGGAAACGCCGTAAAGGGCCGAGACCTTGGCCACACTGGACAACTCTCCCTCCGGCAGGGTGGCCAGATAGAGCAGAGCCCTCAATCCAAAATCGGTATAGCTGGTCAGTCTCATATATATGTCCGCACGCATGACATCATGCGTATTGATCCAAATCAAATAAACATCTAGGATGCCACTTCATTAAATGGCATTTTACATGTTCAATTAAACGGAGATCATGATGCTGGATCCACAGATCATTGCAACCATCAAGAGCACCATCCCTCTGCTGGAGTCTGCCGGGCCGGCGCTGACCCAGCACTTCTACCAGCGCATGTTCCACCACAACCCCGAGCTGAAGGATGTGTTCAATCTGGCGCATCAGCACAGCGGTGGCCAGCCGGTGGCCCTGTTCAACGCCGTGGCGGCCTATGCCCGCAACATCGACAATCTAGGCGCCCTCACCGGTGCGGTCGAGCGCATCGCGCACAAGCATACCGGTTTCATGATCCAGCCGGAACAATATCACATAGTGGGTAGCCATCTCTTAGCCACGCTCAAAGAAGTGGGCGGTGACGCGGTGAGCGACGAGATCCTGTATGCCTGGGAACAGGCCTATGGCCTGCTGGCCTCGGTCTTCATCGGCCGCGAGGAGCAACTCTATACCGAGCGCGCCGAAGCCAAAGGGGGCTGGCGTGGCGCCCGAGCCTTCATCGTGCGCGAGAAGCGGGTCGAATCCGAACTCATCACCAACTTTGTTCTGGAGCCCAAGGATGGCCAGCCGGTCATCGACTTCGTACCGGGCCAGTACCTAAGCCTGCAACTTACCCATCCAAGCCTCGCCAACACCGAGATCCGCCAGTACTCTCTCTCCGATGCACCCAACGGTCAATCCTACCGTATCAGCGTCAAACGTGAGGCCAATGGCCAGGTTTCTAACCTGCTGCACGACCAGATCCAGCAGGGCGACGAGCTGGCCGTGATGCCGCCTGCTGGGGATTTCACCCTGACTGCCGATGCACAGACCCCTGTGGTACTGCTCTCGGCCGGGGTCGGCCTCACTCCCATGCTGGCGATGCTCAATCAACTGCTGGCCGGTGAACACCAAGCGGAGATCCGTTGGTTGCACGCCTGCGAGCACGGTGGCGTGCATGCCTTCGCAGAAGAGGTGGCCAGCAAGAGCGCTACCCACCCACGGCTCGCAGCGCGTACCTGGTATCGTACCCCGCGTACCGAGGATGCAAGCCATTTCGACTTTCACGGCACCATGGATCTCGAGCAGGTCAATGACTTGCTGCCGGCCGGCGCCCACTACTACTTCTGCGGCCCCACCGGCTTCATGCAAGCCATCAAGAGCCAGCTCGTGGCACGCGGTGTTCCGAATGAACGCATCCACTACGAGTGCTTCGGCCCTCATCAAGAGCTGTAAAAGAGCAGGGGGAGTGCCACGGCACTCCCCCTTTCATATCAACGTATCGCTGCCGCCTTCTGCACCACGTTGGCCGGCATCCGCCCCTCCAACCTGGCAAGCAGGGTGCTAGCCTGGCGATGCAGCGCCTGATCGCCTATCACCGCATTGTGCAGCCAACGGTAGGCATCCTCATAATCAAGCGGGCTGCCATGACCTGCCAGCAAAAACTCGACCCACTCCAACTGGGCCTTGAGAAACCCAGCCCCCGCCGCCTCACGCAGCAGCACCTCGGCGCGCTGCAAATCTTTCTGCACCAGAGTGCCCTTCCAGTAGTAGCGCCCCAATTGCTCGAGGGCGGGAGCCAGCCCCTGATCGGCGGCATCCCACATGTACTGCACACCGAGTTCGGCATTGCGTTGGGTACAAACGCCCCATGCCAGCATGTCGCCCCACAGGAACTGATATGCGGGCAGCTTCATCACCTCGGCGCGCGCCTCGATATCTTGAGTCAGCTGGCACTTGTCCGCCTTCACCCTAGCTAGGTGCTTGCCCTGCTCAATCCAGTCGAGCAGATCATCTTGCCGGTAAATCTGTACCACCTGGAGCGACGGATCGACCGCCGGCAGCGGGGGCCGCGCCACCGGTATCTCCTCGGCAGCCTGCGCCAGCGAGAGCATGCCCCACAGGGATATCCAGAGCTTTCTCTTCATACTACCCTCCTGCTATCCCCGTTTATCGGCCGCCCGGCGTCAGGCTTGAAGCCGGAACAATGCAAAAGGGGAGCCGAAGCTCCCCTTTTTCGCGTGGCCGTGACTTACTTGACGAAGTCGATACCGAGCTGGATATCAGCCTTGAGGGTATCCAGCATGCTCGCCATGGCCTGCTGTTCGAAGGCGCTCAGCTTGCCGTAATCCAGCACGGCCTCGATACCGTTCTTGCCAAGACGTACCGGCTGGGCGAAGAAGGTAGCGTGCTCGCCGTTGCCTTCCACATAAGCGCACTCGATCACATTGGCCTCGCCTTGCAGACCCTTGATCAGCGACAGGCCAAAGCGGCAAGCCGCCTGACCCATGGAGAGGGTCGCAGAGCCGCCACCGGCCTTGGCTTCCACCACCTCGGTACCGGCGTTCTGGATGCGCTTGGTCATGGCCGCGACCTCTTCCTCGGTGAAGGAGGCCCCTTCCACTTGGGAGAGCAGCGGCAGTATGGTGGTACCACTGTGGCCACCGATGACATTGACGCGAACGTTATCGACGTTCAGCCCCTTAGCCTCGGCAACAAAGGTCTCGGCACGGATCACATCCAGCGTGGTGATACCGAACAGGCGATGCTTGTCATAGACACCGGCTTTCTTGAGCACTTCGGCCGCGATGGCTACCGTGGTGTTGACCGGGTTGGTGATAATGCCGATCAGGGCCTTCGGGCAGGTGGCTGCGCACTTTTCGATGAGGTTGCGCACGATACCGGCGTTGATGTTAAACAGGTCGGAGCGATCCATGCCGGGCTTGCGGGCCACACCGGCGGAGATCAGCACCACATCGGCGCCGACCAGGGCCGGAGTGGGATCTTCACCGCTGAACCCCTTCACCTTGACGTCGGTCGGGATGTGGCTGAGATCCACGGCAACCCCCGGGGTGACAGGCGCGATATCGTACAGGCTCAGTTCGGCGCCAGCCGGCAGACGGTTCTTCAGCAGCAGAGCAAGGGCCTGGCCGATACCACCGGCGGCACCCAGAACGGCAACTTTCATGATCAACTCCCTGTTTAAGCGTAGGTTGGAAGGCATTATGTTCTTGTGCGCCTCACCTTACTGGATCACCCCAGAAAAAACAATCTGATAACAGGGACAACTTCGGGTTCTGTGAGCCGCCGTACATGCACGCCATTTTATCGGTCTTGATTACCCAGAAATGGATATGAAACACGGTTTTTTTTCGTTTTTATGCTCGTTTGAGCGTTTACGACTGGAAACGGAGTGCCCGTTTTTCGCACCAGCGGAACATTAACGTTAACAAACCGTTCATACCCAGATAGAGGGCACCCGCGACCCCGAACACCGCCAGGGTGTCATAGGTCTGGGCATTGAGGCGCTGGGCCAGCCCCATGATATCCATGATGGTGATGGTGCTGGCGAGCGAACTCCCCTTGATCACCAGGATCACCTCGTTGGAGTAGGCCGGCACCAGTCGCCGCGCCGCATGGCGTACCTTCATCCAGAGGGTTTGCCCGGCACTCATCCCGAGTGCGCGGCACGCCTCGACCTCACCGGCCGAAATGGCGTCGAGCGCCCCCTTAAACAGGCGGGTTGAGTAGGCGGCGGTGTTAAACGCCAGGGCCAGCATGGCGCAGAACCAAGGCTGCTTGAGCCACTCCCAGAGCCAGCTCTCCTTGATCCAGACAAACTGCCCGGGGCCGTAATAGATGAGGAAGATCTGCACCAGCAGCGGAGTGCCGGTGAAGAGCAGGATCCACAGCTGTACCGCCTGAGTTAACAGCACGACCCGGCGCTCCAGCGCCCAGGTCATCAGCAGGGCCAGGGTCAGGCCAACCAGCAAGCTGGCCGCGCTCAGGCCGAGGGTGGTGGTCATGCCCTCAAGCAGGGTGATGAGATAGCCGAGCATGACTAGCCTCCGTAGCGGCGGGTATAACGGGTGGCCCGCCCCAGCAGCCACTCGCTGCACAGGGAGATGACCAGATAGATGAGGGCCGCCGTGGCGTACCAGGTAAAGGGCTCGTAGGTGCTGGCCGATGCGAGCTGGGCCTGACGCATCAGATCATTGACCCCGATGAGGGAGATTAGCGCCGTATCCTTGAGCAGCACCAGCCACTGGTTACCAAGACCCGGCAGGGCATGGCGCCATGCCTGGGGCAAGACGATACGCAAGAAAGTGCGGGTTCGCCCCAAGCCGAGTGCCCATGCCGCCTGACGCTGCCCCATCGGCACCGCATTGAGGGCACCGCGCAAGGTCTGACTGGCATAGCTGGCAAACAGCAGCGAGAGCGCCAGCACGCCGCAGGCAAACGGGCTGAACTCTACATAATCACCGGTGATGAGAAACAGCAGCTGGGTCGAGCCGAAATAGATGAAGAGCACCACCAGGATCTCGGGCAGACCGCGGATCAGCGAGGTGAACAGCGCCACCGGCCAGACCAGCAGGCGCTTACCCGACAACTCAGCGGCGCTCAGCAGTATGGCCAGCAGCAGGCCACCAATTAAAGAGGCCAGCCCCAGACCCAGGGTCATGAGGGTGGCCTGTAACAACAGTTGCAGCATGGATTAGTGGCTGAAGTACTTGTCGTAGATCTTCTGGTAGGTGCCGTTGGCCTTGACCGCCTTCAGACCCGCGTTGAGCTGGCCAAGCAGCTCGCCGTTACCCTTAGCTACCGCCATGCCAAAACCGGTACCGAAGTACTTGGTATCGGTCACCTTGTCGCCCAGCATGGCGTACTCGGGCTGCTTCTTGAGCCACTCAGCGGCCACGGCGGTGTCAGCAAAGACGGCATCGATACGGCCGTTAAGCATATCGAGGAAGGCATTCTGGTAGCTGGCATAAGGCACGCTCAGCACCCCCTTGCTGGTCCAGTTGTCCTGCACATAGGTCTGATGGGAAGTGCCGTTTTGCACGCCCACAGTCTTCTGGGTCAGGGCCTCCGGGCTCTTGAAGGCGCCCTTCTTGCTCACGAACACGGCAGAGTTCTCGTAATAGATATCAGAGAAATCGACCTGGGCTGCGCGCTCCGGCGTGATGTCCATGGCGGCAATGGCCACGTCATAACGACGGAACTTGAGGCTCGGGATCAGGCTGTCAAAGGCCTGGTTGTGGAAGGTGCACTCCAGCTTGGCCTCGGCGCAGATGGCACGAGCCAGCTCGATGTCGAAGCCCTGGAACTCGTTCTTGTCGTCGATGTACTCGAACGGCGGGTAGGTGGCTTCGGTCGCGAACTTCACTTCCTTGGCAACGGCCTGACCTGCCAGCATTCCCACGGCAGCCAACAGCAGTACGGCTTTTTTCATGACAACTTTCCTTATCAATGCTTCAAGAACTGCGCAAAGCGCTCGGTTTGCGGGGCGTCAAAAATCTCGCGTCCGCCCATTTCCACAATCTGCCCCCGCTCCAGATAGATGACCTGACTGGCGATGCGGCGGGCAAAGTCCACCTCATGGGTCACCACCACCTGGGTGATGCCGGTGCCGGCGAGGGTCCGGATGATCTCGGCCACCTCCTTGGTGATCTCGGGATCAAGGGCCGCCGTCGGCTCATCAAACAACAGGATCTGCGGATCCATCATCAGGGCACGGGCGATCGCCACCCGCTGCTGCTGGCCACCGGAGAGGCGGGCCGGCCACACGTCCTGCTTGTCAGCGAGGCGCAACTGGGCCAGCAGATAGCGTCCCTTGTCGATAGCGTCAGCACGACTCATGCCAAGTACCTTGGTCGGCGCCTCGATAAGGTTCTCCATCACGGTCAGGTGCGGCCACAGATGGTATTGCTGGAACACCATGCCCACCTTGCGCCGCAGCGCCTGACTCTGGCGAGCAAACTCTGCTGCCGACAGGGTGTTCGGGAAAGAAAATGCACTGTCGCCAATGCGCAAGGTTCCCTGATCCGGCACGTCGAGCAGATTCAGTAAACGCAGCAAAGAGCTCTTTCCGGCACCGCTCGGCCCCAGTAATACCAGGGTTTCTCCGGGCTCGGAGCGAAACGTGACCTGCTGCAATATGGTGTGTTCCTGCCACGACTTGGCGACACCGGTAAGCTCAATACCCATAGATTATTAGTGAATAAGTTTTCAGAATTAGCTTCCGATTTTAGTCCCCAGATAGGTTGATGCAAGCCATATTTGCATCAATATGCAAAACAAACCCCTATTTCTTGCGCCAGAGCCTCTCTGAATGCAGAATAAGCGGGCAAATCGGTCCGCCCGGATCCGGCCATGGCGGCCTCACTTCCTCATCTACGAGACCAAAATGAAACACAACGACAAGCAAGAAAAGCTGGCGAAGGCCTTCAAAGCTCTGCTCAAGGAAGAACGGTTTGGCTCCCAGGCGGAAATTGTTGCCGCCTTGCAGGAAATGGGTTTCGAAAACATCAACCAGTCCAAGGTATCGCGGATGCTGAGCCGCTTCGGTGCGGTGCGCACCCGCAACGCCAAGATGGAGATGGTCTACTGCCTGCCAGTGGAGCTGGGGGTGCCGACCACCTCCAGTCCACTTAAGAACCTGGTGCTAGACATCGACCACAACGGCGCCTTGGTGGTGATCCACACCAGCCCCGGTGCCGCGCAGCTGATCGCCCGCCTGCTCGACTCCCTCGGCAAGGCGGAGGGGATCCTCGGCACCATTGCCGGTGATGACACCATCTTCATCACCCCGACCAGCGACACCGACGTCGAAGAGCTCTACATGTCGGCGCTCGAGCTGTTCGAGCAGACCGCCTGAGGTGTGTTCCCCCATGAAAAAACCCGGCCTTGGCCGGGTTTTTTTGTGTCCGAGTCAGCTCAGCGGCCGGCTCGGCGCAGAAAATCGATGCTCGGCGCAAAGAAGGCGGCACCGGTCACGGCACGGGTGAAACGCAGCAGGTGATCGAAGTGACTGCCCTCGCCCTTGTACATGCTGGCCAGCATGGTATTGAAGTGCATCGGGGTACGGCAGCAGGAGATGAAATAGAGCCCCTGCTCACGCATGGTGCCCCACGGCATGCTCTGGCGCAGGATCTCCATCGACTCCCCCTTAGGGGTCTTGAGGTTAACCCGCTTGATGTGGGCGGTCAGCGGTTTGTCCTCAGATTCATACTCGATGTTGTCGACCTTGGTGCGACCGATAATGTCTTCCTGCTCTTTCAGGGCCAGTCGCTGCCAGTCAGTCAGGTTGTGTACCCAGCGCTGTACGTGCAGATAGGAGCCACCGGCGAACTCACCCTCGGCCACCAGCGCCACTTCCGGGCGATGATCGCCCTGCGGATTCTCGGTGCCATCGACAAAGCCGGTCAGATCGCGCAGGTCGAGGTTACGAAAACCGCGCTGCTCCTCGGCGATCTCCACCAACCCATCGAGCAGGGCCAGCAGGCGGTGACCGGCATGGTGCAGCACGTCGATGCGATCGGCCCGCAGTTGGACGAAGAGATCAAACGGCGTGCTCGGCGCCTCCTGGCCATTGGCCGATTGAGCCATGAAACCGCGTAGCTGGGGCGGGCGCGCTGCCGGGTAGAGGGAATCCCAAGCCTCGGCGCCGATAGCCACCAGACCGCTGAAATGCGCATCGGAAAAATCGGCCTGAACGGACTCCCACAGGGTCGGCACCTTGGCCAGACGGGCCACCAGCTCGGTCGCATCGCCGGTGCGGTTGAGCATCAGATAGAGCGCGTGCAGATTGGGCTCGGCGCAGATGCCTTGTTGTGCTTGCATATCTTCTCCCTCGTCATATGGGTCTGGCCATTATAGGCCGGCGCACCGCCCATTCCTTGCCCCAGAGCAAGGGATTCACGGCGCGGGGTCAAACAGTACCAGTGGATGGGGGGCGACGTCCACGCGCACCCGGGAGGCATGCAGCGGCTCACTACAGCTCGCCTCGAGCAGTTGCTCACCACAGGCGATCGTGACCTTGCAATGGTGGCCGAGAAACTGCTGCTCCCGCACCTCGCTGCCCGCCTCGTCCGGGATCAGCCGCAGCTGATGCGGTCGCAGCATCAATACGGCCCGCTGACCGGATGCAAGACCGTGCGGCTCACTGCCCTGCACGGGGCCAACCGGCGTCATGACGCGCCACTCATCCACCCCCTCGGCCAGCAGGTAGTTGGTGGCCCCCAAAAAGTCGGCCACGAAGCGGTTGCCGGGTCGGCGGTAGAGCCGCTCCGGCTCACCCACCTGCTCGATGTGACCGGCACGAAACAGCGCCAGCCGATCGGCAAAGGCGAACGCCTCCTCCTTGCTGTGGCTGACAAACACGGCGCCGATGCCGCGGCTCTTGAGCAGGGTGCGGATCTCGGCGATGAGCTTCATGCGCACCTGGGTGTCGATGTTGGAGAAGGGCTCGTCGAGCAGCATCAGCCGTGGCCGGCACACCAGGGCGCGGGCGATGGCCACCCGCTGCTGCTGACCGCCGGAGAGCTGGTGCGGGTAGCGGTCGGCCAGCCCTTGCAAGTTGACCAGCGCCAGCACCTGCTCGACCTCGGCGGCCTGCTCCCGCGCGGGCAGATGCGCGATGCCAAAAGCGATGTTGCCCGCCACCGTCAGGTGGGGGAAGAGCGCGTAATCCTGAAAGATCATGCCGATCTGGCGATCCTCGGGGGCGACCACACGCCCTTCCCCCTCCAGCAGGCGATCACCGAGGCGAATAGCGCCCGCAGCCAGCGGCAACAGACCGGCGATGGCCTTGAGCAGGGTGGTCTTGCCGCAACCGCTCGCCCCGAGCAGGCAGACGATCTCGTTCTCTGCGACGTGAAGAGAGAGATCCTCGAGCACGTTGCTGCCGTTATAGCGGCAACTGACCCGTTCGACGCAAAGCACAGACATCGGCAACTCCTTACAAATCAGTGGCGATCGAGCGAGCGATTGACCCAGATGAGGGGCAACAGGCCGACCAGCACGATGACGATGGCGCCGAGCGCACCGCGCTCGAGCATCTCGTCTGATACGAATTGATAGACATGGGTGGCCAGGGTCTCGAAGTTAAAGGGGCGCAGCAGCAGGGCCGCCGGCAGCTCCTTCATCGACTCGATGAACACCAACAGGGCTCCGGCCAGCAGGCCACGGCGCACCAGCGGCAGGTGTACCCGGCGCAACATGCCGGCGCTGTTCTCCCCCAGGGTGCGCGCCGCCATATCGAGGCTCGGCCCCACCTTGGCCATGCTGCTCTCCACCGAGCCGATGGCGATGGCGCAAAAACGCACTAGATAGCCGAACACGATGGCAGCCAGGGTACCGGTAAAGAGCAGCCCTGGGCCGCTTAGCCCCCACCACTGGGCAAGATCATTGAGGGCAAAATCGAGGGCGGTGAGCGGCACCAGCACACCGATGGCGAGCACGGTCCCCGGCAGGGCATAGCCAAGCGCGGCGAGGCGCAGCGGGATCAGACTCGGCACACCCCCTTCGAGGCGACGGTAAAACACCAGCAGCACCGCCACCAAGGTAGCAAGCAGGGCCACCAGAGAGGAGACCAGCAGGCTGTTGCCGGAGAAGCGCACAAACTCCGGCGTCCACGAGGGGCCGGCGTAGTCGATGGCATAACCGAGCAAGATGGCAAACGGCAGGGCAAAACCGGCCAGCACCAGTGACCAGCACCAGAGGCCGGCCAGCGAGCGGCGCAGCGGCGAAAGCGGGTAGCGCAGCGCGGCCTCCTGCCCCGTCCCTTTCTGGAACACCTGACGGCGGCGCCGGCTGAAACGCTCCAGAGCGATCAGCGCCACCACCCCCACCAGCATGAAGCAGGAGAGGGCGGCGGCGGCCGACAGACTGCCATAACCGAGCCAGGTGTCATACACCGCCGTGGTCAGGGTGTTGACGGCAAAAAAGTGCACGGTGGCAAAGTCGGCCAGCGTCTCCATCGCCACCAGCGAGGCGGCGACCATGATGGCCGGGCGTGCCAGCGGCAGACTCAGGCGAGCAAAGCTCTGCCAGGGGGAGCAACCGAGCAGGCGACTCGACTGGATCAGGCTCACCGACTGCTCCAAAAACGCGGCGCGGGCCAACAGGTAGATATAGGGAAAGAGCACCAGCGCCAGCATCCAGGCGGCGCCGCCGAGGGAGCGGATCTCAGGCAGCCGCAGATCCGGCCCGAACCAGCGGCGCAGGGCCTGTTGCAACGGGCCGGAGAAGTCGAGCAGGTCGGTATAGACGTAGGCGACGATATAAGAGGGCATCGCCATGGGTAGGATCAACGCCCACTCTAAGGCTCGCCGCCCCGGCACCTGACACATGGCCACCAACCAAGCGGTCGGCACCCCGAGCAGCAGCGAGAGGGCCACCACCAGCACCACCAGCAACAGGGTGTTGGCCACATAGGTTCCGAGTACGGTGTCGACCAGATGCGAGATCACCGCCCCGTCGGCAGACGGAGCGGAAAAGAAGAGCGCCACAATGGGCAAGGCCAGCAGCAGACCCGTGAGCCAACTGCCGGCCATCCAACCGGAATACTTCATCGGTTTCCTGACTCGGGTGAGAAAAACCCCCACACCTTACAGATCGAACTTCACTTCATCCAGCAGCGTCAGGGCATCCTTGCGCAGTCTGGCGTAATCGCTCACCGGCAGGCTGTCGGCCTTGAAATCCCCCCAGGATTTAACCAGCGGCGAGCGCTCAACCCCCGGCTTGACCGGATACTCGGTGTTGAGATCGGCGTACAGATGCTGGGCCTCATCACCGGAGAGGAACTCCATCAGCTTGACGGCGGCCTCCTTGTTCTTGGCGAACTTGGTCATGGCCATGCCACTCACGTTGACGTGGGCACCACGGTTCTGCTGGTTCGGGAAGTTGATGTAAACGGCATCGGCCCACGCCTTCTGGGCCGGATCGGCCAGCATCTTGCCAAGGTAGTAGCTGTTGCCAAGCGACAGGTCACACACCCCGTCCTTGATCGCCTTGACCTGATCCCGGTCGTTGCCCTGGGGCTTGCGCGCCAGGTTGGCCTTGAGCCCTTCCAGCCACTGCTTGGCATCCGCTTTGCCGTGGTGGGCAATCATCGAGGCCACCAGGGCCACGTTGTAGTCATTCTTACCGCTGCGCACACAGATCTTGCCCTTGTACTCGGGCTTGGCGAGATCCTCGTAGCTGATGGCATCGAGCTTGCCCAGACGATCCTTGCTCGAATAGATGGCCCGCACCCGGGTAGTGAGCGCAAACCAGCGATCGTCGGGGTCGCGCAGGGCCGCCGGAATGTTCTGCTCCAGAACCGGGCTCTGTACCGGTTGTACCAGATCCTTGTCCACCAGCTCGGTCAGGCGGCTGATGTCGGTGGTCAGCATCAGATCGGCCGGGGTCAGTTTGCCCTCACGTTGCAGGCGCTCGGTCAGCCCATCCTTGGCGAACACCAGGTTCACCTTGATACCGCTCTCCCGTTCAAACTGCGTGATGATCGGCTTGATCAGCTCATCCTGACGGTTGGAGTAGACGTTCACTTCCTGTGCGGCAAAGGCAGAAGGCGCGGCCATGGTGCAAAGGGTCAATGCCAGCAGTCTCTTTTTCATCTCAGCAGGTTCCTGGTGTGAGTTGCAAGTAGCAATAATTCGCGTTTGTATTTTGCACACTCACCGACCAGACACAAGCAAAAGCGCAGAGCGGTATCACAAAATTGCAGCACAGATAAAAAAACCGGACGGCAAGCCATCCGGTCGGTATCGTATCCGCGCCTGCGGCGTCAAAGCGCTTCGCCATCGGCCTCGCCAGTTCGGATCCGCACCGCGTGCTCCAGGTCATAGACGAAGATTTTGCCATCGCCGATCTTGCCGGTGTAGGCCGCCTTGCAGATGGCCTCGATCACCGGCTCCACATTGTCGTCAGAGGTAGCGATCTCCAGCTTCACCTTGGGCAGGAAGTCGACCTGATACTCGGCTCCGCGGTACAATTCGGTGTGGCCCTTCTGGCGGCCGAAGCCTTTGACCTCGGATACAGTCAACCCTTCGACGCCAAGTTGTGCGACGGCCTCGCGCACGTCGTCCAGTTTGAAGGGCTTGATGATGGCGGTGATGAGTTTCATCTGGTTTCTCCCAATCCTTAGGTGGTCCGGATAACCAATAAACAATTCCTGTGCCAACTTATTGATGCGCGGAGGATCTTGTCTGCCGAGCCCCTCATGGCCGGTCGCTAGCGCCAATCTGGCACCCCGTGCGCCAAAGCGACGCACCATCTTGGATCACCGCACGATAACGCACCAAAACGGAGCAAGCCATGTCCCGCCTGACCCTGCCCTGGCAGGAGCTCACCTTTCAGACCATGCGCGCCCAAGGCGCCGGTGGCCAGCACGTCAACAAGACCGAGACCGCCGTCTGGCTGCGCTTCGATTACCGCAGCTCCCCCACCCTCTCCGATCACCTCAAAGAGGGGCTGGATCGGCTGCGCGACAGCCGGGTGCATGATGGCTTCATCCTGATCCGCGCCGAAACCCATCGCAGTCAGGAGATGAACCGCCAGGAGGCGATCGACCGGCTGCACGCCCTGCTCGCCAAGGCGGCCGAACGCCCCAAGGTGCGCCATGCCACCCGCCCGACCCGCGCCTCCCAACGGCGCCGGGTCGATGCCAAGAAACGCAAGGGGGCCATCAAGGCCACCCGCCGTAACCCCGCAGGAGACTAATCTCAGTGCCCTTTCCCGTCCTGCTGGCCTTGAGTCAGCTCGCCGCCCTCCCCTTACTGACCTTCATTGGCATGTTGCCGCTGGCGGTGGCCGGCCTCTACGCCGTCATGAGCCTGCTCACCTTCTGCGTCTATGCCTGGGATAAGCGGGCAGCCCGCCTCAAGAGGAGCCGGGTGCCGGAGCGCACCCTGCACGGCTGGAGCTGGCTCGGCGGCTGGCCGGGCGCCCTGCTGGCCCGTCACTACTTGCGCCACAAATCGAGCAAGAAGGAGTACAAGCTGCCGCTGTGGCTGAGCGTTGCCGGTAATCTGCTCTTCTTCTCAGCCCTGCTCTGGCTCTGTAACCCCTAAAAGAGAAGCGCGTGACCATGGCCACGCGCTTTGCTCAGAACAGTCCTTTTTGCCGCACCCGTTGCAGCTTTTCTGCCGCCGGGGCAACGTCGTCGAGCAGCACCTCCTCGGTGCCGCCCCCGCTACGGGTCGGCTCGGCGACCGTGCCGCGCCCGCTCAGTCGCAACTGCTGCAACTGCAACGCCTGCTGCTCAGCCAGGGTACGCAACTGAGCCAACTCCTGATGCAAGCGTTCGAACTCGGCGCCCTGCGCGGCCAGCAAGGCAGCGCCATCCCCTTGGCTTCCTTGAGCAGCCTGGGCCGGTGAGGATGAGGCCAGCATGGCGCGCAGCTCCGCCAACTCACCTCGCTGCGCCTCAAGCTGGGCCAGCAGCGCCCCACTCGCGGCGCCCTCTCCGGCACTCCCCATGAGCGCCGCTAGCCGCTCCAACTGACGCGAAGAAAAGTCTGCCTCTCCCTCAGCTCCCCCCGGCGCCGCGACCGTGACGCTAGGCATGGCCGTACCGGCGGGCAACAACCCGCATTCACCTAACTCGACGAGCAGTTCAGGAAACGAACGTGACTCACGCCCCAGTGACTCGGCGACATGCTGACACAGCCGCGGGCTGAGCAGATGCAGGCGCAAGCCGGCCAGATAGACGCTGCGATGGAAGGTGCGCATCGCCACGTTAATGGAGTCGCGTTCACTGTCACTCTGGCGCAGCTTTTGATACCACTCCTGCAAGGCCAGGATGGCACGGCGATCCGCCTCACTCTGCTCCGGATTGAGGTGGATAGAGGGATTGATCCGCTTGACCGGTCCCTTATGCATCTTCCCCTACCTCAAGCAGCACCGGCTCAGCGATCGCGCTGGCCGGCTGCTGGGCATGATAGAGGCAGATCTCACGCGAGAGGGCGCTCTGCGGATTCTCCACCATCACGACCCGATCTCCCAAGGTGGCATAAGCCTCACGGATCGCCCCCTCGATCAGCGGCGCGCCGCCGCCCACCAGATAGACCCGGTTCGGGTGCTTGGCGAACTTCTTCGCCTCATAGGCAACCTGATCCCCCAGCTCACGGATCTTGGTTTCGATGCGTTGCAGGATCTCGGGAATGCGCGACTCGTCGTTGACCACGCTCTGCACGAAGCTCATGTCGTGGCGGCGCTTGATCAGCTCGTTGGCCACCAGATAGCTGGAGTCACTGTCAGCCGCAGCCAGCGCCTTGCGCGCCGCATCGGTGACCATGGCGACGCCAATCTCGTTGTTGCCGTAGATGGCCGAGACATCGTCAAACTCACCCACGATCACCCCCATGTCGAGAGTGGTGCCACCACAGTCGATCACCAGCGACTTGGTGAACTCGCTGCAATTGGCGCTCAGCAGGTGGGAAAGGGCCGCCGGCAAGCTCTCGGGCATGACCTCAACCTCCACGATCTGGAACAGCTCGCCTTTGTTGAGTTCGATGTCGCGCATCAGATTGCGACGCTTGGCCTCAATCTTGGCTTCGTTACGCTGGCAGTCGTCCGGGTTGTAGAACTCGGTGATGGGCAGCGTCACCACCAGGGAAACCGGGCGGGGTTCGAGACCGCTTTGCAGCAGGGCGTGATGCACCGCCAGCAAGTTGAGATCGTCGTACTGATACTCGATATGGGTGGTGGAGAGCGCCTTGTCGGAGGTGGCGTCGTAGGTGTACTTGGTGGTGCCTATGGTGTAGTTGAACACCTTCTGCCCGCGCAGCAGGGCCGCGCTCTTCCAATCTTTGCGAAACGAGTTGGGGGACACCACGGTCTTGAGGATCCCGTTCTCGATCCAGCTGGCCTTGACGTTGGTGGAGCCATCATCGATGGCAAATTTCATGATCTCTTGGGTCATTTGTGCATACTCGGCATGGCGGGTGCTGACCCGCAGATAACAGATAGTTACTTTAGACAAAACAGAGCGACCAGTTTCCCCGTTTTCTTAAACAAAAAAATAAAGCGCGGCAAAGCCGCGCTTTTATTACTCTCTCGGTGTTATTCCGCCCCTTGGCAAGGGAGGAATTCCACCCTGGCAGTGCCGAGTCAACTGCCAGGGCCCAAGCGAATTACTTGGCACTGCACTCCTGGATGATCATCGAACCGACCTCACCGGAGGCCTTGCTCGGATCGATCTTGAGCAGGAAGCTCCACAGACCGTTATCCAGGGCCACGCTGTTGTTACCCATGCCGCCATCACCATGCTGTAGCGGATAGAACTGCTCCGGCTCCAAGGCAATCAGCGCGCCACCTGCGTCCTTGACGAAGAACTGCTTGGTCCAGCTGTCGTCATCATTGGCAAACTTGAAGTCGAAGCTGCCTTCGTAGTTGAACACGGCCTGGTAGATGGCCAGATCACCGTCCATCCCCTTGTAGCGCAGCTGGTACTCTGGCTTCGGATTCCAGCCGCTCAAGCTGCCGCGCACAAAGAGCGGATAGCCAAGCGGATCACCTGCCACGGTATCGAGCACCTTGCAGCTTTGCAGCGGCTCGGTGTAGCTGACGCTTAAGGTCGGCTTGTCCTTGTTCATCGCAGTGAACACGAACTTGTAGGTGCCCGCCTTGGTGATCTCAAACGGTAGATTGCCGCCATCGTGGCACATGGTCAGTGGCGTCCCTACAACCAGCTTGTCTCCATCGTTGCAAATGCCATAGTTAGCAACGGACCAGCCAGAATCAGCCACCTTCACTTCGGTGCTACCCAACTGCTCCTCGGTCACCTCAGTGGTGAACTCGTACATGAAGTTGCTGGTAAATATCAGCGGATTCTTGTCTCCAAAGAGGGGATCCTGGAAGCCCTTAAGGAACAGCTCGGTCTCACCAAACGGCGGTACCGTGCTCAGATCCACCTTCTTGCTGACCGGCAGACCGCTGCCTTGTGCACCCACCTGCGGCTTGACGAAGACGGCCGCAGACCAGGGGCCCAGGGTGAGCTTGCCGCCGCTGACGGCTGCATCCTTGGCGATACTGTCGCTGTCGCGGTGAGCCGAACTCAGCACCATGCCGCTGAGATCGATCGGATTATCGTCACCATCGCGGAAGTCACCGATGCTCTGAGACGCGTTGGTCGCGTTGATCATCACCACCAGGCCATCGATAGTCGAGTCCAGATCGGAGCCCGCCTTGACACCGTCATCCACGCTCATCACGATGAGACCCGGAACCTGCTCAGGCCCAGTGTTGCGGAAGTCGACCCGCTTAATCACCTCAGCACCGCTGCCAAGACGCAGCAGGCGGGAGGATTGCCGCAGCTCGGCCAGCTCCTGGTAGAAGCTCACCATGGTGGTCATATCAGCCGGGGCCGGCTTGTTATGCAGGCCAAGCACCTTCTCGATCAACGGATAGTTGTCACCATCCTTGTCACTGCGCGGCAACCCCTTGTTGAAGTTGTTGTCTTGCAGCGTGTAGTCGACCTTGTTGTACCAGTCACCTGAGTCATAGCTGTCACGTTCCATGGACTTGGAGCGCAACAGTTCAACACCGGCGTGAGTGAAGGGGATAGCTTGACCCAGCATAGCGGTGGCCAGCGAAACGCCCTGCATCCGCACCAGATCGGCCCCTTCCGGCGCCTTATAGACCAGGTTATCGAACAGGGTCTGGTTGTCGTGCTTGTCGACATAGTTCTGGATTTCGGTCGGATCCTGAGCGTAACCGGCGGCCTGACCGTTGTAGTCGATGTCGCTCCCCTTACGCGGCATGCCATCCTTATCGGTCAGGATGAAATCCTTGAGGTTACCGGCCATGCCAAGGCGAACCAAGTCAGCCTGATGCAGCGCCGTAGCTTCATCCACCTTGTTGGCTTCGTTCGGAGCGACGAAGGCGCCGTTACCGAAGCCCTGGGTTTCACGAATGGCGTCGCCACCATCAAACGGGCTACCGCCGCGCACCGCGTCACGCAGGCGATCGGAGAAGGAGCCGATACCGGTGCCGGCCAGGTGCTTCTGGGTCGCCTGCTCGAAGCGGGCGTCATCCTGCACTTCACCGAAGTTCCAGCCTTCACCGTAGAAGTACATCTCGGGATTGACCTTCTTCACCGCCGCCAGCGCTTCAACCATCTGCGCCTTGGGGTGGTGACCCATCAGGTCGAAGCGGAAAGCATCGATCTTATAGTCACGGGCCCAGGTCACCAGGGAGTCGTCCATCAGCTTGGCGAACATGGCGTGTTCCGGCGCCGTATTGGAGCAGCAGGTGGAGTTCTCGACCGAGCCGGTTTCCGGGTTCAGGCGCTGGTAGTACCAGGGGACAATCTTGTCGAGCACGGACTTGCTGCCAAGACCGGCCTCATTGGTGTGGTTGTAGACCACGTCCATCACCACGTTCATACCGATGTTCTGCTTGATGGCCATGACCATCTCGCGGAACTCCTTGATCCGGGCAGTGCCCTCGGCATCGGTTGCATAGGAGCCTTCCGGCACCGTGTAGTGATAGGGGTCATAACCCCAGTTGAAGGAGTCAAAACCACGGATGTAGCTATACAGCGACTGGGCTTGATTGCTGCTGGGGTCCAGGCTCTCGAGCACCTGGCCGACCGTCTGGCCGCCGCCACAATAACCGGAGAAGCTGGAGCTCTTCACATCCGGGTTGACCTCGCACAGCTTGCTGAAGTCGTCGCTGAGGTTGGCCACCTTGGCCGGATCCTCGTTGACGGTGGCAATGTCGAACACCGGCAGCAGGTGCAGGTGGCTGACGCCGGACTTGGCCAGCGACTTCAGGTGCTGTACCGGCTTGCTCTCGCCTTCGGTCAGGCCGACGAACTTGCCGCGATGCTCAGCCGGGGTGGACTCATCGTTACCGGTGAGGTCACGCACGTGCGCCTCATAGATAACGATGTCGGCCGGATTAGCCTGACTGTGCGGAGCCTTGAGGCTGTCCCAACCGGCGGGCTTGAGATCCGGATCGTTGAGATCCACCACCTGACTGAACTCGGAGTTCATCGCCAGGCTCAGTGAGTAGGGGTCGGTCACCTCATAGTGCTCAACCTTACGGCTGACCGGGTGGTAGACCTCCATGTCGTAGCGATAGTACTGACCGATCAGGTCGCTGCCGCCTTCATAGCTCCAGCTACCGCTGGCGCTGTCGAAGGTCATGGCCACATCGCCGCTCTTCTGGTGGTTGGCGTCATAGAGTGCCAGCTTGACCGACTTGGCGGTCGGCGCCCAAACGCGGAACTGCACCTTGCTGCCATCGACCACGGCGCCGTACTGGAGCGCCTTGGCGGCATCCGAGTAGAGGGCGTCGAGAGCACCGGCGCTTTGCACCAGGGTGGCGGACTGCAAGACGCCGTTGGCGTCGGTGGCGATAGCCACCAGCTCGCCCTTGAGTATGCCCTTGAGATCCTGGTCAGCCGGCAGACGGAAGGCGGCCTTGCCCTTGAGGTGCGGGTACTTGGCCTGCTGGGCCTCGCTCAGCTCGGTGGCGTTGAGTTTGATGTAGGGGAAGTCAAACACCCCTTCACTGTTGGCCTGGATGGTACCGGATTCGCTGTAGTAGAGGCGAACCAGCGGCTGGCCCTTGCCCCCTTCCCAGATCAGGGTGCTGTCGTCGATAAGGTGAGCACTGGCACCGGCCACCCCGAAGGAGGCGGTGAACGCCTCGGCGCGGCTGCCGTAGATGGTGCCCTTGCCCGCCACGATGGCGATGGTACGGTCAGGGTGCTCGGCGAAGTCGAGCTTCATGTCCTGACCGGTCAGGTTACCGAGGTCGCTGTTACGGGCGATGAAGTTGATGCAACCTTCCAGCTTGGACAAGGGCACCACCCAGGTGGGGCCAAAGCTATCGGAGGTCTCCGGGGTCTTAGACTTGTCATCCCAACTGCTGTTGAGTCCGGCCGGATCGGTCGAGGAGCAAGCCTCGTTGTTCCACAGGTGCAGGCTCCAGTCGGCGTAGGCGGCATCGACACCACGCGCGGCGAGGCCAGAGGTGTTTACATAGGAGATCACCGCTTCGTTGTCGCTGGCGGTCAGCGCTTCACTGGGAGGGGTGACTTGAGGAAGATGGGCTTGGGGATCGTCCGTCTGGCCTCCGTTACTGCTGGAGGAGCTGCCATTACAGCCTGCCAATAAGGCAAGCAGTGACACTGTCGCCAGCGCCACTTTGGTCTTTTTCATATCCATGTCGTTGTTATTCCCGCTGTAGTTTGTCGTCGGATCTGTGTGTCCGCCCGCGCCTGAAACGACCGGCACGGGATAGCGCACATACTAGTCAGAGCCCATCAGGACGAACGTGACTGAAACCTTTTTCAAAGGAACCTTGTAATTTTTTTGTAATAAAAACTCGAGTCAGGTCACAGACTTGCCGCAGGGAAGAGGGATGCTTCATGAAGGCAGTAGGAGGGGGCGATGAACAAACACAAAGAGCAGGCCGAGCGCCTGGATCAGGAGTATGCGGCGCTGCAGCGCTTGTTTAGCCATTTCTGCATTGAGGCGGGCAGCCTCTGCGGACAATATGGCTGGCTGAGCTGGCCCGACTACGAGGACGAGCCCTCCCAGTCACGGCAATTCAGCCTGCTCGGCGAGTCGCGTTGGCTAGTGCTGCAATGCCGCCCCAGCCCGAGCGGCGAGCTGCTCGGGCACATGCAGATCCGCGATGAGGGCAACCAGGTGCTGGCCGCCCTCACCCTGCATGCGGACGGGCGGTTACAACTGGAGGCGGGCCATCTGCTCGACGACCCGCCGGCGCTGCTGCTCAGGCTGTTGCTGGCAGCCCTGCACCATCTTCCCCCCGCTGGCTGATCTCGACCGTGATGTGCACCAGCTCCTCGTGTATCGAGAGCCGCCGCCGCATCTCGTCGGCGCTCAGCGGCTGCTCGGTATGCAGCGAAAGCATGCAGACATAACGGGCCTGCCCGACCCGCCAGACATGCAGATCGCGCAAGGTGGCCCCTTCTGGCGCTGCGGCCACGATCGCGCGGATCTCCTCCACGACAGGCGCATCCATCTCGGCATCGAGCAGTACCCGCCCGGTCTGACGCAGCAGCCCCACCGCCCAGATCCCGACCAGGGCCGCACCGACGAGCCCCATCACCGGATCGAGCCAACTAGCCCCCCACCACAATCCACCGCACAGGGCGATGATCGCCAGCACTGAGGTGGCAGCATCGGCCAGTACATGGATGTAGGCAGCCCTGAGGTTCAGATCCTCGTGCTCATGCTCGTGGTGATGGTCATGACTGTGCGGATGATCGTGGTCGTGGTGATGGTCATCCTTGAGCAGCCAGGCGCAGGCTAGGTTGACGAGCAGCCCAAGCAGCGCCACCGCAATCGCCTGTTGGTACTGGATCGCACTCGGATTGAGCAGCCGCTCGGTGGACTCCACCAGCATCAGCAGCGCCACTCCCACCAACATCAGCGCACTGGTAAAACCGCCTAACACCTCGATCTTCCAAGTTCCGAAGCTGAACCTGTGGTCACGGGCAAAGTGACGAGCCGCCCGATAGGCGAGGATCGCCAACCCGAGTGCCAGTGCATGGGAGCTCATGTGCCAGCCGTCGGCCAGCAGCGCCATCGAGTTAAACCACCAGCCACCCCCGATCTCGGCCACCATCATGACCAGAGTAAGCAACACGGCCCAGCGGGTCTTACGCTCGGCTAAGGGGTTCCCCTCATTGACCAAGGGGGCATAACAAGGGAAGGGGTGGGCATGCATGTTGGCGGCTCCAGTCTCATGAAATATACTCCCCCCCAGTATACTCTCACACCACTGGAGCGCCTAGATGTCCCACACCATCCACGACAAGAAGAAGCTGCTGGCCAGGGTACGCCGGATCCGTGGTCAGGCCGGCGCCCTCGAGCAGGCCCTTGAGCAAGGGGGGGAGTGCGGGGCCATCTTGCAACAGATCGCTGCCATCCGCGGCGCCGTCAACGGTCTGATGATGGAGGTGCTGGAAGGACACATGCGCGAGCACCTGATGGATGAAGCGGCCAGCCAGGAGCAACGCCAGCAGGATCTCGAGCAGATCAGCCGGGTGCTGCGCTCTTACTTAAAATAAGGGACAAAAAAACGCCCGGCATTGCCGGGCGTTGGGTCAATCGAAGTCTGCGTAAGGGGTCAGCGGCTGTGGCGGCATATCGAGATCCCCCTGCCACGGCTTGAAGGTGTAGCGCAGGTAGAGCAGGAAGTGGCTCGGCGCATAGTCATCCGCCTGCTGGATGTCGACCCGCCCGCCGACTCGCCAGTGGTCGGTCAACCGATGCTCCACCAGAGCGTTGAGGGTATAGCCAAAGCCGGTGCTACTGCTCCCCTCCTCCAGCGCATCCCGATCCGGCAGTGACGTCGGGATCAGCCCTTGCAGCGGATAACGCCGCTCGTCATCGGTCTTGGAAGCCGACCAAGAGACCGAGCCCCCCAGCTCCCACGACCAGTCCGGAGTTCGCTGCCGGTAGTTGACCGGCACCGCCAGCGAGAAGTAACGCTGCGGGCTGTAGTATCCCCCCTGCCCCAGGGTGTAGGCACTCAGGTCGTGCTGGAAACGCCACAACATGCTGCTCAAGCCGACGCTGACCCGGCGCTGCTCCTCGTTGACCACCTTGTAGTAGGTGCCCCCCATCAGGCGGGTACGCCAGTTGTCCTCGACATTCTCACCGGTCAGCAGATGCTGTTGCAGGCTGCCCCAGTAACCGACAGCGCCACCCAGATCGTGGCTGACATCGACGCGCACGCCGTTGGCCCTGACCCCCCCCCAACGGATGCCGGTACCGGGATCGACGGTGCCGGCATAGGAGAGCAGCGAGCTGCTGATCGGTCGGCGCGAGGCCGTAAAGGTAAAACCAAAATCGTGCCAGTCGCTCTTGACGCTGGCACCGCCGACCCAGTCCACCACCTCGAAGCCAAGCGGGGTGGTACCGAGATCGAAGGCGAATCGTTCGTTGGCCCAGCCGGCCGCCAGCGTGACGCCGTCGCTCTTTTGCTGCTCATCGCCGTAACAATCGCGCTGATAGCAGGTGCCGAACTTCTCGCGATAAGGGGAGTCCGCAAACGAGCCGGCATCCAGGTGCACCCACTCCAGACGGCCGAAAGCCCGCCCCGCCGCCAGCGGCGTATCGAGTTGCAGCATCTGAGTCAGGGCGCGCAGATCCGAGATCCCCCCCGTGCCCTTGTCGCCCCAATAATCGCTGTCGAGCGACACCGTGGTCTGACTCTGGCGATAGTGCTTATCGAGATCGCTGCGCAGCCCGGCGGCGAGCCACCCCTCCCCTTCTCTGGCGCGGCCAATCCGGGTCAGTGAGGCATCGTCGATATCCTCGCGCGGCGCCAGCCCTGCGGCGGTCAGCGCCTTGCGATCGAAGGCCAGCGCCCCCTCGTTGTCCCCTTGCGCGAAGCGTTGACGGGCCGCATCGCGCCAGAACAGGGCCGACGCCTCGGAGGCCGGTTGGCGCGCCACCTCGGTCGAGAGGGCATCGAAGATGGCGCTCGCCGTCTGCTCATCCCCCAGCTCACGGTAGAGGTTGGCTACCCGCCGATAGAGGTTGGCCTGGCCACCCGGCAGCGGCGAGACCGGCCAGGCCGGCAGATAGCTGCGGGCGCCAGCACGATCGCCCTTGGCCAGCAGTAGCCTGGCCATGCTGAGGCGGGTTTGCTGATCATCCGGATCCTTCTCCAGCAGGATGCGGTAATGCTGCTCGGCTATCTGCCAGTCACCCCGCTCTTGGGCCCACTCCGCCAGCATCAGCAGCGCCCGCTCATCAGGCAACAGCTCGGCCAGCAACTGCTCGGCGGCCGCCTCATCACCGGCCGCACGCAGGCGGCGCGCCTCATCGAACCTGGCGCCACGGGCCAGCCTAGCGTCGAGTTCGCGCATGTTGTCGCTCCAGCCACTGGTAGGTTCACCGGCCAGCAGAGTACGAGCCTCGCTGTCCTTGTCCTGCCCGGACAAATAGAGCGCGGTGGCGTAACGCAGTGTGGTGTCGCGTGGAGTGGTGGCGAGGCGATCGCGCAGCAGTTTTTCACCCTGCTCAGAATGGCCGGTCGCCGCCAGCAGATTGGCGGTGCGATAGGCCAGCCAGACATCCTGCGGCTGCATGGCCAGCGCCTGCTGGCGCTTGGCCAGGGCGGCGTCCAAATTCCCCTGCTGCTCCAGCAGGTCGGCCTCCTGTTGCAGCAGTTCGGCCTTCAAGTCGTGGCCGAGTGAAGCCAGGTTGCGACTGCGGGTCTGCTCGATAAAGGCCAGCGCCTTGGCCGGATCCTCTTCACGGTAGAGATCAAACAGTCGACGCAAGGCGCGCTCGTTACCGGGCTCAAGAGAGAGCACCTTGCGATAAGTGCGTTCAGCCTCCGCCTTGTTGCCACGGGCGAGCTGGACATCGCCCAGCCCGAGCCACCCTTCCGGTTCGCGCCCATCGAGGCGCTGCGCCTGCTGATACAGGCTCTGCGCACGGTCAAGATCCCCCTTCTCTTGGGCCTTCTCCGCCTGCTCAAGCAGCAACCAGTAGCGGTTGGTGTCGAGTAACCCCTGCCACTTGTCCGGGTCTTTCACGTCACTCTGGCGCAACACCTTCTCGAACTGAGCGATCGCTAGTGCCCGCTGGTTGTTGCGGGAATAGGCCTCGCCCAATGCGCCCATCAACTCGGTATCGCTCGGATTCTGGGCCAGGGCTCGTTGCAGCTCGGCCACCGAGGCCGTCCCGCTCTCGCGTCGCTCCAGCGCCTGCTGACGTGAGCGAAAGGCCGGTGATGCCCACTTGCTTTCATAATCGGCCAGCAAGGTCTGCGCCTCGTTCACATTGTCACCGCTGCCAAAGGTCACTATGTACTGCTCGAGCGCCTTAATGCTCTGCGGCCCGACCGGCATCTCCTTGATGGCCGCCAGCCAGATGTCGGCAGCCTCTCCCCGGCTGCTCGGGCTCTGTGCCATCTTGCCCAGGATGGCAAACGCCTCCTGGTTGCGGCCATCGTTCAGCAGCTGGCGAGCCAGGCCGGCACGGACCCCGGCTTGACCAGGGTACTGCTGCTCCAGCGCCTGCAACGCCGCCACCCCTTTGGCATGCAGGGCGGGGATCCTGGCTTGCAGCAGGGCATACTCAACGGCGACCTCCAGATTTGGCGCCAGGCCATCGACCAGCAGTGACTGATAGAGCGCCTGCGCCTCGTCCAGCCGGCCCGCGTTGACCAACAGGCGTGCCTGCTGCAATTGCTGCCGCTTGGCGGGTTCACTTAAGGCGAGGTTGGCCATGCCCTGCCGGTACAGTGGCGAGTCGGGCGCGACTTGACCGAGCTGTGCCAACAGCCGCTTGGCCTCCTCCACCTTGCCCTGGCGCAGCGCCTGTCTGGCCTGAGCGGCCAGCAGCTCGGGATGGGCCTCATCGATGAGGGAGAGAGAATAGAGCGAGTTGCTGACCAGATCCTCACGACCGGTCGCCTCGCCAATGCGGATCTGCTCCAGCAACCAACTGACCGGCTCCACCGCGCCATGAGCGGGAAGACCGGTCAGCAATACCCCCAGCAGCAAGCTGGCGGTCAGTGTGCGTCTTGGCATGTTGCGCTCCAGTTCGGCACCAGGGTACCGTCGGCGGCGAAACGATAGCGTCCTTGATCCCAGCCAGACCCAAACAGAGTCAGCACACTGCCAAAGTAGGCATCGGCGTCCATGCCTTGCTGGCGCACCTGCTCACGCAGCGTCTCCAGCCCAGGTTGCCCCTGCATCAAGGGGAGCAGCGCTGCGGCAAAACCACGGCCACCCCAGCTACTGACCTGGCCCGTCTGGGCGTCAACCTTCTCGGGCACCTTGCCCTCTGCCAGCAGGGTGCGCATGGGCGCGTAATGTTGCAGCAGGGCCGCCTTGGCCGGATCCTCATCGCTCAGCATGCCGATCCACAGATAAACCCGGATGGCGTCATAACCGCCGAGCGGCCCCTTACCTTCACTCACCTGCCAGCCGGTAGTGCCACTCCAGTCGATCCAGTCGGGGGCAAATCCCTTGGGCGCACTCTCGCTGAGGAAACGCGGCAGCAGAGCCCGCATCTCCTTCCAGGGGCCGAGCATCGGCTCAAAACGGGCCAGCAACTGAGGCGGCAGATAGCTGGGGTTCAGCGTCCAGCGCCCCTCTGCGGCAAAACCGTGAGCCCCCGGCAAGGCGATGGGGCCGAGACCAGGTAGTCTGGCCACCTCTTCACGGGCGACCCGGCGCAGCAGCATGGTGCCGACCGCTTCATAACTGTGGTTGTCCCACAGGCGGCCAGCCTCAAGCAGGGTGTAGGCGATCCACAGGTCAGAATCGGAGGCACTGTTCTCATCGAGCACGCCCCAACTGCCATCCGGGCGCTCTCCCCACAGCCAGGCCGGCAGAAAACCGGTCAGATCGCCGCGCGAGAGTTGAAGTTCAGTCCACTGCAACAAGCGATCGAAGGTCTCCTTGTCGTTATTGACCAAGGCGAAGAAGAGACCGTAGCTCTGTCCTTCTGAGGTGGTGATGCGCTGGCCACCCGCCGGGTCAATGACCCGGCCATCCTCGCTGATGTAGTCCTGCTTGAAACGCTGCCACTCGGGCCAGTCGCAATCCGCCATGGCCGGCAGCATGGAGAGGGCCCACAACAGCAGGCCACCACAGAGGGTTTTCATCATGTTCATTCTCACTCTTCCTTCAGGCGACGGCGACTGATGCCCGCCAGCAGAACCCGCAGACCCCACCCCAGCAACAACATACTGATCAGGGCCACCATGGCCAGATAGACAGGGTGATTGGCAAAGCGGTGCCACAGCTTCTCCCACCAAGGCAGGTTACCGACCTCATAGCGCTCGCCCACATCCAGGCTGGTCACGCCGGACTCACGAACGATGGCGACCGAGCCCGCCACCTGATCGCGCAGGGCTGGAGTCTGCATCGCTTCGTTGAGCAGCTTGACGCCGCTGTCGCTGTCGGCAAGCAGGGCGACGACGCTACGCTGTTCGTGGCTCGGCGACTGCACCCCCAAAATGGCAGCGATGGCGGTATTACCGCGCATCCCCACCCGGGCCTCGGCCTTGCGATCGTCCAAGGAGCGCTGGAACTCATTGCCAAGCGGCTGCATGGGCTGATTGACCCAGCTGCGGGTCATCTCGAGCAGGGCATCGGGCTCGGCGTCACCACGAAATTCAGTGGGCAGCGTACCGATCAGCAAGGTGTCGAGATCCGCATCGCGCACCTTGGCCCAATCATCGGCCAGTTGCAGCGCCAGAGTCGGATAACCGGTCTCGGCACCGATGGCACCGACCGTATCGAGCAGGGTGGTAATCTGCCCCGGCAGCGGCTTGGCAGGCATCACGACCTGGGTCTCAGAGAGATCGGCCAGCCGACTGAACGGGAAACCGGAACCGGTAAAGGCGCGCAGATTCGGCATCTCGAGGAAGTGGCGATAACCGGTGACATCGATAGTCGAGTTATCATCGATGCGCACCTGCTGCCCAGTGGGCATGGTCATGCTGCAACTCCCACCAGAGCTTCCCCCTAGGAACTGCTGGGCATATTCAAACGAAAAACCAAGGCGGTTGGGTTGCCCCGTCTTGAGCCCCGGCATGCGCAGCACCCGCTCATCACCATCCCCAAACAGCCACAGCGGCAGGCTGATCAGCTGTTCGCCCTGAATGTCATCGGGTGGCAGCGAGTAGGACTTCATGAACTGATCGTTGATGGAGACGTCCAGTCGCGAGCCATCCCGGGTCGTCGGTGAGGTGTAGTGATACTTCAGATCCAGCCGCAGCCCCTGGGAGCCGATGATGTAGAGATCCGGTGGCAGACGCAGGGTCAGGCTGAGCGGCCACAGGTTACGGCCCGCCGCTTGCAGCTGGTTCGGGTAGTCAATGAGTTCGCCAAAGCGTACCGGCCGGTCGAGGCGCACCCAGTTTGGCGCGTCATAAGGCTGGCGCGGTGCCAGCGGCTTGAACTCTTCAACCAAGACACTCTGGCCACGCAGCAGCACATTGCCCTGGGCCAGGGCGCGGGTCGCCGTCAGCAGATCTTCGTCATCACGCCCCAACACCAGCAGCAACTTGACGTAAGGGTTGTCGGGAGTACTGATCATGTCGATGGTCGGCCCCTTCACCTTGGGGTAGTCCCCCAGGAAGGCAGGACGCGACTCATTGGTGGCAAAGACCACGCTGTTGCGCTCGGGCACCTGGTTGAAGGCCACCGGGAAGTGCTGCCCACGCCATTGAGCCTGAACCCCGAACCAGGAGGCCAACACCGCCGCGGCCTTTTGTTCGGTCAAAGAGGGTTGACCGGCAAACACCATGGGCAGCTCCAGCTTGCCGTGATCCTGGGTATCGAGGAACGGCATAGGGAAGAACGAGAGCTCATTGCGTACCGGTAGCGTCTGTAGTTGCAACGTCAGCTTGGTGTCACGATTCACGTTGAGCCACAGGGTCTCACTGGCTGGATTTTCACATGACGCCGGGTAGTGGCCGATGAAGTTAAATCTGAGGCGGTTGAAATCCTTGGCGTAACGCGGGTCCAGATCGAAGTCGGCATGACTGCGCTGCCCCATCTGCTCTTGCTGGAAGGCGGTGACCCCCATCAGCTCGTCATTGAAATAGACCTTAAGCTGGGAGATGAGCGGTTGCAGCGAGGGGGACGGGGTGTAGTCCACCGCCAGAGCGGCGCTCGTCACCACTTCGTCACGACGAACGGTGAAATCAGCCAGACCTTCCGGGGATACTCCTCGCAATGAGAGGGTGCCCGGAGCGGCTGCCAGCTGTTCCAGAGTCAGCGTCTGAGTGCGGATCGGTGCAGGAAACGGTGGCAGTGGCCCTGTCTCCGAGACAGTCGGTTGCGACTCTGCCGCCACCGCACACTGTGTCATCAGCAGGCTAGGGATTAGATAGCGTTGTAGTTTCATCATCCTTTCACTGTCTGTGAGGTCGGAGCCTGATACCGGAAATCCGGTGAGACGCGACGTGGTACAAATGAGAGCAGCCAGCGACCCAGCTTCTCAAAAACAATACAGATACGCCCTACCGGGGAGGCTTTGAGCAGGCGCCAGTAGGCACTCCAACCCAGCAGGGTAATGTCGACAAGACTGTGCAGCGGGCGATCCGTGCTCAGACGTGTCTGCCACAGTGACCAGGTATCGGCCCGGGCAAAGGTGCACTGAATGAAGGCGATGTGCTGATCCTTGTCCATGGGGTCAAGTTCCAGCCCCAGCTTGCAGTCAAAGGCACGCTGTACCTTGGCTGGGAAGGCGGCCTCACGCTGGCCATGGCGCAGCAGCAGCCAGACCCGTTCCTTGCCCTGCAACGGCAGCTTGGCCGCGAGTTCGACACCGACCCCGCCGTTGGAGTAGTCCTTCAGGGTACAGGGATAGATATGTCCGCTGGCGAGCTTGATGGCCGCCGGCATCGTCATCTCGACACGAGGGTTGGTTCGCACCTGGCGTGACTCGAACGCCACCGCAAGTGCCCCGCCCAGTATGGTCAGGTTGTAGAGGGTCCACAGCATACTGAGCAGCACGGTCGGTACCTCGTCTGCCAGACCGTAGAAGATGCGCCAGATCCCAAATCCCAGACCGGCCACATTGAGCAACACCAGCACCAAGTAGGGGCGAGAGACGCCCAGGTCTAGATAGACCTCCTCAGTCAGCCCCCCCTTGGCCGTCACGTTAAACGTCCCCTTGTGGGGAGCAAACAGGGCCACCGTGGTCGGCCGGGCTATGTACCAAGCCAGCACCGTCTCATAGACCTCACCCCAGAAGGAGTGGCGCACCTTCCCCTGGATTCTGGAGTTGGTGATAGAGCTGTGGAAGATATGCGGCAACATGTAGAGCGCGATGAGCACCGCAGGGGCATAGATGATGTAGGCATGCAGGATCAGGAAGGCGAGCGGCGCCGTCAGGAAGATGAGGCGCGGGATCCCCGACAGGAAGTGCAGCATGGCATTGAAGTAGCACAGACGCTGGCCCAGGCTCATGCCCTTGCCAAACAGCGGATTGTCGAGGCGCAGGATCTGCACCATGCCGCGCGCCCAGCGAATACGCTGGCCAATGTGGGCTGAGAGGCTCTCGGTTGCCAGCCCTGCCGCCTGGGGAATACGGATGTAGGCCGAGGTATAGCCGAGCCGGTGCAGCCGTAGCGAGGTATGAGCATCTTCGGTCACCGTCTCAACGGCGATGCCGCCAATCTGGTTAAGGGCCGACCGCTTGATAACGGCGCAAGAGCCACAGAAAAAGGTAGCATCCCACATATCGTTACCATCTTGCACCAGACCATAGAAGAGGGCCCCTTCGTTGGGCATCTTGCGAAAACGCTGCAAGTTGCGCTCAAACGGGTCGGCCGAGAAGAAGTGGTGCGGCGTCTGAACCACCCCGAGCTTCGGGTCCTTGTAGAACCAGCCGACCGTCATTTGCAGGAAAGAACGGGTTGGCAAGTGGTCACAGTCGAAGATGGCCACCAGATCGCCGGTGGCCTGACGCAAGGCGTTATTAATGTTGCCCGCCTTGGCATGCTCGTGAGTGGTGCGGGCGACATAACGGATCCCTGCATCCTCGGCAAACTGACGAAACTCCTCACGCCCCCCGTCGTCGAGTAGCCAGATAGAGAGCTTCTCCTTGGGCCAGTCCAGCGCCAGCGCCGCATAGACGGTGCCTTTCACGATGGAGAGATCCTCGTTGTAGGTGGGGATCATGAGATCCACACACGGCCAGGTAGAAGGATCATCCGGCAGCCGGGCGGGAGGGCGGTTCAATGGCCACGCGGTCTGCCAATAGCCGAGTACCAACACCACCCAGGCATAGGTCTCCGCAAACAGCAACAACATGCCACAAAACAGGCTCATGGGATCGAGCCAGTCCAGGGTGGCGGTGTAGCGCCACCAGATATAACGGCAGGAGACGGTGAGCGAGAGCACCATCATCATCAGCATGGGATAACGGCCCGGTACCGCACGCAGCACCCAGGCCATGGCGGCCAGCAGCAGCACAAAGATCAACTGGGATTCGAGATCGAAGGGCTGGGTAATGCAAAGCAAGGAGAGTAAGCCCGCCGCCACACAAAGCGCCACGCTCTGCCAGCGAGCGGCGCGAGGTGCCTCGCGTTCGGCACGGATCCCCACGACTTCGGGTTTTCGCAATAGCTCGGAAAGGGCGGTAGTTCCGCGCAACCAGAGGCGGCGCCAAGAGGCGGGCCACTGGAAAGGACGCGGCTCTGGGCGGCAGATCACCAGCCAGATGACCTGAAGCACCATCCGGAGTGGATCACCACAACGGGGGCGATCCAGGTGGGGAAAGAGATCGCGGCCATGAGCCATGACCAACTGCCAGTTGGAGCGCTCCAGCGGCAGCAGGGCCCAAGCCAGCAACCATCCCATGCTTAGCCCCATGGCCCCTAGGCGGGAGGCACCTCGCCAGCGCAGCCAGCGATAGCGCAGCCGCAACCAGTGTCCGGCATGAGGCGTCAACCAACGAAGCGCCATCATACCGACTCCAGACACCAGCGAGCCAAGGCAACCAGTTCACTGGCGATCAGGCTCTCGGGCTGGTATTGACCCACCGGCTGCTTGGCAGCTAGGGACTCTGCCATGGCCTCATCCCGGTGCAGGCGAATGCTGAGCAAGGGCACGCCACCATCTAGCCACAGCTCGAGCAGCTCTTGTTGCAGGGCGCGGCGGCTGGTGAATTGGGTCACCAGCACCTGTTCATTTTGCTCAAACTCATGTCGATAGAGGCGTACGTGGCAGTTGGCATCGGCGTTAACCACCGTTAAGTGGCGATCGAGGTGAGGGATCCGCTGTGAGCGGGGGAGATCCAGCAGCAGCAGATCATAACCATCCAACTGCTCCAACCAAGAATATGTCCCCTCCTCTCCGCCGTGCAGCAACAGATCCAGGCCATCCTGGCAGTGATGTAAGGCCTGACGCCACTCCTGCTCCGGATGCGGTAACACGCTCCAGCCACCGGGCGTGTCGTAAGGGAGGCCGAAGTGCAGTCCGAGCTGCCCCTCCCGATTGAGTTCCACCACCAGCACCCGCGCCCCTTGCTGCCATGCGGCATAGGCGAGGCCCGCGACAATAGAGGTGGTGCCCACACCACCGCGCAACCCTTGTAAGCCCACTCTCATCATGGTCTCACCACCTTGACCGGTAACTCGGCCAGCAGTGGGAAGTGCTGACCAAGAACAATCAGGTGTTCCTGACGGGCGATGTCATGGTAGGGCAGAGTCACCCCAAAGGTTCTCTGCAACATATCGATATCGGTTGCCGCGAAGTCTTCAACAGTGACTCCAAAGGGCAGATCGGTGGTTTCCGGTTGTTGTTTCAAGCTCATGGCCTCGCAATTACTGGGGATAGGGAACCCAGTCCCCCTTGCCCAACCGAATGTGATACTTGTCCTGGTATTCGATCACCACGGCGCCGCTGTTTTCAGAGACCACCGGCGTCTGTGGCAATCCTTGCAATAGCTGGCCCCAGTCGATGGAGTCGCTGCCAAACAAATCACCCTTCACCAGTCTGGAGACCAGCTCGGAGATGGCCAGATAGCTGCTCGGCGCATCGATGATCCGGGTCTGCTCATGTTTGGCCTTGGTGCCAAGCAATGCCACCCCCACCGGAACCTGCGTGATGGAGGGGCTGGGAATATCACGCAACCCCGACATCTGCATCCGATCGCCAGACAGCGCGGCACCGTGCTCAGGCACCACGATCACCGCCACCTTCCTGCCCGAAGACTCCAGCTCTGTCATGAAGTGATCCATTTGATCGAGCAGGGTTTTCAGACGTGGCTTGAAGGGAGCAATCTGCTTATTGGCGACATAGCGATTGCCGTCATGCAGGGCGATCAGGTTGAAGAAAGTGACATTGCGGGCCGCCTCACTTTGCTCCCGCAGCTTGGCCCAGCGCGCAAACACCGCATCACCGCGGAAGATGGGCTCTCCGTCGAATGAGGCAATATCATGGGGCAACCCTTGCCGATCCATGGGCGATACATCCAATCCGGCATACTCGTTCAGATCTTTGAGGTAGTTACCAAACGTTCCCGAGTGATCCATGGCAACCTGCTTCTCGAACCCCAGCGAAGCTAGGTTTTCCATCAGCAGGCATTGACGGGCCGCCGCCGTATAGAGTCCTTCATGGCTGGGCTGACCGCAGCTGGCACGCAGCAGACGAATGGAGGCTGGGCCGCTGTATGAAGTTGCCGAGTTAAAGTGGGTGAAACGCAGGTCGAAATGCCGCCACACCGGATGCTCGGTCAATCCACTCGCCTCCACATCGCTCCAAGCCAGTGAGCAGATATTGATGATGAGCACATCAAAAGGCGTAGCCTGCGCTGGCAACTCGGTGGGGAATGTGACCCTGTGCCCTATCTCCTCGTTATAGAAATCGTTGAGGTAGGCAGTCAGATTCTCATTGGTGGGCGGTGCACTCTGATCCAGTTGCAGCGCAAGATCTTCCTCGGCAGCAGCGGGTTCCTGGCGCGGCGCCTGCGCACTCGAAGAGGGCGCCGTCACCGCGGCAAACAGCCCTTGGAATGGATTACCCACGATGGGCACCAACCACAGCCAGAGCAGGGAGAGTACGATCCAAGGCGTGAAACGAAGCCACTGAGCCAGGAAAAGATAGAGGCAGGCCATCACAAAGGCGGCCCCCAGCATCTCCCAGTTGATGAAGCGAGACAGCAGGTCGAGCCAGTAATCGAGCGTAAAGGAGAACACCTGACTGCCCTGGCTCATGATGCTGTCGATACCTGGCAACCAGGTGTCGTGATAAAGCAGCACTAGCCCCACGGGCAGGGCTAGCCAATGGCGAACCTTACGCAAACTAGGCCGGCGCAATGGCAACAGCAGGATGCAAGCAAACACCAGGTTGGGTAGTGGATGAAAGTTAAGATACCCGGCCCAGAGTAAGGCCAGTTTGAAGAGAAAGTAGAGATTCCACCCCCCCAGGCCATACCACTCCTGCCAAGGAGAAAGAGAAGACGTTCGAATCATTGGCGACTGGCTCACCTTTATTATTGCCGGATAGCAAGGTACGTCCGGACACACTGCAGATTGTCGAGGAATCTAATTATAGTTTCATTATGCAACTGAATCAGTTGCCATGATTAATCAGGGCAGTACCCCACCCCCCTCAGCATGAAACCCATCGGGCTCTCACCCGTTTGATACTTCAACAGGATATAGTCCAATGAGCCCGTTTATCCTACTGCTGACACGTATATATTTTCCAATAATATTCACATGACTCCACACAAATGCATCTGTCACCGCCCCTTCCTCTTCTGTCAGAAAATGTCGTTAGATTCGATAGCGTAGCCGATTTCGTTCTCTTGAGCGGTGTCATGGATTCGGCCATCATGGGGAGCCCTCCGAGGCATTGGAAACATGACTTCAAGGACTCCCCATGTTTGAACACGTTGACGCCTATCCCGGCGATCCCATCCTGACCCTGGTCGAAACCTTCCACAAAGATGTACGTGAACAGAAGGTGAATCTCGGGATCGGCCTCTACTACGATGAACAGGGCCGCATTCCGCTGCTGCCTTCGGTACAACAAGCCGAAACCCAACGAGCCGCAGCTCTCGCTCCGCGCCCTTATCTGCCGATGGAGGGTGCAGCCAATTACCGCACCGCGGTGCAGCATCTGCTGTTTGGAGCCTGTCATGAGGCAGTCAACGCCGGCCGCATCGCCACCATCCAGACCATAGGCGGCTCCGGCGCCCTGAAGATCGGGGCCGATTTTCTCAAACGTTACTTCCCCGGCTCCGAGGTATGGGTGAGCGATCCCACCTGGGATAACCACAAAGCCATGTTCGAGGGGGCCGGCATCAAGGTGCACGACTATCCCTATTACGATGCCGCTACGGGTGGAGTGCGCTTTGCCGACATGCTCGCCTGCCTGAACAACATGCCGGCTCGCAGCATAGTGCTGCTGCACCCCTGCTGCCACAACCCAACCGGGGTGGATCTCTCGCGTGAACAATGGGATCAGGTGATTGCCGTGGTGGTCGAGCAGGGCCTCATCCCCTTCATGGACATTGCCTACCAAGGATTTGGCGACGGCCTGGATGACGATGCCTATGCCATCCGAGCCATGACCGATGCCGGAGTCAGCTTCTTTGTGAGCAACTCCTTCTCCAAGAATCTCTCTTTTTATGGTGAACGCTGTGGTGGTCTCTCCGTGGTCTGCCAAACCAGCGACGAAGCAGCTCGGGTGCTGGGCCAGTTGAAGGCAACCGTGCGCCGCAACTACTCCAGCCCCCCCACCCACGGTGGCCAAATCACCGCCGCCGTCATGACCCAGCCCGAACTGCATGCCATGTGGGTCAATGAAGTGACCGAGATGCGCACCCGCATCAAGGCGATGCGCGAGAAACTCTACAGCGTGCTGAGCGCCAAGGTGCCTGGCCGTGACTTCAGCTACTTCATCCAGCAACGTGGCATGTTCAGCTACACCGGCCTCATCCCGGAACAAGTGGATCGCCTGCGCGAGGAGCATGCCGTCTATCTGGTGCGCTCCGGTCGCATGTGCGTGGCAGGCCTCAATAGCCGCAACGTGGAGTATGTGGCAGACGCCATCGCCGCCGTGCTGGCATCCTGATAACGGCGAGCCCCGCATGACGGGGCTCTCTTTTGATTGCAAAGCGCAGACCCGCTCTTGGGAACAGACACCCAGCGTTAAGGCGACCCGCTCACACCACGCCAGCCGTATTGGCGCAACAGGTCACCCCCCGGCGGCAGTAACAGCAGGGTATCCCTATCGCGATGGTTCAGGTGAAGTGAGCGCTGACGGCATAACGCCGCCGTTATCTGAAGAGACCACCGCCAATCCGAGTCTCGGATCGGCGGCGAGTGAAGAGCCTGAAATCAGGGGTAAATGACGATGGGGGTTCCAGGCTGGACCGCCTCCCACACCTCATCCATGTCGTGATTGAGCATGGCGATACAACCATTGGTCCAGTTCGAACGCTGTACTGCCGGGCTGCCCCAGCTATTGCGCTGACCATGGATCATGATCATGCCGCCTGGGTTGACCCCCTTGGCCTTGGCACTGGCCAAATCGGCCAGCCCCGGATAGCTGATGTGAATGGCTTTGTGATAACCGGAGTTGGTCTTCTTATAATCCAGCAGGTAGCGGCCTTCCGGCGTCCGCTGATCCCCTTCACGCTCCTTGTGCCCCTTGGGGGCTGGCCCGAGAGCGATCCAGTAACGCTTCACTTCCTTGCCATCCTTCATCAGAGTCAGGCTGTAGCGCGACTTATGCACCACCACCATGTCCGCAGAAAGCGAGGCAAAACTCAATGCTGGCCATAACGCCAGCAGACACATCAATACGGCTTTCATTCCATCCCTCGGCAGCCTCTGTGGGCCCTTGCTCACTCTCATTCTGAATAGCGCCACCCATGTGGCGACCGACATCATATTGGATTGCCGCCAAGACACAATATGTTGCCGAATACAATTCTAACCACCCCGATGACGGGGTGATTTATTTACATTTTTAACAGCAACAGGCCGCGATAGGAAGAGCGATAAGAGAGGGGCGCAATCCCGCGCCAGACGTGGTCTAGGGAGGAGCTGACCGCCCCTCCCTTTTAGATAGTTCACACCCTGAAACGGTGAACCATCTGTTGCAATTGCTGGTTGGCGCCGGTCAGGGTCGTCGTGCTCTCCCGGGTCGACTCGACGCTGTCTGCCAGATGGCTCAGCATGTCGCGGATCGCCACCATGTTGCGGTTGATCTCCTCGGTGACCCGACTCTGCTCCTCCGCCGCCGTGGCAATCTGGCTGCTGAGGTCGTTGATGCGCACCACAGAGTCGGCCATGCTGTCGAGCCCTTCGTTCACCTCACCCGTGGTGCTGGCGGCCTCCTGGCAGCGCCGCTTGGTCTGCTCCATGGCGACGACCACCTGGGCTACCCCCTGGGTCAAGCGGCTCAACATGCCCCCCACTTCGGCCGTGCTGTTCTGGGTGCGTGCCGCCAAGGCCCGCACCTCGTCGGCCACCACGGCAAACCCCCGCCCCTGCTCACCGGCCCGCGCCGCCTCAATGGCCGCGTTAAGCGCCAGCAAGTTGGTCTGTTCGGCGATACCGCCGATCACCCCGAGCACGCAGCTGATGTGGTTGGCCTCCTCCTGCATGGTCTGCACCTTGGCGGCGGCAGCATCCACCTCGTCGATCAGCGCCATGACGCTGGCCGAGGCACTGGCTACCACAGCGCGCGAGTGCTCTGCCTGGCTGCTGGCCTGGCGGGTGAAGTCCGCGGTCTCGGTGGCATGGCCCGCCACGCTATCGGCGGTGGAGCTCAGCTCGTTGACCGCCGTCACCACCTGCTCGGTCTCCGCCGCATGGCGCGCCAGCGTAGCGTGGGAGTCGCTGGTCTGCCCTCCAAGGCGTTCCAGCTCACGCACAAACAGGGCGCTGGAGTCGGTGACCTCACGCATCAGCTGTTGCAGATAGGCGATGAAGTGGTTGATGGAGCCGGCTATCTGATCGATTTCATCGGAGCCGCTGACCCGGATCCGGGCGGTCAGATCGGCATCTCCGGCCGAAAGCGCCTCGATGTTGCACTTGAGTTCCGCCAAGCGCTGACCAAGCTGGCGAATGGCCCACAACATCAGCAGGAACAAGAGCCCCACCAGCGGCAACTGGATCGAGGCGAGCAGCGTCAGCACCTCACTGCTGCTCTGGGTCAATACCCGAGTCGGCAGCGCGGTCGCCAGCAGCCATGGGGTACCCGGCACCGCCTGTAACAGCAGGGTCTGCTCTTCACCCTGAGCGCTGAAGGTACCGCGCACCACATCCCCTTGCACCTGGGCGAGCAGCGGGCGCAGGGCGCTGGCAAAGGGGTCTTTACCCTGCTCGGAGAGGTTGCTCAGCACCACATCCCCTTGCAGCGCACCGTTGCGGCTCAGGATCTTGCCATCGCCTTCCACGATCAGCACCTGGCCACCGATCTCGCGCTCCTTCTTGGCCACCAGATCGTTGAAAAAACCCAAGGTCACGTCGATGGTCGACACCCCATAAAGAGCGCCCCCCCGATAGATCCCCATGGCGCAGTTAGTGCGCGGCTGGGCGCTGGCACCATCCTTGTAGGCCGCCGCCCAGACGCACTGGCCACGCGGCGCCTGCTGCCCGGCCCTGTGCCAGGGCTGCTCGTAGTAGTTGGGGGCCTCGGACGAGTTCCAGTAGGTATTGACGATGAGCTGGTTGCCGGCGTCACGGTGATAGAAGGTGCTGAACTTGTCGCGCCCTTCGGCGCGCTGATTGGGCAGCGGCCAGATGCCACCCCCGAACACCATGGCATTGCCGTATTGATCGATAAGGCTGGGCAGCAGGGCGTCAATCTGCTCGCTGCCAAGCTCAGGCACCAACTGGGTGATCGCCCGCGCCTGACTCTGCACCGCATCCAGTTCGCGGGTGATGTCGGTGGCAATCTCGCTGACCAGCAAGGCCAGATTCTGCTCGGCCGCCTGTTGCAGACGCGGCTTGACCCACAACTGGATGCCGAGCACGGTCAGCCCTGTCACCAGCACCATGAAAAGAACAAATACCGCCGTGTAGCGGCCACGAATCGTGGCAGTCAATACACTCATCTTGCCTCCCTGTACCGTCGGGTCTAGTCGCATTATCAACCTTGACCCTATCGGCACGAACATGCGCATGATGAGCGTGTTCGCTCACAAAATGAGCGTATTTAGCTCGTTTTATCCGAATACGTGAACGCAGACACAAAAAAAGGGAGGTCATACGACCTCCCTTTTGACATGAGAACGGGATTACTTGTTGGCGTCAGCGAACTCTTTCATCACCTCAGCGTGCTTGGTCATGGTGTCAGAACGCACGTCCAGATTCTTGATGAACTCAGCCTTCTTGGCCGGATCTTCAATCTTGTCGTAACGCTGCTGCAAGTTGGCCTTCATCTGCTCAGGGGTCATGTTCTGCATCCGCATCATGCGGTCGTGGCGCTTGCCGTGATGCGGGCCCTTGCCGTCCATCATGGGGCCACCCATAGGGCAGGGGGTCGCAGTGGACTGAGCGGTCGCCGGCGCAGTGGCGGCAGCTTCACTGGCCGCGTAGGCACCGAGCGGCAGGCCGAGGATCAGGGTGGTCGCCAGCAGGGTCTTGGTCAGCTTTTTCATGGTGCAACTCCTCTTCGTGATTCAGTGGTTCAAGGCGGCCATTCGCCTTGCTTGAGGTCATTACAGCCCTTTCTCTTGTCTCAATTATGCCAGTTGGGGCCTTTTTTGTAGCAGAGTATGTCGGAGCGCGGGTTTGCCACACTTTGCCACAAACCGCGCGCTTCTTTTCCGTATACTCGCAACCAGATGAACCAGATGAGGTAGTCATGAAGCAGGAGTCCCCCCATATCCTGGTGGTCGACGACCACGGCGAGATCCGCGATCTGCTCAAGCGCTTTCTCGAGCAACACGGCTTTCGCGTCAGCGTAGCCCGCGACGGGCGCGAGATGAAACGCCTGCTGGAAGAGCGGGAGATGGATTTGATCGTGCTCGATCTGATGATGCCGGGCGAAGATGGCCTCACCCTGTGCCGCGAGCTGCGGGTCAAATCCAGCATTCCGGTCATCATGCTCACCGCCATGGGCGAGGAGACCGACCGCATCATTGGCCTCGAGATGGGGGCCGACGACTACCTGGCCAAACCGTTCAACCCGCGCGAGCTGCTGGCCCGCATCAAGGCGGTGATGCGCCGCACCCATGCCGAGCCCGAGCGCCCCACCGACCTGCCTTCCGAGCTGCGCTTTGACCGTTGGCGACTCGATCTCAACCGCCGTGAACTGGTCGACGAAGCGGGGGTGGCCCACAGCCTCTCCACCGCCGAATTCGATCTGCTTAAGGTCTTCATCGAGCGGCCACAGCGGGTGCTGAGCCGGGATCAACTGCTCGATCTGGCGCGCGGCCGCGAGGCCCAGGCCTTCGATCGCGCCATCGATACCCTGGTCAGCCGCCTGCGCCGTAAGCTCGAACGCGATCCCAAGAACCCGGAGCTGATCAAGACCATTTGGGGTGGCGGCTACCTGTTTGCCGCCGAGGTGCAGGATGCCTAAGCGCCTGTGGCCCGGTAGTCTGGCCGGCCAGATCATCCTGGTGACCCTCACCGGTCTGCTGCTGATCCAACTGCTCTCGCTGCAAATCTACCGCTCCGATCGGGAAGAGGCACTCGGCTTTGTCAGCAGTCGCAACGCCATGCAGCGCCTCTCCTCCGTGGTGAGTCTGCTAACCCAGTCGCCCCCCTACCTCTATGACGAGATCCTCAAGGCGAGCCGCAGCGAAACCCTGCTGCTGCGCCTAGCGGAGGAGCCGCTGCAACCGGAGACCCGCAGCCCCCAGTTCGAGCAACTGCTGCGCGCCCGCCTCAACCACCCGCAGCAGCTACGCATCGAGATCAGCGCCGAACTCAAAGAGGCCGCCCAACGCAGCAAGGCGTGGCGTCACCACGCCCGCATGATGGGTGAACGGATGCGCCCACCGCAGCAAGACATGCGCCTGTACGGCTCCATCGAACTCGGTCACGGTCGCTGGCTCAACTTCAGCTCGCTGGTCGACAGCGAAGGGGCCGGCTGGTCGCTGCGCACCACCCTCAACCTGCTGCTGGTCGCCACCCTGGTGATCGGGATCATGGTGTGGCTGCTGCGCCGCGCCACCCGCCCGCTCAAGCAGCTGGCAGCCAATGCCGAGCGGCTCGGCCGTGGCGAGGATATCGAGCCACTGGCCGAGAACGGCCCGGCTGAGGTGCGCGGCAGCATCATCGCCTTCAACCGAATGCAGACCCGGCTCAACCGTTTCGTGCAGGATCGCACCCGCATGCTGGCGGCCATCTCCCATGACCTGCGCACCCCCATCACCAGCCTGAGATTGCGCAGCGAATTCCTGGCCGATGGGGAGGATAAAGAGCGCATCCAGCAGACCCTGCAACAGATGGAGCAGATGCTCGCGGCCACCCTGAGCTTTGCCCGGGAAGAGGGGCAGCAGGAGCCAACCCGCGAGCTGGATCTGGTAAGCCTCATCGAGAGCATCTGCGACGACTACAGCGACATGGGCGAGCAGGTGACCAGCCTGGCCGAGGGCAAGCAGGTCTACGCCTGCCGGCCGAACGCCATGCGCCGGGTGCTGCAAAACCTGATCGGCAACGCCATCAAGTACGCCGGTAGCGCCGACGTAAGCCTGGAGCGCCAGAAGGGGCTGCTGGTGATCTGCGTCAGCGATGAGGGGCCCGGTATCGACGAGCAACAGATCGAAGAGGTGTTCAAGCCGTTTGTACGGCTCGACGAGGCCCGCAACACCGAAAGTGGCAGCGTGGGGCTGGGGCTGGCCATCGCTCGCACCCTGATCCACCAGCATGGTGGCGAGCTGACCCTGCACAACCGCCCCGCCGGGGGGCTGGAGGCGCGGGTCACGCTGCCCCTCTAGCGGGTGACGCATGGCGCACACGGATGTGGGCGATCACTCCCCTGCGGCGGGCCGCGGCCCACCCAATCGATGGGCCAGCCACTGCCTCGCCGTCCCCTCGTCACCGAAGTGAGCCATCGCTTCAAAGGGAATGTCGGCAAAGATGCGCTCGGCCATGTAGCGCTTGAAGGCCCCCTCGCACACCAGCGCCAGAAAGCGGCACCCGTGGCGCTGGCACCAGTCAAACTGCCTACGAAAATGCGCCATGACCTCAGGCCCTGCCGCTTCGAACTGACTGGCGATCTCGACAATCCCCCAGCGCTGCCCGAGCAGCGGCGCTACCGTATCCAGAAATTGCGCTTCATAGGCCCTGGCACCATCGAGGTTGAACGGGCCGCTCGGGCGGCAAATCACCATGGCTCCCTGCCTTTGCACCTGAAAATCGCCGTGTGGCTGCATCACTCTGCGTCCTTTACATCCAACATTTCATCAACACATCCATGCAGTTAATACATGGCCGATGGCCGGTTGGAAAGGCTTTTCCCTCCCTCATGCAACACTGGCGTTAACAAAACGTTGCCTGTAGGATGCGCGGCACAAACCTTCCACCAGCTATAACCTTTGCTAAGGACACCCAGTGGCCACCTCAGATACCGCCTTCTATCAACGCGCCTGGCGCTGGCACTTTCTGGCCGGCCTCTTCCTCGCTCCCCTGCTGATCCTGCTCTCGGTGACCGGGATCATCTATCTGTTCAAGCCTCAGCTCGACGAGCTGATGTACCCGCACCTGCTTCAGGTCACCCCCATCGCACACCCCCTCTCTGCCGATCGGCTCGCTGCCGTGGCACAGGCGGCCTATCCGGATGCCGTCCTGACCCAGTATCTGCCCCCCAGCGCATCAGATCGCAGCGCCCAGTTCGTGCTGCGCAGTGGGGAGCACGAGCTGAACCTCTTCATCAATCCGGCCGATGGCGCCCTGCTCGGCGCTCTGGATGCCCATGACAACCTGCAAGCCATCGCCCGTGCCCTGCACGCCGAGCTGATGCTGGGCAACACCGGCGACGCGGTGATTGAGCTGGCCGCCGGCTGGACCCTGCTGCTGCTCTGCTCGGGCCTCTACCTGTGGTGGCCACGACAGAAGGGGGGCATGCAGGGGATCCTGCTGCCACGCCCGGATCGCCGCGGCCGCCTGTGGTGGCGCGACCTGCATGCGGTGCTCGGCCTCTGGGGAGCGGCCGGCCTGCTCTTTTTTGCCTTGAGCGGCATGACCTGGACCGGCATCTGGGGCCAGCGTTTCGCCGACCTGTGGAACCGCTTCCCGGCGGCCATGTGGAACGAGGTGCCCAGCTCAACCCTCAGCCGCAGCCTGAACCAGCCGCACCAGCAGACCGTCGCCTGGGGCGCCGAGACCCTGCCGCTGCCGCGCTCCCACACCGCCCATCACGGTCACGCCATGGCCGAGCACGGCACGGTGGCGGGGCGCATCCCGCTGCAAAAGGTGGTCGATATCGCCCGCGATCGCGGCGTGACGCCGGGTTACAGCATCAGCCTGCCCAAGGGGGAGAGCGGGGTCTTCACCATCGCCCTGTTCGCCGATGATCCGCGCAACGACGCCACCTTGCACCTCGATCAGTACAGCGGCCAGGTGCTGGCCGATGTGCGCTGGCAGGACTATGGCGCCGTGGCCAAGACGGTCGAGACCTCGGTGATGCTGCACATGGGGCGTATGTATGGCCTCCCCCATCAGTTGCTGATGCTGGCCCTGTGCCTCATGGTGATCGGCTCTTGCCTATCGGGGTTGTGGATCTGGTGGCGCCGCCGTCCGGCCGGCCGTCTCGGTCTCCCTTCCCTGCCCGCCGTCCTGCCGGGCTGGCGCGGCGCGGCCCTGTTGCTGATTGGGCTGGGGCTGGCCTTCCCCTTGCTGGGCGCCTCCTTGCTGCTCATCTGGGGGCTTGATGCCCTGTGGCTGGCCGGGCGCCGCCTGCTGCCGGTCAGGGCCTGAAACAGGACAAAAAAAGAGGCCCCGCAGGGCCTCTTTGCTACGTGCATGTCTTACTGGGCCAGCAGGAAGCGCCCGGTTAACGCCGGCACATCGATAGCCTGGCTACCACCACCAAGCAGGATCTTCTCACCGGTCAGCATGTCGACCAGTGACGCCGCACTGCCCAGCTTGCCGGCCGGCAGGGTGTAGCTCAGCGGAGCGCTGGAGACGTTGAGTAGGTAGACGATCTGCTCCCCATCGGCCGACTTGATGTCGCCATAGAGACTCCCCTCGGCCACCAGCTTGCTGCGCTCACCCCGATAGAGGGCCGGATGAGCGGCGCGCAGTTGCATCAATTGAGCCAGGTAGGCCTTGAGATCGCTCTGCTCGGCGCTCGGGGTGAAGTTGGCCGGCACCTTGCCATCGCTGCGCGACACATGGTCGTCACACAACCCCTTGGCGGCGCAGTCACTGGTCACCTTGGCGGCAAAACCGGGCACTTCGTCACCCCACTCCTCACCGTAATAGAAGGTGATGGGGCCGGAGCGGGCGGCCAGGAAGCTGAAGGCGGCCTTGTGACGCAGCCAGTAGCCGGCAGGGTCGAAGTGGCCGCGCTCGAGCAGGTCGCCGAAGCGCACCAGATCGTGGTTCCCCAGCATCAGGTTGGGCATGGCGTGGGCCGGGTAGTTCTCGACCTTGTTCCAGGCCGCGTCGAGCACGGCTGCACCTTGGCCTCCCTTACCCGACTCCTCGACCGCCAGTGCCTGCACCAGACCATAGCGCAGCGGGAAGTCGAAGGCCGAGCCAAGCGCCGGGGCGCTGGCCGGGCCGTAGGCGGTCTGGGAGATGGTGTTGGCGTCGTTCCACACCTCACCCACCATGTAGCCCAGAGTGCCCCACTGCTCTCCCTTGGCCTTGCGGGCGGCACTGGTCTCTTCCACCGTCTTGCGGATGGCGCGCCAACTGGCCAGATCGACCTGATAGGCCTGATCGAGACGCCAGCCGTCGATGCCGTACTGCTCGATCCAGTAGCGGGCCACCTCCTGGAAGTAGGCCAGGCTCTGCGGCTTGCTGTAATCCACCAACTGGCCCGGGCTGTCGCTCTTGAGCGCCGGCAGGCGCCCCTCGGGCGAGGGTTCGCTGATCCCGACCTTGTTGACGTGACCAAAGACACCGTCGAGGAAGACGTACAGCCCCTTGGCGTGGGCCTCGTCGATGAGCGCCTTGAGCTCTTCGTTGGTACCGAAGTTGGGGTCAACCTTGAAGTAGTTGCAGGCGTAGTAGCCGGTGGCGTCGAGGCGATCGTCGCCACTCTGGCCAGCGCAGGAGTCAAACACCGGAGTCAGCCACAGGGCGTTGACCCCGAGCGAGGCGATGTGATCCAGGCTCTGGCGGATACCGGCCAGATCCCCTTGGTGCTGGGAGGGGCCATAGCCGACCCCATAGCCCCGGCTGGCATCGCCGTCGACGAATGACTCGACCATCACCTGGTACATCCGCAGGTTACAGGCAGCCTGGTTCTCGCCATAGCAGGCCCGGGTCGCCTGCTGAACCGGCGGTTGGGGGTTGGTCGGCGTGGTGGGAGTGCTGCTACTGCCGCCGCCACCACCGCCGCAAGCCGTCAGCAGCAGAGTGAAGGCGCCGAGCGCGCCACGGCGTGTCCATCCATGTTTCATTGTTATCTTCCCGCTGTGGAGTGACTATTTGGCCTCCATATTAACGGGAGCGACGCCAAGCGACCGTGACTGAAACCGTTACCCGCGGCGCCTCAACAGGTAGAAAAGGGGGCGCCCTCGTCACGGCGGATGCGGTGATACACCTCATGGGCAGCCAACCGAGGGCCTCCCGGCCAGCTCAAGGCGTGGTGATCGTCGATGGCCACCCGGGCAAACTCGCGTTCATCCCGCAGCGTCGCGCAGCGGGGCTGCATCTTCCACTCGGACAGGTCCAACACACCGGTCGTGCCATCGGAGAGCACGACAAACAGGCGCCAGCCAGATAGGAATTCTACATCAATGAAAAAAGGCATTAACTTGGCTCTACTATAAACAGCAGAGCCATTATAAAACGCTACAGCCTAAGGAAAAGGCAAAAGAAAACGTTTTTGTAATTCTCCCCCCACTTGGTCAAACCGGCCCCTCAGGAGCCGATGAAACAAGGCAAGGAGCGGCTGAAACGGTGCTCAAACACCAGCGAGGTTTCCAGATGCACCACCTCCTCGCGAGAGGTGAAATTGTCGAACACGAAATTGCGCAGGTGATCGGTATCGGGCACGCACAGGTGCACCAGGAAATCATCCTTGCCCCCCATGTGGAACAGGCTGATCACCTCGGGCAGACCTATGATGGCGTCGCGCAGCTCATCGATGATCTGGCGGCTGTGGCGGGCTAGCCGCAGCGATACCATGGCCTGTATGTGACCACCGAGGGCCTGGTGATCCACCTCACAGTGGGCCCCCAGCAACACCCCTTCCGCCTGCAACTTGCGCACCCGCTCGAGGCAGGTCGAGGGGGCCACGCCGACCAGGGCCGCCAGATCCTTGTTGGTCATGCCCGCGTCGCGAAACAGGTGGGACAATATGTCCAGGTCGAGTTGATCCAGGTTTTTCATTCCTTCTCCCAGAGTCTTGATGTTCCCCTCAGAGTGCCTTTTTGTCGGGGCAAACTCAATCAGTGGCGGGCACCAGCAGCAGACACGCCTCCTCGCCCATCATGACGGTGCCGCTCTCATGCAGCCCCAGCCGCTCGAGCAGGGCGATGGAGTCGCGGTTGCCGGCGCTGACGATGCCGACCACTCGCTTGATGCCGAGCCGCTCCCGCCCATCGCGCAGGGCCGCCTGAGCCGCCTCCATGGCATAACCCTGACGGCGAAAGGCCGGCAGCAGGGCGTAGCCGATGTCCACATCGGGCAGATGATCGCGCTTGACCAGGCCACAGATCCCCATGGCCGCCCCATCACTGCGCCGCTCCATGAGATAGAGACCAAAGCCGTGACGGGCATAGCTCAGACGCGGCCCCTGCTCGATATAGTCGCGCGCGGCGGCCAGATCGCGCACCCCGCGATCGCCGATGTGGCGGTGAAAATCGGGGTCGTTGAGCAGGGTCAGGATGAAGGGGGCATCCTCCGCCACCAGTTCGCGCAAGCGCAGCCGTTCGCTCTCGATATGCATGGAACTCTCCATCGAAAAGAAGCAGGGTGCCGGAGAAGGGGGCGGCAAGGCAAGCGACCTGCCGTGATATACTCGCCGCTCGCAACGAGGAGAGCCCATGAGCGAACAACTTTTTGACGAAGCCGGCCTGCGCGAGATCGTGGCCAACCAACTGGCAGAGCGCAACCCTCCCCACGTCACCGCCACCCTGCTGCGCCTGACCATGAAGGGGCTGCCACGGGAAGAGGCCATCGACTACATCGTCTGCGCTCTCGGCGCCGAGCTGATGGCGATGGAGGCCGACCAGGGCCCCTTCAATCTCGAGCGCTACCAAGGCTTGCTCGATACCCTGCCCGAGATGCCCTGGGCAGAGGAAGCGTAACCCCCGCTCGCCCCCTGGCCGGCTGGTTGTCTCTCTGCCGGCCGCCCCATAGGCCACGGCCTGCGCCCCCTGAAACGGGGGCTGGTGTCACCCCACTCTCCCGCCTACGCTTACCCCGCAAGAACTATCTCTTTGGTGGTGCTTTCGCGTTAACCATAGAAATATTGTGTGTTAAACTCGCCGCGCACTTCCATTACATCCAACAAAAACACAATAAAGCGGAATTAAATTCAGCACTGAAACGCCGTGTCGTGGCCACGCCTTGACCCCGGCTCACCAGGCTGAACGCGTCCGCACAACCGCACATGTGAGGCCCCCATGATCGCTGGCTCCCTGTTCAAGAAGCCCTGGTTCTGGATCCTGCTGCTCGGTGCCCTGCTCGGCGTCGCCGCCCTCGGCGTCACCGTCACCGTACTGCACAAGACCAGCTCTACCGAATTTTGCGTCTCCTGCCACTCGATGCAGACCCCGCTCGCCGAATACCAGGGCAGCGTTCACTTCCAAAACCCCAAGGGGATCCGCGCCGAGTGCGCCGACTGCCACATCCCCAATGAACCGACCGCCTACCTGTGGACCAAGATCCGCGCCGTGAAGGACATCTATCACGAGGCGATCGGCACCTTAGATAGCCCGGAAAAATACGAATCCCACAAGCTGCGCATGGCGCAGAGCGTGTGGGATCAGCTCAAGGCCAACGACTCAGCCACCTGCCGCAGTTGCCACAGCTACGAAGCGATGGACGTGCTGGCCCAGCGCCCCAACGCCCGTGCCGAGCACCCGGTCGCCATCAAGGAAGGGCAGACCTGCATCGACTGCCACCGCGGCGTGGCCCACATCATGCCCGACATGAGTGAGCTGGCCGCCGCCGGCGCCAGCGAACTGGCCCAGGCCGCCGCCCAGACTCCGGCCTCAGTCACCACCCGCTATGCCATCGCCACCACCCCGCTTTATCTGGACGCCAAGGCGGAGGCCAACGAGGGCAACCTGATGCCCTCCACCCAAGTAGAGGTGCTGGCCAATGAAAACGGCCGCGCCCAAGTGCGCATTGAGGGCTGGCAGCAGGATGGGGTGAGCGAGGTGTTCTACGCCGCCCCCGGCAAACGGATCTTGAGCGTGCTGCTCGGTGACAAGGCCAAGGCGCAGCTCACCACAGGCCAGAGCGAGACCGACAGCGCCACCAACCTCACCTGGCACCAGGTCAGCCTGACCGCTTGGGTCGACCAGAGCCAGCTCATCGGCGAGCAGGAGAAGCTGTGGCAGTACGCGGCCAACCTGATGTCCAACAACTGCACCGGCTGCCACGGCCTCACCGCCCTGGATCACTTCAACGCCAACCAGTGGATCGGCGTCATCAAGGGGATGGAGTCGCGCACCTCCCTCACCCCGGAACAGGCGCGCATGCTGACCCAGTATGTGCAAAAACACGCCAGCGACATGGCCGCCCACTGAGAACGGACCGAAGAGGAAGCACTCCATGACCACATGTAAATCGCAGCAACCGGACCTCTCCCGCCGCGCCCTGCTCAAAGGGCTCGGCGCCTGCGCCGCCCTGCCACTGCTCGGCGGTCTGTTCCCGAAAAGTGCCCTGGCCCAAGCCATCAGCACCGCACTGGAGCAGTTCCCGACCCTGGTGCCAGCCCAGAAGGGCATTCTGACCGGCGCCCACTGGGGCGCCTTCGAGGCCATCGTCGAGGAGGGGCGCATGGTGCGCGTCCAGCCGGTCGCCGACGATCCGGCCCCTAACGATCTCATCGAGATGGCGCCCTATCAGGTGCATGCCAAGAACCGCATCAAGTACCCCATGGTGCGCAAGAGCTGGCTTGAGCACGGCCCTGGCGCCAAGCCGGAACTGCGCGGCGCCGATGAGTGGGTGCGGGTGAGCTGGGAGCACGCCATCGAACTGGTGGCTGGCGAGATCCGGCGCATCCAGCGTGATTTCGGCCCGCAGGCCATCCATGCGGGCTCCTACGGCTGGAAGAGCGTGGGCATGTTCCACAACTGCCGCACCCTGCTGCACCGCCTGATGAACCTGGCGGGCGGCTTCACCGGCTATGCCGGCGACTACTCCACCGGCGCGGCCCAGGTGATCATGTCCCACGTGATGGGCTCCATCGAGGTGTACGAGCAGCAGACCGCCTGGCCCAACGTGGTCGAGCACGCCGAACTGGTGGTGCTGTGGGGGGTCAACGCCCAAGTCACCCTGAAAAACAGCTGGAACATGCCGGATCACGAGGGGCAGGCCGGCTTTGAGGCCCTCAAGAAGAAGGGCACCCGCATCATCAGCATCGATCCGGTGCACAACGAGACCGCCAAGCAGGTCGGCGCCGAGTGGATTGCCCCGCGCCCCTACACCGACGTCGCCATGATGCTGGGGGTAGCCCACACCCTGTACAGCGAGCAGAAGCACGATCAGGCCTTCCTCGATCGCTACACGGTCGGGTTCGAGCAGTTCCTTGCCTACCTGCTCGGCAAGGAGGATGGTCAGCCCAAGAGCGCCGAGTGGGCGGCCGAGATCTGCGGCGTCGACGCCAAGATCATTCGCCAGCTCGCCCTCGACATGGCCGCCAAGCGCACCATGATCATGGCCGGCTGGGGCATGCAGCGGCAGCACCACGGCGAGCAGCCGAACTGGATGCTGGTCACCCTGGCCGCCATGCTGGGCCAGATCGGCCTGCCGGGCGGCGGTTTTGGCTTTAGCTACCACTACTCCTCCGGCGGCAGCCCGACCGCCAAGGGTGGCATTCTGGCCGGGATCTCGGCCGGTAACGCGCCGGCCAACAGCCCGGCACCGATCCCGGTGGCCCGTATCGCCGACTGCCTTGCCAACCCCGGCAAGACCATCGACTTCAACGGCCGCAAGGTGACCTATCCGGACATCAAGATGGTCTATGTGGCGGGTGGTAACCCCTTCCACCACCATCAGGACACCAACACCCTGCTCGAGGCCTGGCGCCGTCCGCAGACCGTGATCGTGCACGAGCCTTACTGGACCGCCACCGCCAAGCACGCCGACATCGTGCTGCCGGTGACCACCAGCTATGAGCGCAACGATCTGGAGATGGGCGGCGACTACTCCCAGCGCTACGTGTTCCCGATGCACCAGTGCGTGCCGCCCCAGTTTGAGTCGCGCAACGACTTCGACATCTTCAGCGCGCTGGCCGCCAAGCTGGGCGTGCAGGAGCAGTACTCCGAGGGCAAGGACGAGATGCTGTGGCTCAAGCAGATGTACGACGGCATGGCCGCCCAGGCGCGCGCCGCCCGGGTGCCGCTGCCGCCGTTCAACCTGTTCTGGGAGTCCAACAACTACGTACGCTTCCCGGTGCCCGAGGCGAACCGTAACTGGGTGCGTCACGGCGATTTTCGCGACAATCCGCTGCTCAACCCGCTCGGCACCCCGTCCGGCAAGATAGAGATCTTCTCCAAGACGGTGGCCGGCATGGGTTACGCCGACTGCGCCGGCCATCCCAAGTGGTATGAGCCCAAGGAGTGGTACAAGGGCGAAGAGGCCAAACGCTACCCGCTTTCGCTCAACACCGCGCACCCGACCCAGCGGCTGCACTCCCAGCTCGACAACACCCCGCTGCGCGACAAGTTCGCGGTGGCCGATCGGGAGGCGATCCTGATTCACCCCGAGGACGCCAAGGCGCGCGGCATTCAAAATGGCGATCTGGTGCGCGCCTTCAACGATCGCGGCCAGATCCTGGTTGGGGCCCTGGTGTCGGACGAGATCCGCCAAGGAGCGGTGCGGATCTGCGAGGGGGCTTGGTTCGATCCAGCCGAGCCGGGCAAGCCGGGCAGCCTGTGCAAGAACGGCAACGTCAACTGCCTCACCTTCGACGTGGGCTCATCGAGCCTGGCCCAGGGTAACTGCGGCCACATGGCCCAACTGGAGGTGGAGAAGTTCAGCGGCCCCGCCCCGCGCAACACCGCCCACGCGGTGCCGGCCGGCGCCTAAGCCGACTCGAGACCCAAAACGGCGCCTGACGGCGCCGTTTTTTTGTCGGTTTTCAGGCATAAAAAAGCCAGCCCTCGGGCTGGCTTGATGCTGCAAGTGGGTTACTTCATGGGACCGGCGGCGTTTTTCAACTCATCCTTGTGGCGCTTGGCCTCACGTTTCTCTTTCAACGTCATCTGCGGTTTCTTCTTGGCATCTTTGCCGTGGGACTTACTCATGATGTGAGCTCCATTTCAGACCGAGACTCTATCGCGTGCCGCCGACATCAGAGGCACGCACCTCTTGCCGTTGTGGTGGCGCTATCGTCACCACCCGAAACCCAGCCTACACGTCCGCGCAGGCAAAGGCCAGCCGCGAAAAGGGGGTCTTATGACCCCCTCAGGTTAGAAGTTGTAGGTCACCCCTAGGTTGTAGCGGCGCCCGTCCAGCACCGTCTGATAGCTGGCGTAATCCACCGTCTTGTCGAGCAGGTTGTAGACCCCGGCCGTCACGTCCAGATGACGGTTGGCACGATAGCGCAACCCCAGATCGACGAAGGTGTAGGAGGGGGTGCCGTCGGCCATGGTGACCCGGTTCAGATATTCCGAAGTCTTGCCGCGGAAGTTGGCCCGCGCCCACACATCCAGATCATCGGCGGCCGCCCAGTCGACCTTGGTGTTGAACATGTGGCGCGGCATCTGGTTGAGCGGCTGGCCGCTGAACACCCCGCTCTTTTGCTCCGAGTCGGTCCAGGTGTAGCTGGAGGCCAGCGACCAGGCGTCATTGATGGCCCACTCCAAGGTGCCCTCCACCCCGCGCATGTTGGCCTTGTCGACGTTGACCCGGTCGCTCACGAAGTCATAGCTGTGGCCGTTGATGGTACAGGCCGGGTCTTGCGCGCTGCTGCAACGGCGCACCTCGGTGATCTTGTCCTTGAAGTCGGTGTTGAACAGGGTCAGGCCGGTCGAGAGCCCGGCCCGGTTGTTCCACAGCAGGGCGATCTCCTCGCTCACGCTCTGCTCGGGCTTGAGGTCGGGGTTGCCGACGATCACCCCGTCCGAGCTGCCGCCGCCGGTGGCCTGACCCCAGTTGGCCGCCGCCATGCGCAGTTCGGGTGAGCGGTAGCCGCTGGAGACGCCCCCCTTGAGGGTCCACTCATCGTCCAGATGCCATACCCCGTAAAGGCGCGGTGACCAGTGGCTACCGTAGTTCTCGTCATCGTCAAGACGCAGGCCGCCGGTCAGGGCGAAACGATCGGTGATGGCCCACTCATCCTCGGCAAACAGGGCCCAGCTACGGCGATCGAGCTGATTGACGTGGCCGGCCCCGGCTAGCTGGTTGCCAAGATCCTCCAGCTCTTCGTAGCGGTACTGACCACCCAGACTCAGGATGTGAGCCCCCAGATTGAACTGGGTCTGGGTGTTGAACAGGGTGTTGTCGAGCTGCATCGCGCGGCCCGGGTTCTTGCTCTGCTCGCGCTGCACATAGCTGGTCGAGGAGGCGCCATCGAACTGGCCGTTGTGGGTCAGGGCATAGACGGTGTGCTCATAGCGGTTGAGGCTGGCGCTGTTGGGCTGACCACGGCTGTTGAGCAGATCGCGCGACTGGCCGGGGGTGCCGTTGCGATCTTGCAGGGTGCGGCTGATATCGAGGTCGAAGCGGTGCTGCTCGCTGGGGGTCAGGGTCAGCGCCACCCCGCCGTTGCGGGTGCGCTGCTCGTTGAAGCCGTTGACGATCTGATCCTCATCACGGCGCAGCATCTGGCCGGTCAGGCGCAGGCCGAGCAGGCCGTCGATGAGCGCGCCACCGGCATAGCCGCTGCCCTGGAACTGATCGCCCGAGTCACGGTTCTCCTGCATGGTGGCATCACTGTGCAGGGTGCCCTGCCAGGGCCCCTTGCTGGTCTTACGGGTGATGATGTTGATGACCCCCCCCATGGCATCGGAGCCATAGAGCGAGGACATGGGGCCACGCACCACCTCGATGCGCTCGATCGCCTGCAAGGGCGGCATCCACCCCTGCTCAATGCCGGGGCCATCGCTGTTGGGGCGGGTGCCACGGGTATCGACGCGGCGGCCGTCGATCAGCATCAGGGTGTACTTGGCCCCCATGCCGCGGATGCTAATGTCGCGGCTGCTGCCGCCCCCGGTCACCACCACCCCCGGCACATCCTTGAGGGCATCGGTGACGTCGGTGTAGGCCCGCTTCTCCAGATCCTCTCGGGTAACCACAGAGATGGAGGCGGCGGAGTCCTCGATCTTCTGCTGGAAGCCCGAGGCGGTCACCACCATGACTTCATCACTCGGCGCGGCCAGGGCCCCCCCGGTAGCCAGGGTGGCAACGATGAACGTGGATAGCGGGGAATAACGAAATACAGTCATGATCTCTGCTCTTATCTGGATAACGTGGGTGAGACGGCTCGTGGTGCTAGAAGGCCTGAACGTGTCCCCATTTTATCGATAGACAAGATTATGTAAATGATAATTAGTATCAATCGCACTCACCATCAATGAGCGCGCTCATCCGTGTGGGCAGAGACCGTCAGGAGCGGTGGCGCTCATCGGCCTCGCTGCGCAGCAGTTGCGGCATGTGTAGAAGATGGGCATAGAAGGGGAGCAGACCCGTCCGGCGGCGGATGATTTCGGCCCATGCGATGCCGGGGAGCACGCCCAGCAGGCCGCACCACAAGGGCAGCCATGGCCACCAGATATCCAGCAGGGCCAGCAGGCAGAGCACCAGCAACGCCAGCAGCAAGGCGGGGCTGAGCACGGTACAGAGCCAGAGGGTCGCCAGCAGCGACCAAGACATCAGATTCATCGCACACTCCTTGTGGTCAGGTGAACCCTTTGTAACAGGCTCCCGGCATCCGCTCCGAGGCCCATCATGGAGAACGGTGTCAAACAACTCTCTACCAAGCCATCACGCCGGTCAAGCACCGGCAACAGACTTGCAACATGTCCCCTTCTGTGGTCTGCTGCCCCCCGGACAACAGGGGCAGTGACAGGGCATCATGAGCCAAGGCTATACAACCCGAACCCAGATGGTAGTGGACAACCTGCGCGCCCGGATCCTCAGCGGCGAGCTGCCGGCCGGGGCTCCGCTACGCCAGGATGCGCTGGCGCGCGAACTCATGGTGAGCCGTATCCCGGTGCGTGAGGCACTGATGCAGCTCGAAGCACAAGGGCTGGTCAAATTCGCCGCCCATCGCGGCGCCGTGGTCACCGCACTGGACGCCACCGCCATTGATGAGCTGTTTTATTTGCGAGCCCTACTGGAAGCCGATACCCTGTTTCACGCCGTCGACCTGATGACAGAAGCGACCTTCGCCGAGGCGGAGTCGATTCTGGCCGAGTTTGACCAGGCGTTGGAGAGCGGAACCCAGGTAGAGCGCTGGGCCGAACTGAACCACCGCTTCCACGCCACCCTCTATCGTGCCGCCGGACGCCCCCAGGCCCTTGAGCTGATCGCCCAGATAAACCTGGGTTGCGATCGCTATGTCCGCTTCGAGCTGTTGTTTGCCAGCGACGGAGTGGACAAGGCCGAACGGGAGCACGCCCAGCTGCTGACGCTGTGCCGCGAGCGGCGCAAGCATGAGGCCGTGGTGTTGTTGCAACGGCATATCGCCGATGCAGCCGCCTCGGTCAAGCGCATCCTACAGGCCGGTGCATGACCGTCTATTCGCTCGCAATCCACAATGGCAACTGACAATGAACAGCTTTGAGATCATCGCAGACCGGGTCAACCTGGTCAGGGAATCCCTGAGAGAACTGGAACTGGATGCCTTCATCGTCCCCCATGATGACGAACATCTGGGTGAGTACATTCCGGCCGAGGCCGAGCGTCTCGCCTGGGTGACCGGCTTTACCGGCTCGGCCGGGCTGGCCGTGCTGCTCATCGAACGGGCCGCCCTGTTCATCGATGGCCGTTATACCGTGCAGGCCCGCCTGCAAGCTCCCGGCGAGATCTTCGAATACCACCACCTGATCGACACCCCGCACTTGGTGTGGCTGGCCGACCAGCTTGAGCGCGGCGCCAAGGTTGGCTTCGATCCGCGCCTGCACAGCCTCAACTGGTACCGCGAAGCCGACGCCCTGCTGCGCGAGCGTGGCATCGAGCTGGTTCAGGTAACCGACAATCCGATCGATCGCCACTGGAGTGATCGTCCGGCACCGAGCAAGGCCCCGGTGATCCTCTATGGTGAGGAGCTGACGGGAATGTCGAGCACCGCCAAGCGCGAGCAGATCGCCGCCGATCTGCGCCGCCGCGGCCTCGACGCCGCCCTGCTGACCCAAGCCGAATCGATCAACTGGCTGCTCAACCTGCGTGGCCGCGACGTGGAGCGGCTGCCGGTGGTGCTTGGCTTTGCCGTGCTCTATGCCAACAGCACCCTCGACTTCTTCGTCGACAGCGACAAGCTGGAGTGCTTCCCCTTCACCCAGCACGTGGGCAACGACGTCTCGCTGCACCCCATAGACAACCTGGGCGAGGTGCTGACCCGCCTCGGCGAGGATGGCCTGAAGGTACAGGCCGATCCGGCCACCGCCAACGCCTGGTGCCAGCTCACCATGGAGCAGGCCGGCGCCACCTTGGTGGCAGGACAAGACCCGACCCTGCGCCTCAAGGCGTGCAAGAACGAGGTGGAGCTGGCCGGCATGCGTGCCGCCCACCAGCGCGACGCGGTGGCCATGGTGCGCTTCCTGGCCTGGCTGGATCGGCTGGTCGAAAGCGGTGAGACCGCCGGTGTCGACGAGGGCACCCTGGCCGATCGGCTCGAATCTTTCCGCAAGGCGAGCGATCTCTACGTCGAGCCGAGCTTTGACACCATCTCGGCGCTGGGGCCCAATGCCGCCATGTGCCACTACCACCACAGCAACGGGGTGCCGCGCCCCTTCGGCCAAGATGGTATCTATCTGGTCGACTCCGGCGGCCAGTACCTCGACGGCACCACCGACATCACCCGCACCGTCTGTGTCGGCGAGGTGGACGAAGAGCAGAAGGCGATGTTCACCCGCGTGATGCAGGGCCACATCGCGCTCGATCAGGCCCGCTTCCCGCGTGGCACCGCCGGCATCCAGCTCGACGTACTGGCCCGCATGCCCTTGTGGCGCGCCGGTTTCAACTACGACCACGGCACCGGCCATGGCGTGGGTCACTTCCTCAGCGTGCACGAAGGGCCGCAGCGCATCGCTCCCAAGGGGAGCATGGAGCCGCTGCAACCGGGCATGGTGCTCTCCAACGAACCCGGCTACTACCGCGAGAACGCCTTCGGCATCCGCTGTGAAAACCTGGTGGTGGTGAGCGAGAGCGATGAGCAAGGGGAAGTGCCCATGCTGCGCTTCGAGCGGCTGACCTATGTGCCGTTCGATACCCGCCTCATCGACCGCGCCCTGCTGAGCCCGGATGAGTTCCGCTGGATCAACGAATACCACGCCGAGGTGCGCCGCCGTCTGGCCCCCCAGCTCGACGGCGCGGATCTCGCCTGGCTCGAGCAGGCCACGGCACTGCTGTAACCTGAGACGGGGCCGCTGGGCCCCGTTTCGTTTTCTGAGACTCCAGCTTGCCCTGGCTGGCTTGCATCGGCATACTCCCCCACCCCGGCCAATGTGCGGCCATCCCATTCGTCGGCGCGGCCTCGCCGCGCTATCCCAGAAGGAGACGCCATGACCCCATCCCCCCTTATCCGCCTCGCCCGCCATACCGACCTCGATGCCATCTGGCAGATCGAGTCGAGCGTCTTCGGCGATCCCATCTATCCCGCCTTTTTCTTTCGTCAGGCCCTGGATCTGTGGCCCGAGTTGCTGCTGGTGATAGAGCAGGACGAGCGTCTGCTCGGTTATGTGCTGGGCGGCCTTGGCCAGGATAGGGAACTCGGTTGGGTGCTCTCATTGGCGGTGCAGCCCGAGGCCCGCGGTCAGGGTCTGGCGCAGCGCCTGCTGGAAGAGCTGGAGTGGCAACTGCGCAAGCAGGGGATGCAACGCGCCCGCCTCACCGTCGACCCCAGCAACCCGGCCAATCGCCTCTACCAGCGGCTGGGCTACCAGTTGGTGGCGGTCGAGGCCGAATACTTCGGGCCGGGCGAGCCGCGCAATGTGCTGGAAAAGGCCCTGCATTTCACCCTCGAACAGGGCCAGCCGGCTATCCGCGCCTAAACAAGGGGTAACAGATAGGGTGTTTCACTCGAACACGGGCGGAGCTACAGTTAAGTCGCGCTCATGTTCGACGGATTCACTGATGGAGGCATCCATGCTGAACAAGAAAGTTACCCTCCTGGCCATGCTGGTCGCCACCCTGAGCGGGTGTGCCAACAGCGACATCTACTCTGGTGACGTCTACACCTCGGATCGTGCCAAGCAGGTTCAGACCGTCACCTATGGCACCATCCAGGCGGTGCGCCCGGTCAAGATCCAGGCCGATGACAATGGCCTCATCGGCACTGTCGGTGGTGGTGTGGTCGGCGGCCTGCTCGGCAGCACGATCGGCGGCGGCACCGGTCGCAGCCTGGCCGCTGCCGGTGGCGCCATTGCCGGTGCGGTCGCGGGCAAGGCCATCAACGACAAGGTCAACCAGGTTGACGGCGTCGAGCTGGAGATCCGCAAGGACACCGGCGAGGTCATCGCCGTGGTGCAAAAGGCCAACCCGAGCTTCCAGCCGGGCGCCAAGGTGCGCATGAGTCAGGGCAACGGCAAGGTGAACGTCGCCGTGGTGAACTGACCCACAACGAGGCTCCGCAAGGAGCCTCGTTGCTTTATGGCGTCGGTGAACGGTTCAGGTTGACGCCACAAGGCCAGAGTCGGGATACTCCCTGCAACAAGGAGGTGTCCATGCTGGAACAGAGCTGGCTCAGTGTCGGTGAAGAGACAGAACAGGGGCGATTGTTTATTTGCCTGCATACGGCGTATCAAACGACGGAGGCCGAACTGAGGGCCCTGCTGGATGCGTCCCCCTGGTCGCGCTGGAAGCCCCGCCCTGAAGGGATTCAACAAAGCCTGGCACGCCTGCAATTTTTACTCGAACACCACGAACCGCCAGGGGTTCTCGACCGCTTCTGGATAGCCTCCCGCCTCGATGCCGAACTGAAGATCCGCATCGACAAAGACAAGATGACCGCCTATGCCCAGATCCGCTGCGACTGGGGTGGCGAGCCCATCACCCAGGCCCGGCTACACGGCGCCATGCAAGCCGCCGGCGTCACCACGGGTCTCTCTCCCCAACTCGAGCAACAGGCGCTGCTCGCCGCCCGCCAGGCCCCGCCCGGCCACGAGCTGCTGCTGCCCATCGCCGAAGGACGTCCCCCCCGCCATGGCAGCGACGGCTTTCTAGAGCCGCTGGTCGAAACCTTGGCCGAACGGGTACTGCGCCCCCGTGAGCTGGACAATGGCCGAGTTGATCTGCGCGATCTCGGCACATTGGCCACGGTTCAGGCTGACACACCACTGCTGCGCCGCCACCCAGCCACCGCCGGTGAGCCCGGCGTCGATGTCCATGGCCACGTGATCCCCGCCAAACCGGGGAAAGAGGTGACCATGACGGCAGGCGAAGGCACTGTGCTGGCCGACGATACCACCCTGCTACTGGCCCAGCGCGCTGGGATGCCTCGCCACCAGCCTGGCGGCATGGCGGTCGATGACCTGCTCACCTTGAAGAACGTCGATGCCAAGCACGGCCATGTGGAGTTCAACGGCAGTCTGGTGATCAGTGGCGACGTGCAGCCTGGCATGCGGGTGCAGGCCGGTGGCGACATCGTCATCGGTGGCTTCGTCGAGGCTGCCAGCGTACGGGCGGGGGGCAATCTCACCATCAAGCATGGAGCCATCGGCCACCACAACCGCCAGGGGGAGCCCTTCAACTGCTGCCTGACGGCCGGCGGCAACCTGACCCTGGCCTTCGCCCAGTACGCCAGCCTGGAGGCCGAGCTGGATGTCCATATCCATAACCAGATCTCCCACTGCTACTGCCGGGCCGGCTACCACCTGCTGGTCGGCGATCCGGCGCTGCACAAGGGCACCCTGCTCGGTGGCCTCAACATTGCAGGCGAGAGCATCCAGGCGGCCATCATCGGCGCCCAGGCGGCCAATCAGACCACGTTGCAGGTGCTTGGCGGTGTCTTCGCGCTGCGCAGCCAAGAGCAGGAGCTGCTCTGCGAGAAGGAGGCCGCCCACCTCTGGTTCGATAAGGTGCATGAGGTGCTGCTCAAGCTGCTGCAACTGCCGCGCGAGCGCCGCGATCCGGCCCTGTTGCAGCGCCTCAAGTTGCAACGGGAGCAACACATGTCCACCCTGACGCGACTCGAAAGCGAGGTAGAGCGCTGCCGCGAGGAGCAACAGATGGCGCTGAGCCGCATGAAGGTCGTGGCGGCCCAGCACCTCTATGCCGGGGTGGAGGTCGAGCTCGGCCCCCTCTCCTGCCGCGTCGACAGCGAGCATGGGCCGGTGCAGATCCGGGTTCAGGAGGGGAAGGCTGTTGTGCTGCCGTGGAGCGCGCCGCGCACCGCACGCTGAGGTCGCATCACCCTGCACTTTTGAGTAGACTCTGGCCTCTTCTCAACCCCTTGCAGGTAGCCGTATGTACAAACTGATCGCTCTCGACATGGATGGGACTCTGCTCGGTCACGACCAGCAGATCTCGGCTCGCAATAAGGCCGCCATTGCTGCCGCCCGCCAGCAGGGGGTGACCGTGGTGCTCGCCTCAGGACGCCCGCTCGAGGGCATGACCCGCTACCTAGACGAGCTTGCGATGACCGGCGCCGATGACTACGTCATCTGCTACAACGGCACCCTGGTGCAGCGCGCCGCCGATCGCAGCGTGATCCGCAGCCAGGCGCTGCGTGGCCGCGATGCCTCCCGCGTCGCACAGTTGGCCCACCAGCTTGGCGTCAACGTGCACGCCTTCTCGCGCACTCTTGGCCTCATCACCCCGGCGCTCAATCACTACACCGAGCACGAGTCCCGCCTCAACGATCTGCCCATCACCCTGCTCGACTTCGCCGAGCTTGACCCGGAGGACGAGATCCTCAAGGTGATGCTGATCGACCCGCCCGAGCTGCTCACCCCGGCCATCGCCCAACTGCCAGCCTCGCTCTATCAGGATTACACCGTGGTACAGAGCGCCCCCTTCTTCCTCGAGATCATGAACCGCCACAGCCACAAGGGCGCCGGCGTCTCGGCACTGGCCGAGCACCTCGGTATCGAGCGCCAGCAGGTGATCTGCATGGGGGATGCCGGCAACGACAGCCACATGATCGAATATGCCGGCCTTGGCATCGCCATGGGCAATGCCACCGACGAGCTCAAGGCGCTGGCCGGCCACATCACCGCCAGCAATGACGAGGACGGGGTTGCCGTCGCCATCGAACGTTTCGTGCTTGGCGCCTGATCGGTAAAAACGATTCCCGTCACGCCGCCGAACATTGCCCGCCCGCCACACCTCCACCTAGGCTGCGGCGGGCTATCTTTTCCGCCGCCCGCCCCTAGAATGTCTGTTCATCGAGGCACAGAACAAGAAGGCTCATCATGATTGATCGCTCGCTCCCCCTGACCGACCTGCATCGCCACTTGGATGGCAACATCCGCGCCCAGACCATCCTAGAACTGGGTCGCCAGCACAACATCGCCCTGCCGGCCATGGATCTCGAGGCGCTACGCCCCCACGTGCAGATCGTCGAAAACGAACCGAGCCTGGTCGCCTTCCTGAAGAAACTGGACTGGGGGGTGGCGGTGCTGGCCGACTATGACGCCTGCCGCCGGGTGGCTTACGAGAATGCCGAGGATCTGCTGCGCGCCGGCATCGACTATGCCGAGCTGCGCTTCAGCCCCGCCTACATGGCCATGGCCCACCGCCTCGACCCGCAAGGGGTGGTGGAGGCGGTCATCGACGGCGTGCAGGCCGGCTGCCGCGACTTCGGTGTGCAGGCCAACCTCATCGGCATCATGAGCCGCACCTTCGGCACCGAGCAGTGCCGCCGCGAGCTGGAGGCCTGCCTGGCCCATGCCAGCCAGCTGGTCGCCATCGATCTGGCCGGCGATGAGCTGGGCTTCCCGGGTGAGCTGTTCACCGACCACTTTCGCCGGGTGCGCGACGCCGGTCTGCGCGTCACGGTTCACGCCGGTGAGGCCGCCGGCCCCGAAAGCATGTGGCAGGCGATCCGCGATCTCGGCGCCGAGCGTATCGGCCACGGGGTCAAGGCCATCGAGGATCCGCGCCTGATGGATTTCCTCGCCGAGCGCCGCATCGGCATCGAGTCCTGCCTCACTTCCAACGTGCAAACCAGCACGGTCGAGAACTTCGAGCGCCACCCGATCCGCCCCTTCCTCGCCCACGGCATCCTGGCCTGCCTCAACACCGACGATCCGGCGGTCGAGGGGATCGAGCTGCCCCATGAATATAACGTCGCCGCCCCGGCCGTTGGCCTCAGCGCCGCCGAGATCCGCCAGGCCCAGCGTAATGGCCTGACCCTGGCCTTCCTCGATGAGACCGAGAAGCGGGCAATTGCTGAGCGCTGCGCCGCCCGCCGCTGACCCTTCCCAGGCCCGTCTCATGCGGGCCTGTTTATTCCCCTCCCAGCCCGGCTCACACCGCCTCGATCCCCTGCTATTCGCGGGGTTGTATTGCTAATGAAAATAACTATCATTGCGAACCTCACCGGAGCGTGAGAATCAACAGATGCAGTTCAGGCAATAACAACAAGAGTCGACAACCCCATGCACCACCCCCATTGCAGCCCCTCTCTGGTGTGTCTGGCGCTGCTGGCCACCTGTGGCCCGGCGCTCGCCAGCGACGAGACCCTCGTCATCAACGGCAAACGCACCCAACACCCCGAAGTGGCCACCGCCACCCGCACTGCCACCCCAGCCAAGCTGGTGCCGCAAACCATCGACAGCGTCGCGGCCAGCGAGCTGACCGCCTTCGGCCAGAGCACCCTCAGCGAGTCGCTGGTCGGCATCCCCGGCGTCGATGCCAGCGGTGACACCCGCTTCGACGGCGTCACCATCCGTGGCTTCAGCGCCGGCAGCGATCTGTTCCTCGACGGCTTTCGTGACGACATGCAGTACACCCGCGATCTCGGTAACATAGAGCGGGTCGAGGTGCTCAAGGGGCCGGCCGCCGTGCTCTATGGCCGTGGCAGCAGCGGCGGCATCGTCAACCGCATCAGCAAGAAACCGCAGAAGGGACAGGTGTCGAGCGTGAGCGTGCGCGCCGGCAGCCACGACAGCCAGCGGCTGGCGGCAGACCTCAACGCCGAGGCCGGCGAGCAGGTGCAACTGCGCCTGAACGTGGCTCAGGAGGATGCCGACAGCTTCCGCCATGGCGTACATGGCAAGCGCACCCTGCTGGCGCCAGCGCTGAACTGGGATCTGAGCGAGCGGGCCAGCTGGCTGCTGCAATACGAGCGCAACGAGTACAAGCGCACCCCGGATCGCGGCATTCCCGGCGTCGATGGCCGCCCGGCCGAGGTGTCGCGCAAAGCGGTCTACAGCGATACCCGCCGCGACTACATCAACGATCTGGCCCAGTCGGCCCGCTCCCGTCTGAGCTGGGACATCAGCGATGCTTGGCAACTGCGCCACCAGCTGAGCCTCATCGATCTCGACAGCCAGTTCGACAACACCTATGTCACCGCCGTCAAGGGCGATCAGGTGACCCGTGCCCGCTGGCAGCAGGATCTGCACGCCCGCAACCTCGCCTCCAACCTAGAAGCCGAAGGCCAGCTACAAAGCGGCCCGCTGGCGCATCGGCTGCTCATCGGGGTCGAGCAGGGGTGGCAGGAGCGCACCCCCACGCTGTGGCAAAACGCCACCCCGATCCCGCCCGGCAACCTGTATGACTCGGCCAGCCTGCCGAGCCACGACGGCGCCATGAAGCTTGCCAGCGATGCCCGCCACCGGGTGCGCAGCCAGGCAGCTTACCTGCAAGATCAACTGAGTCTGGGCGACTGGCACCTGCTGGCCGGCCTGCGCTACGACCACTTCACCGTCACCAGCGAGCGCATTGACAAAGGCACCCAGCAGAGCGTGAGCGACGACAGCCTGAGCCCGCGCCTCGGTCTGGTGTGGAACCCCATTGAGGCACACGCACTCTACGCCTCCTACAGCAAGAGCTTTGCCCCGGCCGGCGGCGGCCTCATCGGCATCACCCCAGGCGATCCCAGCAACCACCTCGATCCCGAGCACACCCGCCAGTACGAGACCGGGGTGAAGAGCGACTGGTTCGACGGCCGCCTGGCCACCACCCTCTCGCTCTACCGCCTCGAGATGTACAACAAGCGCAGCAAGGATCCCGACGATCCGACCCGGGTGATCCTGACCGGCCTGCAACGCACCGACGGCATCGAGCTGAGCGCCCGCGCCCAGCTCAGCGACGAGATCTACCTGCGCGGCGGCCTCGCCCTGCAAGACGCCGAACAGGTCAAGGCCGAAGCGCGCTATCAAGGCAAGCGCCCGAGCAACGTGTCGCGCCACAACGGCGAACTGTTTGCAGGCTATCAGCAGGGCCAGCTCGGCTGGTTCGGTGAGAGCGGCGTCACTGCGGTTGGCAAACGCTATGCCGACAACGACAACAGCACAGTGCTACCCGGCTACGCCCGCATTGACGGCCGCGCCGGTTACCGCTGGCCCCACTGGGAGGCCCAGCTCGCCATGGAGAACCTGCTCGACAAGGAGTACTTCGTCAGTGCCACCAGCGCCGCGCAGATCATGCCGGGCAGCCCGCGCCAGGTGAACCTGAGCGCCACCTACCGCTTCTAATGAGAAGGAGATTGGGCCGGCCACGCCGGCCAATATCGCCATGAGACGCCGCCTTCCCCTGCACAACAACAAATGGGTGCGCCGCCTGCACGCCTGGGCCGGTCTACTGACCCTGACCCTGATGCTGCTCTATGGCCTGACCGGCCTGTGGCTGCAACATCGCGCCGTGCTCCCTCTGCCCGGCCCCCACACCGAACAGGGGAGCGAGACCCTGCCGCTGGCCGCCCCGCTGGCCGATGTGGATGCGCTGCGCACCCTGCTGCGCCAGCGCTACCCTCAGGCCGGCGAGGAGGGGCGCGTGCGCCTCACGCCGCCGCAGACCCTGCCAACCCCGGAGGGGAGCCTGACCCTGCCGGCCCGCTGGGAGCTGCGCATGCTGGACTTGCGCCACAGCCTGATGGCGACCTATGTGGCCGGCACCCTGGAGGTGCGGGTAGAGACCCAGCAGGCCAACTTGGCCGCCAGCCTCAACCGACTGCACCGGGGCATGGGCACCGGCCTCGGTTGGCAGCTCTTCGGCGATCTGGCCGCCCTCGCCCTGCTGCTGCTCGCCCTCACCAGCCTCTTCATGTGGACCAAGCTGCACGGCCCAGGTCGGGTCGGCGTCATCTTGCTACTGGCCGGGGCGAGCGGCACACTCCTGTTCGCCCTGTGGGGGTAACCCCCCAATGCAAAAGGAGCCCGTAGGCTCCTTTTTTTATGGTTAACCCGGCCCAAGAGGCGAGGTTGGCATGGGGGACGGCGCGCCTTATTGGCAGGTGGCCACCGGCGGGCGGTTCAGCAGGCGATCGCACAGGGCCGCCAGCAGCAGGGTGCCCAGAGAGGGGGGCAACCAGGCCAGCCCTTGCTCGCTCAGGGGCAGTGCAAGGCTCCAGCCCGGCAGCATGTCGGCCAGCGCCGAGGCCTTGAGGCCGTCGATGAGGCCAAACAGCAGGCTCACCAACATGACCGGCGCCACCACCCGGCTGCCGTTGTTCCACCAGCGCAGGGTGAAACTCAGCCCCACCAGCACGATGCAGGGGGGATAGATGGCAGTCAGTACCGGCACCGAGAGTTGGATCAGGTGGCTCAGGCCAAGGTTAGAGACCAGCATGGAGAAGCCCCCCAGCAGCAGCACCAGGGTGCGGTAGGAGAGCGGCAGGTACTGGGCGAAAAACTCGGCGCAGGCGCAGGTCAGGCCGACCGCCGTCACCAGACAGGCGATGAAGATAAGCAGGGCCAGAAAGCCGCTGCCCATGCCGCCGAAGGTGTGCTGCACATAAACGTGCAGGATCTCGGCGCCATTCTGGGCGTGGGGGGCCAGCTCGCCACTCACCGAGCCGAGGCGAAACAGGCTGAGGTAGACCAGGGTCAAGCCCACTCCGGCAATGAGACCAGCCAGTATGGTGTAGCGGGTCAGCAAGCCGGCGCTGCTCACCCCGCGCGAGCGGGCCGCGTTGACGATGACGATGCCAAATACCATGGCCCCCAAGGTGTCCATGGTGAGGTAGCCGTTGATGACACCGTTGGAGAGGGGCTGATGCTGGTAGCTCTCGATGGCGGGAATGGCCGAGCCGGCCGGCCACAACAGCACCGCGACACCGAGCGCGGCCAGCGCCAAGATCTTGATCGGCGCCAACACGTGGCCCACCGTGTCGAGCAGCCGGCCGGGGTAGAAGGAGATACCGATCACCAGAGCGAAGTAGACCAGGCTGTAGACCAGCAGGGCCGAGCCATCGTCACCGAACAGGGGCGCCAGCCCCACTTCATAAGAGACAGTCGCGGTGCGCGGGGTGGCAAATAGCGGCCCGACAGCCAGATAACAGACGGTGGCGAGCAGCAGCCCAGCCTTGCGACCGATGGGGGCGCTCAGGGCATCGATGCCGCCGCCGACCTTAGCCAGCGCCACCACGGTCAGCACCGGCAAGCCGACCGCGGTCAGCAGAAAGCCGAGCGCCGCACTCCATACCTGTTCGCCCGCCTGTAACCCCACCATGGGTGGGAAGATGATGTTGCCGGCCCCGACAAAGAGCGCGAAGGTCATGAAACCCAGCGCGACGATGTCCTTGGACGTTAAGCTTTGATTGTTCATGTTGCGTTGCCTGCCTGTGACCAGAGAAAACCACGGCAGAAGCCGGCCAGAATGGCGAATTCGGGCTGAGAATCTGCATGTGGCCTTATTTAATTTTTATGTTCCGCGAGTAGCGGAGGGGGCTAAGTAGAGCGTTTGTGCCGAAAAGAGGCAAGAGGCCCCCATCAATGCAGCCACTTCATCCAAAAATTAATTAAACACTGGAGTTTGATCTTAACGCCGCGCAATTTTGCAACAGATGATAATGATAAGGGCGCGCCATTCGCCCCCCTGTCGCGCTATGGCATAGCGTTAACAGCGCCGCTTGGCTGATCTAGGGATGCCGTGGTGCTGGCGATACGTGGCAGCCGACCCCAACGGCGGCCCACCTCATCCACAAGGGCACGCCCCGGTAGTATTGAAGGCCCAAGGCCCCCTGTGATGGTGTTGAAGGCCGGCGGCATCTTGCGAAAGCGCCATGCGGGCGCTATCGCTAGTTGCCAAGAGGGGATGAGGTTTTACTTCTGTCCCCTCGCTCACTAGACTGCGCTTCCCACAGACTGATCCGTGCGCCCCCATGACCTTTGAGCAACTCGACCTCTCCCCTGCCCTGCTGGCAGCCCTGCCCACCGCTCTTCAGCACCCGACCCAGGTGCAGCAGCTAGCCATCCCGGCCGTGCTGGCGGGACGGGATCTGCTGGCGCTGGCCCGCACCGGCAGCGGCAAGACGCTGGCCTTCGGCCTACCCTTGCTGGCGCGGCTCGATCCCGCCCAACCCTCGGTGCAGGGTGTGGTGCTGGTGCCGACCCGCGAACTGGCGGCCCAGGTGAGCGCCGCGCTGCAAGGGGGTGCCGATGCGCTGGGGGTGCAACTGGTCACCCTGTGCGGCGGCGTGGCGCAAGAGCAGCAACAGATCGCGCTGGCGCAAGGGCCCCAACTGCTGGTGGCAACGCCGGGGCGACTGCGCGATCTGCTGAGCCAGCAGATAGTGACGCTGGAGGTACTGCGCATGCTGGTGCTGGACGAGGCGGATCGTTTGCTGGAGATGGGCTTTTGGCCCGACATCCAAACCCTGCTTGGATTGATGCCAAAAGAGCGGCAGACCCTGCTCTTCTCAGCCACCCTGCCGGGCGAGCTGGAGAGCCTGGCTACCGGCCTGCTGAACGAGCCCGTGCGGGTCGACGCCGATCCGCGCAACAGCGTGGCCGACCACATCGAGGAGCACCTCTATCTGGTCAACAAGAGCAGCAAGGTGCCGGCGCTGATCGCTCTTTTAAAGGCACACCCATGGCCACAGGTGCTGGTCTTTATCAGCGCCAGGGACGACGCCGACAGCGTGGCCCGCAAGCTCGCCAAGGCCGGCATCGCGGTGGCGGCCCTGCACGGGGAGAAGGATCAGGGGGCGCGCGAGCAAGCGCTCGGGGACTTCAAGGGGGGCAAGGTGCGGGTACTGGTGGCCACCGATCTGATGGCGCGCGGCATCCACATCGAGGCGCTGCCGGTGGTGATCAATCTGGACTTGCCGGCCAATGCCCCTGTCTACGTGCACCGCCTCGGCCGTACCGCCCGCGCCGGGCGCAGCGGGCTGGCCCTCTCGCTCACCTGCCACGGCGAGGCCGAAACGCTGGCGGCGATCCGCTCCCTCACCGGCCGCCCTCTGCCGCTAGAGACCCTCGCCGACTTCCCGGTCACCGACCAACCCGCCAGCGGCGCCGGCAAACGCCCGCCCCGCGACAAGCAAGCCAACCGCCGCACCCAGGCCAAACGCAGCATCAAACAGTTCAAAGGCAGAGGCTAACGCTTTCTGTAGGTAAGAAATCAGAAACGAAATAGGGAAGCGAAACAGGGACACCCATCACCATAACGCCCCGCTACGCGGCTATTACAACGGGGGGGGCCCCGATTCTTCTTACCAAGAAGGAATTTAATACAAGGTTGTTTTTAAAAAAACTAAATACCCATCAGCACGAGACTTTCAATTTATTATTTCAAAGTTAATGGAACTTTTAATACCACTTTCTGCTCATCATATGAAGAAAAATTGCCTGATTTTAATGGTGAGGCCAAAGGCAAATCGACTTTAAAGGTTCTTTCATTAACTACACTGTATTTTTTATTTTCATCCAATTCATAGATTTTTAAATTGAATACTCCTGAACTTGATTCAGCCACTTGATAGTCATGAGTAACGCCATTATATTTCATCCATCTAATATCATTCCCATCTGTAAATGGTTTATCAGCATATACAGGAGTGTCTACAGAAAAGATAAATATTAGAACAACACCAAGCAGAAAAAAAAGAACAAATATGATATAGCTTTTTAAACGTAGCTAAGAGAGCATTCATTTCGACACCTCTAGAATATCATTTTTAAAATAATAATCCAAATCAGTATCTTGGAGTTGGAATTGCTCCGCGTAGCATATTGGAATAAAAACTTGTTAAAAATGGGACCCCGCCATTTTGAAAAAACAGGAGCCCCATCGCGCTGATAACTCAAGATACATCACTCAAATTTGTGATTATCAATACTTTCCCTTTTAATTGTTCATTGTACGCATAGCCATCTTTCCCAAAATGCACACGACGATGACAGTTGGGGCAAAGTGCAATTACATTTTCTGGATGATCTGGACCACCATCACTAAGCCTAAAGATATGATGCACTTCGAGGAAAGGACCTTCTCTCCCCCGAAACGGGGCTGGTGATAAGCAACCTTCACAAGTACCTTGAGAGAGTTTCAGCACATAACGTCGAATAGCTTCAGACCGCATAGCGGTATTTTTAATGATCTGTTCTTTCGATGCATGTTCTGAGGCAGCTTGAAGAGCTAATATTTTAAGCTGATCCAGCGATAAATTTCGATGAAGTTTAGAAGAACTGTCGTAACTACCTTTTACCTCACTAACTTCATTTCCAACAGATGGAAGAAGCGCAAGATGGAAGATTATTGCATTCCTTATACAACCTTCACGATCAGCCCTCTCCTCAATGTGATGACCTACATACTGAGCTCTGCCAAGGTAACGCACATGAGCTTTTTTGATGTATTCAAAAAGATGCAATTGTTTTCCTGTTTTCTCATGAAAATAAATGGCTGCATTCCCACGGAGAATTTCCATGTCTCCGATCTGCCCTTCCCCTGTATACCAGAACATGCCATCTGGGCGAAACTGGTCCTGGTAACCGTAGTTTGATCCGGCATCGCTTGTGAAGAGGAGAACCATGGCGTGCTTTGAGGGAGTACTAATTCCACCTTGGCCTTGCCCACCATATACACCGTGAATTTCTTCTTTGCGGTTGTAGATTTTCCCTATTTCAAACATTTTTTTGTCTCTACCTTGTGAAATCTAATACCACATGAAGGTGTGTTATAAAGTAATGGTCACAAACCTCACAGTGTTTAGTTTCTGCTTTTCACCTTTGAAATTTCTCTGCTTGGCCCATGGGCCACTTCGACAAGATGATTTCCAAGCGAGTATGTTATCGAATGAGACAGTGCATGGAAGATATAGGTTATAATTTTCTAAGCAAGATCAATAAATTAATTGATATCGGATAGAGAGATATCCAGGGACACCCACCAATCTGAGCATAGCGGCTAATAGATCGACGCCCAGCCTTCTCTGTCGCGGGTGGACACGGTATTGGAGCCCCCTCCTACCCGCCGAGGGGAGGGAGCAAGGCCAGGAGCGCCATCAGGGATGATGGCGCAGCCGCAGCGGGGCAGGGATGCCCCATCTGCGGCGCTCCGTCCGACCTGGCGACCGATCCGAGGGACACCGCGTAGCGGTCGGGTTGGCGGGGGAGAAGACCTTTGGTGACTTTGGGTCTTTCCAAAGTCACTCGCCCCGGCCCGCAGGGCGGGCGAAACCCGTCGAGGCCAGCGGCCTCGCGTCCCATGCGGCGCAGCCGCATCAAACACCTCAGGGCCAACTCACAAACGTCCAATTACGCCTAACGGCGAATTGAAGCGATGCTCTCGCTTCCCATGCGATGCAGCCGCATCAAGCACTCCCTACATCACAGTTGGAGCAATGCGCTCCGCTTATCGCCCCCTACGCCAAACCGAACCGATGAAACGGCATGGCATCACCATGCCAACACGAACCCTCGGCGCCGAGCCCGTAGATAGCAAAACGCCCCCGGATGGGGGCGCTTGGCACTGGCGCACAGGGCAAACCCTCGGCTTACCACAGGCGGCGGAGTGGGGCTGAACGCCCTATCTCACTTGGCTGAGCCCCACCTTATTCGGCTGGCTTGTGCTTCTTCGACGCCTTCTTCTCGAGGTACTCGATGATCTTGTCGGCCACATCCTTGCCCGAGGCCGCCTCGACCCCTTGCAGACCGGGGGAGGAGTTCACCTCCAGCACCAGCGGGCCACGGGCAGAGCGCAATATGTCGACCCCGGCCACGTCGAGCCCCATGATCTTGGCCGCCTGCACCGCGGTGGCCCGCTCCTCCGGGGTAATGGTGATAGCCTCGGCCGAGCCGCCCCGGTGCAGGTTGGAGCGAAACTCCCCCTCCTGGGCCTGACGGCGCATGGCGGCCACCACCTTGCCCCCCACCACCACGCAGCGGATGTCGGCGCCGTTGGCCTCGCGGATGTACTCCTGTACCAGGATGTTGTTGTTGGTCTGGATGAAGGCTTCGATCACGCTCTCGGCGGCTTTTTGGGTCTCGCACAGCACCACGCCGATCCCCTGGGTACCTTCGAGCAGCTTCACCACCAGCGGGGCGCCGCCCACCATGGTGATGAGGTCGGGCACGTCGCGGGTGCTGTGGGCGTAGCCGGTGATGGGCAGCCCGAGGCCGTGGCGCGAGAGCAGTTGCATGGCGCGCAGCTTGTCGCGCGAGCGGGAGATACCGACCGAGCTGTTGAGGGGCAAAGTGCCCATCATCTCGAACTGGCGCAGCACGGCGGTGCCGTAGGCGGTGATGCTAGCGCCGATGCGCGGAATGATGGCGTCATAGCCGCCCAGCTCCATCCCCTCGTAGTGAATGGAGGGGCAGTGAGAGGCGATGTTCATGTAGCAGCGCAGGGTATCGAGCACCTCGACCCGGTGGCCACGGCGCTCTGCCGTCTCCACCAGGCGGCGGGTCGAGTAGTTGTTCGGTTCGCGGGAGAGGATGGCTATCTTCATGACGCTCAGGATCTCGGGAAAGGGCGAGAGAGTATAAGGTGCCATCCCAGCGCGACAACGCCAATTGTTTATCCTGACCACAAGGCAAAATACGCAAAAGCGGGCCCGTAGGCCCGCTTGTCATCAGCATGTCATCAACCGAGGTTAGGCCCCAGCCAGCGCTCGGCCTCCTCCAGACTCATTCCCTTGCGCGCCGCGTAGTCCTCCAACTGATCGCGCTGGATCTGGGCCACCGCGAAGTAGCGGCTGTCGGGATGGGAGAAGTACCAGCCCGACACCGCCGCCCCCGGCCACATGGCGTAGGATTCGGTCAGCTTCATGCCGACTCGCTCCTCCACCCCCAGCAGCCGCCAGATGGCCCCCTTCTCGGTGTGCTCGGGGCAGGCCGGGTAGCCCGGCGCCGGGCGGGTGCCACGGTAGTTCTCGCGAATGAGCTCCTCGTTAGAGAGCTGCTCGTCCGGCGCATAACCCCAGTGCACTTTGCGCACCTGCTCGTGCAGGTACTCGGCGAAGGCCTCGGCCAGGCGATCGCACACCGCCTGAATGAGGATGGCGTTGAAGTCGTCGTGCTCGGCCTTGAAGGCCCTGGCTATCTCCTCCTCGCCGATACCGCCGGTCACCGCGAAGGCGCCGACCCAGTCGGCGACGCCGCTCTCCTTGGGGGCCACATAGTCGGCGAGGCAGTAGTTGGGGAAGCCCTTCTTCTCGGTCTGCTGACGCAGGTGGTGCAAGGTCTCGATGACGCGCTCACGGGATTCGTCGGCGTAGACCTCGATGCTGTCGCCCACCGCGTTGGCCGGGAACAGGCCAAACACCCCGGCGCAGCGCACCGAACCCTCCTGCTCAAGCCGATCCAGCATGGCGTTGGCATCGGCAAACAGGCGCGTCGCCTCCTCCCCCACCACCTCGTCTTCGAGGATGCGCGGGTACTTGCCGGCCAGCTCCCAGCTCAGGAAGAAAGGAGTCCAGTCGATGTAGCGGCGCAAGGTGGCGATCGGCATCGATTCGATCACCTGCACGCCGCTCACCTGCGGGCGCGGCGGCTGGTAATGAGCCCAGTCGAGCTGGTGCTTGTTGGCGCGCGCCACCGCCAGCGACACCGGCGGCGTGCGCGGCTGCTTGCGGGCGTGCTGCTCGCGCACCACCTCGTACTCCTTGTCGAGGCGCTCGACGAAGGGGCCCTTGAGCTCGGGGCTCAGCAGGCTCTGGGCCACCCCCACGGCGCGCGAGGCATTCGAGACATAGACCACGGGCTCGGAGTAGTTCTGCTCGATCTTGACCGCGGTGTGCGCCTTGGAGGTGGTGGCGCCGCCGATAAGCAGCGGCAGGGTAAAGCCCTGGCGCTGCATCTCTTTGGCCACGTGTACCATCTCGTCGAGCGACGGGGTGATGAGGCCCGACAGGCCGATGATGTCGGCGTTCACCTCGCGGGCGGTCTTCAAGATGGTCTCGGCGGGCACCATGACCCCGAGATCGACGATCTCGAAGTTGTTGCAAGCGAGCACCACCCCGACGATGTTCTTGCCGATGTCGTGCACGTCCCCCTTCACGGTGGCCAGCACGATCTTGCCGTTGCTGGTGCCGCCGGATTTCTCCGCCTCGATGTAGGGTTGCAGGTAGGCCACCGCCCGCTTCATCACCCGCGCCGACTTCACCACCTGGGGCAGGAACATCTTGCCGGCGCCAAACAGGTCACCCACCACGTTCATGCCGTCCATCAGCGGCCCCTCGATGACGTGCAGCGGCCGCTCGGCCTGGGCCCGCGCCTCTTCGGTATCCTCTTCGATGAAATCGGTGATCCCTTTCACCAGGGCGTGCTCGAGCCGCTTGCCCACCGGCCAACTGCGCCACTCCTGCTCGCGCGGGTCGACCACCTCGGCCGCGCCGCCGCGATACTGCTCGGCAATCGCCAGCAGCGCCTCGGTGGCACCGGGGTGGGTGTTGAGCACCACCGCCTCGACCTTCTCCTTGAGATCTTTTGGGATCTCCTCATAGATGGCGAGCTGGCCGGCGTTGACGATCCCCATGTCCATGCCGTTCTTGATGGCGTGATAGAGGAACACGGCGTGGATCGCCTCGCGCACCGGCTCGTTGCCACGAAATGAAAACGAAACGTTGGAGACGCCGCCCGAGATCATGGCGTGGGGCAGGCTCTCCTTGATGTCCTTCACCGCCTCGATGAAGTCCACCGCATAGTTGTTGTGCTCGTCGATGCCGGTGGCGACCGCGAAGATGTTGGGGTCGAAGATGATGTCTTCCGGCGGGAAGCCGACCTGCTCGACCAGGATGCGGTAGGCGCGCTGGCAGATCTCGGTCTTGCGCGCCCGGGTGTCGGCCTGCCCCTTCTCGTCGAAGGCCATGACGATGACGGCGGCGCCGTAGCGGCGGATCAGTTTCGCCTGCTCGATAAACTTGGCCTCCCCCTCCTTCATCGAGATGGAGTTGACGATCCCCTTGCCCTGCACACACTTGAGGCCGGCTTCCAGCACCTCCCACTTGGAGGAGTCGATCATCACGGGCACCCGGGCGATGTCCGGCTCGGCGGCGATGAGATTCAAGAAGCGCACCATGGCCGCCTCGGCGTCGAGCATCCCCTCATCCATGTTGATGTCGATGATCTGGGCGCCGCTCTCGACCTGCTGCTTGGCCACCTCGAGCGCCTCGTCGTAGAGCTCCTCCTTGATGAGGCGCTTGAAGCGAGCCGAGCCGGTGACGTTGGTACGCTCACCGACGTTCACAAACATCGAGTCGGCATCGATGGTGAGCGGCTCAAGGCCCGAGAGGCGGCAGGCGACCGGCAGCTCGGGCAGGGGGCGCGGCGCGATGCCGGCCACCGCCTCGCTCATGGCGCGGATGTGCTCTGGGGTGGTGCCGCAGCAGCCGCCCACCAGGTTGAGAAAGCCGCTCGACGCCCACTCACGGATGTGGGTCGCCATCTCAGCCGCACCGAGATCGTACTCACCGAAGGCGTTCGGCAAGCCGGCGTTGGGGTGGGCACTCACATAGGATTCGCAGATGCGCGACAGCTCGGCCACGTACTGGCGCAGCTCATCCGGCCCAAGGGCGCAGTTGAGGCCAAACGAGAGGGGGCGCACGTGGCGCATGGCGTTGTAGAAAGCCTCGGTGGTCTGGCCCGACAGGGTACGGCCGGAGGCATCGGTGATGGTGCCCGAGATCATCACCGGCAGGCGCACCCCGAGCGCCTCGAACACCTGGTCGACGGCAAAAGCCGCCGCCTTGGCATTGAGGGTATCGAAGATGGTCTCGATCAGGATGAGATCGGCTCCCCCCTCGATCAGGGCGCGGGTCGACTCGTCATAGGCCACCACCAGCTCGTCGAAGGTGACGTTGCGCTTGCCCGGATCGTTGACGTCCGGCGAGATAGAGCAGGTGCGGTTGGTGGGGCCCAAGACACCGGCCACGAAGCGCGGCTTGTGCGGCTCTTTGGCCGTCCACTCGTCGGCTACGGCACGGGCCAGACGGGCCGCCTCGCGGTTGATCTCGGCCGATAGGGACTCCATGCGGTAGTCGGCCATGGCGATACGGGTGGCGTTGAAGGTGTTGGTCTCGAGGATGTCGGCACCGGCGGCGCAGTAGGCGTCGTGGATCTCCCGGATCACATTCGGTCTGGTCAGCACCAGCAGATCGTTGTTACCCTTGAGATCGGAAGGCCAGTCGGCGAAACGCTCGCCACGATAATCGGCTTCCGCCAGTTTGTGCCCCTGGATCATGGTGCCCATGCCACCGTCGATGATCAGGATCCGCTCTTTGAGTTGGGCCTCCAGGCTCTGTTTGGCTCGCGACACGACTGCTCCTTTTCTTGTGACTTCCATGCGACCTGCGCTCCATCCTATCAATAAAACGCAGCAATAGAAATCCAGCCGTCTATCTGTCCAAAAATTTCAGCCACAAGCGAAAATAGCTCGTGAGTCCCCCGGTAGCGCGGGGTACCCTATTGGCGGCTCGTTGACGCGGGCCAAACGTGCTTGCTATCCCACCAAAGAGAAAGATAACAATGAGCGTCTATTACACTCTCTGCTTCTTGGCAGCGATGGCGATCTTCATTGCCTTTGCCAATCAGTACGTCATCAAGATCCAGACCACCATCGCCATCACGGCGGGGTCCATGCTGATTTCCGCCCTGATCGTACTGTTCGGGAAATTGGGCTGGTTCAACCTTGAGCCGCTGGCCATCAGCACCATGCAGAGCATCGACTTCCAGAACTTCCTGCTTAAGGGGATCCTGGGCTTTCTGCTGTTTGCTGGCGGTATCGGCATCAATCTGCCGGCCCTGCGCAACCAGAAGTGGGAGATCACCATCATGGCGGTCTTCTCCACCCTGCTCTCGACCTTCATCATCGGCTATGGCTTCTGGTGGATTGCTGCTCTGCTCGGCTGGGAGATCCCGCTGGTCTACTGCATGCTGTTCGGGGCGCTGATCTCCCCCACCGACCCGATTGCCGTGCTGGCCATCGTCAAGAAGCTCAAGGCGCCGCCCCAGATCGCCATCCAGATCGAGGGGGAGTCCCTGTTCAACGACGGTGTCGGTCTGGTGATCTTCGCCACCGTGTTCGCCGTGGCGTTTGGCGGCGTCGAGCCCACCTTCGGCGGCGTAGCCAGCCTGTTCCTGCATGAGGCCCTCGGCGGCATCCTGTTCGGTGTGGTGCTGGGTTTGGTGGCCCACATCATGATCAGCGCCACCGACGACGGTTCGCTCGAGCTGCTGCTGACCCTGTGCATCCCGACCGCCGGCTTCGCCCTAGCCAACATGCTCGGCGTCTCCGGCGCCCTGGCCATGGTGGTCACCGGCATCATGATCGGCAACTGGACCCGCCACTCCGGCTTCTCCGAGCAGAGCAAGCACCACCTGGATCACTTCTGGGAGTTGATGGATCAGTTCCTCAACGCCCTGTTGTTCCTGCTGATCGGTCTGGCGCTGGTGCTGCTCGATCTCGCCTGGCACGACTGGGTGCTGCTGGTGATCGCCGTGCCCCTGTGTCTGGCGGCCCGCTTCATCAGCGTCGCCCTGCCCTATGTGGCGTTTCGCCGGGTGCGCAGCTACAACAAGTTCTCGGTGCGGATCCTGACCTGGGGCGGCCTGCGCGGCGGTCTGGCGATGGCCATGGCGCTAGCGCTCCCCTCAGGCCAGATGCTGCTGCCCGAGCACGGGGTCGATCTGCGCGAGGTCATTTTGGTGATGACCTACTCGGTGGTGATGTTCTCCATCGTGGTGCAGGGCATGACCATCACCCCCATGATCCACAGGGCCAAACGCGCCAATAGCGAGTACTGAGCCCACCCCAGCAGGGGCGGATGATAAAAAAGGCGGCCACTGGCCGCCTTTTTTATGGCACCCATCAGGGACGCAGGATGCGCTCCCAGGCGAGCGAGGGATCACCCAGGGTGATGAAATCGGGGTTCTCTAGCGACTCGCGGCGGTTGTAGCTAAGTGGCTGCAAGCCGAGGTTGAGGATGCGCCCCCCCGCCTCCTCGACGATGCACTGGGCGGCGGCGGTATCCCACTCTCCGGTGGGGCCAAGGCGCACATAGCAATCGGCCGCTCCCTCAGCCACCAGGCAGGACTTGAGCGAGCTCGAGCCAAGCGGCAGCAGATCGTAGTGAAAATCGGGGTTGAGGCGGCGGGTGAGGCGCTCAATCTTCTGGCGCCGGCTGATGGCCACCACCAAGCTGGTGGGGGCCACCTCGTGGCGCATGGCCGCGATGGCGTACTGCTCGCCGCCACACTCCTTGAAGGCGCCGTGGCCCTGCACCGCCCAGTAGAGCACGTCGGACTCGGGGGCATAGACGATGCCGAGCACCGGATGGTGGTGGCGTACTAGGGCGATCAGGGTGGCGAAATCCCCGCTGCCGGCGATGAACTCGCCAGTGCCGTCGAGCGGGTCCACCAGCCAGTACTCCGGCCACTCGGCACGCTGGACCAGCGGAATATCGGCCGCCTCCTCGGTCAGTACCGGCACGCCGGGGGTGAGGGCCGACAGCGCCTGCTTGAGGTAGGCATCGGCCGCCAGATCGGCACTGGTGACCGGGGTGTCGTCCTCCTTCTGGTGGCGCTCAAACTGGCCGCTGCGGTAGATCTCACTCAGGATTCGCCCGGCTTCACGGGCAATGCGCCGCGCCTCGGGGGCAACGGCCAGCAGGTCGATCATCACTCCTCCTCATCGAGCCACTTGCGGGCAAGCAGCAGGGCACTGATGCTGCGCGCCTCGCTGAAGTCGGGGCGGGCCAGCAGGCTATCCATCTCACTCAGGGGCCAGGGGATCACGTCGAGCGGCTCGGGCTCGTCCCCCTCGCGCTGCTCCGGGTAGAGATCCCGGGCCAGCAGAATATCCATGCGGCTGGCGAAGTAACCGGGGGCGAGCGACACCTGCTTGAGCGGGATCAGCTCGCGGGCGCCAAAGCCGGCCTCCTCCATCAGCTCGCGGTTGCCAGCCATAGCGGCATCCTCACCCGGATCGATTAACCCCTTGGGGAAACCCAACTCATACGAGTGGGTGCCGGCGGCATATTCGCGCACCAGCAGCAGGGTGTCGCGGTCAATCAGAGGCACCACCATGACGGCGCCCCGGTTGCCCCCCCGCATCCGCTCATAGACTCGCTCCACCCCATTGGAAAACTTGAGGTGCAGGGACTCGACCTTGAACAGGCGGCTCTCGGCCACCAGCTCGGCCTTGAGGATCTCGGGTTTCTCTTTTGCGTGGTCCATGGCGATCACTGGGCTGAAATCTTGCCTCAAGAGTAAACGAGTCGCCCGCTCCCGGCTATCGGCAAAATGGCCCCACTCCCGCCAATGGGGCATGTATCCCTAGCCGGATTGGTGCCACACTCGAAAGCCCATTTAGGTTCAAGGAGGAGCCATGCTCACACTCTATATCGGTAATCAGAACTACTCATCTTGGTCGCTGCGCCCCTGGCTGCTGCTCAAGCACTTCGCCATCCCCTTCTCCACCGTCAAGGTGTCGATCTCCGGGCAGGGGGTGAGCGAGCGCCACAAGGCTTACTCGGCCAGCGGCCTGGTACCCTGCCTGCACGACGGTTCATTGCAGGTGTGGGACAGCCTGGCCATCGCCGAGTACCTGGCCGAGCGCTGCCCGCAAATGTGGCCGGAGCACCCGGATCTGCGTGCCCGCGCCCGCTGCATCAGCGCCGAGATGCACTCCGGCTTCAGCGCCCTGCGCAGCCAGTTGCCGATGAATATCCGCCTGCGGGTGCGGGGCGCTACGCCCGATGCGGCCCTTTCCCGCGATCTCGAGCGCCTGTTCACCCTCTGGCGCGAGGCGCGTGCCATGGCAGAGCACGGCCCCTACCTGTTCGGCCCCTTCTCCATCGCCGACGCCATGTACGCCCCCGTGGTGTGGCGCCTCTCCAGCTACAACGTGGCAGTGCCTGAGGATCTGCAAGCCTATGTGCAGACCCTGCTGCGCCATCCGGCGATGCAGGAGTGGCGGCGTGAGGCGCTGGCCGAGCAGGCGCGCATCGGTGACGAGGCGGCGCTGCTGGCACGCTTTGGCGGCGCGCGGGAGTGAGACGGGGCGCCCTGCTATACTGCCCGTCCATTCAAGGAGACCCCCATGCCCATCCGCTTGCCTTGGCACACCATAGACACAGTCCTGCTCGACATGGACGGCACCCTGATCGATCTCCATTTCGACAGCCACCTGTGGCAGACCCTGGTGCCCGAGCGCTACGCCGTGCGCCACGCCCTGCCGCTGGACGAGGCTAGGCGCCGCATCGAGCAGCACTACGGGGCGGTGGCTGGCACCTTGAACTGGTACTGCGTGGATTACTGGAGTGAGACGCTGGGGCTCGACATCCGCGCCCTGAGCCGGGAGCTACGCGAAAAGATCCGCTGGCGCGCCAACGTCATCCCCTTCCTGGCGGCGCTCAAGCGTGCCGGTAAGCGCCGCATCCTGTTCACCAATGCCCACCCGGCCAGCCTCGAAGTTAAGGTGGCCGAACTAGGTCTCGATGCCCACCTCGACGCCATGGTCAGCAGCCATCAACTGGGCTGGGCCAAGGAGAGCCCGCAAAGCTGGCAGGCGCTGAGCCAGCGCGAACCGTTCGACCCGGCTCGCACCCTGTTTATCGACGACAGCGAGCGCATTCTAGCCGCCTCGGCCGAGTTCGGCGTGGCCCACCAGCTCGGCATTGCCCGCCCCGACAGCCAGCAGCCGCCCCTGCGCTTTGCGCGCTTCGCCGCGCTCAACGACTACGCCGACCTGCTACCACTGGCCGGCTGAGTCCATTAAAAACGCCCTCCGAAGAGGGCGTTGTCTTATCCGTGGCGGATCACCAGGTGGTACTGCTTCTTGCCCCGACGCAGCAGCAAGAAGCGGCCGAAGCGCCAGTCGCTGCCGACCAGCTCGGCCTCCTGCACCAGGGCGCCGTTGATCGCGATGGCGCCGGCGGCCAGCAGTTCACGGGCGATCCGCTTCGAGCCGGCCAGCCCGCTCGCCACCAGCAGATCGACCCGATCCCCCTCCTGCTCCCACTGCGTCACCGGCAGGCCGCCGCGCGCCAGTTGCTGCAACTGGGCCTCATCCAGCGCGGCCACCTCGCCGCTAAAGAGCAGCTCGCTCAAGGCTTGCGCCTGTAAGAGCGCGGCCTCCCCATGCACCAGAGCGGTCATCTGCTCGGCCAGCACCCGCTGCGCGTGCGGGCGCCCAGCGCGGGCGCGATCGGCCTCCTCCAGCGCGGCAATCTCGGCCAAGGGCAGGAAGGTGTAGTAACGCAGGAAGCGATAGACGTCGGCGTCCGCCGTGCCGAGCCAGAACTGGTAGAAGGCGTAAGGGGAGGTCAATTCGGGATCGAGCCACACCGCGCCCCCCTCGGTCTTGCCGAACTTGGTGCCGTCCGCCTTGGTGATGAGGGGTAGGGTCATGCCATGCACCCGCACCCCGTGCAGGCGACGGGTGAGATCGATGCCGCTGGTGATATTGCCCCACTGATCGTTGCCGCCGATCTGCACGCTACAGCCGAGGCGCTGGTTGAGCACGGCAAAGTCATAAGATTGCAGCAGGCTGTAGGAGAACTCGGTAAACGAGATCCCCTGATCGGGCCGTGCCAGGCGCAGGCGCACCGACTCGCGCGCCATCATGGTGTTGACCGAGAAGTGCTTGCCGATGTCGCGCAGGAAAGCCAACGCCGACATGCCGCCCATCCAGTCGGCATTGTTGACCATCTGTGGCTCGGCCAGCCCGGCGGTGGCCGGCAGCAGGGCGCGGATCTGGGCCCCGAGCGCCGCAACCCAGCCCAGCACCGTCGCCTCGTCGTTGAGGGTGCGCTCGCTGGCCTTGAAGCTGGGGTCACCGATGAGGCCGGTGGCGCCCCCAACCAGGGCCACCGGGGTATGGCCCGCCAATTGGAAACGTCGCAGCATCAGGAGCGGTACCAGATGGCCGATGTGCAGGCTGCCCGCCGTCGGATCGAAGCCGCAATAGACGGTGCGCGCTCCGCTGGCAAGGTGATCGGCCAGGGCGTCGGCATCGGTCTGCTGGGCGATGAGCCCGCGCGCCATCAGATCGGCAAGCAGTTGGGGGTCGGTCATGGTTCACTCCAAACATCGGCGGAAAAGCCCTTATGCTCGCCGCTCACCACACTGCCGAATATGTCCCCTAGGGGACAGTTTGGCGATCCCCTGCTAGCATGGGGGCAGACTCCGACTGCATTGGCCGCTCCCATGCCCACCACACCCGACCCTCTGACCCGCACCATAGAGACGCTGCACGGCCCCGGTTTTCCCGCCGCGCTGGTGGCCCTGCTGAGCAGTTGGGTGCCTTTTGACTGCGCCATCGTGCTCGGCCATGGCCGCCGCCCTGTCTATCTCTACGACAACCTGCCGGATCGCCGCGAGCTGCTATTCGAGCGCTACCTGACCGGTGCCCATCAGCAAGACCCCTTCCTGCTCGCCCTGCGCCAGGGGCTCGGCGCCGGCGTCTGGACCCTGGCCGAGGTGTCGCGCCTGACCGGCCGCGAGCCCGACTACACCCACCACTTCTACCCCGCCACCGGCTGGCGCGAAGAGCTGGGGCTGCTGCTGCCGGTGCGCCCCGATTTCACCCTGCTCATCTCCCTTGGCCGCCTAGCCGGACGGCGCCCGGTCACCGGCGCCGAGCTGACCAAGCTGCGCCGCCACTTCGCGCTAGTGCACGCGCTCTGCCGCCAGCAGTGGGGGGCCACCCCACCGCCCCTGCCCGCCGCCCCCGAGGGCGAGCCGGAAATGGAGCGAGTGCGTCAGGCCGTGACCCGCACTCTGGCACGGCTCGGCGGCCCCCACCTGACCCGCCGCGAGCGGGAGGTGGCCACCTTGATCCTGCACGGCTGCGACACGGTGACGATCGCCGAGCGGCTCGGCATCGGCCCCGGCACGGTGAAAAACCACCGCAAGCACCTCTATGCCAAGCTGGGGCTCGCCTCGCGCGCCGATCTCTTCACCCTGTTTCTCGGTCAGCTCATCACCACGCCCTGAGCCGGGTCTCGGCCCACGGCAATGGACGACGCGGCGGGGCAATGTGGCCATGCAGATCGCCGAGCAGGGCCAGCCCGTCGTCCCACTCGCCGTGGCCGGACTGGACATTGATGTGGCCCACCTCGCCGGCATCGAACAGGGGCACCTGCCACAACCGGCTCCAGCGGCTGGCCTGAGCAAACGACATCCAAGGATCGCTGCGGCTGGCCACCAGCAAGGCGGGGGCCGGCAGCGGGCCGACCAGGCGCGACTCAGCGATGCCGAAGCGATCCGGATCGGCCGGCGCCGCCAGAAACAGGGAAGCCACCTTGTTCGGTTGCAGCCGACTGGCCGCCACCGCAGTCAGGGTGCCGAAGGAGTGGGCCACCAGATGCACCGGCTCTTGGCTTTGGGCCAGCAGCTCGGCGAGCCGCTCGCTCCAGACGGTGAGGTTGGGCTGATCCCAAGGCAGGCCAATCAGCCGCTGCCAGTGGGGAAAACGGCGGTGCCAGACGCTCTGCCAGTGCTCATCGCCGCTGTTGTGCAGGCCGGGAACCAGAAGTACTTGATGCATGGTGTGCCTCCCTTGGCGCTTAGCGGCCCGGTTGGTAGAGCTGGTCGAACAGGCCGCCCCTGGCGAACTGGCGCTTCTGGGCCTTATCCCAATCCCCTTCCAGCTCCTGCAACGTCAGCAGCTTGACGGCCGGGAAGCGCGCCTTCACCTCGGCCGCCACCGAGGGGTCGGTCGGGCGGTAGTAGTGCTTGGCGGCGATGCGCTGCCCCTCGGGTGAATAGAGATACTTGAGATAGGCCTTGGCGACCGCCTCGGTGCCGTGCTTCTTGGCCACCTTGTCGACCACCGCCACTGGCGGCTCGGCCAGGATCGAGACCGAGGGCACCACCAGCTCGAACTTGTCGGCATTGCCAGCCTGATTGAGCACCAGCAGCGCCTCGTTCTCCCAGGCCAGCAGCACGTCGCCGAGACCGCGCTCGGCAAAGCTGGTGGTGGCGCCACGCGCCCCCGAGTCGAGCACCTTCACGTGCCGGTAGAGGTCGCTGATGAACTGCTTGGCCTTCTCCTCACCGCCCTGCTGGTAGGCATAACCCCAGGCTGCTAGGTAGTTCCAGCGCGCCCCTCCCGAGGTCTTCGGGTTGGGGGTAATGATGGAGACATCACCGCGCACCAAATCGCCCCAGTCTTTGATCCCCGTGGGGTTGCCCTTGCGCACCAGGAAGACGATGGTCGAGGTGTAGGGGGAGGCATTGTGCGGCAGGGCCGATTGCCAGTTCTCGGGCAACAGGCCGGTCTTGGCGATGGCATTGATGTCATAGGCGAGCGCCAGCGACACCACGTCGGCCTCCAGCCCGTCGGCCACGGCCCGCGCCTGCTTACCGGAGCCACCGTGGGACTGCTTGACGCTGACGCTGTCGCCACTCTTGGCCTGCCAGTACTTGGCGAAGGCGCTGTTGTACTCCTGGAACAGCTCGCGGGTTGGGTCGTAGGAGACATTGAGTAGCTCCACGTCGGCGGCACGCAGCGGGCTCCAAGCCAGGGTGGCGATGAGGGAGAGGGTGATGACGGACGCTTTCATGGTGACACTCCTTATCTGAGGAGGTGTCAGCATGCCGTGAGTTTTTATACGTGAGAACGAATAAGTTACGCTTTGCTTATATCAGTAACGCATATAAGGGCTCGTCGAAGCCAATAAAAGGGGCCGCCCATGCGACCCCTGCCAGCTTCCGGTTTAGATCACCCGGGAAAACTGCTGCTGGCGGGCCCGCCGCCTCAGGTAGGCATCGAAGCACATGCAGATGTTGCGAATGAGCAGCTGGCCGGTCGGCGCTACCCGGATGCCGTGCTCGTCGAGACTGACCAGGCCATCGTCGACGAAGGTCTTGAGCAGGGCGAGATCCTCGGCAAAGTAGTCGGCAAACACCAGATCGTGGGCCTGCTCTATCTCGGCAAAGTCGAGGCGGAAGTTGCAGATCAGCCCCTTGATGACGTCGCGGCGGATCAGATCGTCGCGACTCAGTGCACACCCCTTCCACTGGGCGTGGCCCAGTGCATCGACCTGGGCATAGTAGGCCTTGAGATCCTTCTGGTTCTGGGAGTAGGCATCCCCCAGCATGCTGATGGAGGAGACCCCCAGTCCCAGCAGATCGCACTCCCCCTGGGTGGTGTAACCCTGGAAGTTGCGATGCAGCTTGCCTTCGCGCTGGGCCACCGCCAACTCGTCATCGGGCTTGGCGAAGTGATCCATGCCGATGAACTGGTAGCCGTGGCCGGTCAGGAAGGCGATGGTCTCCTGCAACATGGCCAGCTTCTCGTGCGGCGCCGGCATCTGCTCCTCCTTGAGCTTACGCTGGGCGGCAAAGCGGCTCGGTAGGTGGGCATAGTTGAAGATGGAGAGGCGCGCCGGATCGGTCTTGAGCACCTCTTCGAGGGTGTGGCGAAAGCCCTCGCGGGTCTGTAGCGGCAAGCCGTAAATCAGATCCAGGTTGGTGGAGCGAAAGCCCAACTCACGGGCACGCTCGAGCATGGCGCGGATGAAGTCGTTATCCTGCTCCCGGTTGACCGCTGTCTGCACCGCTTTGTTGAAGTCCTGCACCCCGAGACTGATGCGGTTGAACCCCACCTCGCGCAGCACGTCGAGCATGGAGAGTTCGATCTCGCGCGGATCGACTTCGATGCTGATCTCTCCGGCCTCGGCGAAGTGAAAGTGCGTGCGCAGCATGGCCATCAAACGGCGGGTCTGGGGCTCGTCGAGGTAGGTTGGCGTGCCGCCGCCCCAGTGCAGCTGGGTCACAGTGCGTCCGGCAAAGCGCGGGGCCAGGGTGCGGATCTCCCGCTCCAGATAGTCGAGGTAGTGATCGGCCTTGTGACGGTGGCGGGTGATCACCTTGTTGCAGCCGCAGTAGTAGCAGAGCTTGTGGCAGAAGGGGATGTGCACATAGAGGGAGAGCGGGCGCGCCGGATACTGGCTGGCAGCCACCTCAAACTGGTCGAATCCGAAAGCCTCGTCGAACTCGAGGGCGGTCGGGTAGGAGGTATAGCGGGGGCCGCTGTAGTTGTACTTCTCGATCAGGGCCTGATCCCAGACAATCTTCTCTGCTTGCACTTCACGCTCCTCATTGCAAGCCGTCACACCGGCAGGGTGAAGGCGGCCAGTCGTGCCACATCCTCTTGGATCTGGTCGTTATGTTCTTCTTCGTGGCGGGCCCGCTCGAGATCCTGGCGCAGCAGCTCATTCTTCTTGAGTAACCGGCGCGCCTCATGGGTCGGCAGATCCTTGATCCGCTCATACAGGCCATACAGGCCGGGGAACTCCTCGGCATGGGGGCGGGGCCGCGCATATTGCAGGGCATCGAGCAGGTTAGTGAGGCGAATCGCCCCCTCGGAAGGGTCGCACTGCCCCTCTTTAACCGCCTTGGCGATGAGGCGCACGCTCTCGAGAATGCGCTCGTTGCGTGCCCGGATGGCGGTGGCGCGGGCACGGCTCTGGGCACGCAGTTTCAGCAACAGGCTGGCAGCATACACCGCCAGCACAAGCAAAATGGCCGCACCGGCCAGCGCCCATCCGATCACGGCTTGGGCTCTGGCTTGTAGTCAGAATCGAGGAAGCGATCCCACAGCTCTTCATCGCTGGCGGGCTCCGCCTCTTCGTCTTCTTCGTCCTCCTCGACCAGCCCCAGCTCTTCCATCAGTTGCTGGTGACGGGCCACTTTTTCCTCGACCCAGGCCAGGTCGGCCGGGCTGAGCTCCTCACCCTCGTCGAGGCGATCGAGCAGGCCGTTGAGGCGCTCGTCGTTCTCGATGGCAGCCAGCTCCTGCTCGGGGGTCAGCCCGCGCTTTTTCTCTTCTTTCACCGGCGCCGCCTTGGGGGCCTGCGGCTTGGCGGTCTCAACCACCAACTCCACTGGCTTGCGGGAGCCGATGCGCGGATCTTTCTGATCCTTCTTGCCCCCCTTGCCGCCGCTCTGGGTGCCGGAGTGGCGGGAACCCGCCTTCAGACCCTTACGCTTGGCGGCGCGCTTGCGCTCGCGCCCGGCCTGAGCGCTCTCCTGGGACTCTTTCTTGCCGCCGCTCTTGGGCTTGCGAACAGGTTGTTTGGCCGACATGACTTCTCACTCCAAAAACAAAAAGGTGGAACCCGCCTCAAGAGCCCATGATGGCTTCCGGAGGGAATAGGTGGGGGAACGCGGCGGGAGTGCGGGACCGTGCCCGGCACCGCCTCTGTCCATTCACGACAGGACGCTGACGCGCACCGCTCGGGCGTAATTGGCGGCTATTCTGACACAAATGCCGGAACGGGTTAATCGTCCATAGAAAAAAGGCAGCCTGAGCTGCCTCTCCATAGCCGATGCAGGGTGCATCATGCGCCAGCCGGACAACCCGGGGCGCGCACAGAGTCATCCTGACCTTGTTATTCATTCCTGGAACATCTTGCGTGTGCTTGCTTTCTTTTTAGACTCCCGTCGCGTGGCTCCTGCCCACGATGTGGAGAAGGGCATCCTGCACCCACCTTCATCCCGAAGGGGCATCATCCCTGTTGGCGAGTCGCGCGCTGGCGACTGGGTCAAGCAGTTTACATCAGGTGAAATGAAGCTCAACGCACCATTCGGTTTTATTGCCTCCTCCCCACCCTTACAGTGCGCCTTAACTCTAGGAATTTTGTGCCTATTTTCATCTCGAAATAAAAACGCCCAGCTAATTTCCTACACACCGCCAGCCCATTTCCTACAAAAGGAAGGGGGAAACACCCATCACGGTTGCCCACCGTGACGGGCATGGGCAGCATCACCGATCAGGATGGAGCCGTCGGGGGCAAACGCCTGCTCCTCGATGGCCAAGGTCGCCAGCTCCTCGATGTCAAAGCGCAGCGCATCGAAGGCGCGCAGCACCTCCGCCTCACCCAGCAGGGCGGTACCCGCCATCCGCTCGAGCTGGCTGCGCCCGATGTAGCACTGGATCAAGGCCCCCATCGCCTGGGCGGGAAACCCCACCCGCTGCTCGCCCGCCTGCCACTCCTGTAAATCTGGAAACAGGATCTCCTGATTCATGACCTTGTCTCCTTAACCCAGATTGCGGCGCAGCTCACGCAGCACCTGACGGGTGCCCGGCCGAATACCGCGCCACAGGGTGAATGCCTCGGCCGCCTGCTCAACCAGCATGCCGAGCCCATCGATGACCCGCTCAGCCCCCAACTGCCGGGCCCAGCCGTTAAAGGCGGTATCACCGGTACCGTACATCATGTCATACACAGTGATCTGCTTATGAATGAGGGCGGTATCCAGCGGTGGCAGCTCACCGGCCAGACTGGCCGAGGTGGAGTTGATGATGAGATCGAACGGCCCCTCCAGCGCGGCATAGGCGGCAGCGCTGACCGGCCCGAGTTCGGCAAACTCGCCTGCCAGCTGCTCGGCCTTGGCCAGGGTGCGGTTGGCAATCCACAACGCACTGGGGCGCTCTGCCAGCAGCGGAGCCAGGGCGCCACGCGCCGCGCCTCCGGCCCCCAGCAGCAGGATACGCGCCCCCTGCAACTCGACCGACTGCTGCTTGAGATCGGCCACCAACCCGGCACCATCGGTATTGTCACCGAGCAGCACCCCGTCATCACCCAGCTTGAGGGTGTTCACCGCCCCGGCACGACGCGCCCGCGGCGTCAGCTCAGTGGCCAGGGCAAAGGCCTGCTCCTTGAACGGCACTGTGACATTGCACCCCTTGCCACCCCGGGCAAAGAAGAGCCGCATCGCATCGGTGAAACCATCGAGCGGTGGCTCACACAGGCCATACTCCATCTCCTGCTGGGTCTGACGGGCAAAGAGGGTATGGATGAAGGGAGACTTACTGTGGCGAACCGGGTTGCCAACGACGAGATAGCGATCCATCGAAACTGTCCTGTATACGGCTGATGGCTCGATTTAACGGCTTTTTGCGGGCCGCCACAAGCGAAACGGCCCCGAACCGGGGCCGCTTGCATCACCACTGCCGTGGGGTGAGGTAGTCGTATAGCACCGCTTCGGCACTCCCCGGCTCGGGCTGCCAGTCATACTCCCAGCGGGCCAGTGGCGGCATCGACATCAGGATCGACTCGGTCCGCCCGCCGCTTTGCAGACCAAACAGGGTGCCGCGATCGAACACCAGATTGAACTCCACATAGCGGCCACGGCGATAGAGCTGGAACTGGCGCTCGCGCTCACCGTAGGGGGTACTCTTGCGCCGCTCAATGATGGGCTGATAGGCCTCCAGATAACCGTCGCCCACCGCTTGCATGAAGGCAAAGCACTGCTCGAATGGCCAGTCATTGAGATCGTCGAAGAACAGTCCGCCCACACCGCGGGTCTCGTTTCTGTGCTTGAGGAAGAAGTAGCGATCGCACCAAGCCTTGTACTCTTCATAGACCCCGTCACCGAACGGGGCACAGAGATCCTTCGCCACTCGATGCCAATGCCGGCAATCCTCCTCCACCGGATAGAAGGGAGTGAGATCGAACCCGCCGCCGAACCACCAGATGGGCGCCTCTCCCTCTTTTTCTGCGATGAAGAAACGCACGTTGGCATGGCTGGTCGGCACATGGGGATTATGCGGGTGGATCACCAGCGAGACCCCCATCGCCTCGAAGCGACGCCCCGCCAGCTCAGGACGGTGGGCCGTCGCCGAGGCCGGCATCGCATCGCCATAAACATGGGAGAAGTTGACCCCCCCCTGCTCAATCACAGCCCCGTTTTTCAGCACCCGGGTACGGCCACCGCCGCCGCCCTCGCGCTGCCAGGCGTCCTCAATAAAGTGCGCCGCACCATCGGCCTGCTCCAGCGCGGCGCAGATGCGATCCTGCAAGCCAAGCAGGAAGGCCCTGACCTGGCTCACGTCCGGTCTTTCCATACGTCCTCCTCAGGATGCCCGCAGCACAGTGCCGGTGCGCGCATCGCGGATCTCGGAAGGTTTGGCACGGCCACCCACTTCCCCCGGCAGCACATAATCGAGGCGCCCCGCCAGCGCCGCCACCACCTCGGCCGTGGTGCGCCCCGGCTCCTCGCCGGTCAGGTTGGCGCTGGTCGACACCAGCGGCTTGCCGAAGGCGCGGCACAGTGCCCGCACCTGGGGATGCGCGGTGACCCGCACCGCTAAGGTGTCAAACTGGCCGGTCAGCCATTTGGGCGTGGTGGCCCGTGCCGGCATGACCCAGGTGAACGGGCCAGGCCAACTGGCCTCGACGGTGGCGCGTTGCTCGGCCGTCAGGGCAGCAATATCGATATAGGGCAGCAGCTGTTCCAGGGTATCCGCAATCAGGATCAGCCCCTTCTCGACCGGGCGCTGCTTGATGGCCAGCAGTTTATGGACGGCGGCTTCAGAGTCCGGATCACATCCCACCCCGAACACCGCTTCGGTTGCATAGGCGATCACCCCCTCCTGCTTGAGGGCCGCGACCGCACGTTCCAGTTCGTTCATGTTCACCTTGCTGTCAGTTAAAGGGGCAGACTGCCCAATGCAGCCTGCCCCACTTGTTATTCATGACGCCTTGACTGGCATTGCTACTTGGTTCCCTGATCCACCTGCTTGCCACATCCCTTCTGTGGACAGACCCAGCGCAAGGTGCCACGCACCCGCTTCTCCACCATGATCTTCCAGCCACAATCGGGACAGGCCATGGCTATCGGCTTATCGTTGACCACGTATTTGCAGTGGGGATAACGGCTGCAGGAGTAAAACTGTTTGCCATAACGGGAGGTGCGGCTGAGCAGGTGCCCCTCATCACAGGCGGGACAGGCGATCTGGGTCTCATCACTCTCTTGCAACGAGGCAATGTGGTGACAAAGAGGAAACTGGGTGCAGCCGACGAAGAGGCCGTAACGCCCTTTCTTGATGGCAAGCGGCTGGCCACATTCGGGGCAAGAGGAACCTTCCAGCACCTTCTCAATATCGCGCCCGTTTGGCGCAAGTGAACGGATGAAATCACAGCCGGGGTAGGCGCTGCAACCGAGGAAGGGGCCATGCTTGCCCTGGCGGATCACCAGCTCGGCGCCGCACTGGGGGCACGCTTCGCGCTCGAGGGCATGCTCGTGCGCAGAGAAGAGAGAGGGATCGATCTTGGACATGTATTACCGCGCTGCCGAAAGTCGGATGGGCCGGATTCTAGCAGCGCGGTCGGCTTATGTCAGTGCAGGACACCGTTCGACTCGTCGAACACCAGCTCTTCCATCTGCTGATAGGCGTGTTCGCTACCGGGTACATTGAACAGCACCATCATCACCACCCACTTGAGATCGTCGAGTTCAATCTCGGGGGTATCCAGCTCGAGCAGGCGCTCGATGACAATTTCGCGGGTCTCGGCGTTGAGCACCTGAGCCTGTTCGAGAAACAGCAGGAAACCGCGGCATTCGGGGCTGAGGCGATCCAGCTCCTGCGGGGCAAAGATACGCATCGAGCCCGGGGCGCTACAGGTGACATAGGTCTCCCGCTCGCTGTCATGCAGATTGGCCAGACGCTCAAGCCAGCCGAGCGCCTTGTAGATTTCGTCCTGATGGAAACCGGCGCGGGTCAGTTCGTCGGTCAGTTGATCCTGATCGATCATGACCTCAGCATCGCTGTGGATGTAGGTCTCGAAAAGGTACATCAATACGTCAAACATGATTCACCCTCCTCTTCTGACATATCCACCTGCAACCGATGTCACCAGCCCGGCCAACTCCAACTCAACCAACTGTCCGATTACGGATTCAATTGAGAGGCCTGCCCGAGCGGCTACGACATCAACACTCGTGGTCTCATAATCTACGTTATCTAACAAGCTGATAGATAGCAATCCGGGCGGCTCTGCCTCTGGCATCGACGCCGTCATAGAAACAGGAGCTCCGGGCCATCCCAGCTCCCCCACTATATCGGCAATATCCAGCACAAGCTTTGCCCCTTGCTGAATGAGACGATTGCAGCCGAGGGCCTGTGGGTTCTGCAACGCCCCTGGCACGGCAAACACGTCGCGCCCTTGTTCGAGAGCATGGCGCGCCGTGATGAGCGAGCCGCTCTGCTCCGCCGCCTCGATCACTAGGGTACCCAACGCCAGACCACTGATGATGCGATTACGGCGGGGAAAGTGTTCGGCCAGCGGCCCCTGCTGCGGGAAAAACTCGGACACCAGCACCCCGCCTTGCGCAACGATGCGTTCAGCCAAGGCAAGATGACGTTTGGGATAGAGGCTATCGAGGCCCGAGCCGAGCACGGCCAAGGTGATGCCACCGGCATCCAGAGCCGCCTCATGACATACCCCGTCAATGCCGAGCGCTAGGCCTGAGGTGATGGCCACCTTGGCCGCCACCAGCGCCTGTACCAGCCGCCTGGCATTCTCTTTTCCGGAAAAGGTGGGGTGACGGCTTCCCACCACGGCCAGCTGCCGAGTAGAAAGCGCCTCCACCCGGCCCCGGCACCAGAGTAGTAACGGGGCAGCAGGGATCTCTCGCAGTAAGGGAGGATAAAGAGGATGGTCAGGGGTCAGCAAATGGTGATCGGGACGTTGCATCCAGTCATGCGCCAACGCGCCCATCTTGGGTGGACGGCGCAGCGCCACTCGCTGCGCTTCATTCAATCCCCATGAGGCCAGTACCGCGTCCGCATGCTCAAATAGGCTTTCAATGCGCCCTTCCGCCCGCGCCAGCAAACGCCAAGCGCCCACGGGGCCAATGCCCGGCAGATCGGCCAAAGCCAACCAGCGGAGTACTCCGGTATCAGAGGGCGCCAACCGAATAGCCTACCCGAACCATATCCTGACTCTGCACGATCAGGCCGTAGCTGAGCCGGTGATAGACCTTGAACAGCATCACCTTGGCCACCGCCTCGGAGGGGAGTCGCTGGTTGATGCCGGAGTGAAAGGCCCGATCAAAGCTGGAGGCGGTATCCCGGTAGTCGTGGAGGGTAGTGTCCCCGGCAACGTAGGCGACACCCGGTCGCCGGATATCAAGCACACTGCCGGCATCCAAACCATCCTGACCGCCCTTGTCAATGAGTACCACCTCCAGCTTGCCTGCCGCACTGGCCTGATTGGGGATCGCAATGACGCGACCGGCTTGGCGAAGCGCACCGGCATGGGGCGTGAAGTGGGCCTGCCCCTGAACGTCATCGGGTAATGGCAACAAGACATCGCCCTGGCGCACCTCCCGGCGGTTAGCCAGCAACCTGGCCTGGGTCTGTCCGTTGTTCCACTGGGTCTCGGCCTGCACTATGCCGGTTAGCACGGCCTCCTGCCCTAACCACTCACCACTCTTGGCGTCCTTGTAAGTCCGCCCAGGGCGGTAAGTGCCATACTGCCGGCCCGGCTCCAGCAACCCCTGTACATAGAGCGTATGTTGCTCCAGCACGGCGATCTGCTTGTCGTTGTTACCCAGTACAAAGGGAAGTCCCCTCGCCTCACCGGCATGGGAAAAGACGTAATCCCCCTGCAAGAAGGGGCCAATGGCATCGAGTGAAAGCGTGGGAATAGGGGAGAGCTTGTTCTCGCTGCGCACTCGGGGTGAAAGGGTGATCACCCGCTTGCTCCCGCTCGCCGCACTCATTAATCGAGGCTGGCCATCAACCCAGCTCAACTGGAGCCGATCACCGGGATAGATAAGATGGGGGTTGGCAATCTGGGGATTTCCCTGCCACAAGGTTGGCCATTGCCAGGGTTTCTGTAGATAATGCCCGGCTATGTCCCAGAGCGTGTCACCGCTTCGCACCATGTAAGTCTCGGGGTACCCCTGCTTGAGGGCGAGTGTGTCGGCCCATATTCCCTGGCTCCCACCGAGTAGCAGGCCGATCAGGGCGGTTCGCGTCAGATTCATAACACTCCTTGTTACTGCTCTGGGAACGGTGACTGTTCTTTGCCGGTGTAAATGTCTAGAATTGCACCAGCTTTCAACCTTTATTTACCGATAGGGCTTACAAACCGATTTATGGCCATTTTAGATGTACTGCGCTTCCCCGACGAACGCCTGCGCACCGTTGCCGCCCCCGTCGAGGCCTTTACGCCTGAACTACAGCAGATTGTAGATGATATGTTCGAGACCATGTATGCCGAGGAGGGGATCGGCCTGGCCGCAACTCAGGTCGATATTCACCAGCGGATCATCGTCATCGACGTCTCCGAGGAGCGTGACGAGCGCCTGGTATTGATCAACCCGGAAGTCCTCGAGCAATCCGGCAGCACCGGCATCGAAGAGGGTTGCCTCTCCGTTCCCGGCAGCCGCGCCCTGGTTCCCCGCGCAGAGCAGATCAAGATCCGCGCCCAGGACGTCAAGGGTGACTTCTTCGAGCTGGAAACCGACGATCTGCTGGCCATCTGCATACAGCATGAGATGGATCACCTGATCGGCAAACTGTTTGTCGACTACCTCTCTCCGCTGAAGCGCCAGCGCATTCGCCAGAAACTCGAAAAAATGGCGCGCGAAGATCGCAAGAGCGCCTGAGGAAGCCCCGTTTTGAACAAGCTAAAACTGATTTTTGCCGGTACCCCCGACTTCGCCGCCCGTCATCTGGCGGCGTTGTTGTCTTCCGGCCACGAGGTGGTGGCCGTCTATACCCAGCCCGATAAGCCGGCCGGGCGCGGCCAGAAGCTGACCGCCAGTCCGGTCAAGGAGTTGGCACTGGCGCATCATCTGCCGGTCTACCAGCCCGCGACCCTGCGCAGTGAAGAGGCGCAGGCCGAGCTGGCGGCGCTGGGCGCCGATCTGATGGTGGTGGTAGCCTACGGCCTGATCCTGCCCAAGGTGGTGCTCGATACCCCGCGCCTTGGCTGCATCAATGTGCACGGCTCCTTGCTGCCACGTTGGCGCGGCGCCGCCCCGATCCAGCGTTCCATCTGGGCGGGCGATGCCGAGACCGGCGTCACCATCATGCAGATGGACGTGGGCCTCGACACCGGCGCCATGCTGAGCAAGGCCGCCTGCCCGATCGCCGCCGACGAGACCTCGGCCAGCCTCTACGACAAGCTGGCCGAGCTGGGCCCGCAAGCGCTGGTCGAGACCCTCCGCCAGCTTGCCGCCGGTGAAATCCAGCCCGAGCCGCAGGACGACGCCCTCGCCAACTACGCCGAGAAACTCTCCAAGGAGGAGGCGCGCATCGACTGGACCCTGGACGCGGCCGCCATCGAGCGCTGCACCCGCGCCTTCAACCCCTGGCCCATCAGCTGGTTCGATGTGGCCGGTCAGACCGTCAAGGTGTGGTCAGCCCAAGTGCTGGAGAGCGAGCACGGTCAGGCACCGGGCACCCTGCTCAAGGCCGACCGGGAGGGGATCGACATCGCCACCGGCCGTGGCGTGCTACGCCTGCTGACCCTGCAACCCCCGGGTAAGAAGCCGATGGCGGTGCAGGATCTGCTCAACTCCCGCCGCGACTGGTTCACCATCGGAACCACACTGTCCTGATTGCGGCGGGGCCAAGCCCCGCCGGTTTCGTTTCCGAGCGCTCAATCTAAGGTAACCCTATGAAAACACGTGCTCAGGCCGCTCTGGTCATGCAACAGGTTCTGGATCACGGCAACTCGCTTTCCGCCGTGCTGCCTGCCGCCCAGGAGAAGGTTGCCCCGCGCGATCGCGCCCTGCTGCAGGAGCTCTGCTACGGCACCCTGCGCTGGCTGCCCCGTCTCGACGCCGCCGTCGGCGAGATGATGGACAAGCCGCTCAAAAATAAGAGCCGCATCTTCCACTACCTGCTGCTGGTGGGACTCTACCAGCTCATCTACACCCGCATTCCGCCCCATGCCGCCGTGGCCGAGACGGTCAACGCCACCAAGCTACTCAAGGGGCAGGCCCTGCGTGGCCTGATCAACGGCGTGCTGCGCAACTTCCAGCGCAGCGCTGAGGTGATCCTGATGCGCATCGACCGCATCCCGAGCGTGCGCCTCGGCCACCCCGAGTGGCTGGCCAAACGGCTGCGCCACGCCTATCCCGAGGAGTGGGAGGCGATCATGGATGCCAACAACCAGCGCCCGCCCATGTGGATCCGCAACAACGCCAGCCGTCAGAGCCGCGAGGCCATGCTGGCGCGCATGGCCGAGGCCGGCATCGAAGCCAGTGCCGGCGCCCAAGGGGAAGACGGCATTTTGCTCGAACGCCCCTGCGACGTGACCAAGCTCCCCGGCTTCGAGGAAGGTGACTGCTCGGTGCAAGATGGCGCCGCCCAGCAAGCGGCAGCGCTGCTCGATCCGCAGCCGGGCGAGTGGGTGCTCGACGCCTGCGCCGCCCCCGGCGGCAAGACCGCCCACCTGCTGGAGCGCCAGCCGGCGCTGGCTGGCGTGGTGGCGGTCGATGCCGATGCCGAGCGCCTCAAGCGCGTGCAGCAGAACCTCGATCGCATCGGCCTCAAGGCCCAGCTCATCCACGGGGACGCCAGTGCGCCGGAGCAGTGGTGGCAAGGCCCGGCCTTCGATCGCATCCTGCTCGACGCCCCCTGCTCGGCCACCGGCGTGATCCGCCGTCACCCGGACATCAAGTGGCTGCGCCGGGATCAGGATATCCGCGAGCTGGCCCAGTTACAGCGCCAGATCCTGGTCGCCCTCTGGTCGAAACTCAAAAGCGGCGGTACCCTGCTCTACGCTACCTGCTCGGTGTTGCCGGAGGAGAACCGCGATCAGATCCGCGCCTTCCTCGCCGCCACACCGGATGCCGAGCTGGTGCCGCTGCACGCCGGGGATACCCCGGAGCAGCCAGGTCGCCAGTATCTGCCGGGTGAGCAGAACATGGACGGTTTCTACTACGCCAAGCTGAGAAAGCAGTGAGCGCACGATGAAGATCATCATTCTGGGGGCAGGCCAGGTTGGCGGCACCCTGGCCGAGAATCTGGCCGGTGAGAACAACGACATCACCCTGGTCGATACCGACAGCGAGCGCCTGCGCGAGCTGCAAGACAAGTTCGACCTGCGGGTAGTCAATGGCCACGGCGCCCACCCCAGGGTGCTGCGCGAGGCGGGGGCCCAGGATGCCGACATGCTGGTGGCGGTCACCAACAGTGACGAGACCAATATGATCGCCTGTCAGGTGGCCTACTCCCTGTTCAACACCCCGAACAAGGTGGCGCGCATCCGCTCCCCGGCCTACCTGACCGAGCGGGATCGCCTGTTCCTGCCCGAATCGGTGCCGGTCGATCACCTGATCGCCCCCGAACAACTGGTGACCGACTACGTGCGCCGCCTGATCGAATACCCGGGGGCACTGCAAGTCGTGGACTTCGCCGGTGGCCGGGTGGGTCTGGTGGCGGTCAAGGCCTATTACGGTGGGCCGCTGGTGGGCAACGCCCTCTCCACCCTGCGCGAGCACATGCCCAACATCGAGACCCGGGTCGCCGCCATCTTCCGCCAGGGGCGCCCGATCCGCCCTCAGGGCACCACCATCATCGAGGCCGATGACGAGGTGTTCTTCGTAGCGGCTGCCGGCCACATCCGGGCCGTGATGTCGGAGCTGCAACGCCTCGAGAGCCCCTACCGGCGCATCATGATCGTCGGCGGCGGCAACATCGGCGCCGGGCTGGCTCGCCAGCTCGAGAAGCGCTACAGCGTCAAGCTCATCGAGCGCAGCCCCAAGCGGGCCGAGCAGCTCTCCGAACTGCTCGAACACACCATCGTCTTCTGCGGTGATGCCGCCGATCAGGAGCTGTTGGCCGAGGAGCACATCGATCAGACCGACGTCTTCATCGCCGTCACCAACGAGGACGAGGCCAACATCATGTCGGCCCTGCTCGCCAAGAAGATGGGGGCCAAGAAGACCATGGTGCTGATCCAGCGCGGCGCCTATGTGGATCTGGTGCAAGGGGGCTCCATCGACATCGCCATCTCGCCCCAGCAGGCCACCATCTCGGCCCTGCTGACCCATGTGCGCCGAGCCGACATCGCTAACGTCTACAGCCTGCGCCGTGGCGCTGCCGAGGCGATCGAGGCGATCGCCCACGGCGACGAGAACACCTCCAAGGTGGTCGGCCGCACGGTCGGTGAGCTCAAGCTGCCGCCCGGCACCACCATCGGTGCCGTGGTGCGGGGGGAGGAGGTATTGATCGCCCACGATCGCACCGTGATCCAGCAGGATGACCATGTGGTGATGTTCCTGGTCGATAAGAAATACATCCCCGAAGTGGAGCGGCTGTTCCAGCCCAGCCCCTTCTTCCTGTAACGCGAATATGACCCACCTAACACAGGCCCGGCCCCATCCCCTCACAGGATTGGCCGGGCTTTTTTGTTAATCAACGACCAGGCGCTCATCCATGATCAAGCTGCGTCCCATCCTCTTCACCCTGGGTCTGGTGCTCTCCAAGCTGGCCCTTTTTATGTGGTTGCCCACCCTGCTGGCACTGCTCACCGGCACCGAGGGCTTCGTCGAATTCCTCAAGTCGGTGCTGATCACCCATGCGGCCGCCTTCCTCTGCCTGCACTACGGTCGTCAGGCCCACTTCCGGCTCGGGGTGCGCGAAATGTTCCTGCTCACCACCTCGGTGTGGGCGGTGGTGTGTATCTTCGGCGCCCTGCCCTTTGTCTTTATCAACCACATCGGCTTCACCGACGCCTACTTCGAGACCATGTCCGGCGTGACCACCACCGGCTCGACCGTACTCTCCGGCCTCGACCGCATGGCCCACAGCATCCTTTTGTGGCGCTCCATCCTGCAATGGCTCGGTGGGGTCGGCTTTATCGTGATGGCGGTGGCGGTGCTGCCCTACCTCAACGTGGGTGGGATGAAGCTGTTCCAGACCGAGAGTTCGGACTGGTCGGATAAAAGTGCGCCGCGCGCCAAGACGGTGGCCAATAACATAGTGCTGGTCTATCTGGTGCTCTCCATGCTCTGTTTTCTCGCCTACTGGGCTAGCGGCATGAACACCTTTGAGGCGGTCAACCACGCCATGACCACCCTCAGCACCGGGGGCTACTCCACCTCGGATCAGTCCATGTCCCACTTCTCCCATGCAGCGCACTGGATAGGCACCCTGTTCATGTTCCTCGGGGGGCTCCCCTTCCTGCTCTACGTGCAGAGCTTGGCGCGGCGCGACCACGGCCTTATCAACGACGCCCAGGTGCGTGGCTTCTTCTGGCTGGTGGTGTGGACCACCATCATCATGACCCTCTACCTGTGGCAACGCGAGGTGTTCGGCTTCTGGGATGCCCTGCGCATCAGCTGCTTCAACATCGTCTCGGTGCTCACCACCACCGGCTATGGCCTCGGTGACTTCGGCACCTGGGGGCCCCTCACCAGCCTGCTCTTTCTCGTGCTGCTGGCCATCGGCGCCTGCTCGGGCTCGACCGCTGGGGGCCTGAAAATCTTCCGCATCCAGCTCTCGTTTGCGCTCTTTCGCAAACAGATGCTGCAACTGATGCACCCCTCCGGGGTCTTCCCCCAGAAGTACAATGGCCGGCCAGTCAACGAGGGGATCGTGCGCTCCATGGTGGCCTTCGTGCTGGCCTATTTCGCCGTCATCTTGGTCATCGCCGCCCTGCTGACCACCATCGGCCTCGATCCGCTCACCGCCATCTCAGGCTCCATCACCGCCGTGGCCAACGTGGGCCCTGGCATGGGGCCGGTCATAGGCCCAAGCACCAACTTCGCTACCCTGCCCGACTCGGCCAAGTGGCTGCTCTCGTTTGGCATGATGCTGGGTCGCCTCGAAATTCTGACCGTGGCAGTGCTCTTCTTCCCCTCCTTCTGGCGCCAGTAACCGCCTCCGGCATACAAGAAGGGCAGCCCTGCGGCTGCCCTTCTCACTCCGGCTCATTGGCGGCGAGACGCGCTGGCGGCTCGGCATCGCCCTGTTCCAGCGCCTGCTCGCGCAGGGCCTCGGGCAGTGGCTTGGGCACCTCGACCCCCAGCTCGCGCAGTCGCTCGGCCTGCACCAGCAGGTTGCCGCGCCCGGTGGCGAGGCGCCCCATCGCCTTGTCGTAACTCTCGCTGGCCCGTTGCAGGCTGCCACCTAGGCTCTGCATCTCCTCGACAAACAGACGCAGTTTCTCGTAAAGACGCCCTGCCCGCTCGGCGATGAGGCGGGCATTTTGGTTTTGCCGATCCACCCGCCACAGATTTTCGATGGTGCGCAGCGCCACCATCAGGTTGGTCGGGCTCACCAGCAGGATATTGTGCTCGAGGCCATAGCGCACCAAGCCGGGCTCAGCCTCCATCGCCACCAGGAAGGCTGGCTCCACCGCCACGAACATCAGCACGTAGTCGAGGGTGCGCACCCCAGGCAATTGCTGGTAATCCTTGCGCCCCAGCTCGCGGATGTGGTTGCGCACCGATGCGACGTGCTCCTTGAGCGCCACCGCCTTTTCCAGCTCATCATCGCTGTTGTACCAGCGCTCATAGGCGGTCAGGGAGACCTTGGCATCGATGATGATCTCCTTGCCCTGAGGCAGGTGCACGATGACATCGGGCTGGTAGCGCTGCCCCTTCTCGCTGGTGATGCTGACCTGAGTCTCGTACTCGTGTCCCTCGCGCAACCCGCACTCACCGAGGATGCGGGCCAGCACCACTTCACCCCAGTTACCCTGCTGCTTGCTGTCCCCCTTGAGGGCGCGGGTCAGGGCCGCCGCCTCTTCGGTCATGCGGGCATTGAGCTCGGCCAGACGCTCCAGCTCGAAGCGCAAGCTGTGGCGTTGCTCGGTCTCCTGGGCGTGGGTCTCCCCCACCTGGCGACGAAAGCTCTCGATCTGCTCACGCAGCGGGGTGAGCACCCGATCCAGACTGTGTTGGTTGAGATCGCGAAACTGAGTCGAGTTCTGCTCGACAATGCGGTGTGAGAGGTTCTCGAACTGCTCGACCAGGCGCGCCTCCGCCTGCTGCTGCAATTGCAACTTCTCGGCTGCCGCTTGGCGCTCGGCACGCAGCATGGTCTCGAGTTCCTTGTGGCGGGCAGTGAGCTTGATGATGAGCTGCTGGCGCTCCTCCTGACGCTCTTGCAGGTGGGCACGCTCGTCGTTGAGTTCATCCTGGCGCAGCAACAGCGCCTCGATGCGTCCCTGCGCCTGAGCCAGTTCATCGGCCAGCCGGCGAGTATCACGGCGCCCGGCCAGCCAGCCGGCGATGGCGCACAGCAACAGGCCGGCGGCAAGCAGCGCCCAGAGCGGCGCCGTCACCGGCGACCTCGTCGTCTCAGCAGTTGTTCCAGATAGCGGTTGGCCAGCAACCAGATGATCGAATAGGCCAGATAGGCGCCGATGATCACCCATTTATGGCTGTTCACCCCGCTGTCGATGGCCTCGAAAGAGACATCGGCCAACCGGCCGTAGGTGAAAATGATGAGGGGAAACATGTAGAGCAACGAGGCTCGCCAGAGAAATAGCAGCATAGGAGTATCGGTCGCGATGATGAACCCGCCTAGCTTACACAAGGGGGGAGCGGCTGGCGACAGCGTTCCGAATGGTGCTGGAGTGGTAACCAAGGAGATCGTAAAATTAACCCCTAATGGGTAAAGAGAAGAGCTATGGTCAACTTCCTACATCAATGGCTGCGCCGTCTCCTGCCGCCCACGGCGACGCCAACCAGCTGTCAGGAGCCGCGCCCCCCTTGGGCCGTCGACGAGCTCCAGTTCCTCTCGCTGTGCACCCGCTGCGGTGCCTGTGCCACTGCCTGCCCTCGGGTATTGCTGCGGCCGGCACAACACCCCAAATACCGGGATAGCCCGATCCTCGGCACCCCCACCCTCGATCTCACCTTTGGTAGCTGCAACTACTGCGGCCAGTGTGTGCGCACCTGTCCGACCGGGGCGCTGGATCTGGCCCTTGGCCGCCAGGTTCAGACCCGGGTGCGGGTCGCCAAACAGTGCCAGGCCAGCCAGGGCTTCTACTGCCTGCTGTGCGAGGATGCCTGCCCGCGTTTTGCCATCAAGGTGACGGGGGGAGGAGTCCAGCTCAATCAGGAAGCGTGCAACGGCTGCGGCCTCTGCGGCGTTGCCTGCCTGCACGATGCCATCTCCTTTAGCCGGCGCCCCTGAAAAAACGAAGGGGCCTACAGGCCCCTCTCATTCCATGTTTCGGCTTACTCCGCCGTGCTCATGATGAGCAGTTCATCCGGCTCAAACCCGAGCAGGTTACACAGGCGAGCCGGGTCACGCACCGCATCCGCCAAGGTATATTCACCCAGCACGTCGAGGAAGGCATTCATCGCCTTGCGCAAGATCCCCTGAATGCGGCAACCGCCAGCCAGACGGCAGTCATCGGTCTTGCAGTAGGCCGGCGCCAGATTGTTTTCCATGTCCACCACCACGTCACGCAGGTTGATGGACACCGCAGCCCGTCCGAGGCGAATGCCACCATGCTTACCACGCACCGTCTCGATGTATCCCTTCAAACCAAGCTGGTGCACGATCTTGACCACATGGTTGCGCGAGATGCCAAAGGTATCGGCCACCTCAGTGATGGTTGACAGGCGATCGTCCGGCTGGATCGCGAGGAAGGTCAGGGTGCGCAGGGAATAATCGGTAAAACGGGTTAATTGCATGTCAGATGGCCTCAGTGATCCAAGGGGCGGGCTCCGGAAAGTAGTTTCTAGGGCAAGAGTATGGGGTCTGACTGCGGGTGTCGATGAAGATGGAAATAAATCGACACTTTCTTTGATTTTTCGCAACTATGCCGGTCAATGGGACGAATAGGACGAATTTAGCCACTTTTTCAGCGCTAATGGTGGAATTGAACTCTCCGACGCCACCGCGAATGCCCCCCAGTCGACACCGCATGCCAACGCCTGCTCCATCGCCATGCCGGAGGCCAGGCCATGGATGAGACCGCCAGCAAACGCATCGCCCGCCCCAGTGGTATCGACCACCGAAACGGGCCGGGCCGGCACCCGGACCCGCTCTTCGCCATGGATCGCCACCGCTCCCTGCGCCCCCTCGGTCAGCACCAGCCATTGCAGGCTCTCACCGGCCAGATCACGGGCATGTGCCCAGGGATCGTCATGGCTGGCGACATCACTGCACGAGGCCACCAGCACGTGGCAGGGACGGCGCAGTTGCCCCCCCTTGGGGTACTGGGCCACCACGAAGGTGCGCTCCAACATCTGTTGCAGGTAGGGGATCACCGCCGTACCGGGATAGTTGACGTAGAGGCAGTCGATCCCCTCCTGCGGCAAGCCGGACGGCAGATCGGGGCGGCGCGGCCGGCGCAGTATGGTGCGTTCACCACTGGCATCGACCAGCACCAGTAGCTCACCGGTCTCCCCACCGAAGCGCTCCACATGACGACAGTCGAGGCCAAACGCCGCGGCCTGCTCCAGCAGCCAGTCGCCGGTCTCATCGAGACCAACCCGCGAGGCAAGCAGCACCTGATGGCCTGCCCACACCAGCCCCACCCCAGTGTTAGCCCCGCCGCCACCAAGGCGTCGCCCCTGATCCACATATTGCAGACGGGCCCCCGCCACCAGCGGCTCGGAGAGGGAGAGCACATGATCGCAATTGAGGTTGGCAAGCAACAGCAGGCGGGACATGGAGACCTCGCAAGAAAGGCGATAATGCGGTGTGGACGCCATCGCCCACACCAAGGGGATCAGTAGACGGGCAGATCCACATCCTTGAGCAGCTCGTCGATGCGCGCCTGGGTCGGCTGCTGCATCACGTTCTGGATCACCTCCTTGGTAAGGTGAGGTGAGAAGGAGCTGATGAAGTCATACATGTAATTTTGCAGCAGAATGCTCTTGCTAAAGCAGAGCTGAGCCGGGCAAGGCTTGAACAGGTGTTCGAGGTTGATCGAGACCAGATCCGAACCGTCGCGATCGTTGGCGACCAGCGAAGAGATGATGCCGATGCCAAACCCCAGCTCGACATAGCGCTTGATAACCCCGGCATCCATCACCGTCATGTAGTAGTTGGGGGTGAGGCCGGCTGCCTCGAAGGCATCATCCTGTGCCTGGCGCCCGGTCGCCCCGCTCTCATAGCTGAGGATGGGGAATTGGCACAATTGCTCCAGGGTCGGTTTTTTCACCTTGGCCAGCGGGTGATCCTGCGGAACGATCAGCGAAAGGGTCCACAGGTAGGCCGGCAGCACGATGAGATCTTTATCAAAACCGATGTCGTGGGCGACGATGGAAAAATCCGAATATCCCTTGCTGATCTGATCCTTGTTCGACGACATCACGGGATGCAGGTGGAACGAGATCTTGGGGTACTTCTTGGTGAAGTAGGTGACCGATTTCGGCAACAGGTGGCGCGCTATGGTGTGGGTGGTGTGGATGTTGAGCGTGCCCACAGTGGGATCGAGGTATTCGCGGGAGATAGCCTTGATCTTGCTCTCGATGTTGAGCATGGCCTCGGCGCACTTGATGATCTCCTCCCCCACCGGGGTGATGCGGTGCAGGTGCTTGCCGCGCCGCTCGAAGATACGCACTCCCAGCTCACTCTCGAGCAACCCAATCTGCTTGCTCACGCCGGGCTGGCTGGTGTAGAGGGCGTCAGAGGCCGCAGAAACATTGAGATTGTGATCCCTGATCGCGACCAGATATTTCAGCTGCTGTAGTTTCAAGACGCCTCCCTCACTGGCTGATTCGACTCGGGGGCTCTCCTATGAACGGGCCGCCCCACGGGGCGGCCAGTGTAGCATCGGGGCCATTCACTCGCCGCTTTATCCTTTATTTTCCTACAAAATCTAGCATTTACGGCGACGCGATGACAAACCGCTCACGCCACAGCGGCCTGATTGACTGGCAGCAACCCGAGAAACTGCAACAACCAACGCAGCACCAGTGCCGAGTCAACCCCCGACTCCAGCGTGGCCAGACAGGCCTGATAGCGGGCCTCGCCGAGGCTGTCGCGGCGCTTCTCGATGAGGGCGCGATCGTACTCCACCGAAAACTCAGGATGCCCCTGGATCGCCACCACGTGTTCACCGCTCTGGAACATGAAGTTGGGACAAAAATCGTTGCCAGCCAGCCGCTGCGCGCCCGGTGGCAGTGTCTCGACCTGATCCTGATGGCTGGCCAGAATGCGGATCTGCTCGCTCCCCGGCACCATCCATGATTGGGATGCCAACACAGGGTTGGTGGCAACCCCAAGCCCCCACCCCTTGGCCGACTTGTTCACGGCACCGCCAAGCGCTTGGGCGATGGCCTGGTGGCCGAAACAGACGCCGGCGAGCGGCACCCGCGCCGCATCAGCCCGCACGATCCATTCGCGCAGAGCCACCACCCAGGGCAGATCGCTGTAGGCATCGTGGCGCGAGCCGGTGATAAGCCAGGCATCGCACTCGGCCAGATCCGCCGGCAGCTCCCCCTCGCAGGCAGCCCAGACGCGAAACGTCAGCGCCGGCTGTAGCGCCCTGAAACCGCTGATAAACATCTCCGAATAGACGCGGCCAAACCGTTCGGTAAAGTCCGCGTCAAGGTGGTCGCAATCGAGGATCCCCAATTTCATCCAGCACACTCCTTGTGGCTCAGTGACGACGTCATGGTGGGCAAGGTGAACGCGATGACAGCCCCTACGGCCAGCCGTCACCGCCTTCCCCCTAGTGTAAAAACGTACCCTGTCCGGCCCGTGCCTGTGAAGTGGCCAGAGCAGAAATCATTGCTGGCCACATCAAACGCTCCGTCAATTCAGCGCTGGGCCTGCAAGGCCTCTTGCAACAGATTGAACAACTGATCGATCTGCTCGCGCTCGATGATGAGGGGCGGCGAGAGGGCGATGATGTCACCGGTGACCCGGATCAGCGCCCCCCGCTCAAAGCAGCGCACGAACACCTCGTAGGCGCGCCGCCCCGGCGCCCCGGCCATGGGCTCAAGCTCAACTCCCGCCACCAGGCCGTAGTTACGCACATCCTTCACATGCTTGCAGCCCTTGAGGGAATGGGCCGCCGCCTCCCAATAGCCCGCCATGTCGCGCGCCCGGGTCAGCAACTGCTCCTGACGGTATATCTCTAGGGTCGCCAGCCCCGCGGCGGCTGCCACTGGGTGCCCCGAGTAGGTGTAACCGTGGAACAGCTCGATGCCCCCCTTGCCTGCCGCCATCATGTCGTCATAGAGCGGGCCCTGCACCAGCACCGCCCCCATGGGAATGGCCCCGTTGGTGAGCCCCTTGGCACAGGTGATCATGTCTGGCAGCACCTCGAACTCTTGGGCGGCGAACGGCGCACCGAGGCGGCCAAAGCCGGTGATCACCTCGTCGAAGATGAGCAGAATGCCGTGCTGAGTGCAGATCTCGCGCAGCCGCTTGAGGTAGCCCTTGGGCGGTAGGATGACGCCGGTACTGCCGGCGATGGGCTCGACGATGACGGCGGCGATGTTGCTGGCATCATGCAAAAACACCAGCTTCTCCAGCTCGTCGGCCAGGGCCGGACACGCCTCCGGCAGGCCACGGGTGAAGGCGTTGCGGGGAATATCGAGGGTGTGCGGCAGGTGGTCGACGCCGGGCAGCAGGGAGCCAAACCACTTGCGGTTGCCCGGTATGCCACCGACTGAGATACCGCCGAACCCGACGCCGTGGTAGCCGCGCTCGCGGCCGATGAGGCGGGTGCGGGTTCCCTCGCCGCGCGCCCGCTGCCAGGCGAGGGCAATCTTGAGGGCGGTATCGACCGACTCGGAACCCGAGTTGGTATAGAAGACGTGCTTAAAGCCGGGCGGGGCGGTCTCCACCAGCCGGTCGGCCAGCTCGAAGGGGAGCGGATGCCCCATCTGGAACGTCGGAGCAAAGTCGAGGTGGCTTATCTGGGCCGCCACCGCCTCGGCGATCTCGCGCCGACCGTGGCCGGCGTTGCAGCACCAGAGGCCGGCGGTGCCGTCGAGTATCGTGCGGCCATCCTCTGAGCGATAATGCATCCCCGCCGCCGAAGTCAGGATGCGCGGCGCCGCCTTGAACTGCTGGTTGGCGGTGAACGGCATCCAGAAGGCGGACAGATCGGCGGGGGTGGGGATCTCGTTGACAGGCTTCATGGGCACCTCATCCTAAGGTGTTTAGCTATCCATAGCTTTCGGCTATTAAATTAAACAGCTTGCTCCCGAAGAAGGGGACATCTCGTCCCCTTCCGATTGGTACCACCCTGCGAGTGGTATAAGATAATTAACACATTTCCAATAATAGTAAACACACAAGCAACCGACGGAGTCTCTATCGATGGATATCGGGAATCGCCTCAAGGCCGTGCGCACCAAGGCCGCCCTTTCCCAGCGGGAGCTGGCCAAACGCTCGGGGGTGACCAACGGCTTCATCTCGCAGATCGAGAAGAACCAGGTCAGCCCCTCGGTCTCCTCCCTGCGCAAGGTGCTTGAGGGCATCCCCATGAGTCTGGCGAGCTTCTTCACCGAGGAGACCGAGATGGGCGCTGAGGTGGTGTTTCGCGCCGCCGACATGCCGGATCTCGGCAGCCACCCCATCAGCTACCGGCTGGTCGGCCACAGCCGGGCCAACCGCGCCATCGGCATGCTCAAGGAGGTGCTGCCACCGGGGGCCGATACCGGCGACGACATGCTGAGCCACGACGGAGAAGAGTGTGGCATCGTCATTACCGGCTGCGCCGAGGTGACGGTCGGCGAGCAGGTCTATCTGCTGCAACCGGGTGACGGCTACTACTTTGACAGCCGCACCCCGCACCGCTTTCGCAATCCGGGTCAGGACGAGTGCGTGCTGATCTCGGCCAACACCCCCGCCACCTTCTGATCTGTTTAAGAAAATGTTACAGGTGCCGATTTACTTCCCACGGCTTGTTTAGGATAGTGATGCAGTCACCGACCTAGGGTTCAAGGAGCGAACATGAGCATGGCTGAGTGGGAGGCTCGCGCTGGCGAGCTGGAACTGGAGTGGCGCGCCTTCATTGACGGCCGCTTCGTGGCGGCGCAAAGCGGCGCCACCTTCGATTGCATCAACCCGGCCAATGGCCAACTGCTGACCAAGGTGGCCGCCTGTGACGCCGCCGACGCCGAGCTGGCGGTCGAGGCGGCGCGGTGGGCCTTCACCGATCGCCGCTGGGCCGGCATGGCCCCCAAGTACCGCAAGCAGTTGCTGCTGCGCTTCGCCGCCCTACTGCGCGAACATCAAGAGGAGCTGGCCCTGCTCGAGACCATCGACATGGGCAAGCCGATCGGCGACGCAATGAACTACGACGCCCCCGCCGCCGCCAACTGCATCGCCTGGAATGCCGAGGCGATCGACAAGTTCTATGACCAGGTGGCCCCGGTCGAGGAGGACGCCTTGGCGCTGGTCACCCGCGAGCCAATCGGCGTGGTAGCGGCCATAGTGCCGTGGAATTTCCCGCTGGTGATGGCCTGCTGGAAGCTGGGGCCGGCGCTCGCCACCGGCAACTCGGTGATCCTCAAGCCTTCGGAGAAATCCCCCCTGAGCGCCCTCAAGCTGGCGGCGCTGGCCAAGCAGGCCGGCATCCCGGACGGGGTATTCAACGTGCTGCCCGGCTTTGGTCACACGGTGGGCGAGGCGCTGGCCATGCACATGGATGTCGACTGCATCACCTTCACCGGCTCGACCCGGGTCGGCAAGCACCTGCTCGAGTGCGCGGGTAAGTCCAACCTCAAGCGCACCTTCATGGAGTGCGGCGGCAAGAGCCCCAACATCATACTGAGCGACGCGCCAGATCTTGATCTTGCAGCACGCGTCGCCGCCTCAGCCATCTTCTATAACCAGGGTGAGGTGTGTACCGCCGCCTCCCGGCTGCTGGTGCAAAACAACATCAAGTCGGCCTTCGTCGACCGGGTGCTCGAATACGCCTACGACTGGGTCTGTGACAACCCCATCGACCCGGCCACCCGCCTCGGGGCCATGGTTGATGCGGCGCAGATGAAGCAGGTACTGAACTACATCGAGATAGGCAAGCAGGAGGGGGCCACCCTGCTGCTGGGCGGCGAGCAGGTGCTGCGCGAAAGTGGCGGCTATTACATCGCCCCCACCATCTTCGATGACGTGCACCCGAACATGCGCATCTACCGGGAAGAGATCTTCGGCCCCGTGCTCTCCATCACCGGTTTCGATACCCTAGAAGAGGCGATCAACCTAGCCAACGACAGCTGCTACGGCCTTGCCGCCGCAGTCTGGACCGCCGATCTGACCCGGGCGGTAAAGGCCTCGCGCGCCCTGCGGGCCGGCACCGTGTTCGTCAACAACTGGGACGGCGGCGACATGACCATGCCGTTTGGCGGCTACAAGCAGTCGGGCAATGGCCGTGACAAGTCGATCCACGCGCTGGAGAAATATACCGAGCTCAAAAGCACCTGGATCCAGCTCACTTAGTGCCAGAAATACCGCTTCTCACGGCAAAAAGGGGGATGATCCCCCTTTTTGTTTTTTGGCCCTTTCACTCGCGGCCCTTGCCGATATAATCGACCTTGTAACAAACCCTTAAATTTAATAAAGAAAATGCTGTTTTTTCTGGGAAGTGTACTGTTTCTTGTGATCGGGCTGCCCCTGCTTTTCTTCGTCCTTGGGCACGGAGAGGCCTATGTCACCTGGGGCCCCTGGATCTCGGCCGTCGCCCTGATGCTGTGGCTACTCAAGGACGTGACCAACATCCGTCGCGGGGGCTAGTCGACCGCGTTCAACCGAGTGGCAATCTGCTCTTGCAAGGCCCGGCTCTTCGGCATCAACATCATCTTCATGCTGAAGGGGCGGAACACCTGATTGATCATCTTGAGCGAAGGGGCCGCCCTGTTGCGCTCAATATCCGACAGGGTTCGCCGGCTGATCCCGACCAGCTTGGCGTACCCCTCCTGATCCATGCCGAGCACCTCTTTGCGCAACTTGCGCAGCAGCTCCCCCTCATGGATCTCACCGCGTTGCAACTTGACCAGCAGGTCACACAGCAGTGACTCACGCGCCTCCATCGATAGGCTTTTCATTGCATGCCCTCCCACTGCTCGATCCATGAAACCAGCCTTTCATCGAGGGTGTTGAAGTTGAACGTCGGCATCTCGAGGATGGAGAGAGGCACGCCCCGCTGGGCAAGGCGTGCTTTCAGGCCCACTAGCTGACGCGCTAGGCTGGCCAGCTCGGCAAGCAAACGAGCCGGAGCCACCCAATCCGATAGCTGCCCGGCGATAGCAACCCAGTCAAACTGCCCCCCTTCCTCAAGCCCGAGCCCCCACTGGGTGGTACGACGAATCCCCTCCGGGTCTGCCTTCATGGGGGCGAAATCATAGACCGGAGCCAGCCATATCCCCTGATCACTCTTGATGAGCGCAGTGTTGCGGCCATGGTTGTCTGAGTTACCGAAGACCACGTTGAGCAGGTCGCGCTTAACCCATTCGATCACAAACGCAGCGCTGTCGAAGGGCTCGCTCCTTAGCCCGGCCTCTTCCTCCAACATGGGCACCAAGGTCGCAAGCACCTGAAGGTGATTGAGATCCATGCCGGGAGCGGCCTCCATCACGCTGTAGATCGACTCAACACCGAAACGGATCAGCCGGCCATCCTTCACCCCCACGTCGAAGCGGGGCAGCCAGAGCGAGGGATACCTTGTCCCCTCTTCAAGTCGCATACGACCCACCGGGATCGTATCGATTCCAAGGGCATCAAGCTCTTGATAATAATGATATTCAGCCCTGAGAATATCCTGATCGATGGCGCTTCTTCGGTTACGGGGAAACTTGACGAGATAACTCTCATCCAAACAGGTCGGGTCATCTTGGAAGGTGTCGATCCAGACCTCTCGCTCCCCATTCTGCCGCAGCAGCAGCTTGGGTGCCTCACCCCCTGCCCCGGTGGCGCCCCCGCTGGCGGCGCCCATCTGCTGGGCATACTCCAGAAAATCTGTGTCGCGCTCCAATACCATCGCCAGTGGAAAACGGCGCTGGGCAATCCGGCTCTGTTCCGGCATCTGTGTCCTGACCCGCTCCACCGCCTCCTTGATGCGCAAGTTGCCTATCGGCGCTATGGTTCCCTGCGCCAGCAGCGCCAGCTCCTGCGCCACTTCGCCCAGATGTCCGATATTCAGCTGCCGCACCCAGTAACGACGAGCACTGCCTGAGGGGATGATGTCATCGAGAAAGCGGAACCAGCGGCCATCATGGGGGATCATCAGCTCCACCGGGTAACGCAGGGCGCAGGCATGCCAGCCGCTTGTCTTATCCAGATGCGCAATGGCGTAATCCGCCTCATAGGAGAGGCGAGCGGCACGACCGGCCCCTTCGTCCAGACTCAGCAAGGCGGCATCACACCACCCCTCCTCACCGTAGATCTGGATTGTCAGTTCCATGGCCTCTCCCAAGATGAGCATTATTTTGCTCAAAAATAGCATCGGTACGCTTTTTTGAGAAATATTTTACTCAAAATGGCACCACCACCACCATGATGAGCAAAATAATGCACATTTTAATTGCCCCTTTGTTCCCACGTCATGACTCGTTACACTGCCTCTCTGTGATCCCCATCACCCAAGGCATTCCATGCAACAGACTGCGCAGCGCCAGGGCGTCATCTTCGCCCTGTCGGCCTACTTCATCTGGGGGCTGGCCCCCATCTACTTCAAACTGATAAGCCAGGTGCCCGCCGGCGAGATCCTGACCCACCGCGTGATCTGGTCCTGCGTGCTGCTGCTGGCCTTGGTGCTGCTCAAGCGCCAATGGCACAAGGTGCGCGAGGTGCTGCGCCAGCCGCGCCAACTGGCCCTGCTGACCCTGACCTCGACCCTGGTCGGGGGCAACTGGCTGCTCTTTATCTGGGCCATCAACAACGATCACATGCTCGATGCTAGCCTCGGCTACTACATCAACCCTCTGTTCAACGTGCTGCTGGGGCTGTTGTTCCTCGGGGAACGGCTGCGCCGCTTACAGTGGTGGGCGGTGACTCTGGCCGCCCTCGGCGTCGCCATCCAGTTGGTGGCGTTTGGTTCGCTGCCCTGGATTGCCCTCACCCTGGCCGCCACTTTCGCCTTCTATGGCCTCATCCGTAAGAAGCTGGGGCTCGATGCCCTCACCGGCCTGCTGCTCGAGACCCTGATCCTGCTGCCGCCCGCCGCCCTCTACCTGTGGGGGGTGGCCGACAGCCCGACCAGCCACCTCGGTGCCAACCCGGTCAGCCTCAACCTGCTGCTGATTGCCGCTGGCCTCATCACCACGGTGCCGCTGCTCTGCTTCACCGCCGCCGCCAATAGCCTCAAGCTCTCGACTCTGGGTTTCTTCCAGTACATAGGGCCAAGCCTGATGTTCCTGCTGGCGGTCGGCCTCTATGGCGAGCCGTTGCAGGCCGACAAGCTGGTCACCTTTGCCTGCATCTGGAGCGCCCTGGTGCTGTTCAGCCTCGATGGCCTACGCACCAGCCGCAAGAGCGCGCTGCCCACCCCCTGAAACGAAGGGCCCGACACGGGCCCTTTTGCATGGCGCAATTTTTTACAAGCCCCTGCCGCCGTTTTGCGCTAACAATGGCGACATGAACCCGCACCGCCCCATCCATTACTGGCACTCCCCCCTGCTTCCCGGGGTCGAGCTGTGCCGTGCCCACCACAGGGAGTTCAGCTACGGCCGCCATGTTCACCTCGACTACCACATCGGTCTGGTGCAGCGCGGCGGGCAGAAGTTCATCCACAAGGGGAACAGCCACGAGCTGGTGGCCGGGCGCCTCTCCATCGTCAATCCCGACGAGATGCACGACGGCCTGAGCCTGCTGCCGGAAGGGTACGAGGTGCGGGTCTTCTCGATCCCGCCAGAGCTTATTGCCCGCTGGCTACCGGGGCCGGAGCGCTTCTTCGCTACCCCGCTGCTGCACCGCCCCGATCTCTATCACGGCTTTGCCCGCCTGCACGCCTATCTGGAGCGGCCAGATGCCGATCCGCTGCACGCCGAGAGCACCCTGCTTGAGCTGCTGGGCAATCTGTTTGCCCTGCCCGTTCCCGGTCATGCGCTGGCCGATCCCCAGCTACGTTTTCTGCGCGAACAACTGCTCGCCAGTCTGGATCAGCGCCACACCCTGGACGCTCTGGCGGCCAAGGTCGGGCTCGAGCGCTTTGCCTTCCTGCGCCAGTTTAAAAAGCGCACCGGCATGACTCCCTATGCCTGGCTCAAGCGGCTGCGCCTAGAGCAGGCCAAGCGGCTGCTGGCCGGCGGCATGGCACTGAGCGAGGTAGCGCTGACGGTGGGCTTTTTCGATCAGAGCCACTTTCACCACGGCTTTTGCCAAGCCTTCGGCCTCACTCCGGCGCAGTTTCGTGAGCAGGTGCGCGGCCCGCGCCCGTAACGCCCTGCAATTGTTTACAAGCCGGCGCCCGCGCTCAGGGGGACACTGGGCCCTCCATTGAAGGAGGCCATCATGTACATCTCTTTGTTTCTCACCCTGGGTGCCATGCACCTAGTGGCGCTGGCCAGCCCCGGCCCCGACTTCGCCCTGATCCTGCGTAGCTGCCACCACAGGGCGCGCGCGCTCGGCGCCGCCATCGGCATCTCACTCGCCATCCTGCTGCACGCCACCTTCAGCCTGACCGGCATCAGCCTGCTGATCGCCGGCGCCCCCCTGCTGTTTACCCTGGTCAGAGTGGTCGGCGCCCTCTACCTCGGCTGGCTCGGCTATGGGGCGCTGCGGGCGGCACGCAGCCGGCAGTCGGGGTTTTCTGCACAGGAGGGGGCGCAGGGATCGCTGCTACTGGGGCTGCGCCAGGGGGTGGCGACCAACCTGCTCAACCCCAAGGCGCTGCTGTTTTTTGTCGGCCTGCTGGCCGCCATGGTGACCCCGGAGGTGGGCACTGGGGTGCGCCTGCTGCTGGCGCTCGAGCTGTTTGCCCTTTCGCTGGTCTGGTTTGGCCTGCTGGCATGGAGCCTTTCCACTGCGCGCGCCCAGCGCCTGCTCGCACGGGCGCAGCGCCCCCTCAACCTGGTGACCGGGCTGCTGTTTATGGTGGTGAGCGGGTCGATTTTGCTGGAGACAGCCCTGCCTCTGGCGGCCTGATGCTAATGGCGCAGGTAGACATACCCCTCGCCTGGGCTGCCCCAGCGCAGGGTACCGACGTCGTCATAGGCGCGATCGAGCAGCCGGATGTAGCGCGGGCCGACCCAGAGGTACTGCACCAATGTCGTGGCGCCGGCAAAGTCAGTGGCACACTCGCCCACCTGGTTGCGCCCCTCGTAATCCCCCGAGGGGAGGCGGCGCAGCAGCAGATCGCACCCCTGACGGTGCGAGAGCTGATCCGGGGTGAGTCCGTCCAGCAGCGCCGGTGTGCGCCACGCGCCGGCAAAGTCGATGGCGCGCGGCATGGTGAACTCGACCATGCGCACCACCCCGCCCCCCTCAGGGGTCAGGCGAAAGATACGCTGGCGAAATGGATGAGCCGGCTTGTGGCTCAGGTACTGCTCGAAATAGATCCAGCGGGTGGTGCGGCTGGTGCCGCGCCAGATCTCCCGGCTGCGCAGCTCGACCCGCTCGAAGCGGCGATCCTGCGCCGCCTGCTCGGCACTCGAAAACGCGCCGCTCAGCCACCCCGTCACGGGAGTCAGCTCCTCCGCCTGGCCCGGCAGGGCCAACCACAGCAATAACAACCACCCCCAGCGCACCCGAGTCTCCTTACTCTGTCTGGTGAACCGGCCCATTATAGGGAGCCCTCCCGCCCCTGTCTGTCTGGGGGATCACGCCATCGGCGCCGGCAACAAGCCAGAGCCCGCGAGACGGATCGAGAATAAAGCGGTGATGGTCGATGACGGCCCGCCAAGGGCAGGCGGGCCAGGAGAAAGCGGCAGGGCGCAGCCCTGCCGTGGGGCGCCCCTTAGTGCAGATCCAGCGCGCCCAGGTAGTCCCCCTTGCCAAGCTCGACACCGGCGCGGCGCAGCAGGGCGTAGGTCATGGTCAGGTGGAAATAGAAGTTGGGGATGCCGTACTCGTGCACGCAGGTGTGACCATCCATCCCCTTGCCACCGGCCCAGTGGGGCACGTAGCGCCCGCTCTGGTATTGGCTGAAGTCGGCCTCCAGCATCCCTTGCAGATAGGCGATGGTCTTGCCCACGTGGGCACGCAGCTCGGCCATGGTCTTGGGATCATCCCCCAGCACCGGCGGGGCGGTCAGGCTGGCGGTGGCCACCACGGCGCGAGCCGAGTCGCAGCAGATCAGCACCTGCTTGGCCAGGGGCAGCATGTCGACGATCAGCCGATCGCCGACGAAGTTGTCGACGTTGAAGTGCTTTGCTTCGGCGTGGGCCTCTGCCTTGGCGAGGCAGTGGTCGAGGTTGGTCAGCATCTTGATAAACTGGGCAGCAATTTCACGATTCATGGTGTGCTCTCGATAAATGAACGGCGGGGCCGTTCGGGCGAGACCCACTATAGCGCATCACCCCGCCAGATCCCCCCTGTATGCCGCACGTTCCGCCCACCTTTATCCGGCCCGCCATGCTCGATGTCGGGTGAGTCCTTTTTATGCCCTTTTTTGATCTGTAACAGGTATCGCGTTTTTTGAGGGGCGTAGTCTGATCGGGTTTCTCGACATACCACAGGAGAAAACCATGAAGATCTATGACCGCAACCGCAACGCACTGACTCTGGGCCAACGGGTGATGATCGCCGCCACCGGCGCCGTGGATGTGCTCAAAGAGGCCCACACCGACAACCTGACCCCCTATCAGGCTGAGCACGAAAAGTGCGTGCTGCTGACCCACTCCCAGGAGCGTTTCGCCCCCATCGAGTTGATTAGACTAGGCTGATACCCCGCGTACTCTGTCACCCTACTCTTTACAATTCACCCGGCCGCCGCGCCCCATTGGTGGCCGGGTTTCTGAATCCCAGCTTTTCCTATCCCCAAGATGTCGTCCGCCACCGGATGACACGAGTCACTTGCATAATGGAAGTAAGGGCCGTAAGGTTACTTCCATTATGCAAGTAACCTGATGACCCATATGCGCAAGAAGAGTCTGAGTGAACAGCAGTGCCCCATCGCCCGCAGCCTGGATCACGTCGGCGAATGGTGGAGTCTGCTGATTATCCGCGATGCCATGCATGGCCTGTCGCGCTTCGATGAATTTCAAAAGAGCCTTGGCATCTCCCCCAACATACTGACCCGACGCCTCACTGCTCTGGTCGAGGGGGGCCTGATGGAGAAACGGCTCTACTCCGAGCGCCCCCCTCGCTATCAATATGCACTCACCCCCCGCGGCCAGGATCTCAGCACAGTGCTGATCGCGCTGCTCACCTGGGGCAACAACCACCTGGCACCCGAGGGGGCCAGCATCCAGCTGAGGGATACCCAGACGGGCGAGCTGGTCGAGCCCATGCTGGTGGACAGGCACACGGGTCAGGAGATTTCACCCTCGCGCCATACCCTGGTGCCAGGACCGGCTGCCAGCGACGGCATGAAGCAGCGTCTGCACCATGCCAATGGTGTGATGAGCGGCGATAACCCTTGGAAACAGGAATCAGAGTCATGAATGCACATCGCATCGTTGTAACGGGAATGGGAGCGGTGACCCCGCTTGGATCTGGGGTGGAAACCGTGTGGCAGCGGCTGCTGGCGGGCCAGTCCGGCTTGCGCCGCCTGCCGGAGGCCTTCACCGAGGGGCTGGCGGCCAAGGTGGGTGCCATGGTTCCGACCTTGGCCGAGGATCCCGTGGCCGGGTTTGACCCCGATGCCGTGGTGTCGACCAAGGAGCAGAAGAAGATGGATCGCTTCATCCTGTTTGCCATTGCCGCGGCCAAGGAGGCCCTGTTGCAAGCCAACTGGACCCCCAAGACGACGGCGGAGCAGGAGCGCACCGCCACCATCATCGCCTCGGGCATCGGCGGCTTCCCCGCCATTGTCGATGCCGTGCGTACCACGGATGAACGGGGACCGCGCCGCCTATCCCCCTTCACCATCCCCTCCTTCCTGGTCAACATGGCGGCGGGCCATGTCTCCATCAACTTCGGCTTCAAGGGGCCGCTCGGGGCGCCGGTCACGGCCTGCGCCGCCGGGGTGCAGGCCATTGGCGACGCCGCCCGCCTCATTCGCTGCGGTGAGGCCGACATCGCCATCTGTGGCGGGGCCGAGGCCACCATAGACCGCGTCAGTCTGGGCGGGTTTGCCGCCGCTCGCGCCCTGTCATCCGCCTATGCCGATGATCCCAAAGCGGCCTCCCGCCCGTTCGATGTCGACCGCGATGGGTTTGTGATGGGAGAAGGGGCCGGGATCCTGGTGATTGAATCCCTGGAACACGCCCTGGCCCGGGGCGCCACCCCCATAGTGGAGCTGGTAGGCTATGGCACCAGTGCCGACGCCTATCACCTCACCGCCGGTCCCGAAGATGGCGACGGCGCACGCCGCGCCATGATGGCGGCCCTGGCTCAGGCCGGCATTCAGGGGGCGGATGTCCAGCACCTCAATGCCCATGCCACCTCGACTCCGGTGGGTGACAGGGGGGAGCTCGCCGCCATCAAACGTGTCTTTGGCGATAACAACCAGATAGCCGTGACCTCCACCAAGTCCGCCACCGGCCATCTGCTGGGGGCCGCCGGGGGCATAGAGGCGATCTTCACCGCCCTGGCCATTCGCGATCAGAGAGTGCCTGCCACCCGCAACCTGCAGCAACCCGACCCCCTCGCCGACGGCGTGGACATAGTGCGTGGCGCGGCCCGTGACATGGGGATCGAGCACGCCATCTCCAATGGGTTTGGCTTTGGCGGTGTGAATGCCAGCGTGCTGTTCAAGCGCTGGCAGGGGGCCTGATCTCGCCGGCGGCTGGGCAGCTTGCCGTTGACTGAAATTTATCTGGGACACCCACCATTACGAGCGCCGCGTAGCGAGCCCACTTAGCCACTGTCAGGCACAGTATTAACTCCCCCTCTGATTCGCCGAGATGAGGCCACTGCACCAGGTCGCGAGACAGGGATGTCGAGCGAGCGGCGGCGGGCCATGGAGGGCCCGTCGGCGCGTACCGTCGGTGCTGTGGCTGAGGTGAGGGAACGCGACGAAGGAGAGCGAATCAGCGGGGGGTGGCCTTTCTTTTGGTGACTTTTCTTTGGCCACGCAAAGAAAAGTCACTCGCCCCAGCCCGAAGGGCGGGCGAAACCCTGTCGAGGGCAACGCCCTCGCGTCCTGCACGGCGCCAGCCGTGCTTTTGCAAAGGACCGTCGAGTCAGCCGCAGAACACCAAAGAAAAAGGAGCCATCGGCTCCTTTTCACATCACTGGCGGGTGCGCTGCGCCTTACAGCGCCTCAAGCCGGGCATACGCCGCCACCAGCCACTTGGCGCCGGCGTCGTCGAAGTGGATCTGCACCCGGCTCTGGGGGCCGACCCCTTCGAAGTTGAGCACTGTGCCTTCGCCAAACTTGGGGTGCAACACCCGCTGGCCCAGGTTGAAGCCGCTCTGGGCGAAGCTCTGCTGCACCTCGTTCTGGCTAAAGCGCCCATATTGGGTCGGGCGGCTCACCTGGGTGCGCAGACGGATCTCCTCCAGGCACTCGGCGGGCATCTCGCGGATGAAGCGGCTCGGCTTGTGGAACATCTCGCGGCCATAGATGCGGCGGCTCTCGGCATAGCAGAGGTAGAGCTTCTCCATGGCGCGGGTCATGCCCACGTAACAGAGGCGGCGCTCCTCTTCGAGGCGCCCGGCCTCTTCGGTGGTCTGCTGGCTCGGGAACATGCCCTCTTCCACCCCCACCATGAAGACCAGCGGGAACTCGAGCCCCTTGGCGCTGTGCAGGGTCATCAGCTGCACCGCGTCGGCGTGCTCGTCGGCCTGGCCTTCGCCCGCCTCCAGCGCCGCATTGGCCAAGAAGGCCGAGAGATCGCTCATCTCGTCCGCCTCTTCGGGGCGGGTGAACTGGCGGCAGGCGGTCACCAGTTCCTCCAAGTTCTCCACCCGCGCTTGGGATTTTTCCCCTTTCTCAGCCAAGTACATGGCTTTGAGGCCCGAGTTCTGGATGGCGATGTCCGCCTGCTGGTGCAGGGGCAGCAGGCCCACCTGCTCTTCTAGGCCGTCGATGAGATCGACAAAACCGCGCACCGCGTTGCCAGCACGGCCCGAGAGCACCTTGCCTTCGAGCAGCTCGCGCGCCGCCTGCCACAGGTTGAGGCCGCGATCGCGGGCATGGCCGCGGATGATGTCGAGGGTGCGATCGCCGATGCCACGGGTCGGGGTGTTGACCACCCGCTCGAAGCTGGCGTCGTCGCCGCGATTGTTGATAAGGCGCAAGTAAGCCAGCGCGTCCTTGATCTCTTGGCGCTCGAAGAAGCGCAGGCCGCCGTAGATACGGTACGGCATGGCGTCCTGCATCAGCGCCTCTTCCAGCACCCGTGACTGGGCGTTGGAGCGATACAAGATCGCGCAGTCGGCCAGCATGCCCCCCTTGTCGCGCCACTCTTTCAGGCGCCCCACCACGAAGCGCGCCTCGTCCACCTCGTTGAAGGCGGCATAGAGCGAAATCGGCTCCCCCTCGGCCCCCTCGGTCCACAGCTCCTTGCCAAGGCGCTCGGCGTTGTTGGCGATGACGCAGTTGGCGGCCTTGAGGATGGTGGCGGTGGAGCGGTAGTTCTGCTCGAGGCGGATGGTCTCGGCCCCCGGATAGTCGGTGAGAAAGCGCTGGATGTTCTCGATTTTGGCGCCGCGCCAGCCATAGATGGACTGGTCATCGTCGCCCACTATCATCACCTTGCCGCTATCGCCGGCCAGCACCCGCAGCCAGGCGTACTGCACGCCGTTGGTGTCTTGGAACTCGTCCACCAGTATGTTCTGGAAGCGGTCGCGGTAGTGCTCGAGGATGTGCGGTTTGCTCAGCCACAGCTCGTGGGCGCGCAGCAGCAGCTCGGCAAAGTCCACCAAGCCGGCGCGATCGCAGGTCTCCTGGTAGGTCTGGTAGATCTTCTGGTAGGTGCGGGTGACCGGGTCGCCGTAGAGATCGATGTCGCCGGGGCGCAGCCCCTCGTCTTTCTTGCGATTGATGTAGCCCATCACCTCGCGCGGGGCCCAGTGCTTCTCGTCGAGGTTGAGCGCCTTGACCACCCGGCGAATGAGGCGGTACTGGTCGTCCGAGTCGAGGATCTGAAAATCCTGCGGCAGGCCGGCATCCAGGTGGTGGGCGCGCAGCAAGCGGTGGGCTATGCCGTGGAAGGTGCCGATCCACATGCCGCGCTGATCCCCCCCCAGCACCCGCTCGACCCGGCCGCGCATCTCGGCCGCCGCCTTGTTGGTGAAGGTCACGGCCAGGATGGAGAAAGGTGAACAGCGTTCCACCTGCATCAGCCAGGCGATCCGGTGCACCAGTACCCGGGTCTTGCCCGAGCCGGCCCCCGCCAATACCAGCAGGTTGCCGCGCGGTGCTGCCACCGCATCCCGTTGCTTGTCGTTAAGGCCATCGAGCAGGCTTGAAACGTCCATCACCACTCCTGTTTATTTATACAGGCGGCGATTATACGGAAGTGGCGGCCCGATGACCAACGCCGAGCGCGCCCCTCAGGCGCTGTGGCGGCGAAAGGTGACCAGCGCCAGCAGCAGCGACCCGGCGCCGATGGCAAGCAACAGCCCCAGTTGCGGCCAGGCACCGCCCCAGCCAAGCCCCTTGAGGAACACCCCCTTGAGCAGCACGATGAAGTGGCTGAGCGGGTCGAGCTGGGCCAGCCACTGGAACGGCAGCGGCATGTTCTCGATCGGCGCGACATAGCCCGAGAGGATCACCGCCGGCACCATGAAGCAGAACACCCCGAGAAACGCCTGCTGCTGGGTCGAGCAGAGCGACGAGATAAAGAGCCCGATGCCGGCCAGCGCCAGACCGTAGCAGACCATGCCGGCCAGCAGCAGGGTCAGGCTGCCAGCAAACGGCACCTGATAGACGAAGCGGGCCGCCAGCGCGACGATACAGCCCTGCCCCACCGCCACCAGAATGCCGGGCACCGCCTTGCCGGCCATGATCCAGCCGGGGGTGAGGGGCGAGACCAGCAGTTGGTCGAAGGTGCCCTCCTCCCGTTCGCGCGCCACCGAAAGGGCGGTGACGATGAGGCAGCCGATGGTGGTGATGATGGCCACCAAGGAGGGGAGCACGTGCCAGCGAAACTCGAGGTTGGGGTTGTAGAGGTGGCGCACGTTGAGCACCGGCAGGGGGTGGGCCTCTCCCTGCCAGGCCGCCACCACCTGATTGATGTAGCCCGCCGCCACCTGACCGCCGTTGGAGCGGCGCCCATCGACGATGAGCTGCAATTGCGCCCGTTCACCACGGGCCAGCCGGCGCGAGAAGTCCGCCGGAATGGTGATCCCGAGCAGCGCCTGCTGCGTCGTGATGGCCTCTTTCATTCCTGCCGCTCCCGCCACCGGTAGCACGCGGCTGAAGGCGGGCATGTGGGTCAGCCGCTGCACCAGCTCGCGGCTCTGTGCCCCGCCGTCCCGGTTGTCGATGGCCAGCGTGTTGCCGGTCACCTCCAAGGTGGCGGCAAACGGGAACAGGGCCACCTGCAACAGCACCGGCATGATGAGTAAAAAGCGCCCCTGCCGATTACCAAGCAGGATCGCCAGCTCTTTGTGTACCAGCCACCAGAGTCGGGTCAGCATGTTCACTCCAGGGTACGCCGCAGCGTGCGGGCGGTGAGGATGAGCCAGAAGGCGGCCAACAGCAGCAGGAACAGGCCGTTGACCAGCAGGATCGACAACACATTGCCCGCCTGATAGAGGGTCTGCAAGGCGCTGGCGAAGTAACGGGCCGGGATCAGGTGGGTGATGGCGCGTAGCAAAGGCGGCATGCTGGCTATCTCGAACACGAAACCCGAGAGCATCATGGCCGGCAGGAAGGCCGCCGTCAGCGCCGCCTGGGCGGCGTTGAACTGGCTGCGCATCAGGGTGGAGAGAAACAATCCGAGGCCGAGCGCACTGCCGAGAAACAGGCTGGAGAGCAAGAACAGGGCCAGCAGCGAGCCGCGCCACGGCACTCCCATCACCAGCACAGAGAAGAGCAGGCAGATGAACATGGCGATGATGCCGAGCCCGTAGTAAGGCAGGATCTTCGAGAGCAGCAGCTCGGCCTTGGTGATGGGGGTGGCCAGCAGCGCCTCCATGGTGCCGCGCTCCCACTCGCGGGCCACCACCAGCGAGGTGAGCAGGGCGCCTATGATGGTCATCACCACCGCGATCGAGCCCGGCACCAGAAAGTTGCGGCTCACCAGCGCCGGGTTGAACCAGGCGCGGGTCACCACCGCCACCGGCGCGGCGGCCACCCCCTCTTGCGCCAGCCAGCCCTGCCAGATCCCCTGCACATAGTTGCTGACGAAGTTGGCCGTGTTGGGCTCGGCGCCGTCGGTGAGCAGCACGATGGGCGCCGCGCTCCCCTGCCCCAGCGCGCGGGAAAAGTCTGCGTCAATCACCAGCAGCCCCCGGATCTCGCCATGCGCCAAGCGCTCCAGCAGCGCTTCTTTACTCGCGCCGCCACGCACCTCCAGCGCCGTCGAGCCGCGCAGGGCCTGCTCGAGGCGCACCGCCGGGGCGCCGCTGTCGGCACGCCAGACGCCGAGGCGCAGCTGATCCACGTCGAGGTTGATGGCGTACCCCATCACCACCAGCAGCAGCACCGGCATGATGAAGGCGACCAGTATGCTGCTCGGATCGCGCACGATTTGCAGCGACTCCTTGCGGCACAAGGCCAGCAGGCGGCGACGGTTGATGCTCATGGCTGCTCCTCGCTGGCCCGCTCGACCAGAGTGATGAAGGCCTCTTCCATGGTGGGCATGGCGCCGCTGCCGGCCGCCATCCCCTTCAGCTCGTCCGGGGTGCCGAGCGCCAGCAAGCGACCACGGTCGATGAGGGCGATGCGGTCGCAATACTCCGCCTCGTCCATGAAGTGGGTGGTGACCAGCACGCTCACCCCGCGATCGGCCAAGGCGTTGATATGGGCCCAAAACTCGCGCCGGGTCACCGGATCGACCCCCGAGGTGGGCTCGTCGAGAAACAGGATCGGCGGCTCGTGCAGCAGGGCGCAGGCGAGCGATAAGCGTTGGCGCAGTCCGAGCGGCAGGGAGTCGGCCTGTTGGCCGAGCCAGGGGCCGAGGGCGAACGCCGCCGTCATGGCCTCGATGCGCGCCTGCTGGCGCCGCCCGTAAAGGCCGTAAACGCCGGCAAAGAAGGCCAGGTTCTGCCCCACGCTGAGCTGCTTGTAGAGGGAGAACTTCTGCGCCATGTAACCAAGGCGCTGGCGCGCCGCCGAGGGGCTACGGGCCAGATCGATGCCGCTCACCAGCGCCTGCCCTTCGCTCGGGCGCAGCAGGCCGCACTCCATCTTGAAGGTGGTCGACTTGCCGGCCCCGTTGGGGCCGAGCAGGCCGAAGATCTCGCCGCGGCGCACCGCAAAGCTCACCGCTCGGGTGGCGGTGAAATCGCCAAAGCGCTTGGTCAGATGACGCGCCTCGATCACCGCCTCGGGCGACACCCCTGCGGGCAGCGCGGCCTCCTGCAACAGGGCCGCTAGGGGGGAGTCGCCGCCGGGGCCGCCGCCAAGCAGATCGATGAAGGCATCCTCCAGTCGAGCCTGCGTCGCCACGAAGGCCCCCTCGCCCAGCCCCAGCTCGGCCAGCGGAGGCGGCGACGCAGCGGGGCGCAGCAGCAGGCGCACCCGCTCGCCAGCCACGGCGCCGTCCATCACCTGCGGATGAGCCAGGGCCCGCCGCAGCAAGGCGCGCCGCGCCCGCCCGTCCAGCCCAGGCGACTCGAGCAGCCAGCAGCGCCCCGCCATGGCCCCCATCAACCGGGCTGGGGTGCCGCTGGCGCGTAGCTGCCCCTGTGCCATCAGCAGCACGTGATCGCACCGCTCGGCCTCGTCCAGATAGGCGGTGCTCCAAAGCACCGTCATCCCCCCCTGAGCCAGCTCGCGCACCATCTGCCACAGGGCGCGGCGGCTGATGGGGTCGACCCCGACCCCTGGCTCGTCGAGCAGCAGCACCTCGGGCTGGCCGAGCAGGGCGCAGGCCAGCCCGAGTTTTTGCTTCATCCCCCCGGAGAGCTTGCCGGCCGGGCGCGCGGTGAAGCGGGCCAGATCGGTGAAATCGAGCAGCCGGGCGAAGGTGCGCTCGCGCTCCGCCCCCACCACGCCGCGCAGATCGGCATAGAGGGTGAGGTTCTCCAGCACGCTGAGATCTTCATAGAGGCCGAACTGCTGGGGCATGTAACCAAGGCGCAGCCGCAGGGCGTCCCCTTCCTGCACCGGATCGAGGCCGAGCACCCGCACCGACCCGGCCTCCGGCACCAGCAGGCCGGCCAGCAGGCGCAGCAAGGTGCTCTTGCCCGCCCCGTCCGGCCCCACCAGCCCTGTGATGCCGCCTGCCGGGATCGCCGCCGAGATGGCATCGAGGGCCAGACGCTCGCCAAAGCGCTTGGTCAGCCCCTCGATGACGATGGCGCCGCTCATGGGGCCAGCCTGACCGTGACCGGCATCCCCTGACGCAGGGCCGAGTCCGGGTTTTGCACCACGATGCGCAGCCGGTAGACCAGGTGGGTGCGAAGATCCGGCGTCTCGACCGACTTAGGGGTGAACTCGGCGGTGGGGGACACAAACCCCACCACCCCCTGATAGGGGGTGGTGGGGCGCGAATCGGTGCTGAGCAGCACCTTAGCGCCGCTCGGGAAGTGGCCGAGCCAGGGCTCTTCGACATAGGCGCGTACCCAGACCGGCGCGGTGAGGGAGAGATTGAAGGCGCTGGCACCGGCCTGCACCATGCTGCCCGTCTCGATGGCGCGGGTGAGGATGACCCCCTCGCTCGGGGCGGTGAGGATGGCATCGGCGAGCGCCAGCTCGGCGCTGGCCAGCGCCGCCTTGGCCCCCTCGAGCTGGGCGTCGGACTGGGCTATCTCCTCGGGGCGAAAACCGGTCTCGAGCTGGCTCAACTGCTCGCGGGCCGAAACCACCTGGGCCTGAGTCTGATCGCGCAGGGAGCGGGCGGTGTCGAGTTGGCCGCGAGAGATGGCGCCGCTGGCGGCCAGTGCGCTCTGACGGCGCCACTGCCTATCGGCCTCAAGCGCTGCTGCCTCGGCGGCGACCAGTGCGGCGCGGGCGCGCGCCGTCTCCTCGCTGCGATAGCCCTGATGGGCCAAGGCATTGGCGGCAGTGAGGGCGGCCAGGTTGGCACGGGCGCTGTCGCGGCTATGGATGAGCGGCGCCGGATCGAGGCGGGCCAGCGGTTGGCCCGCCTTGACCGAATCCCCCTCGTCCACCAGCACCTCGCTGACCCGGCCGCCGACCCGAAACGCCAGATTCACGTCGCGGATATCGACGTTGCCATAGAGCACAGAGCCGTCGGCGGGCCGCCCCTGCCACCAGAGGTAAGCCCCGACCAGAGCCAGTAGCACGGCGGCGATGGCGATGCGTTGCTTCATAGGGGATCTCCTTGCGGACCCAGTCCGCGCAGTGCCCATGCCAGCCGCTGCATGGCGGCCTCGGGGTTATCGAGTTGGGCCAAGAAAGGGGCCGACTGCGCAGACAGCCAGTCAAGCTGGCGGCTACCGCCAGCAATCACCAGCGGCAGGCCGACCGCCCCCATGATGAAGATCATCAGTTGCAGCGGATGGCCGGCCACCAGCGACCCTTCGGCCTGGGCACGACGAATGAGATCGAGCAGCAGCAGGGGATGACGTTCTGGCAGTGCCAACAGAAAGCGCTGGGCAGCCGCCTCGCCGGCCATGGCATCGCCGAGCAGGTGGGTAACAAAGCCGCGCTGGCGCCCCACTAGGGTGATCAGCGCCTGCATGGTCGCCTCGAATGCCGCCAGGGCCGAGGGGTAGGCGCCGCGCGCCGCCACCGCCTTGAGATCCTCAAACAGCGGGACATACCAGAGCTCGACCAGCTCGCCGATGAAGGCATCGCGGTTGCCGAAGTGATAGACGAAGGTGCCGAGGTTAACCCCAGCGGCGGCCGCCAGCTCGCGTACCGTGAGGCCGCGCAGCCCCTTCTCGGTGGCGAGGGCGAGCCCGGTATCGAGCAGTTTCTGGCGGGTCGGGTGCATGCCGCCGTCTCCCTGTAAAGTGGTTCACGGCCTGATTATACGCTCGTATAAAAATACCAAGACGCGATCCACTCGATCTTTTTTCACTCTCCTCCCGGCGGCCGGATCAGAGCGGAATGGGGGGCTGTAAGTCGGGCCAGTCGGTGTGGCAGAGGCGCTCGGCCAGGTAGTCCACCAGCAGGCGCACCTTGGGGGAGAGGTGGCGGTTGTGGGGATAGAGGGCCCAGATCCCCTCCTCCGGTGCGCGCCACTCGGGCAGCAGCTCCACCAGCCGACCCGAGGCCAGATGGCCGGCCACGTAGTAGTCGGGCAATTGCACTATGCCGATCCCCTTGAGGGCGCCGTCGACCAGGGCGTGGCCGCTTGGGCAGCGCAACCGGCCGCGCACCCGCACCGTAGCGGGGGCGCCACCTCGGGTGAAGTGCCACTCGTCGCTGTTGCCCACCAGACAGGTGTGATGGGTCAGAGCGTCTGGGGTGGCCGGCGCGCCGCAGCGGGCCACGTAGTCCGGCGCAGCGCAGACGAACGGCAAGCGCGAGCCGAGGCGGCGCGCCATCAGGCTGGAGTCCTTGAGGTGGCCGAGGCGGATGGCCAGATCATACCCCTCCTGCACCAGATCGAGCAGTTGGTTGGTCAGGGTCAGGGTCACCTCGAGCTGGGGGTAGTGGGTCATGAAGTCGTTGACCAGTGGCGCGACCCGGCTCTCGCCGTAGGCGACCGGCGCGGTGAGGCGCAGGCTCCCTTGGGGCACCGACTGGTGGCGGCCGAGGGCCAGCTCGGCCTCGTGCAGCTGATCGAGCAACTGGCGGCAGTGGCGGTAGTAGATCTCGCCGAGCTCGGTCAGGCGCACCTGGCGGGTGGTGCGCAGCAGCAACTTGGCTTGCAGCCTGTCCTCCAGCCCCGCCACCTGACGGCTCACCTGCGCCACCGAGCACCCCAGTTTACGCGCCGCCGGGGTAAAGCCCCCCTGCTCGGCCACGCTGACGAATTCGCAGATCCCTTCCCAACCCAGCATTATTGCTCACATGTAAAAGTGATTTGATATTTACGGTGATTATCACCAAAAACGAGGGAAACTACACTCTAGCCCGAGCGCCAAACGCAAACCCACAGGAGGACGAGTTCATGGCACAGGTTCAGAGCATCAAGTGCAAGGCGGCCATCGCATGGGGGCCGGGTCAGCCCCTCTCCATCGAAGAGATCGAGGTCATGCCGCCCCAAGCGGGCGAGGTGCGCATCAAGCTGGTGGCGACCGGCGTCTGCCACACCGACGCCTTCACCCTCTCCGGTGACGATCCGGAAGGGGTCTTCCCCTGCATCCTCGGCCACGAGGGGGGCGGCATCGTCGAATCCGTCGGTGAGGGCGTCACCAGCGTCAAGGTGGGCGATCACGTGATCCCCCTCTACACCCCGGAGTGCCGCGAGTGCAAGTTCTGCAAATCTGGCAAGACCAACCTGTGCCAGAAGATCCGCGCCACCCAAGGCAAGGGGCTGATGCCGGACGGCACCACCCGCTTCTCCAAAGACGGCCAGCCCATCTACCACTACATGGGCACCTCGACCTTCAGTGAATACACGGTACTGCCCGAGATCGCCGTGGCCAAGGTCGACCCGACCGCTCCGCTCGAAGAGGTGTGCCTGCTCGGCTGCGGCGTCACCACCGGCATCGGCGCCGTGATGAACACCGCCAAGGTCAAAGAGGGTGAGAGCGTCGCCGTGTTCGGTCTCGGCGGCATCGGCCTCTCCGCCATCATAGGCGCGCGCCTCTCCAAGGCCGGCCGCATCATCGCCATCGACATCAATGAGAGCAAGTTCGAGCTGGCCCGCAAGCTCGGCGCCACCGACTGCATCAACCCGAACGATTACGACAAGCCCATCCAGGAGGTGATCGTCGAGATGACCGACGGCGGCGTCGACTTCTCGTTCGAGTGCATCGGCAACGTCAAGGTGATGCGTGCGGCGCTCGAGTGCTGCCACAAGGGCTGGGGCGAGTCGGTCATCATCGGCGTGGCCGGCGCCGGCCAAGAGATCAGCACCCGCCCGTTCCAACTGGTCACCGGCCGGGTGTGGCGCGGCAGCGCCTTTGGCGGGGTACGCGGTCGCAGCGAGCTGCCGAGCTATGTGCAGCGCTACATGCAAGGGGAGTTCAAGCTGGACGACTTCATCACCCACACCATGCCCCTTGAGCAGATCAACGAGGCGTTCGAGCTGATGCACCAAGGCAAGAGCATCCGCTCCGTCATCCACTACTGATGTGACCACGGCGCCCCGCACGGGGCGCCTGTTGTTGGAGGACTCCATGACCCTGGAAATGGTCAGCAGCAACAAGAGCTTCGGCGGCTGGCATCGCCAGTACCGCCACCACAGCGAGACCCTGGGCTGCCCCATGCGCCTCGCCGTCTTCCTGCCGCCCCAGGCCGAGCAAGGCCCGGTGCCGGCGCTTTACTGGCTCTCTGGCCTCACCTGCACCGATGAAAACTTCATGCAGAAGGCCGGCGCCCAGCGCGTCGCCGCCGAACTCGGCATCGCCCTCATCGCCCCGGACACCAGCCCGCGCGGTGAAGGGGTGGCCGACGATCCGGCCTACGACCTCGGCATGGGGGCAGGTTTCTACCTCAACGCCACCCAGACCCCCTGGGCGGCCCACTACCGCATGTACGACTACGTCACCCGCGAGCTGCCGACCCTGCTCGAGGCCACCCTGCCAGTGAGCGGCCAGCGCGCCATCAGCGGCCACTCCATGGGCGGCCACGGGGCGCTCATCGCCGCCTTGCGCGAGCCGGGGCGCTACCGCTCGGTGTCGGCGTTTAGCCCCATCAGCCACCCCATGGACTGCCCTTGGGGGCAGAAGGCCTTCACCGCCTACCTAGGGACGGAGCAAGATCGCTGGCGCGAGTGGGATTCGGTGCAACTGCTGCGCGAGCGCGGCGCCCCCACCCTGCCGTGCCGGGTCGAGGTGGGACTCGATGATCCTTTCCTTGCCGAGCAGCTCGGCATCGACACCCTGGCCGAGGCCGCCCGCGCCGCCGGCTGGCCGGTACAAATAGAGCGCCATGCCGGGTACGACCACAGCTACTACTTCGTGGCGAGCTTCATCGAGGCGCACCTGCGCTTTCACGCCCGCCATCTGGGGGCCTCACCCCAGGCGTGACGCCGCACCATCCCCCTTGGGCCGCCAGGAGAGGCGGCCCTGATGACTCAAGGAACAGGAGACCAACATGCCCCTCTTCACCACCCTGCTGGCCATGCCTGACCGATTCGAGCAGCTACTGGCCCAGGTACCTGACGATCACCTGAACTGGGAGCCGGACAACTGGGCCGGCATCCCCTCCGAGCGCTTCTCGGCGCTGGGCCACCTCTGCCACCTGCTGGATATCGAAACCCAAGGCTATCAGGTGCGCGTTATGCGCACCCTGACGGAGACGCTGCCCGAGCTGGCGTCCCTCGATGGCTATCAGTTGGCCCACGACAATCACTACCCCCAGCAAAACCCCGCCGTGCAGTTGGCCCGCTTTCGCGCCGCCCGCAGCGAGACGGTCGAGCGGCTTCAGGCGCTGCCCGCCTCGGCCTGGGCGCGACGGGCCCGTTACGGCAACTATGGGGAGATCACCCTAGATGGGCTGGTGCGCCTGCTGGTCAGCCATGACCATCAGCACCTCGCCGGGATGCAGTGGCTGCTGATGCGGCTCAATGCCGATCGGGGACTGGGGCTACCCCTGCGCTAAAGCGGGCCATGCCGATCCCGTGACGCGGCGTGGGCGCAGCCGGCGCCATGGCCGCGCTGTCCCGCCAGAGGTCAAGGTTGGACGCAGGGCGCGCCAAGAGAGGAGTGCCAAGCCGCCTTTGGCGGCAACCGCGCCCCGTCTCCATGGCGCGTTTCTTGGCATCGGGAGGCCAAGGCCGTATAGTGCTGGGCGTTTATCACTCAGGTCCCCCATTATGTTCCAAGACAATCCGCTGCTGGCCCAGCTCAAGCAACAAATCCGCGAGAATATCCCCAAGAAAGAGGGCGTGATCCGCGCCTCCGACCGGGGCTTCGGATTCCTCGAAGTCGATGAGAAGACCAGCTACTTCGTGCCGCCCCCCTACATGAAGAAAGTGCTGCACGGTGACCGCGTGGTCGCCCTGATCCGCACCGAAAAGGAGAAGGAGGTCGCCGAGCCGGATGAACTGCTGGAACCGGGGCTGACCCGTTTTGTGGCGCGCGTGAAGATGTTCCGCGATCGCCTCAACGTGGTGCCGGATCACCCGCTCATCAAGGACGCCATCAAGGCTCGTCCGAAGAAGGGGCTGGATGAGAAAGCGTTCCAGGAAGGGGACTGGGTGGTCGCCACCCTCAAGCGTCATGCCCTCAATGACAACGGCTTCTTCGCCGAGATCATCGAGAAGATCGCCGATAAGGACGATCACAACGTGCCCTGGTGGGTGGTGCTGGCGCGCCACAACCTGGCCCAGATCGAGCCGGCCGATCTGCCCGAGTGGCAGGATCTGGAAACCGATCTGCCGCGCCAGGATCTCACCGACGTCGCCTTCTTCACCATCGACGGCCCCAAGACCAAGGACATGGACGACGCCCTCGCCATCCGCGAAACCGAGCAGGGCTGGGAGCTGCTGGTGGCCATCGCCGACCCGACCGCCTATGTGCCGGAGGGGAGCGAGCTGGACAAGGAGGCCGCCCAGCGCGCCTTCACCGTCTACATGCCGGGGCGCAACGTGCCGATGATCCCGCGCACCCTCTCCGACGAGCTGTGCTCCCTGAAGGAAGGCGAAGTGCGCGACACCCTGTGTGCCCGCCTCACCATCCACAAAGATGGCCTGCTGGACGAACAGACCGAGTTCTTCGCCGCCCGCATCCGCTCCCACGCCCGCCTCAACTATGACGACGTCTCCGATCTGTTCGAGCACGACAAGCCGCTCGACGTGGACGCCGCCGTGCTGGCCCAACTGCCGCTGATGAAGGCCATGACCGAGGCGCGCATCAACTGGCGCACCGAGCACGCCCTGGTGTTCCCGGACCGACCCGACTACGACTTCGAGCTGGGCGAGAACGGCGAGGTGCTGGCCATCCACATGTCGCCGCGCCGCATCGCCAACCGCATGGTGGAAGAGTCGATGATCGCCGCCAACATCTGCGCCGGTCGCGTGCTGGGCAAGAGCGTCGGCTACGGCATCTTCAACGTCCACACCGGCTTCGATGAGGACTCCCTCGACGGCGCCATCGAGCTGCTCAAGGGGGCCGAGGCCCCGTTCGAGAAAGAAGAGATCGCCACCCTTGGGGGCTTCTGCGCCCTGCGCCGCTGGATCGACGACCTCGACACCCGCTGGCTGGATGGCAAGATCCGCCGCTTCCAGAGCTATGCCCTGATGTCGTCCGAGCCGGGGGCCCACTTCGGCCTGGGGCTGGATGCCTACGCCACCTGGACCTCGCCGATCCGCAAGTACGGCGACATGGTCAACCACCGCCTGCTCAAGGCCGTGATCACCGGCCAGCAGCCGGGGCCGCGTCCGAGCGAGGAACTGACCCAGCACCTGACCGACTGCCGCCGCCTGCACCGCATGGTGGAGCGCGACATCGCCGACTGGCTCTATGCCCGCTTCCTGGCTCCTGTGGTGGCAACCGACAAGGTGTTTGAGGGCGAGATCATCGACGTGATGCGAGCTGGCCTCAAGGTGCGCCTGCGCGAGAACGGCGCCGTCGCCTTCGTGCCCGCCAAGCTGATCCTCGACAACAAGGATCGCCTGGAGTGCAACTGGGACAGCGGCCGCGTCTTCCTCGACAAGGAGCCGATCATGGAGCTGGGCCAGACCCTCGCCGTGAAGCTGGCCGAGGTGGTGGAGGAGACCCGCTCCATCGTCGCCAAGCCCGCCGTGGCCATCGTCCCCGGCCCGCTGCCCGAAGCGCCGGCCGCCGACACCCCGGCTGCCGAGTAATGCCCCACAGAGCCCGGCCAACGCCGGGCTCTGTGTTGCTACCCCTTAGGCAAAGAGCCGGCGCCATCACTCGCGGGCGAGCAGAGGGGGCGTGCCCGTGGGCGCCGAGCCACGGCAACTGGCCCGCTGGCTGATCGACGCCATCGAGGGGCAGGCGCTGCGCGACACGCTCGGCATGGGGGTGGCGATCTCGACGCCCTGCTCACTCATCTGCTGGGGGAAATCCGATGACAACGCGGCTCGAGGGTCTGGATCTGGCGCGGGCGCTGGCCCTGTGCGCCATGGTGCTGGTCAACGTCCACCTCGCCATGGGGGCGCCCCAGGGCCAGCCCGGCTGGCTCGCCGCCCTGTTCAGTGCGCTGGAAGGGCGCTCGGCCGCCACCTTCGTGATGCTGGCCGGGATTGGCCTCGGGCTCGGCACCCGCCGCATGATCTGGGGTGAGGCGGCGGCCCACACGGCGCGGCGTGGCCTGTTCCTGCTGGGGCTTGGGCTGCTCAACGTGCTGCTGTTTCCGGCCGACATACTCCACTACTACGGGGTCTACTTCCTGCTCGCCGCCCTCTGCCTGCGCCTGCCTTCCTCCTTGCTGGTGATGCTGGCGATGGGGCTGGCCGACCTCTTCGTCACCCTGATCTTCCTGTTCGACTATCAGGCCGGCTGGCGCTGGGCGGATCTCAGCTACCCCGAGTTCTGGCAACCGGTGGGCTTTGCACGCAACCTGCTGTTCAACGGCTGGTACCCCGTGGTGCCTTGGTTCGCCTTCCTGCTGGCCGGCCTGTGGCTGAGCCGCCAGCCCCTCGGCGAGCGCCGCACTCAGTGGCGCATGGTGTTGGGGGGCTCGCTGGCCGCCCTGCTGGCCAAGGGAAGCTCGCAGACGCTCTCTGCCCTGTTTCCAGCCTGGGCCTCCTTGTTTGCGCTGGCCCCCCTGCCGCCCTTACCGCTCTACCTGCTGTTCGCCGGTGGCGCCGCCTGCGCCCTCATCGGCTTGTGCCTGCTGCTGATGGGAAGCGCCTGGCGCCCGCCAGCTCTGGCCCTACTGCTGCCGATGGGGCGACAGAGCCTCACCCTCTACATGGCCCACATCCTGCTCGGCATGGGCGCGCTGGAGGCGCTCGGCGGGTTACAGGGAAAAGCGCCGTGGCAGGGGCTGCTGGCCGCCCTCCTCTATCTGCTGGCAGCCGCCCTGTTTGCCAGACAATGGGAACGTCGCTTCGGTCGCGGCCCGCTTGAGTGGCTGATGCGTCGCCTGTGCGATCGCCGCACCGCGTCTCCCCTCCCGCACAGGCGCGAGGATTGATGCAGCGCAATATGCTGCCTTAATTATCAGTAACTGGGACAATCATCCTGTTAAAAGCCGTAGTTATGCAGTAGAAATGGATAACGACCGCTTTTATTGACACAAGCTGCTACGCAAAACGGTCGCCATTCGTGACAGCCCCCGTTCGCGCCACTCCCCCGCCGCCCCCGTGGTGGTTTTCTCGGCCCGATGCGGGTAAAATTCACGCCCTTAAATCAAGTCATTTTCGACGCATAGCATTGGTGGTCAGTTATGAAAGAGCATATTCATCATCTACTTGAACAGACGGTTGCCAACCTCAAATCCGCCGGTCTGCTGCCGGCCGACCTGGAAGCCCGCATTCAAGTCGATCGATGCAAGGAGAAGGCTCACGGCGATCTGGCCACCAACTTGGCGATGCTGCTGGCCAAGCCGGCCGGCAAGAATCCCCGTGAGCTGGCTGCCGCCATCATCGAGCACCTGCCCGCCTCCAGCCAGGTTGCCAAGGTCGAGATCGCCGGCCCCGGCTTCATCAACTTCTTCTTCGACAAGGCCTGGCTGGCTGCCCAAGTGGATGCCATCAACGCCTCCGCCACTGCCAGTGTGAAGATGCCGGCGCCGCAGACCGTGGTGGTCGACTACTCCGCGCCGAACGTGGCCAAGGAGATGGCGGTGCACCACATCCGCTCGACTGTGCTCGGTGACGTGGCAACCCGCGCCCTCGAGTTCCTCGGCCACAAGGTGATCCGCGCCAACCACATCGGCGACTGGGGCACCCAGTTCGGCATGCTGATCGCCTATCTGGAGAAGATGGAGAACGAGAGCGCCTCCGACATGGAGTTGCAGGATCTGGAAGCCTTCTACACCCAGGCCAAGCGCTGCTACGACGAGGACGCCGAGTTCGCCGAGCGGGCCCGTGGTTATGTGGTCAAGCTGCAAGGGGGCGATGAGTACTGCCGCACCATGTGGAAGAAGCTGGTCGACATGACCATGGAGCAGAACCAGCGCAACTACGACCGCCTCAATGTCTCCCTGACCAACAAGGACATCATGGGCGAGTCCATGTACAACGACATGCTGCCCGCCATTGCCGACGATCTGAAGGCACGCGGACTGGCGGTCGAGGACGACGGCGCCCTGGTGGTCTATCTCGACGAGTTCAAGAACAAGGATGGCGAGCCCATGGGCGTCATCATCCAAAAGCGCGACGGCGGCTTCCTCTATACCACCACCGACATCGCCTGTGCCAAGTACCGCTACGAGACCCTCAAGGCCGAGCGCGTCATGTACTTCATCGACTCCCGCCAGCACCAGCACCTGATGCAGGCCTGGACCATAGTGCGCAACGCCGGCTATGTCCCCGAGTCCGTGCCCCTTGAGCACCACGCCTTCGGCATGATGCTGGGCAAGGATGGCCGTCCCTACAAGACCCGCTCCGGCGGCACCGTCAAGCTCAAGGATCTGCTGAACGAAGCCGAGGAGCGCGCCGGCGCCCTGCTCGACAGCCGCAACAGCGACATCCAGGGCGAAGAGCGTGCCAAGGTGATCAACGCCATCGCCATGGGGGCGGTGAAGTATGCGGATCTCTCCAAGAACCGCACCACCGACTATGTGTTCGACTGGGATCTGATGCTGTCGTTTGAGGGCAACACCGCCCCCTACCTGCAATACGCCTACACCCGGATCCAGTCCATCTTCCGCAAGGCCGAGGTCGATGCCGCCACCCTCAGTGGCCACATCGTCCTGACCGAAGAGGCCGAAGAGGTGCTGGCGCAGAAGCTGCTCCAGTTCAGCGATGCGGTCAACGGCGTGGCCGACAAGGGGATGCCGCACCTGCTGTGTACCTACCTGTACGAGCTGTCCGGCAACTTCATGACCTTCTACGAAGCCTGCCCGATCAACAAGGACGGCGTCGACGAAGCCAGCCGCCAGAGCCGTCTGCTGCTGTGCGCCGCCACCGCCAAGGTGCTCAAGCTGGGTCTCGATGTGCTGGGTATCCACACCCTGGAGCGCATGTAACCTATGGCGACACGGGATTATGTCGGCAGCGGCCCGCGCAGGCGGGCCGGTGGGCGTAACAGCAAGCGGGCGGCCCCCAAGCGCGGCTTCCCGCTGATCCCGGTTCTGGCAGCCGCCGTGCTGCTGGCCGGCTTCGGTGGCTTCCTCTACATGATCAGCGGCAAAGGCAGCTCCAGCCCCTCCATCGAGGAGCAGGTGCGCGCCAACAAGCCCAAGCCCGAAAAGCCGGGGCTGCCGCAGGAGAAGTGGAGCTACATGGAGCGGCTGGAGAACAAGCAGGTCGACATCATCGAGCCGCCACCCCAGCCGGGCGTACTGCCGCCCCAGCCGGCCGAGACCGTGACCCTGCAACCCGAGCGGCTGCCCAAGCCGGTCGAGACCCAGGTGCCGCAACCGGGTACCCCGCTGACCCAGCCCGGCCAGACGGTGCGTCCGGTCGAGCCGGCCAAGCCCACGGTCAAGCTGGGCACCGCCGCACCGGTGAGCGAGGCGCAGGTGCAGGTGATCGATCGCAAGGCCGAGCGTGAGCGTCTCGAGCGCGAGATGCGGGCCGAGCTGGAGCGCGAGAAGGCCGAAAAAGCCAAGGCTGCCGCGTCCAGCGCCGACAGCGGACGCTACATCATGCAGTGTGCGGCGCTGCGCTCGCAGGACTCTGCCGAGTCGCTCAAGGCGCGCATCGCCTTCACCGCCGGCCTCTCGTCGAGCTTGCAGATCGTCAACGGCGCCAATGGCACCGTCTACAAGGTGGTGGTCGGCCCGTTCAACGGCAAGGCGGCCGCCGACGCGGCCAACAAGCAGTTGCAGGCCTCCGGCATCAGCGGCTGCATCCCGCGCAAACAGTAATCCCGTGACCAACGCCGGCGCTGCCGGCGTTTTTTTTTGCCTTGAAAAGGCTGCCACCCGTCCCCACTTCTGTCTCCATGCACAGTCGACCCCGCAGCTCCGGGGTTATGGCCCCAAGCGAGGTACAACAAGTGACCACCATAGTTTCAGTTCGCCGCAACGGTCAGGTCGTCATCGGTGGCGATGGCCAAGTTTCCCTTGGCAACACCGTCATGAAGGGCAATGCCCGCAAGGTTCACCGCCTCTACAACGGCAAGGTGTTGGCCGGGTTTGCTGGCGGCACCGCCGACGCCTTCACCCTGCTCGAGCGTTTCGAAGCCAAGCTGCAAGCCCATCAGGGCAACCTGGAGCGCGCCGCCGTGGCGCTGGCCAAGGAGTGGCGCACCGACCGCGCCCTGCGCCGCCTCGAGGCGCTGCTGGCGGTCGCCGACGAACATAAGTCCTTCATCATCACCGGTAACGGTGACGTGGTGCAGCCGGAGCACGACCTGATCGCCATTGGCTCGGGAGGCAACTTTGCCCAGTCCGCCGCCATCGCCCTGCTCGAGAACACCGAGCTCGATGCCAAGAGCATCGTCGAGAAGGCGCTCAAGATCGCCGGCGACATCTGCGTCTTCACCAACCAGCACCACACCATCGAAGTGCTGGACTACGAGCCGAAATAAGCGCTCCCCTCTTCTGCGGGGCGGCCACGCCGCCCCCGACACAGGAACCCCATCATGTCCGAGATGACCCCGAGAGAAATCGTCCACGAACTGGACAGACACATCATCGGCCAGGCCGACGCCAAGCGTGCCGTGGCCGTGGCGCTGCGCAACCGCTGGCGCCGCATGCAGCTCGATGAGGCGATGCGCCACGAGGTGACCCCGAAAAACATCCTGATGATAGGCCCGACCGGCGTGGGCAAGACCGAGATCGCCCGCCGTCTGGCCAAGCTGGCCAATGCCCCCTTCATCAAGGTTGAAGCCACCAAGTTCACCGAGGTGGGCTATGTGGGCAAGGAGGTGGACAGCATCATCCGCGATCTGACCGACGCCGCCATCAAGCTGGTGCGCGAGAGCGAGGTCGAGAAGATGAAGTTCCGCGCCGAGGAGGCCGCCGAGGAGCGCGTCCTCGACGCCCTGCTGCCCAACCCGCGCAACAGCTGGGGCGAGGAGGAGAAGGCCGACAACTCCAACACCCGTCAGATCTTCCGCAAGAAGCTGCGCGAAGGGCAGCTCGATGACAAGGAGATCGAGCTGGATCTGGCCGCCTCCCCGATGGGGGTCGAGATCATGACCCCGCCGGGCATGGAAGAGATGGCCAACCAGTTGCAGGGGCTGTTCCAGAACTTGGGCCAGGGGCAGAAGAAGAAGCGCAAGCTCAAGGTCAAGGAGGCCCTCAAGGCCCTGACCGAGGAGGAGGCCGCCAAGCTGGTCAACCCCGAGGAGCTCAAGCAGAAGGCCATCGAAGTGGTCGAGAACAACGGCATCGTCTTCATCGACGAGATCGACAAGATCTGCAAGCGTGGTGAGGTCTCCGGCCCCGACGTCTCCCGCGAGGGGGTGCAGCGCGACCTGCTGCCGCTCATCGAAGGGTGCACCGTCAACACCAAGCACGGCATGGTCAAGACCGACCACATCCTGTTCATCGCCTCCGGCGCCTTCCAGGTGGCCCGTCCGTCCGATCTCATCCCCGAGCTGCAAGGTCGTCTGCCGATCCGTGTTGAACTCGGCGCCCTCAGCACCGAGGACTTCGAGCGCATCCTGACCGAGCCGAACGCCTCCCTGACCGATCAGTACCAGGCGCTGATGGCCACCGAAGGGGTCACCATCACCTTCACCGCCGACGGCATCCGCCGGCTGGCCGAAGCGGCCTGGCAGGTCAACGAGCGCACCGAGAACATCGGCGCCCGCCGCCTGCACACCGTAATGGAGCGGCTGATGGAGGAGATCTCCTATGACGCCTCCGAGAAGTCGGGCCAGACCTTCACCATCGACGCCGCCTACGTCAACGCTCACCTCGGCACTCTGATCGAGGACGAGGATCTGAGCCGTTTCATCCTCTAAGCGCCCGCGACGCCGGCACAAAACGCCTCCCTTTGCGGAGGCGTTTTTTTATGGCCGCACGGCACGCAGGAATAGGCCACTGGTATACCTATTTAGGTATATCATTGAATTTTATAAAATTACCCCTGACGAGATATATAAATGGACACTTGATTTGCATCAATCGTGACCAGTGCGCCACTCGGTAGCCTTGCCCCAACTGTGATGTTTTATTACTCCAACTTGAGGCAACCATGAGCAAAATCAGACTGGTCGTCGTGGGCAACGGCATGGTGGGGCACCGCTTCATCGAAGAGCTGATCGAACGTGGCGGCGGCGACCGCTTCGAGATCACCGTCTTCGGTGCAGAGCCCCGTCCCGCCTATGATCGCGTCCACCTCTCCTCCTATTTCTCCCACCATACAAGCGAAGATCTCTCCCTGGTCAAACCGGGTTTCTACGAGAAGCACGGCATCCGTCTGTTGCTTGGCGAAGCGGTGAAAAAAATCGACAGGGAGCGGCGCGAGATCCACTCCAACAAGGAGAGCGTCGTCCCCTACGACCAACTGGTGTTGGCCACCGGCTCCTACCCCTGGGTGCCGCCCATCCAGGGCAGCCAGCACCACGAGTGCTTCGTCTACCGCACCATCGAGGATCTCAAGGCGATCCGTGATGCGGCCAAAGAGGGCAAGAGCGGCGTGGTGATCGGCGGCGGCCTGCTTGGCCTTGAAGCCGCCGGCGCCCTCAAGGCGCTCGGTCTCGAGACCCATGTGGTGGAGTTCGCCCCCGTATTGATGGCCGAGCAGCTCGACGGCCAGGGCGGCCAGCTACTGCGCCGCAAGATTGAATCCATGGGCGTGCAGGTGCACACCAGCAAGAACACCCGCGAGATCCTGATGCACGGCGGCAAGGAGGCCAAACACCGCCTCGCCTTTGCCGACGGCACCCAGCTCGAGGTGGACGTGGTGGTCTTCTCTACCGGTATCCGCCCGCAAGATACCCTGGGCCGCTACGGGGATCTGGCGGTGGCCGAGCGCGGCGGCATCATCATCGATGACCACTGCCGCACCTCCGACCCCGACATCTACGCCATCGGCGAGTGTGCCTCCTGGCAGGGCCGCTTCTTCGGTCTGGTGGCCCCCGGCTACAAGATGGCTCAGGTAGCGGTCGATCAACTGCTCGGTGGCGACAACCAGTTTGCCGGCGCCGACATGAGCGCCAAGCTCAAGCTGCTCGGCGTCTCGGTCGGCTCCATCGGTGATGCCCATGGCCGCACTCCGGGCAGCCACAGCTATGTGTTTCAGGATGACCAAGCTGGCGTCTACAAAAAGATCGTGGTGAGCGAAGACAACCGCCACCTGCTCGGCGCCGTGCTGGTGGGGGATGTGGACGATTACGGCAACCTGTTGCAGATGATGCTCAATGCCCTGCCGCTGCCGGAACACCCGGACGCGCTGATCTTACCTTCCTACGCCGGTGCCAAGCCGACTCTGGGGGTCGACGCCCTGCCCGAAAGCGCCCAGATCTGCTCCTGCTTCGACGTCTCCAAGGGCGACATCGCCAAGGCCGTGGCCGACGGTCACACCACCCTGGCCGCCATCAAGCAGCACACTGGCGCCGGCACCGGCTGCGGCGGCTGCGTGCCGCTCATCAGCCAGGTGCTCAACGCCGAGCTGGCCAAGCAGGGCATCGAGGTGAACCACCACCTGTGCGAGCACTTCCCCCATTCGCGCCAGGAGCTGCTGCATCTGGTGAAAGTCGAGGGGATCAAGAGCTTTGACGAGCTGATCGCCAAGCATGGCAAGGGGCACGGCTGCGAGGTGTGCAAGCCGACGGTCGGCTCCATTCTCGCCTCTTGCTGGAACGAATACGTACTGAGCCCGCTGCACACCCCGTTGCAAGACACCAACGACATCTTCCTTGGCAACATGCAAAAGGACGGCACCTACTCGGTGATCCCGCGCATGGCCGGTGGCGAGGTGACCCCACAAGCGCTGCTGGCGCTGGCCGAGGTGGCCCGCGACTTCAAGCTCTATACCAAGGTGACCGGCGCCCAGCGTATCGGCCTGTTTGGCGCCCACAAGGGGGATCTCCCCGCCATCTGGACTCGTCTGCTGGAAGCCGGCTTCGAGACCGGTCAGGCCTATGCCAAGGCGCTGCGCATGGTCAAGACCTGTGTCGGCAGTACCTGGTGCCGCTTCGGCGTGCAGGACAGCGTCGGCCTCGGGGTCTACCTCGAGAACCGCTACAAGGGTATCCGCACCCCGCACAAGATGAAGTTCGGTGTCTCCGGCTGCACCCGCGAGTGTGCCGAGGCCCAGGGCAAGGACATCGGCATCATCGCCACCGACGCCGGCTGGAACCTCTATCTGGGCGGTAACGGCGGCATGAAGCCGCGCCACGCCGAGCTGCTGGCTGCCGATCTCGACCGGGAAACCCTGCTCAAGTACATCGACCGCTTCATGATGTTCTATGTGCGCAGCGCTGACAAACTCGAGCGCACCGCCACCTGGATCGGCAACCTGGAGGGGGGCATCGACTACCTGCGCGAGGTGATCATCGACGACAAGCTGGGCCTGGCCGAGCAGCTCGAAGCCGACATGCAGCAGCTCATCGACAGCTACGAATGCGAGTGGTCGCGCACCCTCTCCGATACAGAGGCCTTGAAGCGCTTCGCCCACTTCATCAACAGCGATCGCCGCGACCCCGAGGTGCAGTTCATCAATGAGCGCGACCAGCACCGACCGGCCACCCCGGCCGAGCGCATCCCCGTTTACCAGATCGACATGGAGGCCTGAGCATGCACCTTGCCTGTCAACTCGACGACATCCTGCCGGGTACCGGCGTCTGCGCCCTGATCGAAGGGCGCCAGGTGGCCATTTTCCGGCCAACCGCAGAGGAGCAACTGTTTGCCATCGGCAACCAGGATCCCTTCTATCAGGCCAACGTGCTGTCGCGCGGCCTCATCGGCGAGCACGAGGGGGAGTTCTGGGTCGCCAGCCCCCTCAAGAAGCAGCGCTTTCGCCTGTGCGATGGCCTCTGCCTCGACAACCCCGCCGTCTCGGTGCCCAGCTACCCGGTAGCCCTGCGCGGCCGTGAAGTATGGATCGGCCTCTGATTCCCACACAGTGGGCTGCCCTCGGGCAGCCCTGTTAAGGACGCAAACAATGTACACCGACACCATCAACAAGTGCGCCGCCAACGCGGCCCGCATCAACCGCTTCGAGCGCAGCGACAAGCTCGGCTTCTGGCTCAGCTCTGCCATGGCTGGCGCCTATGTAGGCCTTGGTATCATCCTCATCTTCACCCTCGGCAACCTGGTTGACCCCAGCGTGCGCCCGCTGGTGATGGGGGCCACCTTCGGCATCGCCCTGACCTTAGTTGTCATCGCCGGCTCCGAGCTGTTTACCGGCCACACCATGTTCCTCACCTTCGGGGTGAAAGCGGGCAAGATTGCCATGAGCGACCTGCTGCGCATCCTGCCGCAGACCTGGGCCGGCAACCTGCTCGGCTCCATCTTCGTCGCGCTGATCTACTCCTACGGCGGCAGCCTGCTGCCGGACGCGGGCAGCCTGGCCCACAAGGTAGCGCTGGCCAAGACCCAGGCGCCGGCCCTGACCCTGTTTATGAAGGGCGTGCTGTGCAACTGGCTGGTCTGCCTCGCCATCTGGATGGCGCTGCGCACCGAAGGCGCGGCCAAGTTCATCGCCATCTGGTGGTGCCTGCTGGCCTTCATCGCTTCCGGTTACGAGCACTCGGTCGCCAACATGACCCTGTTCGCCCTCTCCTGGTTCGGCAACCACTCAGAGGCCTACACCCTGGGCGGCATCGGTTACAACCTGCTGTGGGTGACGCTCGGCAACACCGTCTCCGGCGCCCTCTTCATGGGCCTCGGCTACTGGTATGCCACGCCGAAGGCGGAGCGCCCGGTCGCGGTGAGCAACGCCGTCACCACCGCCAGCCAGACCCACACCGCCTGATCCGGAGGCCCCATGGACTACTTGCCCCTCTTTTGCCGACTCGATAACAAACCCGTGCTGCTGGTCGGCGGCGGCGAGGTGGCCGAGCGCAAGGCGCGCCTGCTGCTGGATGCCGGTGCCCAGCTCACCGTAGTCGCGCCCGAGCTCGACCCCGAGCTGGCAAAGCTCGCGGCCGACGGCGCCATCGAGTGGCTGGCCGGTGAATTTGTGCCGGCGCACCTGACGGGCAAGTGGTTGGTGGTGGCCGCTACCGACAGGCGCGAGGTGAATGCACTGGTCTACCAAAGCGCCAACCGGGCGCGGATCTTTGCCAACGTGGTGGATGACCCGAAACGCTCCAGCTTCATCATGCCGTCGATCATCGACCGCTCGCCCCTGATGGTGGCCATCTCCTCCGGCGGCAAGGCCCCGGTGCTGGCCCGTCTGCTGCGGGAAAAACTCGAAGCCCTGCAGCCGCAACATCTGGGGGCCGTGGCGACCTTCGCCGGCAGCCTGCGCGCTAGGGTCAAGGCCCGCTTTGCCACCATGGGCGAGCGGCGCCGCTTCTGGGAGCGGCTGCTCGGGGCGGATCGGCTCGGTCAGGCGCTGGCGCGGGGGGATAGCGCCTCTGCCCACCAACTGGCCGACAACCTGTTTGCCGACGAAAGCCAGAGCGCTGGCGAGGTGGTGCTGGTAGGGGCCGGCCCCGGTGATCCGGGCCTGCTCACCTTGCACGCCCTGCGCCAGATGCAGCAGGCGGACGTGGTGGTCTATGACCGGCTGGTCTCGGACGAGGTGATGGCGCTGGTGCGCCGGGACGCCAAACGCATCTTCGTCGGCAAGCAGGCGGGCAACCACTGCGTGCCGCAGGAGGGGATCAACCAGCTCTTGCTGGACGAGGCAAAGAAGGGGCAACGGGTGGTGCGCCTCAAGGGGGGCGACCCCTTCATCTTCGGCCGTGGTGGCGAGGAGCTAGAAACGCTGGTCGGTAGCGGCATCGGCTTTCAGGTGGTGCCGGGGATCACGGCGGCCAGCGGCTGCGCGGCGTATGCCGGCATTCCCCTGACCCACCGGGATCACGCCCAGAGCGTGCGCTTTGTCACCGCCCACGGCAAAGGGGGCGCCCAGGATCTCGACTGGCCGCTGCTGGCCAAAGATCGGCAGACCCTGGTGTTCTATATGGGGCTTTCCTCTTGCTCCACTATCCGCGAGCAGCTGCTAGCCCACGGCAAGGGGGGCAACACCCCGGCGGCCCTCATCGAGCGCGGCACCCAGCCCAGCCAGCGGGTCATTCGCGGCACCCTCGATGAGCTGCCCGCGCTGGCGCAAGGCGTCGAGAGTCCGGCCCTCATCATGGTGGGCTCGGTGGTGACCCTGGCCGACCAGCTCGCCTGGTTTGGCACCGCCCCCACCCCGCTGCAAGCCCGCGCCTGATCCCTCACTGCGCCTCATTGAGGCGCTTTTTTCTCTTGCCACCTCAATCGCTGACCGAGCACCGACATACGACCGGCATCGACTCGTTCACGTGCGGACTGTCATAACATGGGCGCGTCGGTCTGGTATCCTATGGCCCATCTTCAGAGTCCAGTCGCATTCAGGAACACCTCTTCTATGTCTCTCACCATCCGCAACGGCGCCAAGCAACGCGAGCAGGATCGCTATCGCATCCTGACCATGCTGCTGGCCGACGACGATCTCACCGACAGCCTGCGCGACGTCGATGCGCCGCTCGATGCGGTGCTACGCGAGCGGGCCAGCGAGATTGCCACCCTGGTCAACCGCCTGCCGGCGGCCGACATCGCCGATGCGGTGGAGTCACTGCCCCCCGATGAGCGCCACGCCCTGTGGGCGCTGGTTGACCCGGACAAGCGGGGGCGGGTGCTGGTCGAGGCCTCCGAGACGGTGTGGGAGAGCCTCATCAGCGACATGAGCGACAAGGAGCTGTTGCAGGCGCTGGCAACCCTCGACATCGACGATCAGATCTATCTGGGCCAGTCGCTGCCGCGCAACCTGATGGGACGCCTGCTCACCACCATGGCACCATCGGATCGGGAGCGGGTGCGCGAGGTGATCCGCTACGGCAAGCACTCGGTCGGCGCCATGATGGACTTCGATCTGGTGACGGTGCGCCCCGATGTCTCGCTCGGCACGGTGCAGCGCTACCTGCGCCGACGCGGCAACATGCCGGCCAACACCGACAAGCTGTTTGTCACCGATCGCCGCAACCGCCTGCTCGGTGAGCTGACGCTGGCCACCATACTGCTGCACCAGCCACACACCCGGGTCGATCTGGTGATGGAGCACAATCCGGTCACCTTCGATCCAGAAGAGAACGACGAGGCAGCCGCCCGCACCTTCGAGCGGGACAACCTGCTGTCCGCCGCCGTGGTGGATGCCAAGGGCAAGCTGATGGGCCGCCTCACGGTCGAAGAGGTGGTCGACCTGGTCTATGAAGAGAGCGACACCGATCTGCGCCGCATGGGCGGCCTGAGCGAAGAAGAGGATGTCTATGCTCCGGTGGGGCAGGCGGTGCGCCGCCGCTGGGCCTGGCTGGCCATCAACCTGTGCACGGCGTTTGTCGCCTCGCGGGTGATCGGGATGTTTGAGAACACCATCTCGCAACTGGTGGCGCTGGCGGCCCTGATGCCGATCGTCGCCGGCATCGGCGGCAACACTGGCAACCAGACCATCACCATGATAGTGCGCGCCCTGGCGTTGCAGCAGATCCAAAGCGGCAGCCTCTCCTTCCTGCTACTGCGCGAGCTGGGGGTGGCCTTCATCAATGGCCTTATCTGGGGGGGGATCATGGGGCTGGTCACCTTCCTGCTCTATCAGGATCTGGCGCTCGGCGCCGTGATGACCCTGGCCATGATGCTCAACCTGCTGGTGGCGGCGCTGATGGGGGTCATCATCCCCATGACCATGAACCGCCTAGGCCGCGATCCGGCCCTCGGCTCCAGCGTGATGATCACCGCCATCACCGACACCGGCGGCTTTTTCATCTTCCTGGGGCTGGCCACAGTGTTTTTGCTGTAGCAAGCGAGGGGCTTAATCGCCATCATGGTGACCCAGCCCGCCTTATCGCGGTCAGGCCAAAACGTAAGTGAATTTACGATGTTTTACATTACCTTGACGCACAGGGGTGCACTCAAGATAATCCTGCGTTCAATCATGAAGCAATGGGCGGTTTATGCTGGATGTCAGTGTCCTGATTTGTACTTATAACCGGGAAGCGATGCTGGTTGATACCATCCGTGATGTGCTCAATCAGACCTACCCCTCTTTTGAGGTGATCGTGGTCGATCAGACCGCCTCCCATCAGCCGGAAACACAGGCCTATTTGGCATCGGTACAAGATCGCATCAAGTTGTTTCACCAAGCTCCCAGTCTCACCAAGGCCAGAAACCGGGCCCTGCGCGAGGCAGCAGGCCGCATTCTGATCTTTATCGATGACGATGTCCGCCTCTCGACCCACTTCATCCAAGAACACGTCAATGCCCATCAGGCCGGCTATACCGTGGTGCAGGGGCGCGTCGTGGTCAGCAAGGATGCCGATAAGCGTCCGGCCCAAACACCGCCATTCATGAACGGGATGATCAAGGTCACAGGGCGCAACGACTGCCAACACAAGGGGGCGACCAATACGTTGACCGGATGCAACTTCAGCATCGAACAGGGGGTCGTCGAGCGGGTAGGCTATTTCGACGAATATTTTCAGCAGTTAGCTATCAGGGAAGACGCAGATTATGGCCTGCGCTGCTATCGGGCCGGCGAGAAGATGATCTTCTGGCCCCAGGCCGAGCTAGAACACCTGCGCAGTGACAGCGGTGGCGTCGACACCGGCATCTCCAATCACTTTTTTGCCGAGAGCTACTACCGCAACGAGCTCTATTTTGCCCACAAGCACTTCTCCCGCTTCGTGGTCTGGCTCTACCAGTGGCGCCTAAAACGGCGCTTCAGCAAAAACCTGAAACGCTTGCAACGCAGCCTCCACCCTTGACCCAAACAACCACCGGCCGATTGGCCGGTGGTTGTTTTACTCATTGGCGCGCATTCTCTGGAAATGAGCGCCGCCATGCCAGCGACACCAAACCCGCCATGATCAGGTTGAAGGCCAGCCCACCGGTCCAGAAGGAGAAATAGGACTCGAAGTTGTTCACGATCAAAAAGTAGAAGACGAAGCAAAACCCAAACAGGCAGACGTCGAGCGGCATGTCGCCGCGCCGCCAGGCGGCCCAGCAGCCCCAGAGGGTCGCCACCACCATCCCCAGCAGCCACAGCGAACCCGCCAGACCATAGCTCAGCTGGATCTCGATAAAGTAGTTGTGCAGGTGGCCAAAATCTCGCTTCACCCAGGCCGGCAGCGTGGGGGACTGCTCGATAACCCAGCTGCGCGCCTCACGGCCCCAGCCAAACAAGGGACGCTCCTTGATCTTCTCCCACGCCACCAGCCAGGTATTTACCCGGACACCGACGCTGGTATAGGGGATCCGATCCAGTTTCCCCTCCCACACCATTTCGATGACATTCGCCTCTGCCCCGCTACGCCCTATGGTCTGAGACTTGAAATAGTGCAGGATGGTACCGATCAGTGCACCCCCTAACGCCAGCACCAACAGCACCTTCTTCCAGTGGGGGCGCTGCATCAGCCCCCACAGAACCACCCCGAGGATGGCGGCAGCCCCGACGGCCAAAAAGACGGCCCGGGTCTGGGTCACCACTATACCCAGCACCGCCACCGCCAGCACCGCCAGCAGCAGTGGCAATCGCCACAGCCATTGCCGCCGCGCCGAGAGCCAGCGCCCGGCAAAGCAGACACACCCCAGCAGTAGGATGCCGAAGAACATGGCCGTGTGCTGGGCGTTACGGATCCCGAAATCGACCCGCATCCCCTTCAGCCCGCGTTGCCACTCGGGTAGCTGCACCAGCACCACGGCGAGCAGCCCGAGGGCGGCGCAGCCCCACAGCCAGAACACCCTGCGCTCACGCCCCTCCAGCAAGGTGGCGCCCAGGAGAAACAGATAGAGCTTCAGCAGCCGATCCAGACCGGGATTCCCCTCGGCGGTGGGCAGTGAAGTGAAGTGGCCAATCCCCCAGGGGATGCACTGCACCAGCAATGCCAGCAGCAGCAACTTGATATAGATGCTGCCGAGCAGCTCACGCCGCCAGCCAAACAGCAAGATGGCTCCGGCCAGCACATAACCTATCTCCACCCCCTTGCCGAGGCCGGGCAATGCCAGCCGGCTCAGGGCGTAGAAAAAGAGGCAGGCCAGACCGCCATAACGCAGGACAGCTTCGACCTGAGCCCTACGGTCGGAGGGCCAGTGGCTCTTGAAAATATCGAATAACAGCATAGTCACAACTCAGAAAGGATAAGGATCGCATGGATCGAGATAACAGCGCTCCAGGCGCATAAGATGGGCCGCCAAACCAAACTCCTGCTCGGCGCGCAAGCGAGCCTGCGTCTGTAACGACGCCGCCAGCTCAGGATCATCGAGCACCCGCATGATCTGCTGTGCCAGGGCCGCCGGGTCAAAGACGTTGGCCAACAAACCGGCCTCCCCCAGAACCTCGGGGATGGCCCCGCTGTCGGCTCCGACGATGGGTTTACCCGCCGCCATCGCCTCGATCACCGTGAGGCCGAACGCCTCGTTGTGGGAGGGGATCACCACCACATCCATCGCCTGGAGTAGGCGCCGGGTATCGCGCCGAAAACCGGTCAGGTGCACCCGTTCGGCCAACTGATGCTCATCAATGAACCCCTGCAACTCGGCCACAAAGGGTTCATTGGCCCCTTCCGTGGCCAGCTTGCCTCCCACCAGCAGCAGTTGCGCCGTGGGATAACGCGCAAGCAGCAGGATGAAGGCCTTCAGCAGCTCCCCTTGCCCCTTGGCCCGGCTGAAACGCCCCACCATACCGATGAGGGGCCCATCCGGCAGGCCCAGCTCGCGCCGAATCGCGGCGGCTGGCTCGCTGCAACCTTGCAGCTCGGTACCCAGCCAAAGCCGTCGGAACCGCTCCGCCGGCAATGGCAGGGCGATCCGGTTGCGCCGCAGCGTCTCATCGCTGATGGAGAGCACCAGATCGACCTTGCCGTAGATCCAGCGGTGCAACCAGTCCCGCTTCGGCCGGCGCACTCCCATGTGCTCGGTGAAGATAAGCCGCAGCGGATGCCACGACTTGAGCAGGGCCGCCAGCAGCAGATCGCCGGACTTGTGGCAGTGCACCACCCCGATCTCCCGCTGCCGCAGCCAGCGCAACAACACGGGCAGGCGCAGCAATGCCTCGGCCCGGGAGCCCACCTCCAGCACCTCGATGCCCGCCTCACGCATGCCGGCGGCCACCTGGCTACCACGCAGCGCCAAGCCGAACACCCGCCAACCGCGGCCAAGCATCCCTTTTCCGGTGCGGATTGGGTACATCTCCAGCCCCCCCCATCCCTGGGAGAGGCAGATGTGCAGCAGAGCGGGAGGGGTCATCGCTGCCGAGTTCAACGGCTCAGCCAAGCCATATACTCGGCAACCCCTTCGGCGACCGTCTTGAACTCGCCGTCATAACCGACGCCGCGCAAGCGGGTGAGGTCAGCCTGGGTGAAGCTCTGGTAGCGCCCCTTGAGGTGATCCGGGAAGGGGATGTATTCGATTTCGCCCTTGCCGTGATGCTTGATCACCGCCTCAGCCACGTTCTGGAACGGCTCGGCACGGCCGGTACCGCAGTTGAAGATGCCGGAGTGCTGCGGGTGCTGCCAGAACCAAAGGTTCACCTTGCACACGTCTTCCACATACACGAAATCGCGCATCTGACCGCCATTGGGGAAGCCATCACACCCTTCAAACAGCTTGGGATTGTCGCCCTGCTTCACCTGGTTGTTGAGGTGGAAGGCGACCGAGGCCATGGACCCCTTGTGCTGCTCGCGCGGGCCATAGACATTGAAGTACTTGAGGCCGACCACCTGGGAGTTGATCTGCGGCAGCCAGCGACGCACGTACTGATCGAACAGCTGCTTGGAGTAGCCGTAGACGTTGAGCGGCATCTCGTAGCGGGGATCTTCGATGAAGTTGTCGTTGCGCCCGCCATAGGTGGCCGCCGAGGAGGCATAGATGAAGGGGATCTCGCGATCGATGCAGTAGTGGAACAGATCCTTGGAGTATTCGTAGTTGACCTCCATGATGAACTTGCCGTCCCACTCAGTGGTCGCCGAGCAGGCGCCCTCGTGGAAGATCACCTCGATGCCATCCCACTCCTCAAACTCATCGCCTGAGACGATACGCGCGACAAATTCGTCCTTGTCCATGTAATCGGCGATGGTGAGATCGACCAGATTGACAAACTTGGTACCGTCGGTGAGATCATCGACCACTACCACATCGGTGCGGCCTTGCTCGTTCAGCTGCTTAACCAGATTGCTGCCGATAAAACCGGCTCCGCCAGTGACTACGATCATGGGGCTTACCCTCTAAGAGCGGCCCACCGCATGACACGCCGCAAGGTCGCGCACAATGGGCCGGTGAAAATTGCCGAAAAGTTTACCATGGCCTATCTGCCGAGACGAATCCTTGGTGTTCAGCGTGACGAGCGGGGCAGTTGTCGCCATAACGCTGGTTTGGTAACGTCTTCTCAGCTAACCTTCCCACTCGCCGTACCCCAACAGCAGGCGCACGTTTTGCCCAATTCCGTTGTTCCACTGACCCCTTCGTCCAAGGAAACCGGCTCATGAAGCGGATCCTGATCATCCTGCGTCGTCTTCATCACGGCGGGATCGAAACCGCCAGCATCAACCTCGCCAACGCCCTCGCCGATCAGGGCCATGAAGTGCACCTCTGGGTGCTGCGCGGCGAAGCCCGTATGCATCCCGCCCCGAACGTCCACCTGCATCAGGGCCAGGATATCGAACGCGAAGCCCGTCAATATGGCACCGGCCTGCTGATGCACCTGCTCAATCGCGCCCTACTGCGTTTCCTGTTTCGCGGCTCCCACTTCGTCTGGCTCGGTCGCACGACCAGCCGGGTGGCTCAGCGCAAGGTGGCCGAGATGGAGGCCCGTTACGGCCGCTTCGATCAGATCATCGTCCGTGGCCAAGGTGCCTTTGAGCTGCTGTGGGACTGGCGCGATCCGCGCATCTGGCAGGTGGTTGAGGGCACCATGCTCAAGCTCTGCCGCTACCGTTGGCAGGCCTGGTTCAGCCGTCTGCTGTTTCAGGACAAGCAGGTGGTCTGTGTCTCCGAGGGGCTGGCCAGCACGCTGCAATTGTTTCTAAACGAAACGGGCGTCACCACCGCCAGAACCGAAATTATCTACAACGGCCTGCCCCTACAGTGCATTCGGGAACAGGCGGCGGGGCCGGCACAACCGGCATTTAGTTCGCCCTATCTGGTGCACGTGGGACGCCTGGTGCCGGTCAAGAACCAGGCGCTGCTGCTGCGGGCATATCAGGAGTCCGGTCTCACCTGCCCCTTGGTCATCATCGGCGATGGCAGCGAGCGGGCGGCGCTCGAGTCGCTCAGCGCCGAGCTCGGACTCAACGACCGGGTTAGCTTTCTCGGCCATCGTGACAACCCCTACCCCTGGGTGGCCCGCGCCAGTGCCTTCGTGCTCAGCTCGAGCTTCGAGGGGCTTGGCATGGTGCTTCTTGAATCCCTTGCCTGTGGCACCCAGGTGGTGGCCACCGAGGTACCTGGCGGCATTCGCGAAATTCTGGTCGGCGAGCAGCGCCGCCTGCTGGCCGAACCGACCCCCACAGCCCTGGCCGCCAAGATGTGCGAAGCGCTGAGCGACCCCGTCATCCCCGATGCCACCTGGCTGACCCGCTTCGATGACCGGAAGCTGGCCCAGCGCTATCTCGAACTGGACTCCCCGAGTCATGACTGACACCGATCACCGCTATCCACTGCACCCACGCGCGCGCCATTGCGTGACGCTGACCCAAACAGGCATCACGGGCGCCGAGCACCTCAGCACGGCCGGCAAGACCCTGCTGCTGCAAGTGGGCTATCGCGCCAGCCGTCGTCTCGGCGAGGTCACCATTGAGGATGGCCAGCGGCAGTGGCGCCAATACCTGGCACCCGAGCACGGCACCCGCTTTATCAACCTGAGCGGAGTGGGCTCACTGGCAACCTGCCGCATCACCTGCCGCCACGGCACACTGGACACGGCGGCCGAGCTGCTCGAGTTTGCCAACCCGGCGCTGGACGACGGCCCCCTGCTGCTGCTCTCGCCCCACCCCGACGATGCCGAGCTGGCCGCCTTCGGCCTCTATAGCGATCATGCCGCTCAGAGCTGGATTGCCACCCTGAGCGCAGGCGAAAAGCTCGACACCCTGCGCAAGCAGTACATCCCCGGGCTCGATGACGACCTTGCCAATGCGCAGCTGCGTAAGGGGATGATCCGCGCCTGGAACAGCGTGACCACGCCGCAGCTGGCCGGGGTGCCCGCCAGCCAGCTCTACTGCCTCGGCTATTTCAACGACACCTTGAGCGCCCTGCTGGATGAGCCGCAGCGGCCGCAGCCCCACGCCAGGCTGCCGGCGCTGCTGCCCACCCCGTTTCGCCGCTGGAATCCCACCCCGCTGCCCAACGATGCAGCGCCGCAGCACAGCGGCGAGCGGCTCATCGCCGATCTGGTGGCCCTGATCGAGCACAGCCGCCCCACCACTGTGGTGGTGACCCACCCCGAGCTCGATCCCCATCGGGATCACCAGGCTAGCGCCAGAGCACTGGCGCTGGCGCTGACCCTCAGCCGCCACCAGCCGACACGGGTGCTGCTTTATGCCAACCACCTGCACCACGGCAAGCACTTCCCTTATGGCCCGGAGCATGGCCGCACCACCCTGCCCCCCTGGTTCTCGACAACCTCAGCCCTCGGCCCATGGCAGTGCTACAGCCACCCCCTCTCGCTGGAGCGCCAGCGCCAGAAAGTGGTGGCCCTCGACAGCATGCATGACCTGCGCGCCACCCTGCGGCTGGAGAAGCGGCTCAAGCGCTGGTGGAATCAGAAGGTGCGCAAGAACGGCTACCACTACTACGGCCCCCATGACTACCTGCAGACCCATATCCGGGCCGATGAGCTGTTCTGCTGGGTGGAGCGCGACGCCTTCGTGCGTGGCATGAATCAACTGGCACACAAAGGGAATTGAGTGCATGAAGACCCGAGATCGCATCATTCACGGCGCCACCGAACTGTTCAACGAACAGGGAGAGCGCAACGTCACCACCAACCACATCGCCGCCCATCTTGGGATCAGTCCCGGCAACCTCTACTACCACTTCCGCAACAAGGAAGACATCATCCACAGCATCTTCGACCACTACGCCAAGCATCTGGTCGACAGCTTCGCCCCGGTGCAGGAGCGGGAGATCCGCATCGAGCACCTGATGGGGTATCTGGATGCCATCTTCTACCTGATGTGGCAGTTCCGCTTCTTCTACGCCAATCTGCCCGACATCCTGAGCCGCGACGAGCGGCTGCAACAGAAGTACCTCAAGGCCCAGGAGCAGCTTGGCAATTCGGTGCAGGGACTGCTGCGCAGCCTGCGTGATGGCAAGCTGCTGGAGGTGGTGGACGAGGATCTGCCGGATCTCGGCCAGACCATCAAGATGGTGGTCACCTTCTGGATCGCCTATCAGATTGCCCAATCCCCCGGCACCCGGGTCACCAAGCCCCTGCTCTACAAGGGGGTGCTGCGGGTGCTCTTCATCCTGCGCCCCTACCTGCATCCCGAGGTGAAACCGCAGATCCAGCAGCTCGAGCAGCACTACCGCGAGCTGGCCGGGTGATCTGTTTCACAATTGTTGAATTTCAGCAAAATAATTTGAATAGCGCCGCTGCACGGACAGAGTAAAATCTTGTCATTCCGGGGCCATGCCCCTACGTCGACGAGGAAGAACGGATGTCCCACGCATTTTATCGCCATCTGGCAGCCGAACTGGAGCAGGTCAAGGCAGACGGCCTCTACAAGCAGGAGCGCCTCATCACCTCCGCCCAGCAGGCCGGCATCATGGTCGGTGGTCAGGAGGTGCTCAACTTTTGCGCCAACAACTATCTGGGATTGGCCAACCACCCCGAGCTGATCGCCGCCGCCAAGGCCGGCCTCGACAGCCACGGCTTCGGCATGGCCTCGGTGCGCTTCATCTGCGGCACCCAAGACATGCACAAGGTGCTAGAGCAGAAGCTCTCCACCTTCCTCGGCACCGAGGACACCATCCTCTACTCCTCCTGCTTCGACGCCAATGGCGGCCTGTTCGAGACCCTGCTGGGGGCCGAAGACGCCATCATCTCCGACGCCCTCAACCACGCCTCGATCATCGATGGTGTGCGCCTCTCCAAGGCCAAGCGCTACCGCTATGCCAACAACGACATGGCCGACCTTGAACAGCAGCTCAAGCAGGCCAGCGCCGACGGCGCCCGCTTCAAGCTGATCGCCACCGACGGGGTCTTCTCCATGGATGGGGTCATTGCCGATCTCAAATCCATCTGCGATCTGGCGGACAAGTACGACGCCCTGGTGATGGTGGATGACTCCCACGCGGTCGGCTTCATCGGCGAGAACGGCCGCGGTACCCACGAATACTGCGGTGTGCTGGAGCGGGTCGACATCATCACCGGCACCCTCGGCAAGGCGCTCGGGGGCGCCTCCGGCGGCTACACCTCCGGTAAGAAGGAGGTGATCGACTGGCTGCGTCAGCGCTCCCGTCCCTACCTCTTCTCCAACTCGCTGGCACCGGCCATCGTCGCTGCCACCATCAAGGTGATCGACATGCTGGCCGAGGGGCACGACCTGCGTGCCCGCTTGCAAGAGAACAGCGCCTATTTCCGCAGCCGGATGAGCGCCGCCGGCTTCACCCTGGCCGGGGCCGATCACGCCATCATCCCGGTGATGCTGGGCGATGCCAAGCTGGCCGCCGAGATGGCGAGCCGCATGCTGGCCGAGGGGATCTACGTGGTGGGCTTCTCCTTCCCTGTGGTGCCCAAGGGGCAGGCCCGCATCCGCACCCAGATGTCGGCCGCCCACACCCGTGAGCAGCTTGACCGCGCCATCGATGCCTTCATCCGCATCGGCCGCAACCTCGGCGTCATCTGATATCAAGGGGGCCGGCGGCCCCCTTTTTTGGCGTTCATCGTGAAGGAACAACCATGAAAGCACTCTCCAAACTGCACCCGACCAAAGGCATCTGGATGACCGACGTCCCCATGCCGGAGCTGGGCCACAACGACCTGCTGATCAAGATCCGCAAGACCGCCATCTGCGGCACCGACATGCACATCTACAACTGGGACGAGTGGTCCCAAAAGACCATCCCCGTCCCCATGGTGGTCGGCCACGAGTACGTGGGTGAGGTGGTGGCCGTGGGTCAGGAGGTGCGCGGCTTCGCGGTCGGCGATCGGGTCTCGGGCGAAGGGCACATCACCTGTGGCCACTGCCGCAACTGCCGCGCTGGCCGCACCCACCTGTGCCGCAACACCATCGGCGTCGGTGTGAACCGCCCTGGCTCCTTTGCCGAATACTTAGTGATCCCCGCCTTCAATGCCTTCAAGCTGCCGGACAACATCTCCGATGAGCTGGCCGCCATCTTCGATCCGTTCGGCAACGCGGTGCACACCGCCCTCTCCTTCGATCTGGTGGGGGAAGACGTGCTCATCACCGGCGCCGGCCCCATCGGCATCATGGCCGCCGCCGTCTGCCGTCACGTCGGCGCACGCCACGTGGTGATCACCGACGTCAACGAATACCGCCTCGAACTGGCCCGCAAGATGGGCGCCACCCGCGCCGTCAACGTGGCCAAGGAGTCGCTCTCCGACGTGATGGAAGATCTCGGCATGACCGAAGGCTTCGACGTGGGGCTGGAGATGTCCGGCAACCCCTCCGCCTTCCAGGAGATGCTCGACAAGATGAACCATGGCGGCAAGATCGCCATGCTCGGCATCCCCCCCTCCACCATGGCCATCGACTGGAACAAGGTGATCTTCAAGGGGCTGTTTATCAAGGGGATCTATGGCCGCGAGATGTTCGAGACCTGGTACAAGATGGCCAGCCTGATCCAGTCGGGCCTCGATCTCACCCCCATCATCACCCACCGGTTCCCCATCGACGAGTTCCAGCAGGGCTTCGACGCCATGGGCTCGGGCCAGTCGGGCAAGGTGGTGCTGAGCTGGGAGTAAGCCGGCACACCATGAGAAAGGGGAGCCAACGGCTCCCCTTTTTACTTGGCGTCAATGCAGCCGGAAGCGCCCGACGATATCACGCAGGGCGCGGTAGCTCTGCTCCATGGTGCCGGCGCCGGCCGCCACCGCCTCCCCGCTGCGCTCAAGCTGGCTCACCACCTCGGCGATGGCGTGCATGTTGCGGCTGATCTCGTCGGCCACCAGGCTCTGCTGCTCGGCGGCGGTCGCTATCTGGCTGACCAGATCGTTGCTGCGCACCACGGCATCGACCACCTGATCGAGGGAGCCATGCACCCGCGCCGTCTTGTCGGCAGTCTCCCGGCAGCTCTCCTTGGTGCCCTCCATCGCAGCCACCACCGTCTGGCTGCCACGCTGCAATCGCTCGAGCATGTCGCGGATCTCCGCCGTGCTCTGCTGGGTGCGCCCTGCCAGGGCGCGCACCTCGTCCGCCACCACCGCAAAACCGCGCCCCTGTTCACCGGCGCGGGCCGCCTCGATGGCGGCGTTGAGCGCCAGCAAGTTGGTCTGCTCGGCAATGCCGCCAATGACCCCAAGCACGGCGCCGATCCGCTCCACATCCTGCTGCATGACCAGCACAGAGCGGGCGGTCTCTTCGACCTCCCCGACCAGGGCCGAGACGCTGGCCATGGCCCCATCCACCACTTGACGCGACTGATCGGCCAGCTGCCGGCTCTGCCCCGCCAGTTGGGCCGTGGCGGCAGCGTTCTCGGCCACCGAACCGGCGGCGCTGCTCATCTCGGTGATGGCGGTGACCACCTGGCCGGTCTCGCCAGCGTGGTGCTCAAGCAGGCTGCGGGCGGTACGGCTCTGGGCGGCCACCGCCTCGATGCCGCCGTTGAGCCGCTCGGCCGCCTCGCTCACCGCCAGCATCATCTCCTGCAATCTGGCGATGAAGTCATTGATCCCCCCCGAGATCTGGCCCAGATCGTCGCGGCTGGTCACGCTCAGGCGACGGGTCAGATCGCCGCTGCCACGGGAGAGCTCCAGCACCAGATCCCGCAGGAGCGGGATCGGGCGGTAGGCCAGCTTGAGGGCGAGCAGCGACACCGCCAGCACCACCAGCCCGACCAGCAGCAGGGCAACAGTGATCTTGCCGTTGATGTCGCGGGTCAGACCGGCGATGTAGTCGAGATCCACGTAGCCGGTCAGGCTCCAGGCGCTGCCATGTACATTGATGGGGAAGGACTTGGCGATCGTCTCACCGCCCGCAGGCTGGCTGATGAGGAGGTGGCCCGCCGAATCTTTCAGCTCGAAGCGCTTGCCATCCCCCGCACTCTTCTCGAGCAGGGAGCGAAACTCGGTCATGTCGAGGTAGTAGAAGTAGGCCGAATCGGCGCCGCGTGGCACCAAGATCACCACCACCGGCTTGCCGTCGACCGTCTGCAACGGGCTGACCTGCACCTTACCGCCCGCCTTGGCCGCCTCGCCGCGCAGGGTGTCGACCCGTTTGGGGTCGTTGATCACCCCGTCCCGATCGAATGCCATGTCACCTATCTGTTTGACAATGTTATGAAAACCGGTCTCCTCCAGGGTCTTCTTGACGTTGGTGACGCCGAAGTTGAGGTTACCGGCCAGCAGGATCTTCTGGTTGATGTCCCCTTCCAGCTTCTCGCGCACCAGGGCCACCTGGCTGGCGATGTTCTGCTCCGCCTGCTGGCGGATGTAACCGCTGATGAAGTGATTGACGCTCAGGTAGGAGGTCGCCACCGTGATCAGCACCGCAAGCAGCAGTAACAGATGGATCTTGGCCCGAAATGACATGAGCACCTCCTTACAATAAGAGGGCGCCGTCCCGCGGCGCCCGGATGTATCACTTCTTCTTGGCGTACTTCATGGAGTCAAGTGCGACCGCCAAAATGATGATGGCCCCCTTGATGATGAACTGCCAGTAAGGGCTGACCCCGATATAGGTCAGGCCGTAGTTGATGAGGGTGAAGATGATCACCCCGGTCACCACGCCGGCGACCGTGCCAACCCCGCCGGCAAACGACACCCCACCCACCACGCAGGCGGCGATGGCGTCGAGCTCGTACATGAAGCCCAAGTTGTTGGTGGCGCTGCCGATGCGGCCTGCCTCCAGCATGCCGGCAAAGCCGTAGAAGGCCCCCGCCAGGGCGTAGATGGCCACCAGATTGAGCGGCACGTTAACCCCAGAGACCCTGGCCGCCTCTGGGTTACCGCCGATGGCGAAGATGTTCTTGCCAAAGCGGGTCTTGTTCCACAACACCCACACCAGCCCGATGGCGATGATGGCGTAGAAGGTGATGTAAGAGAGCTTAAAGCCCCCTATGCGGATGAAGCCCTGGGCAAAGTTCGAGAAGCGGGCATCGAAGCCGGCGATCGGCGAGGCGCCCACGTAGTCGTAGTAGAGGGAGTTGACCCCGTACACGATGATCATGGTGCCCAGCGTGGTGATGAAGGGCGTCACGTTGAGGTACGCCACCACCAGGCCGTTGATGAGGCCGATAAGGGCGCCGATGGCGCAGACGGCTAGGATCACCACGGGGATCGGCACGGCACCAAGCTCGGGGAACACCTTGTTAACGTTGGTCAGCGACTGCAACAGGGTTGCCGCCACCACGGCCGCCAAGCCCACCTGACGGCCGGCGGAAAGGTCGGTCCCCTGGGTGATGATGAGGCCCGCCACCCCGAGCGCAATGATGATGCGCACCGAGGACTGGGTGAGGATGTTGCTGAGGTTGGTGAGGCTCAGGAACGAAGGCTCCTGCACCACGATCACCACCAACAGGATGAGCAGCACGGCATAGATGCCGCCCTCTTTGAGCGTGCGCATCAGGTTGAAATTCTTGACCCACTCCATACGGATCTTCCCCTGTTACAGATAGAGAGAGGCCAGACGCAGGATCTCGCCCTGGTCGGTCTCTTTGGTGTTGACGATGCCGGCAACCCGGCCGTTGCTCATGACCAGGATGCGGTCGGTGATCCCCAGCAGCTCCGGCATCTCGGAGGAGATGATGATGATCCCCTTGTCCTTCTTGGCCAGCTCCAGGATCAGCTGATAAATCTCGAACTTGGCCCCCACGTCGATGCCGCGGGTCGGCTCGTCGAGCATCAGGATCTCCGGCTGGGTCAGCAGCCAGCGGCCGATGATCACCTTCTGCTGGTTACCCCCCGACAAAGAGCCGATGGAGGTCTTCTGGCTCGGGGTCTTGACCCGCATCGCGTCGATCACCCACTGGGTGTCGCTCTTCATCTTCCGGTCACTGAGCAGCCCCAGCTTGTCCTGGTACTTCTCCATGTTGGCGATCAAGGAGTTAAAGGCGATGTCGAGCTGGGAGTAGATACCGGTGGAGCGGCGCTCCTCGGTCACCAGGGCAAAGCCGTTACGGATCGCCTCGTGAGCGTTGTGGTTGTGCACCTCGCGCCCGTGCAGCGTGATGGTGCCGCCGCTGCGCTCGCGGATGCCGAACAGGGTCTCGACGATGTCGGTGCGCTTGGCGCCGACTAGGCCGGCCACCCCGAGGATCTCCCCCTTGTGCAGATCGAAGCTGACATCCTGAACCGAGGGTTGGCGCAGTGAGGTGAGCCCGCGCACCTGGAGGATCACCTCCTTGGGCACATTGGTCTTCTCGGGGAAACGCTGTGTCAGCTCGCGGCCCACCATCATGCCGATGATCTGATCCATGGTAAGACCGGCCAGCGGCTGGGTGTCGATCCACTGGCCGTCGCGCAAGATGGTGATCTCGTCACACAGCTTGAAGATCTCCTCCATCTTGTGGGAGATGTAGACGATCCCGCATCCCTTCTCCTTGAGCTTGTTGATGATGCGAAACAGGTGGTTGACCTCCTTCTCGGTCAGGGAGGAGGTGGGCTCATCCATGATGACGATCTTGGCGTCGTAAGAGACCGCCTTGGCGATCTCAATCATCTGCATCTGGGAGACCGAGAGGGTCGCCACCTTGGCGCGGGGATCGATGTCGATCTCCAGCTCCTCGAAGATCCGCTGGGTATCGGCATACATCTTGTCGTGATCGACAAACCACCCCTTGGTGGGGTAGCGGCCGAGCCAGACGTTGTCCATGACGCTGCGTTGCAGCACCTGATTGAGTTCCTGGTGCACCATGGAGATGCCGTTGTCGAGCGCCTCTTTGGAGGAGCGGAAATTGACCTCGTGCCCTTGAAAGGTGATGGAGCCCGTGTCCTTCTCATAGATGCCGAACAGACACTTGAGCAGGGTGGACTTGCCGGCCCCGTTCTCGCCCATCAGGGCATGCACCGAGTGGGGGCGAACCCGCAAGTGAACGTTGTCGAGGGCTTTGACCCCAGGAAACGCCTTGCTGATGCCGACCATCTCGAGCAACCATTCCGATTGCTTTGTTGTTGTCATAGCAGCCAACTACTTGCAGGGAGACGTGGGGGGACGCATCCCCCCACGGTTCCGGTGACGGGATTACTTGAACTGGGCCAAATTGGCCTTGTCGACGCCGACGTAGGGGACACGCACCACCTTCTCGACCATCTTCCACTGGGTGCCTTCACCGGCGGCCTTGCCCTCGGCCAGGTTCTTGGTCAGCTCGAAGGTGGCCTTGGCCTGGTTACCGGCGTCGTTGAGCACGGTGCCGGCCATGGCGCCGCTGTCGACCAAGGCCAGGGCCTCCGGTAGAGCATCGACACCGAACACGGGGAGGCTGCTCTTGCCGGCGGCCTTCAGGGATTCGATGGCCCCCATGGCCATGGCATCGTTGTTGGCGATGACCACCTCAATCTTGTTGGCGTTGGGGCCGGAGATCCACGCATCCATCTTGTCCTTGGCCATGGCGGTGTCCCACATGCCAGTGTCCAGATGCAGCTGCTCGCTCTTGATGCCGCCGTCGCTTAGGGTCTTGATGACGTAGGTGGTGCGGGCCTCCGCATCCGGGTGACCCGGCTCGCCCTTGAGCAGCACGAACTGGATCTGGCCATCCTTGTTGAGATCCCACTCCGGATGGGCCTTCCAGTGCTTGGCAATCAGCTGCCCCTGGATGATGCCGGACTCTTTAGAGTCAGTGCCGACATAGTAGGCCTTGTCATAACTGGCCAGATCGGCGGCGCTCGGCTCCTTGTTGTAGAAGACCACAGGAATCCCGTCGACGCGGGCCTTCTCGATCACGACGGAGGCGGCGGCCGGGTCAACCAAGTTGATGGCCAGCGCCTTCACCCCCTTGGCCATCAGCACGTCGACCTGATCGTTCTGCTTGGATTGGTCATTCTGGGAGTCGTTCATCAGCAACTTGACGTCGGGATAGGCGGTGGCCTCCTTCTCGATGGCCTTGCGCACCACCGACATGAAGTTGTCGTCGTACTTGTAGACGGTGAATCCCAGTGTGGTCTCGGCCAGGGCGGCAGAGGCGGAGGTCATGCCCATCAGCAGGGCGGCGACGGCGGTCAGCTTCTTCATTGTGTGTGCTCCGGTGTCTCTATTTGTGGTGTGTCGTAGGATGGCCAGCTATTGAGTCAGCGCCCCTAAATGTAATCAATATGTTGCCATTTCATCTGTGATCACCGCAGCAAAATGAAAGCGATTACACTATGTTACATAAACACCTTATTTTTTGTTTTCAACATGTTATGAAAAACAAATAAAACAGAGGTCTAATCGAGCCCCATAAAAAAGCGTCGTCCCCGACCGCCTTGTTAACAATCATCGAGCCCCCAGCGTGCCACTACAGGGCTAGCGAAACGCCATCAGCAAAGCGGCTAACCCCCTCGCCCAGACATCAGGCGTCCTCCCCTATGGGCGCCTTCGCTGCCCACCTGGACGCCCTTCCCCCACGACAAAGACTCACTGGGCACTAAAGCGTTGCTCGCGCCACCCCGGATGAACCCGGGCTCGGCACGCAGGACAAGCGCTGCGGCAGTTGAACACCTTGGCCCCGGCAGGGATCGCTTCGGGAGTCCCGGCGCGTTGCGCGGTGACGAGCGTAAGCCAAGGGCCCAGCCGTAGCCGCCCCTCCCCGACCAGCCTGTCGCATCACCGAACCCCATAGCATGCCCCGGTGGGCTGCCGTGGTGGCGAATGCAGTGGCGGTCAGTCCCAGGAAAAGCGCTAGATGGTGGCCGTGGCGTGCGCCTATGCACAGAGAAGGCGTGGTCGGCCCCCACCGGGCCGAGAATGGGTAGACAATCCCGACCACTCCTGCCCCACCGGGCCACCACAGGAGCGTGGCCGGTGAGAGCAGCTCTACTAGCGCAGACAAAGGGGAAATGCCGTTGGTTGCCGCCGCCCTCTCAAACGGCCTCAGCGGCTCACACCCGATAAGCCAGCATTACCTCACGCCATGGCTCGGCTCATGCGCGAGCGAGCCGATGATGAGGCAGGAGCGTTGAGGTTGCGGCCCCCTCTACCTACCCGCGCTGACCTGCTTCCCTCAGCCTTGATGGGGAAAAGCGCGGAGGGATTACTACACACAACGTGTAATCGATTACAGAATCAGCTAATGCCCTTGCGAAAAATGCCTATAACGAACCCCTTCATCCTCATAAGGCGGGGTTTGATCTGCATTAATGGCGAGGAGTGCGGTCACCAGCTTTCGCTGACACACTAACTTTCACTAAATTACACTCTTTTTCATGCATCACATCCCACCACACCCATCCAAACCACCACCAGCTCAAGCCATACAAGCACCACAACAAGTGTAACCGATTACACATAAGCGTTATATTGATCACAGAATCGCCTCCCCCTCCTCAGCTAGACTCTGGCCATCGACAAGGAGAGGCACCATGAAGATTCTGGTAACCGGCGGCTGTGGTTACATCGGCAGCCACACCACCCTGGCCCTGATGGATGCCGGCCACGAACCGGTACTGCTCGACAACCTGTGTAACAGCAAGCGCACCGTATTGCAGCGCATCGAGGCACTACAGGGGCGCATCCCCACCTTCTATGAGGGCGACATCCGTGATGGGGCACTGCTGGAGCGGGTGCTGCGCGAAGAGCAGATCGAGGCGGTCATCCACTTTGCCGCCCTCAAGGCGGTCGGGGAATCGACCCGCATCCCCCTCGAGTACTACGAGAACAACATAGGCGGCACCTTGGTGCTGCTGGAGGCGATGAAGCGCTGCGGTGTCCGCACCCTGGTCTTCAGCTCATCCGCCACCGTCTACGGCGAACCGGCCTCGGTGCCGATCCGCGAAGGATTCCCGCGCAGCGCCCACAGCCCCTACGGCCGCTCCAAGCTCATGATCGAGCAGATCCTCGAGGATTTGCAGGCCGCCGAGCCCCAGTGGAGCATGGTCGAGCTGCGCTACTTCAACCCGGTCGGCGCCCACGAGTCGGGCACCATGGGGGAAGATCCCCAGGGGATCCCCAACAACCTGATGCCCTATATCACCCAGGTGGCCATAGGCCGGCGCCCCCAACTGAGCATCTTCGGCGGCGACTATCCCACCATCGACGGCACCGGGGTGCGCGACTACATCCATGTGATGGATCTGGCCGAGGGGCACCTCAAGGCCCTCGAGCACTGCCACGGTACGGGCGGGGTGCATACCTATAACCTCGGCACCGGCAAGGGGTACAGCGTGTTGCAGGTGGTGGCCGCCTTCGCGGCCGCCTGCGGCCATCCGCTGCCTTATCAGATCGAGGCCCGCCGCCCCGGCGACATCGCCGAGTACTGGGCCGACCCGGCCAAGGCCGAACGCGAGCTGGGCTGGCAGGCCCGCCGCGACATGGCCGCCATGTGTGCCGACAGCTGGCGCTGGCAGACCCGCAATCCGAACGGCTACGAAGCGTGAGCCAACCCTGACTCCATGGGCCGGAGAGCGCGCTGCGGCCGGCCCACGATCACTGTAACGAGGTATCAAGATGTTCGATCCGGTTGATCATCCGCATCGCCGCTACAACCCGCTCACCGGCCAGTACGTGCTGGTGTCGCCGCACCGAGCCAAGCGCCCCTGGCAGGGGCAGGTGGAGAAGGTGGCCGAGAGCGCGGCCCAGACTCACGATCCCGACTGCTTCCTGTGTGCCGGCAACCGCCGCGTCAATGGTGAGCAAAACCCCGACTACTCGGGGACCTTCGTCTTCACCAATGACTTCGCCGCCCTGATGCACAACACCCCGGCCGCCGAGCAGGCCGCCGATCCCCTGCTGCATCTTGAGGCTGCCCGTGGCACCAGCCGCGTCATCTGCTTCTCGCCGGATCATGGCAAGACCCTGCCCGAGCTGGCACTGCCTGCCATTGAGGGGGTCATCACCACCTGGATGGATCAGGTGCGCGACCTCTCCCGCGACTGGGCGTGGGTGCAGGTATTTGAGAACAAGGGCGCCGTGATGGGCTGCTCCAACCCCCACCCCCACGGTCAGATCTGGGGCAGCGACTTCCTGCCCAACGAGATCGCCCGCGAGCAGAACCAGCAGGCCGCCTGGCTGGCCGAGCATGGCCGCCCGCTGCTGCTTGAGTATGTCGAACGCGAGCTGGCCGATCGCTCGCGCATCGTGGTGGAGAGCGAACACTGGCTGGCCGTGGTGCCCTTCTGGGCCGCCTGGCCGTTCGAGACCCTGCTGCTGCCCAAGGCGCACCTCCCCTCTCTGCTCGATCTCAGCCCGGCCCAGCAGGCCGATCTGGCGGTGGCGCTCAAGGAGCTCACCAGCCGCTACGACAACCTGTTCCAGTGCAGCTTCCCCTACTCCATGGGCTGGCACTTCGCCCCGCCGCACAGCGACAACCGGGAGGCATGGCAGCTGCATGCCCACTTCTATCCGCCCCTGCTGCGCTCGGCCACGGTGCGCAAGTTCATGGTGGGCTTCGAGATGCTGGCCGAAGCCCAGCGTGACCTGACCCCGGAGCAGGCGGCCGAGCGGCTGCGCGCACTGAGCCCCAACCATTACAAGACTGTGTGAGGAATGCCATGACCCCCTTTGAGCGAGTGAACCAGCTTTTCGAGCGCCACTTCGGCCATGCCGCGACCCTGTGCGTGCGCGCCCCCGGCCGCGTCAACCTGATCGGTGAGCACACCGACTACAACGACGGCTTCGTGCTGCCCTGCGCCATCGACTACGAGACCTGCGTGGCGGTCGGCCTGCGCGATGACAACAAGGTGCGCGTCATCGCCGTCGACTATGCCGAACAGCAGGACGAGTTCGACCTGAACGCCCCGATAGCCCCCCACCCCGAGCAGCGCTGGAGCGACTACATCCGCGGCGTCATCAAGCATCTACAGGCGCGCGGGCACCAGTTGCACGGGCTCGATCTGGTGGTCTCCGGCAACGTGCCGCAGGGAGCCGGGCTCTCCTCTTCCGCCTCCCTTGAGGTGGCCATCGGCCAGGCCTTCAAGGAGGCGTGCAACCTCCCCATCAGCCAGGCCGAGATCGCCCTCAACGGCCAGGAGGCAGAGAACCACTTCGTCGGCTGTAACTGCGGCATCATGGATCAGATGATCTCCGCCTGCGGCAAAGCTAACCACGCCCTGCTACTCGACTGCCGCAGCCTAGAGACCCGCCTGATCCCGATGCCGGACGATCTGGCGGTGCTCATCATCAACTCCAACGTGCGTCGTGGTCTGGTCGACAGCGAGTACAACACCCGCCGTGCCCAGTGTGAGGCCGCCGCCCGCCACTATGGGGTCAAGGCGCTGCGCGATCTCGACCTGGCCGCGCTGGAGGCGGGCAAGGCCGGGCTCGACGAGGCCAGTTATCGCCGCGCCCGCCACGTGGTGGGGGAAAACCTGCGCACCTTGGCCGCCGCCGATGCCCTCAGCACCGGGGATCTGCCACGGCTGGGGGCCCTGATGGCCCAGTCCCACGCGGCGATGCGCGATGATTTCGAAATCACTGTGCCCCCCATCGACGGCCTGGTCGAGATCATCAAGGGGGAGGTCGGCGAAGCGGGCGGTGTACGCATGACTGGCGGCGGCTTCGGCGGCTGCGTGGTCGCCCTGCTGCGCCCGGAGAAGGTGGCCGAGGTGATCGCCGCCGTCGAGCGCGACTACCCGGCCCGCTTCGGATTGCAGGCGGACTGCTACGTCTGCCAGGCCAAGGATGGGGCGGGGCGCTGCCAATGAACGCTTTTTGTCTGGAGAGCGAGAGTGGGCTGCGCCTTGAGGGCCTCACCCTGGGAGCGGCCCTGACCAGCCTGACCCTACCGCTGGCAGAGGGGCGGCGCGAGCTGCTGCTCGGCTGCCGGCCGCAGGATTACCCGCGCCAGCAAGTGTGGCTGGGGGCCGTCGCCGGTCGCTTTGCCAACCGTATCGGCGGGGCTGAGCTGCGCCGCGAGGGGCAGTGCTGGCCCCTCGATGCCAACCAGCCGCCCCACTGCCTGCACGGGGGTAGCGGCGGTTTTCACCGCCGCGAGTGGACGCTGGTCGAGCAGGCCAGCGACAGGGTGGTGCTGGCCCTCAGCTCGGTCGACGGGGATCAGGGCTTTCCCGGCAACCTGGAGGTCACCCTCTGCTACCGGCTAGCCGGCAACGATCTGCTGATCGAGTTCGATGCCAGCACCGATCGCCCCACCCCGGTCAGCCTGACCAGCCACGCCTATTTCAACCTCGACGGCGGCAGCGATGTGCGCGCCCACAGCCTGACGCTCAGGGCCGACCACTTCCTGCCGACCACCCCGGATGGCATCCCACTGTCAGCGGCTGTCGTAGAGGGGGTGTTCGATCTGCGCCGTGAACGGCGCCTCGCTGCCGACTGGGGCAGCCACCCGCAGCAGCGTCAGGCCCGTGGTTATGATCACGCGTTTGTGCTCACGCCGGGTGAGGCCCAGTGGGCTGCCCGCCTGGTCTCGGGCGATGGCCGGGTCACCATGGAGATGTACACCGACCAGCCCTCGGTGCAGCTCTATACCGGTAACTGGCTGGCCGGCACGCCGGATCGGCAGGGCGGTGTGCATGAGGATTACGCCGGGGTTTGCCTCGAAGCGCAGCAGCTACCGGACAGCCCCAACCGCCCGGAGCTGGGCGATCCCTGGCTGTTGCCTGGTGAGCACTACCGCCACCGTACCCGCTACCGCTTTTTGGGGACGTGACACGTAAACGTCACCATTTTCCCGTGGTATTAGCCCGCACAATCCCGCAAGATAAGCGCGCCCCGGCAGGACCCCGGGGCGCGTTATTTATTGCCTCTCAGGATATGAACCACCTATGACCGATACTTATCCCCTGCTCGTCGCTTTTATTCTCGGCGTTGTCGAAGGGCTGACCGAATTTTTGCCCGTTTCCTCTACCGGCCACATGATCATCGTCGGCCATTTAATGGGTTTTGAAGGCCCCAAGGCGGCGACCTTCGAAGTGCTGGTACAGCTTGGCTCCATCCTCGCCGTGGTGGTCGTGTTCTGGCGTCGCATGTTTGGCCTCATCGGTATCCACTTTGGGGCAAAGCCCACGACCACCCACGGTACCCTGACCCTGCTCCACATACTGATCGCCATGCTGCCGGCGGTGATCCTCGGCTTTCTGGTGCACGACTTCCTGAAAGAGCACCTGTTCGGCCCGGTGACCGTGATGGGCGCCCTGATAGTCGGCGGCCTGCTGCTGCTGCTCGCCGAGCTGCGCCGCCCCCCCATCTGCACCGAGACCCTCGACGACATCAGCTACAAACAGGCCCTCGGCATTGGCCTGTTCCAGTGCATGGCCCTGTGGCCCGGCTTCTCCCGCTCCGGCGCCACCATCAGCGGCGGTATGCTGATGGGGATCAATCGTCAGGCCTCTGCCGAGTTCTCCTTCATCCTGGCAGTGCCCATGATGCTGGGGGCTTCCGGGCTTGATCTCTACAAGAGCTGGGAGCTGCTCTCGATGGCCGATCTGCCCATGTTTGCCGTGGGGTTCGTCACTGCCTTCGTGGTTGCCATGCTGGCCATCAAGACCTTCCTCGCCCTGATCCGCCGACTGAGCTTCGTCCCCTTCGCCATCTATCGCTTCATCGTGGCCTTCGCCGTTTATCTGGTCTTCGTGGCCTGATCCCCGCCGACCAAGAAGACCGGCCTCATGGCCGGTCTTTTTTTCTTGCCACACAGGGCGCGGCTATTTTTTGCGCCGCTAAATAAATGGGGTGGTGGGTGTGCTTGCAGTACACTGCCTGCGCATTTTTTTGTAGCCGAGGTGATGATGTATAAGGTTGTGGTCTCCGATCTCGACGGAACTCTGCTCAACAGCGCCCACCAGATCTCCGGGCGCACCCGTGACACCCTGCACGAACTGGTGCAACAGGGGGTCACCTTCGTGATGGCCACCGGCCGCCACTATGTCGATGTGCGTCAGATCCGAGCCTTGCTCGGCCTAGATATCTACCTCATCACCTCCAACGGCGCCGTGGTGCACGACAGCGAGGATCGCCTCATCTTCAACCAGACCCTGCCCGAGGCCACCGCTCGCGAGCTGGTGATGCTGGAGCGCGACCCCTCCTTGCACCTCAACGTCTATTACGGTGACGAGTGGCTGGTTGAGGAGGAGATGCCCTGGCTGCTGGAGTTCCACAAAGATTCCAGTTTCAGCTACACCAAGACCGACTTCGCCAGCCACCCGTTGGATCGGGTCAACAAGGTGTTCTACACCGGTGACCACGAGAAGTTGCTGGTGATCGAACGCCTGCTCAATGAACGCTACGGCGACAGACTCAACGTCACCTTCTCCCTGCCGGACTGCCTGGAGGTGATGGAAGGCAGCGTCAACAAAGGCAGCGCGGTCAAGGCAGTGCTGGCGCGCTGTGGCCTGCGCCTTGAGGATGCGGTGGCCTTTGGCGACGGCATGAACGATGTCGAGATGCTGAGCATGGTGGGGCGAGGGGTCATCATGGGCAATGCCCATGACCGGCTGGTGAAGGCGCTGCCTGGCTATCCGCGTGCCCTGACCGCTGACGAGGACGGGGTGGCCGACTACCTCGAGCGTTGCTGCGCGATGGCCAGCGCGGTGTGATGGCGGCGACACAATAAAAAACGGGACCGCAAGGTCCCGTTTTTTATCTCCCGGTCAATGCCGGAGAAGAAAGTGGTCGGTGATAGAGGATTCGAACCTCTGACCCTCTGGTCCCAAACCAGATGCGCTACCAGACTGCGCTAATCACCGAGGGGTATTCTAGAAAGCAAAAAGACCCTGACGGGCCCCGAATGCTTGGTAGTGATGGTGCGAAGGGAGGGACTTGAACCCTCACGCCCGGGGGGCACTAACACCTGAAGCTAGCGCGTCTACCAATTCCGCCACCTTCGCAAATTCGGTTCAGCTTAAATGGGGTGGCTGATGGGACTCGAACCCACGACAACTGGAATCACAATCCAGGACTCTACCAACTGAGCTACAGCCACCACAGCTGTTTTCGACAACTTCTCACCCGCGCTTTGGTACGCACAAATGGCGCGCCCGACAGGATTCGAACCTGTGACCTCTGCCTCCGGAGGGCAGCGCTCTATCCAGCTGAGCTACGGGCGCCACGCTGTCGAACGGGGCGAATACTAATGGGCACCCCTGGTACTGTCCAGTCTTTTTTTCAATTTGGGGTGTGAGTGCCGATTTTTAATCCACTCGGGAGAAAAAAGGGGCAATAATGCCCATCTGGGCATGACTTGTGGGGGGAAGCAGGGTTGACTTCAAGCCTCGCCCACCTACAATGAATGAACGTTCATTCACATCCTCGCCGATTATGGACAAACGCGAACGAATCTTTCAGGCAACCGAAGAGCTTCTGGCCGAGAAAGGCTTCCATGGTCTTTCCATGTCTATGGTGGCCAAGCATGCCAATGTGGCCACCGGCACCATCTATCGCTACTTCACCGACAAAAATGACCTGCTGCGGCAGCTCTACATACACGTGAATGCGCAGGCGCTGGAGGCCCTCTATGTGGACCATGACCCGCAACTGACCCCGTTCGAGCAGTACCGCCGCTTCTGGCTCAACGCTTACCGGTTGATTACCGAGGATGCCGACTGCCTGTGCTGTAAGTCTCAATACGAAGCCTCTCCCCATTACGAGGAGATAGAGCGCGATCCTCAGATCCAGGCGATGTGGCAGCCGCTCTATGACTTCTTCGAACACGGACGCCAGCAGGGGCTCTTCATTGATCTCCCCAGCCGGGTGCTCTGTACCCTTAGCCTCGACTCAGTCGTGCATATTGCCCAGCTCATCCGTCTGATGGATGAGCCGCTCGACGCATCCCAGATCGACAGCGTGATCCTCGCCAGCTGGCGAGCCGTGCTGCAACCGACTACCCCATCTCAGGAGTGACCCCCATGAAGAAATGGATGAGCATCATGCTGCTCATCGCGCTGGCTCTGTTCGGCAGCGTGATAGGCTTCAACGTGTTCAAGCAGAAGATGATCGCCGGTTATCTGGCCAACCGCCCCGAACCTGAGTATCCGGTCACGACTCACGTGGTGGCGGCCCGTGACTGGGTACCGACCATCGAGGCCATCGGCTTCATCGAGCCGAACCAGGGGGTCACCCTCAGCACCGAACAATCCGGCACCATCGACAGCCTCGCCTTCGAATCGGGCGACACCATCAAGGCCGATCAGCTGCTGCTGAGCCTGGATGCCAGCGTCGAGCGAGCCAATCTGCGGGCCTCCATGGCCAAGCTGCCGGCCGCCAAGGCCAAGTTCGAGCGGTATCAGAACCTGTTCGCCAAGGGATCGATCTCCCGCGATCAGGTTGACGATACCGAGGCAACCTACCGCTCGCTGGAGGCCGATATCGAGAGCCTCAAGTCGACCATCGCCCGCCGTGAAGTGCGTGCCCCCTTCGCCGGTGTGGTCGGCCTGCGCAACGTCTTCCTCGGTCAGTATCTGCAACCGGGTACCGACATCGTACGCCTGGAAGACACCAGCGTGATGCGCCTGCGCTTCACCGTGCCGCAGACCGACATCTCGCGCATCCGCCTCAATCAGCCGATCCTCATCAACGTCGATGCCTACCCGAGCCGTCCGTTCAAGGGACATATCAGTGCCATCGAGCCGGCCGTCAACTATCAGAGCGGCCTGATCCAGGTGCAGGCCGACATCCCCAATAACGACGGGCAACTGCGCTCCGGTATGTTTGCCCGCGCCAGCATACAGCTGCCGGCCATCAAGGATCAGGTCGTCCTGCCGCAAACTGCCATCACCTTCACCCTGTACGGCGAAAACGTCTATGTGGTCACCGAACAAGAGCAGAAGGACAAAGAGGGCAAGCCGGTCAAGATCAAGCGAGTCAAACAGGTCGTGGTCAAGGTGAGCGAACGCAAGGGCAATGATGCCCATGTGGTCAGCGGCCTCAAGCCCGGCGACGAGGTGGTCATGTCCGGCCAGGTGCGCCTGAGCAACGGCTCCCGAGTCAAGCTGGTGCAGGATGACAGCCTGCACGTCCCCGACCAGCCCCCCATGCTGTAAAACGCGGAGAGACAGATGCGCTTTACCGACATATTCATCAAACGGCCCATCCTGGCCCTGTCGATCAGCTTCCTGATCGCGCTGCTCGGGTTGCAGGCCGTGTTCAAGATGCAGGTGCGAGAGTACCCCGAGATGACCAACACGGTCGTCACGGTCAGCACCAGCTACTATGGCGCCAGCGCCGACCTGATCCAGGGCTTCATCACCCAGCCGTTGGAGCAGGCCGTCGCCCAGGCCGACAACATCGACTTCATGACCTCGTCGACTCAGCTTGGCAGCTCGACCATCACCGCCTACATGAAGCTCAACACCAACCCGAATGCGGCCCTCTCCGATATTCTGGCCAAGGTGAATTCGGTGCGATCCCAGTTGCCCAAGGAGTCAGAAGACCCCTCGGTGACCATGTCCACCGGCTCAACCACAGCGGTGCTCTACATCGGCTTCACCAGCCCCGAGCTCAACGCCAGCCAGATCACCGACTACTTGGAGCGGGTCATCAAGCCCCAGCTCTTCACCGTCGGCGGCGTCTCCAAGGTCGACATGTACGGCGGCACCAAGTACGCCCTGCGGGTATGGCTGGACCCGGCCAAGATGGCCGCCTTTAACCTGACCGCCACCGACGTGACCGGCGTGCTCAGCAGCAACAACTATCAGTCTGCCACCGGCCAGGCCACCGGCTACTTCACCCTCTACAACGGCAATGCCGAGACCCAGGTCAACACCACCGAGGAGCTTGAGCGTCTGGTGGTCGCCACCCGCGACGGCAAGGTGATCCGCCTGGCCGACATCGCCCACGTCTCGCTGGAGAAGAGCCACGACACCTACCGCGCCACCGCCAACGGCCGCGAAGCCGTGGTGCTGGCCATCAACGCCGCCCCGACCGCCAACCCGATCAACATCGCCCACGATGTGCTGGAGATGCTGCCGGATCTCAAGAGCAACATGCCGAGCACCATGGAGGCCAACGTCCTCTATGACTCGACCGTGGCGATCAACGAGTCGATCAGCGAGGTTATCAAGACCATCGTCGAGGCGGCCGCCATCGTACTGGTGGTGATCACCCTGTTCCTCGGCTCCTTCCGGGCCGTGCTGATCCCCATCATCACCATTCCGCTCAGTCTGATCGGCGTGGTCATGGTGATGCAGATGTTCGGCTTCTCCATCAATCTGATGACCCTGCTGGCCATGGTGCTGGCGATCGGTCTGGTGGTGGATGACGCCATCGTGGTGCTGGAGAACGTGGATCGCCACGTCAAGGAGGGGGAGGATCCGTTCCGCGCCGCCATCATCGGCACCCGCGAGATCGCCGTACCGGTTATCGCCATGACCTTGACCCTGGCGGCCGTGTACGCACCGATCGCCCTGATGGGGGGCATCACCGGCTCCCTGTTCAAGGAGTTCGCCCTGACTCTGGCCGGCGCCGTGTTCGTCTCGGGCGTCATCGCCCTGACCCTGTCGCCCATGATGTGCTCCAAGATGCTCAGGGCCAACGAGGCACCGGGCAAGTTCGAGAGCAAAGTGCACCACTTGCTCGAGCGCATGACCACCCGCTATGACGCCATGCTCCACGCCGTGATGCAAAAACGCATCGTGGTGGTGGTGTTCGCCGTCATCGTGTTCGCCAGCCTGCCGCTGCTGTTTAAGTTTATCCCGAGCGAGCTGGCACCGAACGAAGACAAGGGCGTCATGGCGGTGCTCGGCACCGCCCCCTCCAACGTCAACTTGGACTATATCCAGGGAACCATGGAGCAGGTAAACAAGGTGCTCGACGACCAACCGGAAGTGGCCTTCTCCCAGGTCTTCTCCGGGGTCTTCAACGCCAACCAGGCCTTCGGTATCGCCTCCATGGTGCCGTGGAGCCAGCGTGACGCAAGCCAGAAAGAGGTGCTCGACCGGGTGGCCGAACTGGTCAAGGATGTGCCTGGCATGTCCATCACCACCTTCCAGTTCCCCGAACTGCCGGGCGCCTCCAGCGGCCTGCCGGTGCAGTTTGTGATCACCACGCCGAACAACTTCGAGAGCCTCTACCAGGTGGCGAGCGAAGTGCTGGCGGCGGTGCAGTCGAGCGGGCACTTCATCTACTCCGAGCTGGATCTGCACTACGACTCGGCCACCATGAAGATCAAGATCGACAAGGACAAGGCGGGGGCCTACGGCATCACCATGCAGGACATCGGCATCACCATGGGCACCATGATGGCCGACGGCTACGTCAACCGGATCGATCTGGATGGCCGCTCCTATGAGGTGATCCCGCAGGTGGAACGCAAGTTCCGCCTCAACCCGGAGTCGATCAAGGGCTATTACGTGCGCGCCGCCGACGGCCAGTCGGTGCCGCTTGGCAGCCTGATCAGCATCGAGGTGGTCGGTGAGCCGCGCGCCCTGCCCCACTTCAACCAGCTCAACTCGGCCACCATCTCGGCCGTGCTGATGCCAGGCACCACCATGGGCGATGCGATCAACTGGCTGAGCAGCACCGCCGACGAGAAGCTGCCGCAGGGCTATCGCTACGACTACATGGGGGAAGCCCGCCAGTTCGTCACCGAAGGGAGCGCCCTGTACGGTACCTTCGCCCTGGCGCTGGCGATCATCTTCCTGGTGCTGGCGATCCAATTCGAGTCGGCCCGCGATCCGCTGGTCATCATGGTCTCGGTGCCGCTGGCCATCAGCGGGGCGCTGATCGCCCTGGCCTGGGGCGCCGCCACCATGAACATCTACTCCCAGGTGGGGCTCATCACCCTGGTCGGCTTGATTACCAAGCACGGCATCCTGATCTGTGAGGTGGCTAAAGAGGAGCAGTTGCTGCATGGCCGCAACCGGATGGAGGCCGTCATGGCCGCCGCCAAGGTGCGTCTGCGCCCGATCCTGATGACCACTGCGGCCATGATTGCCGGCCTGATCCCGCTGCTCTACGCGACCGGCGCCGGCGCCGCCCAGCGTTTCAGTATCGGTATCGTCATCGTGGCGGGGCTGGCCATCGGCACCCTGTTCACCCTGTTTGTGCTGCCGGTGATCTACACCTACCTGGCCTCAGAGCACAAACCGCTGCCGGTGTTCGACGAGTCACTCCCGCACAAAGCCAAGGCGGGCGGTCACTGATCGCTCATCAGGCAGACGAAGGGGAGCCACTGGCTCCCCTTCTTTTTTACATCCATATTGCTTAACACTTCACACACAAGCGCTTAAATGGCTGTAACTGTTCGGTTATAATCCCGCCATTACAAGGGACAATGTATGTCTGCTGGGAGAATGAGCGCGTGTTACCAAAATTGAACCATCTGCTAGCTGCCGGTCTGGCGGCCCTCTGTCTCTCGGCCACAGTACAATCGGCAGAGCAGGCGTTGTCACCCGATGCCATCGCCGAGCGCATCAAGCCGGTAGGCAGCGTCTATTCCGCCAAGGATCTGGAGGGGATCGCCACGGCGGCCACCCCTGCGCCAGCGGCCTCGAGTGGCCCACGCGACGGCGAGACGGTCTTCAAGGGGGCCTGTTTTGCCTGCCACGATACCGGCGTTGCCGGTGCCCCCAAGCGGGGTGACAAGGCGGCCTGGGAGCCGCGTATCGCACAGGGCTTCGATACCCTCAAGAAACACGCCATTGAAGGCTTCACCGGCAAGTTAGGCATGATGCCGCCCCGCGGCACCTGCGCCAGTTGCAGCGATGAAGAGATTGAGAACGCCATCCACTTCATGATCGACAAGCTGTAACTGCTTGAAAGGGCTGCAAGTGCAACCCTTTCTATCCTGTCGGGCCCAGCTACGCTTTAAGGAGTGTCAAGCAAGGGCCCGCTCATGAGCACACACAGTTCCCAGCGCTCAGCGACACCATCGCTGCTGGCGCTGGTCACCACTATCGTTAACTTCCCCTCCCCCGAGCATGCGACCTCGACAGAGTACGACGAGCTGCGCCAACACCTCGCGACCCACTGCACCCTCAGCCATTTTGCCCTGCTTGGCTATACCCGCTCCGGGTTGAAATGGATCTACGAGTTCGGCCTCAACGACAGCCTGAAAGAGCAGCTCAAGGCGGATCCGGAGCGAATGCTGGATCTGCTCGGCCACCTCAAAGAGGAAGCCGGCTGGTGCCAGCAAAGCGTCAGTAACGGGCCGGTGATCCGCCTGCTGGCCAAAACCACCCCGAGCGAGCAGCCGACCCTCAACCTGCTGCTCGAGTGCCTGGCCAACCGCATGAGCGAGGCGCAGACCGATGCCCAGATAGGCCAGGATCTCTCACCGCTGGCCCAGCGTCAGCCCGACTGGCAGCAGAAGATGGAGAGCCTGAACCGGGTGATGCGGCTGGCCAACAGCCTCCCTTCCCAAGCGTTCTACGCCCAGCTCGATGCTGCGTCTCAGTTCGTGCTGGGCGCCTGCGACTTCATCTTGCTGCAATTGGAGGAGTACCATGGGCGGACACTCTACCCCGAGCACACCGAGCTGGGCGAGGCGGTGCTACAGAGTCTGTGTCACACCACCCATACCATGGAGACAGAGCGCCACGGCCGCTTCTGGATCAGCCATCCGCTGCGGCTGCAACACCACTACTTCGCCCACCTGCTGCTGAGCCTGCCGCACGCACCGGGCCCGGACGAGCGGCTGCTCATCGACTTCCTGCGCGGACAGCTCACCATGGTGATGGAACTGCAACGGATCCGTGAACAGTTGGCCGAACTGAGATCCCTTGAGTCGATCGACCTGCGCCTGCACCAGCTACGCCAAGCCAACCTACGCCTGCAAAAGCAGCTCAAACGCCACCAGGAGCTGGAGCGCAAACTGCAATTCGATGCCCTGCACGACCCGCTCACCATGCTGCCCAACCGCGCCTTCCTGATGAACCGACTCGATCAAGCAATGAAGCACTACCACAGGCACCGCTCACCCGGCTTCACCCTGATCTTTATCGATGTGGATCACTTCAAGGAGATCAACGACACCCTGGGTCACAAGGTGGGGGATCTGCTGCTCAAGGAGATCGCCGTCCGCCTTAGCAGCTGTGTGCGACAAAATGATCTGGTGGCCCGCCTCGGTGGAGATGAGTTTGTGATCTACCTCGATGCCAGCACAGATAACAGCACCATCAGCCCGGTATTGAGCCGCATCCTCGAGCGCCACGCAGCCCCATTCCGGCTGCTTGGCAACGAACTGCAAGTGCAGCTCAGCATGGGGGTCGCCACCGTCACCGAGCACACCTCGGATGTAAGCCAGCTGCTGCACCAGGCAGACCTAGCCATGTACCAGGCCAAACGCAGCGGGCGCAATCGCATCGTCATTTACTCGGAGGCCTGCCAAGACAGAGACTGGCTCTCGCCCGAGCTGGAGCTGGCCAAGGCCCTTGAGGAGCGGCGCATCCTGCCCTACTTCCAACCGGTGATCCGGCTGAGCGATGGCCAATTGGCTGGCCTTGAGGTGATGGCGCGCTGGCTGACTCAGGAAGGGATACTCAAGGATGCGTTCGACTTCATTCCACTGGCCGAGCAGTGCGGCCTCATTTTGGAGCTAGATAGGCTGATCCTGCGCCACACCTGTCAGCAGTTGCAGAACTGGCTGGCCCAACTGGGCGGTAACAGCATCAAGGTGTCGCTGAACCTCTCTGGCAAGCATTTGGCCAGTCAGGAGCTGGTCGATAAGTTACTGACCATCATCACTGAGAGTGGCGTGCCGATCGGTAATCTGGTGTTCGAGTTCAACGAGCGGGAGCTGTCGCGCCTCGACACCGATACCCTGACCATATTGCACGAGCTGCGCGCCCATGGGCTGCAAATCTGCCTGGATGACTTCGGCACCGGCTTCTCCTCCCTCAATGCCCTGTTCCACTATCCGGTGGACTACATCAAGGTCGACGACAGCTTCACCCATCGCATGCTGCAATCGCCCAAGGATCTGGCCCTGATCCGCGCCATGCGCGACATCAGTCAGGATCTCGGTTTTCGGCTTATCGTCGAGGGGATCGAGACCAAGCTCGAGTACCAAAAACTACTCGAGCTGGGGTGTGAGCAGGGCCAGGGGCGCTTCATCGCTCCGCCCATGCCGGGGATCGATATTCCCCCCTTGCTGGGACGGAACATCACGGTACAGGGCTAGTCCTTCTTGAACAGGGCGCGCAGGTTGGCTACCCCGACCTGCCCCTTCTGCTGGCGCTCCTCGGCAGTCACCTTCTTCTGGTTCTCCCACTCCAAGTCATCCTGAGGCAGCTCGAGCAGGAAGCGGCTCGGCTCCGGACGCATCGTCTCACCAAACTGGCGCCGTTCGCGGCACAGGGTGAAGGTGAGCTCGCTCTGGGCACGGGTGATCCCCACGTAGGCCAGACGCCGCTCCTCCTCCACGTTGTCTTCGTCGATGCTGGTCTGGTGGGGCAGCAACCCCTCCTCCATGCCCACCATGTAGACATAGGGAAACTCCAGCCCCTTGGAGGCGTGCAGGGTCATCAGCTGCACCTGATCTACTTCATCCTCCCCTTCATTGCGCTCCATCATGTCGCGCAACGTGAGGCGGGTCACCACCTGGGACAGGGTCATGGGTTCATCCATCTCTCCCCCTTCCAGCATCTCGGTGATCCAGCGATAGAGGGTCGAGACGTTCTGCATCCGCATCTCGGCCGCCCGCTGGCTGGGTGAGGTCTCGTAGAGCCACTCCTCGTAGTGGATCTCCTTGATCATGTCGCGCACCGCCTCGACGGGATTGCCGCGGGCGGCGTTGTCGCCCAGACGCACCAGCCACTCGGTGAAGGCGCGCAGGGCCACCAGGCCGCGGCCGGAGAGGGATTGTTCGAGCCCCAGCTCGAAGCTGGCAGCAAACAGGCTTTTGCCGCGCTGGTTGGCATACTGGCCGAGTTTTTCCAGCGTGGTGGGGCCAATCTCGCGGCGCGGCAGGTTGACCACCCGCAAAAACGCCGTGTCCTCGTCCGGGTTCACCAGCAGCTTGAGGTAGGCCATGATGTCCTTGATCTCGGTGCGCGAGAAAAACGAGGTACCGCCCGAGATGCGATAGGGGATGCGGTTTTGCATCAGCGCCTTCTCGAAGATGCGCGACTGATGGTTGCCACGATAGAGGATGGCGTAGTCCTTGAAGCGGGTGCGGTTCATGAACTTGTGACCCATCAGCTCGGCGGCGATGCGCTCCGCCTCGTGCTCCTCGTTCTTGGCAAACAGCACCTTGAGCTTCACCCCCTCATCGAGATCGGAGAAGAGCGCCTTGTCATAGACGTGGGGGTTGTTGGCGATCAGTATGTTGGCGCACTTGAGGATGCGCTTCTTGGAGCGGTAGTTCTGCTCCAGCTTGATGAGCTTCAACTGCGGGAAGTCCTGGCCGAGCAACACCAGGTTCTGCGGCTTGGCCCCACGCCAGGAGTAGATCGACTGATCGTCGTCCCCCACCACGGTGAAGCGGGCCCGCTCCCCCACCAGCTGCTTCACCAGCTCGTACTGGCTGGTGTTGGTGTCCTGGTACTCGTCCACCAGCAGATAGCGGATCTTGGCCTGCCAGCGGGTTCGCACCTCTTCATTGGTCTTGAGCAGCAGGGTCGGCATCACGATGAGATCGTCAAAATCGAGGGCGTTATAGGCCACCATCTGCCGGTGATAACGCTCATAGAGCTGGGCCTGCAACACTTCGTCCGGGCCACGGGCAATGCGCATGGCCCGCGCGGGCAGCACCAGATCGTTCTTCCAATTGGAGATCTGGGTGATCAGCGCCGAAAGGCTGTCTTTATCGTTATCCAGCTCCGCCTCCGTCAGCTCCTTGAGCAGGGCCAGCTGATCGGTATCGTCAAACAGGGAGAAGTTGGCCTTGAGGTTGAGCGTCTTATGTTCGCGGCGGATGATCTCGAGCCCCAGCGTGTGGAAGGTGGAGACCATGAGCCCACGCGCCTCCTTACGGCCCAGGGTCTGGCCCACCCGCTCCTTCATCTCCCGCGCCGCCTTGTTGGTGAAGGTCACCGCCGCGATGTTGCGGGCGTTGTAACCGCACTGCTGCACCAAATAGGCGATCTTGTTGGTGATAACGCGGGTCTTGCCGGAGCCCGCTCCGGCCAACACCAGGCAGGGGCCGGACACATACTTGACCGCTTCATTCTGATTGGGGTTGAGCTTCATGGAGGACTCCGCAGCAAAAGGAGGGGCAAGATTGTAACAGAAAGCATCCCCCCCATGCCCGCAGCAAACTTGTGCTTTGCGGCTATTTTCTGGATCATGTTGCCCCTTTCCACATCGACGAGCCTGTCATGAGCCTCTGCCTGCCCACGCTCCGCCGCCAGTTTCCTGCTCTGCATCAGGAGGTCAACGGCCACCCGCTGGTCTACCTCGACAATGCCGCCACCACCCAGAAACCCCTGGCGGTACTGGAGGCCATGAGCGCGTTCTATCGCAGCGACAACGCCAACGTACATCGGGCCTCCCATGTGCTGAGCACGCGCGCAACGGCAGCCTTCGAGGCGGCGCGCGAAACCGTGGCGCGTTTTATCAATGCCTGGGACAGCCGCGAGGTGATCTGGACCCGAGGCACCACGGAGGCGATCAACCTGGTGGCCCAGAGCTGGGGCCAGAGCCTGCAAGCAGGTGACGAGATCTTGGTCAGCACCCTCGAGCACCACGCCAATATCGTGCCCTGGCAGTTGGCGGCCGAGCGCAAGGGGGCCAAGGTCGTCCCCATTCCGCTCGACGCCCATGGTGACATCGATCTGGACGCCTACCGCGCCTTGCTCGGCCCGCGCACCCGACTGGTAGCCGTGGGCCACGTTTCCAATGCGCTTGGCACTGTTAATCCGGTGGCGACGATCACGTCGCTGGCCAAGGCAGCCGGAGCGCTGGTGCTGGTCGACGGAGCACAAGCGGTGGCCCACCTACCGGTGGATGTACAGCGCCTCGGCTGCGATTTTTATGCCTTCTCCGGTCACAAGATGTATGCCCCCACCGGCATTGGCGTCCTGTGGGGCCGCCGTGAGCTGCTGGAAAAAATGCCGCCCTGGCAGGGCGGTGGCGAGATGATCGAGCGGGTGAGCTTCGCCGGCACCACCTTCAATCGCCTGCCATTCAAATTCGAGGCGGGAACCCCGCACATCGCCGGCGCCGTCAGCTTGGCGGCCGCCATCAATTTCTTGCAGGAGCAGGATCGTCCCGCCCTGCTGACCCACGAGCAGACCCTGACCACCTATCTGGCCGACCAGCTGCGCGCCACGCCTGGCGTGCGCCTGGTGGGAGCGCCGCAGCAGCGGCTTGGTGCTGTCTCCTTCCTGCTCGATGAGATCCACCCCCAAGATGCCGGCACCCTGCTCGATATGCAGGGAGTGGCGGTGCGGGTGGGTCACCACTGTGCCATGCCCCTGATGGAGAGCTTCAACATCGGGGGCACCATAAGGGCATCGCTTGCCTGTTATTCAACCCATACCGACATCGACACCCTGATCGGGGCAATTCAAAAGTTAAAGGAGTTCTTCTGATGCTCGACAGCTACACCCAAATCGGGCGGGATCCCAATGCCACGACAATCCGTGCATCTTTTGCCGCCACTCAGGGGTGGGAGGAGCAGTACCGTTTGCTCATCCAGCTCGGCAAACAGCTACCCCCCCTTCCTGTCGAGTGGCAGACCGAAGATCATCGCCTACATGGTTGCGAGAGTCATACCTGGCTGCTGGCTGAGGAGCGAGGAGGCCTGTGGCATTTCGCCTGTGATTCGGATGCCCGCATCGTGCGCGGCCTCATCGTCATCGTCCTGGCCGCCCTCAATCGTCAAAGCTCGGCGGCCATCCGCTCCTTTGACATGGCGGCGTATCTGGCCGACCTTGGCCTGGACAAGCACCTCTCGCCTTCGCGTAGCAATGGCCTAAACGCCATCATTCAGGCCATCCGCGAGCGAGTCGCCTAACACGAAAAAGGCAGCCTATGGGCTGCCTTTTTCGCTGAACCGCCCCCTGCTAGGGCGCCTCCATCCCCATGACACTGGCGTTAATCTGCCAGCGCAGCAGTTGGGGATACGCCTGCACGCGTTGCATCGTCCTCGTTTCAATCGGCTCGGCGCGCTCCTCAAGGTAAAGCGCCTGCTTCCACGGATAGCGACTCTTGCCACCCGCCAGTGGCGTGGCGCCCCGCTCATCGATCCAGATCTCCTCGTTGTAACCGAACGCTCGGCTCGGGTCGTCTTGCTCGGCCAGCAGGTTGCGCCCTCCCAAGGTGTGATAGGTCGCACCGGAGAGGCTAAAGGCATACAGGGTTGGGAAAATGTCCTTGTGCGAGCCCACCCGGTTGGGCTCGAAGCGCAAAGCCACCTGCTGCCGAATGGGCTCAGGGACGTAGAGATAGAAGGGCACTGCGTGATCCAGTACCTGCTCGGTGGGGTAGTAGGCCTTGATCCGGCGCATCTGGTGATCCCCGGTGGCGGCGATCACGGTTCTCTCACCCAGTGGCGAAGACTTGATGTTCGTTAAGAAGTTGCCGAAGGCATTGGCGGCATATTGATAGGTTTGCAGCAGGCTGACCTGCTCGATCTGCCCCCCTTCGGCGTGCCGTTTGACCTCATCTGTCAGCGCTACCGGCCTCGCCACATAGTGGGAGGGCACCACATAGGGCGGATGGTTGGTGATGGTCAGGAGGGCGATAAACAGCGGCTGCGTCGCCTCGGCCAACAACTCTTCGGCCAGGCGATAAGCGTATTCGTCAGGGACACCCCAATCGGTCAGCTCGGCCGCCGACTCGGGATAACGCTCCATCAGCGAATTCTGGTCATAGACCTTATCCACCCCCTGCACAGGCAAATAGGCCACCAGATTGCGCCACATCATGTTGCCCGACGAGATAAAGAGGGTGCGATAGCCCGCCTGTTTATAAGTGGCAAACGGCGTGCCCGCTATCGGCTTGGTTTGCGCCGATGAGTGGCTGATGTTCTCCATCGGGCTGTGGAAAAACAGCGCCGCCAGCGAAGGGGCCGTGCCATTACCCTGTGAGACAAACCGCTTGAATACGAAGTCCTGCTGGAAATGCGCTCTTAAATTACCCAACAAATCATTGCGTTGTGGATCGTCGAGCGCCAGCAAGTTACTGCCAAAGCTCTCCATCAGGTTCATCACCACGTGGGGCTTGTGCTGCGCCAGCCAGGGGTTGACCGGGCTCTGCTCCTCCAGCGCGTTCAATCCCACCTGCGTCAATAGTCGGTCACCCTCGGTTTTGCTCACCTTGTGCAGACGCATATCATCGCGATAGTCCTTGATAGCCCAGTCGATCGCCATCACCCCATTGGGCGTCAACTTGTTGAGGATGGTCAGCTCGGAGACCTGAGCATTACCACGGCGCAGCGGAAACGTACCGACACTGCCTCTGGCACCGATCGCCACCATAATCAGGGAAAGTAACAGCACGCTGTAAAATACCCCCCTTGGCCAAGGCGTAATACGGCGCCGATGGCTGCGATAGCAATACCAGACAGGGGGTAATGAGAGGAGGCCGGCAGCAATCATGCTTTTAAGTAAAGGATAATCCTGCCATATATTGGAAAGTACCGCCTTGGTATCATCATCAAATACCCCAAAGGCAAACACATCAATATAATTATGGTACGTCTGGTAATAGAAATAATTACCGATAGAGACGCAGGCAACAATAAATGAAAATAAGGCAGACAATGGGGTCAGCAGCGCTTTGAATAACGCCCAGCCTCTTTCCCTGACCGCAAACAGCAATGACAGCAGCAGCAGAGGGGCCACCACCATACCGGCAATACGCATATCGTAGCGTAAACCGGTGCCCCACATACGCAGTACATCTTCCCCCTTGCCGATGAGTTGTTCCGCATCGACAAATGTATAAAACATGACCAGACGGGTCATCATCGAGAGCAGGGTGAGCCAGAAAAAAAGAAACAGCAGCGCACTCAAACACTGACGAAGTCTGATCTGATACATACACAGCACCAATAGAGAAAATAGCCTTCGATAGACCGCAAGAGGCCGCACAAGTTCATCGTTATTGGGTTAATAATCGGGGAACTGACTATTAATTAGATCGTCATCACATCTACCGTCTCAACCTATCGTGCCGGCCTGGATTGATCAACGCTCCCCCAGACGTTTATTCACATCCTGAGACATGGCGCAGCCTTTCTCTGACTCACATAGCAGCAGGGCAGCCCATGGGCTGCCCTGCTCGCTGGTATCGCACGCTTATTCGCCGCCTGGCGCCGCTCTTTCACTGCGAGCCCCACGCTCGGCGATCTTCTTGAGCACCCTTGAGGTGGCCACCAGACCGAAGGTGGCCGTCACCGGTGTCACGGCCCCAAAACCCGAGGCACAGTCCATCTTCATGGTGCCATCGCTGCTCGCCTTAGCCTGGCAGGTACCACCACGACCATCCGGGTAGGTGAGCTGCTCGGTAGAGAAGACACACTCCACCCCGAACTTACGGGCTGGGTTCTTGCTGAAGTGGTGCAGCCGGCGCAGGTCGCTGCGCACCTTGGCGGCCAATGGGTCCTGGATGGTCTTGGCCAGATCCGCCACCTGCACCTGAGTCGGGTCCATCTGTCCACCGGCACCGCCGGCGACAATGATCGGGATCTTGCGCCGCTTGCAAAAAGCGATGAGGGCCACCTTGGCCTTGACCGAGTCAATGGCATCGATGACGTAGTCAAACCCGTCGTGAATGTGCTCGGCGAGGTTATCAGCGGTGACAAAGTCATCCACCTCAGTCACTTCACACTCCGGGTTGATGAGGCGAATGCGCTCGGCCATCACCTCGGTCTTGAGGCGCCCGACCGTCCCTCGCATGGCATGGATCTGACGATTGCTGTTGGTGATACAGACATCATCCATGTCGATCAGGGTGATTCGACCGATACCAGAGCGGGCCAGCGCTTCGGCCGCCCAGGAGCCAACCCCGCCGATGCCCACCACGCAGACGTGGGCGCGGTGAAAGGAGGTCAGGGCCGCCAGGCCATAGAGGCGGGCAATCCCGCCGAAACGTTGCTGATACTCAGGAGTCATCTTGGTCACCTTGTTGCAAGGGGGCGCATTATATCCCCCCGTGACGCGCAAGAAAAAGGCGGAGTCGAACTCCGCCTTCCCATCACTGTCGCGGCAGCCGGAATAGCTCCTTCTGATAAGCCATTCCGCTCCACAGTGACCAGCCTAGCGTCCGCTCCTTGAACGCCGCGCTCTGCTCGGCCGGCACCAGATCTTCCTTAGCCCTGTCATAGACGAACCCCTGCGGCGTGTGCTCGGGTTGCAGCACCACCACCTGATTGCCCTCCATCAGGGCGAAGTTCTTGTCGTATTGCATCAGCGCCCGCCCCGGCCAATCCGCTGGGGTACGGGTCAGATCGCGCCCCAGCATGGGGTAGTCCGCATTGATCCCCATCAGGGAGAGCAGGGTCGGCGCCATGTCGATTTGGCTCACGATCCGTTGATCCTTACGCGCGGCAATCCCGCCACCGACGATGACCCCCGGGATCCGGAAGTGCTCGATAGGCACCAGCTCGGCCCCACTGACTCGGCTGTCATGGTCGGCGATGACCAGGAAGAGGGTGTCTTTCCAATAATCCGAGGCCTTGGCCGCCTTGAAGAACTCGCCCACCGCATAGTCGGCATACTTGGCCGCGTTGTTACGGGTCGCCTTGGGCTGCTCATAGAGCTGGATGCGCCCGTCCGGAAACTCGAACGGATCGTGGTTGCTCGAGCTAAACACCAGACTGAAGAAGGGCTTACCGGCCTGGTGCAGGCGGGAAAACTCCTGGTTGGCCCTGCGCATCAAATCCTCATCACTGGCGCCCCACGAACCGACAAAAGCTGCGTTCTTGAAGTCCTTCTGCTCGACAATGCGGCTAAAACCATTGCCAAGGAAGAAGCTGCGCATGTTGTCGAAGTGGCTCTCTCCACCGTAGAGGAAGCTGGTGTCATAACCCCGATCGCGCAGCAGCTCGGCCAGGGTGAAAAAGCCGGTCTGGCTCTTGTCGAGCTTGACCACCGCCTGGGCCGGAGTCGGTGTAAAACCGGCCACTACCGCCTCGATGCCGCGCACAGAACGCGTTCCGGTGGCATAGAGCCGGTCAAATGCCCACCCCTCGCGGCTGAGAGCATCGATGTTGGGAGTCAACGGCAGGCCACCGAGCGACCCCACATAGCGAGCCCCCAGGCTCTCTTGCAAAATAATCACCAGATTCTTCGGCTTCCCCTGATAGCTGGCCTGATTGCGGCTAAGCGAGGGGATATCGGAAGAGATAAAGGCGGAGGCTGGCCGGCCGCTGGCTTCACGCATCAGCGCGACAATGCGATCCTCAGGCAGCTTGCCGTAGTACTGACTGGGATCTTCCTCATTTTTAAGCTGCTTGAGCGCAAAAATGACGGAATAGGCCGAGTTGAGCGGCAAGGTGTTGACAAGGGGATCGGTGGAGAAGGCCACCATGGCCGGGTTGAGCGCCCGGTGCCCCAAGGTGGAACGCCCCCCTAAAATCGCCAGCGCGATAACCAGCAGCCCCAGCAGCGGTCGCCAGCCCCAGCGCGGCATGGCGAGATCACGGGTGACCCGCCCGGAGAGCCACCACCCACCACCGAGTAGCAAGCAGGAAGCCAGCAGGGAACCGATCAGCTCGAGCGGGCGTCCGCTCCAGAGCATACTGAGCACCTCTTTCGGGTAGATGAGATACTCGATGAACAGCCGGTTCGGTCTGAGCCCGTATTCATTGATGAAGGTGGGCGTGGAGAGCTCCATAAACAGCAGCAGCCACAGCCCGAGGGTCAACCACAGCCGCAGCAGCCCCCGCCACAAACGGCCAATAGCATGCTCCCCACCCAGCAACATGGTCAGCAGGGTCGGGATCCCCCACAGCCAGCACAAGGTGGCCACATCCACGCGAACCCCCTGTAGCAGCACGGGTAGCCAACCGGATACGTCGGTCACCCGCTCCGACAACCACAGCGCCAGACCGACGCGGCTCAGAGAGAGGGTGCAGAGCGCGATCAGCGCAAAACAGCAGACGGGCCAAAATGGCCCGAGCCAGTTTCGAAAACGGAGCATACGGTGTCCTGATAATCCTGAGTCATCTCTTTCATCCAAGAGAGAGATGTCGATTGTTATTGTGTAGCGTTAAGACCCCAGCCTATGGCTTTGGTTTCATCGGTGTAAGTAATTTATTGTTTTTTTATCATCCCTTTCCCAATGACTCCATAGCCAAGGTTAAATCGACAAAAAAGGATTCACTCAGACCTTGCCTCATGCATTCAAGGCAACAAAAAAGCCCCTCAAAGGGGCTTTTCGGTTCATACACACGGATGGCTCAGCGCTTTTCTTCGTTCCGTCTGGCTTCTATCAAGCGCTTTATCTCAGCAAAAAAGACCGGCCGCTGAAAATAGAATCCCTGAATCGAGGTGATGCCACAGCTGTGCACAAACTCCTTCTGCTGCTCCGTCTCGACCCCTTCAGCCACAATCTTACACTGGCCCAATGAACTGATTTGAGACAACAACTGATACAAATGACGCCCTTTTTTGGTCTCTGTTTCCAGCAAGAGAGAGCGATCAAATTTCACCTTGTCGAAAGGATACTGTAAAAGATGGGGGAAAGAGGCATAACCGGACCCAAAGTCATCCATCGCTACCGTAATACCGATCTGATGCAAGGTATCAATATTTTTATGTACCTGATACTCATGTTCCAGGATGGCTTCTTCGGTAATTTCTATCTCAATGTTTCTTGGGTCAACGCCCCATCCTTTAATTTTATCTTGCAACATATCCAAGAATGTCGGGCTACTAAATGTCTCTGTGGAGATATTAATAGATACTCGATCATCGGCATGAAGTGACATTTTTGACATGTCTTCCAATACACAATCAAGCACGATGGAATCTAGTTGCTCGATAGCCCCTACCTTCAAGAAAGCATTAATGAATGTGGGTGGATGTAGCTTACCGTCAACATCCCGATAGCGAACCAGCGCCTCAGCACAGAAATGATTATTTGCCATATCAAACTGAGGTTGATACATCATGGTGAACTCCCCCTCATTCATCATTTTGTGAATGAGATTGCGAGCTTCAACCCTGCACATACTCTCTTGTGCCTCATGCTGGATCTCCTCCAGCATCTCCACAAATGTCACTTTCTCCATGATGGGTTGGATAACCGGCTTGCCATCCGAGGCGGTCATGACACCAATGTATTTCATATAGAATGGGGCATATACCACCATCCCCATCATAATCAGTAACACCTGAAGAACGACGGCGGAGATGCTTCCCTCTGAAGCAATATAGGCATTTAATAATGGCGGTAAAATCCAATCAGTGATATGGGTCGCAGCAGGAACCATCCCAATCTCAATCACCTCATAGGCAATGGTGATAGATAATAGAGGAACCAAAATAAATGGAATGATCATGATGGGGTTAAAGATGACAGGCAACCCAAACAAGATAAGCTCATTGATATTGAAAAATGCTAATGGCAATGCCATTAAAGCAAAGGCCATATGCTTTTTATCTTTTGCCAACAGCAGGATCACTAACAATAAGCTAAGTGTATTCCCTGCCCCACCGATACCAGCATATATGTAGTAAAACATGCTATTAATGATGGAAATGTTTGCATAGCCACCTTTCCATGCAGCGATGTTCTCAATCGTATTTGAGTCAAGGCTATCTTTTAAAAAAGACATCAGCTGGTGTGCATTGATACCTATGGACCACATCGCACCGCGGCTGAACTCATAGATTAAACTACCACCAAAACTCATCGGGTTAACAAACTCAGATAATGACCAGCTTGTTAAATATTCCCCCGTTGAGTGGAATGCTAAAGAAACCAGCAGAGATAAGATAATGAAGCAGAAAAAGTTAAGTGTATTCCACAGAAGATTCGTTGCAAAATCCAAACGTAATGGGTGCAACTCTCTTAATGGAAACAAGGTGCAGTAATAAACTGTCACTCCACCAGAAAAGATAGCCATCAGAGCATCATCAGGTATGAATATACCTTTTTTCATATCTATACTGGCCATGGATATGAGATAGTACATCACCAAGGTATAGATAACAGTACCGACGCTTGCAATCCCCTTTTTATAAGAAAAATGGTATGCCGTCGCGATACACAGTGCGATAGGATAAAAACTATGGAACACATCCAATAATTGTTTGAAAAAACTGGAGATATATCCATACTCTCCCACACCCAGCAAACGAATAATAAGCAATAATATTGCCTGGCATACAGCCAAAGGCAATAGCATCACAAAAATTACCGATATATCCCTTATATATTCACGGTATCGATGGGCTGTGGTTTTACCTGTACGCATTTTATAGAACACACCAATGACACAACATACATGACTCTCAATTCATTGATAACAATCATATCCACAATAGCATTATCGGATTACTTAATCCTCCATTAATACCATGTTTTTCCCTTTTTTCTTCGCTGTATATAACAAAGAGTCAGCCTTACTAATTACTTCATGAGAATTTTCATATCCACCACGATGCAACCCGGCACTAAAAGTGATGCTCAAACCAGGCTCTCTCCATTCTTTATTTTCAACAAATTCTCTCCACGCATTAATTAACGAGAAAGCACTCATCATTTCGCTATTTTTAAAGAGAACGGCTAGTTCCTCTCCACCATAGCGATAAATACTGGCATAATCACCCAGCAATTTTATCCCTGAGGATGCAACTGCCTTTAACACTTCATCACCGACGACATGTCCGTACGTATCGTTCACTTGCTTAAAATCATCTATATCTATAATAGATAATACAAATGGCTCTTTGCTATCAATCAAGGTACTAAGGTCTTGATCAAATTGCCCACGATTCAGCAATCCAGTCAACATATCTCGAGTCGAACGCTCTTTAACAACCTTATAGTTCTCTTGTGTTTTTTGAATATTTTCTTTTATTTCATTATATGAAATAGAACCACTAGAACGCCCTACTGTAATTTCAGAGAAGAGGTCTAGCATTAACGTATTATATGATGTTCTTAACAAATACCAGACTATATTTATAAGAACCAAGCTCACAAAGAACAAGACAAGTGCAGGCTGAATAAAGTTCCACACAATATTATATACATCTTGTTTCTTTACCTGATAAAGAACAAACCAGTCTGGATGGGTAAATGATACATAATAATAGAAGTGATCATTATCTAACTCACTAGAAACGACCCCATTGAGGTTGGTCATCCCTCTGACTAGATCATACTCAACAGAACCATTACGAATATCATTGGGATCACCACTAAGGATTATCTTCCCTGTTCTTTCGATGACAAACGCCTTACCAGGAATGCCATGGGAAAGAGAACGCAGAGGCATGCTGAGTGCAATTAAATTTAGATCTGCCCCGACAACGCCAATAAAGTCACCACGAAAATCAAACATAGGGCGTGATATGGTGATGACAGCCGATTCATCCCTAATGTCTTTATATAATGGCGTAAAAAAATTGGTATCTCGACCAGAGCTGTCATTACTAAACCAAGGCCTATCCTTAGCATTATCCGTTATCTTGGCAGCCAGATCAGGGATGGTGACAGAATGCCCATACCGATCTGACAGCAACACAGACTTAACGCCATAAGTGGAGTTTAACATCGACGACAACAACCGCCTAACATCCTCATCACTGCGATGTTCAACTAACCGCTCGATTGAGTCTCTTGATGCGACACGGTGCACAGCACTAACCAATGTTTCTACTGGCTTGATAGATTGCTCTGTAATAAGCACACCAAGATTGCTAATAAAGGAAAGCATACTTTTTTCGATCTCTTCTTTCTTTGTCAGATACAAAAAATAGTACACAAGCAGAGAACAATATTAACAAACCACAAATAAGGGCAATGAAATATCTATCTAAGTTTCTTTCAAAACTAATTTTTTTCATTAATTACTCATTATTGCTTAGCAAAGAAAGATATGACACTGATTCTTAGCGTAAAAATAGCCTAATGTCACAACGAGATTCTGCGCTCAGACGCAGATCAGGAAAGGATAGGCCAATAGGCCAATAGGCCAATAGGCCAATAGGCCAATAGGCCAATAGGCCAATAGGCCAATAGGCCAATAGGCCAATAGGCCAATAGGCCAATAGGCCAATAGGCCAAATTATAACACTAATGAGTAATATGTCAACACCGAGACTTAATTAAAGTCTATATTTTTACCCTGCCCCATATATTAATGGTATTTTTTAAATAACAGCCCGACACCTATTATTTATTTTATATAAAAAGTAAATATGAAACGAAAATGTTTTATTAATTCCTTATCTTTTTTATGTAGAGGACATTAACATACAACCTCTACTACTAGTATTTTCTTAAAGATTCGCAGGAGACATCTCATCATGACCGCTCTCTTTCTTGCCGGCGTAGCGCTGGTGTCGGTGCTGGCCCAGTGGCTGGCCTGGGCGCTACGAGTGCCCGCAATCTTGTTCCTGCTATTGACCGGTCTCGCACTCGGCCCTATTAGCGGCATCCTTGACCCCGATGCCCTACTCGGGGACCTACTGTTTCCCCTGGTCTCACTCTCGGTCGCGGTGATTTTGTTCGAAGGAGCCCTCACCCTGCATCTGGCCGAACTCAAGGGCATTGGCAAAGTAGTACGCAACCTCTGCTCCACCGGCATGTTGGCCAGCTTCGCAGTGATCGCCTCCGCCGGTTACTTCCTACTTGGCCTCGATGGCAGGGTCGCGCTCATCCTGGGCGCCGTGCTGGTCGTGACGGGGCCGACCGTGATAGCCCCTATGCTCAACGTGATCCGTCCGGTCAAAGAGGTCGACAAGATCCTGCGTTGGGAGGGGATCGTCATCGACCCCATCGGCGCTCTGTTTGCCGTGTTGATCTTTGAAGCCATCATGCTGGGTAGCAAGGGGGGATTGCTTGGCCACACCCTGCTCGCCCTGCTCAATACCGTCGTGGTGGGCGGTGCCATTGGGGTGGCCGCTGGCTGGCTTACCACCCAACTCATCCGTAGGGACTGGCTGCCCATCAGCCTACACAAGTTCGGGGTGCTAGCCATGGTGCTGGCCTCGTTTGCCCTCTCCAACTGGCTCGGGCACGAATCCGGCCTGCTGGCGGTCACTGTGTTTGGCATCTGGCTGGGTAATCAGGAGGGGCTGGATCTCGAGGAGGTGCTCACCTTCAAAGAGGACCTGGCGGTCATCCTCATCTCGTCGCTCTTCATCCTACTGGCCGCCCGTCTCGAGCTGAGTCAGCTGTGGGCCATGGGGCCCATGGTGCTGGTACTGCTGCTTGTCGTGCAGTTCGTCGCCCGCCCCCTCTGTATCATGGTCTCCACTTGGGGCACTGATCTCCCCTGGCGTTCCCGCGCTCTGCTGTCATGGATCGCCCCGCGTGGCATTGTCGCAGCCGCCGTCAGCTCCACTTTCGCCCTGAGCCTGACCGAGGCCGGCATCCCCGACGCCGACAAACTGGTGCCGCTGGTGTTCGCAGTCATCATTGCCACCGTGGTACTACAGAGCCTGACGGCCACGCCGCTGGCCGAGCTGCTCGATCAGCGCCAGAAAGCGCCGGATACCTGGCTCATCATCGGGGCTAACTCGGTTGCCCGCGCCATCGGCAAGGCGCTGGCCGAGCAGGGGGTGAGCGTGCACCTGACCGACCCGGCCTGGGAGCACTGCAAGCTGGCACGGATGAGCAACCTGCCTTGCTATTTCGGTACCCCCCAGTCGGAGCATGCCGAACTGCATCTGCCACTCACCAGCCTCAGCACTGTGCTTGCCCTCTCCCCAGATCGCCACAACAACGCGCTCGGAGTCCTGCATTTTGCTCACCTGCTGGGGGAGGAGAAGGTCTACTCGCTGCGCTCTAGCGAGCAGCACGGTAAAGCCAACAAGGAGAGCGCCACCTTCCGCGCCCGCCAGAACCTGTTTGGTGCCGATATCACCTTCGCCCGACTCGGCGGTATGCTGGCGCGCGGTGGCCAGATCCGTGCCACCCGCCTCTCTGAGACCTTCGACTGGGCCTCGTACCAAGAAGCAAACCCGGGCGCCCAGCCGCTGTTTGTAATGCAGCCGGGCAAAACCCCGCGCATCGTCACCGCCACTGAGGTTCCAGCTCCCCAACCCGGCGAGGTGGTCATCGCGCTGCAACCGGCCCGCAGCGAGGAGTAATGCAAGAGAATCCGCTGCTGGCACCACTGCTTGAGCGGCTGGGACACCCCGGCCGCCTGTGGAAACTCAACGAGCTCTACGCCGATCTCAGTGCAGCCAACGCCCTCCCCCGGCTGGCTGATGACCCGGCCATACAGCTCTATCGCAGCAACTTCCTCATCATGAATGCGCTCTACCAACTACAAGAGGAGTGGCGCGGTTCAGGGTGGTGGCTACAGCTCGACAGCATGGCCATCGGGCTGCAACCGGCCGGCGCCGAACTGCGACCCACCACCGATGCACCGCTACGTGACTACTACCTGGATTGGGACACCTTCTGGAGCACAGACGCCGCCGAAATCGCCCACCTACTGGAGACATTCTGGCTGAGCTATGCGGGCCAGCGCAGCGATGAGGAGCGGCGAAGGGCACTGGCCGAGCTGGGGCTTGCCGCCGACGTGGATGAGCGGACATTACGCCGCCGCTGGCGTGAGCTGGCACTACGCCACCATCCAGATCGGGGCGGCGATGCGGCCACCTTCATCCGGTTGCGGCTGGCTTGGGAACGCGCCGCCAGCGGGCGCCCTACACTCAAGGAGTGAGGCACACCGCATCATCAGGAGGCCACCATGACCCGAAGCGAATTACAGGCCCTCTATCGCAAAGGACGGCTGCATGCGGCAGAAATCCTGCACGATCCCATGCTACCCGGCTGGATCGTCGAGTTTCGCGACGAAGATGGGGTCGCGTTCGAGCTGACCGACACCCTAGGCTGCCCGCTCAGCTTCTCGTCGGTTAGCGACGCTCGCGAGTTCATTCACACGATCGCCGACTGTCCCATTCAGGAAGATCACCTCTACCGCTTCTTCGAGCGCTGAGAACGAACAAGGCTCCCACGGGAGCCTTGCTGTTATTCGGGCTGCTCGTCCGGCGCTTTCCCCTCTAGCTTGCGCACCGGTTTTTGCAAGATCAGGTTGGCCGGATAGGTCACGCTGTCGCCATTGTCATCGCGGATCCGCACATAGAAGAGACCGATCTCGCTGATGACCCCAGTAACCGAGTCGTCCTTGTCGATGATGCGGATGCGATCGCCGATGCGGTAAGGGAAGGCGAAGAAGATGGTGATGCTGGCGGTGATGTTGGAGAGGATCGACCACTGGGCCACCATGGCCACCCCCAGCACGGCAAAGAAAGAGGAGGCCAGCACCACCAGCCGGGCGAAGTCGAGCCCCCACACCCCTGCCAGTACCATCAGGGTGGCGCAGCCAAGCAGGAAGTGGAACACGTGCTCCACATAGAGCACCCGGGTCTCACTCACCTGGCGGACGTGGCCGATGGCCATCAAACTGCGGTGGATCAGGCTGCGCAGCAGCAGATGGGCGGCAATGATGGCCAGGGTCAGTCCAAAAGAGAACCAGAAAGTCATGTCGTTCCTACCACCAGCGTCGCAGTTTGAGCCAGACAGCCAGCACCAGCGCCAGGGTCAGCAACAAACCAGTAAAGATCCAGAAGGCGAGCGGGCTCTCGGCACCAGGAATACCGCCGAGGTTGATGCCAAACAGACCCGTGAGGAAGGTGGCGGGCAGAAACAGCAGCGCCATCACCGACATCTGGTAGGCTCGCCGGTTAGTGGCCTCGGCCATCAAGTTATTCATCTCATCGGCCAACACAGCGCTACGGGCAATGCCGGCATCGAGATCATCGAGCCAGCGTCGCAACCGGTCGGCAATATCGAGCAGGCGCCGACGATCATCCTCTTCCAGCCAGCTGATCTTCTCATTACCGAGGCGGGCCACCAGATCCCGCTGCGGAGAAAGGTAGCGGCGGATCATGATGAGCTGCTTGCGAATGCGGGCCAGCCGGCCATTACCCGGCATCTGGCGGGTCAGCACCAGCTCTTCGAGTTCGAGGATTTCATCGTGCAGCTCTTCGACAAACTCACCGGCCCGGTCGGTGAGGGCATCGCAGATCTCCACCAGCCAGTTGGCCGGATTGGCCGGCCCGACGCCCTGACAGAGCTGGCCAAACACATCCTGCTCCGAGAGCAGCGGGCGACGCCGACTGCTGATGATGAGATCCGGCGTGATATAGATACGCAGCGCCACCATCTCCTCCGGTCTGTGCCCTTGGTTATGGTTCACCCCGCGCAGGATCAGCAGTATGGTCTCGCCCAGTTTGACCAGCTTGGGGCGACTACTCTGGCCGAGCAGCGCCTCACGGGCGGCCTCCCCCAGCAGGGGCGTCTGCAACAACCAGCGGGCCACCGCAGGATCGCCATAGTCGAGATGCACCCAGCTCGGTGCCTCCGTCGGCAACTCACGCCCTTCCGGTAGCGGCTGCATGCCCCCCTGACCATCAAATTGCAGGCTGTAAATCGTGTCAGCCGGAACGCGATCCATGACTCCTCCTTCATCGGCAAGCCCCCAGCTTACACCAAAGCGGCGCCAGCCTCAGCCGCCCCCATGTTATCATGTGCCCCCCCTTGTCATCAGGAGACCACCATGACCATCTGGGTCGATGCCGACGCCTGCCCCGTGCCCATCAAGGAGATCCTCTACCGTGCCGCCCACCGCACCGAAACTATGGCCATCTTCGTGGCCAACTCGGCATTGCGGTTGCCTCCCTCCCCCTGGCTGGTCAGCCGCCAGGTGCCCAAGGGGTTTGATGTGGCCGACCATCTCATCGCCACCTCAGTCACGCCGGGGGATCTGGTGATCACCGCCGATATTCCACTGGCCGATCTGGTGATTGAAGCCGGTGGCGAGGCGCTCAACCCGCGCGGCGAGATCTACACCCGTGAGACCATCAAGGCCCGCCTCGGCATGCGCAACTTCATGGAGGAGCTGCGTTCGGCCGGGATGCAAACCGGGGGGCCGGCGCCTTTCAACCAAGCTGACCGGCAGCGCTTCGCCAATGCCCTCGATCGTTGGTTGCAGCGGGGCCGTCTCGCTTAGTGGGCTTAATGCCCGCTTAAGACTCCCCCGCCACACTGCTCCTCGATACAAGCCATATGGAGGAGCCACACACATGCAACAAATGCCCCTGCTGCCCGCCTGTCCCCGCAGGAGGGCAGGATGACCCCACCCCGTACATGGCACGTCTGGGATCTGCTGATCCGCCTGTTTCACTGGAGCACGGTGTTGCTCTGCTCACTCAACGGGTTTGTGCTGGAAGAGGGGAGCCGGCCACACCGGCTGGTCGGGTATACGGTGGGGGGCTTGCTGCTGCTCCGTCTGCTGTGGGGATTTGCCGGCAGCCACTACGCCCGCTTCGGCCAGTGGTTCCCTTCCCCGGCCCGACTGCGTCACTTCTTTCGCCGGCTGCGCGATGGCCATCACCCCTACTACCTCGGCCACAACCCGGTGGGCGCATTGATGATCCTGGCGCTGATGACCCTGCTGGGCGGCTCGGTGCTGACCGGTTGGGATAGCCTTGCAGACGAGGCTTGGCTGGAAGCGCTGCACGGTACGCTGGCCAACAGCCTGCTGGCGCTGGCCGGTCTGCATGCCGCCGCCGTGTTGCTCATCGACCGCCTCACCCAAAGCGATCTGCTGCGCGCCATGGTGACCGGCAGCAAGCGGGTACCGCCCGATACCCAGGTGGAAGATCATCGCTAATACGGATGTAAAAACGGGAGCCGATGGCTCCCGTTTTCTACTCAGCGCTGTATTACTCGATATCGAGCGGCTCCGGCGAGAGGATGACCCCCGTGGTATCGGCATAGAGGTGATCGTCCGGCAGGAAGGTCACGCCACCGAAGTTAACCGGTAGATCGGTCTCTCCCACCGTCTTGTCATCGGCACCAACCGGGATCGCGGCCAGCGCCTGGATGCCGATATCCAGCTCTTCGAGCTGATCGACCTCACGCACACAGCCGTAGCAGACAATCCCCTCCCAGCCGTTCTCGGCTGCGGTGCCGGCGATGTCGCTATCGATGAGGGCTCGCCGCAGGGAGCCACCACCGTCGATCAGCAGAACGCGGCCGACGCCACTCTCCTGCACCAGCTCACGGATCAGGCCGTTAGATTCGAAGCATTTGACCGTTGTGATGACGCCGCCAAAGGAGTTACGGCCGCCAAAGGAGGAGAGCATGGGTTCGAGCACATCCACCATGTCGTGATAGATGTCGCACAGTTCGGAGGTGTTGTATTCCATAGTGATGGGTCCACGGCTGGAAACAGGTGAACCCAGTATAAGGAGCATGCCCGGCAATTCAAAGGCAATTGCCGCTTTGACCTCTTTCGGATCACGTTTTGCGCTTAAATCTGACGACGTCATCCGCCAATAGTGGGCGCCAGCCAGCGGATCGCGGCGCAATACCACACCGCAGCTCAGTGCTAGCCCCCTCTTCCATACCGCGCCCTCACCAGGTGGTGACACGCGATCGGCGCTAGCCCGTCAGTCGCTCCAGCTCGCCGATGAGCCAGAGCGCCTCATCGCGATGGCTGCCACATACATCGGGCAACGGCTGGAAACCGCCGCACACGGCAGGGCGCTCGGGCAGACCAAACAGCAAACAGCCAAACTGCTCGTCGAGTTGCACACAAGGGATGCCGGCGGGCTTGCCATCCGGCATTCCCGGAATGGGCGAGGAGATACTGGGGGCGATGCAGCAGGCCGCACAGCCGGGGCGACATTCCATGGTCGGCTCCACATAAAGAGACGGCCCATCACAGGATGGGCCGTCTCTGTTTCAAAGGGTCGGCAACAGCTTACAGTATGATGTCGCGAACCACTTCATCCTTGCGATCCAAATAGTGGGTCGACTTGATGCGGCGGATGGTGCGGGACTTGCCGCGGATCAACAGGGTCTCGGTGGTGGCCAGCACCCCGTTACTGGTGATGCCGTCGAGCAGATCGCCCTTGGTGATCCCGGTGGCAGAGAAGATGACGTTGTCATCGCGCACCAGATCGTTGAGTTGCAACACCTGACCCACCTTGAGGCCAAGCGCCTCGCAACGGGCGATCTCCTGCTCACCCAGCGCCCGAACCTCGGGGCTGTCTCCCTTGACCAGATGGCGCGGGATCAGGCGGGCCTGCATGTCACCATTAAGGGCACGGATCACCGCTGCCGAAATCACCCCTTCCGGTGCGCCGCCGATGCCGTAGAGCATGTCCACCTCATTGTCCGGCATACAGGTCAGCACAGAGGCGGCCACGTCACCGTCAGGAATGGCAAACACCCGAACACCGAGTCCTTGCATCTCCTTGATCGCCTTGTCGTGGCGCGGCTTGGCCAGGGTGATCACGGTCAGACGCGAAAGCGGCTTGCCGAGCGCCTTGGCCACGGCCTTGAGGTTCAGCTCGAGCGCCTGGTTGAGGTCGATGGCGCCCTTGGCCTGCGGGCCGACGATCAACTTCTCCATATACATGTCAGGCGCCTTGAGGAAGGAGCCCTTGTCACCCACGGCGAGCACGGCCAAGGCATTGGCCTGGCCCATCGCCGTCATGCGGGTACCTTCGATCGGGTCGACGGCGATATCCACCGCATCCCCCTCACCGGTACCCACCTTCTCACCGATATACAGCATCGGTGCCTCGTCGATTTCACCCTCGCCGATGACCACTTCGCCATCGATACGGATTTGGTTGAGGATGTGGCGCATGGCGGCGACGGCCGCGCCATCGGCGATGTTCTTGTCGCCCCGTCCAAGCCACTTGTAGCCAGCCAGAGCGGCGGCCTCAGTCACTCGGGAAAATTCGATTGCCAGTTCACGTCTCATCGCATCACCAACACACTAAAACCTAAAAAAACGCGCGACATTCTACCACATAGGCAAACCTTTGCGTGCAAAACTCATGCAGTGCCGGATATAAAGCGGCCAGCTTCATGAAAAATAACAAAAAGTGACATCCATCTTTCATGTTTCAGTCACCCCGCCGTCATCCCACCTGCCTAGCATGGCCTCGCTTGTTAACACCAATGCTTACAACCCAAGGGATGACAATGAAAAAGCTGACCGTAGTGGCACTGGCACTGACTGGCGCCTTCCAGGCCCAAGCTGCCGAAGTATTCAAGAATGACACCACAGCGCTGGATCTGTATGGCCGCATCTACGCCGGCCACTTCTTCGGCGACAAGAAGGAGCTGGACGCTGATGGCAAGATCAAGAGCGAGTACAGCGACAAGCAGGGCGCCAACCAGTTTGCGCGCATCGGTGCCAAGGCCGAGAGCCAGATCCAAAGTGGCCTGAAAGCCGTCGCTCAGTACGAGCTGCAGTTCTACGTCAACGACAGTGAAAAGACCGTCAGCGACAACTCCGACAACCTGCGTACCCGTCTGGCCTTCGCCGGCCTAGGCGGCGACTGGGGCACAGTGACCTTCGGCCGTCAGAAGGGGGCCCCCGGTATCCTGGCTGACTGGACTGACGTCTCCCTCTCCGATGGCTATGGCAACGAAGCGCTGGGCGCCAAAACCGATACCTTCGCCACCAACCGTGCCGGCTCGGTGCTGAAGTACTCCGGCCTGTTCAACGGTTTGCAGTTCGACGCCAGCTACAAGTTTGACGGTGGTGACACCGAAGACGTGGGCAACAAGAACAGCGATCCGGCCTATGGTGCGGCCATCGCCTATACCTTCCCGTTCAACCTCTCCATCGGTACCGCCTATAACGTGGGTCTGCGTCAGCAGGAAGATGAAGAAGACGCCAAGCTGTGGCTCATCTCCGCCAAGTATGACGACAAGGCCGTTTACGCAGCCCTGAGCTATGCCGATGGCTCCGATTTCATCAAGAGTGGTCAGGATCACACCGGTTGGGAAGCGGCGCTGGGCTACAACTTCTCCAACGGCTTCGGCCTGATGGCGCTGTGGAACAAGCAGAAGATCGAGCAGAGCGGCGGTGCTGACTTCGACTCCATCGACTACTACACCCTGGGTGCCCAGTACAAGTTCAACAAGAACCTGCGCGTCATCGGCGAATACCGCATCAACAATCTCGACCGCAGCGACAGCGGCAAGCTCAACGTGAAGGATGACTTCCAGTTGGCCGCCCGTTACGACTTCTAATCTCCGGCTTAACTTCCATACTTCCACCCGGCCCAGCCTTGCTGTGCCGGGCTTTTTTCTCTGGTAAAAGAGCGGGCGCCCTGAGGGCGCCCGCTCTGTGTAATAGCCTCTGGTCAACGCTTATCGGCGCTGGCGGGGCTTGATATCGAGCCAGGTGCGATAGACGTCGGGGATCTGCTCGGGGCCACTGATACAGACGCCGAGATCCTGCAACAGACCATCCTTGATCCCGTAGATCCAGCCGTGTACAGCCAGCTCTTGGCCACGCCGCCAGGCATTCTGGATGATGGTGGTGTGGCAGACATTGGACACCTGCTCGGCGACGTTAAGCTCGCACAGGTAATCAAAACGCTCATGCTCATCCTCGACCGCGTCGATCTCTTCTTGATACTTGAAGTAGACATCCTTGATGTTGCGCAGCCAGTTGTCGATGAGGCCCAGCTCCTGATTCTGCATCGCCGCTTTGACGCCACCACAGCCGTAGTGGCCACAGATGATGATGTGCTTGACCTTGAGCACCTCGACCGCGTACTGCAACACTGAGAGGCAGTTGAAATCGGTGTGCACCACCAGGTTCGCCACATTGCGATGGACGAAAACATCACCGGGCAGCAGCCCCATCAGCTGGTTGGCAGGCACCCGGCTGTCAGAGCAACCGATCCAGAGATATTCCGGCGCCTGCTGAGCGGAAAGCTGGGTAAAGAAATTAGGATCCTCGGCCTTGATCTGCTCGGCCCACTCCCGGTTGTTGATGAACAGTTGATTCAACAGTTTCACGAAATTTCTCCCTGTCGTTGCTGTTGCGCACCTTACCACAGTGGGCTGAGGGCGAAGCAACCCTGCATTTCACAGGTGCGACCTGTGCTGAGACCAGACACAAAAACAGGGCCATCAGGCCCTGCTTGTTCACTCCATGACGCTTAAACGTCCATGGCATCCTTGAGTTTCTTGAGTGCGTTCTTCTCGAGCTGACGCACCCGCTCGGCAGAGACGCCATAGGTATCGGCCAGCTCCTGCAAGGTGGACTTGTTCTCTTCATCCAACCAGCGGGCACGAATGATGTGCTGGCTGCGCTCGTCGAGAGTAGCCAGCGCCGATGCCAGACGGGTGGAGGCGTGATCGTCCCAGTTATCGCTTTCGATGTTGCTGGCAAGATCGGACGACTTATCTTCGAGGTAGTGCACCGGGGCAAACCCTTCGTCATCATCGTCAACCAGATCGAAGGCCTGATCCTGGCCGCTCATGCGAGCCTCCATCTCAACCACCTCCGCCGGGGAGACGCCGAGATCGTCGGCCACCGCACGCACCTCTTCCTGGCTGAACCAGCCGAGATGCTTCTTGCTCTTACGCAGGTTAAAGAAGAGCTTGCGCTGAGCCTTAGTGGTCGCCACCTTGACCATGCGCCAGTTGCGCAGGACATATTCGTGGATTTCAGCCTTGATCCAGTGCACCGCGAAGGAGACCAGCCGCACACCGACCGAGGGGTCAAAACGCTTGACCGCCTTCATCAGGCCGATGTTGCCCTCCTGGATCAGGTCGGCCTGGGGCAGGCCATAACCGGCATAGCTCTTGGCTACGTGAACGACAAAACGCAGGTGGGACATAACTAGCTGGCGGGCAGCCTCGAGATCCCCATCCTGCTGCAGCCGCTCGGCCAGAGCACGCTCCTCCTCTGCGCTGAGCACAGGGATCGAGTTCACCGCCTGGATGTAACCCTCCAGGCTGCCCTGCGGAATCAAGGACATGGTGCGCTGCAATGAAGTTCCCATCGAATACCTCTATTCATGTCAACCAGGGCAGTGTATCACCCGCATTCGGGCTGTCCACCGTCACCCATTCAATCTGTGGGCCCGCGTCAGCAAGTTAGCAGACACTTTGGCCACAAGGAGCCGATGATAAGGAAGTGGCGTGAACCCAGTGTGAATACACATAAAAAAAGGGGTCACAGTGAAGGACCCCTGAAAAGTAGCATGCTAAGTCCATTGTTGCGGAGCTCGCAACCTTCACATGCTTGCCAAGCCGGCACAGGCAGGGCCCTTTGCCACACCCGTATAAATCTCTAACTAAGACAATAGTTTCATCGTAAAGTTCGCGGATCCTGACGATCCTTGGATCAGCGCTGCTCCATCGCCCAGAGTATAACGGCTACAGGCAGCCCGCCAGCAAAGGCCCCCCTTGTACTTGATCCAGATCGCAAAATCCAGCGAATTTTCCCGCTCATTCCGTGATCAGGAGGGCTCGATATCGCGGATATGGCGATGCACCGAAAACCAGGAGGCGATCAGCCCCAGCAGGGCACCTAGCAGTATCAGATTGAGGCCGTCAACCAGCCCTAGCCCGGCTAACCGGAACTGGCTCTCATAGAGGCCTGCCAGCTCGCTCACGACCCCCTCGCTCCACAGCACCATCACCTCGGTCAGCCACCAGGCCAGCATGCCGCCAATGACGCCAAACCACACCCCGGTATAGAGAAAGGGGCGGTGAATGAAGGAGTCCGTGGCCCCCACCAGCTTGAGCACCTCAATCTCGGAGCGCTGGTTGAGGATATTCAGCCGCAGCGTGTTACCGACGATCAACAGCACCGCCGACAGCAGCAGCACGGCGATGCCGGTGATGGTGTGGCGCAGCAACTTGATGATCCCTTGCAGGCGCTCCAGCCACTGCAAATCCAGCTTGCCCTGCTCGACCCCGCTTTCGTTGTTGAGCTTGCCAAGCAGCTCACTGGCCCCGTTGGGCGTGCGCCAAGCGGTGTCAGGAACCACGATCAGCACGGGCGGCAGCGGATTGCTGTCGAGGTAGTCGAGTGCGTCGCCAAAGCCCGAGTATTCACGAAATTCGGTGAGGGATTGCTCACGACTAAGGTACTCAACCCGATCCACTTCGGGATACATCAAGATCCGCTCTTGCAACGCATCAATGCTTGCCTGTGGCAGATCCTTGCGCAGGTAGAGGGTGATCTGCGAGCTATTCTGCCAGCCACTCTCCACCCGCTCGGCATTTTTCAGCAGCACATGAAAGCAGGAGGGCAGCGCCAGGCTTACACCAAGCACGCCAAGCGTCATCATGGTAGCGAGCGGATAGCGCCACAGTTCACCCAGACTGGCGAAAGCCTGACGGACATGATCCACCCAGTACATGACGAAGCGACGCAACAGAGGCTGCTTATGACGGACGACCCCCATTATGCCTCCCTCTCCTGCGAGTACATGCGCCCGGCCTTGAGCGTCAGGGTGCGGTAGCGCATGCGGGCAATCAAACCAAGATCGTGGGTGGCGATGAGCACCGAGACACCGACCCGGTTGAACTCCTCAAACAGACGCATGATGTCCATCGAGAGCTGGGGATCGAGGTTGCCGGTCGGCTCATCGGCCAGCAGCAGGGGGGGTTTGTTGACGATGGCCCGGGCGATCCCCACCCGCTGCTGCTCCCCGCCGGAGAGCATGCGCGGCTGATAGCGCTCCTTGCCGAGCAGCCCCACCTTGTCGAGCGACGCCGACACCCGCTTGACGATGTCGCCGTGTCCGTATCCATCGATCACCAGCGGCAGGGCCACGTTGTCGAATACGGTGCGATCCATCAACAGACGGTGATCCTGAAAAATCATGCCGATCTGGCGGCGCACATAGGGGATATAACGACGGTCGAGACGGGTCACGTCGTCACCATGGAAGAAGATACGACCGTCGCTGGGCCGCTCCATCACGCTGATGAGCTTGAGCAGGGTACTCTTGCCCGCGCCGGAATGGCCGGTAAGAAAGGCCATCTCCCCCTTGCGCAGGTGAAAATTCACCTTCTGCAGGGCCTGGTGGCCGCCACTGTAGACCTTGCTGACCTGTTCAAAACGAATCATGTGTGGTTCCCGATAACTGCACGGGCCCCCGAGGGAGCCCGCGATCTCGATCACTCGTCGCGGCTGAACAACGCCTCGATGAAGTCATTGGCCACGAAGGGGCGCAGATCGTCGATCCCCTCGCCGACCCCGATGTAACGAATCGGGATCTGGAACTTGTCCGCCACGGCGAAGATGATGCCACCCTTGGCGGTGCCATCGAGCTTGGTGAGGGTGATGCCGGTGATCCCCACCGCATCGTTGAACAACTTGGCCTGGCTCAAGGCGTTCTGGCCGGTGCCGGCATCGACGGTGAGCATGATCTCGTGCGGCGCCTCTTCGTCGAGCTTCTTCATCACCCGCACGACCTTCTTGAGCTCTTCCATCAGGTTGTTCTTGTTTTGCAAACGACCGGCGGTGTCGGCAATCAGCACATCCACTCCGCGTGAGCGGGCCGCCTCGATGGCATCATAGATGACAGAGGCCGAATCGGCACCGGTGTGCTGGGCAATCACCGGGATGTTGTTGCGCTGACCCCACACCTGCAACTGCTCCACGGCAGCGGCGCGGAAGGTATCGCCGGCCGCCAGCATCACGCTCTTGCCCTCGGCCTGAAACTGCTTGGCCAGCTTGCCGATGGTGGTGGTTTTGCCCACCCCGTTCACACCGACCATCAGGATGACATAGGGCTTCTTGCTGGCATCGATCGCCAGCGGCTGCTCGACCTGGGTCAACATCTCGCCCATATCCTGCTTGAGCAGGCCATAGAGCGCCTCAGCATCCTTGAGCTGCTTGCGGCTGGCATGCTGGGTCAGCCCATCAATGATGCGGGTAGTGGTCTCGACCCCGAGATCCGCACTCAGCAGCTGGGTCTCCAGCTCCTCGAACAGCTCGTCGTCAATCTTCTTGCCACGGAACAAGCCAAAAAAGCCGGAACCGATATTCTCACGGGTACGTACCAGACTGCGCTTGAGGCGGGCGAACAGCCCCTCACGCTGGGGCTTTTCCTGGGTATCGTCATCAACCTTGGCGGCCAGCGGCAAGGCAGCCAGCGCGGCGGCATCCGCCTCTGCCGCGATACGGGCCTCTTCTTCGGCTGCAAGACGGGCGGCTTCAGCTTGACGGGCCTCTTCGGCTGCCAGGCGAGCGGCTTCAGCTTGACGGGCCTCTTCGGCAGCTAGGCGAGCGGCTTCAGCCTGACGGGCCTCTTCGGCTGCCAGGCGAGCGGCTTCAGCTTGACGGGCCTCTTCGGCTGCCAGGCGAGCGGCTTCAGCTTGACGGGCCTCTTCGGCTGCCAGGCGAGCGGCTTCAGCTTGACGGGCCTCTTCGGCAGCCACGCGGGCGGCTTCAGCCTGACGGGCCTCTTCGGCCGCCAGGCGAGCGGCTTCAGCCTGACGGGCTTTCTCTTCAGCCACCAGATCGTTGACGATCACTGGCTCCAGCTCAGAGGCACACTCCTCCAGCACCATGGGCGCATCATCCGGCTCCGGCAACGGCGCACAGCAGGCATCGTCCACCACTATGCCGGCATCGGCGCGCTCGGCCTCTACCTCGGACGGGCTGGCCGGTTCGACAGTGGTCGGAGTGGTGGCCTCGGAAGCGGGTTGGGTCTCTGCCTCATCTTTCTTGCGGCCGAATCCCAGCCAGGAAAACAAACCTTTTGCCATCTAATAAATACTCACTTGATCGGCGGACTGCTAAAATGGCCGTTCCGCAGGGGTTCGGCACAAAAATGAACCGCCTTATACTACCACTTTCTTTTCTGACGACGAAACGCGATGCCCAGAGCGAAAAACAGCCGTAATGGCCCTTCCCGACCGGGAAAATCGGGCTTTGTGCGGATCATCAGCGGCCAATGGCGTGGGCGCAAACTGCCGGTTCGTGACGTGGAAGGGCTGCGGCCCACCACGGATCGGGTCAAGGAGACCATCTTCAACTGGCTCGCCCCCCACATCCGCGACACCCGCTGCCTCGACCTGTTTGCCGGCAGTGGTGGCTTGGGCCTAGAGGCCCTCTCCCGCTACGCCAGCCAGGTGACCATGATCGAGCGTGACCGCGGCGCGGCGCAGCAGCTGCGCGCCAACCTGGCCCTGCTCGGCAGCTCGGCGGCCGAAGTGATCGAAACCGATGCCCTGAGCTGGTTGCAGGGGCCCGCCCGCCCCTTCGATCTGGTGTTCCTCGATCCTCCGTTCCGCCAAGAGCTGCTGCTCAGCGCCTGTCAGTTGCTGGAGCAGGGTGGCTGGCTGGCCGAGGGGGCCCTCATCTATCTGGAGCGAGAAAAAGAGGCCACGCCGCCCGCCCTGCCTGCTACTTGGCACCTGCTCAAGGACAAGCAGGCCGGACAGGTCTGCTACCAACTCTACCTGAGGGAGACCGCCCATGAAGCGCCTGTTTAACCTGCTGGCTAAGGTCATCATCCTGCTGTTCTGGCTTGGCGTACTGGCCGCCCTTGCCAAGCTGCTGCCGGGCAAGCTGAACGGCTTCCTGCCCCCCTGCGGCCTTATCGTGCTGCTGATGCACTGGGCGCAAGCCAGCATGATCCGCAAGGCGTGCGAGCGCTACTTCGCCGTGACCCGTGCCGAGTACTGGCAGATCATCTTGTTCGGGGTCTTCGCCACTCAGGGGATACGGGAGCGGCTCAACGCCATCATCACTCCCAAGGAATAAAACAAAACGCCCGGCTGATGCCGGGCGTTTTATTGGTGTGCTTACTTCTGCTTGCCGACCATGATACCGAGCTTGACCGACAGCCAAGCTGCCAGCAGCAGGGCAATGATGAGCGGGACGAAGTTGCTGCCCAGCTCGGGATACTGCACCCGCAGGAAGGCGGAGTGGCCGAAGATACCGATGAAGAAGCTGATGACGCAGCAGGCAGGGGTGTTGCCCTCCATCGGCTCGCTGGCATAGTGCTGGTAGAGCTGACGGGCCGCCAGTACCAGGGCAATCAGGGGAAACAGGGAGAAGGGCACCTGGCTGTCAGTCAGCACCGCCAGCGTGGCGTGTCCGCACAAACCGACCAGAAAGGCCAGCAGCAAGATACCCTTGGGGATCGGGGTCGGCTCACTCATCGCACTCTCCTTCTGCATGCGCCTGCCGGCGCTGTTGGTAGACTTCGGCGCCGGCCGCGATGATGCGCAGCTGGCGGATGGTTCGTTCACTCAGGGCCCGGCACTCTTCACGGGTCAGGTCGAGGGCATCGGCCCCGGCGTTGAAGACGATGGTGACAATGGCCTCGGCCTGGATACAGGCATCATCTCTGCTGCTGCCCGAGGTCACCTCAAGATAATCGGTCAGCTCGGCGATGAAGTGCTGGATCTCGCGCGCCACCGCCTGACGGAAGGCCACCGAGGTACCGGAGCGTTCCCGCAGCAGCAACCGGAATACATTGGGGTTGTTCTCGACAAATTCCATGAAGGTCTGTACCGAGGTGCGGATCACGCTGCCCCCACCGGCGATACGCTGGCGTGCCTGGCGCATCAGCTGGCGCAGGGTCAGCCCGCCCTCGTCCACCAAGGTCAAGCCGAGTTCCTCCATGTCGCGGAAGTGGCGATAAAAAGAGGTGGGGGCGATACCAGCCTCGCGCGCCACTTCGCGCAGGCTCAGGTTGGAGAAACTGCGTTCACAGCTCAGCTGGTTGAAGGCGGCCTCGATCAGGCTACGCCGGGTCTTTTCTTTCTGTTGTGCACGGATTCCCACAAAACCACCTCACGCTTTTGGACAGGGATCATACCCGATGGCTGGCAACTGCGCAGCCTTACCGCGAGCCGGCTTTTCTGAAGACAAAAAAAACGGGGTGATCGTCGATCACCCCCTCGCAAAAGGCATGTTCCATTTCTGGCGCTCCCCCCCCCCCGCTCCTGATGAATACGGCCGGATGGCTCCGTCCGCACGCGTCGTTCCGTGACACGAACATCCCGGTCTACACCGAGGGGGGCGAGGAACGCCTAACACATCCCAGGTGAGAGACGTGTTGTCCTTGCCCCCTCATCTTATGGGGGCAACCTGTATAAAAAAGCATTGGGTTGGACAAAACATGCACCATCATCTACGCGCTAGGTGATAAATAGTGAAAATAGCCTTAAAAATCATTGAAGTAGACCTTAACCCCTCATCTTTGTGCCATGCATGGCACCGCCAATGACGCACGACCGCTTGCGACATATCGCACAAACGTTTTCCTTTCGACTCAAAGCCAGCGCTGGATGGGCAGCCGTCCCGCCAGCCAGCGCCATGCCCTGCGCCAGCAGGGTAAGGGGGGATGGGCCTGCCTGTGCTGAGGCCAGCTCTCCTGCTGCCAACCGGCCACCCACTGCTGCAAGGCTTCCTGCAAGGGCTCACAGCGCAGCCGCACCACCAACTCGGTGTTGAGAAACAGGGAACGAGGATCGAGATTGAAGCTGCCAAGCAGGATCTCGCCTGATCCGGTCAGCACCAGCTTGGCATGTAGGCTGCGCCCTCTGTCCGGTCGCAACTCATGCAGAGCGATCCCGAGCCGGCGCAGCCGCTCACGCTGCTGTTCGTAGGTCGCCTGAACCAAGGGCACGTCGGTCGTGGCCATGGAATTGGTCAGCACGGAGATCTCGCAGCCACGCCGCGCTAGCCGTCGCAATCGCCTCATGAAACGCGGCGGTAATAGCAGATAGGGAGAGACCAGCACTAAACGGGGGCCGGCCTGCTGCAAGGCGCGATCGATCCAGCCTGCCACCCGGCCCGGACGCAAAATCCCCTTGCCGGGCACATCAAACAACACCCGCCCCTCCCCCTGCCACCAGATGGGGGCTGGGGGCTCTCCCTCCTGCCCCGTCAATGACAATAGCGCCGCGCAGCGGCGAGCCCGCTCATCGGTAGACATAGTGCCTAACTCGGGGTGCAATCGTAGTAAGGAGCGGCTCCAGCGACTGCGCCAGAAGCGCACAAACCCCTGTTCGAGCTGGCGGCACAAGATGCCGCGACAGAGCAGATCGAGATCGATGAAAGCGGTGGAGGCAGAGCGATCGAAGTAGCTATCACCCATGTTGCGTCCACCAACGATGGCGAACCGGCCGTCGATCAGCAGCAGCTTGTTGTGCATGCGGTGGTTGAGGCGGCGAAAGCGCAGCAGTATCTCGAGCAGCAGGGCAAGCGGACGCCACAGGCGAAAACGGAACGGGTTGAACAGGCGCACCGCCACATTCGGCTCGCCGGCCAGCAGAGCCAGCCAGCCCGAGGTGACAACGTACATGTCATCCACCAGCAGGCGCACCTGCACACCACGGCGGGCGGCAGCCAGCAGCTCGGCCAGCAGCTGGCTGCCGCTATCGTCCTCCGCCCAGCTGTAATACTGGGCATCGATGGCGTGGCGCGCCTGGCGGATCAGCGCCCGGCGCCATGCCAGCGCCGCTTCGGGCTCGGTGAGTAGGGAACATTCCACCGCTTCCATACGATTGTCATCTTGCCGCGGCACCCTCTTCTCCATCGCAGTCGGGATCGGAGTCCATCATGTATCAGCAAGCAGAGCGGCGCCAGCGCGGTTCAGGCGAGAAAACCCCGCCACCCTGGTTTCTTGTTCACCCTGACCTCCCCCGCCTCACTGCACCCGACGCAGCGCCTCCTGCTTGCCCTCAATCTGTTGCAGGCTGAAGCGGTAGGCCACGTAGTACTTGTAGATGGTGCCGACATAGGTGATGGGGATCTGGCCCACCTCGTTGGCCACCAGCTGATCCAGATTGCCAAACCACTGATCCGGGTCTAGCCCTTGGGCTGCCGCCTTACTGCGCAGCCGCTGGATCCGGTTCGGCCCCGCATTGTAGGCGGCGAACACCATCAGATGCCGGTTCAGGCGATCGAGCTTGGGGTCGTTGAAATAGGTGTCGAGCATGTGTCGCAGGTAGCGACAGGCCGCCTCCACATTCCCGTCCAGCGAGGCTAGCCTCTCGCCCGTGATATTCACCGCCTTGCCGGTCGTCGGCAGTAGCTGCAACAGCCCCACCGCGCCCCCTGGGGAGCGGGCCGTGGGGTCTAACCCCGACTCCTTGTAGGCCATGGCCGCCAGCATCAGCCAGTCGAGGTCATAGCGCTTGGCGTACTTTTGCAACACTTGGCGGATCTGGTTTAGCCTGCCGACCCGTTCCGGTGCCAGTATGTTGCTCAGTGAATCGCTTTGCAGCAGGTACTGACGCAGGCTCAGATCGCTGTAAAGCTGGTTTTTAGGGGCCTGCGCCAGGTAACGATTGACCGCCGTCAGCAACTTGGGGGCATCGGGGCGCAGCGCCCATGCGGTATGGCCGTGATCGCGCAGTGGAATGAGGCGATGGGCCTTGAGACCGGGTAGCGTCCCCAACCAGGGGCGACCCTTGAAACTGTCGGTGACGGTCAGCGGGATCAAACCGGCGGCCACCATCTCCAGCAGATCGCCATCTTGCAGGTATTCGGGCACCGTCTCGACATAGACCGGTGGCAGACCAAGATCACGAAACAGGCGGTTGAGCCGACGCAGGCTCTCGTGATAACTCGAACTGGCCCGCACCCAGATGCGCCGGCCAGAGAGTTGGGTAATGCGATTGAAGGCCGGAAGTGAGTCAGCACTCACCACCCACTCCTCAAGGGGAGAAACCACGGGGTGTGAGAAACGCACCCGGTCGCGCCGATCCTGGGTCACCGTCAGATTGGCCACCACCAGATCGCCACGCCCCTCCTCGAGGTAATCGAGCAAACGATCCTGGCGCACCGGAATGTAGATAATCCTGAGCTTGACCTTGTCGTGCGCCAGATAGGTGCGGTTGAGCCAGTTTTCGAATCCCTGCAACTGGTTCACCAGAATGCCCTTCTGATGTCCCTTGTCGAGAAAGAAGAAGCCGCGTTCGTAGACCACCAGCGCCCGTAGCACCCGCTGCTCAAGGATGTGATCGAGATCGCCCGGTTGTGGTAACACCTGCGGTTTGACAGGCGCGGCCATGAGGGGAAGAGAGAAGAGGGCCAACCAGACCCATACCCATCGCTGCATCTGCTTGCCTCGTGCTATCCGGTCATACCGGGTATCCGGGCCGCCAGAAGGCGCCCCACCAGAATCAGAGACCCACAGCCGACGGGTCGATACGGCAGGGTCACCCCTGCCGTGAAGAACGACTCAGCCCAGAGAGCGAGCGCGCATTTCGAAGATCAATTTTTCAGCGGTGCAGCTGAACTGGATGCGGGCCTTGAGGATCACCCCTTGTTCCGCCTGCTCCAGTTGTTCCTGGATGCGGGACTCCGGGCTCACCTGCACGGCCAGGGCACGATACTCGGCCAGTTTGGCGCGGGCGTCCGCTTCGCTGGCGGCAGAAACTTCGAGATCCAGGACATCATCACCTTCACCGATGATGGTGCCGATCTCGGCATAGCAACCACAGGCGTCGCAGGTTTCCTGAACTTTCTCTTCAACCGACATGCTGTCTACTCCTATTGTTTGGATGCGTCATCATCACGCATCGCCTTGCGAAAATCGCGGATGGTGGTGCCCAGATCCTCGCCGGCTCCGACAAGACGCTTGCTGCCAAAGACCAGAACCACGACCAGAAGCAAGATCAGCATGTGCCAGATATGAATGCCACCGAGTCCCATGGAAGACCTCCATCTTGAGTGAAAACCGCATTGTTGTAGCAGATTTAAATCTCTTTATTGTTGGTCGAAATCAAGTCTGTAGTAAATCGCCATCTGCGATGGAAAATTAATCCCGCTGCCCTAGCCCTCACGCTTCCCGTATCATGGGGGGCTCGCTTTGCCACGAGAGACCACCATGCGTCTGGAACTGCTCAACCGCCTCGATCTCAACCTGCTCATCGTGCTGCATGTGCTGCTGGAAGAGCGCAACGGCAGCCGGGCCGCCCTGCGCCTGCACCTGAGCCAGTCGGCCGTCAGCAAGGCGCTCGGCCGGCTGCGCGATGCCCTCGGCGATCCCCTGTTCCTGCGCACCTCGCACGGGCTTGAGCCCACACCGCGCGCGCTGCAACTACAGCAGGAGTTGATCCCGCTACTGCATGGGCTCGATGGCGTGCTGCAACCACCCCGCTTCAACCCGGCCAGCTCAGAGCGCGAGTTTGTCATTGCCAGCATGGACAGCGCCTTCACCCTGTTCGCCCCCCTCTACCTGCCGACCCTGACCCGCCTCGCCCCCGGACTCACCCTGCGTTACGTGGAGTGGGATCAAGACAGCCTGGGAAAGATGGCACAAGGGGGTACAGATCTGGCCTTCACGGTGCGGGAGAACAGCGAGGATTCGGACATGCGGATGGACGACTTACCCGGCAGCATGGAGCAGCGGTTGCTGGCGGTTGACAACCTGACCTGCCTGGTACGGCGCGATCATCCGGTATTGCGGGAGGAGTGGGATCTGGCCGCCTTTAGTAGCCATCCCCACGTGCAGACCTACTGTGAGGGGCGCGATCGCTGGATGCTCGATTATCGCCTGCTACAGATGGGGGTAGCGCGGCGCATCGCCGCCAGCGTGCCGAGCTTCGAGGCGGCGCTGCGCATGGGCATGCACTCGGACATGATAGTCACGGTCTCGAGCCTCTACGCCCGGCATGCGGTGCAGGTCTATCCTCTCGAGCCGCTGCCGCTGCCGATCCGGCTCGACAGCATCTCGCACCTGCTGATCTGGCATCAGGGGCGTGAGCAAGACCCCGGCCACCGCTGGTTGCGTGACACCCTGCTCGGACTGATTAGCCCGTAGTAGATCGACGGCACTACTGCACGACAGCTAGGTAGTGGTGCACCCCATCGAGCAGCATTTGCACCGAAATCATCACCAGCAGCATGCCCATCAGCCGCTCGACCGCAGTCAAACCGCGCTCGCCGAGCAACTTATTGAACACCTCGTAGAACATCAGGATGACGGCACTGGCCCCCCAGGCCATCAACAGGGCCAGCGACCAGTCGAGCATCCGCCCCGGCGCCTGGTTGGCCAGCAGCAGCAGTGAAGCAAGGATCGAGGGGCCCGCAATCATGGGGATCGCCATCGGCACCAGGAAAGGCTCCTCACCGGCGGCCAACCCGGTCACGCCACCGGGGCCGGGGAAGATCATCTTGATGGCGATGAGAAACAGTATGATGCCGCCGGCAATACTGACCGCCTCCTGACGCAAGTTGAGGAAGCTTAAGATCTGCTGACCGACAAACAGGAACACCATCATGATCGCCAGCGAGAAGAGCAGCTCGCGGATCATCACCTTGCGCCGGCGCTTGGGATCGATGTGCTTCAGGATCGAGAGAAAGACCGGCAGATTACCCAAGGGATCCATGATCAGAAACAGCATGACGGCGGCGGAAAAGGTGTCCATGGCGCGACCAACGGCAGAGGAAGAGAGGCGGCAATATAGCAGATTCGGGGAATGGGGGACGAGGGGGCCGTCACAGCGGCCCACCTGAACGGTCAACCGTGGTTACAGATACGATCAGCGCGGGTCTGGAATCCCTCTGCGGCAGCAACGAACTTGCCTTTGCGCTCCAGAAAGTCGATCAGTTGATCCGCATCCATGCCTTCGGCACTGCAAGTATGGAAGCGGGCATCGGAACCGAACGCCTCTACGATGGCCTGGCGCAGGCTCTCCCGGGTAAACAGACCACCGCGTTCGAGCATCATCTGCATCACTTCGTGGCCATGAATCGACATGGGCATGACAACCTCACAAATAAACAATTAAGAAGCACATTAGAGCGCCGTCAGCGGCCCTGCTTCTTGATGCAGGCCAAGAAACCGCTGCTTTTTGTCCACAAGTTCTGGTTCTACCCCCTCCCTTTACCGATAATCTGGTAACCCGCAGGGGTAACCGCTACACTGGCGCCCTTTTTTTACCTGCTCAGAATTCGAGGCTCCGCACAACTCATGCAGTTCCAAGGAATGGTGTTTGCACCCTGGCGGATCTGGACCCGTCGCTCCCTCTGGTTCAAAACCCTGCTCGGCATGCTGGCTGGCATCGCACTCGGCCTCGGCATGCCGGAACAGGCATTGCTGTTCAAGCCATTCGGCACCCTGTTCGTCAACACCATCAAGATGCTGATGGTGCCCCTCATTTTCTGCTCGGTGATTACCGGTATCTGCACCCTCGGCAAACGCCACCTGGATCACACCGGCGTCAAGGCCGTCTGCCTCTATCTCGGCTCCACCACGCTGGCCATCTGTATCGGCCTGCTGATGGGCTGGCTGCTGGAACCCGGCACCGGGGCCGCGCTGCATAACTCCATCGTCTTCATCGCCCCCGGTCACCCCACCCTGGAACAGGTACTCGGCGATTTGATGCCGGCGAATCCGCTACAGGCGATGGCCGAAGGCAAGGTGGTACAGGTGGTGGTGTTTGCGGTGGCGCTGGGGCTGGCCATCAATGCCATCGGCACGCAGGGCGAGCCCGCCGAGCGGCTGTTTGCCTCACTGGCGGCGGCCATGAACAAGCTGACCCAGGTGTTGATGCTGCTGGCCCCCTATGGGGTGTGCGCCCTGATGGCGTGGCTGGCGGCCCGCTACGGGCTGGAACTGTTGCTTCCGCTGCTCAAGGTGATCGGTGCCGTCTATCTTGGCTGCCTGCTGCACGTACTCGGTGTCTACAGCGGCATGCTGCTCCTACTCGCCCGCCTTAACCCGTGGCACTATTTTCGCAGCATCCTCGACGCTCAGGCGCTGGCCTTTACCAGCAGCTCGAGCGCGACCACCCAGCCCCTAAGCATGCAATGTGCCGAACAACGCCTCGGGGTCTCCCAGCGGGTCACCAACACTGTGCTGCCCATCGGGGCCACCATCAATATGGACGGCACCGCGCTCTACCAAGGGGTTACAGCGCTGTTTGTGGCCCAAGCCTTCGGCATCGATCTGCATCTGTTCGACTACCTGACCATCATCGTCATCGCGGTGCTGGCCAGCATCGGCACCGCTGGGGCTCCGGGCACCGGACTGATGACCCTGACCCTGGTGCTCACCTCGGTCGGCTTGCCACTGGAGGGGGTGGCCCTCATCGCGGGCATCGACCGCATCCTCGATATGGCGCGCACCACGGTCAACGTATCGGGCGACATCCTGGTCTCTGTGCTCATCGCCAAGCGGGAGGGGGAGCTGGATCTGGCCACCTATCACGATCCGGACGCGGGAGATGATCCCGAGCTTGGTGAGCGCTAGCCCCGGCTACTCCTCCTGGGGATCGTTGCCGCAGTGCCAGCAGATATCGAAGTTGGCGCCGTTCTCCTCACCACAACGCCCACACAGCCAACCGTTGCCCTGACGCTGCTGATAACGTTCGATGACCCGTGCAGCTTGATGCTGTTGGTGTTCCGGCACCATCAGCGTCACCTGCAACAGATCGACGGGCAACTCACCGATGAGGCTCTGCAACCCGTCGCCATTGAGCCTGACCCGGATCCCCGAAACCTCCAGCGCCCCCTTGATCGCATGCGCTTCCAGCACATGCGAGGCTCGATACAGATTGATCCATTGCTCCATTATCTCTCCTCAGATCAAGCGGTCGATCGCATAGCGTTGTGCATGCTCGGCCATAAAGTCGATAAATACCCTGAGCTTACGTGGCATGAAACGGCGCTCAGGAAACAACAGGTAAATGGGGACTGTCTCCAGCCGCCACTGGGGTAATACGCTTACTAACTCACCACGCTCCAGCTCCTCCCGGCACAGCATGGCTGGCAGGGCCGCCAGCCCTAGGCCCGCCTTGGCCGCTTCGCGGGCACAGGTAATATTGTTGACCCGAAAACGGGATTCAGGCTCGACGCGAATTCGCTGCTCCCCACGGCTGAAGTCCCAGCTACCGCGTAGAAACGTCGAACGCACCGCCACCCGCTCATGGTGAGTCAGCTGCTCGGGATGTTCCGGCACGCCACATCGCGCCAGATAAGAGGGGGCGGCACACAGCAGACGGTCGGTACGCCATAATCGGCGAGCCACCAGACTGGAGTCCGCCGGCTCGCCGATCCGCACTATGCAGTCGAGCCCCTCGCTGATGGGGTCTACCTCCCGGTTGGTCAGCTCCATCTCAACCTTGAGTCCGGGATAGGTTTGCAGGAAATCTGCCACCATACGCGCCATCACCAGCTGCCCCGTCTCGATGGGCACCGCCATCTTGAGCGTTCCTGTCAGCTCCTGCTGGCTGGCACTTAACTGCAGCTCAGCCTCAGCCAACTCCTCTAGCGCCTTGCTACAACGCTGAAAATAGTGCTCCCCCTCCTCGCTCAGGGTCAACTGACGGGTAGAGCGGTACAACAGACGGACACCGAGGCGTTTCTCCAGATCGATCAGGCGGCGACTGACCGTGGCCTTGGTCATACCAAGGGAGGCGGCCGCAGCCGTGAAGGAGCCCTTTTCTACGATGCGGACGAAAATCAGAGCAGCATTCAGGTCCATTGTCTTGCCTATGAAACAGTTTTTCTCAAACGAGCAGACTAATGTGGGAAACAAGACAATGATAGCCTCCCGCCTCTATTAACAGGATCAGATCATGAGCAAACAGAAGAAGATCCCCCTGCTGGCGGCCCTCATCATGGCGCTCTGCGCCCTCGTCTTCAGCCTCTACTGGTATGGCTATGGCCGCTATTTCGAACACACCGACAACGCCTATCTACAGAGCGAGGTGACGGGCATCAGCTCGCGTCTCTCCGGCTATGTACGCGAGGTACGGGTGACCGATAACCAGCGCGTGCAAGCCGGCCAGATCATCGCCCTTCTCGACGAAAGGGAGTTTCGCAACAACCTTGCCAAGGCCGAAGCCTCGCTCCAGCTAGAGCAGGCTAGTGCTAGCCATCTCGAGGCGACCCGCACCCAGCAGCTGAGTCTTATCCACCAGGCTGAAGCCAAAGTCGCCTCCGTCGAGGCCGAGGCTCTGCGCGCTGGCCAGCAGGTCAGTCGGCTGGCCCAACTGAAACAGCATAACTACTCCTCCCAAGACAGCCTGGATGAGGCGCAGGCCAATCAGAAAGTGGCCCAGGCACAGCTACTGGAAGCGCGCTCCGCCCTACAGGCCGCCCGCGATAACCTCAAGGTGCTCGATGCCGAACAACAGGAGGCGGTAGCCCGTATCGCCCAGAGCAAGGCCGCGCTGGCACAGGCCAAGTTGGATCTGGCCTATACCGAGATCAAGGCGCCGGCTGATGGCATCATCGGGCGCCGAGCCCTGCGCGCCGGCATGTATGTACAATCAGGGATGCAGGTGGCCAGTCTGGTTCCCCTGCGCGAGGTATGGGTCGAGGCCAACTTCAAGGAAACCCAGCTGGCCCATATGCAGCCAGGGCAACAGGTCGAGGTTGTACTCGATGCCTATCCAGATCAGCCCGTCATGGGGATCATCGACAGCCTGGCACCGGCGACCGGCGCCAAGTTCGCTCTGCTGCCACCGGAGAATGCCACCGGCAACTTCACCAAAATCGTGCAGCGGGTACCGGTGAAGATCCACATTCCCGAACCGGGCCCGCTGGCAGGAAAATTGCTGCCCGGCCTCTCCAGCGAGGTCACTGTCGATACCCGCAGCGCCAGCGATGCTTCTGGCCTACTGGCTGCCGAGCAATGAGCCAGCCTGTCCCACGCCGCCACTGGATCGCCGTATTGGGGGGCCTGCTTGGCGCCTTCATGGCGATCCTCGACATCCAGATCACCAACGCTTCTCTGAAAGATATTCAAGGGGCGCTCTCGGCCACTCTGAGCGAAAGCTCATGGATCTCTACCTCCTATCTGGTGGCAGAGATGATTGCCATCCCTCTTAGTGGCTGGCTCAGCCGGGGGTTGAGTGTGCGCCGCTATCTGCTGTGGACCACCACCGCCTTCATCATTGCCTCGGTGCTCTGCTCCTTTAGCTGGAATCTGGCCAGCATGATCGTGTTTCGCGCCTTGCAAGGATTCACCGGTGGCGCCCTGATCCCGCTCGCCTTCACCCTGATCGTCATGCTGCTGCCCATGGAGAGGCGGGCCACCGGCATGGCGCTGTTCGGGCTCTGCACCACCTTTGCCCCGGCCATCGGGCCGACGCTGGGTGGCTGGCTCACCGAACAGCTCTCCTGGCACTACATCTTCTACCTCAACGTGCCGCCCGGCCTAGTGGTTCTGGCCATGCTAGCCCACGGACTGGAGCGCCAGCCGATCGATTGGAAGATCATCCGCCGGGTGGATCTGGTCGGTATTCTGACCATGGCCATGGGGTTGGGGTTACTGGAGGTCGTGCTGGAAGAGGGCAACCGGGAAGACTGGTTCGGCTCGGCGTTTATTGTGCGTCTCGCCGTGCTCTCGGCTATCGCCATGGTGTTCTTCGTCATCAGCCAATTGCTACGCCGCCACCCACTGGTCAATCTGCGATTGCTCGGCAATCCCCGCTTCGCACTGGCCTGCTTTGCCTATCTCATCCTCGGCATGGCGTTGATGGGATCAATCTATGTGCTGCCCCTCTATATGACCCAGATCCACCACTACAACGCGCTGGAGATTGGCAAGGTACTGATGTGGATGGGGCTGCCACAACTGCTGGTGCTGCCGCTGGTGCCCAAGCTCACTCGCTCGGTGGACCCGCGTTATCTGGTCAGTTTCGGTTTTCTGGTGTTCGCCATCAGCTGTTTCATGAACACTGGTATGAGCATGGATTTTGCCGGCCCACAGTTGACCGAATCGCTGATCGTGCGAGCGCTTGGGCAGCCTTTTATCATGGTGCCGCTCTCCATGGTCGCAACTGCCAGCCTCACCCCGGGTGACATCCCCAGCTCGTCAACCCTGCTCAACGTGCTGCGCAATCTGGGCGGAGCCTTCGGCATCGCCATCATCGCCACCATGCTCGACAATGAGACTCGAACCCACCTGACTTACATCTCCAGCGCCCTGCCAGCCAGCAGTGCGGCAGGCCAGGCATGGCTGATACAAACGACCGAAGTATTGGCAATGCAGAGCGGAGACCCTGTCGGTGCAGCCGAACAGGCTAGGGCCCTACTCAGCCAGACCATGCAACGCGATGCCGCTATCATGGCCTATAACCAGATCTTCTTTCTGATGGGGTTGTTCCTGCTGCTGGCCAGCGCCTTGATGCTGCTACTTAAGTCACCCAGGCCACAACCCAGCTCTCGCTCGGTAGTGGCTGCCGAGACTTAACAACATCAAAGGGCCACACTGGGTGGCCCTTTCTGACGCCACGCCAGCCACGCCAGCCACGCCAGCCACGCCAGCCACGCCAGCCACGCCAGCCACGCCAGCCACGCCAGCCACGCCAGCCACGTCAGCCACGCCAGCCACGCCAGCCACGCCAGCCACGCCAGCCACGCCAGCCACGCCAGCCACGCCAGCCACGCCAGCCACGCCAGCCACGCCAGCCACGCCAGCCACGCCAGCCACGCCAGCCACGCCAGCCACGCCAGCCACGCCAGCCACGCCAGCCACGCCAGCCACGCCAGCCACGCCAGCCACGCCAGCCACGCCAGCCACGCCAGCAGAGCGTATGCAGCCCCTTCATGGGGTCAAGCTCACATTGCTTGTCGGCGGCCCTTCTGCGCCAGATTCAAACCGAATCGGGATACGACGAGTAGATAGACGAATAAGGTGGTTTACCGGGTGTGCGGGTGTGCGGGTGTGCGGGTGTGCGGGTGTGCGGGTGTGCGGGTGTGAAAAAATGCAGGAAAAAGAAAAGCCGGGCAAGCCCGGCTTTTTCTATCTTACTCAGCAGCTGCTTCAGCAGCTGCCGGGCGGTCTACCAGCTCGATGTAAGCCATCGGAGCGTTGTCACCGGCACGGAACCCGCACTTCAGGATGCGAGTATAACCACCGGCGCGCTCTTGGTAGCGCTTGCCCAGTTCGTTGAACAGTTTTGCCACGACTTCGTTATCACGAGTGCGGGCGAATGCCAGACGACGGTTAGCAACGCTATCAGTCTTGGCAAGGGTGATCAGCGGTTCAACTACACGACGCAGCTCTTTTGCCTTCGGCAGAGTCGTCTTGATGATCTCATGACGAACCAGGGAGCTGGCCATGTTGCGGAACATAGCCTGACGATGGCTGCTGTTCCGGTTCAGTTGACGACCACTCAAACGATGGCGCATGACCTTATCCTTCTAACTAAATCTGTGAACCCGTAATCTGGATTTACTCGTCAGCGATGCTGGCGGGCGGCCAGTTCTCAAGGCGCATGCCCAGAGACAGACCACGGGAGGCCAACACGTCCTTGATCTCAGTCAGGGACTTCTTACCGAGGTTCGGAGTCTTAAGCAACTCGACTTCGGTACGCTGTACCAGATCACCAATATAGTGGATAGCTTCTGCCTTAAGACAGTTCGCGGAACGAACTGTCAGCTCCAAATCATCGACAGGACGCAGCAGAATCGGATCGAACTCGGGCTTTTCTTCCTTCTTCTCGGGCACGCTTACGTCACGCAGATCGACGAAGGCTTCCAGCTGTTCTGCCAGGATAGTGGCGGAACGACGGATGGCCTCTTCCGGATCCAGAGTGCCGTTGGTCTCCATTTCGATGACCAGCTTGTCCAAGTCGGTACGCTGTTCCACACGAGCCGCTTCTACGTTGTAGGCGATGCGAACGATCGGGCTGAACGCGGAGTCCAGCAGCAAACGACCAATCGGGCGCTCTTCATCGTCATTGTGGACGCGGGCGGAAGCGGGCACGTAACCACGACCACGCTGAATCTTCAGACGCATGCTGATTTCAGCATTTGCACTGGTCAGGTGGCAGATTACATGCTCCGGGTTTACGATCTCGACTTCATCACCGTGAGTGATATCACCTGCGGTAACGGGGCCTGTTCCAGACTTGGTCAGGGACAGAGTAACCTCGTCCTTGCCTTCCAGCTTCACAGCGATGCCTTTCAGGTTCAGCAGGATTTCGAGAACGTCTTCCTGAACACCTTCCTTGCTGCTGTACTCATGCAGAACACCATCGATTTCAACTTCAGTGACTGCACAACCGGGCATAGAAGAAAGCAAAATACGACGCAGGGCATTACCCAGCGTGTGACCAAAGCCACGCTCAAGCGGCTCAAGAGTCACTTTTGCGTGAGTCGGGCTAACTTGCTCAATATCAACTAGCCGCGGCTTAAGAAAATCTGTTACAGAACCCAGCATTGTGTCCTCTCTTAGAAGCTAGCTTTACTTGGAGTAAAGCTCGACGATCAGCTGTTCGTTAATGTCGGCAGACAGGTCGGAACGCTCCGGCAGGCGCTTGAAGGCACCTTCCATCTTGGCAGCGTCAACCTCTACCCAAGTCGGCTTTTCGCGCTGAGCAGCGATTTCAAGAGCAGCCTTGATACGAGCCTGCTTCTTGGCCTTCTCACGAACAGAGACCACGTCCTCAGGGGAAACCTGGAAAGAAGGAATGTTCACAACGCGGCCGTTGACCATGATGGACTTGTGGCTAACCAGCTGACGTGCTTCAGCACGAGTGGCGCCGAAGCCCATGCGATAAACGACGTTGTCCAGACGACCTTCCAGCAGCTGCAACAGGTTTTCACCGGTGTTCCCCTTTTGACGGGAAGCATTGCGGTAGTAGTTGCGGAACTGTTTTTCCAAAATGCCGTAAATACGGCGAACTTTTTGCTTCTCGCGCAGTTGAACACCGTAGTCGGACAGGCGCGCTTTACGAGCACCATGTTGACCCGGGGCGGTGTCAATCTTGCACTTAGAATCAATCGCACGAACACCAGACTTCAGGAAAAGGTCGGTGCCCTCACGACGGCTAAGCTTAAGCTTAGGACCGATATATCTTGCCATCTTCTTTCTCCAACAATCCTAGACCAAGTAGCGAAACGCGTTACACGCGGCGCTTCTTGGGAGGACGACAACCGTTGTGCGGGATCGGAGTCACATCAGTGATGTTCGTGATGCGGAAACCAGCCGCGTTCAGAGCGCGGATGGAAGACTCACGACCGGGACCCGGACCCTTGACCATGACTTCCAGGTTCTTCAGGCCATATTCTTTGGCCATCTCACCGGCACGCTCAGCTGCAACCTGGGCAGCGAACGGGGTGGACTTACGAGAACCACGGAAACCAGAACCACCGGAAGTGGCCCAAGACAGAGCGTTGCCCTGACGGTCAGTGATAGTCACGATTGTGTTGTTGAAAGAGGCGTGTACGTGTGCGATACCGTCGCTCACTTGCTTTTTAACGCGCTTGCGAGCACGAGTCGGAGTTTTAGCCATTTTCTACCTTCCCGTTACTTCTTGATAGCCTTGCGCGGACCCTTACGGGTACGTGCGTTGGTCTTGGTGCGCTGACCACGAACAGGCAGGCTACGACGGTGACGCAAACCACGGTAGCAACCCAGGTCCATCAAGCGCTTGATGTTCATAGAAATCTGACGACGCAGGTCACCTTCTACAGTGTACTTACCTACTTGCTCGCGCAGAGTCTCTACCTGAGCTTCATCCAGGTCTTTAATTTTTACATTCTCAGCGATACCGGCTGCGGCACAGATGGCCTTGGAGCGGGTACGACCGATGCCATAAATCGCAGTCAAAGCGATGACTGCATGCTTATGGTCAGGAATGTTAATGCCAGCGATACGGGCCACTATTCACTCCTACATAAAGTAGATTACGACCACCACAAAGCCCGTGAGCGGATACGTGGCGGTCAACCATTACACAACAAAAGTTGGCTGGCTATCTTAGCCAGCTCAACTATTTGTTGCAAGTACTAACCGTAACTTAATTAGCCTTGGCGTTGCTTATGCTTAGGCTCGCTGCAAATCACACGCACCACACCGTGACGCTTGATGATTTTGCAGTTACGGCAGATTGCCTTAACGGAAGCACGAACTTTCATTGCTTAACTCCGTAACTACGCCGACCTTAGCGGCCGTAGCCCTTCAGGTTGGCCTTCCTCAGGACATCACCATACTGATGAGACATCATATGGGTCTGAACCTGAGCCATGAAGTCCATGATAACTACCACGATAATCAGCAGCGAGGTGCCACCGAAATAGAACTGTACGTTCCAGGCAGTCATCAAGAACTGCGGTACCAGACAGATAAAGGTTATATACAGTGCACCGGCAAGAGTCAGGCGAGTCATAACCTTATCGATGTAACGTGCTGTCTGCTCGCCCGGGCGAATCCCCGGGATAAAGGCTCCACTCTTCTTCAGGTTGTCTGCTGTCTCACGCGGATTAAACACCAGCGCAGTATAGAAGAAACAGAAGAAGATAATGGCTGCTGCATACAGCATCTCATACAAGGGCTGACCCGGCTGCAGAACCATAGAGATCTGCTGCAGGACATCCGCAACCTTGCCCTCTCCCTGACCAAACCAAGAGGTAATGGTCCCCGGGAAGAGGATGATACTGGATGCGAAAATCGCAGGAATCACACCAGCCATATTAACTTTCAACGGCAGGTGCGTGCTTTGCGCTGCAAATACCTGACGGCCCTGTTGACGCTTTGCATAGTTGACGACGATACGACGCTGACCACGCTCCACAAAGACCACAAAGTAAGTTACAGCGAAAACAATCAAGCCCAGCAACAGCAACAGCAGGATGTGCAATTCCCCTTGACGTGCCTGTTCGGCCGTAGCGCCAATGGCATGGGGCAGCCCAGCAACGATACCCGTGAAAATAATCAGCGAGATACCATTACCAATGCCACGCTCCGTAATCTGCTCACCCAACCACATCAAGAACATGGTTCCGGTAACCAGACTCACAACCGCTGTGAAATAGAAACCGAAGCCCGGATTAGTCACGAGCCCCTGCATCATATTCGGCAAGCCGGTTGCAATACCAATGGCCTGGAAAGTTCCCAATACCAACGTACCCCAGCGCGTATATTGGCTGATCTTGCGGCGACCAGACTCACCCTCTTTCTTGAGTTCAGCAAGAGTAGGATGAACCACAGTCAACAACTGGATGATAATCGATGCCGAAATATACGGCATGATCCCCAGCGCAAGAATAGAGGCACGGGCAAGTGCACCACCACTGAACATGTTGAACATCTCAATGATGGTGCCCTTCTGTTGCTGGAACAGTTCGGCCAGTACGGCGGCGTCAATACCAGGAATCGGCACATAAGAGCCTGCGCGGAATACGATAATCGCTCCGAGAACGAAGAGCAGACGGCTCTTCAGCTCACTCAGACCACCTTGTGCCTTAACATCCAATCCTGGTTTCTTAGCCATTGTACTGATTATTCCTCGATTTTGCCGCCAGCGGCCTCGATGGCTGCACGTGCACCCTTGGTGACGGGCAGACCACGAACGGTTACAGCACGGTCAATGTTGCCAGACAGGACAACCTTAACAAACTCGATGTTCTTAGTAACAACACCAGCTTGCTTCAGGGTGCTCAGATCGACCACATCACCCTCTACCTTGGCGATCTCGTTCAGGCGAACCTCGGCGGAAACCAGAGACTTGCGAGAAGTGAAACCGAACTTCGGCAGACGGATTTTCAGCGGCATCTGACCGCCTTCATAACCGCGACGGACCTTGCCACCACCGGAACGGGAGGTCTGGCCCTTAACACCACGACCACCAGTCTTACCCAGACCAGAGCCGATACCACGACCGCGACGAGCCTTCTCAGGCTTAGAGCCAGCGGCCGGAGACAGAGTGTTCAGACGCATGCTTAGCCCTCCACCTTAACCATGTAGTACACCTGGTTGATCATACCGCGAACGCAAGGAGTGTCCTCCAGCTCAACGGTGTGACCAATGCGACGCAGACCCAGGCCACGCAGAGTAGCCTTATGCTTGGGCAAGCGGCCGATAGAGCTGCGGGTTTGAGTTACTTTTACAGTCTTGTTAGCCATGTCGCATTACCCCAGAATTTCTTCAACGCGCAAACCACGCTTCGCAGCGATCTGTTCCGGAGATTGACCGTGAACCAGAGCGTCTACAGTGGCGCGAACCACGTTGATCGGGTTAGTGGAACCGTAGGTCTTGGCCAGCACGTTGTGAACACCAGCTACTTCCAGAACGGCACGCATGGCACCGCCAGCGATGATACCAGTACCTTCATAAGCCGGCTTCATGAATACGGTGGAACCAGAGTGGATACCCTTCACCGGGTGGTGCAGAGTGCCATTGTTCAGTTCTACCTTCTTCAGGTTGCGCTTGGCCTGTTCCATTGCCTTTTGAATGGCAGCCGGAACTTCACGGGCCTTACCGTAACCGTAACCTACACGGCCGTTGCCATCACCCACTACGGTCAGTGCGGTGAAGGACATGATACGACCACCCTTAACAGTTTTCGAAACACGGTTTACCGCAATGAGCTTCTCGTGCAGTTCACCGGCTTGAGATTCGATTTTAGCCATCTTCGACTCCTACCTTAGAACTGCAGACCAGCGTCACGAGCAGCGGTAGCCAGAGCGGCTACACGACCGTGATACTTGAAACCGGAACGGTCAAAAGACACGTTCTGTACGCCCTTGGCGATGGCGCGCTCGGCGATAGCTTTACCTACAACGGCAGCCGCGTCGGCGTTACCGGTGTATTTGATGCTCTCGCTGATAGCCTTCTCTACAGTGGAAGCAGAGGCCAGGACTTCGGAACCGTTGGCTGCAATAACCTGCGCGTAGATATGACGCGGAGTACGGTGAACAACCAGACGAGTCGCACCCAGTTCCTGCATCTTCTTACGTGCACGAGTAGCACGACGGAGACGAGCTGCTTTCTTGTCCATAGTGTTACCTTACTTCTTCTTAGCTTCTTTAGTACGCACCTGCTCATTGGCATAGCGTACACCCTTGCCCTTGTAGGGCTCCGGAGCGCGGTAAGCACGGATATCCGCGGCAACTTGGCCGATCACCTGCTTGTCAACGCCACGCAGAACGATCTCGGTCTGGGACGGGCATTCAGCGGTGATACCAGCCGGAAGAGCATGCTCAACCGGGTGGGAGAAGCCCAGCGCCAGCGCAACAGCATTGCCCTTGACGGAGGCACGATAGCCTACGCCAACCAGCTGCAGCTTGCGCTCGAAGCCTTGGGTAACACCGATGACCATGTTGTTGACCAGGGCGCGAGCAGTACCAGCTTGAGCATTGGCACCGGCAAAGCCGGCACGCGGAGCAAACTTCAGTACGCCTTCTTCCTTGGTCACTTCAACAGCCGCGTTGATGGAACGAACCAGAGAGCCCTTGGAACCTTTTACGGTCAGCTCTTGGCCATTCAGAGTCACCTCTACGCCAGCAGGAATCGCGACGGGTGCCTTAGCAACACGAGACATTTCCTACCTCCTTAAGCGACGTAGCAGATGATCTCACCGCCCATGCCAGCCTTACGGGCAGCACGGTCAGTCATCACACCTTTCGAAGTGGACACAACAGCGATACCCAGACCACCCATTACTTTCGGCAGATCAGAGGTACGCTTGTAAATACGCAGGCCGGGACGGCTTACGCGTTGGATCAGTTCTACAACCGGCTGGCCTTGGAAATACTTAAGTTCGATTTCCAGTTCCGGCTTCACGTCACCAGCTACTTTGTAGCCAGTGATGTAACCTTCTTCTTTCAGCACTTCGGCAATCGCTACCTTCAGCTTGGAAGAGGGCATGGAAACCGCAACTTTGCTAGCCGCCTGACCGTTACGGATGCGGGTCAGCATATCCGCGATCGGATCTTGCATGCTCATAGTTTAACTCCCGAGATTCTTTACCAAGAGGCCTTTTTCAGGCCCGGAATTTCACCCTTCATGGCATGCTCACGCACCTTGATGCGGCACAGGCCAAATTTGCGCAGGAAACCGTGCGGACGGCCAGTAATGGCACAACGGTTACGCTGGCGGATCGGGCTGGAATCACGGGGCAGCTGTTGCAGCTTCAGAACAGCATCCCAACGCGCTTCGTCAGAAGCATTCATATCTACGATGAGAGCTTTCAGCTCGGCACGCTTGGTAGCGTACTTGGCTGCCAGCTTGGCACGCTTCGCGTCGCGTGCTTTCATGGAAAGTTTTGCCATAACCCTACACCTTACTTGCGGAACGGGAAGTTAAAGGCAGCCAGCAGAGCACGGCCTTCATCATCGGTTTGCGCGGAGGTGGTGATGGTGATATCCAGACCACGAACGCGATCGACCTTGTCATAGTCGATTTCCGGGAAGATGATCTGCTCACGCACACCCATGGAGTAGTTACCACGGCCATCGAACGACTTAGCGTTCAGACCACGGAAGTCACGGACACGGGGTACAGCGATAGAGATCAGGCGCTCCAGGAACTCCCACATACGCTCGCCACGCAGGGTTACTTTGCAACCTATCGGGTAGCCTTCACGAATCTTGAAGCCCGCAACGGATTTACGAGCTTTGGTGACCAGCGGCTTCTGACCGGAAATGGCTGCCAAATCGGCAACGGCATTTTCCAGCAGTTTTTTATCAGCAATCGCTTCACCAACACCCATGTTCAGGGTGATTTTCTCGATCCGAGGGACTTGCATGATAGTCTTGTAACCGAACTGCTTACTCAGTTCATTTACTACATTTGCTTTGTAGTAATCATGCAGTTTCGCCATCGTTAAACTCCAATTACTTCACAAGTTCGCCGGTGGATTTGAAAACACGCACTTTCTTGCCGTCTTCAATCCGGAAACCTACGCGGTCAGCCTTGCCAGAGGCAGAGTTGAACAGCGCTACGTTAGATACGTGGATCGGGGCTTCTTTGGTTACGATGCCACCGGCCTGACCCAGAGCGGGTACCGGCTTTTGGTGCTTCTTAACCAGGTTGATGCCTTCCACAACGACCTTACCTTCAGAGGCCAGGACTTGAGTGACTTTGCCACGCTTGCCCTTGTCTTTGCCGGTCAGGACGATTACTTCGTCTTCGCGACGGATTTTAGCTGCCATCGTTCGACTCCTTACAGTACTTCAGGTGCCAGGGACACAATCTTCATGAACTTCTCATTACGCAGTTCACGAGTCACCGGGCCAAAAATACGAGTACCGATCGGCTGCTGGTTGTTGTTAAGCAACACAGCCGCGTTATTGTCGAAACGGATGACAGAGCCGTCCGGACGACGAACGCCTTTACGGGTGCGTACGACCACCGCGTTGTACACATCACCTTTCTTCACTTTACCGCGAGGAATGGCTTCTTTGATAGAAACCTTGATGATGTCGCCGATGCCGGCGTAACGGCGGTGCGAACCACCCAGAACCTTAATACACATTACGCTGCGTGCGCCGGAGTTATCGGCAACATCCAGCATACTTTGCATCTGGATCATCTTAGTGCTCCGCTTTGTTTACTTCTTATCCCTCTCGGGATCTGGCTGCCTTTGAAAGGCGCGAAACTATAACACAGGTATTTTCGAAAAGGTAGCCTAAAAAACAAACGGCCCCACCAGGGGCCGTTTGGGCTAGCAAGAACCTAAATTAGGCCTTTTCTACAATACCAACCAGGGTCCAGGACTTGGTCTTGGACAGCGGACGGCACTCGCGGATTTCCACGAGGTCGCCAGCCTTGCACTCGTTGTTTTCATCGTGTACGTGCAGCTTGGTAGTGCGCTTGATGATCTTACCGTAGATCGGGTGCTTTACCTTGCGCTCGATAGCCACAGTGATGGACTTGTCCATCTTGTCGCTGATTACACGACCCTGCAGAGTACGGATCTTGTCAGTCATTACGCACCTGCCTTCTGAGTCAGTACAGTCTTGATGCGCGCGATGTCGCGACGCACTTGTTTCAGAGTGTGAGTCTGAGCCAGTTGACCGGTGGAGGCTTGCATACGCAGGTTGAACTGCTCACGCAGCTTAGCCAGCAGTTCCTGGTTCAGCTCTTCGACGCTCTTTTCGCGCAGATCTTGTGCTTTCATCACATCACCGTCCGAGTTACGAAAGTGGTCTGAACAGACAGCTTGGCTGCGGCCAGGGCGAACGCTTCGCGTGCCAGAGCCTCAGGAACACCGTCCATCTCGTACAGGACTTTGCCCGGCTGGATCTGAGCGACCCAGTATTCCACGTTACCCTTACCTTTACCCATACGAACTTCGAGGGGCTTTTCGGTGATGGGCTTGTCCGGGAACACACGGATCCAGATCTTGCCTTGACGCTTAACGTGACGAGTCATAGCACGACGAGCTGCTTCGATTTGACGGGCAGTCAGACGGCCACGAGTGGTCGCTTTCAGGCCAAAGGAACCGAAGGAAACTTCGTTACCAGAGGTGGCCATACCGCGGTTACGACCCTTATGGATCTTGCGGAATTTAGTACGCTTAGGTTGCAACATTTACCGAATCTCCTTACTTACCGCGGCGTTTGTTTTCGCGCTTGGGCTTTGCAGGAGCTTGCTCTTGAGCAGCGGCGGCGTTAACGGCAGCCAGACCACCCAGAACTTCACCCTTGAAGATCCAAACCTTAACGCCGATCACACCGTAGGTGGTGTGGGCTTCAGAAGTTGCATAGTCGATGTCGGCACGCAGGGTGTGCAGGGGCACACGACCTTCACGGTACCATTCGGTACGCGCGATTTCAGCGCCGCCCAGACGACCGGAAACTTCCACCTTGATGCCCTTGGCACCCAAACGCATGGCGTTCTGTACGGCGCGCTTCATGGCGCGACGGAACATTACACGGCGTTCCAGCTGGGAAGTGATGCTGTCGGCAACGAGTTTGCCATCCAGCTCCGGCTTGCGGACTTCGGAAATGTTGATCTGAGCAGGCACGCCAGCGATAGCGGCAACAGCCTTGCGCAGTTTCTCAACGTCTTCACCCTTCTTGCCGATCACGACACCCGGACGAGCGGTGTGAATGGTCACACGGATGCTCTTGGCCGGACGCTCGATGGTGATCTTGGACAGAGAAGCGTTCTTCAGTTCCTTGGTGAGGAACTGGCGTACTTGGAAATCGCTGTACAGGTTGTCAGCGAAGTCTTTGGAGTTCGCGTACCAGGTAGAATTCCAAGGCTTGGTAATACCCAGGCGAATGCCATTAGGATGAACTTTCTGACCCATTGCTTATCTCCCAGCCTTAGCGTCGGATACCACTACAGTGATGTGAGCGGTACGCTTCAGGATACGATCCGCGCGACCTTTAGCACGAGGACGGATGCGCTTCATGGTCGGACCTTCGTCAACCATGATGGTGGCAACACGCAGTGCATCAATGTCGGCACCTTCGTTGTGCTCGGCGTTAGCAATGGCAGATTCCAGCACCTTCTTCACCAGCACAGCAGCCTTTTTCGGGCTGAAAGCCAGGATGTTCAGAGCCTTGTCTACCGGCAGACCACGTACTTGATCAGCGACCAGGCGAGCCTTCTGTGCAGAAGTACGGGCGAAACGGTGTTTAGCGATAGCTTCCATCATTTACCCCTTAGCGCTTCTTGGCCTTCTTATCAGCGGCATGACCGCGATAAGTACGAGTCGGTGCGAATTCACCCAGTTTGTGACCGATCATTTCTTCGGTAACAAACACAGGTACGTGCTGACGACCATTATGGACAGCGATGGTCAAACCGATCATGTTCGGGATGATCATTGAACGACGGGACCAGGTCTTAACCGGTTTTTTATCCCCGCTTTCCACCGCTTTCTCTACCTTCTTCAGCAAGTGCAGGTCAATAAATGGACCCTTCTTGAGAGAACGTGGCATGGTGATTCCTCTAAATTAACAATTACTTGTTACGACGACGTACGATGTACTTGTCGGTGCGCTTGTTCTTACGGGTCTTGAAGCCCTTGGCCTTCTGGCCCCAAGGAGATACCGGCTGGATACCCTTGTTGCGACCTTCACCACCACCATGCGGGTGGTCGACCGGGTTCATCGCCATACCGCGAACGGTCGGACGAATACCACGCCAGCGGTTGGCACCAGCCTTACCCAGTTGACGCAGCATGTGCTCGGCATTGCCGACTTCGCCGATGGTGGCACGGCACTCAGACAGCACCTTACGTACTTCGCCGGAGCGCAGACGCAGGGTGACGTAGTTGCCTTCACGAGCCAGGATCTGAACGAAAGCACCAGCAGAACGAGCCAGCTGAGCGCCCTTGCCCGGCTTCATCTCAACGGCGTGTACGGTAGTACCAACCGGGATGTTGCGCATCGGCAGGGTGTTGCCCACCTTGATGGCGGCGTCGGAACCGGAGGCGATGGCGTCGCCAGCCTTCAGACCCTTCGGAGCCAGGATGTAACGACGCTCACCGTCTGCATACAGCACCAGGGCGATGTTAGCGGTACGGTTCGGGTCGTATTCCAGACGCTCAACCTTGGCAGGGATACCGTCTTTGTTGCGCTTGAAGTCAACGATACGGTAGTGCTGCTTGTGGCCACCACCGATATGACGGGTGGTGATACGGCCGTTGTTGTTACGACCACCACTCTTTTCTTTCTTGTCCAGCAGGGCTGCGAAGGGCTTACCCTTGTACAGATCCTGGTTGACGATCTTGACGACGTGGCGGCGGCCCGGAGAAGTAGGCTTGCACTTAACGATTGCCATTTTTCAGAACTCCTCTTACTCGGCTGCGCCCATGAAGTCGATGTCCTGACCAGCTTTCAGGGTCACATAAGCCTTTTTCCAATCGGAACGACGGCCTACGCGCGCACCAGTGCGCTTGGTCTTACCCTTCATGTTCAGGGTACGGACGGTCTCAACTTCAACCTCGAACAGTTTCGCAACTGCGGCTTTGATTTCCGCCTTGGTAGCGTCGGTAGCAACCTTGAACACGATAGTGTTCTGGTGCTCGGCGACCATGGTGCTCTTTTCAGAGATGTGCGGAGCCTTCAGAACTTTCAGCAGACGCTCTTCACGGATCATGCCAGCATCTCCTCGATTTGCTTAACTGCGTCAGCAGTCATCAGAAGCTTGTCGAAAGCGATCAGGCTGACCGGGTCGATACCGGCAACATCACGCACGTCGACCTTGTACAGGTTGCGAGCAGCCAGGAACAGGTTCTCATCGACTTCAGCGGTCACGATCAGAACGTCGGACAGTTCCATCTCTTTCAGCTTGGCGGTCAGAGCCTTGGTCTTCGGTGCGTCGATAGCGAACTTCTCGACCACGATCAGACGGTCCTGACGGACCAGCTCGGACAGGATGCTGCGGATTGCGCCGCGGTACATCTTCTTGTTGACCTTCTGGCTGTGATCTTGCGGCTTAGCAGCAAAAGTCACACCACCGGAACGCCAAATCGGGGAGCGGATAGAGCCAGCACGGGCACGACCGGTACCCTTCTGACGCCACGGCTTCTTGCCGCCGCCAGACACTTCGGAGCGAGTCAGCTGCGCACGGGTACCCTGACGAGCACCAGCTGCGTAGGCAACGACGACCTGGTGAACCAGGGCTTCGTTGAATTCACGCCCGAAGGTAGTTTCGGAAACTTGAAGAGCGCTCTGGGCGTCTTTCATTACCAATTCCATTACTATCTCCTCAGACGTTACGCTTTGACGGCGGGTTTAACGATCACGTCAGCGTTGGTAGCACCCGGAACTGCGCCTTTGACCAGCAGCAGGTTGCGCTCAACGTCGACGCGGACCAGTTCCAGGTTCTGAGTGGTTACACGCTCATTGCCCAGATGGCCAGCCATCTTTTTGCCCTTGAATACGCGGCCCGGGGTCTGGTTTTGACCGATGGAGCCAGGTACACGGTGGGACAGGGAGTTACCGTGGGTCATATCCTGGGTACGGAAGTTCCAGCGCTTAACAGTACCGGCGAAGCCCTTACCCTTGGAAGTACCGGTAACGTCTACCAGCTTAACTTCAGAGAAGATGTCAACCTTCAGCTCGCTGCCAACGGTGAAAGTGTCACCGTCGTTCAGGCGGAATTCCCACAGACCGCGGCCGGCTTCAACACCAGCTTTGGCAAAGTGGCCAGCTTCCGGCTTGGCTACACGGCTGGCTTTCTTGGCGCCAGTGGTAACCTGGATAGCGTTGTAGCCGTCGGTTTCAACAGACTTGACCTGAGTTACACGGTTAGCTTCAACTTCGATAACGGTCACGGGGATAGAAACGCCATCTTCGGTGAAGATGCGGGTCATACCCACTTTGCGACCTACAAGACCGATTGTCATTGTTATCAACCCCTTTCCGTAATTAACCCAGGCTGATCTGTACGTCGACACCAGCAGCCAGATCCAGACGCATCAGGGCGTCAACGGTCTTGTCAGTCGGCTCGACGATATCAACCAGACGCTTGTGAGTACGAATTTCGTACTGGTCACGAGCATCTTTGTTTACGTGCGGAGAGATCAGCACGGTGAAGCGCTCTTTGCGAGTCGGCAGCGGGATCGGACCGCGTACCTGGGCGCCAGTGCGCTTGGCAGTTTCTACGATTTCCGCGGTGGATTGATCGATCAAACGATGATCGAAAGCCTTCAGGCGGATACGGATTCTTTGGTTCTGCATGGACCAGAGCTCCAAGAGTATATAAAGAACATAAATCAACACCGCCCGACCGAGATTACTCCCGCCAGAGGTGTGATTTTTAACGTTTCCTCCACAGATCGGGAGGACTGTATGGCCGAATATCTCGGCAGACGAACCTTAGTTCGGCTCTCCTCGAGGGAGAGCGCAGAAGATTATACCGATTTTCAGCGGGGGTGCAACCGGGTAAGTACAGATATTGTGCAGTTTTGTTCCCGCTGCTGATGACATGGCAACTCTGTTAGACTGCCGGTTCCGCGCAGGAATCACACGGATGTCTATTCCCCCATGAAAGATCAGAAAAAGGCCTACCTGTTCGCCCTGGCGACCGTAGCCATGTGGTCGACCGTCGCCACCGCCTTCAAGCTCTCGCTACAGTACTTCCAACCGGTGCAACTGCTGTTGATCGCGGCCTGTACTTCGGCACTGGCCCTACTGGGCATCGTCGCTCGTCAAGGCAAGCTGGCGCTGCTTTGGGAGTACCTGAAGGCGCGCCCCTTCTATTACCTAACCCTCGGCACCCTCAACCCTTTTCTCTATTACCTGCTGCTGTTCAAGGCTTATGATCTGCTGCCGGCCCAACAGGCACAGACCCTCAACTACACCTGGGCCATCACCCTCTCCCTGCTGGCGGTCCCCTTCCTCGGTCAGACACTGCGCCGCCGCGACGGCGTCGCCATCGTGCTCGGCTACTTCGGCGCCCTGGTGATCGCCACCAAGGGGGATCTCTTTGGCCTGCAATTCGACAGCCCGCTCGGGGTCACGCTGGCGCTCGGTTCAACCCTGATCTGGGCCGGCTACTGGATCCTCAACACCCGCAACCAGGGTGACCCCGTGGTCAGCCTGTTGCTCGGTTTTCTCATCAGTATTCCTTGGATTATACTGGCCACCGCCCTGCTGGCCGATTTCCACATGACCGCCTGGCAGGGGTGGGTGGGCGCCATCTATGTGGGACTGTTCGAGATGGGGTTTGCCTTCGTGCTCTGGCTACTGGCTCTGCGCCACGCCACCAACACGGCCCCCATCAGCAACCTTATCTTCATCTCGCCGTTTGCCTCCCTGCTGCTACTACGCCTGCTGGTCGGAGAGGAGATCCATCCCGCCACCCCGGTGGGGCTGACGCTCATCATCGCCGCCCTACTGATCCAGCAGCTCAAGTATGGCAAGCGCTATCGCAAGGTCGTCCGTGATGACAAGCCCGGTTGAGCTGGCCCCCGACTACTACCTCGGCAACTTCCGCCTGCTGCTGGGGTGGGTCGAGGAGCGCTATGGCGATCTGCTCATCGCCGAGGAGCGGGGCTGGCTGACGCGCTTTACCTCCCTCTCCCACCCGGCGGCCTGCCTGCTGGTGCGCCTGCTTTCACGCAAGGGAGAGTGGTTTCGCGCCGACAAGCTGCACTACCCCGAGATCGGTGCACTGCCGCTCGATGAACTGGCCGACGCCGGCTTTATCCGGCTCGCCACCCCCTCCTGGCCCGAACTCGGTCTCCTGCTCACCAAGCCCGAGCTGCACGCCCTCGCCCCCGAGCAACCCCGCAGTGCCCGCAAGGATCAGTTGCTGGCGCGTCTCGCCGAGGCCCCCCTCCCCGCTCTTGCCTTTCGCACCTTGCAGGTCGTAGACCGCCCCCTGCTCGAGCGCTTCCTGCTGCTGTTTTTCGGCAACCGGGAGCAGAGCCTCACCGAGTTTGTGTTGCTCGATCTCGGCCACTACCGCTACGAGCCCTACCCCATCGGCGCCGACGATCGCCTGTTCCAGAGCCGCGCCCAGCTCGATACTAGGCTTGCCCTCGACCAGTGGCACGACGCCTGGCAACAGGCTCGCGAGGCACAGGGGCCGGCAGCGGCCAGCGAATGGCAGGCGACACTGCCCGCCGAACCCCAGTGGCCCGCCTTGCAAGGTCGCCACGAGCGGCTGCGTCTCGCGCTGGCTCGGGATCTGGAACGCGCCGGTGAACCCGCTGCCGCCCTCACCCTCTACCGCACCTGCCAGCGCCCCCCTGCGCGGGAGCGGCAGGTGCGCCTGCTGCTGGAGGCAGGCGATCTTGGCGCAGCCGAGACCTTACTCCACACCATGCTGGCCGCTCCGCTCGATGAAGAGGAGCGCGAGGTCCGCCGGCCGCTCGCCGATAAACTGGCACGCCAGCGCGGGCACAAGGTGGCGCGCCACCGTCACCCCCTTCCCCCCACCTGGCACCTCACCCTGCCCGACTGGCCGGGCCGGGTTGAAGAGGCCGCCCTCGAGGCCCTCGCCGCCGAGGGGTGGCAGGGGTTTTGGTGTGAGAACGCCCTCATCAACGGCCTGTTCGGCCTCGCCTTCTGGGAGATCATCTTCAGCCCCCAGCCCGGCGTCTTCTTCAACCGCTACCAACGCGCGCCGGCCGACATGTTCTCGGCCAACTTCATACAGCGGCGCCAAGCGCAGTTCGACGCGAGGTGGCAAGAACTGGCCACCCCGGCAAGCTGGCTCGCCCTGCTCGATCGCTATGACGAAAAGCTAGGCACCCTCAACGCTTGGGTCGAATGGGAGCGGCTACCACGCGAGCTGCTGGAGCTGGCGCTGACCACCATCCCCCTCGCCCAGCGGCTAGCCATGCTGGAGCGGCTCAGCTTCGATCTGCGCGGCAACCGTAGCGGCCAACCCGATCTGGCCCTGTTCAGGGAGGGAGAGTATTGCCTGGTCGAGGTGAAGGGGCCGGGCGACGAGCTGCAATCCCACCAGCGCCGCTGGTTGCAGCACTTTGCCGCCTGCGACATCCCCCATGCGGTGGCACGCATCACCCGGCAGGAATAAATCAGTTGGCGGCTCAGCAAGTTAGTCTCTTGCGAGCTTTTTGGACAAAAAGTGGCCTGAACACTGCAACCGTTCGAGGGTTACTTCCTCAGAGGATCGAGGCCATGTCCATCACCGCTCTACTCCCTCTCGCCTCACTGGCGCTCAAGCTCGGGGGCACCTTGCTATCGAGCCACACCGAGTCCCCCAAGGCCGCCCCCCGCTCCGAGAGCAATGAACGCGCCCTGGCGCCCACCCTGCAAGGGTTGTTTCGCCGGCTCGGCGCCAGCAACCCCAACGATGAGGGGCAACAGGGCGCTATCGAGCAGTTCATGACCCAGTTGATGGCGGGGCTTAAAAACTTGGCCCCGGAGCAATCGCTGCAAGGGGCGGTCGGCACCCTGCAACAGCAGTTGGCCAGCGGCAGCGCAGGCGCCGAAGGTGAGGCGTTGCAGCAGGCCTACACCAGCCTCAAGAGCCAGCTCAACCTGAGCCCGGCCGATCTCGGTGCCTTTCTCGATACCTTTGCCACCACCCTGCCACGCGGTCGTGGTGAGGGGGTCGGCGGCCTGCTCGCCACCCGGGCCTGAATAAAAAAAGGCGGCAACCCGAGAGTTGCCGCCACCACGTCGCTAAAACAGAAAAGGGATCAGCCGCGTCCGGCCAACAGGGCCTCGGCCGCCTCCAGCGCCGCCGCGATCTGCTGCGGTGCCACACCCCCCTTGGCAACCCGCTTGGCCAGGGTTGCCTCCAGCTCCAGGTTCGGATAGACATCCGCCGCGATGAGCGGGCTGAAGCGGGCGAACTCGTCCAGGCTCAGCCCTTCCAGCGGTTTTTGCACCCCGATGGCGTAGACCACGGCCTCACCGACGATGTGGTGCGCCTCGCGAAACGGTATGCCCTTGGCCACCAGGTAGTCGGCCAGCTCGGTCGCGTTAGCGTAGCCGCCCTGGGCCGCCGCCTTGGTGCGCTCGCCGTTGACCTTGAGATCGACCAGCACCAGCGCCGCCATGTCCAGGCAGTCATGCCAGGTATCGAGGGCGTCAAACAGCCCCTCTTTATCCTCTTGCATGTCCTTGTTGTAGGCCAGCGGCAGCGCCTTGAGGGTCATCAGCATGGCCATCTGGGCACCGGCCACCCGGCCAGCCTTGCCACGGATCAACTCCAGCGCATCCGGGTTCTTCTTCTGCGGCATCAGGGAGGAGCCCGAGGTGACCGCATCGGAGAGCTCGAGGAACCCCGCCTCACCGGTGTTGTAGAAGATGAGATCTTCGGCCAGACGCGACAGGTGGGCCATGGAGAGCGAGGCCACGTGCATCAGCTCGACCACGTGATCCCGATCCGAGACCGAATCCAGGCTATTGCGGGTCGCCCCGACAAAGCCGAGATCGTGGGCCAGCGCCTCCCGATCGATGGCATACGCGGTGCCTGCCAAGGCACCACAGCCGAGCGGGCTGGTATCGAGACGCTTAAGGGCGTCCTGCAACCGGCTGTAGTCCCGCTCCAGCATCTCCACATAGGCCAGCGCCCAGTGGCTGAAGGTGACCGGCTGGGCCCGCTGCAAGTGGGTGTAGCCGGGCAGCACGGTGTGCTGATGCGCCCGGGCACAACCGACCAGCCCCTGTTGCAGGGCGGTAATGGAGGCGAGTAGCAGCTCCCCTTGCGCCTTGCACCAGAGCTTCAGATCGGTGGCGACCTGATCGTTACGGGAACGCCCGGTGTGCAGCTTCTTACCGAGATCGCCGACCGCCGCGATGAGCTTGCCCTCGACCCAGGAGTGGATGTCTTCGGCATCCGAGCTCAGGATCTGCTGCGGGTCCTGCTGCACCGAGGCCAGCAGGGTTTCCATCGCCTGTTGCAGGCTGGCCTGCTCGGCGGCGGTCAGCACCCCGACCTTGACCAAGGCGCGGGCCCAGGCCATGGAGCCCTGGATGTCCTGCTCCGCCAGGCGGTAATCGAAGCGCAGTGAATCGTTGAACTGCTTGAATCTTGCGTCCGCGCCCTGACTAAAGCGCCCACCCCAAAGTGCCATCTCGTTACTCCTTACGTCGATCCTGTCTCTGTCTATTTACGGGGGTGGCCCGCATCGTGGCCACCCCGTCACACCTTAACCGTGAGTGTGATCACCACCGATAGCCTGGTTCTGCTCCTTCATGGCGCGGATCCGGCTGGCCAGGGTGTAGAGACGGATGAAGCCGTCAGCATGGCTCTGGTCGTACACTTCGTCGGCCCCAAAGGTCGCGAAGTCTTCGGAGTAGAGGCTGTTGGGCGACTTCTTCTGGGTCGCGGTGACCTGACCCTTGTACATCTTCAGCACCACTTCACCGTCGAGATCCTCGGCGATGGCGTTGGCGGAGGCGAGGATCGCCTTGCACAGCGGGGTGAACCAGCGGCCGTCATACACCAGGTGGGAGAACTCGGCGCCGAGCTTCTCACGCCAAGCGCGGGTCGGTCTGTCCAGCACCAGCTCTTCCACGGCGCGCAGGGCCGCCACCATGACGGTACCGCCCGGGGTCTCGTAGCAACCGCGGGACTTCATGCCCACCATGCGGTTCTCGGTGATGTCGACCCGGCCAACGCCGTGCTTGCCGGCACGCTCGTTCAGGGTGGTCAGGATCTGGTGCGGGGTCAGCTTCTGGTCATCCACGGCCACCACTTCGCCCTTGGCGACGGTCAGCTTGACGTACTCGGGCTGATCCGGAGCCTGCTCGGCAGAGACAGTCCACTGCCACACGGCTTCGGACGGCTCGTTCCAGGTGCTCTCCAGCTCGCCACCCTCGGTGGAGATGTGCCAGGCGTTAGCATCGCGGCTGTAGATCTTCTTCAGGGTTGCCTTGCAGGGGATGTTGCGCGCTTCCAAGTAGGCCAGCAGATCTTCACGGGAGCGCATGTCCCACAACCGCCACGGGGCGATCACCTTGAGCTGCGGAGCCAGGGCGGCCACGGCGCCTTCGAAACGCACCTGATCGTTGCCCTTGCCGGTACAGCCGTGGGAGATGGCATCCGCCCCTTCGGCCAGGGCCGCTTCCACCATCGCCTTGGCGATCACAGGACGAGCCATGGAGGTACCCAGCAGATAGGTGCCTTCATAGATGGCGCCGGTCTTCAGGGTCGGGTAGACGTACTCTTTGACGAACTCTTCGCGCAGATCCTTGATGATGCACTTGACCGCGCCGGAGGCGAGGGCCTTCTGCTCGATCCCTTCCAGGTCGTCACGCTCCTGGCCCACGTCGGCAACGAAAGCGATGATTTCGGCGTCATAGTGCTCTTTGAGCCAGGGGATGATGGCCGAGGTGTCCAGTCCGCCGGAATAGGCCAATACAATCTTGTTGATTCCACTCATGATCTTTCTCTCCGTGACAATTTAAATCAGTGTTGGCCGCCCAGCAGGGTCAGCAGAATAGCGTTCTGGATGTGCATGCGGTTCTCCGCCTCGTCGAGGATCAGAGAGGCGGGGCCGTCCATCACTTCCGAGGTGATCTCGAGATCGCGATGGGCCGGCTGGCAGTGCAGCACGTGGCGGATGCCGGTACGATCCAGCAGCGCCTGATTAATCTGGTAGGGCATGAAGAGCTCCATGACCTGCTCCATCGGGGTGGAGTCCCCCATCGATACCCAGGTATCGGTGTAGGCCACATCGAAGCCTTCGATCGCCGCGATGTCATCGCTCACCGCCAGAGTGGCGCCGCTCTGGGCGGCCAGGGCCTGAGCCTGCTGGAAGATCTGCACATCCGGGCCATGCCCCTTGGGGCAGACCAGGGTGACATCGGTACCGAGAATGGCGCCGGTCAGCAGCAGGGAGTGGCTGACATTGTTGCCATCCCCCAGATAAGCCAACTTCACCTTGCTCAGATCTGAATAGTTTTCCGAGATGGTCATAAAGTCGGCGAAGGCCTGACACGGGTGATAGAGGTTGCACAGGCTGTTCACCACCGGCACGCTGCCGTGCTCGGCCATCTCGACCAAGGTCTGGTGATCAAACACCCGGGCCACAATGCCGTCACACCAGCGCGACAGGTTGCCGGCGAAATCCTTCACCGACTCGCGCTTGCCAAGGGCCCCGTTCTGCTGATCCATGTAGACACTGTGGCCGCCCAATTTGGCGATGCCGATGTCAAAGGTGACCCGGGTGCGCAAAGAGGGCTTCTCAAACAGGGTCACCAGGCTCTTGCCCGCCAGGGACTGGCTGTACTTTTTCGGATCGGCCTTGATGGCCTTACCGAGCTTGATGAGGGCCAGGAGCTGAGCCTGGTCGAATTCGGTACCGGTCAGAAGATGCTGCATGGGAGTGCTCCTTTTACAGGGTGACCTTGGTGCCGACGGCGCCGCCCGCCAGCAGTTTGAGCAACTGATCCGGATAGCGCCAGCTGGCAACACAGACCGGCTTGCCAAGGGTTTCGGCCGCGTGCAGCGCCGCCTTTACCTTGACCGCCATGCCATCGGCGATGACCCCTTTCTCCATCAGATCCAGCGCGGTGGCCTTGTCGAGGGCAGGCACCAGTTTGCCCTTGCCATCGAGAATGCCGCTCACGTCGGAGAGCATCACCAGATCGGCACCGAGCGCCTCGGCAATCGCCGTGGCGGCCTGATCGGCGTTGACGTTCATCAACTGACCTTCGGCAGTGATGCCGATGGAGCTTACCACCGGCAGGAAACCCTGGCCGAGAATGCCTTGCAGCAGGGCCGGGTTACCCGGTTGGCAGTCGCCCACGGCGCCCAGATCCGGATCGAGCTGGGTCACCTGGCACAGACCACCGTCGGCCAGGCAGAGCCCCACCGCCGGAATTCCGGTGGCGATGGCCTTGCCCATCATCTGCTTGTTGGCCGTGCCTGCCAGCGCGCCGGCGATGTAGGGGATCTGCTCGAACGGGGTGACCCGCAGGCCGTTTTTCTTGGTCGATGTGAGCCCCAACCCCTTGAGCAGGTCATCGACCAAACAGCCACCACCGTGCACCAGCACCAGAGGGCGGTGCTGCTCATCGAGGAAGTCCTTGAGGGTCGCGAACAGGGCGCTCAGCGCCTCGTCACTCTCCAGCAGGGCACCGCCCAGCTTGATAACCAGAGTCTGCTTTTCCATGTGATTCTTCCTTAGAGCAGGCCGCAACCCGCCTCGAAACCGAACTTGATGTTGATACATTGAATCGCGTGAGAGGCGGCGCCCTTGAGCAAGTTGTCGATGGCGCTGAACACCACCAAGGTATTGCCCTGCTGCTGCCAGGCCACATCACAGTAAGGCGTCCCCGCCACACCGCGGATCGAGGGCATCCCCTTGGCCAGACGCACCAGCGGCTTGCCGGTATAGGCCTCGTGATAGGCGGCATCGACCTGCTCCGGCGTCACCCCCTCGCCCAGCTGCACATAAATGGTGGCCAGGATGCCGCGCACAAAGTTGCCAAGGTGCGGCTGGAACAGAACCGGGCAGCCGAGGTGATGACCGATCTCGGGCTGGTGCCGATGGGTAAAGGTGCCGTAGGGGCTGAGGCTCACCTCGCAGAAGCTGGTGTTGATGGCCGCCTTGCGTCCGGCGCCGGAGACCCCGGAGACAGCGCTAATGATGGGCTGGCTGCCGGCGGCAATCAGTCCCTTGGCCATCAGCGGCTTGAGGGCGGTGAGCGAGGCGGTCGGATAGCAACCGGCCACGGCAATGAGTTGAGCGGCCGGGATCTTCTCGGCATTCCACTCGGCCAGGCCATAGACCGCCTGTTCCAGCCACTCGGGAGCCTCATGGGAGAAGCCGTAGTACTGCTCGTAGAACCCCTCCTGCTGCACCCGGAAGGCGCCGGAGAGATCGAACACGGTCACCCCTTGCGCCAACAGGTCGGGGGCCAGAGCGGCGCTCACCTCATGGGCGGTGGCCAGCAGCACGATCTCAGCCTGTGCCGGGATAGCGGCCAGCGCGGCTTCATCGAGCGGCTGCAACGGCAGATCAACCTTGCCAAGCAGTTGGGGATAAAGAGCGGAGAGGCTCTTGTTGGCATCCTGGCTGCCAGCAGAGACATAGAGTCCGGTCAGTTGCAGTTGAGGATGGTTCTGTACCAGAGCGGCCAGCTCGGCTCCTGCGTAGCCACTGGCACCGACGATAACGGTATTGAGCATGGATCCTGATCCGTTTTATAGCGTGAAACTTGGCAGCGGGTGCTGCATAAGGATGTCGGGACGAGGAAGCGCCCCAAAATAGGAGGGCGATTCAGGCGTTGGTGCGTCGTCGGTTGATAAACAGGTGACAGAACATGGTGTTTCCCTTACAACTAGTGCCTTAATCGCTGGAGATGAATGGAATATAAATTCACTCGCAGTGCATGAACATGTTCTACCAAAATCCCGGAGGGGGCGCAAGGAGGTTTTATGGCCAGCACGGATTTTTTTTCACTCTACAAGAATATCATTGCGATTCCCTCCATCAGCAGTACCGATCCCAAATGGGATCAGAGCAACGAGGCGGTGATTCGCCTGCTGGCGGACTGGTTCAGCGGGCTCGGCTTTCGCATCGAGGTCACCGCCCTGCCGGATCTGCCCGGTAAGTTCAACCTGGTCGCCACCCTGGGTGAGGGAGAAGGCGGGCTGCTGCTGGCCGGCCACACCGATACGGTGCCGTTCGACGAGGGGGCATGGAACAAGGACCCGTTCAAGGTCACCGAAGAGGGCAACCGCCTCTATGGCCTCGGCACCATCGACATGAAGGGGTTCTTTGCCTTTATCGTCGAGGCGCTCAAAGAGATCGATCCCACGCAGCTCAAAAAACCGCTGCGCATCCTGGCCACCGCCGACGAAGAGACCACCATGGCCGGTGCCCGTGCCATCGCGGCGGCGGCCGAGCTCAAACCCGACTACGCAGTGATCGGCGAACCAACCGGGCTGGTGCCCGTGCTGGCCCACAAGGGACACATGTCCGAGGCCATTCGCATCACAGGCAAGAGCGGCCACAGCTCGGACCCGGCCAACGGCGTCAACGCGCTGGAGCTGATGCACCAGGCCATGGGGCAGATCCTCGGTCTGCAACGCCGCCTCAAGGAGCAGTACGCCGATCCGCGCTTCGCCGTGCCCCAGCCGACCCTCAACCTTGGCTACATTCAGGGGGGCGACAGCCCGAACCGCATCTGCGGCTGCTGCGAGCTGCACATCGATATGCGCCCCACCCCGCAGGTGGGCCCGGAGGAGTTGATGGGCATGCTCAAAGAGGCGCTCTCCCCCATCGAGATCCACCAGCCCGGTTGCCTGCACCTGCAACACTTGCACGAGCCGATCCCGCCCTATGCCTGCCCAGACGATGCCGTTCTGGTGCGCGAGGCGGAGCGGGCCAGCGGCCGGCGTGCCGAAAGCGTCAACTATTGCACCGAAGCCCCCTTTATTCAGCAGCTTGGTTGCGAGACCATAGTGCTCGGCCCCGGCCATATCGCTCAGGCACACCAGCCGGATGAATACCTGGATCTCTCCTTCGTGGAGCCAACCAAGCAGGTGCTACGCCACCTGATCCAGCGTTTTTGTATGTAAAAAACCTACAAAACAGAACACGGGCTTAATCGGAACTTAAATACATCTTCACTATCGAGGCGTTATTTGACCTTGCGCAGGAGACGCGAGTAGATTGTGCCCATAAGATGACGGAACGAATGTTGTGTGATTACAACATTGTCGATGAGCGGACTCCGCCCGGAAGCGACGGAGCCATCAGCAATAAGGATGTGGAATGAACGAGAAATACGCTGCGCTACGCGCCAACGTGAACCTGCTAGGCCAACTGCTCGGCAAGTCTATCAAGGATCACAAAGGCCAGGTCTTCCTCGACAAGATCGAGACGATTCGCCGCCTGGCCAAATCCTCCCGCCAAGGTAACGAGAACGATCGCCAGACCCTGATCGATACCTTGCAGACCCTGAGTGACGAAGAGCTGCTGCCGGTGGCCCGCGCCTTCAGCCAGTTCCTCAATCTGGCTAACGTGGCGGAGCAGTTCCACACCATCTCGCGTAACTTCGCCGATCAGACCGGCGCGTCCGACCCGCTCGAGCAACTGTTTACCAAGCTCAAGGCCTCCGATCTCTCCCAAGAGGCGATCGTCAACGCCGTGCGCGAGCTCGACATCGATCTGGTGCTGACCGCTCACCCCACCGAGGTGACCCGTCGCACCCTGATCCACAAGCACGTCCAGCTCAACGACTGCCTCGAAGCACTGGAACTCTCCGATCTGCTGCCCAAAGAGCGTGACCGCATCATCGATCGCATCGAGCAGCTCATCAATCAGGCCTGGCACACCAACGAGATCCGCGAACAGCGCCCGACGCCGGTCGACGAGGCCAAGTGGGGCTTTGCCGTCATCGAGAACAGCCTGTGGCCGGCCATCCCCGAATTCATGCGCCACCTCGACGAGCAGCTGCAACAGCACCTCGGCGTGCGCCTGCCGCTCGATGCTGCCCCCGTGCGCTTCACCTCCTGGATGGGGGGCGACCGTGACGGCAACCCCTTCGTCACCGCCAAGGTGACCGCCAAGGTGCTCGAACTGGGCCGCTGGATGGCCATCAACCTGTTCTATCAGGAGATCAAGGAGCTCACCTCCGAGCTCTCGATGGGCGACTGCACCGACGAGCTGCGCGCCGTGGTCGGCGACAATCCCGAACCCTACCGCGCCCTGGTACGCGAGCTGCGCGAGCAGCTTCGCGAGACCAAGGAGCACCTCACCGCCAAGGTGCAGGGTCATCAGACTGAGAGCCGTGATCTGGTGCGCTCCACCGCCCAGCTGCGCGAGCCGCTTGAGCTTTGCTACCACTCCCTGCACGCCTGCGGCATGGGCAACATCGCCGACGGCATGCTGCTCGACGTGCTGCGCAAGGTGGCCTGCTTCGGTGTGCATCTGGTCAAGCTCGACATCCGCCAAGATGGTGAGCGCCACGCCCTGGCCCTCTCCGAGCTGACCCGCCACCTCGGCCTCGGCGACTACATGGAGTGGAGCGAAGAGGACAAGCAGACCTTCCTGCTGACCGAGCTCAACTCGCGCCGCCCGCTGATCCCGGCCGACTGGGAGCCAAGCGAAGAGACTCGCGAAGTGCTCGACACCTGCAAGGTGATCGCCGAGAGCGACCCGGATGCCTTTGGCATCTACATCATCTCGATGGCCGGCGCCTCCTCCGACGTGCTCTCCGTGCAACTGCTGCTCAAGGCCGCCGGGTGCAAGTTCCGCATGCCGGTCGCCCCCCTGTTCGAGACCCAGGAAGACCTGATGGCGGGCACCGCCGTCATGGAGCGTCTGCTCTCCATCGACTGGTACCGCGGTTACATCCAAGGCCGCCAGTACATCATGATCGGCTACTCCGACTCGGCCAAAGACGCGGGCATGATGGCCGCCGGCTGGGCCCAGTACGCCGCCATGGAGTCCCTGGTCGCCCTGGCCGAGGCCAACAACCTGCGCCTGACCTTGTTCCACGGCCGTGGCGGTACAGTCGGTCGCGGCGGTGCGCCGGCCCACCAGGCCCTGCTCTCCCAGCCCCCCGGCTCCCTGCGCGGTGGCCTGCGGGTGACCGAGCAAGGGGAGATGATCCGCTTCAAGTTCGGCCTGCCCAAGGTGGCCATCAACAGCCTCAGCCTCTACACCAGCGCCGTGCTGGAGGGCAACCTGCTGCCCCCGCCGAAGCCCAAGGAGTGCTGGCGCGAGGTGATGGAGCTGCTGGCCGATGTCTCCTGCGAGCACTATCGCAGCGTGGTACGCGGCCATCAGGACTTCGTCCCCTACTTCCGTGCTGCCACCCCCGAGATGGAACTGGGCAAGCTGCCGCTCGGCTCCCGTCCCTCCAAGCGCAAGCCCAACGGCGGCGTCGAGAGTCTGCGCGCCATCCCCTGGATCTTCGCCTGGACCCAGAACCGCCTGATGCTGCCGGCCTGGCTCGGCGCCCAGAAGGGGCTGGAGAAGGCGATCGCGGAAGGCAAGCTCGAGGTACTGAGCGAGATGAGCCGTCAGTGGCCCTTCTTCCGCACCCGCCTCGAGATGCTGGAGATGGTGTTCCTCAAGGCCGACGCCTGGCTGGCCGAGTACTACGACACCCGTCTGGTACCCAAGGAGCTGTGGCCCCTCGGCCAACAGCTGCGCGCCGAACTGGCCGAGTCGATCGAGCTGGTGCTGAAGCTGCGTCCGCAAGGCGGCCTGCTCGATGACCAACCCTGGATCCAGGAGTCCATCAAGCTGCGCAACCCCTACACCGACCCGCTCAACGTGCTGCAAGCCGAGCTGCTCGGCCGCTCGCGCCGTGACCCTGAGTCACTGCACCCCGAGCTGGATCAGGCGCTGATGGTCACCATCGCCGGCATCGCCGCCGGGATGCGCAACACCGGCTGATAGGGATCCCCTGCCTCGAATAGACCAAGGGCGCCAATCTGGCGCCCTTTGCTTTATCCGATGGCATAGGATGAAGGGAATATCAGGCAACACTTGGATTATCGCTGTGACGAAAAGCAGGAAAAATAAACACACGGTTTATTCTGCAATAATGTCGTCGGATAAAGAATCATCCCCTTTTGCAACGATCTAAAGCCCCGAATCGAGCCGAGACACCCTCAGACGGCAATTCCATCTATCCTCATGGCTAACATTTTTCATTCTTCATGATGAGCCGATTTTCCGGGGTAAATAACGCATCTTTCTTCCATTTAACGACGATATTCTTGCAGACCGCCCCAAGACGGAACACCCCCTCAGCAAGGTAATGCTCATCATCCATCATGTATGCATTACTGACGGTCACGACCGCATCAATGTCGTGATGTTCACGGATATCGCCCATGGCAGAAATGTCATAATCCATCGCGACGGCCAGAATTCTATTTTGTGCAATAACATTCAGCTTATTGGTCTTATCCTCACCCATATAAAAATAGAGTGCCGAGGCGACAAGCAATATCAATACGCCTATTTTCTTCAAGATCGATTCCTCTCACCGAGTTATAAGGGGCATGCATAATAACATTCATAAAAATACAGCGACAGCGACAGCGACAGCCTTATTGCTAACAACGCGGAATTCCAACTCACTCATCCATACCCACCCGAGCCGTAAAAAGGAAATACGCCGCATATATAGACGCGCATGGCGTGACGCCAGCGAGGAATAAGCCGGGCTTGCCACCCCCGCCGGGCAGGCGCAGACTATTTGGCCTTGTCTTGCCCCAAGGAGACCCGTCATGACACCCGCCATCAAGCTGCTCGAGAAGCTCAAGATCCCCTTTACCCTGCACCCCTATGAGTGCGAGGCCCACGATGACTTCGGCAAGCACGCGGCGAGCCAGCTGGGCTTGCCCGAGGCGCAGGTGTTCAAGACCCTGATCGCCCATCACGACAAGCAGGCGGTGGTGGCCATCGTCCCCTCCTCCGGCATGTGCAGCCTCAAGCAGCTGGCCAAGGCCACCGGCCTCAAGAAGGTGGAGATGCTCGCCCCCGCCGAGGCGGAGAAGCTGACCGGCTACAAGGTGGGGGGCATCAGCCCGCTGGCCCAGAAGAAACGGCTGCCGACCGTGCTCGACGCCTCGGCGCTGCAATTTGACCGGGTGCTGGTAAGCGGCGGCAAGCGTGGCCTCTCGGTCGGGGTATCGCCGCGCGACATGCAGGAGAAGATGGGCTGGCTGATCGCCCCCATCGGCGAATAAGCAGCAGGGCGGGGCCGCCCTGCTCGTTTCAGTGGCCGCGCGCGGCGGCAGTGAGGGCCGAGAGGGAGAGCCGCTGACGCCCCGCGTCGTCGAAGTTGGCCTCATCGAGCCAGCGCTCGAAACAGGCCCGCAGGGCCGGCCACTCCCCGTCGATCACCGAGAACCAGGCGGTGTCGCGCGAGCGCCCCTTGTCGACCCGCGCCTGACGAAAGACGCCCTCGAAGGTAAACCCCAAACGCAGCGCCGCCTGCCGCGAAGGCAGATTAAGGGCGTTGCACTTCCACTCGTAGCGGCGATAGCCGAGACCAAAGGCGCGCGCCATCATCAGCGCCATGGCGGCCGTCGCGATCCGGGTACGGCGCAGGGTGGGAGCAAAGTGCAGCCAGCCCACCTCTATGCTGCCGGCCTGAGGGTCGATGCGCAGGAAGCTCGCCAGCCCGAGGGCGCGGCCGCTGGCCGCCTCCACGATGGCGTAGAACTGGGGATCGCGCGCCGCCGCCATGCTCTCCAGCCAAGCCTGCCACTCGCTGCGCCCCGCAAACGGGCCGCTGTTGAGGTAGGTCCAGAGCCGGCCATCATCCTCACCGAACGCCTGCCACAGGCTCGCCTCGTGGCGCGCCAAATCGAGTGGTTCAACCCGGCAGCCCCACCCCGCGAGCACCATTGGCTCGGGGAAGGGCGCCCCTTGCCACTCGCTCACCGGCGGGCCGAGCGGCTGGCCAAAATGGTTGATCTCAGCAGCCACACTCCACCTCCGCCACCAGCACGCCGGGCGCCGTGCCAAGCGCCAGCGGATAGCCATCCTGCTGCCACCAGTGCAGGCCGCCGATCAGCTCCTTGACCCGAAAACCGAGGCGCGCCAGTTGGTAGGCTCCCCGGGTCGAGCCGTTGCAGCCGATGCCGTCGCAATAGCAGACATAGACCGCCTCGGGGTCGAGATCGCGCACCCGCTCGGCGCTCATCTCCCGCTGCGGCAGTGACACGGCGCCAGGGATGTGGCCGGCGGCATAACGCTCGGCGGAGCGGGTGTCGATGACCACGATCCCCGCCACCCCAGCGACCAGATCGGCGGCGAGATCGGCCGGATCGGTGCGGCAGGCCAGTTGGGCTTCGAAGAAGGTGGCGGCGAGGTCGGGTGACACCAGGCCAGTAGCGAGAACAGCACTCATGTTGTGACTCCTTGTCTGGGGAATGGCTTCACTCTACCGGGATAATGGTCTACAAATGTGAACCAATTTCGCTCTAGAGAATGGACCAATGAGCGCCCTGCCAACCCTGTTTGCCGATCACGACCCCACCCTCCCACTGCAAGAGCGGCTGGTGCGCACGCTGCGCAGCGCCATCCTCGGCGGCCATCTGTCACAAGGGAGCCGCCTGCCTGCCAGCCGCACCCTGGCGCGCGATCTCTCCCTCTCACGCGGCACGGTCGAGCAGGCCTATGGGCGGCTGGAGGCCGAGGGCTATCTGGTGCGCCGGGTGGGCAGGGGCAGCTTTGTGGCCATCGCCGCCGTCACTCCGCCGCCACCTCCGGTGGCCGGGCACGCCCCCCTTTCGCGGCACGGCGAACGCAGCCTGCTCGAGGGGGCCTGTCAGGAGGAGACCGGCCCGGCATCGAGCTTTGCCAGTGGTCAGGCCGATCCAGTTGCCTTCCCGCGCGAGCTGTGGGGCCGGTTGCTTCAGCAGCAGTGGCGCCAGCACGGCGAGGCGCTGATGCGCTACGGCGATCCGGCCGGCCTGCCGGCGCTGCGCCAGGCCATCGCCGCCTATCTGGCCCAGTCGCGCGGGCTGGTATGCCGTCCCGAGCAGGTGCTGATCCTCACCAGCTCCCAGCAGGGGATCCAGCTCGCCGCCCAGCTCCTGCTCGATCCGGGCGATACCGTCTGGCTCGAGGAGCCGGGCTATCTCGGTGCCCGCCACGCCATGCAAAGCGCCGGAGCCCACCTCCATCCCGTGCCGGTGGATGAGCAGGGGCTCGTGCCCTCCGGCGATCACCCGCCGCCCCGCCTCATCTATACCACCCCCTCCCATCAGTATCCGCTCGGCATGGCGATGAGCCTGCCCCGGCGTATGGCGCTGCTGGCCGAGGCCGAACGACACGGCGCCTGGGTGCTGGAGGATGACTACGACGGGGAGTTTCAATATGACCTGCGACCGCTGCCCTCGTTGCAGGGGCTGGATCGCGGTGGCCGGGTCATCTATGTGGGTACCTTCAGCAAGGTGCTTTTCGGCTCGCTGCGCCTGGCCTATCTGGTGCTGCCGCCCGCCCTGCTGGCTCCCTTTGCCCATGCCCGCGCCACCAGCGACGGCCACAGTAACCAACTGATGCAGGCGGTGACCGCCGAGTTCCTGCAAGGGGGCCACTTCGCCGCCCATCTGCGCCAGATGCGGCTGCTCTATCGCGCTAGGCGCGATCAGCTGCGAGCCCAGCTGGCCGAACACTGTCCCCAGCTCACCCCGATCCACTGCGGAGCCGGGTTGCAGTGCACCGCCCTGTTGCCGGCGGGGGGCGAGGCGCGCTGGACAAGCGCCGCCAATCGGCTCGGGTTGGGGCTGCGTCCATTGAGCCAGTTCTACTTGGGCCAGCCGGATCGGGAGGGGTGGCTGCTCGGCTATGCCGGGCTCGACAACGGCACCCAGCAGCGGCTCTGCCGCACCCTAGGCCGGCTGCTGCGCGAGACCTGATTTCATGCCTTATTGGCATGAAATCCATGATTGGAATTCATTTTCCGACGGTTAAGCGACTTCTTATACTGTGAGCCAGTTCACGATTTCGAGGCTCACCCCATGCTTTCCCGCTTGCGCCCCCTGCTGCTCATCCCCCTTCAGGTCAGCCTGTTGGCGGCCATCTGGTGGGTTGCCGATCTGGCCGTGCTCACCCTGCATCTGCCGCTGCCGGCCAACCTGACCGGCATGTTGCTGTTGCTCGCCCTCATCCTGCTCAAGGTGGTGCGCCCGCACTGGCTCAAGGCCGGGGCCAACTGGCTGCTGGCCGAGATGCTGCTGTTCTTCGTACCGGCCGTGGTGGCGGTGATCAATTATCAGGAGCTGCTGCTCACCGAGGGGTGGCGCATCGGGGTGGTGCTGGTGCTGAGCACTGTGCTGGTGCTCGGCACCACGGCACTGGTGGTCGATCGCCTCTACCGCCTCGAGCTGTACCTCGCCCGCCGGAGCCGCCGCCATGTCTGATACCCTGCTCGGCGTGCTCTGCTTCGCCCTGACCCTGCTGTTTTACTACGCCAGCAAGTGGCTCTACCGGCGCAAGCGCATCCTGCCGCTGATGCCGCTGCTGCTGGCCCCCACCCTGCTGATCGCCGTGGTGGTGCTGTTTCACATCCCCTACGCCGACTACATGGCCGAGTCCCACTGGCTGCTGTGGCTGCTCGGCCCGGCCACGGTCGCCTTTGCCATCCCTATCTATGAGCAGCGCCAGCTAATCCGCCGCCACTGGCTCTCGCTCGGGGTCGGCGTGCTGGCCTCGGTGCTGGTCGCCGTGGCCAGCAGCGTGCTGCTGGCGCGCTGGTTTGCCCTGCCTGAACTGTTGCAACGCAGCCTCGCCATGCGTTCCATCACCACACCGTTCGCCGTCGAGGCGACCCGCTCGGTCGGCGGCAACGCCGATCTCACCGCCCTGTTTGTGGTGCTGACCGGGGTGATCGGCATGGCAGTCGGCGAGACGGTTCTCACCCTGCTGGCGATCCGCAGCCGGCTCGGCAAGGGGGCGGGGTTCGGCGCCTCGGCCCACGGTGCCGGCACCGCCAAGGCCTATCAGCTTGGCAATTCGGAGGGGGTGGTCTCGAGCATGGCGATGATGATCGCTGGCATGGTGACCGTGCTGCTGGCGCCGCTGCTCGGTCAGCTCTTCTGGTAGGAACGGCGGGTCACTATACTCGGAGGCAGCGTTTCCTCTTGGGTGTCTGTACCATGCGCCACTCCCTGCTCCTGCTTCTGTTGCTCTCTTGGCCACTGCTGGCCACCACCCGCTTTACCCTGCTCAGCCCGGATAATCCCTATGATGACCGTTTGCGCTACTACCGGGCGGCGTTGCAACTGGCATTGGAGAAGACCCGCGCCGACTATGGTGACTATGAACTGCGCACCGCACCGCCGATGAACAAGGTGCGGATGCGTCTCGAGGTGCAGAGACCCTCTGCCGATCATCTGGTGACCATCGATAGCTGGCCCCCTCACAAGAGCATGGAACAGGTGGGATTCGCCGCCTTCCCATTTGATCTCGGTATCCTCAGCTATCGGGTCTGCTTCGTCGCACCTGGACGCCAACGCGCACTCGATCGGGTCGAGACGCTGGCACAACTGCAACCCTTCAGTCACGTGCAGGGGCGCGGTTGGCAGGATGTCGACATACTGCGCCACGCCGGTCTGACTGTGTATGAGGTGGAAAACTACGAGGCGATGTTCCGTATGGTGGCCCGTGGCCGGGTCGACCTCTTCTGTCGCGGTATCAACGAGATAGCTCCGGAGTGGCAGTCGCATCAGCCACGGGTGCCCGGTCTGGCGATCGAGCAGCATCTGGCGCTCTACTATCCGCAGGTTCACCTGCTCTACAGCCACGTCAGCCATAAAGAAGAGCTGGCCCGCATCGAGCTCGGGCTGCGCCGGGCCTGGCAGGATGGGTCGCTACCTCAGTTGTGGCGCCAGCACTTCCAGGCCTCCATCGACACGGCCGGCCTTTGCCAGCGCCGCCTCATCCGCCTCGACAACCCCTTCCTGCCCGATGGCGGGCGCCCCTTTCTTCCCTACCTCTACGATCCCGCCCGCGACGCCTTCGGCCTTCAACCCTGAGGGCAGATCTCGAGCCAGGCCTGGGCGGTGCGCGACAGGTAGCGCCCGGTCGGCCAGATCACCCCGAGCCGCCAAGAGAGCGCCGGCGCCAACGGGCGGATCAGCAGGCCGTCGCGGGTCAGACGCTGGCACAGCGGCTCGGGCAGAAAAGCCACCCCCATGCCGCTGTGCACCATGGCGACCAGAAAGTCCCACTGGCTGCTGCGCGCCGCCACCTGAGGGGTGAAGCCCGCCTCGGCGCACAGCTGCTCGAGCCGCTCGCTCAAGGTGAAGGCCTGGGTGTAGAGCAAGAGCGGCTGCTCGCGCAGCGCCGTGATGGGCAGCGGTTCACTGCCCTGCCACTCGGGCCGCTCCGGCAGCACCACCTGCATCGGGTAGGCGGCCAGCTCAAGGGCGCCGAGCCCCTCCTCGTGGCGGGTCGGCAGCATAGTGATGGCCAGATCCACCTCCCCCTCCAGCACCGCCTGCTCGATGCGCCGCCCGCCGTACTCGACGATAGAAAGCTCAACCCCTGGCCAGCGCGCCCGGTAGCTGCGGATGAGATCGGCCACCACGTGGCCGACCATGGGTGGAATGCCGAGCACCAGCTTGCCGCGTTGCAGACTCTGCAAGTCGGCCAGTTCGGCCTCAAGCTGGTGCAGTTCGGCGAGGATCGACTGGGCGCGCTGATAGAGCACCTGACCATAGTCGGTCAGGGTGAAGCGGCGCCCCTCACGGTTGAGCAGCGGCTGGCCCAGCTCGTCCTCTAGGCTGCGCACCATCTTGCTGATGGTGGGCTGGGTGACGAAGAGTTGCTCCGAGGCGCGGGTGAAGCTCTGCTGGCGCACCAGCTCGACGAAGTAGCGCAGGGCGCGAATATCCATGACACCTCCGTTGCATGCCATATCAGCATGAATGGAAGGATTCTAATGCATCAGGGTAAGGAAATCGGCCAAAAACCAGGGGCGCCCATCGGCGCCCCTTTCAATTGACCCCATCGCCCTCACAGGGAGGCGCAGATCTGCCACAGGTCGTACTGGATGGCAGCCGCCGTCACTTCGCGCCCCGCCCCCGGCCCTTGGATCACCAGCGGGTTGGTGCGGTAGCTGTCGCTCTCGATGGCGAAGATGTTGTCGCACGGCAGCAGGTTGGCGAACGGGTGATGCGGCTCGAGGCACTCGAGGCCAACCCGCGCCTTGCCGTCGTGCTCGAAACGCGCCACGTAGCGCAGCACCTTGCCGAGACGTTTCGCGCTCTCGAAGGCGGTCTGGATCGGGCCATCCAGCTCGCGCAGCCGATCCATGAACTGGTCGCTCTCCACCTTGCGCAGGGGCACCGGCACCAGATTCTCCAGCTCGATGTCGTTCGAGTCGAGCTCATAGCCCGCCTCGCGCGCCAGAATGAGCAGCTTGCGACGCACATCCTGCCCCGACAAATCCTCACGCGGATCGGGCTCGGTCAGGCCATGTTGCCACGCCTCTTCCACCAGCTCGGAGAAGGGGCGGATGCCGTCGTACTGCTGGAACAGCCAGGAGAGGGTGCCGGAGAAGATGCCGGAAACCCCGTGGATGCGATCGCCGCTCTGGCGCAGCATCTGGATGCTGGACTGGATCGGCAAGCCGGCCCCCACGGTGGCGTTGTAGCGCCACTGCACCTGATGGTCGTGGCAGGTCTGCTTGACCCGCTGGTAGAACTCGCTGTCGGCGGCACCGGCAAACTTGTTGGCGGCGATGATATGGATGCCGAGCTGGGCCAGTTCGGGGTAGTAGCGACTCACCGTCTCGCTGGCGGTGAGATCGAGGGCAATCAAGGCATCGAAGCTGTGCTGCTCGAGCTGGCCGAGCAACTCGGGCCAGATGAGCGGCTCAGGGCGGATCTCCTGCACCTTGCGCGGGTCGAGCCCCTCTTCGTCGAGACGCCCCCCTTCCGAGCTGTAGACCCCGTACAGGGTCAGGGCCAGATTGAGTTCGCGCTCGAGGCGCGCCTGCTCGCGGGCATACAGGCCGAGCCATTGACTGCCGATGTTGCCCTTGCCAAACACCACCAGCCCGACCCGGGTCGGACGGCTGAACAGGGCGCCGTGCAGGGCGATGAGCAGGGGCTCGAGCACGATCTGGCGCACCACCGCCACCAGACTCAGGCCATCTTTGGCGGCCTGAACGAACTCCAGCGGCTGCTCGGTCAGCAATTGATAGAAGCGGTGGCACTGCTCGGCGTTATCGGTGACGCCGGCCCCCACCAAGGCCACTAGGCTGTAGCCCTCTTTCTGGATGAGGCCAGTGAAGCCCCCCTCCAACTGGAAGTCGCGCAGCAGATCATAGGCGCCGCTTGCCACCTCTAGGGTGTAGGCCAGACGCAGCATGCGGCGATCCGGCTGGCGTTGCAGGGTAAGCGGTTGAATGCGGTGGCGCGCCAGATAGCCTTCGATGATGGCCGCCGCCTGCTCGAAGTCGCTCTGGGGCAGCACCTTGAGCTCGATCAGGGCTATCTGATCGACCGAGGAGACGATGCGCGCCCCGCCGGAGCGCGGTGCCCGGCGCAGGATATGGGTACAGCCCTCGTCCGGGTTGTAGCTGCAACGCAGGGTGAGGCGCTGACGACTGTCTTGCACCGGTTGCAGGGTACGCGAATGCAGCACTGAGGAGCCAAGCCGCGCCAGCTCGTTGGCCTCGGCCAGACTCAGGCGCTCGAGCAGGCGCGCCTCTTTCACCCGGCGCGGATCGGCGCTGTAGACCCCGGCCACGTCGCTCCAGATGGTGGTCGACTCGCCATCGGCCAGGGCCGCCAGCAGGCTGGCGCTGTAGTCCGAGCCATTGCGCCCGAGCAGCAGGGAGCGCCCCTCCATGTCGGCGGCGATGAAGCCGGTCACCACGATGCGCCCCTCATGTTCGGCGAGGCGCGCCTTGAGCAGTTCGCTGGAGAGGGCGTGATCGACCCGGATCAGCGGGCCATCCTCAGCACGCAGGAAGCTGCGGGCATCAAGCCACAGGGTCTTGTGACCACGCTGGGTCAGGAGGGCGGCAAGCAGGCGCGCCGACCACACCTCGCCAAACGCCAGCAGGCCGTTGCGATCGAAGCGATCGAACTGCTGCTCCAGTGTGCGGGCGATGGCGCGCACATCCTCGTTCAACTGCGCACTCAACTCGTCATGCAGCGCCCCCTCGAGCAGACCGTCGATCAGGCTCTGCTGGTAGGCATGCAGGGCGGAGTGGGCCTCGGCGGCCGCTTCATCCCCTGCCACCGCCAGATCCACCAACTGGATCAGGCGGTTGGTGGTCTTGCCCGCCGCCGAGACCACCACCAGCTCGTTGCCGTGTACCTGCTGCTCGACGATGGCCGCGACCCGGCGATAACAGACCGGATCGGCCAGACTGCTGCCACCAAACTTGTGTACATGACGACGCTTCACACCCACTGCTTCTGCCACCGCACTCTCTCCCTTTAATGCTGCCATTACTGCGCGACTCCCTCGGCGACGGCCAGCGCCCGGGCCAGATCGGCCACCAGATCGGGGCCGTGCTCGATACCGACCGACAGACGCAGCAACTGACTGCTGATGCCAGCGCGCGCCTGTGCCTCCGGCGTCATGGCGCGGTGCGTCATGCTGGCCGGGTGGGCCACTAGGCTCTCAACCCCGCCGAGGGACTCGGCCACCGAGAAGAGCTCGAGGGCCGCCAGGAAGGCGCGGATCCCCGCCTCCCCCAGATTGAGCTCGAAACTTACCATGGCACCGAAACCCGCTTGTTGACGGCGCGCAATCTCATGCCCCGGATGGGTGGGCAGGGAGGGGTGATAGATGCGGGTCACCCTGGGCTGCGCCTGGAGAAACGCCAGCACCTGCTCGGTGTTTTCGGCATGACAGCGCAGGCGCGCCCCCAGGGTGCGCAGACCGCGCAGGGTAAGGTAGGAGTCGAATGCCCCGCCGGTCAGCCCGAGGCAGTTGGCCCACCAGGTGAGCTGCTCGGCCAGGGCGGCCTCGGCCGCCACCACGGCGCCGCCGACCACATCGGAGTGACCGTTGATGTACTTGGTGGTGGAGTGCACCACCAGATCGGCACCCAGCGCCAGCGGCTGCTGCCAGAAGGGGGTGAGGAAGGTGTTGTCGACTGCCACCCGCGCACCGGCGGCATGGGCAGCAGTGCAGATGGCGGCCACATCCACCACCCGTAGCAGGGGGTTGGAGGGGGTCTCAATCCATACCAGCTTGGGCTGCTCGGCCAGTGCCTCCGCCAGCGCCTTGTCATCGGCCAGATCGACAAACTTGACCCGGTAGCACCCCTTGGCGGCGAGGTGCTCGAACAGGCGCCAGGTACCGCCATAGCAGTCGTGGGGGGCGATCAGCAGATCCCCCGCCGCGAGCAGGGTGGTACTGACCAGATGCACCGCGCCCATGCCAGTGGAGGTGATGACGGCCCCCGCCCCCCCTTCCAGGGCAGCCAGCGCCTCGGCCAGATTGCTGCGGGTCGGGTTGCCGGAGCGCGCATAGTCGTATTGACGTGGCTCGCCAAAGTCGGCAAAGGTGTAGTTGCTGGAGAGATAGATGGGAGGAACGACCGCCCCGTGCTGGGTGTCGCTCTCGATGCCGACCCGTACGGCGTGGGTTCCCTGATGACTCATCTGCACTCTCCTTCCCTGTTTCGTCTGTGCCCCATCTGGCGAAGCTACACAGTATGCCAAACAGCAAAAGCCGTCAACATGTCTAGACGTCCAAATGGCTTTGCTGTTGGATTGCCATTACCCTCCTTAAGGGTTAAAATTCGGCCTCACGGCTTAACCAGTACAGGTGGATCATGGGAACAGAGTGGAACGGCGACTATGTCAGCCCCTATGCAGAGCACGGCAAGAAGAGTGAGCAGGTCAAGAAAATCACCGTTTCCATCCCGCTCAAAGTGCTTAAGGTGCTGACTGACGAGCGCACCCGCCGCCAGGTCAACAACCTGCGCCACGCCACCAACAGCGAGCTGCTCTGCGAGGCCTTCCTGCACGCCTTTACCGGCCAGCCGCTGCCGTGCGACGAAGATCTGCGCAAGGATCAGCCGGACAGCATTCCAGCCGAGGCGCGCGCCATCATGCAGGCGCTGGGCAAGGAGATCGAGGAGTACGACGCCGAATAAGGCGCTCGCTCCACGACTCTGCCAACACACAAAGAGGCGACCCCATGGGTCGCCTCTTTTGCATGGCTGGGCCCTATTTCAACAGGCTGAACAGCAGGGCCGAGACCGCCAGCGAGCCGGTCAGCAAGATAAAGCCATTGGCCAGCCGTTGGCCGCGCAGATGGGCCAGCGCCGGCACCTTGTAGATGGCCACCACCGGCATGATGAAGAGGATCATGGCGATAACCGGGCCGGAGAGCACCTCCATCAAGCCGAGGATGCTCGGGTTGACGACCGCCGCCCCCCAGATGGCGAAGAACATGAAGGCGATGCCCACCTTGTCGGCGCGCTCGCTCGACAACCCCTGCTTGGCCAGCAGATTTTGCAGGCTGGCGCGGGCACCGAGGAAATGGCCGAGGAAGGAGGAGGTGATGGCGATAAAGGCGATCAACGGCCCCAGCGTGATGATCACCGGGTTGTCGGTGACGTTGGCCAGATAGGAGAGCACCGAGACGTTTTGTGCCTTAGCCGCCGCCAACTGCTCGGGCGAGAGGGCCAGCACGCAGGAGAAGACGAAAAAGAGCACAAACCCCACCAGCATCAGGCTGGTGCTAAGCAGGATCTGACGGCTCTTCTCCCCGGCCGCCTCACCGTAGTGGCGCTGCTGCACGTTGGCAAAGCCCGAGATAGCGGCCGCGTGGCTGAAGGCAAACACCGTCACCGGCAGCGCCAGCCAGACGGTCTTGGCAAAGTCGGTGCCGGTCAGGGCGCTCCCCTGCGGCCAACGCCACTCGGGAATGAGGTAACAGGAGAGAGCCGCCAGAATGGCCGCCAACGGATAGACCATGGCGGCAAACGCTCGCAGCATCGCCTTCTCGCCAGCCAGCATCACCGCCACCATGACGAACACCAGCACGCCCGAGAGCAGCACGCGCGGCGGCATGGCCATGCCGAGCTGGTTCACCATGAAGCTCTCCACCGTGTTGGTCAGCCCTACCCCGTAGATGAGCAGGATCGGAAAGATCGAGAGGAAATAGAGAATGGAGATGAGGCGGCCGCTCACGACGCCGAAGTGCTGCTCGGCCACCTCAGTGAAATCGGCTCCGGGGCGCGATGACGAGAGCACGAAGCGGGCCAGCCCGAGGTGAGCCAGATAGGTCATGGGGCCGGCCAGTACCGCCACCAGCAGCAGCGGCCAGATGCCACCAAGACCCAGGTTGATGGGTAGGAACAGAATTCCGGCCCCGACCGCGGTTCCAAACAGGCTGATGACCCATTGGGTATCATGGCGCTGCCAGCGCCGTGCCGCCTTCGACCGAACCTCAGCCGGGCATTTTTCCTCAACTACAGAGATATCCATCGCCAATCCAATCAACGCAATATTTTTAACTGCGTGGATTGTGTGCCATCAACATTTAATTCTCAAAAATGGGAAGTAACAGAATTCGCTACAATTTGGCCGCTCAGCCAGTGCAGCGTGCAGGCAGATCGGCAAAAACCTGGATTCATGAAACTGTGAAAGGCTAATTTATTGATTTTTTATTTTGAATTTTCACATCAGCTCAAATTTTTATTTCACTAAAAACTCAATTGGCAGACAAATGGCCATCACCGCCTCCTTGTGAGCCCTTGGCAATGAAAGAGGCGGCCCACAGGCCGCCTCCTCTTCACGTATCCACTCAGGCCGACTGACGTCGCCGCTGTAGCAGCACAATACCGCCAAGCAGCAGCAGACCCGGCAGCCAGATCCACTCCTTGTCCCAGCGTTCGGTCGGCGCCTTGACACTTAAGATCTGCTGGTCGAACTCCAGGCCCATATCGGCGGCTGGGCTGCCGAAGGTGACGTTGTCGATCAGGGTCTTACCATCCTGCTCGTAGAGGGTGATACCGAGCGCCTCAAGGCGCGCCGCCCCACTCTCTCCTTCCGGCACCGGCAGCAGCACGGTGAAGCGACGTAACTTGCCAACCGCATCCTCCCCTTCGATCCGCAGCCGCAACGTGCTCTCGGCCTCTACCTGGCCCATGGTCTGGGCCAGCTCGGCAGGGGCCGTATCACGGTAAGGATCATGGATCATGTCCATCCAGAAACCGGGACGAAACAGGGTGAACGCAACCAGCAGCAGCAGGACATTCTCGTACCAGCGGTTCTTCACCAGGAAATAGCCCTGGGTGGCGGCGGCGAAGATCAACATGGCGATGGTCGCCACGATGAAGATCAGCACGCCGTGGGCGAAGTCCACATTGATGAGCAGCAGGTCGGTGTTGAAGATGAACAGGAACGGCAACGCCGCAGTACGCAAGCTGTAGTAGAAGGCGGTCAGACCCGTTTTGATGGGATCACCCTTGGAAACCGCGGCTGCGGCGAACGAGGCCAGTCCCACCGGCGGCGTCACGTCGGCCATGATGCCGAAATAGAAGACGAACAGATGCACGGCGATAAGCGGCACGATGAGGCCATTCTGCTGCCCCAGGGTGACGATCACCGGGGCCAACAGGCTGGAGACCACGATGTAGTTGGCAGTGGTCGGCAGCCCCATGCCGAGGATGAGACTCAGCAACGCGGTCAGCAGCAGCATCAGCAGCAGGTTGCCCATCGAGAGCATCTCCACCAGATCCGCCAGCACCAGGCCGACCCCGGTCTGGGAGACCGCGCCCACGATAATGCCGGCGGTGGCGGTGGCAATACCGATGCCAATCATGTTGCGGGCGCCGGCAATCAGCCCCTCGCGCAAGTCCACCACGCCATCGGTAAAGGAGCCATAGTCATGCTTGCCATCGTTGCGCAGCCAATTGAGCAGCGGGCGCTGGGTCAGCAGGATGGCGATCAGCATCACCGATCCCCAGAAGGCCGACAGGCCAGGGGAGAGGCGCTCCACCATCAGGCACCATACCAGCACCACCACCGGCAGCAGGAAGTGCAGACCGGAGAGCAGCACGGCGCGGGTCTGGGGCAACTCGTCGAGCCCCTTCTCCGGATCTTCGGCCGGCAGCGGCGCGTTGCTGGCGGCAATCTTGAGCAGGCCAAGGTAGGTGACCAGCAGCAGCACGGCGATCCCTGGCAGGGCATAGTCACCCAGCGCCGGCTTAAGCCAGCCCAGACCGTAGTAAACCGCCATCGAAAGGCCACTGATGAGGGCGGCGCCAAAGGCAAACCCGGTCAGGCGGCGCAGCCAGGGGCGCGGCTGACGATTGCCGATCGGCTGCATGCCGAGTTTGAGCGCCTCAAGATGGACGATGTAGAGCAGGGCGATGTAGGAGATGGCCGCCGGCAGGAAGGCGTGCTTGATGATCTCCACATACGGAATGCCGACGTACTCCACCATCAGGAAGGCCGCCGCCCCCATCACGGGGGGCATGATCTGGCCGTTGACCGAGGAGGCTACCTCCACCGCGCCGGCCTTCTCCTTGGAAAAACCGACCCGCTTCATCATGGGAATGGTGAAGGTGCCGGTGGTCACCACGTTGGCGATCGACGAACCGGAGATAACGCCGGTCAGTGCCGAAGCGACTACCGCCGCCTTGGCCGGGCCTCCGCGCAGGTGACCGAGCAGGCTGAAGGCAAGCTGGATGAAGTAGTGGCCGGCGCCGGCGCGCTCGAGCAGGGCACCAAACAGCACGAACAGGAAGACAAAACTGGTGGACACCCCGAGGGCGATACCAAACACCCCCTCAGTGGTGATCCACTGGTGGTTGGCCAGTGCATTGAGGCTCACCCCACGGTGCGCCAGCAGCCCCGGCATCCAGGGACCGGCCAAGCTATAGGCGAGAAACACCAAGGCGATGACGGCCAGAGCCGGGCCGAGGGCGCGGCGGGCGGCCTCCAGCAGCAGCGGAATGCCGATGCAGGCCACGGTGAAATCCATGGTGGTCAGGTTGCCCGGCCGCTGGGCCAATTGCGCATAAGCGAGGAACAGGTAGCCGGCGACCAGGGCGCCGATGACGCCAAGGGCGATATCAGGCAGAGGCACCCGATCCCGCGGCGAGCTACGCAGGGCCGGGAACACCAGATAGGCGAGCAGGATGGCAAACGCCAAGTGAATAGAGCGGGTCTCGGTATCGTTGAGCACCCCTACCCCGACGATGAAGGGGAGTGGCGAAGCGATCCAGAGCTGGAACAGGGACCAAAGCAGGGCAAGACCGGCAATGATCCAGCCCATGCTGCCCTGCGGTAGGCGGGCACCCACATCCTGGGCGATCAGCTCTTCAGCCGAACGCACCTCGGGTTGTTGTACTTGTTGCATAGTGTGACTCGGTGACGACAGCCATAAAGCCAGACTCGCTCCCCTAATGAGGCAGCGAGTCTGGAGTACATCAGGAAACCATCAGCAGGCAGTTACAGCCAGCCGCGCTCCTTGTAGTAGCGCAGCGCCCCTTCATGCAGCGGCGCAGACAGACCCACCTTGATCATGTCGGTCTCTTTGAGCTCGGCAAAAGCCGGGTGCAGACGCTTAAAACGCGCCAGGTTGTCAAACACCGACTTGGTCAACTGATAGACCACTTCCGGGTCAGTCTTGGCGCTGGTCGAGAGCACCGCCTTGCCACCGATGGAGGGGGTCGGCTCCGGGCTCCCCTTGTAAAGGCCACCGGGGATCTCGGCCTTGGTGTAGTAGCTCTTTTCAGCCAGCAGCTTGTCGATCTCGGGGCCGGTCACCGGCACCAGCACAGTATCGGTGGTGATCGAGGCCTCTTGGATAGCCCCATTGGGGTGCCCAACGAAGTAGCTCATGGCGTCGATGTTGTTATCACCCAGTGCCGAGGCCTGCTCCGCCGGCTTCAGCTCGGAAACCAGGCTGAAAGCCGACTTGTTCCATCCCTTCGCTGCCATCACCTCATCGAAAGTATCGCGCTGGCCGGAGCCGGGGTTACCGATGTTGACACGCTTGCCCTTCAGATCGTCGAAGCTGGCGATCTTGGCATCCTTGCGCGCCAGGATGGTGAACACCTCGCTTTGCAGGGAGAAGACGGCGCGAATATCCTCCATCGCCCCTTCAGCCTTGAAGGGCTCGACCCCCTTCAGCGCCTTGAACTGGTGATCCGACTGCATGATGCCGAAGTTGAACTCACCGGAACGGATGCCGTTGACGTTAGCCACGCCACCGCCACTGGCTGGTGCGTTGCACTTGATCTCGTGGGTCTTGGTTCCCTGGTTAAGGAAACGGCAGATGGACTGGCCGGCAACGTAATACACGCCGGTCTGACCGCCTGTGCCGATCGTGACAAAACGTTCGGCGGCTTGAACTGGAGCACCTGGCAATAAGCCGCATAACGCAGCGGAAACAGCGCAGGCCAAGGTTAATCCCTTCATGTGTACATCCTTTGTGTTGATGTGATTTTAGTGATGACCCCGCGGGAGCGCGGGCAGACGTGATTGGGATGCATGCCAGAGCATACTGACAGGATGTAAACGGGAAGGGGTATTTCTCGACATCCTGTCACAACAAAACAACATTCCAAAAATAACCCGATCCATCGGGTGGGATGCAAATATTAATCTGCGTTCGGCCAGATCTTTAGCGATTTTTTTGAAGGGGATCAAGCTAATCTGCTAACGATGACTCTATCGAGTCTAAAAAAACGGAGGCCGCATGGCCTCCGTCATTCGCACACGGATCACGCTCACTGCAACGGGGTCAGAGTGATGGTGACGCGACGGTTCTGCGCCTTACCCGCTTCGGTGCTATTGCTGGCGACCGGCTGATCCGGGCCAACACCGGCGGTGACGATACGGGAACCGGCCACACCGCTGGCAATCAGCTGGTTGGCCACCGCGTCGGCACGCTGCTTGGACAGCTTCATGTTCAACTCACGGGTACCGGTGCTATCGGTATGACCGATCACGTTGAGGCGGGTCTTGTCGAACTCGGCAACGACCGTGGCTACGCCAGAGAGGGTGTTGGCGCCCGCCGGCTTGAGCTGAGCACTGGAGCTGTCGAAGGTGATGCTGTTGGGCATGTTGAGGATCACCTGATCACCGTTACGGGTCACGCTGACGCCGGTGCCTTGCAGCTTCTCACGCAGCTTGGCCTCCTGCACGTCCATGTAGTAACCGATGCCGCCGCCGAGCGCCGCGCCCGCTGCCACGCCAGTCAGGATACCCTTCTTGCGATCCCCCTTGCTGGAGGAGAGCGCCCCCACGGCAGCCCCCGTCGCAGCGCCCGCCATGGAGCCCCAGACCGCCTTGGAGGTCTGCTGCTCGCCGGTATAGGGGTTGGTGGTACAGCCGGAAACGGCGATGGTGAGTGCCAGAGCCGGCACCAGTGTTTTGAAATTCATGAAAACCCTCAAAATAGTCGATCGGCTATCACACCGGGGCAGGAATTGTATCCCAGCTTAACGCCATTGTCTGACGCACAGTCGGTGGCGACCTGGCACCTGCCCCCATCAGCGCCTCGGCACCACAGGCCCTTTTACATAGGCCGGTTCATCCCGCATGCCACTTGGAGTCATCAACTACATGTCCTTTCACCTGCGCAATGTCCCTATTCGCCACATCATGCTGGTGGCCAGTTCAGCCATAGTGCTGAGCTTGGTATTGAGCAATCTATGGCGCAGCAGCCTCACCGACGAATTAGCGGCCTTGCCCGGAGAGTTGATTGCACACACGGAGAACCTGCTGGAGCTGCAACATCTGCATCACCATACCACCCAAGAGCAGCGCTGGCGGCTCAATGCCGCCCTTACCGGCACCCCGCAGCACTTGGTCCTTGCCGATGAACATGCCCACGAAGCTGATGCGCTGCTCGATACCCTACCTGAGCTAAAAGACGATCTGGCAGCCCTGTTCCTACGCCAACGAGAGGCAGGCCACGCCATCGTCACCGCCTACCAGCAGCATGGGGTCGAGGCCGGCAAGCAGCTGATGGCCCAGCCGGGGGGATACACCGATCTCTCCAACCGCATCACCAGAGTCATCTCGCACACGCTGCAACGGCAGGAGCAGCAACTGAAACACCTGGAACAGACGGTATTGCACAAGAGTCGCGCTCTCAACCAGAAGACCTGGCTCATCCTGAGCCTCAGTCTCCTGCTGGTCGTGCTGGTGCTGTTCGTCTTACAACGCAAGATCCTGACCCCACTGAGCAGCCTGATGGAACAGGTACAGCAGCTTGCCCAGAACAGCCATGACCTCTCCTTTCGTCTAACGATGCAGGGGAGCGATGAATACGCCTATCTGGCCAAGGTCTTCAATCACTTCCTCGAGAACATCGATAGCCTGATCGGGACAGTACAGTCGGTGTCGTTCAAGACGCACGACAAGATGGAAACCCTGATGGAACACACCGACACCTCGCTGACCAGCATGAATCAGGTGCAACACAACACCGACGTCCTGGCCTCTGCGCTAAACAAGATGACATCGACCGTGCACCACATCGCACACAGCACGGAGCACGCCCGCCTCGAAACCGCGAAAGCCAAGGGGAACATCGATATTGGCCAGCATCAGGTCGAGAGCGCGGTCGCGCTCATGGGTCAGGTGGCAGAACATGTCGAACGCTCGGCCCATGAATTGGATCAGTTGAAGCATGAAAGCAGCCAAATCGAATCGATCGTGCAGGTGATCCAGTTCATTTCGGAGCAAACCAATCTGTTGGCCCTGAACGCCGCGATTGAGGCGGCCAGAGCCGGCATTCATGGCCGTGGCTTTGCCGTCGTCGCAGATGAGGTGCGCCAATTAGCCAGCAGAACCCAGGCCGCCACCATCGATATCCAGCAACGCATCGAGATCCTGCAAGAGAAGAGCCAGCGCGCCGTTCAAACCATGCTCACCACACAGCAAGTCAGTGAACAGGCGGTGGCCCAGGTGGGGCGCACCGGTCAGACACTGGAGTCCATCGTGGAGGTCATCAATCAGGTCAATGTCATGAATGGCCAGATTGCCGAGGCCGCAGAGCAGCAAGCCTTGGTGACCGAAGAGACCAACCGTAATGTGGTGAATGTGGCCGAGATTGCTCGCCAGAGCCTGACCTTGGCACGGCAAACCCGCCACCAGACCCGTGACATGAACCACGCCAACCAAGAGATTGGGCTCATCAGTTGCCAGTTCCAGGTGACCGCGCAAGAGGCACGCGACGATCAGCGCAATCTGATGCATTGGAACGACAGCTTCTCCGTCCATGTGCCGAGCATGGATGAACAGCATCAAGGGCTGTTTAACGCCATGAACCGGATCTACCAGGCCGTGCAAGAGAGGGCCCCTTCACACGTGCGGGAGCAAAGGCTGAGTGAACTTCTCTTTCTGGCCCGCCAGCACTTTGCCGATGAAGAGAGGGGCATGGAGCAGGCCCATTACCCCGGCCTGCAACGTCACAAGCAGGAACATGCCAAATTATTGAATGAACTGGGCCATTTACTGGCCCAACACAGCGGTGATGAACAGGAGGACAGCCTGGAGGTGATCGCGTTTCTCAAGAACTGGCTGCTCGACCACATCTTTCGTTCCGACAAGCTCTATGGGGAGCCGATGCAACAGGCCGGTATTCGCTAAGGTCGCTGACTCAGCAACCAACAAGGGGGGGCTCAGGCCCCCCTTTGAGTGAGCGCACGCCTAGCCACGCTGACACAGCTCATGACAGGGGCAGGTCACCAGATGATCGTTCACCATCCCCACCGCCTGCATGAAGGCGTAACAGATGGTGCTACCCACAAAGGTAAAACCGCGTTTCTTAAGCGCCTTGGACATGGCATCCGACTCGGGCGACGTCGCCGGAATGTCGCCGTTGCCCTGGCGTTGGTTGACCATGGGGGCGCCCCCGACGAAGCCCCACAGGAAATCGGCAAAGTCGATCCCCTCGGCCTCCATGGCGAGCAGCGCCTTGGCGTTCTTGATGATCGAGTGCACCTTGAGCCGGTTGCGGATGATGCCAGGGTCTTGCATCAGCCGCTCCACATCCTGCTCGTCGAACTGCGCAATACGTGCCGGGTCGAAGTCGGCATAGGCGCGATAGTAGCTCTCGGTGCGCTTCAAGATGGTGATCCACGACAGCCCCGCCTGCTGGCCATCGAGGCAGAGTTTGGCAAACAGCTCGCGGGCATCGTAGACCGGTCGCCCCCACTGTTTGTCATGGTATTCGATGTAGGCCGGGTCACGGGTCACCCAGGCGCAACGCAATTCCATTTCCTCACTCCTCTCATTTCATCTCGCCCCAATCTACCGGCTCCAACCCGGACATGCGAGTGCCGGCTCCCCCTCCCGCCCAGGCCCGGCGCAGCGTCATCACACTAATCCCCTGTAATTTCGCCTATTATCCGACCATGCCAGGCGGTATACTCCTTCGGTTCACATTCAGCAAATCTTGCTCTGATTTCATTTCGCGCGAAAAAAATTATGCAAAAATTCGATGTCAAAACCTTTCAGGGCCTGATCCTGCAGCTGCAGGACTATTGGTCCCGCCAGGGCTGTACCATCATTCAGCCGCTGGATATGGAAGTGGGTGCCGGTACCTCCCACCCCATGACCTGCCTGCGCGCCCTGGGCCCCGAGCCCATCGCCTGCGCCTACGTACAACCGTCCCGCCGTCCGACTGACGGCCGCTACGGTGAGAACCCGAACCGCCTGCAGCACTACTACCAGTTCCAGGTGATCATCAAGCCCTCCCCCGACAACATTCAGGAACTCTATCTCGGCTCCCTGAAAGAGCTGGGGCTCGACCCCGAGATCCACGACATCCGCTTCGTGGAAGACAACTGGGAAAACCCGACGCTGGGTGCCTGGGGTCTGGGTTGGGAAGTGTGGCTCAACGGCATGGAAGTGACCCAGTTCACCTACTTCCAGCAGGTGGGCGGCCTCGAGTGCAAGCCGGTCACCGGCGAGATCACCTATGGCCTCGAGCGTCTGGCCATGTACATCCAGGGCGTCGACAGCGTCTACGACCTGGTCTGGTCTGACGGCCCGCTCGGCAAGACCACTTATGGCGACGTGTTCCACCAGAACGAAGTGGAGCAGTCCACCTACAACTTCGAACACGCCGACGTGGAGTTCCTGTTCCACTGCTTCGAGCAGTACGAGAAGGAAGCCCAGTCCCTGCTGGCACTGGAAAAACCGCTGCCGCTGCCGGCCTATGAGCGCATCCTCAAGGCCGCTCACTCCTTCAACCTGCTGGATGCCCGCAAGGCCATCTCAGTCACCGAGCGTCAGCGCTACATCCTGCGCATTCGCACCCTGACCAAGGCGGTGGCCGAGGCCTATTACGCCTCCCGCGAAGCGCTGGGCTTTCCCATGTGTCAGCGCGCAGAGAACAAGCAAGGTTAAGGAACGGACATGGCACAACATACTTTTCTGGTAGAGATCGGCACCGCCGAACTGCCCCCCAAGGCCCTGCGCTCCCTGGCTGAAGCCTTTGCAGACAACTTCAAGAGCGAGCTGACCAAGGCCGATCTGGCCTTCGCCGGAGTCGAGTGGTTTGCCTCCCCGCGCCGTCTGGCGCTGAAGGTGAGCGAGCTGGCCAGCGATCAGCCAAGCAAGAGCGTCGAGAAGCGCGGCCCGGCCGTGGCGCAGGCGTTCGATGCCGACGGCAAGCCGACCAAGGCCGCCGAAGGCTGGGCCCGTGGTAACGGCATCACGGTCGATCAGGCCGAGCGTCTGGTCACCGACAAGGGTGAGTGGCTGGTGCACACCGCCCAGATCGAAGGTCGTCCGGCGAAAGAGTTGCTGGGCGAACTGGTTAGCCAAGCGCTTGCCAAGCTGCCCATCCCCAAGATGATGCGCTGGGGCGACAAGACCATCCAGTTCGTGCGTCCGGTGTTCACCGTGACCCTGCTGCTGGATGGGGATCTGGTGCCGGCCCACATCCTGGGCATCGACTCCGCCCGCACCCTGCGCGGCCACCGCTTCATGGGTGAGAGCGAGTTCACCATCGACAACGCCAGCCAGTATCCGCAAATCCTGCTGGAGAAGGGCATGGTGATGGCCGACTTCATGGCGCGTAAGGCCAAGATCAAGGCGGACGTCGAAGCCGCTGCCGCCGCCTGCGGTGGCGTGGCCGATCTGGACGACGACCTGCTGGAAGAGGTCACTGCCCTGGTCGAGTGGCCTGTGGTGCTGACCGCCAACTTCGAAGAGAAGTTCCTGGCCGTGCCGGCCGAGGCACTGGTGCACACCATGAAGGGTGACCAGAAGTACTTCCCGGTCTATGACAAGAGCGGCAAGCTGCTGCCCAAGTTCATCTTCGTCACCAACATCGAGTCGAAAGATCCGAGCCAGATCATCGCCGGTAACGAGAAGGTGGTGCGCCCCCGTCTCTCCGACGCCGAGTTCTTCTTCAAGACCGACCTCAAGCAGAAGCTGGCCGACCACCTGCCGCGCCTCGAGACTGTCTTGTTCCAGCAGCAGCTCGGCACCGTGCGAGCCAAGGCCGCCCGCATCGAAGCCATGGCCGGCTTTATCGCCGCCAAGATTGGCGCCGACGTGGCCCAGGCCCAGCGCGCCGGCCTGCTCTCCAAGTGCGACCTGCTGACCAACATGGTGAGCGAGTTCACCGACACCCAAGGTGTCATGGGGATGCACTACGCCCGCCACGACGGTGAAGCCGAGGCAGTGGCTCTGGCCCTCAACGAGCAGTACATGCCGCGCTTTGCCGGCGATGCCCTGCCGTCCGGCCTGGTCTCCTGCGCCGTAGCGCTGGCCGACAAGTTCGACACCCTGGCCGGCATCTTCGGCATCGGCATGCTGCCCAAGGGTGACAAGGACCCGTTCGCCCTGCGCCGCGCCGCCATCGGTGCCCTGCGCATCATGACCGAGAAGCAACTGGACTTGGATCTGGTGGAGCTGGTCGAAGAGGCCGTCAGCGTCTACGGTGACAAGCTCACCAACAAGACCGTCGTCAGCGACGTGGTCGACTTCATGCTGGGGCGCTTCCGTGCCGCCTATCAGGACGAAGGGATCGGCGCCGACGTGGTGCTGGCCGTACTGGCCCGTCGCCCGACCCGTCCGCTCGACTTCGATCGCCGCGTCAAGGCCGTCAGCCACTTCCGCACCCTGGATGCCGCTCTGGCACTGGCTGCCGCCAACAAGCGCGTGAGCAACATCCTGGCTAAGGTCGAAGGCGAGCTGCCGACTACCGTCAAGCCGGAGCTGCTGGTCGATGCCGCCGAGAAGGCGCTGGCCACCCAGGTGGCCGAACTGCAAGGCGAACTGGCCCCCCTGTTTGCCGCCGGTGACTATCAGACCGCCCTCACCCGTCTGGCCGCCCTGCGCGAGCCGGTCGACACCTTCTTCGAAGAGGTGATGGTGATGGCCGACGACGAAGCCCTCAAGGCCAACCGTCTGGCGCTGCTCAACAACCTGCGCAACCTGTTCCTGCAAGTGGCGGATATCTCCCTGTTGCAGTGATCTAGGTTGGGTAAGTGATATTAAAAATGGCGCCGAAAGGCGCCGTTTTTTATTGCCAACTAAGAATGTAACGGTTCTTCAACTGAGCTTGTTAAATATAAAGGGCGTTGTTTCCCAAATCAGCCAGCAAGTCATGACGTTCCCAGCCCAGGGTGAGCGCTACACTCGGGGCTTTCTGACAGGTAGGCCAAGGGTATTCAGTTTGTTCATCGCACACACGTAGGCCATGACCTCTCCCACTTGACCGTTGTAGTTACGCAGACTGATTTTCCCCGTCAGCAACTGTTTGAACCGGTACATCGCCGTCTCTGCCAGCGAGCGACGGTGATACCCCGATATCTTCTTCCAGTGCGCCAACCCTTCCTTGCGCATCACCAGCACAGCCTCATTTCTTGGATGCCCCTTTTTCCAGAGCCCCGCACTCTTGCGAGGCGGGATACAGGCTATCGCCCCTTTGCGCGAGATAAGCTGATGGCTGGCCTTGCTGTCATAGGCGCCATCTGCATAAACACGCCCCAGCTTACGCCGCAGAGGGTTAAGCAAGGTGGGCAACACCTCAGCATCATGGACATTTTCCAGCGAGACTTCCGCCGCCACGATATCGTGGCTCACCGGGTCTACCGCCAGATGCAACTTGCGCCACACTCGCCGCTTCTCAGCGCCATGTTTTCTAACCTTCCACTCGCCTTCGCCAAACACCTTCAGGCCAGTCGAGTCGATAACCAGGTCGGTGATGCGCCCCTTGCTGGGCTGCCGATAGGTCACGGTCACCGTGCGGGCCCGCTTGCTGACACAGCTATAGTCCGGTGCGCACAACGGCACATTCATCAACTCGAACAGGGAGTCGAATAGTCCCTGAGTAGCCCGCAGAGTGAGGTTGAAAATTCCCTTGAGCATCAGGAAGGTACAGATGGTCTGGTCAGTGTAAAGCTGGCTGCGGCCCCGCCGCCCATGATGGTCGTGGTAGAGCCAGTTGTTCATGACTTCGGCATCAACCCAGAAGGTGAGTGAACCTCGGTTAATCAAAGACTTGTTGTATTTAGGCCAATTGGTGATGGGGTGAAGCGACTTGCCCATAATGCAGACTTGAAGAGGATGGTGGTGATCAGATCACCAAGTCCTCTGTTAGTTCCATTCAAGCTGCATCGATTTGGGAAACAACGCCAATATAAAGTCTTGGAGAGATATTGAATCTCGTATGTTGGGCTTCGCAAGGCTCAGCGCCAACCTACGCCGATATACAGGCTGTGGTAGGTTGGGCTGATTTTACGAAGCCCAACGATTACAACCACCATAAAACAAAGCCGAGCCCCCACCGAATCACAACCTCGCCGATATTTCTGATTACATGCGCTCGGTCACTGTGTACAGCGTGCCTTTCTCTGCGTTCAGGATCATCACCCCGGCCAACACACATCAAACTCGGGTTTACCGATATAAAAACGGCGCCACTAAGGCGCCGTTTTTATCTTATCAAGATGTGATAGCAATGCTGATGAACTAAAAAGCTCAGAAGCGGTAGAGCATCCCCATGGATACCGTGCTGTTACTCATGGACACACCACCGTTTTCAACATCAGAATCACCCAGCTTGGTGACATATTGATATTCAATACGAGCAGACCAGTTATTATCAATTGCGTATTGCATCCCCAAGGCCCCTACAAATGCAGCCTTATTTTCATCATGAGATGCCGAACCGACAATAGAAGAGAGCTTGTGTTCAGTCCAGGTCATCGCACCGCCAAGACGGGTATAGACATCCACTTCTGAATTCATTGGGGCAGACAGACGAACTGTAGCTTGCAACATCTGAGCACTCACCTTGCTTTCAGACCAGACGCTCTCTTTCTTGTATTGTCCTAGCCAATCATAGCCAAGCTCTACTGCCACATTTTTATGGAATTGATAACCCATAAAGGCACCAAAGCTAACATCATCAGAGTCCGCCTCATCACCACCATACTTGAATGCCGGCTCCATATCGACATTATGGAACTTTGACCAGCCGGCCTTTCCACCAACATACCAGTTGGTGGTAGAGGCTTGAACCGCACCGGAACCAAGAAGGGCCGTAATTAATACCGCAGAGATACTGACTTTCATTTTATCCACCTATAGATTAAATCTGGCAGAAATATAATAGAGTTAACTATCAATATCAATCGACTCCATTGATATATTATATTTTTAACTTGCAATGATGAAATATCTTACATACACATAGCATTCCGTGACAAAAATAGTGATCTCAATGAGCCCGGCAAGACACGCCAGATTAGTCATATTGCCATTAGTGATCATTAACCCTATGACACACGTTACTTTAGGGTTTCCCCTCCAATCACATAGCCAAAATATCCTTTCTAGTCAGCCATACTGCTGGCACCCCCATCCCCACGTAATAACGAATGATGTAAAAATTACATATAGGGTATTAGGTCGCCTTAACGAGGGTAAATTAAACAACGTAATAGAATAGTGTGCCATCCCAGACAATTTGTTTTCCCTAAACAAAAACGGCGCCCCGAGGCGCCGTTTTGTATCAGCTTATCAGCGTTCAGCCCTTATAGACCGGCAGCAGATCGACCATGTTGAGCAGGTGGAAGGCGGCGGTCAGCACGCCGAAGGCGATCACCAGCACTATCATGAGGAGCCCGCCGGGGGCACGGAACCCCTCCTTGTTCCCCATGCGGCGCACCTTCCACGCCAGCAGCGGCGGGATGATGCAGGTCCACAGGGTGGCGACGGCGCCGGCATAGCCGATGGCCACCAAGAAGCCAAACGGGAACAACAGCGAGAGCAGCAACGGCGGCAGGAAGGTGACGGCCCACGACTTGGCGCGGCCACCTCGGCTGTTATCGAACTGGAACAGATCGGCCAGATAGTCGAATACCCCGAGCCCGACCCCGATAAAGGAGGAGAGGATGGCTGCCATGGAGAAGGCGTTGAGGGCGCTTGCCACCGCCTTGGACTCGATCACCGAGCCAAGCGCCTTGAGCAGGGCATCGACATTGCCCCCTTGCTCGATCACCGGGCCGAACTCGCTGCGCGGCAGGTTGCCGAACACGCTGGCCAGCCAAATCAGGTAGAAGGTGAGCGCGATGGCGGTGCCCCCCAAAATGGCGCGGCTGGCGCGGCGCTCCTCGCCGTAGTAGGCCCGCATCGAAGAGACCGAGTGGTGATAGCCGAACGAGGTGAGCGCCACCGGCAACATGCCGAGGGCATAAGGGGCGTAGTGGGTCTCGCTGCCGATCCGATCGAGCAGCAGATCGAGGCGAACGTTCATCGACATGCCCGAGATGCCGAACGCAAAGCTCAGCCCCATCAGGATCACCAACAGCACCGAGATGCGGTCGACCGCCCGGGTGGAGTGCCACACCACGACGGAGAAGAACAGGGTAAACAGCACCGAGCCCCAGTGGCTCTCCAGCCCCAGCATCTCCTGGATGATGAGCCCCGACGAGGTGATATAGGCATAGAGCAGGATGCCGCCGACGAAATAGACGCTCAGGTTGTTGAGGGCATTGACCCTCTTGCCCAGCAGATCGCGGGTGACCGTATCAAATGAGACGCGAAGCGGATAACCCTTGTAGGATTCGAGCAGCATCCAGCCCGATACCGTCATCACCACCATGGTCAGCGTCACCGCGAACATGGACCAGAGAGTCCATGCCCCCGCGCCCGCGCTCGGCAACCCCAGCATGCCGGCTCCCACACAGACGCCGGCAATGATGCATGCCCCGCCCACCAAGGATGGTTTGTGTTCCATAACGTTTCCCCACGACGGATGATTCGAAAGCGGAGCGGCGGGCCCCTGCCCGTCCGTCCGGGGGCCGCCAGCACCCTGGCTGCGGCCCGCTTGCCGTCGGCATGCCGGCGCCAGGGCAGGCACCAGTTCAGCACACGACAGGACAACCCGACCTGTACAGCCCGACCATCCCCCCGGCTAGGCCGGGTCGGGGGACTTTACCCTGCTCCTTCGCTGCGGGCAAATGCCTCGCTCACCCCGTTTGCCTCAATGGGAGAGGTAAGGCAACAGCGCCAGCAGGTGCCGGCGCACCGCAAGCGGGGTCTGGCTGACCCAGAGATCGAGCAGGCCATCGGCCAGCAGCGGCAGCAAAAACAGGAACAGGCAGAGCAGCGCCAGTTGCAGTGGGGCGCCCAGACGCCGGCGGGCACTCCCCAGGTGCAGCGCATTGGCCCGGCTCGGGCAGGCCGCCATGCAGCGGCGACAGTCGCTGCACTCCAGGCTGCGCACCGCGATGACCTGATGTACCTCGATACGGGCCGGGCAGGCCCGGCTGCACTTGTCACAGTCATGACCCTGGCTGCGCAGGCAGCGCGACTTATCACGACGGATGCGCAGGGGCGCCACCACAGCGAGCAGGCCAAGCCAGGCGCCATAGGGGCACAGATAGCGGCAGAATCCCTGACGGAAGGTCACGGTGAGCAGCAGCACCCAACCCAGGCACCCGGCCGCCAGTGGCGTCAGGGTGAAGAAGAAGGCGCCCATCTTCATGTCGGCCGCCTGATGATAGGAGCTGGCAAGATAACCGGGCAGCGCCGCCGTCGGCACCGCCAGCAAGATAATGAAGAGCAAGAACCCCAGCACCAGCCACTTCTGGGCGCGCAGCAGCATGTCGAGCCAGCGCGGTGGCGTCCACTCCCCCGGCAGCCAGCGGCTGCGTAGCCGGTGCAGCCACTCACCGATGAGCCCGAGCGGGCAGGCCCAGCCGCAGAAACTGCGCCCAAGCAGCAGGGCCGACAGGGAGATGACCAGCAGGGTGACGGTCGCGGCGGGGTGATGCGGATCGGTGAGACCCAGCGCTCCCCACGCCCGCAATCCAAGGCCGCCGGCAATCGGCAAGAAGGCATCGACGATATCAGGGCGCGCCAGCAGCGGCGTCTCACCACGGCCAAGCTGCCAGACATAGAGCAGGTACTGGGCCGCCACCAGCGTCCAAGAGAGCAGCAACAGTTGCCGCATCCCCTCGCGCAGCCGCCCAGCTTGCCCCCGTGGCGAGCCCGTATGCGGGTGCCATCGGCGCCACCCCCAGCCGACCAGCGTCACCCACGCCAGCGCGCCCCACAGCCACACATCGGCCGCCACAGCCCAAGCCGCCATCACCAGCAGGGCGGCGACGCGGCCCCCCCAGCCGCGCTGGCGCAGCAATCCCCACCACAGGGCACTCACCCCGGCCGCCACCGTCAGCGCCTCAATCCCGGTCACGTCGCCTCCTCACCCGTTCACAGCGTGCCGGCAGCATAACTGACATTTCAGGCGACTATTTTGATCTGGCCCGCTCATGGCCGGTGAAAAGCCAGCAGATAGTGGTGTGGACAGGTGCGGCACTCCAGCTCGTCGACCACGAATCCCGCCGCCGTCACCTCGGCGGCGGCCTGCTCTGCCGAGACGGCCGCCTGGGGCGAGTGGAGATCCACCAGCAAACCGCGGCAGTCGACGGCCATCTGCCGGTGCAACTGGGCCAGAAACGGCCCGCGCGCGGCGATAAAGCGATAGACATTGGCCACCAGCAACTGGCTAACCCCGGCGGGCAGACAGGGATCATCAGGCTGGCTCTGGTGCACGCTGACCCGCCCCTCACCGGCGAAGCGGCGGCCGAGATAGTCCACCATCGCCGGCTCGCTATCGATGGCATGCACCCGACCTTTCGGCAGTTGTTCGAGCAGCAGCTGGGTGAAGTAACCGGTGCCGGCCCCCAGATCGGCCACCACGGCATCGGGAGGGAGCGCCATGCGTGCCAGGATGGCGCTGCTGCGCTGCCACTGCTCGCGCTCAGCCGAGTCAAAGACCAGGCTCAGGCGCTCGGGTTCAGCAAAACTGGCCATGATCCCCTCTCAGGCCGTGCGGCTGTGAAAAAGCGGCTGATCCGACTCGGCCTGCTCGGCCCAGAAATGGATGTTGAAACGGGCATCTTCCGATAGCTCAACCCGGTGCCAGTACTGAGGTGGACTGGTGGCAAACTCGCCAGCGCGGATGGTGAGCACCCGTTCGGGTTGCTCGGCCTGCTCGTCGGCAAAGCCGTAGTAGGTGACCGTCCCCTCCATCACGCAGAGCTGGCCGAATACACCGGCCGCCGTATTGTGGTGGGTCAGCAGGGCTGCCGGCACGTTGTCACGAGTGAAAAAGGGGGTGGAGCGACGAACGACCCAGTGGGCGGGGATGAGTGACATGGACATGGACATTCTCCTTCGATGGGCCGGGCTCACCCGGCCGATGGATGATGAAACAGATCAGCGCGGCAGCTCGCGCAGCAGGGGGAAGGCGGCACTCATGCGATCGCCGCCGACCACGAAGCCACACACCTGACCCGCGCCATCTTCGGCACGCGCCTGCAAACCACGACAGTCCCATTCGATCTGCCAGCGCAGATCCTCGCCCAAGGTTCGACCGGCCAACTGTAACGGATAACCGGGGGTCTTGACCTTGACCAGCATGGGCGGCAGCGCCAGCGCAGTGGGGTGGCCGAGCAGGGTGCCCGTCAGGGCGTTGGCCCCCAGCACTATGGGTTGCAGGAAGGGCAGGCACTGATCCTGCCACTGCGCCCCGTCCCCCAGGGCGAAGATGCGCGGATCGCTGGTACGCAGCAGGGCATCGACCCGAATGCCACGCCCCACCTCCAGCCCGGCAGCCGCCGCCAGCTCGATGTTCGGGCGCAGGCCGATAGCCGCGATCGCCAGATCCTGCTCGCTCCTCTCTCCCCCGGTCAGGGTGGCCAACACCCCTTCATCATGGGCATCGAGCCTGGCGATCCCCTGCCCTAGCCGCAGTGTGACCCCGACGTCCAACAGCGCCTGTTGCAGTGGCTGGGCCAGTGGGGCCGGCAGCAGTGAGGGCAGCAGACTCGGGGCAAGATCGACCAAGGTCACCTCCCGCCCCGCACTGGCGAGATCCATCGCCAGTTCACAGCCGATCAACCCCGCTCCCAGCACCATCACCCTGCGGGCCCGCGCCAACCGCGTCTCGACGGCAGCATACTCGGCCAGGCTGTTGAGGGTGACCATCAGCTCGCTGCCGGGCATATCCGGACGTAGTGCCCGTGCACCGGTCGCCAGCACCAGTTGCCCGTAGGGGATCTCCCCTTGGGGGGTACGCAGGCAGGCGCGCTCCCGATCGATGGCCTCCACCCGGCAGTGCGGCTGCAACACGATGCGCTGCTGCTCGGCAAACTCGCTGCCACGCAGGCGCACCATGGCGGCACTACTGCTGGCCCGGCTCACGACATGGCTGAGATCCGGCTTGTTGTACTCGTCCCCGCTGTCGGCGGTGACCAAGCGGATCGGCACCGCCCCGTCACGTTTACGCAGGGTACGCACCAGTTGCTGGGCAGCAAAGCCACCCCCGACGATGACGATACCGGCGCTCATGCTGCCTCCTCGGCCTTGCCGCACGGCTCGAAGACCTCCTTGCCGATGCCACAGCCGGGGCAGAGGAAGCTGTCAGGCACCTGCGCCCAAGGGGTGCCCGGTATCACCCCCTGATCCGGCTCCCCCTGGGCCGGGTCATAGACCCACTGGCACACGGTACAGAGCATGGCCTGATCGTCGTCCCATTCAGCCGCCGGGGCGGCTTGCGGCGCCGCCGTCACGGCAGCGGGCATCGCAGAAACGGGCGTCACCTGAGTTGTGGTGATCGGGCGGGGCGCCTCCAGCGGGTGCAACGCCCACTGACGCGCCAGTTGGCGGCCATGTTCGCGGCACTCGGCCAGCGCCGAGCCATCCGGCCGCCACTTGGTCTTGAGAGAGAGGCTGATATCAAATCCCGCGTCCATCAGCCGGGTCTGGATCCGATCCACCGCGCCGCCAGTCCAGCCATAGCTGCCAAACGCCGAGGCTCGCTTGCCACGAAAACGCAGGCCGGTGATCTCTTCGAGCATGCCCGCCACCTTGGGCATCATGACATTGTTCATGGTGGAGGAGCCCACCAGCACCCCCTTGGAGCGGAACACCTGAGCCAAGATCTCGTTCTTGTCGTGGCGCGCCACGTTATAGATCTTCACCGCCACACCGGGGTCAACCTCGGTGATCCCCTGAGCGATAGCGTCCGCCATCATGCGGGTGTTGTTGGACATGGAGTCATAGAACAGGGTGATGCGATCCTCCTGATAGCTGTCGGCCCAAGCCAGGTACTGGCGGATGATCTGGGCCGGGTCATCACGCCAGACGATGCCGTGGGAGGTGGCAATCATGTCGACCGGCAGGTTGAAACCGAGCACTTCCTTGATCTTGGCGGTCACCAGCGGACTGAACGGGGTGAGGATATTGGCGTAGTAACGCAGGCACTGCTCCATCAGCTCGGTCTGATCCACCTCGTCATTGAACAGGTGCTCATCGCAATAGTGCTGGCCAAAGGCGTCGTTGGAGAACAGCACCGCATCCCCCGTCATGTAGGTCATCATGCTATCGGGCCAATGCAGCATGGGGGTCTCGATAAACACCAATTGCTTACCGTTACCGAGATCCAGACTGTCGCCGGTCTTGACCGGATGGAAGTTCCACTCCGGGTGGTGATGGTGGCCAGTGATGGAGTCGATGGCATTGTGAGTGCAGTAGATGGGGGTACCGGGAATGCGCGCCATCAGCTCGGAAAGGGCGCCAGCGTGATCCTCCTCGGCATGGTTGATCACCACATAGTCGATGCAGGCGAGATCGATCTCGGCCGCCAGATTCAGCACGAAGTCACGGCTGAATTTGTGATCGACCGTGTCGATAAGTACCGTCTTCTCCTCGCGGATCAGGTAGCTGTTATAGCTGGTCCCCTTGGTGGTCTTGTACTCGGTGCCGTGAAAATCGCGCACCTCCCAATCACGTTGGCCAACCCAGTGAATGTTGTTTTTGACCAAAATAGACATCTTGCTCTCCTTCGAAAATGAATCGTGCGCTCTGAAGGAGAAAGGGCAAGTCTCGTGCCATAACTTAATTACATGTTTTTAAACAAATTAATTTTAATGCATTGTCATTTAAACCATCCCTAGCTATGGTCAATATCACAATCACATTGTCATAACGACCATTATGCTCTCGACCGATACCCTCGTCCGCATCGCCCTCGACTTGCAACACGGCATCTCCCACCGGGATCGCTTCCAGCGTCTCATCCACAGCGTGCGCCAGCTGCTTGCCTCCGATGCCTCGGCGCTGTTGCGCTATGAGAACGGCACCTTCGTCCCGCTGGCCATCGACGGCCTCTCCCGCGATGTGCTTGGCCGCCGCTTCCGGGTCACTGAACACCCGCGCCTCGAGGCTATCGCCCGTGCCGGCGACGTGGTGCGTTTCCCCACCGACAGCACGTTACCCGACCCTTATGACGGTCTGATCCCCGGCCATGATGCCCTCAAGGTGCATGCCTGTGTGGGTCTACCGCTACTGAGCAACCACACCCTGATCGGCGCCCTCACCATTGATGGTCTCAACCCGCACCAGTTCGACGATATCAAGGACAAGGAGCTGCGCCTCATCGGCGCGCTGGCCGCCGCCGCGCTCACCAACGCCCTACTGATGGAGCAGTTGGCACGCCAGCATCCAACCCCGCTTGCCAGGGTGGAGGATGCGGCCGATGAAGGGGAGAGCGACGAGATGATCGGTGAGGCGCCGGTCATGGCACAGCTCAAGCAGGAGATCGCCGTGGTGGCCGCCTCCGATCTCAACGTGCTGATCCTCGGTGAAACCGGGGTCGGCAAGGAGCTGATCGCCCGCGCCATCCACCGAGGCTCGGCGCGCGCCAAGCAGCCGCTTATCTACCTCAACTGCGCCGCCCTGCCCGACTCAGTGGCCGAGAGTGAGTTGTTCGGCCACGTAAAGGGGGCCTTTACCGGCGCCGTGCACCATAGGGCGGGCAAGTTTGAGCTGGCCGACAAGGGCACCCTGTTTCTCGACGAGATAGGTGAGCTTTCGCTACCGTTGCAAGCCAAATTGCTGCGGGTGTTGCAGTATGGAGATCTGCAACGCATCGGGGACGATACCCAGCTCAAGGTGGACGTGCGCATTCTCGCCGCCACTAACCGGGATCTCCGGCAGGAGGTGATCGCTGGGCGTTTTCGCGCCGATCTCTACCACCGCCTGAGCGTCTTCCCGTTACATGCACCCGCCTTGCGCGAGCGTAGCGAGGACATTCCCCTGCTGGCTGGCTATTTTGCCGAGCGCTGCCGCGCCACCTTAGGGTTGGAGTCGCTTTCGCTGCAACCGGCCACCCTGCAACGCCTCGCCGCCCACCCATGGCCGGGCAACGTGCGCGAGCTGGAGCACGCCATCCACCGCGCCGCCGTGTTGGCACGCGCCGAGCAGGGGGGCAGCACAGCGGTGATCCGCCCTGCCCATCTGGCACTCGGTGACCAACCGGCAGCGCCGTTGGCCGGCCCTGACCCCGTGCGACTGCCACAACAAGGGCTCAAGGAGGCAACCGAGCAGTTCCAGCGCGAGCTGATCCGCCAGACACTGGAGGCAGAACGGGGCAACTGGGCCGCCACCGCCCGCCGGCTGCGGCTCGACCCAGCCAACTTGCACCGCATGGCCCAGCGCCTCGGCCTGAAATAGTGCCGACGGGTTGTCACACCACTGGTCGGTGATATTTCACCGCTGCGGCCCAATATGCAGATTCATGCTCTGTTCCCGGCAGGCTCGAACCTGGCTGCACCTCAATAAAGAAGTTCATCTGGGCATAAGTGGCGACCCTGCGGTGCGGCAAGTGAGGTTGAAGAGCGATACGCCTCATTGATCTGGCCGGACTTGGCCACGGCGTCGGCCCTCTTCCTAGCGTTGCGCTGTTGATCTGGTGCGTTTGGGTGGGGCAGCAATAAAAAGAGGGGCGCCAGCCCCTCTCTGTGTCGTCTCGTGACCTAGCCCTTGCGGCGCAGGTAGACGCCGGCTTCCATGTGATGGGTCCAGGGGAACTGGTCGAACAGGGCGAAGCGGGCGATCTCGTGAGTCTCACCGAGCACCGCCATGTTCTCTTGCAGGGTCTCCGGGTTGCAGGAGATATAGAGGATGTGGTCGTACTCCTGCACCAGCTTGACGGTCGCCGGGTCCAGTCCGGCGCGCGGCGGGTCGACGAAGATGGTGTTGCAGCGGTAGTCGGAGAGATCGATCCCCTTGAGGCGGTTGAACTCGCGCTCACCGCGCATCGCCATGGTGAACTCCTCGGCCGACATGCGCAGGATGATCAGGTTGTCGATGCCGTTGGCAGCAATGTTGAACTGGGCTGACTCCACGCTCGGTTTGGCGATCTCGGTCGCCAGCACCCGCTCGAAGTTCTCAGCCAGGGCGATGGAGAAGTTGCCGTTGCCACAGTAAAGCTCGAGCAAATCCCCCTCGCTGGCGCGGGTCACGTCGCGCGCCCAAGTCAGCATCTTCTGGTTAATCTCGGCGTTGGGCTGAGTGAAGCTATTTTCCACCTGACGATAGATGTAGCTGCGCCCCTCTACCTCCAGCGCTTCATCCACGAAGTCCTGCTCTAGGCAGATCTTCTGCTTGTGGGCCCGACCGATGAGTTGCAGATCGAAGCCCTGCTGGCGCAGGTCGGCACGCAGCGCCTCGGCAGCGGCCTGCCACTGCTCATCGAGCTTGCGGTGATAGAGCAGACTGACGATCACCTGGCCGGAGCGGGTCGACAGGTAGTCGATCTGGAACAGCTTGCGACGCAGCACAGGGTGCGGCTTGAGGCCCTCAATCACCTTGGGCATCAGATCGTTGATCAGCCGGCTCGCCGTCGGGAAGTGATCGACCCGGATCCGCTGGCGGGTCTCCTGGTCGAACATGATGTGGTAGAGATCATCCCCTTCGTGCCAAACGCGGAACTCGGCGCGCATGCGGTAGTACTCGGCCGGCGAGGCGAACACCTCGAGGGCGGGCGGGTTAAAGGCGGCAAACAGGGCACGCAGGCGCTCGGCCTTGGCGTCGAGCTGCTGCTGGTAGGCAGCCGGGGTGTGACTCATCGAATACCTCATGGACGAAGCCGGAAACGGAGCGGGGGCAAACCCGAAGGGGCGATTTTAAGAGGCCATCGACGGTTGTCCAGTTTTTTTGGTCAAGAATTATCCACTCAGGCCGATAACCTGATACCGGGCATGTGTGGAGGAATAGGCATGCAAATCGACAGCATAGGACAGGGTCAACTGAAGAAGGCCGATGTGGCCCAGAATGCGGCGCAGCGCAGTGCGGCCCGTCCTCAGGATACCCAGGAGCAACAGGATCATATCTCCCTAAACAGCCGCCCCAAGTGGGCACAGGTGCTGGTGCAACAGGCATTGCAGTTCAGCCTCGAGATCAATGGGGGCAAGTACCAGGCCCCCAAGCAGGCCGAAGAGGTGACCCCTGAGACCCTGTTCGACTACGAAGAGGTGGCCAAGAACGTATTGCAGTTTGTCACCGGCCGGCTCGGGGCTGCCCGCGCCGATGGCAAGGAGGACGATGCGCTGACCAAGATGATGGAGCAGGCCCGCAAGGGGGTCGACATGGGCTTTGCCGAGGCCAGGAAGATGCTCGGCAGCTACGCCACCGACAACGAAGACATCAAGACCGGCATCGACCAGAGCTACAAGCTGATCCAAGAAGGGCTCGACCAGTTCGAGAAAGAGTTCTTCGGTGACGTCTCCAGCAGCGAGGTCGGCGCCGCCAAGATGGCCAACCGCCAGCAAGGCACCCTCGAGATCGAAACCAAAGAAGGTGACAAGGTGGTGCTGCGCTTTAGCGACAGTTGGCAGTTCAAGAGCAGCCAAGGCGACCGGGGCAGCAAGGTGAGCTTCCAAAACAGCCAGAGCTTCAGCTTCTCGCTGCAAGGGGATCTCAGCGACACCGAGATGAGCGCCATCGGTAAACTGGTCAAGGATATCGACGAGCTGGGCAGCAGCTTCTTCGCGGGCAACCTCGACCAACTGATGGGCAAGGTGGGCGAGCTACAGCTCGATGACAGCCAGCTGGTCGGTTTCAGCCTCAAGCTCAAGCAGCACAGCAAGCTGAGCGCCGCCTACCAGGGCAACTCGCTGCAAGATGCCCTCAAGCCACTGGCCGACTACCTGCCCCGGCTCAAGGACTGGCAGCAGCAGGCCGATGCAAACATCGCCCCCACCAGCCAGCAAAACCTGACCCAGACCGTGCTCGCCGCCCAGGGGCACGACAACAGCCAGGTACAACGCTTCAACGGCTTCAACCAACGCCTGCTCAACGCCCTGCATCAGCTCGGCTGACCCGGTTTGCCAGCGCCGCCCGGCGCTGGCACACTGGCTGCCCCTCCACCTGCGGCCGCCACACATGAACCCGAAACGCCCCCGCGACCTGCGCGAACTCTGTTATCCCTTCATTTATGAGACCAAGTGGCAGTGTGACTACGAGATCGCCACCGACGAGCTCTGCTCCCAGGTAGGGGTGGTGATGGCGCAACTGCCGACCGGCTTTGACGAAGTGCAGGCCGATCTCGACCGGCTGCAACGCCTCATTTACAACCTCAATGGATCGGTGCGCGGACGGCTCGGCATTTTCGAAGACGATCTAACGTGGCTCAAGGGGCGTTACGATCACTACAACGCAGCCACCCACGGCCGGGTCACCGGTTTCGTGCTACCACGCGGCCCCATGCCGGTGCCCACCCTGCATCTGTGCCGCTGTGGCGCCAAAAAGGTGGTACGCCTGCTGGTGCGGCTTGAAGAGAACGGTGTGAGCTGGGATCCGATCCTGGGGCGGTTTGCCAACCTGCTGGCCAACTTCTTCTTCGTGCTGACGGTATACGTCAAGGCGGGGATGGGGGTCGACGAGGTGGAGTACGTCAGCATCAACTACTGACCATGAAAAAGCCCGCCTTAACGGCGGGCTTTGACTGAACGGCGAATAATCAGTTCCGGCTGTACCGTCACCGACTCGACGGACAACTCCTTGTTGCGGATGCGGCTCATCAGTTGCTTCACCGCCAACTGACCCAACTCAGCCTTGGGGTGACGGATGGTGGTGAGCGGTGGGCTGGCAAAACGCGCCATCTCCACGTCGTCATAACCCACGACAGAGATATCGTCCGGCACCTTGACACCGGCTTCCCAAGCAGCGCAGATGGCACCGATGGCCATCGGATCGTCGAAGGCGAACACAGCGGTCGGGCGCGGGGTCAAGGCCAGGATCTGCTGCATCTGATCAAAGCCACTCTGGCTCTCGTAGTCCCCTTCGAAGATACGGCTCTCGGTCAAGGAGAGACCCTGCTCACCGAGCGCATCACGCACCCCGTCGAGGCGCTGCTGGGTAGTCTGCTTATCGAGCTGGCCCGTGATGCAGGCAATGTCAGTGTGACCCTGTTCGAGCAGGTAGCGGGTTGCCATACGCGCACCGGAGCGGGCGTTATCGTTGATGACGTTGGCAAAATCGCACTCGGTACCCCAGTCGAGCACCACCTGCGGCACACTCTTGTGACTGCGCAGCATCTCGCGCAGGGTGTTATCGATGTCGGTCCCCAGCACCAGCAGGCCATCGACCCGCTTCTCCATCAGCATCTTCAGATAATGACGCTGACGCGGCGGCTGGTTTTCGGTATTGCAGAGGATCAGGCTGTAGCCCTGCTCGAAGCAATAGGCTTCCACCCCCTGCACCACCTCGGCAAAGAAGGGGTTGGCACTGGTCGTGACCAGCATGCCAATGGTTTTGGTCGAATTGACCTTGAGGCTGCGCGCCACCGAATTCGGTGCGTAGTTCAGTTCTGCCACCGCCTCAAGCACCTTCTGGGTCGCGTCTTCGCTAACCCGGCGAGTGTGATTGAGCACATGTGAGACGGTGGAGATGGATACGCCGGCTCTGGCTGCGACATCCTTGATTGTGGCCATCTCTGTCTCCTGTCTGTCAAAGGCGGAACAGTAGCAGATTTCCTACATAAAGGCTTGAAATTCGGCGTATCTGCTACGCATTTTTTGCAAGTTGCCAATCTAGTCCGAGGCCCGGATTTGCGCAAACAGATTTTGGGCAAAATGAGAGCATTATCAGACCAAAATCCGGCCGCTTTTTATCTGGTATCGCCCACTCCGCACCGCATTAACATTTAATTAATATGAACCTAGACAGATTAATAATTAAAAATAATCAAAAAACACAGTATTTAACTCCAAATTATTGTGCAGTAATCAAGCGGTAACAGCATCTTGAACCACTTGTGAGACGGGTCGTAGGAGTGATAGAACATGGGACATGTCCGACCTGCGAGGATGTCGGCCGGACCCGAAATAATCCACTGATTAAAGGAATAATCGATGAATAATTGGAGCAAATCAGCCATTCGCGCCGCCATTTCTCTGGCCCTGTTTGGCGCATCCTCTTATGCCATGGCTGCCGACACCATCAAGATCGGCATCGCCGGCCCGGTTACCGGTGCCGTAGCCCAATACGGCGACATGGAGTTCACCGGCGGCCGCATGGCGGTCGAACAGATCAACAAGGCCGGCGGCATCGATGGCAAGCAGATCGAGGCGGTCATCTATGACGATGCCTGCGACCCCAAGCAGGCCGTGGCCATCGCCAACAAGGTGGTCAATGATGGCGTCAAGTTCGTGGTCGGCCACCTCTGCTCCGACAACACCTTGCCGGCCTCCGACATCTATGAGGACGAGGGCATCCTGATGATCACCCCCGCCTCCACCAACCCCAAGATCACCGAGCGTGGTTATCAGCTGGTGCTGCGCACCATCGGCCTCGACAGTGACCAGGGCCCGACCGCGGCCAAGTACATCATCGAGACCGCCAAGCCGAAGAACGTGGCCGTCATCCACGACAAGAAGCAGTACGGTGAAGGGATTGCCTCCAGCGTCAAGGCGGCGCTCGACAAGGCTGGCGTCAAGGTGGTGGCCTATGAAGGGATCACCGCCGGCGACAAGGACTTCTCCGCCCTGATCGCCAAACTGCAAAAAGAGAACGTCGACTTCGTCTACTACGGTGGCTACCACCCTGAGCTTGGCCTGATCTTGCGCCAGGCCGCTGAGAAGGGGCTCAAGGCCAAGTTCATGGGGCCGGAAGGGGTGGGTAACAAGGACATCTCGGCCATCGCAGGTCAGGGTTCCGAAGGGCTGCTGGTCACCCTGCCGAAGAAGTATGACCTGGAGCCGGCCAACGCCAAGCTGGTTGAGGCCTTCAAGGCTAAGGGCCAGGACTCCTCCGGCCCGTTCGTCTGGACCACCTATGCCGCCGTGCAAGCGCTGGCCGCCGGTATCACCAAGGCGGGCGATGAGGATCCGGCCGCCGTGGCCGCTGCCCTCAAGGCGACGCCGGTCGAGACCGTGATGGGGCCGCTCAAGTGGGCCAAGAACGGGGATCTGGAAGGGTTCCAGTTCGGCATCTTCGAATGGCACGCCGACGGCACCTCCACCCAGATCAAATAAGCATCGACACGGGGGTGGCAGCAGTCACCCCCTCTTTTAAGATCGGGCTCGTACAGGGAACGCAGTATGTCCGAACACCTTCTGTATTTTGTTCAGCAGTTGCTGAACGGCCTGACCATAGGCAGTACCTACGCGCTGATCGCCATCGGCTACACCATGGTTTACGGCATCATCGGCATGATCAACTTCGCCCACGGCGAGGTCTACATGATCGGCTCCTACGTCGCCTTCATGGTGATGGCCACCCTGATGATGATGGGCATCGACAGCACTGTGCTGCTGCTTGGCGCCGCCTTCCTCATCAGCATCATCATCACCGGCAGCTACGGCTGGACCATAGAGCGGGTCGCCTATCGTCCCTTGCGCGGTGGTAACCGGCTGATCCCCCTCATCTCTGCCATCGGCATGTCGATCTTCTTGCAGAACCTGGTGCGCATGGCGCAGGGGTCGCGTGACATCGCCATCCCCTCCCTCATCAGCGGCGGGATCGAGATTGGCAGCGATCATGGCTTCCAGGCCTCCCTCTCCTGGATGCAGCTCATCATCTTCGTGGTGACCTTCATCACCATGCTGGTGCTGACCCAGTTTATCGGTCGCTCGCGCATGGGCCGCGCCTGCCGCGCCTGTGCCGAAGACATCAAGATGGCGAACCTGCTCGGCATCGACACCAACGTGGTGATCGCCGTGACCTTCGTCATCGGCGCCACTCTGGCGGCCGTGGCCGGCGTGCTGCTCGGCATGTACTACGGCGTCATCAACCCCTACATCGGCTTCATGGCCGGCCTCAAGGCCTTCACCGCCGCCGTGCTGGGCGGTATCGGCAGCATTCCCGGCGCCGTGCTCGGTGGCCTGCTGCTCGGTGTGGTCGAGGCGATGACCGCCGGCTACCTCAGCACCGAATACAAGGACGTGATGGCCTTCGCCCTGCTGATCGGCGTACTGCTGTTCATGCCCACCGGCATCCTGGGTCGCCCGGAGGTCGAAAAGGTATGATGAAGCGTCAATTCACCCACGCCTGCGTCGCCACCCTGGTGCTGCTGGTGCTCTCCTTCTGGCTGCTCGGCTTCAGACTGCAAGCCGAGGGCACCACCCTGGTGGTGGCCAGCCGCCTTGAGGTCTCCCTCGGCTGGCTGCTCGGCGCCGCCGCCCTGGTATTTGGCTTCCAACTGTTTCGTAGCCAGATCCTCGGCCTGTTCAGACGCAGCCACGCCCATGTGCCGATGTTTGTGTTGCCGAGCCAAGAAGAGGCGCCACGCCTCTACAACGGCATGGCGGTGCTGGTGCTGGCCGGCGCCATCGCCTTCCCCTTCTTCGCCTCGCGCGGAGCGGTGGATCTGGCCACCCTCACCTTCATCTACATCATGCTGGGGCTCGGCCTCAACGTGGTGGTGGGGCTCGCCGGCCTGCTCGATCTCGGCTATGTCGGCTTCTACGCGGTCGGCGCCTACAGCTATGCCCTGCTCAACACCTACTTTGGCCTGAGTTTCTGGGAGTGCCTGCCAATCGCCGGTCTGATGGCCGCCACCTTCGGCTTCCTCCTCGGTTTCCCGGTGCTGCGACTGCGCGGGGATTATCTGGCCATCGTCACCCTGGGCTTTGGCGAGATCATCCGCATCCTGCTCAACAACCTGACCAGCCTGACCGGCGGCCCGAACGGCATCTCGGGGATCCCCAAGCCAAGCCTGGGTGGGCTGGAGTTCAACCGCACCGTCAAGGACGGCGGCATCGGCACCTTCCACGAGTTTTTCGGCATCGCCTACAACGCCAACCACAAGGTGATCTTCCTCTACCTGATGGCGCTGGTGCTGGTGATCGTGACTCTGATTGTCATCAACCGCCTGTTGCGCATGCCGCTCGGCCGCGCCTGGGAGGCGCTGCGTGAAGATGAGATCGCTTGCAAGTCGCTCGGCCTCAACCCCACCATCATCAAGCTGACCGCCTTCACCATCGGCGCCGCCTTCGCCGGCTTTGCCGGCAGCTTCTTCGCGGCGCGCCAAGGCTTCATCAGCCCCGAGTCGTTCGTCTTCATCGAGTCGGCCATCGTGCTGGCCATCGTGGTGCTCGGCGGCATGGGCTCTCAAATTGGTGTCGTGCTGGCCGCCGTGGTGATGACGGTGCTGCCGGAGCTGGCCCGCGAGTTCAACGAGTACCGCATGCTGATGTTCGGCCTCCTGATGGTCTTCATGATGATCTGGCGTCCGCAGGGGCTGCTGCCGATGACCCGTCCCCACCTGGAGCTGAAGAAATGAGCAAGCTGTTGGATGTCTCGAATCTCTCCATGCGCTTTGGCGGTCTGCTGGCGGTCAACGGCGTCAACCTGAGCGTGCGTGAGCGCGAGGTGGTCTCGGTGATCGGCCCCAACGGCGCCGGCAAGACCACCATCTTCAACTGCCTGACCGGCTTCTACCGACCCAGCGGCGGGGTGATCCGCTACCGGAATGAGGAGATCCAAGGGCTGCCCGGCCACCTGATCGCCCGCAAGGGGGTGGTGCGCACCTTCCAGCACGTGCGACTGTTCAAGGAGATGACGGCGGTGGAGAACCTGCTGGTCGCCCAGCATCGCCACCTCAACACCAACTTCGTCGCCGGCCTGTTCAAGACGCCGGGCTTTCGCCGCGCCGAGCGTGAGGCGCTCGAGCAGGCCGGCTTCTGGCTGGAGAAGGTGGGGCTCAAGGAGCTGGCCAATCGCAGCGCCGGCAACCTAGCCTATGGCCAGCAGCGCCGCCTCGAGATCGCCCGCTGCATGGCGACCCGTCCCCAACTGCTGATGCTCGACGAGCCCGCCGCCGGCCTCAACCCCAAAGAGACCGACGAGCTCAACGAGTTGATCGTCTCCCTGCGTGACGAGTTTGGTGTCTCTGTGTTACTCATTGAGCACGACATGAAGCTGGTGATGGAGATCTCCAACCACATCTTCGTGGTCAACCAGGGCACCCCGCTGGCCGACGGCACCCCGCAGCAGGTGCGCGACAATCCGGCCGTGATCAAGGCCTATCTGGGCGAATCCTAAGGGAGTCAGGATGTTAGAACTTCGCAACGTATCGACCCACTATGGCAAGATCCAGGCGCTGCACGACGTGAGCGTCAAGGTAGAGCAGGGTGAGATTGTCACCCTGATCGGCGCCAACGGTGCCGGCAAGACCACCTTGCTGATGACACTGTGCGGTGACCCCACCCCGAGCAGCGGCAGCATCTGGTTCGAGGGGGAGGAGATCACCACCCTCGGCTCGGCGCGCATCATGCGCAAGGACATTGCCGTTGTCCCCGAGGGGCGGCGCATCTTTGCCCGCCTAACCGTGGAGGAGAACCTGCTGATGGGGGCCTTCTTCGTCGACAAGCACGAGCACGCAGGGCTGCTGGATCAGGTGTTCACCCTGTTCCCGCGCCTGCACGAGCGGCTGACCCAGCGCGCCGGCACCATGTCCGGCGGCGAGCAGCAGATGCTGGCCATCGGCCGCGCCCTGATGAGCAAGCCGCGCCTGCTGCTGCTCGACGAGCCGTCGCTGGGGCTGGCCCCCATCGTCATCCAGCAGATCTTCGACACCATAGAGCAGCTGCGCCAAGCTGGCATGACCATCTTTCTGGTCGAGCAGAACGCCAACCAAGCGCTCAAGCTGGCCGATCGCGGCTATGTGCTGGAGAACGGCCACGTAGTGCTGGAGGACACGGGCGCCGCCCTGCTGGCCAACCCGGCGGTGCGCCAGGCCTATCTCGGTGGCTGACATGATCAAGGACGCCGCCACAGCCAATCAGCACCAGTTCTGGCGAGATCCGTCCCTGCCCTTCATCGAGGCGCGTGCGGTGCAAGATGGCCGCCGCGTCTGCTATGAGAAACACAGCCACCCGCAGTTCTCCATCGGCGCCATCACCGGCGGCCACAGCACCTATATCAACCAGCGCCAGCAGCAGTTGGCCTGCCGTGGCACCCTGGTGCTGATGAATCCGGAGGAGGTGCACGCCTGCAACCCCATCGATGATCAGCCCTGGTCCTATCTGATGTTCTATGTCGATAACGACTGGTTGCAGCAGCAACAGGAGGAGGCCGGGCTGGGCACCCACTTCCGCCCCTTCGACACCACGGCCAGCCGCGACCCGTACCTCTATCAAGGGCTGTGCCGGCTCTACCGGCAACTAGCCCTCTCCCTGCCGGAGCCCATGGCTAGGGAAGAGGCTTGCTACCGCTTCTTTCGCCTGTTGCTCGGCCGCCTGACCCCGGCCCAGTGGGACGACCGCCCCCCCGCCCACCTAGAGCGGGCCGCCGAGCTGATCCGCGATGAGTACACCCGCCCCGTTACCCTGGCCGAGCTGGCCAAGGTGGCCGGTATCACCCCCTCGCACCTGGTGCGCAGCTTTGCCCGCCACTACGGCATGACGCCCCACGCCTACCTACTCGACCGGCGCATCCGCCACGCCAAGCAACTGCTGCGCCGTGACACGCCGTTGGCCGAGGTAGCGCTAGGCTGCGGCTTTGCCGATCAGGCCCACTTCCAGCACCATTTCAAGCGGCGGGTGGCCACCACTCCCGGCTGTTACCGGCAATCCCTTACCACGCCAACTCGATGATCATCCCGAGCAGCAGGGCCGCCATGGCCCGGTTGAACCAGCGCTGCTGGTGCGGGGCCCACAGGTGGTGTTGCAAGCGGCTGCCGGCATAGGCCCAGCAGGCGATGCTCAGCAGGCAGATCACCAGATAGATGAGGGAAAACAGCAGTAACGCCCCTACCCCAGCCCCGTAACTGGCGGCCCCCATGCTGGCGGCCAACCACGCCTTGGGGTTGAGCCACTGCATCAGGGCGCCGTGATACAGCGCCGGGGCGGCCGATTCGCGCAGCGACAGCTCACCGCGATCGGCCACCAGCAGCCACGCCATGTAACCAAGAAACAGCAGGCCACTCCAATGCAGCATCAGGGCCAGCGCGGGCCAGCGCTGCAACACCTCATTCAGACCGGCCCCCATCAGCAACAGCAGCAGGACAAATCCCACCGTGGCGCCCCACACATGGCGCAGACTCGCACGAAAGCCATAGCGGGCCCCGGCACCAAACGCCACCATGTTGACCGGCCCGGGTGTGAGGGACATGACCAGCGCAAACCCGGCCATTGAAAACAACAGACTCAATTCCATGCAACGGTTCCTCCGTGTGGTCACTCCCGCCACGATAGGGAATCGAGCGGCGCCGGTATTGAAGGAAATTGTGCAGGGGGAGCGCTTTTTTCTGGGTGAGCCCCTCCCCCGGCTTGGAGTAAACTGGCGGCCACGCAACCGTAAGGACACCTTCATGGATCAATTTGCCCACATCTCCCCCACCGATGCCCAGCAGAAGCTGGCGGCCGGAGACGCTCGTCTGGTGGACATCCGCGACCCGCAATCCTTCGCCATGGGCCACGCCCCCGGCGCTTTTCACCTGACCAACGGCAGTTTGGTGCAGTTCATGAACGAGACCGACTTCGACACCCCGGTCATCGTCATGTGCTACCACGGGGTGAGCAGTCAGGGGGCGGCCCAATACCTGCTGCAACAGGGTTATGAAGAGGTCTACAGCCTGGAGGGCGGCTTCGAGGCATGGCGCCGCGACCTGCCGGTGGAGAGCGGCGCGGCATGATCCAGCTGCTGGTTCTCGACAATGCCCGCATGGCCCAGGCGCTGGTCGACTATCTCGGCACCCTGGGGATCCCCTGCGAGCTGACCCAGTCCGAGCTGGGGGTGACCGTCTGGCTGGCCGACGAGCAGCGCCTCGCTCAGGCCCAGCAGGAGGTGAAGCGCTTCCTCGCCGAGCCCACCCATCCGCGCTACATGGAGGCGTCGTGGCAGACCGGCCGGGCCGATGCACGCATCGACTACAGCCGTGGCATGATCGATCCCCTGACCGATTTTCTGCACCACTCGGGCCCGCTCACCCTGCTGATGCTGATCGCCTGCGTGGCCATCTATGCGCTGGATGCCATCGGCCTCCCCCTGTTCGAGGCGCTCGCCTTCCACCCGGATCTCACCCACTTCGTGGACTGGCAGGTATGGCGCTTCTTCACTCCCAGCCTCATCCACCTCTCCCTACTGCACCTGGTGTTCAACCTGCTGTGGTGGTGGTTCCTCGGCGGGCAGATTGAGCAGCGCATCGGTAGCGGCAAGCTGCTGACCCTGACTTTGGTCTCGGCCGCCTTCTCCAACACGGCGGAGTTCCTCGCCAGCGGCCCCTACTTCGGCGGCCTCTCCGGCGTGGTCTATGCCCTGCTCGGTTATGGCTGGCTGCGTGGCCGCTTACAGCCTGACTGCGGCATCCAGATGCCACCGGCCCTGATGGGCTTCATGCTGCTGTGGCTGGCGCTCGGCTTCACCGGCCTGCTCGGCCCCATCGGCAACCTGGCGCACCTCGGCGGTCTGCTGGTCGGGTTGGCCCAGGCCTGGCTGGATCGGCGCGGCCACCACGCCTGATCCAACGAAAAACGGCACCGTAAGGTGCCGTTTTTTTATTGATGCCGTTGCCTCAACGCAACAGGGGATCGAGCACGATACCGGCAAACAGCACCATGCCGACCTGATTGTTGGCCAGGAACGCCTTGAAGCAAAGTTCGCGCTCGCGGCCACGGATCATCTGCTGCTGCTGGATGAACATGGCCCCCGCCACCATCAGCCCCGCGTAATAGACAGCCCCAAGGCCAGCCAGCACCCCCACCATGCCCATGCAGAGCAGGGTCGCCAGCTGGAACAGGCCGATGATGTGGCGATCCCGCTGACCAAACCAGATGGCGCTCGACTTGAGGCCGAGCTTGAGATCGTCGTCCCTGTCCACCATGGCGTATTCAGTGTCATAGGCGATGGTCCACAACAGGTTGGCCAGAAACAGCAGCCAGGCGATCGGCGGCAAGGCGTTAGCCTCGGCCGCATAGGCCATGGGAATAGACCAGGAGAAGGCCAACCCCAGCACAAACTGCGGGATGGGGATGAAGCGCTTCATAAAGGGGTAGCAGACTGCCAGCACTATGCCGGCAAACGACATGATGATGGTCAGCGGATTGAGGGTGAGCACCAGCAAGAAGGAGATAATGGCCAACACCGCAAACAGCAGCAGCGCCTCGCGCTCGGTGACCCTGCCGCTCGCCAGCGGCCGCCCCGCCGTGCGCTTAACGTGGCCGTCGAAGTCACGATCGGCGTAGTCGTTGATGACACAGCCGGCTGAACGCATTAAAAAAACGCCGATCACAAACACCAGCAGCACCCAGGGGTCGGGACGCCCCTCCCCGGCCAGCCACAGCGCCCACAAGGTGGGCCACAGCAGCAGCAGGGTGCCGATCGGTTTGTCGATGCGCGCCAACTGGCGGTAGGCCAGCCAGCGCTCCTTGGTCATCAGGCTCACACAGACTCCTTGGCATCGAAAAGGCCGGGCAGAAACAGCTCATGCACCAGCAGCGGTACTCCATCCAGCGCCAGCAGCGAACGCCGTCCCCACAGGGTGGCAGCCGGACTCCAGCGGCTACGCTCCACCGCAAAACGGGCCACCTCCAGCAGGTGACGTTGTGCCCCCCGGTGGCTAAACACCAGCTCACCGAGGGGCGTCTCTCCCTGATTGCCGAGCGTTGCACACGCCATGCCACGCGCCGGCAGCAGGGTCCAGCCATAGACGCAGGGACGGTCGCCGGCATGCAGCACCACCTCACGACAGAGCCCATGTGACTCTCCCAGTAGCGGGACGACGGTGGCATCGAGCATCAGTTCACGGTAACCAAGCAACTCGAGGGTAAACCCCGGAGCATGAGCGCGCAGGCGCTGGGTTAATGAGCCCATCTCCCGCAGCCAGGGAGCCAGGGCATCGGGAAGCGGACGCGCATCCGGAGTGGACCAGGGGTCAAGCTGAACGAAGGAAACTGAGGGATCGGACTTCACCACGACTCCAGGCGGGTCACCAGCCTTGGTTAACAGAGCGCTCATTATCCGTAAAAAGCAGAGAAATTGTAAGAACGGGGGCGCTTGACGCGCCTGCCCGGCAGCACAAGAATGGGAAGCCGACCGCTTATAACAGGATCTTGCCATGCCGCTTGCCCGATATGCCCTGCTTGCCCTGCTCTGTCTGACTCCGCTCGGGGCCATGGCCAGCGAAGGAGGAGAAGAGACCGCCCAGGCACCGACGGGGCCGGTGATCTCCTACTATGCGCTGGAGCCGGACATCATCACCAACTACCTGAGCGACAGCAAAACGCTCGGTTACATCCGCACCACCATCGAGCTGATGGCCGAGAGTGAGGCCGACAAAAAGCTGCTGGAGGCCAACGATCCGCTGATCCGCGACGCCATCATCCGCCTGCTCGGCAGCAAGACCGGTGAGCAGATCAAGTCGCTGGCCACCCGTGAGGAGCTGCGCAAGGAGTGCGAGGCCAAGGCCAACGAACTGCTGCTCAAGGAGACCGGTAAGAAGGCGATCAAGGAACTCATCTTCACCAAGTTCCTCTATCAGTGACATCGGTTATTACCGCTGCCGGCCCAATACCGCCGTGGCGTAGACTGGGGATCCCGTTGTTAAGGAGTGGAGCGCATGGGCAGCAAGACACTATGTGAATGGCGCCGCCACGAAATCCCGGAAGCGCTGGGCGAGCTGCGAAAAATCGTGCGCAAGCCCAAGTTCATCTGCACCAAGTGTGCGCGCAGCGCAGGGGAGAAAGAGTACCTCTGCCATCCGCTCAAGCTAAAGAAAAAGGCGTGACTCAGCGATCGGTCCAGCCCTGAGAGCCCTGCAAGAACAGCTTGCGAGCCTGGGCATCGTTTGGGCAAACCCCTTGATACACGCCCCCCTCCCGGCCGGCCAGATAGAGATGCTCTGGCCGGCAGTACCAGGCCAACCCGTTCTGATACCCCCGCCGCCACTCTCGCTCGTCCACCTTTCCGGGGCAGAGCGCCTGATGCTCGGCCAGGCGCTGCTCGGTCAGGCCGAGCTTACCATCAGCCTCACCCGCCCCGTCCCACGGACGCTCACACGGCTCATCCGACTGGCCAGCGCAACCGGCCAGCAGCAGGGTCACTATCACCATCGCTCTTCTCATCGTCATCCCTATCCGATTGAGGCCTCACGCCATTGTGCCCGAACCGGGCAAAAACAAACAGGCGGGCCATTTGGCCCGCCCACTATGGCGCCGGATCAGCGTTCATCGGGAAAATCATCATCCTCCTGCCAACTGTCATCATCCTCCCAGTCGTCAAGATCCTCTTCCCAGGACTCCGGCTCCCACTCATCGTCGAGGTCATAATCAGGCTTGTGTCCACCCATGGCGGCCCCTCCCTTCTGCTTGATAGCGATCCAAGTCTATGTCGAAATTTCCGGGGCGCCAGCCGCCCATTTTTCCCCTTTGCCCATAGCAAAACGGAGCGCGATGCGCTCCGTCTTTTAGCTGGTTGCCGCTACTCGTCGGCCAGCGCCGCCAAGCCCAGCGAGAGGGTGCGCGCCAGCGCCCCCTGATTGAGCAGCACCACGGCGCGGGCCTGCTCCCCCATGGCGCGGCGTCCCGCACCATCGCCAAGCAGGCGGTTCACACTGCGCCCGAGGGCCTCGGCATCCTCCACCACCTCGGCCCCTTTTTGCTCGAGCAACTGGCGGGTGATGTCGCTGAAGTTGAAGTAGGCGGGCCCGGTCAGGCAGGGTTTGCCGAGCGCGGCAGGCTCCAGCAGGTTATGCCCACCGACCCCGACCAAGCTGCCACCGACAAAGGCAACATCCGCCGCCCCCAGCATCAAGGGCAGCTCGCCCATGGTGTCGCCAAGATAGACCCGGGTCTCATCGCCCGGTTGCTCGCCACGGGAGCGGCGCGCGCAGGGCATCCCCTCGGTGGCGCACAAGGTGGCCACCTGATCGAAACGCTGCGGGTGGCGCGGCACCAGGATCAGCAGGGCCTGGGGATAGGTGGCCAGCACACGGCGGTGGGCCGCCAGCACCTGCTCATCCTCACCCTGATGGGTGCTGGCGGCAATCCAGACCGGCCGCTCGCCAAATGAGTGGCGCAGGGCCCGGCCCCCGGCCACCACCTCATCGCTCAACTGCATGTCGAACTTGATGGAGCCGGTCACCGCCAGCCGCTCGCGGCCGATGCCAAGGCGAGCGAAGCGCTCGGCATCATCCTGATGCTGGCAGTAGAGGTGAGTCAGCGGGCGGCTCAGGGTATCGAAGGCGCCCTGAAAGCGGGCATAGCGCCGGCAGGATCGCTCGGAAAGACGCGCGTTGATGATGCTGACCGGCAGACGCTGCCGGGCACAGGCGGCCAGCCAGTTCGGCCACAGCTCGGTCTCCATCACCCAGAGGGCGCGGGGGCGCACCCGCCTGAGGAAGGCCGCCACCGCCCACGGGTAGTCGAGCGGCGCATAGCGATGCTCGACCAGCTCCCCGAGCTTGGCCGCCTGATCGGCGCCGGTGCGGGTGGTGGTGGTGAGCAGGATCGGCAGATCCGGGCGCTCGGCCTTGAGGGCGCGGATCAGCGGCGTGATGGCAAGGGTCTCGCCAACACTCACCGCATGGATCCAGAGCGGTGCCTCTTGCCCGGTCGGCGGCACCCGCCCGAGATGTTCAGCCCAACGCGCCCCAAACCCCGGCTTGCCCCGCTTTGGCTTGTAGAGAGCCAGCAGCGCCAGCGGCAACCCGAGGTGGATAAGCAGGTTGTAGGCGAGCCGCCAGATCATGAGGCGTCCTGCTCACTGTCTTGAGCCAGTCGCTTGCTGGCAGCGATGACCAGCTCCGGTTTCAGCTCGAGCAGACACTTGAGGTGCCCGTATTTACAGGTGCGTTTGAAGCAGGGACGGCATTCGATGTCGGTGTGGACTATCTCGACCCGCTCGGCCAGGGGCGGCGTATAAAGCGGAGAGGTGGAGCCATAGACACCGATCAGCGGCCGGTTGAGCGCAGCGGCGATGTGCATCAGCCCCGAATCGTTGGAGATCACCCGCTCGGCCAGCGCCATCAGGTCGATCGCCTCGTGCAGATTGGTTTTGCCTGCCAGCACATGGCAGTTGCCACGGGTGAGCGGATTGATGCGCGCACGAATGGTGTTGGCCACCTCGACATCCTTCCCTGAGCCGAAGATCCAGACCTGCCACCCCTCATCCAGGTGCTGCTGGGCCACCACGGCGTAGTGCCCCTCCGGCCAGCGCTTGGCGGGGCCGAACTCGGCGCCAGGGCAGAGCACCAGCACCGGGCGCACCGTATCGAGCCCGTGTCGGGTCAGGGCCGCCTGCTGGTTAATGAGATCCACCGAGAGAGCGGGATGGGGGATCGCAGGCAGGTCGGCGCGGCTCTTCATCCGTGCCTTGGGGTAGGCGAGCGCCACATAGCGCTCCACCATCAGGGGGAAGGCCGACGTGTTACCACGCAGGTCGTTGAGCAGACCATAACGATGCTCCCCCTTCCAACCGGTGCGCAGTGGAATACCGGCAAAGAAAGGAATAAACGCCGATTTCATGGAGTTGGGCTGAATGATGGCTTGATCATACCCTTCGGCCCGCAACTGCTTGCCCAACCGGCGTCGCGCCAGCAGCTTGAAATCACCGTGGCCGAGTGGCATCGGCAGCACCTTGTCCACCTCGGGCATGCGCTCAAGCAACGGGCGGCACCAGGCTGGTGCCATCACGTGTAACTCACTGCCAGGATGATTCGCCTTCAGCGCCTTGTAGAGGCTCTGGGACATGACCATATCACCGACCCAGGATGGGCCGATCACCAATATCTTCATCTACCGACTCTCGGACTCTCACTTTGCTGGGGCGTGATTATGCCCCAATCCTGTCGCCATGGCGTAACATAAGTTCCACTCACCCGCTCACAGATCGCCCCTGTGGAACCGGCTAGACTGGGTGAGCACCGACACCCGACGAGGATCGCCATGAAACCCCATGGTCTGGAACGCCTGCTCAAGCCCGCCTCCATCGCCATCATTGGCGCCTCAACCAATCCCGCCAAGGCCGGTTGTGTCATCATGCGCCACCTGCTCGATGGCCAGTTTCGCGGCCCAATCCTGCCGGTGACCCCGCACCACAGCGCCGTGTGCGGCGTGCTGAGCTACCCCTCCATCACCGCCTTGCCCATCATCCCCGATCTTGCCATTGTCTGCACCGCAGCTCATCGGGTGTTGCCGCTGGTCGAGGCGCTCGGTCGCAAGGGGGTGGGTGCCGCCATCCTGCTCGCCGCCGGTTTCGATACACCGCAGCGCACAACCCTGCTGACCCTGAGCCGCCAGTATGGGATCCGCCTGTTGGGGCCCAACAGCATGGGGCTGCTGATGCCTCACCTCGGCATCAACGCCAGCTTCTCCCCGATCGCCGCGCGACCGGGACAAGTGGCCTTTCTCTCCCAGTCGGCGGCGGTGAGTACCACCATACTCGACTGGGCCAAGCTACACGAAGTAGGGTTTTCCGCCTTCGTTTCGCTGGGGGAGGATTGCGATGTGGGCACCGATGAGCTGCTCGATCAGCTCTCCCGCGACGGAACCACCCGCGCCATCCTGCTCTACATGGACAGGGTCAAGGATGCCCGCCGCTTTATGTCGGCAGCGCGGGCGGCCGCTCGCAACAAGCCGATCCTGGTGCTAAAAAGCGGCCGTCACTGTCAGGAGGGCACCCCCGACAACGTCTATGATGCCGCCATCCGCCGTGCCGGCATGCTGCGGGTGCGTGACACCCACGAGCTGTTTGCCGCCGTAGAGACCTTAAGCCACGCCCCTCACCTGAAGGGGGATCGGCTGGCCATCATCGCCAATGGACGCGGTCTGGCCAATATGGCGCTGGATGTGTTGATTGAACGGGGGGGCAAATCGGCCTGCACGCCGCTGGATATCGGCAGCGATGCCGATGTCGCCGCCTACCTCGCGGCGCTGAACTCTCTGCTCGACGGGGAGCAGGCCAACGCCATCCTGTTAATCCACGCCCCCTCTCTTACCGCAGAAGGGGAGGCGCTAGCTCGCGCCATCATTGAGGCGCTGCACAGTCACCCGAGGGCACGCCGCTTCAACATCCTGACGAACTGGGCGGGCGAATACTCGGCCCAGCATGGACGACGCCTGTTTAGTGAGGCCGGTATCCCCACCTATCGCACCCCGGAGGGGGCGGTCGCCGCCTTCATGCACATGGTCGAATATGGCCGCAACCAGCGCCAGCTGATGGAGACCCCGGCCACACTTGAGGGGAGCCTGGATGTGGAGGGCTGCGCTCGGTTGATCCATCAGGCTCACGAACGCCAGCAGCACCGTCTCGATACCCATCTTGCCCAGCCACTGCTGGCCGCCGCCGGGCTCACCACGCTGGATACCTGGATCGTCGGTGACGCCATCGAGGCGACCCTGACGGCTGAGCAGCTCGGTTATCCCGTGGCCCTCAAGCTGCGCTCTCCGGATATTGTTCACAAGTCGGATGTGCACGGGGTCATGCTCAATCTGCGCACCTCGACCGAAGTGGCACAGGCGGCCGATGCCATTCTCGATCGGGTGCAGCGCAATCATCCTGGCGCCCGAATTGACGGATTGCTGGTGCAGCGCATGGCGGCTCGTAGCGGCGGTATCGAACTGCGGATCCGCATCCAGCGCGATCCCGTTTTTGGCCCCGTCATCCTGCTGGGGGAGTCGGGCGCCCATCCACACCACATGGTGGCCTCACTGCCTCCTCTCAATCAGACTCTCGCTCGCTATCAGGTGCTGGGGGCGCTGGGTAGCGGCTGTATCCGGGATCGTGGCGGCCCCACGCCACTGAACGTGGCGGCACTGGCCCAAGTGCTCTACCGCCTCTCGGAGCTGCTGATCGCCTTTCCCACCATCAGCGAGCTGGACCTTCACCCCTTACTCGCCCAGGGCGAAGAGATGACCGTGCTCGATGCCGCCATCACCCTCGACAACGAGGCGCCGCCACCGCTGGCCATCAGCGCCTATCCCACCGAGCTGGAAGAGGGGGGCTGGCTGCATAGCGGCAGCCACCTGCTGCTGCGCCCGATCCGTCCAGAAGATGAGCCGGCCCATAAGCAGTTTGTCTCGCTGGTCTCGGATGAAGATCGCTATCGCCGCTTCTTCGCCGATGTCGGGGAGCTGGGCCACGAAGAGCTGGCCCGCATGACCCAGATTGATTACGAGCGGGAGATGGCCTTCGTGGCCGTCGGGCAAGAAGCCCCCTATCAGGGGCAGATCCTGGCCGTGGTGCGCGCTATCTCCACACCGGATCTGCAAGATGCGGAGTTCGCCGTGCTGGTGCGCTCTGACCTCAAAGGACAGGGGCTTGGCAGAATCATGATGGAGAAGATGGTGCGCTACGCCCGTGACAAGGGAATTGGCCAGCTCTCAGGCCTCACCATGCCAAGCAATCGCGGCATGATAGCGCTGGCGCGCAAGGTGGGATTCGAGGTCTCGGTGTCGCTGGAGGACAATCTGGTGAGCATGGTGTTACCGCTCACCTAGGGGTGGGGATATAACAAAGACGTATCGCGTGGCGATGACTCACGCTTCAATAGCAAAAAGGCCATCTCGTTAGAGATGGCCTTTGCTTTCGTCAAATTGGGTGCCTGGCAGTGTCCTACTCTCGCATGGCATCTGCCACACTACCATCGGCGCTACAGCGTTTCACTTCTGTGTTCGGCATGGGAACAGGTGGGTCCACCGCGCTATGGCCGCCAGGCAAAATCGTAATCCGAAAAGCTGATTGCACTCACGATTCTCATCACAAGCACTAAAGTCGTTCTCACTTCGTCACAAGCGCTCAAAACACTTCTTGGGTGTTGTATGGTTAAGCCTCACGGGTAATTAGTACGGGTTAGCTCAACGCATCGCTGCGCTTACACACTCCGCCTATCAACGTTGTGGTCTCCAACGGCCCTTTAGGACCCTCAAGGGGTCAGGGATGACTCATCTCAGGGCTCGCTTCCCGCTTAGATGCTTTCAGCGGTTATCGATTCCGAACTTAGCTACCGGGCAGTGCCACTGGCGTGACAACCCGAACACCAGAGGTTCGTTCACTCCGGTCCTCTCGTACTAGGAGCAACTCCCTTCAATCATCCAACGCCCACGGCAGATAGGGACCGAACTGTCTCACGACGTTCTGAACCCAGCTCGCGTACCACTTTAAATGGCGAACAGCCATACCCTTGGGACCAACTTCAGCCCCAGGATGTGATGAGCCGACATCGAGGTGCCAAACACCGCCGTCGATATGAACTCTTGGGCGGTATCAGCCTGTTATCCCCGGAGTACCTTTTATCCGTTGAGCGATGGCCCTTCCATACAGAACCACCGGATCACTATGACCTGCTTTCGCACCTGCTCGACCTGTCCGTCTCGCAGTTAAGCTGGCTTATGCCATTGCACTAACCTCCTGATGTCCGACCAGGATTAGCCAACCTTCGTGCTCCTCCGTTACTCTTTGGGAGGAGACCGCCCCAGTCAAACTACCCACCAGGCACTGTCCGCGATCCCGATTCAGGGACCTGCGTTAGAACATCAAACATACAAGGGTGGTATTTCAAGGTCGGCTCCACGACAACTAGCGTCATCGCTTCAAAGCCTCCCACCTATCCTACACATGTAGGTTCAATGTTCAGTGCCAAGCTGTAGTAAAGGTTCACGGGGTCTTTCCGTCTAGCCGCGGGTACACCGCATCTTCACGGCGATTTCGATTTCACTGAGTCTCGGGTGGAGACAGCATGGCCATGGTTACACCATTCGTGCAGGTCGGAACTTACCCGACAAGGAATTTCGCTACCTTAGGACCGTTATAGTTACGGCCGCCGTTTACCGGGGCTTCGATCAAGAGCTTCGTGTTACCACTAACCCCATCAATTAACCTTCCGGCACC
>NZ_CP040449.1:3667500-3675000 GCF_014892695.1 Aeromonas simiae
TACTGCTGGTTGTGAAAATAAAGGCCCGCCAGGCGAAATTGCAGCGCCTTTTCGCTCTGCAATGCCAATGCCGCCTTGTAACTTGCGATCGCCTGGGGCCAGCGCTCCTGTTGCGCCGCAATATCTCCCTGCAAACGCAGCAATGCCCGTTTCTGCTCTTGCGGCCATTGGTCATAACGCAGCGCCATAGCCACCTGAGTGGCGGCCACCTCCCAACGCTCGGCATTAGCGGCAGCCGAAGCGCGCAGCTGGGCCAGCCATGCCTCTTCGGCTGGTGTGGCTGGCTTTAGCGTGGCGGCCTTGGTATCGGCAGCTTGCCACTGCTTGGCCTCATAGAGTTTCATGACAGGAGCAAGCTGGCGCGAGAAAGCCGGACTGACCGAAACAGCCCATGCTCCTTGTGTCACCAGCAGCAATGCAAACCACCAGAGACGCTTCATCGCTTAATTCTCCAATCTGAATTTGAGTGTCACGATCTGGGTAATGGCGCCGTTTTCGCCCTTGCGAGGCTGATAACGCCATTTGCGCAGAGCCTGAATAGCCGCCCGCTCAAACTGACCCCGTGGCTTGGCCGATACGACAACGACATTCTGCACCAACCCCTCCGGGTCAACGGCAAACTTGAGCGTCACGTCTCCTTCAATCCCCGCCTGCTGAGCGCGGTAAGGGTAAGTTGGCTCAATCCGTTGCAGGGGCATCAGAAGGCCACCGATCCCCATACCGCCCCCCTGTGCCACACCGTTCATGCTACCTGCTTGTTGACCATGAACATTGCCACTGAAAGCCGCCGGCTCCTGCGCCCCCGGTACCACGTCCGGCATCGTCAGCTTGACCGGGCTCACCGCGGCGATATCGAGCGGGGGGGTGATCATGGGGACAGGCTCCAGACTCAGCGCCGGCGTTGCCACCGGCTGTAGTGCCGACATGGACTCTAGCTCGGGCAGCGGCTCTGGCTCTGGCTCTGGTGGAACAGGGCGCTCCTGCATTGCTACCTGCAACTCGGGCTCCGGCATCCGGATCACGATGCTGCGTGGCTCACTGGCGGTACGTGGCGTCTTGTCCGGCTCAATCAGGGCCGCCATGAAGAGCAACACCCCCAATGTCAGCGGCACGCCAAGCAGTAAGCTGGTGAGATAGCGCATCATCGCGGCGTCACCGCCACGGCGATATTGGCAATGCCGGCGGCCTTGGCTTCATCCATGACTCGCACCACGCGGCCATGGGCTACCCGCTCGTCGGCCTGGATGACCAGGCTGGCCTCGGGTTGCTCGGCCAACATCCGCGCCAGAGTCACCTTGATGCGCTCGACATCCACCGCCTTGCGATCCAGGTAGATCTCGCCGTTGGCTCCGATGGCCAACATGATGCTGGACGATTTCTGCGCCTTGGCTTGACTTGCCTCGGGGCGATGCACCTCAAGCCCCGCCTCACGTACAAAGGAGGTGGTGACGATGAAAAAGATCAGCATGATGAAGACGATATCGAGCATAGGGGTCATGTCGATCTGAATTTCGTCACGCTGACGCTTAGGTTGTCTTCTCATTGGTTACAACTTCCTATTCAGCGCCCATGCCATCACGGGTCTGCTCGAGCAAACGACGCGCCTGGCTCTCAAGACGGCTGAGGATCAGCACCCCGATGAGCGCCACCACCATCCCCGCCATCGTCGGAATGGTGGCGCGGGAGATCCCACTGGCCATGTTCTCGGGATTGAAACGGTTGGCCATGGCCAGGGCATCAAACACCCCGATCATACCGGTGACCGTCCCCAGCAGCCCCAACATGGGGCAGAGCACCACCAGGGTACGGATAAAAAGAAGGTGACGCTGCAGCTCAAGTTCGGCCTGCGCAATCCAGCGAGTGCGGATAGCCTTGGCCTGCCAACTGGTTCGCTCGGCGCGGGCACGCCAGCTGGCCAGCAGCGAGTGCTGTACGCCGCGATAGCCCCCCCACAGATAGAGCAGCCGCTCCAGGATCAGGCACCACATCACCAGCAGCAGCCCTAGGATCACCCAGAGAATGGGGCCACCGCACCCCATAAACTGCTGCAACTGTTCCCACAGAGCCATCATCAGGCAACGCGCTCCGCTTTGGTCTTCACCTGACCATCAGCCTCAGCGCGCTCGGCCAAGATCCCCGCCACCTGCTGCTCGAGCAGGTTGGAGAGTTCACTAAAACGCGACTGCAACAGGCTATGGGCCAGGATCAACGGTATGGCCGCGACCAATCCCTGCACCGTCGTCACCAGGGCCATGGAAATCCCCCCGGCCATGATCTTGGGATCACCGGTACCGAATTGGGTGATGGATTGGAATGTCCCGATCATGCCGGTAACTGTCCCCAGCAGGCCCAGCATGGGAGCCACTGCGGCGATCACCTTCACCATGCCGATACCGCGCTCAAGCCGCGGGGTCTCTTGCAAGATGGCTTCATCAAGGCGTAACTCCAGGGTTTCCATGGGAAGATGAGGATATTGCCTCTCTACCGCCAGCACACGCCCAAGGGCATTGCTCTCACGTAGCGTCGCATCATTAACCTGACGGCGCACGGCATTGAGTTCTCGTGACAACAACACCAGACGCACGGCGGCAATCCCCATCCCGAGCAGAGCCAGCGTCAGGATGATGTAGCCCACTGTGCCACCCTGCTGTAGGCGCTGGGTGAAGGTGGGGAGTTCGGCCAGCATGCCAAGAACACTGCCGTGAGAGGGATCGATAGCCACCGCTTCCCCCTCAGAGCCTTGATAATCTCGGTAGCTCCCCATCACATCGCTCGGCAAATTAGCGATCGGTTGCAATCCTTGTGGCGTTGGTTGCACCAGTCCTTGTTCCGTAGCCAGCGTAAAAGAGCCAAAACGGGTCAAGGTATGGGGAGTGGCGATGCCATCCCCTCCCGGCACCTGTGCCTGAAAGCGAGTAATCTGGGCCGATGCCCTCATCTCCCCGAGTAATAATTCGGGCAACAGAGCCAGAGCCTGACGATCCGGCACCGACTTTTCATCGCTCAGACGGTCAAGCGGGGCGAGGCGTTCAGGATACTGCGCCTGTATGGCCGACCCTTCGAGCAGGCTCATCGCCTCCTTAGCCCCCTGCCGGCTTACCGCAAACAGTTCATCCATGCCCGTCGATGCGCTTTGCCACTCCTTGTTTAGCTCGGCCAGCTGTTTCTCGTTGGCACCAAAGCGCTCGGCCAGAGCCTTACTCTGGGCTTGCACTTGGGCCAAATTAGCCTTGGCTTGGGAAAGCTGGGCCCGCAGCGTAGCCAGCTCTGAAGAGGCCGTCTGTTCACGCGCCTGCTCTTCCGCAGTGAATTGAGGGGCTGCCTGAGCGCTAAAGGCAAGCGCCAGGATCAGAGGAAGAGCTCTCATTGGGTCATCTCCTGGCGGGCAGTGGACATGGGAAGCCGTAACAAAGTGGGGGTCTGTTTCTCATTGGCCAGCTCAATCGCTTGGCGGATCGCGCCAAACCATTGAACATCGAGTGGCAGCCATGCCTTGGCCTGAGTTGACCAACGCCACGCCTGATGACCATCGGTAGTCATTGCCAGCAGCGCAATGCGCCCCAGGGCCACCACATCCACTAATCGCTCCTGCCCCTCCAGAGTCAGACGCTGTTGCCAGACATCGAGCCGGTTACCGTATTCCGCCTCTATCTGGTAAGCCTGTAACAGAACTCGGAATTTTTCGGACTCGCTCACATCGGAACGGGCCAGAGTCTGTTTGAGATGAGCCAGGCGAGCCTCGCGCTCTTCCTTACGCAAGGGGAGGTCATTCGTGACCCAAACCTCGAGATCGTCTTGCATCTGAAGCAGCAAGGGCACCAACCCTTGGCGAGTTTCCTCTACTGCGGAGAGCTGACGCTGCAATGTGGACAGCTCTCGCTCCTGATCGGTGACCATGGTTTGCATGTAATGGTTGTAGGCAAGCTGGTCTTTGAGCTGACGCTCAGTGGCTTGCAACTCTTGACGAGCAGCTATAGCAGCGTCGGCAGCTTGTGCTACTTTTTTCTGGGAGGCCTCGCCTGAGACCAGATCTGCTAAAGTATGTTCCGCCACCGGGTTTGCTGCGTATGCACCCCCTATGGCAGGAAGCGCGATCAGGGCGGCAATGAGGTGCTTCTTCATGATAATGATGCAGTTGATTGATAACTATTATCATTATCTCAAAAATGGCGGTGCAGAGCAAATACAGCTCACTGAACACCCCAAACAATAACAACAGTACGGGATAGCGGGCCAAGGATGAGCCCGCACATAAGGAGCAAAACTTGTTCAATGAAGAACTATTGCAGTTGGTAGAGCCATTCGCCAAGGCCCGCTCACCACTCGATACCCAGAGTGCTCTCGAGCGCTTTAGCTACAAAATGGGTTTTGACTATTTCCAGCTCTTAATTCTTTATCCGTGTAGTTTGCAAAGATCACATATTGTGCTCATTAACAACTACCCTAAGAGCTGGTTTGAAACCTATTACAAGAATAAGTATCTGATGGAAGATCCAGTGATCAATCTTGCGATGAGACAAACTCAGCCCATTTTCTGGAATACACAGGATCTGATGCAATCTGATATATCGGAAAAGGGCAAGAATGTAATGAAGCTCGCAGCCGATTTTGGAGTGCAAAATGGTATTTCAATACCGCTGAATTCACCGACTGGAGAAAAAGGAGTATTAACATTCATTACCAAGGTGGGTAATAACAGCGAGCTGATGTATGAGAATGTCCCCAAGATATCCTTCTGTTCTGGATATATTTTTAGTTCAGCACTAGAAGTGATAAAGCGCAGGCCTGATATAGCACCGCCTTCGGTAAGCTTATCGGGTCGCGAGCGTGAGTGTCTTTATTGGGCAAGCGAAGGAAAAACATCTTGGGAGATTGCAACTATCCTCGGAATTACAGAACGGACCGTCAATTTCCATCTAAATCAGGTTACAACCAAGACAGACTCGCGTAATCGTAATCAGGCTATTGCAAAGACAATCTCGAGTGGTCTGATCGTTCCGTCACTGGAGAACGTGACCATGACCAACCTGAGGTTATCCTAATAACGAAAAAGGCCTCCCAAATTGGGAGGCCTTCATCATGATAGGTGCCTGACAATGTCCTACTCTCGCATGGCATCTGCCACACTACCATCGGCGCTACAGCGTTTCACTTCTGTGTTCGGCATGGGAACAGGTGGGTCCACCGCGCTATTGTCGTCAGGCAAAAACTTTAAAATTATGGTGCTGATACCCAGAATCGAACTGGGGACCTCATCCTTACCAAGGATGCGCTCTACCGACTGAGCCATATCAGCACAAAACCGGTCGAAACAACGCGCCGCGTCATCTCTAAATTGGGTGCCTGGCAGTGTCCTACTCTCGCATGGCATCTGCCACACTACCATCGGCGCTACAGCGTTTCACTTCTGTGTTCGGCATGGGAACAGGTGGGTCCACCGCGCTATGGCCGCCAGGCAAAATCGTAATCCGAAAAGCTGATTGCACTCATGATTCTCATCACAAGCACTAAAGTCGTTCTCACTTCGTCACAAGCGCTCAAAACACTTCTTGGGTGTTGTATGGTTAAGCCTCACGGGTAATTAGTGCGGGTTAGCTCAACGCATCGCTGCGCTTACACACCCCGCCTATCAACGTTGTGGTCTCCAACGGCCCTTTAGGACCCTCAAGGGGTCAGGGATGACTCATCTCAGGGCTCGCTTCCCGCTTAGATGCTTTCAGCGGTTATCGATTCCGAACTTAGCTACCGGGCAGTGCCACTGGCGTGACAACCCGAACACCAGAGGTTCGTTCACTCCGGTCCTCTCGTACTAGGAGCAACTCCCTTCAATCATCCAACGCCCACGGCAGATAGGGACCGAACTGTCTCACGACGTTCTGAACCCAGCTCGCGTACCACTTTAAATGGCGAACAGCCATACCCTTGGGACCAACTTCAGCCCCAGGATGTGATGAGCCGACATCGAGGTGCCAAACACCGCCGTCGATATGAACTCTTGGGCGGTATCAGCCTGTTATCCCCGGAGTACCTTTTATCCGTTGAGCGATGGCCCTTCCATACAGAACCACCGGATCACTATGACCTGCTTTCGCACCTGCTCGACCTGTCCGTCTCGCAGTTAAGCTGGCTTATGCCATTGCACTAACCTCCTGATGTCCGACCAGGATTAGCCAACCTTCGTGCTCCTCCGTTACTCTTTGGGAGGAGACCGCCCCAGTCAAACTACCCACCAGGCACTGTCCGCGATCCCGATTCAGGGACCTGCGTTAGAACATCAAACATACAAGGGTGGTATTTCAAGGTCGGCTCCACGACAACTAGCGTCATCGCTTCAAAGCCTCCCACCTATCCTACACATGTAGGTTCAATGTTCAGTGCCAAGCTGTAGTAAAGGTTCACGGGGTCTTTCCGTCTAGCCGCGGGTACACCGCATCTTCACGGCGATTTCGATTTCACTGAGTCTCGGGTGGAGACAGCATGGCCATGGTTACACCATTCGTGCAGGTCGGAACTTACCCGACAAGGAATTTCGCTACCTTAGGACCGTTATAGTTACGGCCGCCGTTTACCGGGGCTTCGATCAAGAGCTTCGTGTTACCACTAACCCCATCAATTAACCTTCCGGCACCGGGCAGGTGTCACACCCTATACGTCCACTTTCGTGTTTGCAGAGTGCTGTGTTTTTGATAAACAGTCCCAGCCATCTGGTCACTGCGACTCCCAACAGCTCCGTGAGCAAGTCACTTCACCATCAAGAGCGTACCTTCTCCCGAAGTTACGGTACTATTTTGCCTAGTTCCTTCACCCGAGTTCTCTCAAGCGCCTTGGTATTCTCTACCCGACCACCTGTGTCGGTTTGGGGTACGATGACATGTAATCTGAAGCTTAGAGGCTTTTCCTGGAAGCAGGGCATCAATGGCTTCACCACCGTAGTGGCTTCGTCTCGTGTCTCAGTGTTGTGTCTCCGGATTTGCCTAGAAACACCACCTACGCACTTTCACCAGGACAACCGTCGCCTGGCCCACCTAGCCTTCTCCGTCCCCCCATCGCAATTACATGTCGTGCAGGAATATTAACCTGCTTCCCATCGACTACGCCTTTCGGCCTCGCCTTAGGGGTCGACTCACCCTGCCCCGATTAACGTTGGACAGGAACCCTTGGTCTTCCGGCGAGGAGGCTTTTCACCCCCTTTATCGTTACTTACGTCAGCATTCGCACTTCTGATATCTCCAGCATACCTCTCGATACACCTTCGCAGACTTACAGAACGCTCCCCTACCACTTGCACTGAGTGCAAATCCGCGGCTTCGGTGCCTGGTTTGAGCCCCGTTACATCTTCCGCGCAGGCCGACTCGACTAGTGAGCTATTACGCTTTCTTTAAATGATGGCTGCTTCTAAGCCAACATCCTAGCTGTCTGAGCCTTCCCACATCGTTTCCCACTTAACCAGAACTTTGGGACCTTAGCCGGCGGTCTGGGTTGTTTCCCTCTTCACGACGG
>NZ_CP040449.1:3680000-3865000 GCF_014892695.1 Aeromonas simiae
GGTTTCGCCGCCGCCGACAACGGGCAGTGCCTCGTTATCGGGCTGGCCATGTTGCTCGGCCGCTTCGGCTATATCGTGCCGGTGCTGGCCATTGCCGGACAGCTGGCGCGACCTCCCAGACAGGAGGTCAGCGACAGTGACTTCCCGCTCAGTGGCCCGCTCTTCATTACCCTGCTGATCATCACCATCCTGCTGATCGGTGGCCTCTCCTTCCTACCGGTACTGGCACTAGGACCTATCGCCGAACACCTGATGCTGGGAGCATTCTGATCATGAGTACATCGATAACCTCGACCTGCGGCCACAAGAAAGGCCAACCAAGTCGCCGCAACCCCCTGTTACTGACCGCTGCCATCGAGGCCGTGCGTCGCTTCAATCCACGTGCGCTATGGGGCAGCCCGATCCTCTTCACCCTGTGGCTGTGTGCCGTCATGGCAACGCTTGAATCCCTTCTCGGCCGAACCTTGTCTGGCGTGGCACCGAGCCTGGCCTGGCAACTGACCGCCTGGCTCTGGCTGACGCTGTGGTTTGCCAACGTTGCCGAGACGCTGGCCGAGGGGCGTGGCAAGGCGCGAGCCGACAGCCTCAAGGCAGGGATGAACCAGTTGCAGGCACGTCGGGTGGCGGCACTCGATGACCGTATCGGCGAGTGGGTGGCAGCCACCGAGCTGCGTAAGGGTGACCTAGTGCTGGTGTGTGCCGGTGAGACGATCCCCGCCGATGGTGAGGTGATACAAGGCATCGCCTCAGTTAACGAAGCGGCTATCACAGGTGAATCCGCCCCGGTGATCCGGGAGTCCGGTACCGACAAGAGCGGGGTAACCGGTAATACCCAAGTGATCTCGGATCAGATCTGGGTCTGCGTCAGCACCAATCCCGGTGAGAGCACCCTGGATCGGATGATTGCCTTAGTCGAGGGCGCCAAGCGGCAGAAAACGCCGAACGAGCAGGCACTCACCGCCCTGCTGGTCGGTCTGACCCTGATCTTCCTACTGGTGGTAGCCACTTTGCCCCTGTTTCTCGGCTACAACCAGACTCAGGTACCGCGCCTCTACCTCATTGCCCTCTTCATCACCCTGATCCCGACCACCATCGGCGGTTTGCTCTCGGCCATCGGTATCGCCGGGATGGAGCGGCTGGTCAAGCTCAACGTCATCGCGAAATCCGGCCGGGCGGTGGAAGCGGCGGGGGACGTACGCACCCTACTGCTCGACAAGACTGGCACCATCACCTTCGGCAACCGCATGGCTGACGAGCTGATCCCGGCTCCCGGTGTGAATGCCGCCCTGCTGGGACAGGCCGCCATGTTGGCCTCACTCGGCGATAGCACGCCGGAAGGGAAATCTATCCTGACGCTGGGCGCCAAGAGCCAGCCCGCCCCTGAGCTGCAAGCGCATGACAAGGTGATCCCCTTTAGCGCCGAGACCCGTCTAAGCGGCCTGGATCGCGATGGCCACAGCTACCGCAAGGGCGCCGTCGACGCTGTGCTGGCCTTTCTCGCCATCCGCCGTGAGCAGATGCCCGAGCCCCTGCGCCACGCCGTCGAGCACATTGCCCGCCAAGGGGGGACACCGCTGCTGGTCTGTAGCCAGGATAAGCTACTCGGCGCCGTCTATCTCAAGGACATCATCAAGCCCGGCATCAAGGCGCGCTTTCAGATGCTGCGCCATCTCGGCATCCGCACCGTGATGATCACCGGCGACAACCCCCTCACTGCCGCCGCCATTGCGGCCGAGGCCGGGGTCGATGACTTCATCGCCGAAGCCACCCCGGAGAAGAAGCTGGCCTATATCCGTCAGGAGCAGGGCGATGGCCGGCTGGTCGCCATGTGTGGCGACGGAGCCAATGACGCCCCAGCCCTGGCCCAGGCCGACGTCGGGCTGGCCATGAACGAGGGCACTCAGGCCGCCAAGGAGGCGGGTAACCTGGTCGATCTCGACTCTAACCCAACCAAGCTGCTGGATGTGGTGCAAGTGGGCAAACAGCTGCTGGTGACCCGTGGTGCCCTCACCACCTTCTCGATCGCCAACGATCTGGCCAAGTATTTTGCCATCCTGCCAGCCCTGTTTGTGGCCGCCTACCCGCAGCTCGGTGCGCTGAACCTGATGCAATTGCACAGCCCCGAGAGTGCCATCCTGTCAGCCATCATCTTCAACGCCCTGGTGATCGTCGCGCTAGTACCGCTGGCCCTGCGCGGAGTCAGCCTCAAGGGCTCCGCCGCCGAGCTGCTGCGCCGCAACCTGCTCATCTACGGCGTGGGGGGGCTCATCGTCCCCTTCGTCGGGATCAAGCTTCTCGATGTGATAGTGACCGGCCTTGGGCTGGTATAAGGAAGAGAGACCATGATCGCCATTCGCACCCTGCTAACCCTGACTCTGCTGCTCGGAGTCGGTTATCCCCTCGCCGTGACGGGCCTGGCCCAGTGGCTCTTTCCCTGGCAAGCCAACGGCAGCCAGCTACACAACGCCGAGGGGCAACTGATCGGCAGCACCCTGCTGGCCCAGCCCTTCCATGAGGCGAAATACTTCACCTCACGCCCCTCGGCCAGCGACTTTGCCACCCTCGGCGGCAGCGCCAGCAACCTAGGCATGAGCGCCCCCGAGCGGCGCGCCTTTGCCGAGCGCCAGGCTAACGCCGGCTTCCACGACGCCACCCTGCTGACCCGCTCCGCTTCCGGGCTCGATCCGCACCTGCCGCTAGCCGCGGTGCTGGAGCAGGTCGAGCGAGTAGCCAAGGCCCGCGGCATGCAGCCGGATCAACTGGCAGCATGGGTTCGATCGCGGCAGGAAGCTGGTATTCTGGGGCCGTCTGTCATCAATGTGCTGGAGCTGAACCTGCTCCTCGACAAGGACCACCATGCGTGATGATGTGCGGGCCGATGCCCTGCTGGCGAGCCTGGAGAATGAACAGAAGGGTAAGCTGAAGATCTTTCTCGGGGCGGCCCCCGGCGTAGGCAAGACCTACGCCATGCTGCAAGCAGTGCGGGAACAGGCTAGGGAAGAGGTCGACCTGCTCATCGGGGTAGTCGAGACCCACGGCCGGCGCGAGACGCTGGCCCTGCTCGACAAACTGCCGATGCAGCCACGCATGCCGGTCTATCATCGCGGCCAGCGTCTTGAGGAGATGGACCTCGATGGCCTGCTGGCTCGTAAACCGGCACTGGCGGTGGTGGATGAGCTGGCTCACTCCAATGCCCCCGGCTGCCGCCACGAAAAGCGCTGGCAGGATGTGCAGGAGCTGCTGGCGGCTGGCATCGATGTCTATACCACCCTCAATGTGCAGCACCTGGAGAGCCTCAACGATCTGGTGTGGCAACTGACCGGTGTTCGGGTGCGCGAGACCCTGCCCGACCAAGTACTGCTCGATGCCGACAGCCTAGTGCTGATTGACCTGCCCCCCAAGGAGCTGCTCGAGCGGCTGCGCGAGGGGAAGGTCTATGTGCCCCATCAGGCGCGGGCCGCACTGCAATCCTTCTTCTCACTCAATAACCTGACCGCCCTACGCGAGCTGGCGATGCAGACCGCCGCCAGCCACGTGGAGGGCGACTTACAACTGCAATGGCAGGCGGCCGGCAAGACCACCCTGCCCCTGCGCGGCAAGCTGATGGTCTGTCTCGGTGATGAGCAGGGCGCCGCGCTGGTGCGCCATGGGCACCGCTTCGCCCAGCGTCGCCAGCTACCCTGGCTAGTCGTCCACGTCGATACCCGGGGTGAGACATCGACCGAGACCGAGCAGGCGCTGACACTGGCCTCCCAGCTTGGCGCCAAGGTGCTCACCCTCTCCAGCCCATCGGTCGCCGATGCCCTGCTCGAGACGGCCGAGCAGCAACAGGTGTCGCAACTGTTGCTCGGCAAGCCCCACAAGATCCCGTGGCGCCCCTCTCTGGTACAGCACCTGATCCGCGCCGCCCAAGGGCTGGAGGTGACACTGGTCGATCTCGAGCATCACCGCCCCTCCACCCACCGATTTGACACCCAGCCAGGCAAGCCACACGAGTACCTGCTCTCCCTCGGCATCATGGGCATCACCTCGGCCGGCGCCTGGTTGCTCTCTGAGTGGCTCCCCCCCAGCTCGATGCCACTGATCTTCGTGCTGGGAGTGATGACCACAGCCCTCAGCACCAGCCTGCTGCCCGCTATCATGGCAGCCCTGCTCGGCTTTACCGCCCACAACCTGCTGTTTGTCCATCCACTCTTCTCCCTCACGGTGGACAACCACAGTGATCTGCTGACCCTGCTGGTGCTGCTCATCGTCGGCATGACGGCAGGCCGCCTCGCCTCACGCCAGCGCCAACAACTCATCAGCCTGCGCGAGAGCCAGCATCTGGGTAATGCCCTACTTTCACTGAGCCAAGCACTCACCAAGGCCAATAACCGTGAAGAGGTGCTGCGTCAGGGCAGCAAGGCTATCGCCAGAGCGCTCGGAGCCAAAATAAGGGTGCTCGATCAGGAGTATCAGGAGCACAGTGGTAGCGCCCTTGCACCACCGGGGCAGACCGACAAGGCAGCCATCGACTGGTGCCTGGCCCAAAAGCAGAACGCCGGCGCCCACACCGCCACCCTTAATGCGGCTGAATCCCAGTACCATCCCCTCACCGATGAACTGGTGCTGGGCATCCATCTGAGTAAGCCCCTCTCGGCAGGGGCCGAGCGCCAGCTACAAGCCCTGCTGGCTGATATGCGCGCGGCGCTGGCGCGGATCGATCTCGATGAGCGCCTCGCCGACAGCCAGTTGCAGGCCGAAACAGATCGGATGCGCGCCGCCCTGCTCTCCTCGGTTTCTCATGATCTCAAAACCCCGCTCTCCACCATCATGGGGGCCGGCAGCACACTGCTGGAATACGGAGAAAGAATTACGCCTGAGGAGCGAACCGAACTGTTGCAATCGGTACAAGAAGAGGCCAGCCGCCTGCACGGTTATGTGCAGAACCTGCTCGACATGACCCGCATCGGCTCGCCCGACTTCCAGCTCAAGCGGGACTGGGTGGCCATCGAGGATCTGGTCGAGAGCGCTCGCCACCGGCTCGAGGCCTCATGGCGCCAGCACAAGCTGCTGATACACATCGATCAGCACGTTCCCCAGCTCTATGTGCACGGCGCCCTGCTCGAGCAAGTGCTGGTCAACATCCTCGACAACGCCTCCCGCTACTCACCGGTGGGCACACCTATCGAACTCAAGGTGATACTGGCCTCGCCCGACCTCATCATCGACATCATCGATATCGGAGTCGGCATCGCCGAGTCAGACCGGGACAAGATCTTCAATCTCTTCTACACCCAACCGGTCGGCGACTGTGGTAGCCGTGGAACCGGGCTTGGCCTCGCCATTTCCCGCGCTATGATTGAGGCCCACGGCGGACGGATCTGGGCCTTCCCCGGGCCGAACCGCATCGGCACCTGCATGCGCATCACCCTACCCCTGGCGCTCAACTCACCGGAGACATGATGGCCCATATCCTGATCATCGATGATGAACTCCCCATCCGCCGCTTTCTGCGTATCAGCCTGACCGCCGAAGGCCATCAGGTGAGCGAAGCGGTCAGCGTCGATGAAGGGATGACCCAATACCGCCACCTTCACCCCGATCTGGTGATCCTCGATCTCGGCCTGCCGGACGGCGACGGCATCCAGGTGCTCGAGCGGATTCGTGAACATCATCAACTGCCGGTGTTGGTACTCTCGGCGCGGGACTCAGAGCGGGAGAAGGTGCGCCTGCTGGACGCCGGGGCCAACGACTATATGAGCAAACCGTTCGGTATTCAGGAGATGATGGCGCGCATCCGAGTGCTGCTGCGCCAGCGGGTTGGCACAACCCAGAGCGACTGCCGCGCCTTTGCCGGATGTGGGCTCAGCATCGACGCCACAAATCACAAGGTGACCCTGCACGGGGAGGATGTCACGCTCTCGCGCAAGGAGTTCGCACTGTTGCAAGCGCTAGTCTGCCACCCCGGCAAACTGGTGCTGCAAACCCAACTGCTCAACGATATCTGGGGCCCGAGCCACAAAGAAGACACCCACTATCTGCGTATCGTGGTAGCCAGCCTACGTAAAAAACTGGGGGACAACCCCCAGGCTCCCCACCTCATCGAGACAGAAACGGGTATCGGTTATCGCTTCATCGGCCAGTAACGTTTCACGTGGAACACGATGACTCCCTCGTGACTGCAAACAGGTGAGAAACGCTCTTCAACCTCGGGGATCGACTTCGGCACGGCTCTGCGTCACCGTGATGCTGATATCAGGCTGACGCAGGTGCTCCAGTGCATCGGCCACAACCGCAGCACTGGCATCGCCAACCTCTTGTGTCACTTCCTGCTGCAAGCGGGCGAGATCCAGCGCAGGACGCTCCTGTTCCTGATGGGCAACAGCAAGGGTGGACAGGCACAGCAGCAGGGCGGGAAACAGGCTTTTCATATAGCGCTCTCCAGTGGAATGAGTTTCTCCTCTACTACCTATCCAATTCTTGTGCCAATAGATAACCAGTTGATTTTAATTGGATATTTAATGAAGTCAGGAAATAATACGATAATATAGGTGTATTTTTAACCACTGCATGGCATTTCTTACCTAGAAGCGGGATGACTCACCCTGTTCCACGTGGAACGTCGCATTTTTCCCGTCGACACCACCTTTAGCGGTGCGTTAAGGTGGACTGTCTATAACAAACGATTGCAGTGGAACACAGGACAGAGCACCACATGGACTTCTCAATTTTCGGCGAAAAATTCACTCGCCACGCCGGTATTACCCAACTGATGGATGATCTCAACCAGGGATTAACCAACCCTAACGCCATCATGCTGGGTGGCGGAAACCCGGCCCCGATCCCCGCCATGCTGGAGCAGTTCCAGCAGCAGGCACAGACCCTGCTCGACAACGGCGAACTGGTCAAGGCCATGGCCAACTATGATGGCCCTCAGGGTAAGGATCGCTTCATTCAGGCATTGGCCGACCTGTTGCATCGTGAACTGGGATGGGATATCAGTGCTCGCAACATAGCCCTGACCAACGGCAGTCAGAATGCCTTCTTCTATCTCTTTAACCTGTTGGCCGGTGAATTCCCGGACGGCCGCAAAAAGAAGGTGCTGTTCCCACTGGCCCCGGAATATATCGGCTACGCCGACTCGGCCCTCAGCGATGATCACTTTGTGGCCTACAAGCCAACGATCGAGAAACTGCCGGATGGCCAATTTAAGTACCACGTCGATTTCGAGCAGCTCGAGGTGAACGATGATATTGGCGTCATCTGTGTTTCCCGTCCGACCAACCCGACTGGCAATGTACTGACTGATGAGGAGATCGAGCACCTCGATCAGATCGCTCGCGCCAAGGGTATCCCACTGCTCATCGATAACGCCTATGGCGTCCCCTTTCCCGGAATCATCTTCAGCGAGGTGAAACCGTTCTGGAACGAGAACACCATTCTGTGCATGAGCCTCTCCAAGTTAGGGCTGCCAGGCACCCGCTGCGGTATCGTCATCGCCCAGGAGCCGATCATTGAGGCCATCACCAACCTGAGTGGCATCATCAATCTTGCTCCGGGCGGACTGGGGCCAGCCATGACCATTCCTATGATTGAAAGCGGTGAAATCATTCGCCTGAGCGAAGAGGTAGTGAAGCCCTTCTATCGGGAGCGGGCCGAGCTGGCAGTACGCCTGCTGCGTGAGGCCATTCCCGACCCACGCTTTCACATCCACAAGCCGGAAGGCGCGCTGTTCCTCTGGCTCTGGTTTGAGGGATTGCCCATCCATTGTGCCGACCTCTATCAGCGCCTCAAGGACAAAAACTTGCTGATCGTCCCCGGCCACTACTTCTTCCCCGGCATCGACGATCCCAATTGGCGTCACAGTCAGGAGTGCATCCGTCTCAACTATGCCCAGAGCGAAGATCTGGTGCGCCGCGGCATCGCCATTCTGGCCGAAGAGATCAACCACCTCTACGCCAGCTAAATACGCAAAAGGCCTGCAATCGCAGGCCTTTTTCTCTTCGTGCCGACTGGTTATTCGGCTGATGGCAGTGCCAAGGTTTCAGGGTTGCCAATGGCAATCTGGCGCGGCTTCAGTGGCTCAGGCAACTCACGGGCCAGCTCTATCTGCAACAGGCCGTGCTCGAGTCTTGCCCCCTGCACCTCGACATGCTGGCTCAACTTGAACGAGAGCTCGAAGTCCCGCTCGGCAATTCCCTGATGGAGGAAGGTGCGTTCCCCTTCCTGCGGATGTTTCTGTCCCTTGATCTTCAGGGTGCCCAACTCAGTCTCCAGGATCAGTTCATCACGCTCAAAACCGGCCACCGCTAGGGTGATCAGGTAACGATCCTGCTCCAGCTTCTCGATGTTGTAAGGTGGCCAGCCGGCGCTCTTCTGCTCGAACAGCCCCTCCAGCTCGCGGGCCATCCGCTCGAAACCCACCACATTGGGATACAAAGAAGAAAAGTCGATTCGCATGTCTCTATCCTCATTCAAGCAATAGATAAGTTGTCGGGCCCGAAGCACCCGGTCACGTTTCGTTGGGAAAAAGGGCTCAGCCGTTGATTTCAATACGGCGCGGCTTCATCGCCTCAGGCAGCTCGCGTATCAGCTCGATGTGCAGCAGGCCATTCTTGAGATCAGCCCCCTGAACGCGCACGTAGTCAGCCAGTTGGAAACGACGCTCGAAACCACGCTCGGCGATCCCTTGATAGAGGTAGTTGCGCTCTGGATCAGCCTGCTTGCTCCCCTTCACGGTCAGCAGGTTTTCTTGAAAACCGATCTCGAGCTCTTCTTGAGTGAAGCCTGCCACCGCCATGGTGATGCGATAATCATGCTCACCGAGTTGCTCGATGTTGTAGGGGGGATACCCACCGTTACCGTTGTTAGCAGCCGATTCGATCAGATTGGCGAGACGGTCAAAACCGATGGCAGAGCGATAGAGCGGAGAAAAATCGAAGTTACGCATTAAATTACCCTCTTGTGAGCGATAACGAATGTTTGCCCTCATAATCGACGGGCCCTGTGGTCGAAACCTCTGTTGAGCATTTCGGCCTTGTTACCTATATAGGGGCTCAAATTCTCCTTTCAAGGGGGCGGCCCAATAATGCGGATATTCAGGCCATGGCCACGATGACAGGGGTATCCAACGGGGTTGTCTCTGCCTGGGCCTATTGCCCGCCTAGCGAGTGACGATGGCCTTCTGTCGCGCCCCCATGATGGGGCCAGGGTAATGTGTTCCACGTGGAGCAATCTGCGCGCCACAAAACAAAAAGCCGCTCACAAGGAGCGGCTTTTTCATGTCGACAGAGCGATCAGACGTCGAGGTTGGCCACGCGCAGGGCGTTGGTCTCGATGAAGTCACGACGCGGCTCAACCGCATCGCCCATCAGGGTAGAGAAGAGCTGGTCTGCACCAACCGCATCCTCAATGGTAACGCGCAGCATACGACGAGTGTCCGGATCCATGGTGGTCTCCCACAATTGCTCCGGATTCATCTCACCCAGCCCCTTATAACGCTGGATGTAGATGCCACGCTTGCCTTCATTCATCAGCCACTCAACCCCTTCAACGAAGCTGTCTACCGGCTTAACCTTCTCACCACGCTTCACGAAACCGCCTTCCTCGATGAGGTTAGCAATCTCACCCCCCAAGGCCACCAGTTGCTGGTACTCGGGGGATTGCAGGAAGTCATGGCTGAGCGGGTATTCACGCTCGATACCGTGCTGACGAACCTGAGCAACCGGAATAAAGAGGCTACGCTCCTCATCACGCCGCGGGATCAGGTTGTACTGTATACCGCTGGTGCCCTCGTTGAGCACGGCATTGACCCCATCACACCAAGCCTTGAGCGCAGACTCGTCGGCCAGCAGCTCATCGACCAGCGCCGGATGGTAGATCAGTTGGTTCAGCACCAACTCAGGAGCCCGGCGGGACATACGGCCAATCAGGCTGATGACACTGCGATACTGATTCACCAGACGCTCGAGTGCCGCACCGGCGATGGCCGGAGCTGACTCGTTGACGTGCAGGCTGGCATCTTCCAGCGCCATGGCAGTCTGGTATTGCAGCAGCGCATCCTCATCTTTGAGGTATTGCTCCTGTTTCCCCTTCTTCACCTTGTAGAGCGGCGGCTGGGCGATGTAGACATAACCGCGCTCGATGATTTCCGGCATCTGACGATAGAAGAAGGTGAGCAGCAGAGTACGAATATGGGCACCGTCGACGTCCGCATCGGTCATGATGATGACATTGTGATAACGCATCTTGTCCGGGTTGTACTCGTCCCGGCCGATGCCACAACCCAGCGCGGTGATCAGGGTACCGACCTCCTGAGAGGAGATCATCTTGTCAAAACGCGCTTTCTCTACGTTCAGGATCTTGCCTTTGAGCGGCAAAATAGCCTGGTTCTTACGGTTGCGGCCCTGCTTGGCGGAACCGCCCGCAGAGTCACCCTCCACTATGTAGAGTTCAGAGAGCGCCGGGTCTTTCTCCTGGCAGTCGGCCAGCTTGCCGGGCAGCCCTGCGATGTCGAGAGCCCCCTTGCGGCGGGTCATTTCGCGAGCCTTACGGGCCGCCTCACGAGCACGGGCCGCATCGATGATCTTGTTGACCACGATTTTGGCGTCGCTCGGGTTCTCCAGCAGGAACTCGGCCATCTTCTCGCCCATCGCCTGCTCTACGGCGGTCTTCACCTCGGAGGAGACCAGCTTGTCCTTGGTCTGGGAGGAGAACTTGGGATCCGGCACCTTGACCGAGATCACCGCAATCAGGCCTTCACGCACGTCATCACCGCTGGCGGCGGACATCTTGGCCTTCTTGCTGTAGTCCTCTTTGTCCATGTAGGTGTTGAGGGTACGAGTCAGAGCGGTACGGAACCCCACCAGGTGGGTACCACCATCCCGCTGTGGGATGTTGTTGGTAAAGCAGTACACCCCTTCCTGATAGCCATCGTTCCACTGCATGGCGACTTCAACACCGATGCCATCCTGTTCGGTGGAGAAATGGAACACCTTGGGATGGATCGGGGTCTTGCTCTGGTTCAGATACTCGACGAAGGCCTTGATGCCCCCTTCGTAGCAGAAATTAACCTCGCGGCCATCACGCTCATCACTGAGCACGATGGAGACGCCAGAGTTGAGGAAGGAGAGCTCGCGCAGGCGCTTGGCCAGGGTCTCGTAGTGAAACAAGGTGTCGCTGAAGATGGTCGGGCTCGGCCAGAAGCGCACTTCAGTACCCGTGGTGGTGGCATCGCCGATCTGCTTGAGCGGCGCCTGCGGCTCACCCAGCTTGTAGGTCTGCTCGTAGACATGACCCTGACGACGAATGGTCAGCTTGAGGGTATCGGAAAGCGCGTTCACCACGGAGACACCTACACCGTGCAGACCACCGGAGACCTTGTAGGAGTTATCGTCGAACTTACCGCCGGCATGCAGCACCGTCATGATGACTTCAGCGGCGGAACGCCCCTCTTCCGGGTGAATATCGACCGGAATGCCACGACCGTTGTCGCGCACCGAGACCGAGCCGTCGGAGTGGATCTTGACCTGAATCTCACTGCAGTAGCCAGCCAGTGCTTCATCGATGGAGTTGTCGACTACTTCGAACACCATGTGGTGCAGGCCCGAGCCGTCGTCCGTGTCGCCGATATACATCCCCGGGCGCTTACGGACCGCATCCAGGCCCTTCAGTACCTTGATACTCGAGGAGTCGTAACTGTTCTCACTCATAGCTTGTCTCTGCCTTCTTGGGTTCGGAGATCTTGCCTTGTTCCACGTGGAACAACTTGCACTCGCCGGCGTCCATCATGTCCACCAGCTGCTCAATATCGATGGCGGTGATGAACACCTGGGAGGCACACTCCCTCAGCCGGGCCGCCAGTAGGCGACGCTTCTCGACATCCAGCTCCGAGGCAAAATCGTCAATTAAAAAAATGCAACCACGACCGCCATGCTCGCGCAGAAACAGTCCCTGGGCCAGCCGCATAGCACATACCAGCAGCTTGAGCTGACCCCGGGAGAGAATATCCTGGGCAGGCACACCGTTGGCCTTGAGGCGAACATCCGCCTTCTGGGGACCGACGCCGGTGTAACCCAGCGATTTGTCCCGCTCAAATCCCGCCACCAGTAACTCGTCCAGCGGCGTATCCTTCTCCCAGCCCCGGTAGAAACCGAGACTGATCTCAAATTCGGGCAAGAAATCGGCCGTCATCTCCTTGATAAGAGGAGAAATGGCCTGACAGTAATTGGCGCGCAACTGGGCCAATTCATTACCGAGTCGGGTCAGCTCCTGATCCCAGAACGCCAATTGGCGATACTGGGTTACGGTGCGCAGCAGGGCGTTACGCTGTTTCAGCAACCGTTTCACCCTTCCCCACAGCGCCAGAAACCCCGGTTCACTGTGGAACAGCCCCCAATCGAGCCAAGCCCGCCGTGGCTGAGGCCCGCCAGTCAGCAGGTTGAAGCCATCGGGGTGGATCAACTGTACCGGCATCAGCTCGGCCAGTTCGGCCAGCGCCTTGGCCGGCGCCCCATTGATGCGGAGCTGGGTCTCGCCACTCTTCTCCTTAGCGAGGCCCACCGGCACGGCTCGCCCCTCCTGCTCCATGCGAGCAAACAGGGTAAAGGCCTTCTCACCCTGGCGGATCACCCGCCCGGTGAGATGGGTACGAAACGAGCGGCCCAACCCCAGATAATGAATGGCCTCCAGCACGCTGGTCTTGCCACTGCCGTTGCGCCCGACCAACACATTGAGGCCGGGCGACAGCTCCAGGCTCGCCTGCTCGATATTACGAAACTGGCTGAGCTGCAGTCGGAGCAGGGTCACGGCTAGATCCGCATCGGCATGACCACGTATTGGGCGTCCTGGCTCTCCAGGTCCTCAATGATGGCACTGCTGACGGAGTCGCTCAGGCTGATCCGGATCTGCTCGCATTTTAACGTATTCAACACGTCGAGCACATACGAGACGTTGAAACCAATTTCCAGCTCGGAGGCATCGTACTGAACATCGAGCAGCTCTTCCGCCTCTTCCTGCTCCGGGTTATTGGCGGTGATACGCAGCAGGTTCTCCTGCAGGTTCAGACGCACACCACGAAACTTCTCGTTGGAAAGGATGGCGGCACGGGCAAATGCTTGGCGCAAATCCTCACGGCCGGAGATGAGCGCCTTGTCGCCGCCACGCGGGATGACGCGGCGCCAATCTGGGAAACGGCCATCCACCAGCTTGGAGGTGTAGATGAACCCATCGAGCACGGCGCGCAGGTTGCTGCGACCGACTTGCAGACGAACCGGCTTGTCTTCCGCCTCAAGCAGACGCACCAGCTCAAGCACCCCTTTACGCGGCAAAATAACCTGATGATCGGGCAGCGGATTCTCAACCACTTCACGGCGGCAGGTAGCGAGACGATGGCCGTCAGTGGCCACGGTACGCAACCCCTGCCCCTCGGTTTCGAACAGCATGCCGTTGAGGTAGTAACGCACATCCTGGCTGGCCATGGAGAACTGGGTCGCCTCAATGAGGCGCTTGAGTTCCATCTGGCTGATGTCGAACTCGAGCACAGACTCCCAATCCTCGATGTTCGGGTATTCATTGGCCGGCAGGGTGGAGAGATTGAAGCGAGAGCGGCCGGAGCGGATGATCAGGCGCTCCCCCTCGGTGGTGAGGTTAATGTCGGCCCCTTCCGGCAAGCCGCGGCAGATATCCAGCAGCTTGCGCGCCGGCACCGTGGTGCGGCCATCTTGACTCGCGCCAATAAGTGGCACCTGACCAATCATCTCAACCTCTAAATCCGTGCCAGTCAGCGAGAGTAAGCCATCGCTCACATTGAGCAGCACATTACCGAGGATCGGCAGGGTCGGTCGGCCACCGAGGGCGCCGGACACCAGTTGCAGGGGACGTAACAGGGCCTCGCGGCTGATTTCGAGCTGCATCTGTGTTCTCCGTTGTCAGGAAGAGAGGGTGCGGATCAGGTTGGAATAATCTTCCTTGATGTCGTGACTCTCCTCACGCAGCTGCTCTATCTTGCGGCAGGCGTGCAGGACAGTGGTGTGGTCACGACCACCGAAAGCGTCACCGATCTCAGGCAGGCTGTGATTGGTCAGCTCCTTGGCGAGCGCCATGGCGAGCTGGCGCGGCCGAGCCACTGAGCGGGAGCGACGCTTGGAGAGCAGATCCGCCACCTTGATTTTGTAATACTCGGCCACCGTCTTCTGGATATTGTCGATAGTGACCAGCTTCTCCTGCAACGCCAGCAGGTCGCGCAGCGCCTCGCGCACGAAGTCGATATTGATGGCGCGGCCAGTGAAGTTGGCGTTGGCAATGACCCGGTTGAGTGCCCCTTCCAGCTCGCGCACGTTAGAACGCAGCCGCTTGGCGATAAAGAAGGCCACCTCATCGGGCAGGTGCATCTTGTTCTCTTCGGCCTTGCGCATCAGGATGGCGACACGGGTCTCCAGCTCCGGCGGCTCGATCGCCACGGTCAGACCCCAGCCGAAACGAGACTTGAGCCTGTCCTCCACCCCATCGATCTCCTTGGGATAACGATCAGAGGTGAGGATGATCTGCTGGTTGCCTTCGAGCAGGGCATTAAAGGTATGGAAGAACTCCTCCTGGGAGCGCTCCTTATTGGCGAAGAACTGGATATCATCGATGAGCAGCGCATCCACGCTACGGTAGTAGCGCTTGAACTCCTCGATGGCATTGTTCTGCAACGCCTTCACCATGTCCTGTACGAAACGCTCGGAATGCATGTAGATGACCTTGGCATCCTGCTTGCGATCCTTGATCGCATTGCCCACCGCGTGCAGCAGGTGGGTCTTACCGAGGCCGGTACCGCCATAAAGAAACAGCGGGTTATAGGCACCACCCGGATTGTCGGCCACCTGGCGAGCCGCAGCGCGGGCCAGCTGGTTCGACTTACCCTCGACGAAATTGTCGAAGGTGTAATTCACGTTGGTGTTGCTCTTGTGATTCGGTTCGGGCTTGGTGTCCGGCTTGTTATCCCAGCTCTTCTGAGGGTTATGCACAGGCGCCGTGCCACGCACGGGCGGCCGATGGATCACCGGTTGAGCACGGCTGCCAATGTCGAAGCGCAGCGCGGGGCCATCGACGCCGCACAGCTCCTTGATGATGCCGTTAACCCGGATCAGATACTTGTCGCGTACCCAGTCCAGAACGAAACGGTTCGGTGCATACAGGGTCAGAGTATCTTCACTCAACTCCGCTTGTAGCGGCCGGATCCACATGCTGAATTCTGCCGAGGGCAATTCATCTTGCAGCCGGTTAAGGCACTGCTGCCATAGCGAAGCAGTCACTCTACACTCCCGTAAAACAGTTCGACCAAAGACCGGCTATTGTACGTTTTTGGGTGGGGGATCTCCAGCTGATCCCCGCCCGGATCCGGCAAATAAGATCCTTGACTTTCAAGGATCCGAACTAGGGGATCCCAATTCATCCCCAAAGTTACCCACAGCAGGATCATCTGCCATACTCCCGGCAATGAGGTTATTTCTTATAACCAAGATGTCTTTATTTAAGAACATTTATTCCAATAACATGTCCAGAAGCAAACCAAAAACTATAAACAAAAACACATCACACAGAGAGGTATGTTCATGTCCATCAAGCTGATGTCTGGCGCCGCTATTCTGCTGGCCGCCCTGTCCGCCAATATCCAGGCAGAAACCATCAAGGTCGGAATGTCCGGCAAGTATTTTCCGTTTACCTTCGTCAAGCAGGACAAGCTGCAAGGCTTCGAAGTGGACATGTGGAACGAGATCGGCAAGCGCACAGGCGATCAGGTCGAGTTCGTGACCGCCAGCTTCTCCGGCCTGTTTGGCATGCTGGAAACCGGCAAGATCGACACTATCTCCAACCAGATCACCATCACCGACGAGCGCAAGGCCAAGTACAACTTCTCCCAGCCTTATGTCTATGACGGTGCCCAGATCGTGGTGCGCAAAGGCAATGACACCATCCACTCTCTCTCCGATCTGGCCGGCAAGAAGGTCGCCGTCAACCTCGGCTCCAACTTTGAAGAGCTGCTGCGCAAGAACGATCCCGAGAAGAAGATCGATATCCGCACCTATGACTCCGCCTTCGAGCAGGATGTCGCCCTGGGCCGTATCGACGCCTTCGTGATGGATCGCGTCTCCACCGCCCAACTCATCAAAGAGTCCAAACTACCGCTGCAACAGGCCGGCAAGCCGTTTGAGACCCTGGAAAACGCTCTGCCCTTCCTGAAAAAGCCGGAGAAAGAGGCGCTGCTGAAGAAGGTCGATGACGCCCTGAGCGCCATGCGTGCCGACGGCACCCTGCGTCAGATCTCCGAAAAATGGTTCGCCGCCGACATCACCAGTAAATAAATGATGGAGTTCGACCTCGACTACACCCTGGGGCTGTTTCCTATCCTGCTCAAATACTTGGGCACCACGATGGAAATGGCCCTGTGGGGGTTCGCGCTGGCACTCGTCCTGTCGCTCGTTCTAGCGATAGTGCGGGTGTTTCGCGTTCCCGTGATCCACTGGCTGGCCATGCTCTACATCTCCTTCTTTCGGGGGACGCCACTGCTGGTCCAGCTGTTCCTGCTCTACTACGGCCTGCCGCAGGTGTTTCCGATCTTCGTCGGAATGGACGCCTTCAGCGCCGCCGTGGTGGGCCTCACCCTGCACTTCGCCGCCTACATGGCCGAGTCGATCCGCGCTGCCATTCTCGGTATCCACAAGAGCCAGATGGAGGCCGCCCTCAGCATCGGCATGAGCCGGTTGCAGGCGATGCAGCGCATCATACTGCCCCAGGCGGCCCGTATTGCGTCGCCGTCCCTGATGAACTACTTCATCGACATGATCAAGAGCACCTCGCTCGCCTTCACCTTTGGTGTGGCCGAGATGATGGGCAAGGCGCAGATGGAGGCCTCTTCCTCCTTCCGCTTCTTCGAGAGCTTCATGGCGGTGGCCCTGGTCTACTGGGTGGTGGTGATCATCTTTACCCGGCTGCAGCACCTGCTCGAGCTGCGCCTGAACCGGGCTTACTGAGGAGGCCGCCATGATTAAACTGACTGGCCTGCACAAGGCCTATGACGGCAAGACGGTACTCGACGGCATCGATCTGGAGGTGAGCAAGGGCGAGATCGTGGTCATCATCGGCCCCTCGGGAACCGGTAAGTCCACCCTGTTGCGTTGCCTCAACCTGCTCGAGACCCCGGATGCGGGCACCCTCGCCATCGATGACCTGACTTTGGATCTGGCCAACACCAGCGAGCATCAGGCCATCGAGCTGCGTAAGCGCGCCTCGTTCGTGTTCCAAAACTACGCCCTGTTTGCCAACAAGACGGCGCAGCAAAACATTGCCGAGGGGCTGGTTACCGTGTGGAAACAGCCCAAGGCGGAGGCCAGCGCCACGGCTCTCGGCATCCTGCGTGACATCGGGCTCGAAGATAAGAAGGATGCCTACCCCGCCTCCCTCTCCGGAGGGCAACAGCAGCGGGTGGGTATAGGGCGCGCCATGGCGGCCCACTCCAAGGTCATCCTGTTTGACGAACCCACCTCGGCGCTCGATCCCGAGTGGGTGGATGAAGTACTCGGATTGATGAAACAACTCGCGCGCCGTCACCAGACTATGGTGGTGGTGACCCACGAGATGGAGTTTGCCCGCGACGTCGCCGATCGGGTGATCTTCATGGAGGGGGGACGCATCGTGGAACAGGGGCCACCCAGCGAGATCCTGGTAGACCCCAAGGATCCGCGCACCCGCGCCTTTCTGCGAAAAGTCATCAAGTAGACTCTGTGTTTGGCGGCGAAAGCCGCCTTTTTTCGCAGAGGATCCTTGTGCCTGCGCGGGTAGCCAGTATAATCCGATGCCCGCGATCCACCGGGATCGTGCCTCGGCAAGGCCGTAAGGTTGAGTCGACAATCCCCGGCGGATTGACTAAAAGCCGAACTCTGTTTAGAATTCGGCCTCTTTTGCTAGTCGTCACACGCTGTTAGCTGGCGCGTCGGCTAAAGTGTGACAATCAAAACTGTACAGTTAAGACGGTAGAAAAACATGAAACGTACTTTCCAACCCTCCAACCTGAAGCGCAAGCGCTCTCACGGTTTCCGCGCTCGTATGGCCACCGCCAACGGTCGTAAAGTTCTGGCCGCTCGTCGTGCCAAGGGTCGTGCCCGCCTGGTAGTTTAATGCCAACGCACACCTTCCCCCGGGAGTTACGTCTGCTAACTCCCGATCATTTCAAGCGTGTTTTCGCAGAGCCTGTCCGGGCCGCTTCCCCGCAATTAACCCTCCTTGCCGTTCCCAACCAGCTCGATCATCCCCGACTCGGTCTTGCCGTGCCCAAAAAGGCCCTCAAGCGTGCCGTCTGGCGCAACCGTCTCAAACGGGTGGTGAGAGAGAGTTTCCGTCTCAAGCAACATCAACTGCCGGCCATCGACATCGTCGTGATCGCCAAAGGTGGTGTGCGTGAAATGACGAACGAGGAGCTGTTCAAGTTACTGGAAAAGCTATGGCGCACTCTGTCACGCCGTTGCAATGGGTAGCCATCAAGCTGATACGTCTGTATCAACTGATCATCAGCCCCCTGCTGGGACCCCGTTGTCGCTTTACCCCGACTTGTTCGCAATATGCGATGGAAGCCATCCGACTTCACGGTTTCATAAAAGGCATTTGGTTAGGCAGTAAACGTCTATTAAAATGCCACCCCTTATCCGAGGGTGGTTATGACCCGGTTCCGCAACCCAAGCGAAGAAACTGACGACTATGGAATCTCAACGCAATCTACTCCTGATCGGTCTGCTGTTCGTGAGCTTTCTGCTCTGGCAACAGTGGGAGGCTGACAAGGCGCCGAAACCGGCCCCGACTGTCGCCGCACAGACCGAGCATTTTGTCCCTGCCGGTCAGTCCGCTGACGTCCCCCAGATTGCCGAGCAGGCCAATGCCGCACGCAAGCTGATCACCGTCACCACCGACGTACTCAAGCTGACCCTGGACACCCAGGGCGGTGACATCGTCAAGGCTGAGCTGCTGGCCCATACCCTGGAACAGGGCAAGGATCAGCCGTTCGTCCTGCTGGAGAATGGCAAGCACCTCTATACCGCCCAGAGCGGCCTGATTGGCCGTGACGGTCCGGATTCCCGCCCCGAGGGCCGCCCGACCTACAGTGCCGAGCAGACCAGCTATACCCTGGCTGATGGTCAGGAGAGCGTGGTGGTACCGATGAGCTGGACTAACGCCCAGGGTGTGACCTTCACCAAGGAGTTCGTACTCAAGCGTGGTGACTACGCCGTCGGCATCGACTACAAGGTCGACAACAAGAGCCAGCAACCGGTTCAGGTGCAGTTCTACGGCCAACTGAAGCAGACCATTGCCACGCCGGAAGGCCAGCAGGGTCACGCCATGGTGGCCAGTGCCTATCGTGGTGGTGCCTTCTCCACCGAAGACACCCGCTACAAGAAGTACACCTTCGATGAGATGAAGGAAGCCAACCTGGACAAGACCACCAAGGGTGGCTGGGTCGGCATGCTGCAACACTACTTCGTGGCCGCTTGGGCTCCGCAAGCTGACCAGACCAACACCTTCTACACCCGTGTGGTCGACAACAGCCAGCAAGCCATCATCGGTTACAAGGCCCCCATGGTGGATATCGCCGCCGGTGCCCAAGGTGAAGTGGACGGCAAGCTGTGGGTTGGTCCCAAGCTGCAAGATAAGATGGCTGTCGTAGCCAGCCATCTGGATCTGACCGTCGACTACGGCTGGCTCTGGTTCATCGCCCAGCCGCTGCACTGGTTGCTGACCTTCTTGCAGAAGTTTGTCGGTAACTGGGGTGTGGCCATCATCATGGTGACCCTGGTGGTGCGCGGCCTGATGTACCCGCTGACCAAGGCCCAGTACACCTCCATGGCCAAGATGCGCATGCTGCAGCCCAAGCTGGCAGCCCTGCGCGAGCGCTTCGGTGACGATCGCCAGAAGATGTCCCAGGGCATGATGGAGCTCTACAAGAAGGAGAAGGTCAACCCGCTCGGCGGCTGCTTCCCGATCCTGATCCAGATGCCCATCTTCATCGCCCTCTACTGGACCCTGATGGAATCCGTCGAGCTGCGTCACGCCCCGTTCGCCCTGTGGATCCATGACCTGTCGGTCAAGGACCCCTACTTCGTGCTGCCGCTGCTGATGGGGGCCTCCATGTGGTTCCTGCAGAAGATGAGCCCGACCACGGTGACCGATCCGATGCAGCAGAAGGTGATGAACTTCATGCCGATCATCTTCACCTTCATGTTCCTCTGGTTCCCGGCGGGTCTGACCCTCTACTGGCTGGTGAGTAACATCATCTCCATCACCCAGCAGACCATCATCTACCGTCAGCTGGAGAAGAAGGGCCTGCACACCCGCAGCTGACCCTGAACCTGACGATAAAAGGCGGCCTTCTGGCCGCCTTTTTTATTACAATGTGCCGCATCAGGACGGAGAGAAGATTCATGAATACAGACACTATCGTGGCCCAGGCCACCCCTCCCGGCCGCGGCGGCGTGGGCATACTGCGCGTCTCCGGCCCGCTCGCCGAACGGGTCGCCGAGCTGGTACTCGGCAAGCAGCCACGGGTGCGCTACGCCGAATACCTGCCCTTCATGGATACCAGTGGCGCGGTGCTCGACCAAGGCATCGCCCTGCTGTTCAAGGCCCCCAACAGCTTCACTGGCGAAGACGTGCTGGAGCTGCAAGGCCACGGCGGCCCAGTCATCCTCGACATGCTGATGCGCCGCATCCTGGCGATTGAAGGGGTGCGTCCGGCCCGTCCCGGCGAGTTCAGCGAACGCGCCTTCCTTAACGACAAGCTGGATCTGGCTCAGGCCGAGGCGATCGCCGATCTCATCGAGGCCTCCAGCGAACAGGCGGCCCGCAGTGCCATGCACTCGTTGCAGGGACAGTTCTCCAGCCGCATCCAGACACTGGTAGAGAGCCTGATCCGCCTGCGCATCTATGTGGAAGCCGCCATCGACTTCCCGGACGAGGAGATCGACTTTCTCTCCGATGGCAAGGTGGCGGGCGATCTCTACGCCATCATGGACGACCTTGAGAGTGTGCGATCACAAGCCAAGCAGGGCGCCCTGCTGCGCGAGGGGATGAAGGTGGTGATCGCCGGCCGCCCTAACGCCGGCAAGTCGAGTCTGCTCAACGCCCTGGCCGGGCGGGAGTCGGCCATCGTCACCGAGATTGCCGGCACCACCCGTGACGTGCTGCGCGAACACATCCACATCGACGGCATGCCGCTGCACATCATCGATACCGCCGGCCTGCGCGACACCGAGGATCAAGTGGAGCGGATCGGCATCGAGCGCGCCTGGGCCGAGATCGAACAAGCCGACCGGGTGCTGTTCATGGTCGATGGCACCACCACAGACGCCGTCGACCCGCGCGCCATCTGGCCCGACTTTATCGATCGCCTGCCGGCCCATATTGGCCTCACCGTGGTGCGCAACAAGGCCGATCTGACCGGCGAGGATCTCGCCCCCAGCCAGGAGCATGGCCACGCCGTCTACCGCATCTCGGCCAAGACCGAGCTGGGGCTGCCCGCCCTGCGCGAGCACCTCAAAGCCATCATGGGCTTTCAGAGCAACACTGAAGGCGGCTTTATGGCCCGTCGCCGCCACCTCGACGCCCTGGAGCGCGCCGCCGAGCGCCTGCTGGTGGCCAAGGAGCAGCTCGAGGTGTTCGTGGCTGGCGAGCTGGTGGCCGAGGAGCTGCGCCTGGCGCAAGAGTCCCTCTCCGAGATCACCGGCGAGTTCAGCTCCGATGACCTACTCAGCCGCATCTTCTCGAGTTTTTGCATCGGCAAGTAATGTGGTGAAAAATCAGCAATAAAAAGCAGCCAGTGAGAACATAACACATTGTAAATATTGGACTTTGTTTTTTACTGGCTATTCTTGCCTGATCTTGTTTCGTGAGAATTTACCCCGAGAGTACCCCAAAGTAACCTCTTGGGGTACTTTTGGGGGACACTTATGAAGATCAGCATCGAATACCGCGCACCGGACGCCGAAGGCAAGCGCGCTCTGCGCTTAACCTACTACGCCGGCTCCTACCTTGACCAAACCACGGGCATCCGCAAGCACAAACGCAGCAGAGAGACCCTGGATCTCTTCCTGTACGACAAGCCGCGTACCCCAGCACAGCGGCTCCACAACAAAGAAACCCAGCGAGCAGCCGAAGCCATCCGCGCCAAGCGACTCTTCGAGTACGAGACTGGTAAACACCATCTGGATTTCTCGAACGCCTACAAGGCCAGCTTCTTCGAGTACTTCCAAGATGTTACAGACCAAAAAGCGGCAGGTAGCAAGAGCAACCACTCCATCTGGATATCAGCCCTCAAGCATTTACGCCAGTACCATAAGCTGCCGGAGCTGACTTTCGAGGAAGTAGATCAGCTGTTCCTGGAGGGGTTTCGGCATTACCTGATGCACAAGGCCCGCACCAAAAGCGGCACACCACTGAGCCGCAACACCCAAAGTGCCTATTTCAACAAGTTAAGGGCGGCCCTGAACCAGGCTGAGCAGGAACGGCTGCTACCGGATAATCCGGTACGACGTGTCAAAGCTATCCAGGGGGAGAAGAACAAACGGGTTTACCTGACCGAAGACGAGGTACGAGCCCTGGCCCAGGCCGAGTGCCGGTACGACGTTCTTAAGCGCGCCTTTCTGTTCTCTTGTTGCACTGGCTTGCGCTGGTCCGACATTCACAAGCTGACCTGGGCAGAGCTGGAGCCCTTCTATGGCCATTACCGTATCGTATTCACCCAGAAAAAGACCAGCGGCCTGCAATACCTGGATTTGAATGACATGGCGATGCAGCTGATGGGGCGCCCAGGCAAGGCAACAGAGCGGATCTTCAAGGGCCTCAAGTACTCGGCTTGGCACAACATGGAGCTCACCCGGTGGGCGTTGCAGGCGGGTATAACCAAGAAGGTAACCTTCCACAGCGCGCGTCATACCTTCGCCGTCATCCAGCTTAACCGCGGCGTCGATATCTATGCCCTTTCCCGCTTGCTGGGGCACAGTGAGCTGAGAACCACCGAAATCTACGCCGACATTCTTGAATCGCGGCGCCGAGATGCCATGCTCGATTTCCCCAATGTCTTGGGGTGATAGAAGCACCCTCGACGAGATCATGGCCAGGAAGAGCCAACAAATAGGCCAGCGCAGCCATGCGCTGGCCTAGATTATCTTAGATAATATAGATCGGATTTCAGGATCGCCCTGCAGCCCAAGCGGTAACTGGGTTTCACTGAATTGGCTTGTGACCGTTATCGTGAACTTTGTGACCACTTTCGTGATAGTTTGTGACCGTTATCGTGATAGTGCAGGCCGGCCGATGGTAAACCGCCCCTTGGCATGTTCGCAGATAGACCAGCCCAAAGCAGTCAGCTCATCCAATGCCTTACGAACTCGTGATTGCCGCTTGCGATGGGTGGCCGTGCTGACCTCATCGGGAAAGGCATAAGCGACCAAGGTGTCTAACTGCACTGCCCTTTTCTGACCACAATCCACCCAGGCACATAGCCGCTGATGCAACAACCGAGCGATGCTGCCATTCAAGTGCCGAACTTCTGTCATGTCGATACGAACATGGCGACCATTACCCATAATGGCGTAGGTCAGCAAGGGATTAAGCGCCAAAAAAAGTCCATCAGTCTGAGTGTCACTGACATAGTTCGCCAATAAGCGAAAGCCGCTACGCTGGCCAGCCACCTTTGCGATCACCGACACCTTCCACAATCGCTCGATACAGCAACGTACAGTATTGGTATCCCGAGGATTGGCGTATCCAACCTCCTTGGCCAGTTTGCGCAGGCTGCTTCTGACCACCAATACCCTTTGCTGGTTGGCAGCCCAACGAAGATCCAGAAGATCTCGCAATATCGCCCCAGTTTCGCTCACCGCAACTGGCTCAATCTCGTTACTTTGTGACTCAAGTCCAGCCAGGGCAACCAACCCCTGAAGCACACGGAGGTCATCTGCACCCAGCGGCTCAGGCCCGGAGAACTCGATCTGATTGCCACCACCGAAACGGTAAATCACCTCCAGCTTGTCACGGCGGCGTTGGCCATGCGAGATCGCCCTAAACAACCCGGGTGCAAGACAGTGCATATGGTCATGCCTAGCATGGGTCAATTCAAAGCAAGACACGTTTGCCTCCCGCTCGGCGTGTTACGCCCAACCTAGCGGGAGCGGGATACAGCACGCCACCTTCCCCCCGCACCAACCAGCGCTCCGGTAGTGGCGGCCCATAATTACTTTTGCTTACCCCAAACCGCACGTGAAGCTTGCTCTTCTCTGCCGATACACCCAGCTGCTGCGCCTCTTTCTTGGTCATAGTGGCGAGGTAGCCCTGCCAGCGCACATTGTCTACCAGCACCGACGAACCACGGCTTGCCTGCTGTAGATCGCCAGCTTCTTGGAATACTGCGGATTTGCTGGTGTGGTGTACAAACAACACAGCGCATCCCAGTCTCATGGCCAGCCGCTCCAACTGACCCAGCACCAGTGTCATAGCACAGGCTGCATTCTCGTCAGCATCGTGAAATCGTCTCAGTGTATCGATAACCACCAACCTGACCCCCTCAGCCCAAATGGCAATCGCTTCCCACCAGTGGCTATCCAACACATTCGGACTGGATCCCTGCAGCGGTATAAGACGAAGGTATCGTTCAACGTTGGCACGAAGTTCAGCATCAAGACCTCCGCCCAAGGCAAACAAGCGCTGGTGCAGTACAGGCCAAGGGTCCTCAGCAGGCAGGTAGAGCACGGTTCCCCTGCCCAGCTTGCCAAGTCCAATCCAATCCGGCCCACCGGCGATCTGCATTGCCAGTTGCAATGCCAACATCGATTTGCCCACCCCTCCCGGTGACACCAACGCACCAACGCAGCCAACAGGCAGCCCCGGGAGGACAAAATCGAGGGGTTTCGGAGGTTCAATAAAAGCCGACCGGAGATCCTGGGGGCAGAGAGATGTAATCAGATCCTGTGTCATACCCACCTCACAACCGCCCATGGCTAGCTTGCCGCACACGCTTGGTTACATGCTCAGTGAGTTCGGCGTCTGGTGAAATGCGGTGGGAGAGCAGCCAGTCCAGCAGCTCAACGCGCTTGAAGTAGATCTTTTTGCCTTGTGGCTTGTAATGCGGCAGACGCTTTTCACTGGTCAGCCGGTACACATAGCAGACAGAAACCCCCAGCAACTCAGCGCACTCCTCGGCAGAAAGCACCTCTTTTTGCGCCTGTCCTTGCTGGATTACCAACTGCTTAAGCTCATAAAGCTCTTTCAGGATTGCCCCATTCGGATCACTGAAAACTGACGAATTTTGTTCGCGCATGCAGATTGTCTCCTAGTTACAAACATCAGCATGCAAGAGCGTACTGGGGGCTAGGCGAAAACCTCGTTGCTGTAGTTGTCCAATTTGGGCACCAAGAGCGATTTTTACGGAGGGAAAACTTTCACATGTGAGAGCCAAACAACAAGATTCATCGCCATTGATGCAAAAAAAGATCGAACATTGTCTTGACGGAACAAAGTCTCATCAGAGACACTAAGCATCAGCATCATTAGCGATGACGAGATTTTTTGTGAAATTACACCTGAACCAAATCGCCACTATCAGCGCTGGTTATCCGTTTCGCGGCAAGATCCCCGAGTATCCAGAGGGGAATCTGGCCGTTGTGCAGATGAAAGACACCTCGTCAGAGTTCGGTGTCGACTGGATGAGCTGCTTGCGCAGTGAGGCAACTGGCAAAAAAGCACCGGACTGGCTGCAAACTGGAGATATTCTGGTGGCAGCACGGGGCAACCAAAACTATGCCGTGCTGGTTGATACTCGGCATGCCCCACTGCCAGCTGTGGCGGCCCCCCACTTTTATGTGGTACGGCCACAATCTGATGCACTGATCCCGGAGTTCCTCGCCTGGCAGCTCAATCAGCAGCCCTGCCAGCGTTACTTCGAACTGCATGCCGAAGGCACCCTGACCAAGAGTATTCGCCGCCAGGTGTTGGAAGAGGCCTTGATTGGGCTTCCATCACTGGCAGAACAACAAACCATTTTGGCAATGGCTCGCACGCTGCAGGAGGAGCGCCAATTGATGCAGCTCCTCCAGCACAATGGCGAGCAGATGATGCATGCCATCGCGACTCGCCTACTTGAACAATCCGATACAGATGCCTCTTGAGGCTCGCATACCCGTTATTACGCCAAGGAAACACCCTTTATGACCGAACAGATCAATCAGGACGTTATCAACAACACCGTTTGGGGTGCTTGCGATGTCTTCCGCGGCACTATCAGCGCCGATACCTACAAGGATTTCATCCTCACCATGCTGTTCCTGAAGTACATCTCCGATGTCTGGCAGGATCACTACGACGGCTACAAGAAGCAGTACGGCGACGCACCAGAGCTTATCGAAGAGATGATGAAGAGCGAGCGCTTTGTGCTGCCCAAACAATCCAGCTTCTACACCCTCTATGAACGACGTCACGAGCCAGGAAACGGCGAGCGGATCGATCAGGCTCTGCACGCACTGGAAGAAGCCAACGGCACCAAGCTCAAAGATGGCAACAAGAGCGTGTTTCAGGACATCAGCTTCAACAGCGATCGCCTCGGCGAAGAGAAGCAGAAGAACACCATACTGCGCTATCTGCTGGAGGAATTTGCCAAACCGGAGCTCAACCTGAAACCAAGCCGGGTCGGCAACCTCGACGTGATTGGCAACGCCTACGAGTACCTGATCGGCAAGTTTGCCGCCAACAGCGGCCAGAAGGCTGGCGAGTACTACACCCCGCCCGAGGTCTCCGATCTGATGGCAGAACTGCTGGATCCGCAGCTCGGCGATACCATCTGCGATCCCGCCTGTGGTTCCGGGTCGCTCTTGATGAAGTGTGGCCGCAAAGTGGCACAAAAAAATCACGGCCAGAAACGTTACGCCCTCTACGGGCAGGAAGCCATCGGCTCCACCTGGTCACTGGCCAAAATGAACATGTTCCTGCACGGGGAAGACAACCACAAAATCGAGTGGGGCGATACCATCCGCAACCCCAAACTGCTGGATAAAAACGGCGATCTGATGCACTTCGATATCGTGACCGCCAACCCGCCGTTCTCACTGGACAAGTGGGGTCATGACGAGGCTGGGATTGATAAATATGGCCGCTTCAAGCGCGGCATTCCACCCAAGACCAAGGGAGATTACGCCTTTATCCTCCATATGATCGAGACCCTGAAACCCAAGAGCGGTCGCATGGGTGTCGTGGTGCCTCATGGCGTGCTGTTCCGGGGTTCGAGCGAAGGAAAAATTCGCCAACAATTGATTGACGAGAACCTGCTCGATGCGGTGATCGGCCTGCCGGAGAAACTGTTCTTTGGCACCGGCATCCCCGCCGCCATCCTGATCTTTAAAAAAGAGAAGGTGGACGACAATGTGCTGTTTATCGACGCCAGCCGCGAATTCAAGGCCGGCAAGAACCAGAATGTACTGAGCCCGGAGAATATCGCCAAGATCGTCGCCACCTACCGCAACGGCGGCAATGTCGATAAATATGCCTATCTGGCCTCACTCAAAGAGATCAAGGAGAACGACTACAACCTCAATATCCCCCGCTACGTGGATACCTTCGAGGAGGAAGAGGAGATCGATCTGCTGGCGGTACGTGCCGAGCGGGAGTTGCTAAAAACCCAACTGACCGATCTGGAAACCGAGATGGCCAAGTATCTGGAGGAGCTTGGTTATGGTGCCTAATGGATGGAAGCTTGTTGAAGCTAAGGATGTATGTGAATCCATTTCTGTTGGCGTAGTCATCAAGCCTACTCAATATTATGTTGAAGAAAGTGAAGGGGTTAAAACCTTCAGGTCAGCCAATGTCAGAGAAGGCTTTATCAATGATAATGACTGGGTATATTTCTCCCATGAAGGACACGCTGCAAATAAAAAAAGCCAGCTTAAAGCCGGAGATATTCTAATAGTACGTACAGGATATCCTGGTACCGCCTGTGTGGTGACTCCTGAATTTGAAGGCTCAAATGCAATAGACATTGTAATCGCACGACCAGATAGGGAGCAGATCATATCTGAGTATCTTTGTGCATATACAAACAGCCACATGGGGAAGAGCCAAGTCTTGGATCTACAAGGGGGTATGGCACAGAAGCATTTGAATGTTGGCGCATATCAAGTGCTAAAAATTAAACTTCCCCCACTCCCCGAACAAAATAAAATCGCCCAAATCCTCTCCACCTGGGATAAGGCCATCATTACCACCGAACAACTGCTCGCCAACAGCCAGCAGCAGAAAAAGGCGCTGATGCAGCAACTGCTGACCGGCAAAAAACGTGTGCTCGATAAAAATGGGGTGAGGTTTAGTGGGGAGTGGAGGTGGCTAAAGGCCAGTGAATTGTTCAAAACAATTTCCCGGAAAAATAACTCTGAAACTGAAGAGTTATTGGCGGTTACGCAAGACCAAGGCGTATTGCCACGCTCAATGCTCGAACGTCGAGTAGTAATGCCTGACGGCTCTACCCAAGGTTACAAACTTGTTGTTCCGGGTAATTTCATTATTAGCCTTCGCTCATTCCAAGGCGGTTTGGAATACTCAAGTTATCGAGGCTTGGTTAGCCCTGCATACACCGTATTAGAACCAATTCGGTTGATTGATGATGAGTTCTATAAGCAATATTACAAGTCTTATGACTTTATTGGTCATCTGGCTGTTGCGGTAATCGGTATCCGGGATGGAAAGCAGATCAGCTATGAAGACTTTTCATTCTTAAAGTTGCCATACCCAAGCTTAGAGGAGCAACAAAAAATCGCAGCAGTACTTTCCACCGCCGATCAGGAAATCTCAGCTCTGCAACAAAAACTCGACGTCTTAAAGCAGGAGAAAAAGGCGCTGATGCAACAACTGTTGACCGGCAAACGGCGGGTCAAGGTGGAGGAGGCCGCATGAAAAAAGCGACCATCCACCCCATGACCGAAGCCGAAGTGGAATGGCTGGAGAAACGGCTGATGGACCATGGCAACGACGACTCGATGCTGAGTCTGTCGGCACTCGACGGCTTTCTGACCGCCGTGCTCTCCGGCCCCGAGCTGGTGCCACCCAGCCAGTGGTGGCCGGTACTCTGGGGTGGCACGCCCCCTGAGTGGTCGTCCGAGCGGGAGATGAAACGGGCGCTGGATTTGATCCTCGGCCATATGAATATTCTGGCCCATACCCTCTGTTATCAGCCCAAGCACTTTATCCCGGTGCTGATGGCCAACTATGTCGAAGGGCAGGAGATCTGCAACGCCGAAGATTGGTGCTTTGGCTATCTGCGTGGCATGGCACTGGGAAACTGGCCAGCCTTGCCAGAGGAGCTGGATAGCTCGCTTGAGGTGATCCGCCTGCATGGCAGCGATGACCGGCTGCCACAGCTTGCCAGCCTGTCGCTACCGGAGCATCAACAGAGCGTGGCCGAGGTGGGCACCGCCGCCTTGCGACTGCACGCCCATTTTCTGGCCCAACGGGGGCCAAGCACAGCGCCGATAGCCGCACCAGCCCTCACACCAGTAACCCTGCCGGTTAGAGTGGCCCCCAAGATCGGGCGCAATGACCCCTGCCCCTGTGGCAGCGGCAAGAAGTTCAAACAGTGCTGTTTGCACTGAGTTGAGATGGCAAGACCCCGAACAGACGCCATCGGTAGCACACAGTTGAAGGAGCGTTCAAAGGCATGATCGAATTTACCCCGGAGCAGTTGCTGGCTCAGTTGCGCGAGCTGGATGAGTGTCCCCGTATCGAGGCCAAGCGGGGCAGCGACATCGGTTCATCCGTCATGCAGTCGATCTGTGCCTTTGCCAATGAGCCTGGCCTTGGTGGTGGCTATCTGCTGCTCGGGGTTAACGAGCCAGATGAAACACACGACACCTTTTCGGTATGCGGTGTCAACCACAGTGACCAGCTCCTCAACACGCTGCAGACCAACTGCCGTGACCAGTTTGAACAGCCTATCCCGGTACAGGCGCAAGCCCATCAGCTGGAGGGCAAGCGTGTGCTGGTTGTCTTTGTCCCCGAACTGGAGCCGGCAGCCAAGCCTTGCACCTTTAAGGGGAAGTTCGACAGCAAGAACAAGCGCAAGAGCGGCGTCTGGCGACGGGGATTGAACGGTGATTACGAATGCTCCCAGCTGGAGCTGGAGCCCTTGCTGCTCGCCAAAAATGGCCTGGGGTTCGAGCAGGTTCTGCTGCCTGATGCCCACTGGGATGATCTCGATCCCCACGCCATCGAGCTCTATCGCACGCTGCGCAGCAAGGTTCGCCCTCATGCTGAAGAGTTGCAGGCCAGTGACAGTGAGATGCTCCAATGCCTCAATCTGGTGAAAAAGCGCCAGGGTGAATGGGTACCCAATATCGCCGGCTTGTTGCTCCTTGGCAAACCGCTGGCGCTGCGAAGACTGTTACCCGCCATGCGCGTGGACTATGTGCGCGTCGCCGGCACTCAGTGGGTGGAAGACCCTCAACAGCGCTTCGACATCACGCTGGATCTGCGTGAACCCCTGCTGACGCTGATCCCCAAACTGGAAGCCACCATTCTGGATGACTTGCCAAAGCATTTTCGTCTGGAAGAGGGCAAAACCCAACGAGACGACCAGCCCTTGCTGCCACAGAAGGTGATTCGCGAAGCGGTGGTCAACGCCGTCATGCACCGTGATTATCAGGTTAATCAGCCCATCATAGTGGTGCGCTTTAGCAACCGTCTCGAGATACGCAACGCCGGCTACTCTCTCAAGCCCGAGGCGATGCTGGGGGAGATGGGCTCTATCCTGCGCAATCCGGTGCTAGCTTCTGTGCTCTACGACGTCAGCTTTGCCGAGACCAAAGGCTCCGGCATCCGCACCATGCGGCGTCTGCTGGACCAGGTGGGTCTGACCGCACCTGTTTTCATGAGTCAGGTCATCCAGAACCAGTTTCTGGCAACCTATCTATTGCATCAACTGATGGGCGAAGAGCAGTTGGCCTGGCTCAAACAGTTCGCTCATTTCACCTTGAACAACGATGAGGCCAAAGCACTGATCCTGGCCAAAGAGACGGGAGCGGTGGATAACGCAGGCCTTCGCGCCATTACCGGCCTTGATACGCTCGCTGCCAGCCAGGTACTGGGAAGATTGCATCATCAGTACCAGTTGCTGGTCAAAGGGGGGGCAGGCCCCTCCACTTACTACGAGCTGTCAGCGCCTCACGAACTCCCACTGTTTGCTGCAGCCTCTGATGAAGGCCCCCGCTCAAATGCGGGTGACCCCGTGGCAAATACGGGTGACCTCGACGCAAATACGGGTGACCTCGACGCAAATACGGGTGACCTCGACGCAAATACGGGTGACCTCCCGTCAGATCTGCTCGCTCGTATAGACCAGCTCACCCCCAAAGCACGCAGAAATAACCTGTGGCCAGTGATTCTGTGGCTCTGTGCCATGCGTCCTTACAAGACTGAGCAACTGGCCAAAACGCTGAACCGGCGGGAAAACGCACTAAAGGCGTCCCATTTGAACATTATGCGGGAACAAGAGGGCTTGATTGGCTATGCCTACCCGGAAGTGCCCAATCATCCGGAACAGGCTTACCAAACCACAGAGAAAGGGCGTCAATGGCTCGCTGCACGGGGAATTGAACTCAATGACTGATCATCACCACGCACCCAAGTTTCAAGAAGAGTTCAGCGCCAAGATCCCGGCCCTGACCCTGCTGACCCAGCTGGGCTGGACTTTTCTGCCCCCCAAGCAGGCACTGGCAGCCCGTAACAATAAATATGACCAGGTCGTACTGAGCCAGATTCTGCGCGAGGAGCTGAGCAAGCGCGTCTTTGTGTATGCTGGCAAGAGGTATCCGCTGTCCGCCAAGTCAGTCGACAATCTGGTAAGTGAGCTGTGTACTCCAGCGCTTAACGAAGGGCTGATGACCGCCAATGAACGGATCTATAACCATTTGCTCTATGGCATGTCGGTCACCGAATTCATTGACGGCAAGAAGGTGAGCCCGACCATTGCCTTGATCGACTGGCATAACCCGCACAATAACCGCTTCACCTTTACCGAAGAGTTTCATGTCACCCGAGCCAGTGGCATAGAGTCTCGTCGCCCCGATATAGTCTGCTTCGTCAATGGCCTGCCATTGGCGGTGATCGAGGCGAAACGCCCGGATAGCAACGCCAAGAAGGGGCCAACCGTCAAAGAAGGGATCTCCCAGACTATCCGCAACCAGCTACACGGTGAGATCCCGCAGTTGTTCGCCTATAGCCAGTTGCTGCTTTCCATCAGCGGAATCGAAGGACGCTATGGCACCTGCGGCACACCGGAAAAATTCTGGGCAGCCTGGCGTGAAGAGGACATAAGCGACGCGCAGATGGCCGAGATCAAGAATCGGCCGATTCCCCAAGATACCCTCTCGACACTGTTTGATCATCGCCCACCGGCCACGCAGGATTGGTACCAGACCCTATTGGCCGCCGGCGAGTTGGCGGTGACGGACCAGGATCGACTGCTTATCAGCCTGCTGTCACCTGATCGGCTGCTGGAGATGACCCGTCTGTTTACCCTGTTTGACAAGAAAGCCGGCAAGATAGTGGCCCGCTATCAGCAAGTATTTGGCATCAAGCGACTGATCGAGCGGATCTGCCACAAGCGCCCTGATGGCGGCCGCCAAGGCGGGGTGATCTGGCACACCACAGGATCAGGCAAGTCGTTCACCATGGTCTTCCTGAGCAAGGCGATGATCTTGCATGATGCGCTGAAAGCCTGCCGCATCATTGTCGTGACCGACCGGGTGGATCTGGAAAGCCAGCTCAGCAAGACCTTCTCATCCAGTGGTGAACTGGCTGGCAAGAAGGACAAGGACGCGGCGATGGCCACCTCCGGCAAGCGACTGGCCGAGCAAATTGGCAAGGGTACCGAGCGCATCATTTTCTCGCTGATCCAGAAGTTCAACACTGCCACCAAATTGCCTGAGTGCGTCAACAAGAGCTCGGACCTCATCGTGCTGATTGATGAGGGGCACCGTAGCCAAGGGGGCGAAAACAACATTCGCATGCAACTGGCCCTGCCCAATGCCGCCTTTGTGGCCTTTACCGGCACCCCTCTACTGAAAAACGACAAGACGACCAACAAGTTTGGCCCCATCCTGCACGCTTACACCATGCAGCGAGCCGTTGAGGACAAAGCGGTCACCCCCCTACTCTATGAAGAACGCATCCCGGATCTCGATGTGAACGACAGGGCGATTGATGCCGGTTTTAACCGCATCGCCACCAACCTGACCGAGGAGCAAAAGGCTGACCTGAAGCGCAAATACACGCGCAAAGGCGAGCTCTACAAAGCCGATGACCGGCTCCAGCTTATCGCTCGCGACATAGCCGAACACTTCGACAAGAACATTCCGGAAGGGCTGAAAGGTCAGCTCGCCTGCGACAGTAAGTCTTCCGCCATCAAGTACAAGCAATATCTCGATGAGGTTGGATTGTTCGAATCCGCCATTGTTATCAGCTCCCCCGATAGCCGGGAGGGCAATACCGATGTCGATGAATCTACCCTCCCTCTGGTCGTGCAGTGGTGGAAAGATAACGTGGGTAGCCAGGATGAGCAGCTCTACACCAAGCAGATTATCGAACGCTTCGCCGACAAGGATGATCCGCTCAAGCTCTTGATCGTGGTAGACAAGTTACTGACCGGTTTCGATGAGCCCAAGAATACGGTGCTTTACATCGATAAACCCTTGAAGGAGCACAACCTGATCCAGGCCATCGCCCGGGTCAACCGGCTGCACCCGGACAAAGAGTTTGGCTTGCTCATCGACTACCGCGGCATTCTCTCGGAGCTAGATACCACTATCGCCAAGTATCAGGATCTCGCCTCACGCACTCAGGGCGGCTACGACCTTGACGACATCGCCGGCCTCTACAACCAGATGAGCTCTGAATACAAGCGCCTGCCACAGCTCTACAAGGACCTGTGGAACATCTTTGCCGGGGTAAAGAACAAGCAGGACATAGAGCAACTGCGCCAGGTGCTGGTACCCCGAATGGAAGAGGTTGAGGGAGAGCTGGTAGATGTGCATCTCAAGGTGCGTGAAGACTTCTATGAGGCACTCTCCCGCTTTGCCAGTTGCCTGAAAGTAGCTCTACAGTCGGCCTCGTTCTTCGAGGACACCGCCTTTACCGAAACGGATCGCCGTCATTACAAAGAGACGCTGCAGCAGTTCTCCAGCCTGCGGCAGACAGTGCAACAGGATGCAGGTGAACGAGTCGACTACGACGAGTACGCCCAGCAGGTGAAAAAGCTGCTCGACAAACATGTGGTTGGCGTCGAGGTCAAAGAGCCCGGTGGTGTGTATGAAGTCGGTAAGATGGGACTGCAAAAACCGCCGGAAGAGTGGAGCAAAGAGAAGACCCGCAACGAGACTGACATCATAAAGACTCGCGTCACGCGCATGATTGAGCAGGATCTCAGGGATGACCCTTATGCTCAGGAGTCTTTCTCAACCTTGTTGCGCCTCGCCATTGAAGAGGCGGAAAAACTGTTTGATCACCCTCTCAAGCAGTACATGCTGTTCCGCGAGTTTGAAGAGCAGGTACAGGAACGCCGCCTGAACGATATGCCTGATGCGTTTGGCACTAACCGCCATGCTCAGGCCTACTTCGGTGTCTTCAAAAAGAACCTGCCACAACTATTTGACAGCCAGGATGCTCAGGTTGAAGAAAAGTGGGTCAAACTCGCCTTCGAGATCGACCGGTTGGTTGATGCCTCGGTCGCCGAACACTCTATCAACCCGCAAAATATTGAGGCCGATATTCGCAAGAAGCTGCTGCCATTGCTGTTCACCGAGTGCAAGGCCATCGGCTGTGGCATGGATCAAGCCAAACGTATGGTGGAAATGGTCGTGCAGATTACCCGAGTTGGTCACAGTGGGATGTAACTGCAGATGAGTACCTCCGGCAACATGACCAATAGGCTCCAGCACTTTTCCTATGGCGGCGAGCTCATCCGGTTCGAACGGCTTACCAGACCCAAGGCCGGCAAACTGCTGATCAAGGTGCATCCTGACTGCCGGGTTGAGGTGATGGCCCCACCGCAAACGCCAGATGAAGAGGTGCTTGCGGCGGTAAAAAAACGTGCCCGCTGGATCTACGAGCAGTTGCGTGACTTTCGTCAGCAGTTGGAACATGTTACGCCACGCCGTTATGTCAGTGGCGAGAGTCACCTTTATCTCGGCAAGCAATACCTACTCAAGGTCATCGTTGCACCAAGCAGTGTGCAAGGGGTCAAACTGCTGCGAGGCAAGCTGGAAGTATCAGTCAGGCAGCCAGGATCCGAGACAGTGAAGGCTCAACTGACCCAGTGGTATAGAACCCGCGCCAGAGAGCTTTTCGCCAAACGTCTCGATGCCATGCTGGAACAAGCCTTGTGGGTTGTTGATCGCCCTCCGCTACGCCTGCTGAATATGCAAACCCAATGGGGAAGCTGCTCGCCCAATGGCCGGATCACACTTAATCCTCATCTGGTAAAAGCCCCCAGAGAGTGCATTGATTACGTCATCCTCCACGAGCTTTGCCACCTTGCCGAGCACAACCACAGCGAGCGATTCTGGCGTTTGCTCGGTCAGGTGATGCCGACCTGGGAGAAGACCAAACAGCTGCTCGACGGGATGGCCCACCGACTGCTGACATCCTGAAATATGAGGGGCAAAATTCCAGATAGATAGGAATCAGCCCCCATCAATTCCAGCACACCAAGGTCCATCATCCCTTCAAATAAGACGACCAACATTCCAGAGCAAAATACAGCACGAACATTCCAGATAGATGGGAAGGCTCCTATCAATATTCCAGGTGCTCGTTCTGAAGCGAAATTCCACTATCTGGAATATCCTCACCAAGATTCCAGATAGATAGTTATGTGGAAAGGAATTGGACAGAGATTGGCCGGGAATGAGGGCGCTGATTCCACTGGTCAATAAGCCACTGGATTCCAGTACTCCAACTTTGTCACGAACGAACAAAGTCAATATTTTCAATAAGTTGATTGAACACCAAAGCCTTCAGTGCCATGCTGAAATCATGTTCATTGGTGGAGTAACACGATGGATGCGTTCAGTTGGGGAATGGTAGGCTTGCTGGCCTTCTTCACGCTTGTCTTCGTGTGGAGTCTGTATAGCTATAAGGCGCATGCAAAAGAGCGACACCATGAAACCGATCGCTGATATCGCCCTCATGGCGGTGGTTGCGCTGGGCTTGATGGCACTTGGCGACACGCTGTTTGCATGGCTGCTGATCTGCCTGCCACCGGTTTACTGGTGCTGGCCAATACTGGCCTGGGCCACCAAGCGCCCCATCACGGCCAGGTTGCAGTTAATGGCTCTTGCCGCACTCACCTGCTGGCACTGGCCCGCCGGGCTGTTCACGGCACTGAGCATCGCACTTATCTGGACAGCGAAAAACCTCAAGACAACCCCTCGCCCACAGCGCAAGGGTGGGCCGGTCATCAAAAATTACTACTTCTGGAGCTAACTGCGTGTCTCCTTGGCCACACTGGCGATAAGGTACCTTGAGCAACCAAGCATCTCCTGAATCGCGGAATAACTGTGGCCTGTCACCAACAGCCTAGCGATGTGCTGACGCTTCTTCTCATCCTTCTGCCTACCACGGTATTTCCCTTCATCCCTGGCCTTGGCAATACCATGCTGCTGCCTGCGACGGCGATCTTCATAGTCTTTACGAGCGACGGCTGCGAGCATATCCAACAGCATGCCATTTACAGCCTGCAAGATGGCGCTGGTGAACTCGGAGCGGCTGCCCCCCTGTAATGCCACCCAGGAAGTCGGAAGCTCAGGAGAAACGATGGAGAGCTGTTTCTGTGCCAAAAGCTGCTTCAGTGTTTGCCAATCCGTCTGATTGAGACGGGCCAGACGATCAATCTGCTCTACCAGCACAATGTCACGATCTGCAGCGTCGCGGATCAGCCTCATAAGCTCAGGCCTGTCCAGCGTCGCTCCAGACTCATTCTCCACATAGAAACTGGCAATCTGATGGCCATGCTCAGCAGCAAAACCAATCAGCAGCTCTCGTGCCCGCTCAGCATCCTGTTCCACTGTCGATGCACGTAAATACGCCCGTATGAACATTGAAACCCCATCGGTCTGTTTAAAGTGGTTCCCAATTATTGGTTCAATATAAATGGTTTCAATATGATTTTCGAGAGGGTATTAAGTGGTTTTTATGGGGTATACCTTTTTAGAACCACCACATAACGATCGAAACACAACCTTTCGATAGCCTTTTGATCTGACAGCACAAACTTTAAGTGTGATCCGTCATCACAAAGTCGCTTTTGAGTTGTATTTGAGTATTTAAGCGACGTTGCTCACTATTCCTGATCTGCTGAATGGGATGCCAAAGGAGGAAATCTACAGAAGCTGGGCTTTGAGGTGAGTCATCTTTTCGACTCACCGAACAAGCCAGCAGCCAAGCGCAGCGCGGCAGGCTACTGGAAGTTACGTACAAAAGCCCAACCATGTGGCACCATACTAACTAGAACTCTGTCTCAAGCGACCAAATGGCCGTACCAATATGAAACCCAACAGCGATGTTATTCACCAGCTGATTACCCTAGCCAACAGCAACCCCCATGTGCAGGTGCTTTGGCTTTACGGCTCCCGTGCCAAGGGGACTGCAGGTCCTGCCAGCGACTGGGATCTTGCGGTGGCCTTTGATCCAATCAAACAGAGTGGACCACTGGGTACTGCACTGGAAAACCGCTTGCGCCCTGAACTGCTCGCGCTGGAGTGGCAACGTGCCCTGGGGTTGGCAGAGGGTAAACTTTCGGTCGTCGATATCAATCAGGCCCCGATTCCGTTGGCTTTTGCGGTAGTAGATGCAAATCGTCCTCTCTATAGCCGTGATGAGGGGCGGCGTTTGCAAGAGGAGGCGCGGATAATGTCGCAGATGGAACTTGGTTATCCCCATCGCCAAGCCTATATCAGCAAACATCATTCTGAGGAGTGGAGTAAAGATGAGTGATAACGCCTATATAGGAGCTTTACGCATCAGCCTGTCGCGCTATAAGGCCGAGTTGTCAGAGATACGGGCTATTCTGGCGCTGCGTGCGCTTTCCAATCTGGAGTACCGCGCAGCTGAGCGAACTCTGCAAGTGTCTATCGAAGCGTGTATTGGCGTGGCAAAGCACTGGGCTAAAGCATTGGCAAGTCATACCCCACAGGATGCCTATCAGGCATTCGAAATCCTGGCCCAGCGTGGTGAGCTCTCCCCCGACACCTTAATCGGCTGGCGCAAGATCATTGGCCTTCGCAATGCGCTGGTGCACGACTATCTGAATATTGATCCCGAGATCATCCGTAGCGTCATTGCTCAAGGCTATAGCGACCAACTGTTTACGTTTGCAGAGCAAGGTCTCGACTGGTTGGCTGCCCATATTAATTGAAACTTCGACGTCATATCTCCGTTTACCGTTCTCTTACCCGCTATAGGGGATAAATGTTAAATACCGCCTATAGCGTGTAAGTTATATTTACCTCCTATAACAGGTAAACATTGATATACCTGCCATAGCGTGTAAATTGGAAGAAGGCACGCTACCAGGTTGTCGAATCATGAAAGTAACCAGCGCCAAGCAGCTGAGCGCCTGTATCAAGGATGCCAGGCTTTCTCAAAAGCTCTCTCAAGGCAAAGTGGCCGAAAAAGTAGGGATTAGGCAAGACACAGTCTCCAGCTTCGAACTCAACCCTGAGTCCACCAAGCTAGAGACCCTGTTCAAGATCCTCGCGGCACTCGAATTGTCACTGGACATCAAACCCCGCAATGAGTCATCCGATAGTCCGACATCGGGCTGGAAGGAGGAGTGGTAATGGCCAATCTGGCTGTCTACATGAACGGCTATCGGGTAGGCACATTCACCAAAGCTACCAGCGGCGCCCATCAATTTCAGTACCATGAGTCATGGCTAGCACAACCGGGCAGCCGTCCGATTTCACTCTCCATGCCATTGCGCCATCAGCCCTACCGGGGCGATGAAGCCTATAACTTCTTCGATAACCTGCTGCCAGATAATATGGAGGTGAGGAACAGGGTTGTAGCACGCTATCAAGCGGCATCAACTCAGCCCTTCGATCTGCTCAGTTGCATTGGCCAGGATAGCGTAGGGGCATTACAGCTGGTTACCGAAGGGCACGATGTTCCAGATGTCAGGCGAATCGACTACAAGGCACTTTCCGATGACGAGCTCGAGCAGATCCTGACCAGCTACAAATCAGGAATCCCTTTGGGGATGGTCAGGGAACAAGAGGAGTTCCGGATCTCTATCGCCGGGGCGCAAGAAAAGACTGCCCTGCTCTATCTCGATGGCCGTTGGTACTTGCCACTCAACACAACGCCGACAACCCACATTATCAAACTCCCTATCGGCAAGATTGAAAGCCACTCCTACTCGATAGACCTCTCCCAGAGCGTAGAAAACGAATATCTCTGCACTCTGATTGCCAAGGAGTTTGGTCTACCCGTACCTCACTGCTTCATGATGCAGGTTGGCCAGGTCAAAGCACTGGCTGTGGAACGCTTCGACAGACGTTACGCTGCCGATAGCAGTTGGATCATGCGCCTTCCCCAAGAAGATTTCTGTCAGGTATTGAATGTTCCGTCAGCACGGAAATACGAGAGCCATGGAGGACCAGGGATCACTGACATCATGAAAACCTTGCTGGGCTCTGCGACACCAGAACAGGATCGCTACCTGTTCATGAAATCTCAGGTCCTGTTCTGGCTGCTTGCGGCCACCGATGGCCATGCAAAGAACTTCTCAGTCTTTATTGAACCGGAAGGACGTTTTCGCCTGACCCCTTTTTACGACATCCTATCTGTCTATCCAGTGTTTGGCGGCCGAGGCCTCAACCGAAGGGACGCCAAGCTCGCTATGGGCCTAGCAAGCATCAAGGGAAAGAAGTACGCCATTGAGCAGATATTCCCGCGCCATTTTTTCCAAACGGCAAAAGCTGTGGGATTTGAGCGTTCTGCTATGGAAGAGATCCTGACAGAACTGGCCAACTCCGTTGATGATGTTATTGAGCGCATTACCCAGCAATTGCCAGCAGACTTCCCCGATGCCATCAGCAGCACCATTCTAGAGGGCCTAAAAGCCCGCTCAGCCAGGCTGCTAAAGGGCTGGGATTAAATTGGCGGTATGTGGGATGATTGCACGGTTAGCCAAACTAGCTATGGGAAGCTTGCACGGTTCGAAGAGTAAAAGCGGCTTTCCAGGCACCGGACGGTGCTATAGTCGGTTCAAAATATGTTCAAAACTCACCTAAAAGGCGGCTTTGACTGCGTGTGGGGGCCTCGCATTGATTGTATGGGGAGGCTGCACGATTGAGAATGGACTATGTGGGAACGCTGCACGATATCAGAAACCCGTGAGCGGCCTCTCAATATGCTGTTTTAGTTACTTTTACCCCAAGCGGCCCCCGAAAAGTAACTAAAATATTGAAGATAATAGATTATTTACATTCTGCATCGGCAAGTGAGCACCAGAGACCAAAAAGCCCGGGATATTCCCGGGCTTTTTTTATTTGGCTCCCGCTAAATCCGGCGCAGGCACCCCATGAAGTAGGCGCCACCGATCAGGGTGGCCACCAACCCGGCCGGCAGCTCCATGGGAAAGAGCCACTGCTGGCCGGCCCAGTCGGCCAGCACCATCAGCAGGGCGCCGCCCAATCCAGCCCCGAGCAGCTGATCACGGGCCCGCACCAGCCCCAACATGCGAGCCAGGTGTGGCGCCAGCAAGCCGACAAAGGAGACAGGGCCGATCACCAGGGTGGCCAGCGCCGTTCCTACCGCCACCAGCAACAGCAAGCAGAGCTGGGCCCGGCGCAAATTGACCCCGAGGGCCGCCGCAGCCGCCTGGCCGAGCGGCAGCAGATCGAGCCAACGCACCAGCAACAAGGCAAGAGCCAGCAGCAACAGGGCCACCAGCGCCAGCCCCGCCGCCACCGGCGCCGTCACGTAGTAGGTGGAGCCGGCGATCCAGTTCAGCAACTGCTGCACCCGCGGATCCCCATTGGCCATCACCACACTCTGTAGTGGCTCCAGCATGGCGGTGATGGCCAGCCCTGAGAGCAGCACCCGCTCCGGCTGAAAACCGCTGCGCCGGTTGATACCGACCAGCAGCAGCAGGGTCAGCAGAGCACCCACCACCCCACACAGCAGCCACAGCGGCAACGGCAGCATCGGCAACAGCAACGCCGCCAGCAGCAGCCCCATGACGGTGCCACCACTCACCCCGAGCAGCTCAGGGCTGGCCATGGGGTTGCGGCTGATACGCTGTAGCAGGGTACCGCACAGGGCCAGCAGCAATCCAACGGCGGCCGCCGCCAACAACCGTGGCAGCCGCCACTCCAACTGGCTGAACCACAGTTCACCCGGCAACCAGCGCCACCCCATGGCCCCCTGCCCCCATGCCAGGGCCAGCGGCACGACCAGCAGCAGAGCCAGCAGCAACTGCCACAACAGGCGTGCAGGCATCGGATGACGGCGAGCCGGGGCGCTGGCAACCTTGCTCGAGGGCGGTTTGCGCAGCACCAGTCGCGGGATCAGCCAAAGCAACATGGGGGCGCCGAGCAGCCCCGTCATGGCGCCAGTCGGCAGCAACATGCTGGTCAAACCGGCCAGCAGTTGCAGCAATTGATCGGTGGCGCTCAGCAGCAAACTGCCGAGTAGGCCCGACCAGAGCAAGCGCTGGGTGAAGCTACGCACACCGAGCAGGCGCACCAGCGCTGGCGCGGCCAGCCCGATAAAGCCGATCACCCCGGCTACGCTGACCACGCTGGCGGTGAGAAACACCCCCAGTGCGATGGCTGCCAGACGCAGCGGACGCAGTGGCAGCCCCAGGCTGCGGGCGCTGGCTTCGTCCAGATCGAGCAGGGCCAGCGGACGCAGCAGCAACAGCACCATCCCCAGCGCCGGCAGCAGATAGCACAGCAGCCGGGTCACCCCCCCCCAACCATCCTGAGTCAGGGTGCCGCTACCCCACACCAGCAAGCCCTTGAGCTCCTCCTGATGAAACAGCATCAGGGCCGAGCTGATGGCCCCCACATAGAGGCTCACCACCAGACCGGCGAAGACGATCACCAGCGGGGTCAGGGTGCGTCGCCAGGTGAGCAGGTACACCAGCCCCATGGCAGCGCCGCCGCCGGCCAAGGCCACCCCTTCGCGAACAACCAGCAGGGCGGGGGCATACAAGGTCGCCAGCAATAGCGCCAACTGGGCGCCTGCACTCACCCCGAGCGTGGTCGGCGAAGCGAGCGGATTGCGCAGCACCTGCTGCAACAAGAGACCGGCAAGGCCGAGGGCCGCCCCTGCCAGCAAGCAGAGCGCCAGCCGTGGCAGCCAGGAAAAATGCAGCACCAACTGGCCCGGTTGATCCGGGGCCGGGGCCAGCATCCCCTGCCACCAGAGGTTCATCGGCAACTGCTGGCCAAGAGTGCACAACGCCAGCAGCAGAGTCAGGCCGAAGAGGCCTGCACACAGGGGTGCAGCAGGATAACGATGCACGCTCATGCCCCCTCCCCGGTCAGCGTCAACAGCAACTGGTCGGCAAAGCGCCTGGCCGATAGCACACCGCCAAAACTCCACACAGGGGGCAGGTGCAGCGGCGCATGGTCGCGCAGCAGCGGCAGTGTCTGCCACAGCGCCGACGCCGCCAGCCGCTCTTTCACCCCGAGCGGCACCGGCTCGATGACCACCAACTGCGCCTCCCGCAGGGGAGCCAACTGGTCGATGCCGATAGCGGCAAAGCCCCAGTAGTTAACCTCTCCCTGCCAGGCATTGCGCAAACCCAACTTGCCGAGCAGCGACTGGTACAGGCTGTGCTGGCCGAACACCCGCACATGGCGCTCGTCGATAAACTGCACCAGCAGCAATGGCGGTGTCGTGGCCGGCACTCTGCCCGCCAGCGTAGTCAGGTGCTGCTCTAGCTCAGCAAGCAGGGCCTCCCCCTGAGGGCGCCGCCCGACCAGGGTGGCGATGGTCAGGGTCGCCTGACGCAGCTGCGCCCAGTAATCCCCTTGCGGGTCATAGATAGGGATGGAGCGCACCGGCGCAATGCGCGAAAGCGTCGGCTCAAGGGGCGCCGCCAGCGGTGAGATGAGGATGAGATCGGGGGCCAGCTCGGCCAGCAGCTCGCGGTTGGGTTGGGCACGCAGGCCGATGTCGACCACAGAGGAGGGCATCACCGGCTGCTCGACCCAGGAGCGATAGGAGACCAGATCCCCCATCGCCAGCGGTGGGGTGCCGAGCGCCAGCAGGGTCTCCCCTATGGTCCAGTCAACCGTGGCGATGCGCGGGGCCGCCACAGTGGACAGCGGCAACAGGGCGGCCAGCAGCCAGAGTCGGGCAATTTGCTTCATGGCTCCCCTCATACGATGGCGATCGGGTGAGCGGACTGCGGATGGGGGATCACCCGCATCGGCAGGCCATAGATGGCCTTCAGGGTCTCTTCGTGCATCAACTCGCCCGGCGTGCCCTGGGTCAGCACCCGGCCGCCATGCAGGGCCACCAGCTCGTCGCAGTAGCGGGCAGCCATGTTGATGTCGTGGATCACCACGATGACGCCAAGCCCAAGTTGACGACTGAGATCGTGCACCAGGCTCATCACCTCGACCTGATGGGCCACATCGAGGGCGGCCAGCGGTTCGTCAAGCAGGATGAAGCGGCTCTCCTGGGCCAGCAGCATGGCCAGCCAGACCCGCTGACGCTCACCGCCGGAGAGGGTATCGACCAGCCGATCGGCGAATGCCTCGGTGTGGGTCAGGGCAATGGCGCGCGCCACCTGCGCCTTGTCTTCGTTGCGGGTGCGGCCGAACAGGCCACGCCATGGGAAGCGGCCAAACCCAATCAGCTCGCGGCCAAGCAGGTTGTCGGCAGGTGGCAAGTGCTGGGGCAGATAGGCCACCCGGCGGGCGAAGGGGCGCTCCTCCCACTCGCGCAGCGAACGGCCGTCGAGCAGAATGTCGCCACTGCTGAAAGGCTGCTGGCGGGCCAGCAGCTTGAGCAGGGTCGACTTGCCCGAGCCGTTGTGGCCGATGAGGCCATAGACCCGCCCTTCATCGAAGCGAAGGGTGGTCGGTTGCAGCAGAGGTTTGCCATCGATGGCAAACCCGGCGCCGTTCATCTCAAACATGGCTTCCCCCGCTGTGGCGTAGATCGAGGCGGGCCACCACGTCATGGCTGGCGCTGGCCCGCTCCTGTGCATCCAATTCATGCAACTGGCCGGATCGCATCTCAAGCAGCCGATCGGCCAGATGGAAGTAGTGATCGTCGTGGCTGATGGCGATCACTGTCTTGCCCATCTCTTTGAGGCGCGGCAGCAGCACTTGGTAGAAGATGCGGCGGAACTGGGGATCCTGATCCGCGGCCCACTCGTCAAACAGCAAGATGTCGCGCTGCTCGGCGATGGCCAGCAGCAGAGCCACCCGCTTGCGCTGCCCCTGAGAGAGCTGGATGTCGGTGATGCGCTCCCCCTCCAGTTGCAACTTGTGGCCCATCTCGAGCCGCGCCACCCACTCATCGAGCAGGGCCGGGTCGACCCCTTGTGGCCCGAGCAAGCGGTCGAACAGGTGAAAGTCGGTGAAGATGGCGGAGAAGAGGCCGCGATAGGCGTGCCAGTCATCGACCACCTGATCATCGAGCAGCAGGCGGCCTGCGCTCGGACGATGCAGACCGGTGAGCAGCATGGCCAGGGTCGATTTGCCCGAGCCGTTGCCCCCGATGAGGAAGATAAGCTCGCCACGGCGCACGGTGAAATCGACCGGCCCTACCGTGAATCCCCCCTGATAGCCGAAGCTCACCCCCTCCAGCGTCAGGTGCTGCCAGGGACGGGGCGCCTGCCCGGCAAAGTGCTCGCTGTGCTCGGCCAGCGCCAGCGCGGCCAGCTTGTCAAAAGCAACCTGAGCCGCCACCAGAGTCGGCAGGGCGCCGATCGCCTGTAATAAAGGAGTTCGCAAAAACAGCAGGGTCAGCGCAAAAGTGGAGGCCACCGTGCCATCGGCCCAGCCGAGGCCATTGGCAAGGAAGAACGAGAGGCCGATGGCCCCCAACATCATGATATTCGACCAGTTGATGGCGCTCAGGTGATAGGTGTCGGCACGGATCACGTGGTGGCGGTAATCGAGTGCGTTGGGCTGGTACTGCTCCGCATAGAGGCATTGGGCCCGCTGGCGGTTGAGCATCAGCTCACGGCTCCCCTCGATCATCGCCTGATAGTCCTGATAGAGACGATCCTCGGCGCCGCGCATCCGGTGCAGGTGGGCATAGACCCGCTGCACCAGCAGCCAGCCGACGACCATGGTCAGAGTGACCCACAGAGCCGTCACCAGCAGCATGCCGGGCGAAAGCCAGGCCAGATAGGCGCAGGCCCCTAGGGTCAGCACCGATCCCTGTACCAGCTCGGGTAGGCGCACGAAGGCTAGGGTGATGCTGCGAATATCGCTGGAGAGCGAAGCGAGCAGAGGTGCGCTGCCGATCGTCCGCAGTTGCTGCACATCGGTGTCGAGCAACTGTTTAAGCAAGCGGCCACGCAGGGCATAAACGAAGTGATGGCCCAGGGTGGTCAGGGCCAGCTGGCTGCCCAGAGTCAGCACCAGCAGCAAAACGATGAGGCCAAGTAGCTGGGCCAGCATCCACAGTGGCTCCCCCACCGGCGTGATGAGGCGTTGGTTGATGAAGGCGATCACCCCGATGCCGAGCAGGGCACTCAGCAGGCTGAGCAGGGTGATGGCCAGAAAGGGCCAGCGATAGTGGCGATAGACCAGAGCAAGCAGTTTCATGTGTGTCACGTATAACAGGGGAGAAGGCCGCCCGCAGGCGGCCTCTTTGGCTTACCAGCGATAGTTGATGGAGCCGATGACGCTGCGCTCCTCGCCGTAGTAGCAGTAGTAGTCGCAGCTAGCGATATAGGTCTCACCCAGCAGGTTGGTCACGTTGATCTGGGCCCGCCAGTGCTTGTCGATGTCATACCCGATCATCGCATCCCAGACGGTGTTGGCCGGCACCTTGGCCGACCCATAGATGGGGTTGTAGGCCGCATCCACAGCGCCAATGCCGACGCTCGATCCGGTGTAACGCACCCCAGATCCCACCTCAAGACCGGAAGCCGGGCCCGCCTGCACCTTGTAGTTCCCCCAGAAAGAGGCCTGGTGGCGCGGGATCATGCTGGCCCTGCGCTCCCCCTCCCCGCTGTCGTTGGTCTTGGCATCGGTGTAGGTGTAGGCCGCCGTCAGGCGCAGCCCCTCGGTGGCCTGTACACTGCCCTCCAGCTCGACGCCGCGCGAGGTAACCTTGCCGGCCTGAGTCTGTTGACCGGAGCCGGTGGCCACCAGCGAGTTGGTCTGCTCAAGATCGAACAGGGCCAGGTTGACGTAGCCATCCATGAAACGCGGTGTGTACTTGATGCCGGTCTCGTAGAGCTTGCCCTTGAGCGGCTTGTAGGCGTTCTTGGTGTTGGGGTCCATCCCCGCCAGCACCTCGAACGACTCGGCGTAGGTCAGGTAGGGCGACAGACCGTTATCGGCCACATACATGATGCTGCCGGAAAGAGAAAGCTCGTCATCATACTGCTTCTCGTTCTTGGCCAGCTTCTCGCTGCGGTTGTGGGTCTCCACATAGTCGTAGCGCCCCCCCGCCGTCAGCAACCAGCGCTCATCCCACCGGATCTGATGCTGTGCATAGAGGCCACTTTGCTCCTTGCGGCTCTTCTGATAGGTGGCAGTGGCAGGATCGAAGCCGGGGAAACCGGAGTAGTCCGGCTGCTGGGTATCGATGGCCCCCATGCCGAAACTGTCGGCTTCAACGCCGTCGTTGCCATGGCTCTGCAAATCGACCCCGAGCAGCAAGGTCTGCTCGGTACGCTCGCCATTCCAGTAACCGATCATCTGGTTGTCGAGCAGCACGCTCTTGGTCTTGCCGTCACGATAGATAAGGCCGCGGTAAGCCGTCGTGCTGTCATAAGCCGGGAAGATATAGGTGCTGCGCAGCAGCAGATCGTTGTAGTTGAAGCGGGCGTTCTGCTTGAACTCCCAGGTGTCGTTGAGCTGGTGGCTGAACTCATAACCGGCCGAGATCTGAGTGTTGCGGTTGCGATCGTAATCCGGCTGACCCAGATTGGTGCTGGGATCAATCTCGCCCGGCGCCTTGTTGATGGTGCCATAGACAGGGAAGAAGCCATTGGTCGGCACTCCCTCGTCGTGTTTGATGCTGGCCAGCAGGGTCAAGGCGCTGCGATCAGAGAGATCCAGCGTGACGCTCGGCGCCAGGTAGAGGCGCTCATTCTCGCTGCCATCCAGCACCCCATCACGCTTGCTGTAGAGCGCCACCATGCGGTAGCGGCTCTGGTCGGTCAGCGCATCGGAGACATCCACCCCGATCTGGCGGTGATCCCGGTTGCCCAGTTGCAGATCCAGCTCACCCCTAGGCTTGGCGGTGGGGCGCTTGGTGATGGCATTGATCACCCCACCCGGGGGCGCCTCACCATAGAGGATCGAGGCCGGCCCCTTGAGCAGTTCGACACTCTCGAGGCCGAACGGCTCCAGCGTCCACACATAGTAGCCGGTGCTGAACAGGCGATTACCATCGAGATAGTTGGCCGCATCGAAGCCGCGCACCTTGAACCAGTCAGTGTCATTGTCCGAGCCATAGGCCTGGGAGAGTACGCCGGAGCGGTAACGCAGCGCCTCATCGAGCTTTTGTACCGCGTGCTGATCCAGCTCTTCACGGTTGACCACCGACACCGAACGGGCGGTCTCGGCCATGGGCACCTCGACCTTCATGGCAGTGCCGGTCACGATCATGGTCTCAGCCGGCTCGAGCTGGGGTGCTGGAGATTCACTAGCCAGAACCAAGGGAGCGGCCGCCGTCAGGGAGAGCCCCCACAGCACGGCCCGGCAGACGGGGGAAGGAGTAACGTTCATACGAGCATCTCGGTTGCTGTTGTTATGGTGTGCAAGGCGATCAGACGCCCGCAATCAAGCGGGTAAATGCTACAACAGCACAAGGCTCGAATCGATTATTTAATTGCCAATCATTTGCATTTAGATTGATGGAAAACAAAAATGTTATCTTCCCCACCCGATCCGGCCATGGATCACTTCACGGATCTTGTCCCCACCCTTTATCCATATTTATCCACATGAGTTGGGGGTAGAATCGGCCACTTGCTTGTTCAACCAGGATCTTTGCAATGGCACACATTCATATCGTGATCGGCTCCATGCTGGGTGCCGCCGAGTACGTGGCGGAGCATGTGGCCGCCCTGCTGGAGCAGGCCGATCATCGGGCCACTGAACACAATCCGGCGCGCCTCGACGAAGTGCTGGACGACCCTGACGCTATCTTGCTGGTGGTGACATCGACCCACGGCGCCGGTGACGTGCCCGACAACCTGCAACCCTTCTATCAGGATCTTTGTGCGAAAAAACCGGATCTTAGCGGTCGCCGCTATGGAGTTATCGCGCTCGGTGACAGTAATTACGACACCTTCTGCGCTGCCGGCAAGGCGCTGGATCAGCAACTGACCGCATGCGGAGCCAGCCGGATCGGAACGCGTCTGGAGATCGATGTGACTCGTTACGAGATCCCGGAAGACGCCGCCGAGATCTGGATCCGCGACTGGATACCCCTGATCGGATGATCAGTAGTACGGGATCGCCCCTTTCCGGCGTTCCCGTCTTTCCTTTGCGCAAAATGACTGTCCACCTAGTTATCAACAGATCCGCTTTGGATCAGTTTCCCTAATCTTACCCACAACGACACCCACAACTGTGAATAACTACACTTAGATCCTCTTTAAAACCTATAGTTATCCAATGTACTACTTTTAGCTTGGTGGAGGCTTGTGCATAAACACCCGAGTTGTCCCCTGCCATCCACCCCTAGGATCCAAGCTTTTCCACAGTTGATGATCGTGCTTAAGATAATGATCTTTCTGATCAAAAAGTGCTTATCAACAGATCTCGTCGGATCTAATAAAAGATCCAATAAAAGATCGATCTAAAGATCCTTAAGATCTACTAAGCGGATCCTGGATCTATATTGGACGTTAAGTAGACGTTCCCCTCCCGACCGTAAACAGATAGAATGTCCCGCCTTTTTAAGCAGGCAAACAGCGATCTTCTGGCGTGCAGATCAAGGTGATCCAGATGCAATACCACGAACAATTTGATGTGATCGTCGTCGGCGGCGGTCATGCCGGTACTGAAGCGGCCACAGCAGCAGCCCGCATGGGCATGAATACCCTGTTGCTGACCCATAACATCGATACCCTGGGACACATGTCGTGCAACCCGGCGATCGGTGGAATCGGCAAAGGACACCTGGTCAAGGAAATTGACGCTCTGGGCGGGATCATGGCGCAAGCCATCGATCTGGGCGGGATCCAGTTCCGTACGCTCAACTCTTCTAAAGGGCCTGCGGTACGAGCCACTCGTGCCCAAGCCGATCGCCTGCTCTACAAGGCGGCGGTACGCCAGATGCTGGAGAACCAGCCAAACCTGAAGATCTTCCAGCAGGCCTGTGACGATCTCATCATGGACGGTGATGCCGTCGTAGGGGTGATTACCCAGACCGGGCTTCGCTTCACCGCCAAGGCGGTGGTGCTAACCGTGGGGACCTTCCTCAACGGCCTGATCCACGTGGGAATGGAGAACTACCGCGGTGGTCGAGCCGGGGATCCTCCCTCGATCGCCCTGGCTCAGCGCCTGCGTGAATTGCCGCTGCGTATCAACCGTCTGAAAACGGGTACACCACCGCGTATCGATGCCCGCAGCGTCGACTTCTCGGTGATGCAGCCACAGCCGGGCGATACGCCAACCCCGGTTTTCTCTTTCATCGGCGATGCCAGCCAGCATCCGCGCCAGATCCCCTGTTTCGTGACACACACCAACGAACAGACCCACGAGGTGATCCGCAATAACCTGGATCGCAGCCCCATGTACGCCGGGGTAATCGAGGGGATTGGCCCGCGTTACTGTCCTTCGATCGAGGACAAGATCACTCGCTTTGCTGACAAGACGTCACACCAGATCTTCGTCGAGCCCGAAGGGCTGACGACCCACGAACTCTATCCGAACGGCATCTCCACCAGCCTGCCGTTCGATGTGCAGGTGCAGATCGTTCGTTCGATCCGTGGCTTCGAGAATGCCCACATCACCCGCCCTGGCTACGCCATCGAGTACGACTTCTTCGATCCTCGGGATCTCAAGGCCAACATGGAGAGCAAGTTCGTGCCGAACCTGTTCTTTGCCGGTCAGATCAACGGCACCACTGGCTACGAAGAGGCCGGAGCCCAAGGGTTGCTGGCGGGCCTCAATGCCGCACTGCGTGCCCAGGACAAGGATCCCTGGCATCCGCGCAGGGATCAGGCCTACATGGGGGTGATGATGGACGATCTCTCCACACTGGGTACCCGTGAGCCCTATCGCATGTTCACCAGCCGTGCTGAATATCGTCTGCTGCTGCGTGAAGACAACGCCGATCTGCGTCTGACGCCGGCCGGCCGCGAACTTGGCTTGGTTGATGATGATCGTTGGGTCAAGTTCAACCAGAAGCTGGAATTGATCGAGCAGGAGCGTCAGCGCTTGCGCAGCACCTGGGTCAATCCGCAGCACGCCTCGCTGGAGGCCATCAATGCACTGGTCAATACGCCGCTGACTCGCGAGCACTCCCTTGAGGAGCTGATCCGCCGTCCGGAGGTGACCTACAGCAGCCTGATGGCGATCGAAGGGGTGGGCCCGGCGCTGGAGCATGCTCAGGCGGCCGAACAGGTGGAGATCCAGATCAAGTACGCCGGCTACATCGAACGTCAGCAGGATGAGGTCGAGAAGCAGCTGCGCAATGAGCACACCTTGCTGCCGCTGGATCTCGACTACCGCGACGTCAACAGCCTCTCCAACGAAGTGATCGCCAAGCTGAACGATGCCAAGCCGCAGACTATTGGTCAGGCTTCACGCATCTCCGGGGTTACCCCGGCGGCCATTTCGATCCTGCTGGTTCATCTGAAAAAACACGGTCTGCTGCGCAAGACCGCTTGAGGAATCCCATGCTGGAAAGACTGAACGGCCTGCTTGCGCAGGCCGGTATTGTTATTACCGATCAGCAGAAGACCCAACTGGTTCAGTTGGTTGAGTTGCTGCACAAGTGGAACAAAGCTTACAATCTCACCTCGGTGCGTGAACCGCAGGAGATGTTGGTCAAGCACATCATGGACAGCTTGGTGGTCAGTCAGCACCTGCACGGTGAGCGTTTCATCGATGTAGGCACCGGACCTGGCCTGCCTGGTCTGCCACTTGCCATCATCAATCCCGACAGACAGTTCGTTCTGCTCGATAGCTTGGGCAAGCGGATCCGTTTCATCCGCCAGGTGATCCTGGAGTTGGGGTTGACCAATGTGACGCCGGTACAGTCCCGGGTTGAGGATTTTCGACCCGAACAAGGTTTTGATGGGGTGCTGAGCCGGGCATTTGCCTCTCTGGAGGACATGCTGACCTGGTGTCGTCACCTGCCCGCCGCCGACGGCCGTTTTCTCGCGTTAAAGGGGATCTATCCCGCCGAGGAGCTGGCCCATTTGCCGGAAGGCATCTCTCTGCTTGCTTCCCATACCCTGGTGGTGCCGGAGCTGGAGGGAGAGCGCCATCTACTGGAGTTGAATATCACCCGGCCCGACTAGCGGGCACAGAATCGAGTTAGGGGAAAGCGTGGGAAAAGTCATCGCCATTGCCAACCAGAAGGGTGGAGTTGGAAAGACCACCACCTGTGTCAATCTGGCCGCCTCCATGGCGGCCACCAAGCGCAAGGTGCTGGTGATCGATCTGGATCCACAGGGCAACGCCACCATGGGCAGTGGTGTCGACAAGTACGATGTCGAGCGCACTGCCTATGAACTGCTGGTTGAAGAAACCCCGATCGGCGAGGTGATCATCACCGAAACCTCCGGCGGTTATCACCTGATTGCCGCCAATGCTGACGTGACCGCCGCCGAGATCCGCCTGATGGAGTTCTTCGCCCGCGAGATCCGCCTGCGCAACGCACTGGCTCCGGTGCGTGACAAGTACGACTACATCTTCATCGACTGCCCTCCCTCACTCAACATGCTGACGGTCAACGCCATGGCGGCCGCCGATTCGGTGCTGGTGCCCATGCAGTGCGAGTACTATGCCCTGGAAGGGCTCACTGCCCTGGTCGATACCATCAGCAAGCTGGCGGCCGTGGTTAATCCTGCCCTGCACATCGAGGGGGTGCTGCGTACCATGTACGATCACCGCAACCGCCTCGCCAATGATGTGTCCGATCAGCTGAAACAGCATTTTGGCGACAAGGTCTATCGCACCATCATCCCGCGCAACGTGCGGTTGGCCGAGGCGCCCAGCTTCGGCGCCCCCGCCATGCACTACGACAAGAGTTCGGTGGGGGCCAAGGCTTACCTGGCGTTGGCAGGTGAGATGCTGCGCCGCCGTGAGCAGGAGCGCCAGGCCGCCATCACAGAAAGAGAATCCCTATGACCCCGAAGAAACGCGGCCTCGGCAAGGGCCTCGACGCCCTGCTCAGCACCAGCACGGCTGCCCGTCAGAAACAGGTTCAGAGCGAGCTGCGTACCGAACAGGCGATGCTGCCCACCCCCCAGGGGGAGCTGCGCAAGCTGCCTGTTGAGTGGCTGCGTTCCGGCAAGTATCAGCCGCGTAAGGACATGTCCCAAGAGGCCCTTGAGGAGCTGGCTAGCTCGATCCGTGCCCAGGGCGTGATCCAGCCCATCGTCGTGCGTACGCTGGGGGAGCAGAGTTTTGAGATCATTGCCGGTGAGCGGCGCTGGCGTGCGGCCCAGTTGGCTCGTCTCGAGGTGGTGCCCTGCCTAGTCAAAGAGGTGGCCGACGATGCTGCGGTCGCTATCGCCCTGATTGAGAACATTCAGCGCGAGGATCTCAATGCCATCGAGGAGTCGGTGGCACTGCAGCGGCTGATGACGGAATTTGAGCTGACCCACCAGCAGGTGGCCGACGCGGTCGGCAAGTCGCGCACCACGGTGACCAACCTGCTGCGCTTGAATCAACTTAACGATGACGTGAAGCGCCTGGTGGAGCATGGGGATCTCGACATGGGTCATGCCCGTGCCCTGCTGGCTCTCAGTGGCGAGGCTCAATCCGAGCTGGCCCGTGCCGTGGTGCAAAAAGGGCTCACGGTGCGTGAAACCGAGCGACTGGTACAGAAGAGCCAGGAGCCGGCCAAACCCAAGCCTGAGGCGGAACGTGACCCGCAACTGGGCTTTTTGGAGCGCCGGCTGGCCGAAGTGGTTGGCAATCAGGTGTTAATTCAGCCGGGTAAGAAGGATAGCGGTAAGTTAGTAATTAGTTACAGTGACTTGGCGGAATTGGACAAGATATTGAGCCATTTTGGCCTGTCTGAATCGTGATTTTTACGCTTTTTGTAGTAATAAAACATGCATTACTTTGCATCTGAAAGGATCCTGAATAACGGGTCAAAGGCCGCAAAAAATAAGGATTTGCGCCGTGTTGCAATAGCTTATTGCAAGGGTATAATTTGACCGGCTTTAATGGCTGTAATCTCGGGGTCTTCGGATCCCAATTTTTTACAGTTCTGTAATCTTCGGGAGTCTTCTGGTGAAGCATAGTCGAGTCACGGGTGGTCTGGCACTGGCCTTGGCTCTGATGGTTTGTCAGTTGGTCCTGATCCTCGCCATCGCTACTGTCTGGTTTCTGCTAGATGGTGAGGTGGCGGGACGCTCTGCCCTCTTAGGAGGCGGGGCATTCTGGGTCCCTCAATGCCTTTTCAGTGTCTGGGTCATGCGCCGCAAGGTGGATAAGCACAGCGCGGGACTGGTGCTGTGGGACTTTTATGGTGGGGCAGGGATTAAGCTCATAACAACAACAGGACTCTTTGCCCTGATGTTTGGCAGTGGAATGGAAATCAGTTTCGCTCCCTTCTTCTGCGCTTACTTCCTCGCTCTTGTTGTACAGTGGATGGCTTCATTCACTCTTAACAACCACTACTAGGAAACCTCATGGCTGCAACCGGAGAAGTCCTGACCACTCAGGAATATATCTCCCACCACCTGCATCACCTGCAAGTGGGCTCTGGGTTCTGGACGGTCAATATCGACTCCATGATATTTTCCGTCGCTCTCGGCGTTTTGTTTATCTGGTTGTTCCGCAGGGTCGCCGTCAAGGCTACCAGCGGTGTACCCGGTAAGCTGCAGTGCTTCGTCGAGATGCTGGTCGAGTTCGTGAATGGTAGTGTCAAGGATATCTTCCATGGTCGTAACCCGGTGATCGCACCGCTGGCGCTGACCGTGTTCGTCTGGATTTTCCTGATGAACTTCATGGATCTGATTCCTGTCGACTTTATCCCTCACGCTGCCGTGATGATGGGTGTTCCTTATCTGCGCGTGGTTCCCTCTGCTGACGTTAACATCACCATGTCCATGGCCTTGGGCGTGTTCTTCTTGATCCTGTACTACAGCATCAAGGTCAAGGGTGTGGGCGGTTTTGTGAAGGAGCTGACTATGCAGCCCTTCAACCATCCGGCCTTTATCCCCGTTAACTTCATCCTGGAAACCGTCACGCTGATATCCAAGCCTGTATCTCTGGGTCTGCGTCTTTTCGGCAACATGTATGCTGGCGAATTGATCTTCATCCTGATTGCAGGTTTGTTGCCCTGGTGGTCACAGTGGATTCTGTCTGTGCCCTGGGCCATCTTCCACATCCTGATCATTACGCTGCAGGCGTTCATCTTCATGGTGCTGACCATCGTCTATCTGTCGATGGCGCAACAGGATCATTGATGACGCAACCTGTTTTACCCCGTTAAACCATTAATAGTTAAAATAATTTTGGAGATCCTCATGGAAAACTTGAACATGGACCTGCTGTACATCGCTGCTGCTTTCATGATGGGCCTGGCTGCCATTGGCGCCTCCATCGGCATCGGTATCCTGGGTGGTAAGTTCCTGGAAGGTGCTGCCCGTCAGCCGGATCTGATCCCTGTTCTGCGTACCCAGTTCTTCATCGTCATGGGTCTGGTTGACGCGATTCCGATGATTGCTGTTGGTCTGGGTCTGTATGTGATGTTCGCGGTGGCCGGTTAAGTTCCGCTTCTACCCGACGCACAACCCATTAACTAACTTAAGAGGACTCAGGCTGTGAATATCAACGCCACCCTCCTCGGCCAAGCAATCGCTTTCTTCCTCTTCGTCGTGTTTTGCATGAAGTACGTATGGCCGCCGCTGATGGCTGCCATCGAAGCCCGTCAAAAAGTCATTGCTGACGGTCTCTCTTCTGCCGAGCGTGCCAAGAAAGATCTGGAACTGGCTCACGCCAACGTTTCCGATCGTTTGAAGGAAGCCAAGCTGCAGGCAGCTGAAATCATTGACCAGGCCAATAAGCGCAAGGCCCAGATCATCGATGAAGCCACCGTGGCTGCACAGGCCGAGCGGGAGAAAATCCTGGCTCAAGGCCGTGCCGAGATCGAAGCCGAAAGCCATCGTGCCAGAGAAGATCTGCGCAAGCAGGTTGCTGCCCTCGCCATTGCCGGCGCGGAGAAGATCCTGGAGCGTCACATCGACCAGGCTGCCAACAACGACATCGTCGACAAGCTGGTAGCTGAACTGTAACGGGAATGGGGCCATGTCTGAACTGACTACCATTGCTCGCCCCTACGCCAAGGCTGCTTTCGAGTTTGCCGTTGAGCACAAGGCGGTGGATCAGTGGCTGGGGATGCTGGAGTTTGCTGCCGAAGTGAGCAGAAACGACACCATCGCCTCCCTGATCAGCAGCGCCATGGCTGCCGACCAGCTGACAAACGTGTTTGTCGGTGTCTGCGGTGAGCAGCTCAACGAGCACGGCCAGAACCTGATCCGGGTGATGGCCGAGAATGGTCGCTTGGGTGTATTGCCGGCGGTGGTTGCCGAATTCCATCTGCTCAAGGCCGAACAGGAAAAAACTGTTCAGGCTGAGGTGGTATCGGCAACTGAGCTGACCGATCAGCAGAAAGCCAACATTCAGGCTTCTCTGGAGAAACGTCTCGCGCGCAACGTGAAGCTGAATTGCAGCATCGATGCGTCTTTGATGGCCGGAGTGCTCATCAAGGCCGGCGATCTGGTTATCGACGGTTCCCTCCGCGGTAAGTTGGATCGGATGGCTGACGCGCTGCAATCTTGATTGGGGTATTAGAGCATGCAACTGAATTCCACTGAAATCGCCGAGCTGATCAAGCAGCGCATTGCGCAGTTTGACATCAAGAGCGAGGCGCACAACGAAGGTACTATCGTCTCTGTTAGCGACGGTATCATTCGTATCCACGGCCTGGCCAACGCCATGCAAGGGGAGATGATCGAGCTGCCGGGCAACCGCTACGCTCTGGCTCTGAACCTCGAGCGTGACTCCGTTGGTGCGGTCGTCATGGGTCCCTACGCCGATCTGGCTGAAGGGATGAAGGTCAAGGGTACCGGCCGTATTCTGGAAGTGCCGGTCGGTCGCGGTCTGCTGGGCCGGGTGGTCAACACCCTGGGTCAACCGATCGACGGTAAGGGGCCGCTGGATCACGACGGCTTCTCTCCGGTAGAAGTCATCGCCCCGGGCGTTATCGAGCGTAAGTCTGTTGACCAGCCTGTCCAGACCGGTCTGAAAGCCATCGACGCCATGATCCCTATCGGTCGTGGCCAGCGTGAGCTGATCATCGGTGACCGTCAGGTAGGTAAGACTGCCATCGCCATCGACACCATCATCAACCAGAAAGAGTCCGGCATTAAGTGTGTCTACGTTGCGATTGGCCAGAAGGCCTCTACCATCGCTAACGTGGTACGCAAGCTGGAAGAGCACGGTGCTCTGGCCAACACCATCGTGGTGGTGGCTTCTGCTTCCGAAGCGGCTGCCCTGCAATACCTGGCACCGTACTCCGGTTGCTCCATGGGCGAATACTTCCGTGACCGTGGTGAAGACGCGCTGATCATTTACGACGACCTCTCCAAGCAGGCCGTTGCTTATCGTCAGATCTCCCTGCTGCTGCGTCGTCCGCCTGGACGCGAAGCCTACCCGGGTGACGTCTTCTATCTGCACTCCCGTCTGCTTGAGCGTGCTGCTCGCGTGAACGCCGACTATGTCGAGAAGTTCACCAACGGCGCCGTCAAGGGCCAGACCGGTTCGCTGACCGCCCTGCCGATCATCGAAACCCAGGCTGGTGACGTTTCCGCGTTCGTTCCGACCAACGTGATCTCCATCACCGACGGCCAGATCTTCCTGACCACCCAGCTGTTCAACTCCGGTATTCGTCCGGCGGTTGACCCGGGTATCTCCGTATCCCGTGTAGGTGGTGCGGCGCAGACCAAGATCATCAAGAAGCTGTCCGGTGGTATCCGTACCGCGCTGGCCCAGTACCGCGAGCTGGCTGCGTTCGCCCAGTTCTCTTCCGACCTGGATGACGCAACTCGCAAGCAACTGGATCACGGCCAGAAGGTAACCGAGCTGATGAAGCAGAAGCAGTATGCCCCGATGAGCGTTGCTCACCAGGCTCTGGTGCTGTTTGCTGCCGAGAAGGGTTACCTCAACGACGTCGAACTCAGCAAGATTGTTGATTTCGAAGCCGCTCTGACCTCTTACGCCAATACCCAGCATGGCGAGCTGATGGCTGAAATCAATGCCAAGGCCGACTACAACGACGAGATCGTTGGCAAGCTGACTGCGTTGCTCGATACCTTCAAGGCAACCCAGACCTGGTAAGCGTGTGTGGCAGCGCAAGCTGCCACCTGATGGAGAGAAGAGATGGCCGGCGCAAAAGAGATACGTACCAAGATCGGGAGTGTGAAGAACACTCAGAAGATCACCAGCGCTATGGAGATGGTTGCGGCAAGCAAGATGCGCCGTGCGCAGGATCGCATGTCTGCCAGCCGTCCCTACGCTGAAACCATGCGCAAGGTGATCGGCCACCTCGCCCAGGGGAACTTGGAATACAAGCACCCCTACCTCATCGAACGTGAGGTCAAGCGAGTGGGCTATATCGTCATCTCCACCGACCGTGGCCTGTGTGGCGGCCTGAACATTAACCTGTTCAAGTCTGCCCTCAACGACATGCAGCAATGGAGCCAGAAGGGCGCCCAGGTTGACCTGGCCCTGATTGGCAGCAAGGCCTCCGGCTTCTTCCAGAAGTACGGTGCCAAGGTCGTTGCTCAAGTGTCCGGCCTCGGGGACTCCCCGAGTGTCAATGACCTGATCGGTTCCGTGAAGGTCATGCTGAAGGCCTACGACAACGGTGAGATTGACCGTCTGTATCTGGTGTACAACAAGTTTGTAAACACCATGGTGCAACAGCCCAAGGTCGATCAACTGCTGCCTTTGCCGATTACAGAAGACAGCAAGCTCGCCAAGAAGAACCACTGGGATTACCTCTATGAGCCGGATCCCAAGAAGCTGCTGAACACCCTGCTGGTTCGCTATGTCGAATCCCAGGTGTACCAGGGCGTGGTAGAAAACCTGGCAAGTGAACAGGCAGCCCGAATGGTTGCCATGAAAGCCGCGACTGACAACGCCGGCAACCTGATTAACGATCTGCAACTGGTGTACAACAAGGCCCGTCAGGCCAGTATCACCCAGGAGCTTACTGAGATCGTGTCTGGTGCCGCTGCGGTGTAAGGCAAGGGTTACCTAAAGGTTTAGAGGATTTGACATGAGTAACGGTTTCATCGTCCAAATCATCGGCGCTGTGGTGGACATCGAGTTCCCGCAGAATGCCGTGCCCCAAGTGTACGATGCACTGAAGGTCATCAGCGAAGGCCATGGTCTGGTGCTGGAAGTTCAGCAACAGATCGGTGGCGGCGTTGTTCGCTGTATCGCCATGGGCTCCTCCGACGGTCTGCGTCGTGGGATGGAAGTGGCCAATACCGGTAAGCCGATTCAGGTACCGGTTGGCAAAGCGACCCTGGGTCGCATCATGAACGTGCTGGGTGAGCCGGTTGACGAAGCGGGCCCGATCGGCGAAGACGAGCGCTGGGGCATCCACCGCGAAGCGCCGAGCTACGAAGAGCAGTCCGGCTCTACCGAACTGCTGGAAACCGGCATCAAGGTTATCGACCTGGTATGCCCGTTTGCCAAGGGTGGTAAGGTCGGTCTGTTCGGTGGTGCCGGTGTAGGCAAGACCGTCAACATGATGGAGCTGATCCGTAACATCGCGATCGAGCACTCCGGCTACTCGGTATTTACCGGTGTGGGCGAGCGTACCCGTGAGGGTAACGACTTCTACCACGAGATGAAGGAGTCCAACGTACTGGACAAGGTTTCCCTGGTGTACGGTCAGATGAACGAACCGCCTGGAAACCGTCTGCGCGTGGCGCTGACCGGTCTGACCATGGCCGAGAAGTTCCGTGACGAGGGTAAGGACGTACTGCTGTTCGTCGATAACATCTATCGTTACACCCTGGCCGGTACCGAGGTATCCGCACTGCTGGGTCGTATGCCCTCCGCAGTAGGTTACCAGCCGACCCTGGCCGAGGAGATGGGTGTTCTGCAGGAACGTATCACCTCCACCAAGACTGGTTCCATCACCTCCGTACAGGCCGTTTACGTGCCGGCGGATGACTTGACCGACCCGTCTCCGGCCACCACCTTCGCCCACTTGGACGCGACCGTGGTTCTGTCCCGTCAGATCGCTGCCCTGGGTATCTACCCGGCCGTTGACCCGCTGGACTCCACCTCCCGTCAGCTCGATCCGCTGGTGGTAGGTAAGGAACACTACGAGACCGCCCGTGGCGTGCAGACCGTTCTGCAACGTTACAAGGAACTGAAGGACATCATCGCGATCCTGGGGATGGACGAGCTGTCGGAAGACGACAAGCTGGCCGTAGCCCGTGCCCGTAAGATCGAGCGCTTCCTGTCCCAGCCCTTCTTCGTGGCCGAAGTGTTCACCGGTTCTCCGGGCAAGTACGTCTCCCTGAAGGAGACCATCCGTGGCTTCCAGGGCATCCTGAAGGGTGAGTATGACGATCTGCCGGAGCAGGCGTTCTACATGGTTGGCGGCATCGACGAAGTCGTCGAGAAAGCCAAGAAACTGTAAGCCTCGATAGGAGGGCCCATGGCTGAGATATCCTTTCACCTGGATGTGGTAAGCGCCGAAGGCAAGCTGTTCTGCGGTCGCGTCCAGACTGTCCAGGTATCAGGCTCCGAAGGTGAGCTGGGTATCCACCACGGTCACGCTCCCCTGCTGACCTCCATCAAGCCGGGCCTGGTCCGCTTGGTGAAACAGGGCGGTGGTGAAGAGGTGCTGTACATCTCCGGCGGCATGCTGGAAGTACAACCGGAAACCGTGACCGTGCTGGCGGACACTGCGATTCGCGCCGACGAGCTGGATGAGGCGAAAGCCCTCGAAGCCAAGCGTTCGGCCGAGGAGCGGATCCACAGCTCCCATGGTGATATCGACTACGCCCAGGCGTCCGCCGAGCTCGCCAAGGCGATGGCCCAGCTGCGGGTCATCGATATCGTCAAAAAGAATTACCGCTAAACGCGGTGAGGCAAAAAGCGACCTGCGGGTCGCTTTTTTTTTGACCCTCCGATAGACTCCGCCGGGTATTTCCACTCGGATTCAAGGTCGAAGTCATGTCTCTCAACGTCGTCATTCTGGCCGCGGGCAAAGGCACCCGCATGCGCTCCCCCCTGCCGAAAGTGCTGCATCCGGTCGCAGGCAAGGCCATGGTCTCCCACGTCATCGACACCGCCCGCCAGATCGGCGCCGAACAGTTGCACCTGGTTTACGGTCACGGCGGTGAACTGCTCAAGGAGCGGATCGCCGCCCCGGATCTCAACTGGGTGTTGCAGGCGCAGCAGCTGGGCACCGGTCACGCGGTGGCTCAGGCCGTTTCGTTCTGGAGCGATGACGACGACGTACTGGTGCTGTACGGCGATACCCCGCTGATCCAGCCCGAGACCCTGCAACGGCTGTTGGCCGCCAAGCCGGCCGCCGGCATGGCGCTGCTGACCGTAGTGCTGGACAACCCGACCGGCTATGGCCGCATTGTGCGCGAGCAGGGTCAGGTGGTCGGTATCGTCGAGCAGAAGGATGCCAACTCCGAGCAACTCACCATCCGCGAGGTCAACACCGGGGTGCTGGTGGCCAACGGTGGCCAACTGCGCAGTTGGTTGTCGCGTCTGGATAACAAAAATGCCCAGGGTGAGTTTTATCTGACCGACGTCATCGCCATGGCCCACGCCGATGGTTGCCCAATTGCCGCGGTACACCCGGAACGCGCGGCCGAGGTGGAGGGGGCCAACAACCGGGTTCAGCTGGCGGCGCTCGAGCGCAGCTACCAGCAGATGCAGGCCGAGCGCCTGATGATCGCCGGGGTGAGCATGATGGACCCGGCCCGCTTCGATCTGCGTGGCGAGCTGAGCGTGGGGGAAGAGGTGGTGATCGACGTCAACGTCATCATCGAGGGCAAGGTGACCCTGGGTCACCGGGTAGTGATCGGCGCCGGCGCCATCCTCAAGGATTGCACCATAGGCGATGACACAGAGGTAAAACCCTACTCGGTGATTGAGGGGGCCAAGGTGGCGGATCAGTGCTCGGTCGGGCCGTTTGCCCGGCTGCGCCCCGGCGCGGTGCTGGAGCAGGATGCCCACGTCGGCAACTTCGTCGAGATGAAAAAGGCGCGCCTTGGGGTGGGCTCCAAGTGCGGTCACCTCACCTATCTGGGCGACGCTGAGATCGGCGCCAAGGTGAACATCGGTGCTGGCACCATCACCTGCAATTACGACGGGGTGAACAAGTTCCAGACCATCATCGAGGATGACGTCTTCGTCGGCTCCGATACCCAGCTGGTGGCACCGGTGCGCATCGGCAAGGGCGCCACACTGGGGGCTGGCTCCACCATCACCAAGAACGTAGCCGAGAACGAGCTGGTGATTACCCGGGTGCCTCAGCGCCACATTCAGAACTGGGCGCGCCCGGTGAAGAAGAAGTGATGCGATAGTGCAATGAACAACGGCGCCTGCGGGCGCCGTGTTGTTTTAGTTAGCTTGCTCAGCCAGCTTGGCCGGTAGGGCGGCCAGCACCTCCTCCTTGGCTTTGAGCGAGGCGAACTGCTTGCCGGGCGGCTGGATCACGGTATGCACGAAGATGCGTCGTTCGCTGCCCTTGCTGGCCCAGCCGACAAACCAGCCGATCTGTCGTTGCCGGTTGAGGCTGCCATCGAGTTTCTTGGGATAGCCCATGCCGGTCTTGCCATGGATCTGCCAGCCGTCGATCTCGCTCACCTTGAGGAGATTGGCGGTATGTTGCAGGGTGCTCGCCGCCACCGGCAACTTGCCTTCCAGCATGCGGCCGAGGAAGCGGGCCTGCTCTTCGGGGCTGATTTGCAGGCTGCTGCTGAGCCAGGCCTGGGTCAGGCCATCCTGTTTGCCCGGATGGCCGCTGAGATCCCGGTTGCCGTAGTCGAATTGGTCGACGTAATGCTGAAGGCGCGGCATGCCGAGCCACTCGGTCATCAACTGGGAGAACCACACCACCGAGTAGGTCATCCAGCGGCTCGGGGTGGTGGTCTCGTGCCAGGCGGGCAGCCAGCCGTTATAACCGGGCTTGAAGGGGAGCGCGGGCCGCTGTTCATCAACCAGATAGCCGCTGTCATAGCCCATCAGGGCCAGCGGGATCTTGAAGGTCGATGCCGGTGGGAGACGCATGCTGCACGCGCCCTCACGGGAGAGCGTCTTGCCACTGCCATCGGCAAACAGGAAGCAGCCATCGTTGGCGGCCGCTGGCAGGGCGAAAAGCAGACCGGCGGCCAATAGGCCACGCAGCAGAATGGGGGTCATCTTGGTTCCTCGTGCGAGTGGAGGGGGGCAGCATAGCAACAAATGATGCACTGCCAAGCCATCTTCCCCGAGGGACAACGGAAGGAGGAGCCGCTGCCCGCTGTGCTGTGCCAATCTGTGTCTCAGCCGAGCGAGTACCGTCACGAGCGGCTGTATCCCGCCCAGGGATTGACGCAAGATAGGGGGATGACCCTCCCATCATAGCGGTAGCCATGACCGATATTCGCAAGCTGGATCTCAATCTGCTCAAGGTCTTCTCCGCCCTGCTCGACGAGCGCAGCGTCACTCAGGCGGCGGCCCGCCTCTCCCTCACTCAACCCGCGGTCAGCGGCATGCTGACCCGGCTGCGCGAGAGTTTTGACGATCCCCTCTTTGTGCGCACCGCGCGCGGTGTGGTGCCGACCCAGCGGGCGCTGGAGCTGGCCCCTACCCTCAAGCGGGTGCTCGCCGATGTCGAGACCATGCTGCAACCGGCACACTTCGATCCTGCCTGCGCCGAGTTCAGCTGGTCGGTTGCTGGCACCGATTATTCGCTACAGGCGGTGGTGGTTCCCTTTTTGGCCCGGCTGCGCCGGCTGGCTCCTGGTATCCGGGTGATGGTGCACCCCATCGATGATGGGGCCGTGTTGCGCCAACTGGAGCGCGGTGCGCTGGATCTGGTGCTGACGACCCCCGAGGTGACACCGGCCGAGTTGCACCAGCGCCCTCTTTATGACGAAGAGTACGTCTGCGTGCTGCGCACCGATCACCCCGTGCTGGCCGAGGGCTTGACGCTGGAGCGCTTCTGCGCCCTGGATCATGCGCTGGTTTCCTACAGTGGGGGTGGCTTGAGTGGCTCCACGGATCGCGCCCTGGCCGAGTTGGGGCTGCGCCGGAGGGTGGCGCTCTCGGTACCGAGTTTTCTAGTGTTGCTCGAGGTACTGCGCGGCAGCGATCTGCTGGCCATGATGCCGCGCCGGCTGGTGGACGGGGTGAGCGGGGTCTGCGTGGTGCCCGCTCCGCTATGGGTGCCCGGTTTTACCAAGGTGATGGCGTGGCACGAGCGCACCCATAGCAATCCGGCGCAGCGCTGGTTGCGGGAGCTGTTGCTTGAGACCTGTGGGACGGACGAGATGAAAAACGGCGCCTGACGGCGCCGTTTCTGGTCTTAATTCGGGCGGTAGCGTTCCAGCCAGTGGGCATAGGGCGCCGGCAGCACCCAGGAGGGTCGCTCCACTCCCAGTGCCTGCGCCGCCTGATAGGGCCAGTTCGGGTTGGCTAGGTGTACCCGGCCGATCATGGCCAGATCGATATGCCCCTCGGCCAGTGCCGCCTCGGCATGATGAGGGTTTTCGAGCCCCCATGCGGTGGCCACCGGGATCTGAGCCTCGCGGCGCACCCTACCTGCCACGGGGGCGAGGAAAGCCGGCCCCCAAGGAATGTTGGCTTGTGGGGTGGAGAAGCCCACGCTGACACTCAGCATGTCGAGCCCTTGCTCCTTCATGGACTGGGTCAGGGCGATCGCCTCTTGCTGGGTCTGCTCGTCGTTGCCGTCATATTCGATCACACCGAAGCGGGCGGTGAGCGGCAGATCGGCAGGCCACTCCTGGCGCACTGCCGCCAGGGTCTCGAGCAGGAAGCGGCCGCGTCCTGCGGCGCTGCCGCCGTACTCATCCTCACGCTGGTTGGCGTGCACCGAGAAGAAGCTCTGGGCCAGATAGCCGTGGGCGAAGTGCAGCTCCAGCCACTCGAAGCCGGCATCACGGGCACGCCGGGCGGCAGCCGCGAAGTCGGCCTGTAACCGCTGGATGTCGGCGTGGCTCATGGCGCGTGGTTCGCGATCCAGATGCTGACCGAACGGGATGGCGGAGGGAGAGAGGGTCTCCCAGTAGCGGGGATCGTCGGCGGCAATATGATCATCCCCCTCCCACGGCTTGTTGGCGTTGGCCTTGCGCCCTGCGTGTGCAATCTGAATGCCTGGCACGGCGCCCGCGGCCTTGATGGCGGCGGCAATGTGGGCCAGCTCGGCGGCCTGCTCATCATTCCACAGGCCAAGGCAGGCCGGGGTGATGCGCCCCTCGGGGGAGACGGCGGTGGCCTCGACGATCACCAGGCCGGCGCCGCCCCGTGCCAGGCTGGCGTAGTGGGAGAGGTGCCAGGCATTGGCCATCCCATTCTGGGCGCTGTACTGGCACATGGGAGGGATGGCGATGCGGTTGCGCAGGGTGACGCGCTTGAGGGTGAAGGGGGTGAACAGGGCTGACATGGACTCTCCTGCGGATAGAAAAGGGGAGCATGATGCCAAGAGGGGGGGATATAAATCCAAATGTGATTGCTGATGTCTTATATCAATAAAAATGATATCACTCGACCTGTTGATATTATTTTTAGCGATAGTTAGCGCCACCAACGGTGGTGGCCCCGGTTTTACCGATACCTTCGCCTGTGGTGAGAATCACGAAGACTCCTCGTATTGAGCAACAGATAGGCGGTCAAAAATTCATGAATGAAGATTTCCCATACATCACAGTTGTCATGTGGGAAATCTTCATTCCTTCGATGATCGGGCCTATAGATGGAATCCGATATCATGAAATTTTTGAGACGAAACAGTTATGAGGGATATGCCTCTGCTGGCTGTACATGGGCTTCTTGCTGCCTCGGGGAGGCTGTTCGCAAGGCTGCATAGGCATCAGAGAAAAAGGGAAGGCAGCCCCAAGTTTCCGCACAACCAACTATATAAACGCGCTTTTGGGCGCGAGTCACCGCCACGTTAAGCAGGTTAGGTTTACTGCTTGCCCAGTCGGCCGCACCTGGACTTTCCTTGGAGAGTCCGAGCACCAAGATGACGTTTTTCTCCTCCTGGCCTTGGAAGGTGTGCACTGTACCAATTCTGCGGGTTACTAATTCCTGTAACTGTTTTACTAGCTTGGTATTGTGCGACACCTTGGGGGTTAGGGCTCTGCTCAGATAGCGCTGAAGCTCCTTTTTGATCCGCTTGAAAGGGGTGATGATGTAGACATCCGGTAAAGCCTGATACTGGTGCAGATAGGCCTCTAGCATGTTCGATACATGTTGTGCCTGTTGCGGCACGAAATGCTTGCCTTCTACCTGGCCGCGGATGTCGAACCAGCAGCTTGGTCCCCAGAGAAACTCTGTCGCATCATGAGGATGATCTGAACCGTGGATCATTTTGTTGTTGTATGCGATTTGGTTGGCGATGGAGAACATAGGATCGTCACAACGGCGGTGAACTCGCAACGGGCTACCCAGCCAGAGGTTTTGATTAATCTGCTGAGTACCATATGGATTGCTTCTGTCGGCCAGTTGCTGAATTGAGGTCATACCTGGTGACCAGTACAGCCACTGTTTTCCCAGTCTTTGCTTGGCCATTGCTTCGACAAAGGCTGGCGGTATGGTGAACACCGGTTCAATCTGCAATGGATCGCCGACCACTACGGCGCGTTTGGCACGCCACAAGGCTCCCACTGCTTGTTGTGGGCTGGCTTGGCCTGCTTCGTCAATAAACAGCCAGCCTATGTCACCAGAGCCCAAGGCGGAAAATTGCCTGGCTACCGAGGCAAAGGTAGAGGAAACCAGAGGAACTACCATAAACAGCAACTGCCACAGTGCCTTGGCGACGGCTTTATCTGCCACCTTTCCATTGACGGTGGTTATCAGGTGATAGATCGAATCGTACAGGTTATTTTTTCCATCACTATAGGCGGCTACCAACCAGGCTTGATGTAGCTCCAGTGCTGCAACGGTCAATTGGGCGCGGGCCTGATTCAATGCTAGGCATTGACCGAATGCTTGACGTTGTACACTCGCAGTTTCGAAATCGGTCTCTGGGCCAGCAAAGTTGGCGTCCGGATAACGAGCCAATAATGGCGTGCAGGTCAGTCGTTCGGCCGCCAGTCTGCCTTGTAAGTCGGTGAGCTTTATTTGTGCCACTGTTAGTTGCTTGGTCAGCAGATCGCGGCGTAGCCCCAGTCCACGTAAGATGGTCTTACCACGGCAATGACGTACCAATTGCCCTTTCCACCACGCTGGGAGCCTGCTGCGCCGTAGGGCTAACCTGGCATCCAGGTGGGCTAGTCTCCGCGCCTTGCTATCAAGACTCCATTGCTGTGCTTGACACTCTGTATGCAAGTTATTGAGCGCTTCGAGGCGGGATAACTCCTTTTGAATGTTCTCTACCTGTTCACGTGCTGAGCAAAAAGCAATTTGGGCATGGGAGAAGTCTTTCTTTAGGTTTTGGCCAGTGGCCAGCTGTTTGAGGGCTGGGACTAGAGTGCGGTAATGGTGCGCTTCGCCTTGGGCATCCAAATAATCGATGGTTTCAAAGAACACTTGGTTACCAAAGCGCTTACGGTTTTCCGACTTACCCAAGGTTGTTGCAATTAACCCCCAGCAATCGTCCCGCTCGGTTAGCGGTTCCACATAACTGCGCTTGTTTTTAGGGTAGTGGTGTTTGGCTGCCAGCTTCTGGGCCACGGGTTTGAGATAGGCGCTCTGCCGATAGGCCTGTCCCAGGCTCTTGAGCTGAGGCAGCTCCTTGGAGATGTTCTCTACCGCAGCATTATTGCTTGAGGCCACCACCATCTCAAAACCAGTCAGTCCAGGGATCAGCGTCTTAATAGTTTTGGCTTTACCGTCTAGGTTGAGCGTGAGGTCGGGGCCAAAGGCACAGCCAGGTTCGGCTAAGTCTGCTAACACCGCCGCGCGTGATACCAAATTATGGGCCACTAAGTCCCGCAGCATGGTTGTCTTGCCAGTGCCAGGCGGGCCATTGACCGAATAAAGACCTGTGTTAAGCAGATCGTGGGTGATGGTATTGATGGCGAACTGTTGCATCAGGCTCATGGAGTGGGAGTCTTCGCCGGGCCAGCGTCCCAAGGGCAACCGTGCCAAGCGCAGTCCCTCCCGTAGTACAGTCTCGCCTTTGGTTGTAAGCAAATCCGGCCGGCGTGGCACGCTGTCACTCAGGTAGCGGCTAAGCGGACTCTCTTGAGACAATCCATTTGCCGCTATGTCTGCCTTGACCCGTTCAAGATCACGTAAGTAAAAGCTGTTGAGGATAGTAATTTCCTCTGGCGCATTGGTTGAAAAGGGTTTGGGCCCTGAGGATTGATGCTTGTCATCAACCTGAGCTTGGGTCATACCCAGTTTGCTGGGTAGTTGGCTAAGGGGGAGCCATTGGTGAGCCTGTGTAATTGCTGGCGCGCACTTAACTTTCTTCATGTCCAGTTCGGTGAGCTGAACTAACAGTGCTGGGTGTTTTTCGAGATTCTGGGGGGAGAAGGTGCTCCATTCTCCCATGACTTTGAGAAACTCTAGAACCTCAAAGGTGGTAAGGGCTGGAGGTAGCTGGTGTTCTTGCTTGAGGTTGTCGGCGACGGTGACTATCTCCAGCAGTCGCTGCTGCAACTGCTGACTGGCTGTCTCGTAATCTTCTAATCTGATTGCTTCCAGATTGTGGATTTGCAATTGCCCCAAGGCCCAAGTGACGGTGGAGCATTCCAAGCTGTCTGGGTCGAGCCGACCATTCTGATCCAAGGAGAGCTTAAGGGTGCATGTAAGTCCCTCGTTGTCTATCTGCTCGTCGTTGTTTCCCTCCCAGTGGGGAAAGGCAAGGCGGGCGGCCTTAAAAATTTCACTGCGATCGAAGATGCCCAAATAGAGGATGTAACGGTAGGGTTTGTTCGGCGAGTGGTGGGGAGATGCTCGCCGGATCTGCTGGTGGTTCATCCAAGGCAGGCAGATCGGATCAGCGTTCAGCTCGGATAGCTGATATTGGATTACTCCCTCGCCCTGTTTACGTAGCTCCTGAATATCGGCGGACTCAAAAAACTCTACATTGTGCCAAAAATCGAGCACTTGTAAGGGGAAGTTTGATTGATTCATTGGGCTACCAAGACGAGAAAAAAACAGAGGGTTATCTTGCCATGGCGACCTGCTTGGAGCCACTGTGTTGATCACTGGTGGCGATTAATACCTTCTTTTTTTATCACGCTCTCTGCTCTGGCATTGGTCAATTGCTCCCAAGTCATCTGGCGACGTCGTCCGTGGGTCGTGTAACGGTATGCCCAGTAACTTTGGCCTTATAAAGTAGAGTCCTAATCCGTCAGCAAAGTGTCCAAAAGTGGGGGGCGTTGTCCAAAGCTGCGATTTTGGTGGGATTGAGGATTGCCATGAGTGGTATTCCTGCTGGTTACACACACAGAAAGGACATACCACTAACATTGCTTGGCAATGGGGACAGTACTCACCGGCTCATGAAATTGAAAAACAACAGATATCTATAACTGTTATGTAAAAAAGCCCTTGATCATCAAGGGCTCGTTTCGCTTGGTGCGCGGAGTGAAACATCACTCAATGTTCTGGATCTGCTTGTGGAGTGTTAGGTTGTATTTATTTAAAATCAATGTGTTATGCATGAATTTTGGCGTTCTTCAAGGAGGCCACTAACCACTTTACTCACCAGTTGGCCAAAGCTATATTGAAGTTCAGCCGTAGACGTAGGGTACCACATCCCATCCAAGGGCCGAGAGAGGAGGCTACTTCTGCATCCAGGCTAATAGGTCCGACAGCAGCCATACTGTGCTTCCCCCGACTCTTTTACGCCGTGGGACTTCACCAGACCTCTCCAGCCGCCACCAGGTTGTCCTGCTGATGGCGGTGATGCGTTCGCGCTCGGCCTCTTTGATCAACCGTTCGGACTCATTGTAAGCTCGGAGGATCTCTCCCCGAGTCTCCGCTGGCGGCGGAGAGAATCGGTTCGCCTGTGTCATGAGGCTTCCCCTTGCTTGTTACGCAGCAACCACTGGTCGATTTCGGAGCGCTTGAAGTAGACCCTTTTGCCCATCGGTTTGAAAAACGGGATCTCTTTCTTGGACGTCAACTTGTACAGGTACGAGGTGGACAGGCCCGTATAGATGGCACAGTCATTAATGGTCATGATTTCTTTGGCAGGAATGGCCAGTGATTGGAGCTGTTCTAGCACAGATACCAGTTGATTCTCAGTCATAATCTTTCCCTTGGGTGGTCAGGAGTTGCTGTTATTTTCTCTTGATCACCCTTCGAGGCCGACCTCTGGAATTGCCCTTTTCGGACAATTTGAGCGGTATTGCTACTCTCTGATTTCACATGCAGGGTCACCGCCTTGAGTTCTGTGGCTTTCTGACGAGGTTCATGGGGTACCTGATGATCAGACATCTAACGATGTAGACTTCACAGATAACGCTTGATTGTTTCTTGAGCAGGCGGGTTAAAATAAATATTGGTTTATAGAAAAGGTTAAATAAGAGGTTAAAGATAAGGTTATATGGGTGTGGATATCCCATGTAAGAATTTGATTTTGAAAAATAAAAATCAAATATCCTGCCCCTCTTATGTCAATAAGGAGCCCGTCAAATGTCAATAGTTGGCCCCTCAAATGTCAATGATAGCGCCCCTCAAATATCAATAACGTTGCCCCTCAAATGTCAGTAATCCGGCTGGGTTTCCAACAGGGTTGCCCACAGCAATAGTGGATAACTCGCGGTTGCGCTGGCGTTTTACCGCGCTGTCGCGGCTCGGAAACAGCCAAAATAGCAACGCGCCCCTCATTTGTCAGTAGCTTGCCGAGGGGGTTGCCCCTCAAGTGTCAATGAAAGCCCCCCACTTATCAGTATTGGCCGCATTCCCCAGATATAATTCAGGACTTATGCACAGGCTGGTCGGTCGTCCAGGGCGTTTTGTGGTGTGCGCAGAAGTAATGATTGGAGGGAAAGGTGTTGGAAATCAGAAGGGATAGAGATGGTGTTTAAATCCAGAGTCACCGTTTGCAGTGCACCAAGTCATTATGAACCCAGGCACTTGCCACCATGTCGTTCTCGCACAGCTCGTCACAGGCCGCGCCGACCTGTTCGCGCCACTTCTTTGCTCTGGTTGATTCTGAGCCGCACATCAACCGAAAGGTCTCCAGCTTAAGCGGATAGGGCTCTTTGTGGGATGCGAAGTAGTCGAACATCCGCCGGGCTGTGGGCGACAGCTTGCGGTACTTTTCCCAGACGAATTTCGAATAGTGATCGCCAGCGAAGAGCACGACGATCTCTTCGTCGATTTCAACCTGGCATAGAGATGTTTTCTTGCCTCGATCCAAGACGCGGAATCGATGGATAAGCGACAGTGATTCGAGGCGGCCGATCCGCGCGGAGGAAAAGGCCATTGCGGACGCCTGGAGACGAGACAAGCATTCTTCGGCCTTGGTGTAATAGGCTTTGTTGATCGACCAACCCAAATCCTGGCAAAGTCTGTAGAACGTGAAAGTAATTGGCTCGCCCAATGGCGACCGTTTGGAATATTCCAGTACCTGCTGCCAAACTAGTTCGTCGTCCTGAGCGCGCAGCTCAACACCTGTATAGGTTATATTCACGTCTTTGTTGACATGGTAAATGGGGTGGTTCTGCAAGGCCGCACGGGGAGTGCGCTTGTTGCGCACAGTGAACAGCGCCGATCGAGCGTAGTCGTTCGGCATGACCCGCATATTGTCGGACCAGGGAGCAATGTCGAATAGCGAGAGTTGCAGGTCTTTTATCTCCTGCTTCGTGTGTTGAAGTAGAGCCGCCTGCTTCGCTTCATCCACTCTCGCAGCCAGCACTTCGGCGGCTGGCTTGCGGCGCTTTTTATTGCCCTCCATATATCTACTAGCAGGCTTCATCAGACTCAACCAGACGAGACGCCAGCCAGGATTCAAGTTGGTCGACCCGATAGCGCAGTGTCCGCTCTCCAGCCAGACGATAGGGCCGAGGAAAAGTTGGATCGTTGGCCCGGATTCGTTGAAGCGTTGGCGCGGAAATCTTCAGTAGAGCAGTTACTTCGTGCACTGACAGAAGCTGTAGATACCTGTGACTAGTGTCACTTTCGATTTGGATTGTCTGCTGCATAGGTTCCCCTGATGAATTTGATCACAGGGGTAATTTTGCTGGGTGGCGTCTAAAAACCTCACCTCTGGAAGTGCCCTTTTCGGGCGCAAAGAACGAGAATCACGAGAGAACTTTCACATGTGAAAGTTTTCATCAATGATTAAAGCCAGCATGATGCTGGCTTTAACGGGGTGGATCTCAATTCGAGCCGTCCCAGTCTGGGAAGATCTCAGACGTCAAGTCGCGCCTTGCCTTATCGACGTCGATGCCATTCAAGCGTTCCAATGTTCTCTCCTGGGCATTCTTGCGACTACCGTCAATGTTGAAGTCGCTACCGGCGCCGGTAAGGCTGTCGAGGTTTAGCGAACTCGGGTCCGGAAACTTGCCGTTCTGTTGCAGAATCCCAAGCCACTCGTCCAGGTTGACCTTGCTCCAGTCAATCTCAGCGATTTTGTCCAACGGGATGCCACCACACTGAGGGTTCTTCGGATCACCAAAGGACTGACCCAGTTGAGGCCGAACTTGCTCTTGGATGATACGAGACAACGGGGAGTTGAAGCAGCAGTAAGCCTCTCGCTTCTCGATACAAGCACCAAGCACTTTGGACTTACAGTACGAGCCGACATAGGAGCAATTCTTGAGCGCCCTCTTGGCGTTCATGGTGAACTCATCCTCCTCGCATTTGTAAACCATCTGAATCATGACCATCGCCACAACATAGGCCGTATATATTGTCATTGCCGTGCTCAGCCAAGTGGCGGCGCTTTCCATCATTCCTTCCTGAGCCATCTTGCCCGCACCTCCGGCAGCCGCCTCCTGAGTCGCCGCATCCTGCCCAAGTCCTTTCATGATGTCCGCCATGACCTCTTTAACCTGCTCGGTCAGTTGGTCCATCAATTCATCAATAACCTGCTCTACCGGTTGATAGAAAGAATCAACTGCGCCGGAGATATTCTCGATATAGCTGGTGAAAGGTTTGGTTATTTCGGTCCAGCCTTCCAATACCGGTTCCCGGAGGATCTGGTAAGCGCCTTTGATTGAATTACCGTTCTGCAGGCCCATTACTGCACCGTCCAGCTTTGGTACTGCCATGATCAGGTTAAGGTAGTCGGCTAGCGAAATGTTAGATGGCTTCTCGCAGCAATCAGATACCCCGCCTACAGCGATCTTGCATTCACCGGCTTCCCCCGCGAACGCAGAACACACAACGTTCTCATCGCCAGTTGGGTTCTTGTCCCCATCTTGCCCAGTACAGCTCATATCCTGGGTCATAAACTGAGCCGCATTGAGAAGAGCTGTGGCACGGGCAAAGTCAGTGCTTTGGGTCTTTGACACATCGAGACAATCATCACCCATGCAGCGAATAGGTCCTCCACACTGGTACTCGGTCTCCTTTTCAAGCGTTGGCACAGCCACATCGGAGCCGCAATCGTAAGTATCTTCATGCACATAGCAGGTGCCGGATGCGCCCTCGGCCCCATCCACGCACTTAGAGCTGATAAAACCGCACTGCGGGTTATTCTCGAATTCAGTACAGCTATTGAGATTACCGCCCGAGTTGACCGGGCAATGGGTTTCCCCCTGGGGATCGGTCCAGCAGTCCATTTGCCCTTTGTAGAAGTCGTAGTCAGCTTTGACCCGCACCTTTTTGCAGAGCTTTGGAATGCCTGGCAGGGGTGACGGCTTGAGTTGTGATTCACAAACCTTGATGCCATTGATAACAGTGCAGCCGGTAGTATCGGTCGGGTCATCAATACAGGTAATTTCCCCTTGAGCGAATCCGTCAGCTACGCCTTTGGCTGAGTCCATACAGCTCTGCGGAGACCATTCATCCTTGGTAATGGCTTTGGATGGGTCATAATGGATTTTGATGCGGCCATAGCCTTCACCTTCCCCGGTTACTGAAACCCGGATCTTGAAGGTAACGACATCACCATCTTTCACATTCTTGAAATAGGGTGTGACATCAACATTTGGGTTCCGCTCCCAGCTCGTGGAAAGCTCACATTTACCAGCAGTTTCAGGAGGGAAGTTTCCATTCGGGCCGGACCACACCTTAGCCTCTTGGCCGGATTTACCGACCCAAACCTGCATGTAGTCGTCCCACTTCACATATTCAAGCGTCGCGGAAACGATGGCGTCCGGGTTGCTTACCTGGACACGGGTGTATTCCTCATAGATTTTGCAGTTACCTGCCCAATAGTCGTCACCGACTTTACCAATCCAGAGCTCTGTACATCCTTCGCCACAAGACTTGAGGTTGTATGGACCGTCATAGTGCTTTACTACAGAGGCATCGTAATCATGAACCACTTCGCAATGAGCGCTTTGGTCAACAACGCGCTGGCATCGCTCATACTCAGGAACATGAGCATTGATAGCGTTCTGGTTGATGGTTGTTTCGGCAGAGCAATCTCCAAACCCATCAGCAATGAGGTCCATGTCCTCGTAGGTCTTTTTGCTCAGGTTTAGTATCGGGTCCTTACTGAAATCTGGACGTGAGCGGTTAGCTGCATCGAGGAGTACTTTGTAGGCAGCGCCTGAGATTGATGGATCGGCGCTATTCGCGTCGGACCAAAGAGCCCCCTTGGCGCTGTTGCCCACGTCGTCCATGTCGTCGCCGGAATCATAAATACCCTGGAGCATGTCAACATCGGGTTTGTTGGCATCCGGGAAATAGTAGCTCTCGGGTTGGCCGTCACCGCCGCTGGTTCCTGGAAACAGGTCATTCACATTGATCTGGCTTCCGCCATTCATCTGGAATTGACCGTCTTTCAGCGTCGGCATCGAGATCGTGCCGTTTTGGACCGAACCAGAGTTGGCTCTGAACGAGTTGGCGAGGTCTTGACCAAAGGCCTGGGCTTCTTTCCCAACGGAGGAGATGTCCGGATTCTGGCCGCCGGTGGCGTATGCATTGGTCGGCAGTAACGACATTGTGACCGTCAGCAGCGAGGCCACCGTTCTCATGAAGAGTGTTTGGTTTCTCATAGCATGGCTCTCAATAAAATCTTGAGCACCATGCTATTCGCCTGAAGTAATAAACCTCCTACGCCAAACTGCCCAATTACGGAAAATCACGCGGCTTTACTCTTATCAGCAACGCAAAATGGACATTCCACACAAGTTCTTTGGTTAACCGAGGTAAAGTATGTGCATTCACAATTACCGCACTGCTCAAGCATGGCATCACCACATCTAAGCTCGGAAGCCAAACACCAGGCATCAGTGATATCGAAGGGAGCCCATCGAGCCCCTTTCATTCCAGGAACTTCCTTGCGAATCGCGTGATACATACGAAACGCCTTGTTCAGTGCCTTGATATCAATCGATCTGATCACGTCCTCGCCACCAATATTGCGGTAAAGCTGCATCAGCAGTGACGCCTGAATCTTGGAGGTGTGACTGTGGATAAGCGTGGCTCCACCACGGAATGTACGTGATCTGCGTTCCAGCTCGTATCCATCGTTTTCGATGTCCTGATATAACCTGCGTACCTGTTTGTACGTCAGACCCGTCTCGATCATGATGATCTTGGTGATGTAGCCAGCCAGGGCCATGTGGCGTGCGGCTATCCATCGGCCTAGCCACCCTGATTTATAATCCGTGCTTTTCTCCATTGTTAGGCTTCCTTGCTATTGGCGAACAAATTTCGGTATTGCATCCACAACGCTGCTATTACTGCTGGAAGAGCTGCCGCGTAAAGCCAATTGCTTCGCTCCACCCCGTCAAGCGTAATCAGCGACGCGACAGACAAGGAAAAGAGGGCGGCAACGAACCAGACTAGTTTGTTTTTCTTGGTGTTCTTCATCACATATCTCCTACGATGAAATTAGAGTTTCAATTCCTTTCTATCACGAAAGTTCAGATATGCAACGCCAAATACTGTGTTTTTTTACAGTATCATTTTTTGATACTTTGAAGACTTGCAGTTTCAGGTAATAATGAAATATTGGTCATAGAATGACCGGAGGTATTCAATATGAAACGTATATTTGGATGGGGCATAGTGCTGGCAACTTTGTTCGTTGCATACAAAGTTGCGGGAAGCGGGGGGCTTATTTTGTCCTTAATTCCATTAACTATTCTTATCACCATTTTTGCGAATAGACATCCCAGAGACGCGGGTTCACAAGGTGTCAATTTTCAGGAATCGGTTAACTTTGATGACCAGGAAGACGTTAGTCTTCCCATTCCTGATGCTTCGGATACAGGATCTGACTGGCAGGGTATACCTTATTGAAGGCACCGCTGTTATACGACGTGCAGGTAGGGGAGGAATAAAGTGTCATACTTAATTCCTCTTTTTGAAAGCATACAATACTAAATTTCTCTGTCAGATTAGGAAAGATTTTTACTTTATGCCTTTACTCAATGACAATATTGAATGAAGTAACTCAGAAATAGTTAAATATTCTGAGCTGTTAGTCTTTTGTGATATAAAATAACCGATAAATAAATCATAGAGTGAATCAACAGGAATGCTGGTTTGTTCTGAGAGTTCTTTAAATTTTCCTTTGCTATTTTTTATTGAATCTAACCGATTAATATCTGAAAATGAAAATGCGCATAAGACATAATCACGATCAAAAATTATATCTTCAGGTATTTGCTTTGGCAAAAACTTAACTCTTTCTTTGAAGAATTTAATATACCGCTTATACAAATCAACCTTCTGCTCTTTATTTGATCCTTGTTCTCCTCCATCAACATGAAATGGAAAATTTTCAATGTTAATGCCAGTAATTAGTTTTATCTGCTCTTTAAGGTAATCTTCTGTTTTATCTATTTCGGGGATTGATGATAAATCAACCACATTACATTTGAACATATCACCATCAAAAACTATGAATTTTTCAGCATCATCAACCTTGGAAAATGTTGTAATTAATGAGGTTTTTATGCTGGATGCACCTCCAGAAAAATATCTTATATTAAACTGCCTGCTCAAATTTTCGTTCAATGCTACTTTATCTAATATCTTTTTCGCTAAATCATCTTCTACAATAATTGTAACGCAGTCAAACATTATGCCTAAGTTATCAAAAGCATTGAGATAGTTTACACCTTGCTCAATAAATGTTTTCCCTAATTTATCAGGAATGAAGTTTTTAATACATTTGCTTGGTATGTGTTCTACAAAAACTTGAGAGTGTGTAGAGATAATAATTTGAATTTTCTTCTTGATTATTAAATCAAGGAAATATGAGAGAAGCCTTTTTTGAGCACTTGAATGTAGAGATAGCTCTGGCTCATCTAATAAAAGTATTGAACCAGACTGAATTGATGATAACTTATTAACTATATTGGCGACAATAAATTCACCACTTCCAGAGTTTGCTTCAGAATATATGCTATCTGACTTAAATATAATGCTAGTACCCCAAGTGCCACTGAAGAAACGATGTTCAATTATTTTTATTTCAGTGTAGCTTTTGCCCAAAATATTGTTAATTATTTCAATATTTTTTCTACTAACAATAGTTAACTTGGCCTTTCTGCCATTATTATTCTTTGTGTCTATTGACTGTTGGACTTTTTTTGTAACTCTCTTTGCATAATCGACTTTTGATTTTAAATCCGATGTCGACGTTTGATTGTCAAAAAAAGTATTCTTTTCAAATGAGCCTACCAATGACTTAAATTGTATATCAATGATTTTGGAAAATGATTTCCCATTAGTGTTTTTTTCTAAGTGAATTTTTATTTCCTTGTCCGTGCTAAAGGTCTGTTCGGCTTCGGAGAAAACCCAACCAGAGTATCTAGTTTTAATTTCCTTACAATTATTGCCATCTAGTTTATAACTAAACTCTGATAGACCTTGGTCATTAAATTGGTCCCATTCAGTCTCAAAGAAGTAGTCATGCGGTGTTCTCCCTTTAGCCATAGACATAATGAGCTTCAATAATGTTGACTTTCCTGAACCATTTTTCCCAACCAAAATAGTCAATGGATGATCGAAATTGATACTTAAGTTTTCACGAAACTGTCTAAAGCAATTGATATTTAAGTGTTCCAATGGGTTTTTTAAGATATTTTTTGAATGTAAATCATCAATTGTTTTCAACTTAGTTAACATCTAAACTCCAATTAAATGTTTAATAGTGTTATTTCAAGAAGTTGCCTTTTAATTCTTATAATAAAATAAAGCCTAAACAATTATAATTCACTAAGCACACCTTAAATTTTAAACTAAGACTCATAGTCTGCGATTAGCAGAAATAGGTCAAGTATGAACGCAAGAAAGTGGTAAGTTATGTTTGGCTGATTTTGATGAATATGCATGTTAGAAATAACCGCGTCCCCGATGTGAACACGGCCATTTTAGTATGATACTGACCTCTCCCAAACTTCCCCGCTGGTAATGTGATTAACCTTCAACTCGAAGGATTAGTTTGCCATTCCTGCAAGCGAGTACAGGGAGGTGCTGGGCCCGACTAAGCATTCCCCTCAATAAATGCTGACAAATACCGGTTTCCATACTGGCGACCTTTAAGGCTTCAGCGCTGGTCACCAAGACATCACCAGTTCGCTCCACTGGAGTTACAAGCCAATCCCCGTATCCTTCCAGCATCATCAGTTTCAGTGTATTGATGACCAAGGTCGGAGTAATAGGACCGCACACTTCATGAGCTTCCAGCAGGCTATCCATGCTTGCCCATACCTGTTCCAGTTCGTCCTGAAGCTGGCGTTCCCGAAGTTTCAGTTGGACCAGTGCCGTATTCACGAACCACCTCCTTGCTTAACTGCAAAATAGCGCGAAACTGGTGCCAGATACCCCCCGGCCTGCTCTCGTCCGGCTCCAGCAGCTGACTCAATGATATCCGCTGTTTTGTTTGCCAAGGCGTCATCCCCCATTTCACGCCGGAGTTGAGCCCGATATTCCTGCTCCTTTCCATCACTTGCGCCCAGTATGGACGATGCAAACAACTGTGCACCCGCATCCGAATGGAGACCATGCTCTTGTATCGCGGTTTGCATGGCCAAATTACGAAACTCATCTCCGTACTGCTGCACAAAGGCCTCTGCATGCTCTGCACCTGCTTCGCTCGCGCTAGCAAGCGCTGCCGCGAAGAACATTCCACGCTCGCGAACCGACATGCCCTTGGCCGCCTCGGATAGATCCGATTTTCCAGTGAGCCATTCCTTGGCTGCATAGAAACCGGATACGCCTGCTCCGATAATGTCCCTACCCAGGTTGGCCGCACCAGTAGCCAAGAATCCTGGAAGGCCGTACTGATCTTTGATGTACTGATCTCCCTTATGTGCGTCGGCAATAAACTGATCACGCTGCTCGGGCGTCATCCGTGCCAGTTGGTTCATCGAGTTGGCAAAGTCATTTGAGAATCCATCCATGGCCGCCCCTGAGCCGCCAACGATCTTGTCGAAGAATCGACCAGCCCCTTCAGACGAAGCAAAGATATTGGATGCGGTGGATGGTTCTACATTGGAGTTCATTATCTGCGTTCTCAGTGACCCCAATCGCTCATCCTGGAACGACTCCTTTTGATTGGCATGAACGTCCTGTACTCGGCTCATATTCTTGTCATGCTGCTGGAAAACCGCCTTTTCGCTAGGCACACTGCCATAGGCTTGGGTACGCTGCCTCTCGTTCATACGACTGGGATCTTGGAGTTGCTGGGTGTTGGAAAGGCCGGTGATTGCCGGAGCTTGCTGGACAAGCAACTGGTTCTCGTTAAACCGCCCCACACCCTGTGTGACGACACCACCAGTAGCCGCCGAGATAGCCTCAGCCGCAACAGCCTGCTCGACTCCCTTGCCTGAATTCAAAAGCGCGTATATTTGTCCACCGGCTAACGCCTGCGCGGAGTCCATTCCCAGTGCCTGATAAAACCGTGCTTTTTCGGCAGCGGTCTGACGAGTCTCTGGCGACGCCATACGCATTCCATTCTGTAACATGGTGCTTGCGGCTGGACTACCGACGGTAGAGGCCGCCAATGCCCGCATATCCATTTGACTAGCCGTGCCAATTGAACTTTGAGCGGAGGAAAGGCGCTGATACGTATTTTGAGCGCTAACGGCTTGTGTCGCGGATTGGGAAAGTTGCTCGCGTTGTTCCTCACCCAATGAATTGGTGAACCGCTGGCCTGACTCGGTGTTGGTTTGTCGCGCCAGATCTTGGGTCAACGTTGCGGAATCATCCTTGGAAAAGCCCAAATTCTTTGCCAGTTTATCCAGATCCGTGGTCAGTTGCTGACGCTGATCCATCGTTCTGGACTCAGCAGATCCCGAAACATCTCCCTGTACTTTCAATGGTGCGTCTTTGCCAACTGCTCCTGACTTCGCAGCGATTCGACCTATTGGCCCACCAATCACCGCAGCAAGCTTACCTGCATCAACTGATCCTGAAGCCTTCATAGCTATGGCACCAGCTATGGCATCAGTATGTGTTTCGGACAAACCGTACTGTCGTGCGTAATCCTGAGCCTGACCGTAAATTGCCTTGGCCTGACTCGAATCGGATGCCCTAAGAGTTTGGCCCAACCCCTGCAACCTGGCGTAGCTCTGTTCAGCCGATGCCCCGGAGAAAACCGAGTTTGATAGCTGTTCGGAGAAATTCCGCGTAGCTTGGGCAGATGCGGCCTGGCTGCTGCTAACCACTGAACTCAGGGTTTGTCCGATGTTCACCTTATCGACAAGCGACTCAGCTCCTGAGGCCATGGCACCACTGAACTGGTTATACGAGAACGCCGGTTGGCCTTTCATTACCGGATCTTGCTGCAGAAGATCAGGCGTTTGCATTTTCTCGTTTACGTGGTCGCCGCCGTTGATGCGCGAGGCTAGGCTGGTAAAGGCATAGGTGCTACCAGTGACGATGAACAAGGAAATGATCGGCGTAGCCGCAGCCAGCATCCCACCCGTTGCGATCCAGTGTTGCAGCACGTCACCTGTCGATGACAGCGCATACATAGAGTCCAGCCCGGAGCTACTCAGGCTAGACATCTCCTTGGATGCCGCCGTGTGAACAAACAAGTTGATAATGGACAGAACTGGCATCCAAAGCTGAATCCAAAGGATGGTCTGTACATATTTGCCCGCCAGTTGGAGACCAAAACTCCCCATTACGATGATAAAGGCAATGATCGGAGTGATGGCGTAGATGAACCCTTCGAAGAAGGTCAACATTGGGCGAACCACCGTCATGAACATGGACTGTTCCGCCGCCCACTGGGTATTCCTCTGCTGAATGGCCTGGTTAATCATCAGCGCGGAGCCATAGTCCTGCAAGTCCTGATAGCGACCAGCTGCAGCCTCGTAGTAAAGGGGCTCCAGCACGGCTGCCTTCAAATAATCGATGGATGATGTTGTCGAAGCTCCCATAGCTTGCAGTGAATCGCCGATTTTGGTGATCGCGTCATCGCCGGCACTGGTATCAATTCCCAGCAAGTTGTTCAAGGCGTCAACCACCACAGGGCTATTCAAATTTGCAGTGGCGTTACTGATGGCGACCCACCCGTCAGTGCAGGTGTAATCAGCCCCATCAGGATTACCCGCAGAAAGGTAAAGGCGAGTTCCATAGAGCTGGGAGTTAAACCGAAGTGCTGTCTCGGTAGGACGATTCATAAGTTCATCCAGAGACATCAGTTTAAGGTCAACCTTGGTCAGTGTGCATTCACGGATGTAGTTGTTCCAGGACAGGCGCACATCGACGTATCCACCGCCATTAGCCGCATTGAGAGCGGTGAAGACTCCGGTATCATAAGCTCTTCTGCGAACGTCATTCAGCAGCTTTAAAGTCTCCGAGAAGTGGCTTTCCGTAACGTTCGGTACGATGACCCCGTATCCGGTCTCGAAGAGGTTGGTAATGGTGTATCCCACATTGGAGATCATCCCGCCCGCAAAGCCAACCAATAGCGGGACGTTGGCAACAACACGAACCTCGCCAGTATAGGCGTCTTCAATGGCAACCGTCGTGGTCGGCCCAAAGGAGCAGGCATAAATGACCCAGCCCAGCAAGACCTGCTGGAAGTTGATTTGTTTTGCTCCCTGAAAAACTGACTGGATACAGATGATGAGCACGCCGAGCAGCAAGCCAATGCTGACCATTTTCTCGAAGTCCCCGGTACCAGTGATCATGGACACCGCAATCAGGATTTGCTCCAAGAATGCCGAGTCCCCGATGGAGTGAATTGTAAACATAGGCGTATTCTCCCGAAATTTGGAGATAGCCTATTCGCTCAATCCTCTTTACCACGACTCTGTAACTGCCCAATTTTGGCGTTTTACCCAATTATCCCAACTTTGTCCGTTCAGAACATATTTCCATTTTTTTCAATAAGATGCCTGCATGTTATTGCGTTTTTGAAGACCTATGGCAACCTGATTCCATTGCTATAGGAGAAACCTCAATGACGAAGAAACTAACCGTAATAATTCTTGCAGCCGGACTGGCTTCAGGCTGCGCAACGACGACAAGCAGCTACCAATACAAGGGAGACCATAGCCGCGCCTACAACTTGGCCCAGGCCGGAGGCCTCTACGACGCCAGGGATTACGACATCCCCAGGGACCAACGAGACGGCGTTATGAGCAAGGGATGGGATGTCACGGGTGACGCACTGCTTTTCAATTCCGGACATGGGCTTGGATTGGACTGGGGCAAGTCACTGGGCTTGGGTCTGTTAACCAGTGCCTTTGCACCAAAGGGCGTTATGGAGCGAGACAGCGTATTTGGCTGGATTCCGGAAACACAAGCAGGTGATGCCGGAGAAGCCTGGGAACTGATGTCGAACACCCTGCTCGATGGCATTGAGAAGTCCTTACAGCAGGCGAATGTCAAATACATTGTCGATAACAGGAATCTACACCAGGACCTTCCCCTGGTGTCGGAGTACATTTTTTCCTCGGTGCGAATTGTCGATCCCGAACATGGTTGCCCTGACTGGGAAAGTGCCAATCGAGACTATGACCAATCCTGTTATGTGGCCACGACCGTGTATGCCCCCACGGAAGAGCCACGAAAAGTGCCTGATTTCCTGATGGCCGGGCAAAATGGCTATGGCTTCTACGCAAATGATGAAGCGGATTACTCCCGCATAAAGGTGAACATCCCCAAAGGTTCCAACTTGGACAAGAACCAGTTGCTTGCAGGCATCAGCCATGAGCTTCCAGCCTGGGCATTCATCTTTGTTGCATCGCAAAAGCTGAATACTGACGGCTACACGGCACCAGTGATCCTGACAACAGGGAAGGCCGAACTATTCATCACACCGGATCAAGGATGAGCGTGTGGCATGATGCCCTGGAGATCGGTCTGCTTCCTTTGGAGGAGACCGGCCTCTACTGTGATGGCATGACGTATGTGATCAGCCACCTGCTTCGGAAAGGCGGCATTCCCCACCGGAGCTACATAGGCTACGTAAAAGACGAGAAACATGGCGACCTAGTAGTGCCGCACTGCTGGGTAAAACTGGAGGGCGATGGTGATTGGGTTATCGATCTCCGGCTACGTACCTGGTTGGGAGATGATGACGAGGTGCCTCATGGGGTGTTCCAGCTTGCCGGGTGGTCCAGATTCACCTACAGGGGGCAGTCCATGGCAGGTATCGATCTGGATGAAGAGGCGGTCGAGGCCATGACCGACGGAAAACTTTCACATGTGAAAGTTCATAGATGATGCAATGTGGGTGCGCTACATGTCACGCAAGTGCTTCAACGCTCAGAACCGTTTTTCCGGGATTTGTTATAGAGATACAAACTTCCAAAGGTCACCACGGTAAAAAATGCAAGCAAACTCAGCATGGCAATTGTGAATGCATCCATGATACTCATCCTCTCTATCCAAACGTTCTATAATCAGATTTTAACCAAACTAGCGAGGTATTCCAGTGTCAAGAACACTAGAGCAACTCCTGGAGCAGGAGAAACCCGAAGTTGTGGCCGAGGCCAAACGCAAGGCATCAGAGATGCTCCGCCTCTTGGATGAGCAAGCAACGGCCAAGCTGGATAATGAAACCGATTCAGTAGATTCCTATCCCTAGAAGTAGCAAAGGACCAGACAAGCTGGCCCTTTGATTATTCCGGTCGAACTAAAGAAACTATTACAACATGCGCTGCATCGTAATCTCTAGCACCCGTTTAACTTATGGCCTCAGGGGCACAAAGCCGTTTAATTATCTACACCTTTAAAAATAAAGGTGCCCTCATGTTCAAGCTGCTTCAGTTCAGTAGAAAATGCCTCCTCAAGGTTCAGTTCTGCCTGAGCGGTACGTTTCTTACCGTTAAAATAAGCCCAGAATGAGTTGATAAAAAACTCCTTCTGCAATTTAGAAATCAGAGACTTAACGCCGTCCTGATAAATAATTGTCGGCTTTTGGGTCATCCTGTCGTTCCACTCAACATCAACTTTGATTAGCACTTCATCTATCAAGGATTTAACTTCATCAATCGCGCTCCATGCGTCCTTTTCATCAGCAGCACGATGCGCTGCGATAGGAAGAAGAAGGCCTTGAATGGTCTCTTCAGTTGACCAAGCTCCATCTGATAAAAAGTACTCTCTATTTTCAAAGTTAAGGTGTAAGTGATATGTCATGTTTAAATACTCCTTTGAAAGGTTTTTCAATATTACCAATCTAAGTGGCTCTGCAAAGACGCTGGATCTGCCCATTTTGGACAATCCCAGCGTTCTGGTAGAGTTTTTACCGAGGCGCATATCCCGATTCAGCAAGACTCTTCTGCAATGCAGATAAAGCCTCTCTCATCAGATACGCATCGTCGTCATCCACCGCATTGATCCGAACTTCGTTCCAGCCGATGCGCTTGACAAGTTGAGCCAAAGCCCAGGCATGGCGATCAGATAACTCAGTGGTGATTGTGGTTGTCTCTTCCATTTTTCCTCCATAAATAGCAGGAGGGGAAGCCCCCAGGGCTTCCCCTGAGGGTTTTGCGATTAATGGACCAAGAACGGTTCATCGCTATCACTTTCAGCAATCGTCAAATCGATAGTGAACGTAATTTCGACGCGGTCCACGGTCAGGTTGAACTCACGAGCATGTTCAACCAGATTGTTTCGAAACACGGTTTCCGCCTCGTCATGAGATAAGGCCTCCACCGTTTCAGCCACCAACTCGCCTTCTTGCCCGGTGTAATTGACCTCGCGGTAATACACGCGGCCACATACGTCGAATTGATGGATTTCTTTTTGAGTTTGTCCCAGCATTTTCATTCTCCAAGAGTTTAAACGCCGGGACTTAGCCCAACCGGGCAAAGTACCCGGCAGGGTGATTTAAGATAAAAAGGGCTATCGTTCTGAAAGGTCATTCACACCTTGGCCGACAAGAACTTCTTGTTGGAAGCAATTGCAGCTCGCTCAGCAACCAGTTCCCCTTCAAGCGGCGCGCATTCAATAGCATCGAAAACGCCGGATTGATTGCTACCGGAGGTAGCTCTCAACCATTCTCCGTTCAATGAACTGCTGACAGTAGCCAGCGGACTGACGACCCCTACGGGCCGCGTTTTTCTCAAGGACCGATATACCGCCATCGACGCCGCGTTTAATAGCTTGGCAACGATGGAAGCTCCGAAAGCAATGACGCCAACGGTAACAATCATGATCAAAACGAAAGTGGAAAAGTACATAAACACCTCCAATTAATTTGGAATTGAAGGGGCTACACCGCGTAACCGGTGAACCCCGGTTACGGGATAGGAAAGGAATTATTGGACGGTATTGAACCAATCTGCGATTGGTTCAAATTTGTCACCCCATTCCATGATTTTCACGAAGTCTTCTGAGTTATCAGCTCTCGCCAATCCGCAGTAAGTTTTCGTATGACGACCATCAAGACACCGCAATACGGTGATATGAAGTGGTTCGCCAGATTCAGTTCTAGCGGCTGTTACCCCACGCCGTTGATGAACATGCGCATCATTTAGTGGCAGAATCAGACCGTTAACTTCGATTTTTGACATACAACACCTCAAATTTCTTTGAGGGTTCTCCCTTAACCGGAGAACCCTCGGTTAAGGGAAGGATTTAAGTTTGCTGTTTGTTTTTGGCGACCAGCTATCGCGCTCACTCAGCCTGAGGCTGAAGTTGTGAACACTGTAACAGCCAAGGCGTCGGGGGATACTCGCTGGAACTGCCCTTTTTGGGCGCATAGGTCAATAATTGAGATGAAGGAACTTTGTTGAAGGGAGAAGTTGATGCGGCATCTGGCGAATATAGGGCTTCTGATTCTGCTTATCCTAGGTCTGGCTGTCGCTGCCTATAAGCTTGGTATGGCACTCGTGTTGTTGGTGATCTTGGGTATCTTTCGCCTGGCTCGGCTTCGGAAGAACGCCTTAGCGGGCAGTAATGAGAGCAGTTCTCGATTTCACAGTTGCATTTTTTGATGCCATGGTAAACTGGCGGTAAAGAGCAAGGGGGTTGGTATGAAACATGTGGCCAATGTTCTTCTGCTGGGAGTGGTACTTCTCGGGATAGCTATGATGACTGATACGCCTTGGGGGCTTGGTGTTGCGTTAGCTCCCTTTGTCGTTTGGGGCGGAAGATTCCTGTTACTGGTTCATCGGAGTATCTGGGCATCAATAGTGTTCTGGGCGGGTGTGGCCTATTTCAGTTGGCAAGCCGCTCTTGTTGTCCTGCTTAGTTTTCTCGCGGTGCAAATGGTTAAAGTTGTACGCCAAGAGGGTGTACGAGGACGGAAACATCGTCGGAAAAAAGATGATCTCCACCTTTATCTCGACTCTCGTTCGACAGGTGGTTTAGGTATTGGACCGATGGGGGATGGAGGATTCCAGGACTCCTATGACTATGACCAGAGGTGTCACATCGGCATGAGTGAGGACTAACCCGGCGCTCCACCATCTTTTGGCCGGGGAGGATCGCCAGCGCGACCAAGCAATTCCCACAGGAGTCGGAACGCATAGAAGTGATCGCGCAATGTCGTCGCGCTCAGCCTCTGGTGCCTGGCATAGTATCTGTGGATATGGGCTCTTCCGACCTGGGACGGGGATTTGACGCCTTTCTCATTGGCCGCAATGTCCTCCAGGGCCGCTATCAGACGTTTCACCATCGCCCGCCTTGCGGTCTTTCCGCCATGGCGGACATAGACATGTGATCTTTCTCTAACCCATTTTTCCATTGGTTCCTCCTGATATTACTTACCCCAGATAGGAGTTTGTTACGTCGATACGACCGTGGCCCAGCTCTCGCGCAACCTCCGACCGGATCTCCTGGTCCAGCATCCTGGCGTGGGCGACAGATACTCCAAGTTCCTTGGCAAGGTATTCATGATGGGCGCGGCCATGCTTTATTCCTGCTTTTACCGGGCATTCCGCGCCCAGCAGGTCCCGGTAGCGGGTTTGAGCGTAGTGGTGCCGCTCACCATGGAAGTTCACCGGATGGCGGCCAATCTCCCGGTAGGCTTCTTGCCGGAACTCGCGATAATTCTGCTCAGTAGGAATCATGCTGCGGCCATCCTGTATGGCGGCGGCCCGCTGGAGCGCCGTAATTTGAGCCTCACTGGTGATCGGAACAGTGCGCGCCCGGCCCCCCTTGGTGCCATCCTTTATGCTCACGGAGCCGGTTTTCTCGGCCTCTCTTAGTGCCCTGGCAGCATCCAGCTTGGCCGATTCCTCGAACCGCAGACCAAAATTACGCTGTAGTTCCAGCAAAGCCCCAAGGCGCTCGGAGGCCGCCCCCATTGCGGCATAATGGGCCACCTCCGAAACACTCCGGTCGCCAGTGGCGATGCCTGAGCGCTTTGGAAGTCCACCCTCGGAGACGGGGTCTACACGTACCTGCCGGTCGCCTCGCGCAATCTCCAACACCCGATTCACTGCGCTCAGGTAGTTCTGCGCCGTGGATGGCGCGATTTCTCCCCGCTCGTAGCGATCATTAAGGTGCGCCGCATAAGCGATCAAATGAGCCTTTTCTATATCACGCATGTCCTTAATGCCCTGTTCGGACTTAATCCAGTCGCTAAACACGCTCCATCGGTCGTGGATCGTGGCTATGGACTGGAAACTCTTCATACCTTCCTTCAGTGCATTCAGGCCTGCCTTGCCCATATCGCGACTTCGGAGACCAAAATTCCGGGAATCCGGATTAGTCCGCTCTGAGCGCATCGTGTGCTCCTTATGATCTTGTTAATCAACGTGTTGCTGGCCCGTCCGTACTCGGTGGTAAGTGAAACGCAGTTTTTAATTAGCTCTGCATGCTAAGGCCAACGCTGGGGATCTCGCCCAGGCACAGGGCAGATAAACCGATGCCCACGGTCGTTTCATACGAGCGGTACTGCTATGGAGCGAACTACTCATTCCACTGGCTGGTCTGTTCCGACGGAACAAACTGCCAGCAGATCCGGCTGGTACTGTCGTGTCATTCTCTGGAAAGGAAGCGCGAAGCGCGCCAACCGCCGAAGGCGGTATTGTTCGCGCACATTCGTGCGCGGGGCGAAAGCCTTGAGCCGTTGAGGCACAAGGCTTCCGACGGGGGTTATACCCCCGTCTCTGTTTACGCCTACGGCGACAGAGACGGGGTGGAGCATCGAGTAAGCCGGAAATCCAGCACTCGTTCTGACGGATGAGGGAGGCCCTCTTATGTTTGGCCGCTCGGAATTGAGCGCCAGGAACGCGACATAGCTGTCAGCCAGATCGCGATATGGAAGCCTGGTCGCTTGCGGAATGCACAAACGCAGGCAGCAGCAGAACGCTGCAAGCACAGTGATGATAAACATCTCTTTTTCCTCCGGGGAGATAGGTTTTAGACGGAGGAGTGCCCCTAGGGGACAGTCCCCCTGAGGGTTAACGAAGTGAAGGCAAACGCCTTGGATTTGGAAAAATGCTGTTTTGGGCCAGCTACCGTTTACAACTTATATATTAATCAAGCTGATAGAGCCGTCAAGCCCATCGTAAAGTCGCTTTTCGGTGGCTTTTCAGTATCTTCTAAGCTCTGAGAAGAAGCATCCACAAATCAAGAAGTCGCTTTTTGATTGGTTTTCGATAGTGGCACAGTAGCTCTCAGTTCAATCTTTAAAGTAAAGTATCCAAAAGCGACTTTTGGATGCTGTTTAGATGTTTAACCGGGCCTAGCTAGAAATGGCTATACGTAGCCCAAATACTCAGTTTGAGGGCTTGTGGAAGAGTCATCTCATCAAAGGAAATCAGAGCACACCTCTGACAATGGTCTGATCATTCAGGAAAGAAGGACGAGGTTAGCTCGTCCAGTTGATTTCAGAGGGGCGTTGTTTATCAGAAAATAAACTCATTCATCCTCTCATGGAAATAACTTGGATATTTTTCTATCGTAGCAGAAGCCGCGTCTCGCTTTTGTTTAAAGGTATTAATCAAATCATCCTTTTGTGTTTCAATAAGACCCATTTCTTTTGCAATGCCTTGGGAAACCACACGATCAGAAAATCCGAGTTCATAAAGGGAGATGGCAGTTTCTGTAGGCAATCCATATTTGAGACGCTTTTGGAAAAGTTGTAGCTTACTTATAAGCTCTCCAGCCTCTTTTTGGTCTGATGCCCCCACGAATTCACATAATGCGCCTACTAAGAGGGCTCCTTCGTAGGCAAGCGTACCTTCGCAAACATCGACAACATGGTCGACCTTGAACTCTCGCCGTCGGGTGCCCCAAATCATCTTACATTTTCGCTCACGAATGATTTTGAGGAGATCGTTAAAGGGCCTTCCACTGATCCATCCATGCGCGATTTCTTTAAGAACCTCCGGTTTATCGAACTTTGTGAACACTCCCCCGTTGATATGCTGGGTAAGCAATGGCCAGACAAGATCGAGCGCTTCTGTTTCATCATCAATCGAAAGCAGGCTGTCAACGTTGGCTTGAACCCATCCCTCAATGGCTTGGGCATCCCGAATTCCGTAAAGCGTCCTGCCGTAGATTTTGCGGCGAGCCGGATCTGTGATATTTGCCGATATGTTCCCAGCGAGAAGCTGAAACAACTCGCGGATATGCTCCTTTTTCTGATCATCGGCCAGGAAGAAAGCCAGAGTCCCTTCGGCCAGACGGGTCACATCAGCTTCCGAAAGACCATCCTCGGATTCATCCCAATGGGATAACAGGAAGCTCTCGATGGCACAGATGAGGCTGATTCTCCAAGCGACCTGCCGCTCGACACCATCTCGTGAGAATCCTTTGTTCCCATGTTGTGCGGCTATCCTAGCAGCATACTGGGTAACTTCATCGGGATCGTTGATATAGGCCTTGGCAAAATCCAGAGCCTCCATTGTGATGATGAATTTCTCGTCATCACTCTTGATGGCGTCGAAGATCGATAAGAGGTTACTAATACATGGCTCTGAATTAGAAGGCTCAAGGAGTTCTTTCACTTGCTCCCAGCGCCATTTGTCCCTACGGACCTTTCGCTTATCATAGATTACCGGATCTGCAAACAGAATACTGCCTTCAGTATGCATCCCGGCGCGACCCGCTCGGCCAATGAGGTTGTGGAAATCGCGAACTTTGATGCGCTCCATACCTTGATAAACACTGGTCACGATGAGATATCGAATCGGAAGATTTACGCCCTGTGCCAATGTGGATGTGCAAACAACGAATCGCACAAGGTCGTTGCGCATGGCATGCTCCACCGCCAGACGGATACCGTGCGGCGTATTGCCATGATGGGAGAAAATGCCGTGAGCCGCGCTTTGTGACGCCGGGGCGTCAGCGCCGAGATTTTCGACATGCAGATGTCTCAACCGCTCAACTTCCTGGGTGTCAGAGAAATCTGACGGCAAGGCCAAGGGGGCGCCTCGTTCGATAATATCGACGATTTTATCGCAGATGCTTGCTGCTGTTGATTTTCTCCCACAAAAGATAGCGATACTGCCATTCGGGGCCAATCTCAACCCTAGGTAAAGTGCTACTGTTTTCCCAAAATCAGGATTTGGCTTGCCATTAGGTTTCATCGCTTGTTCTGGAAAAAAACGTTCAGTTGTTTCCCTTGGTTTCCGTCCAAGAGTGAATCTTTCGATTACCCTCGGAACGAAAAACTCGCCTTGTTCGGCATCACGGCTGTCGACGTATTCGATCCTTCCCAATTGATCAAGCCAGCTCGCGAACCCGACTGACCTGAAGGTCGGAATCAGAGTCGTGCCTTCAACAACATTGGGTTCCCCGTTCAGCCACTCTCCGACAGACTTGGCGTTGCTGATAACAGCCGAGATTAACACCTTCTGAGTTCTTTCAGGGATCATTGAGCGCAACGATGTCAGGAGTAGTTCGTATGTTATGCCTCTGGTGCCGCTGTCAAACTGGTGGCCTTCGTCAAAAACTAATAGCCCAATGTGATCAGCCAGCTCTGGAGCATGCCTAAGGACGTAAAGCAGCTTCTCGGGAGTAACAACAAGGATCTGTTGGTGCCCCAAGAGCTCGGCAATCTCGAAGTCGGTCTGTAGGGCATCGGATAATTCATCCACCTTAGTGGGTTCGTTGTGGAACGCCTCAATGAGACTGTTTTTTATCTCATGGCATAGTGCCCGAAACGGAGCGATGATAATGGCCAGTGCCACGCGATCTGCCAGAAACGCGCTACGAAGAATAAGCTCGGTTGCTTTTGTTTTTCCCGCACTGGTAGGCATTTGAACGATAGCAGATTTACCTTTGAGAACATCTGCTCTTCCCAAAAGGTGTTGTGCTGGCCACAACTCTTTGATGAAAGACTTCTTCTGAATAGAGGGTTGCCATTTATCTCTTGAAAGCCCTGAATAGAAAGGGAGAGCAATCCAACAGGAGTTCTGAATTTTTTTTCTGATTAGGGCGGTAGCAATATCACCGAGAAGAAGCTGCCTAGGAGAACCTAATTCATAAACAGCACCCCTTAGCTTTCTAAGCTGGTCGAGGACTTCTTTTTCACCAGTGCCATTTTGTACAAACTGGACTAGCGCCTCGAAAACGGCATCAATATAATTTCCGAGTTTTCCCTCTGCACCACCAAAATATGTAGATATATCTCCTCGCAACATCCAAAAAATTAGATTTTCCAGGCCGTAGGCATCTAGATCTGGGAAATCAGCATCTACTTTCCGGGCTAGTACCGAGGCGCTTCCAGGTAAATCACAAAGATAGTACGACGAAGCTCCAACTAGTAAGAGATACGGATCTAGACTTTCATTCAACTTTGACTGGACATACGAATCAAAAAAATGGGCAGAGAAGAGTAGGCTTCTCCTCAGTTCCGAGAGTAACTCAGGGTCCGGATTGTCTCGGTTCATTGTGGTGGCAAGGTCACCCAGTAGCCCGATCGAAATAGGGAAAAGCTTGGCTGGATCTTGTATGATTTTGATGTGATGTTCTTCCGGAACATTATACTCGATCATCTTGGCCTTTGACCGTGTGACGCCAAGCAGTAGTTGGGATTTCTGTTCAGGCTTCATCCGCAGCCCTCCTGTAGAGCTCGTGGACCAAAGCCATCATGTCGGGTCCCTTTATAACCAAGAGGACCAGATTTTCACCGTTTGGATGAGAGATATGTTCCTTTGATTTTGGAGACTTCGGGATTGTCTCGCAATTCGAAGACCCTATGACATTCGCATCAAAGTGTTCATCTGAGATGATTGCCGCAGCACCAAAGGACTCTTTATATGGAATGTCAACTGGATTTTGAAATCGATCAATTAGCTGAGCTTGCTCTCTGCTTCCTTTCTCGAATAGCTTTTGCTTAATGAAGTGGAGCGATTCACCTATTCTAAGGTGATCTTTTGCTGAATCATTAATAGCATCTTGTAACCTGTTTTTCCCAGATCCTGAGAACTGAGTCTTGGCTTCGAATACAATCAGAAGGTCTTCTGGAGACGTCGAGTAATCCTGATTGCGGAAGCGAAAACCAATAACGTCGCTGCCCTTGGGTGACTCATCTCGGACAACCTTCGACGACCACCGTACTCTGGGAACCCAGAAGCCGAGACGCCATTGAAGATAGTCGGCAACGAGAATTTCACCAAAATCACCTGCTCGGATTCCAGGGCCAAGCTTTGTAGAGCTACAAGGGAATTTAAGTGTATTGAGATAGTCTTTACGAGATTGTTGACCTCTGAGGAAATCTATATCGGTGTCCAAGCAGTAGTGGTTGCGAAAGTGTTTTGCCCAAGCGGAGAGTACAGCTTCGTCTTTCTCATGACGGAACGCCCAAACTTCTACCTCCTTGCCATTGGCAGTTTTCAGTCGTTCACCTGTATCAATGAGCCAGTTAACATGCTCCGAAGTCCAAGGCATTTGTTGTAATAATCCTTCTATGTTGCGACCACCTTAGACCGTATGATCATAGCGTTATGGTCTTATCTGCTAAATAACTGCTTCCCTGTTCTTCAAGTGAGGCGTTACTCGTTTAACATTCTTTGCTTCCTGCTCAAAGGCTCTATGCCGAACATCCCACAACTCTACTGAGTGCTGAATATTGAGCCAGAACTCCGGCGTGTTACCCAAGGCCGCTGCCAGTTTGATTGACATGGGTGCGGTCAATGCCCCCTTGTCGTGAACGATCCGACTCAGGGTGTTTCTGTGCACACCCATGGCTTCAGCCAGTTCGTTGATCTCGATGTTCATAGGCTCCAGGAACTCGGTTACCAGCATCTGACCGACCGTAACTGGGCGACGTTTTGTGTTTCTCATAACCTTATCCTCCACTAGCCCCTGTAAACATGAGGATCCAGATAAGTATCTTGGGCAACGCCATCGATCCATCTGAAGATCAGCCGGTATTGCTTGTTTACCCGGATGGAACACCACCCGGCCATATTGCCTTCAAGGTGCTCGAAGCGGTTACCCGGAGGGATTCTCAAGTCTGACTCCTGGGTCGCTGCGTCCAAGATCTCCAGCTTCCTGAACAATGCACCTTCGATGGTACTAGGTATCCTCCTGTGGCTTTGGTCATCCTCGTAAAACGCTTCCAGCCACGTGTCTCTAAACTCGACAGCCATATCGTGCGATTCTCTTTACTTCATGATATGCACAACATCATTGTGCGTCAACTGGCTTGATTCCGACTGGAGTGTCCCGGATGGTTACTCCAATCGTTGGTATATGGGATGGTTGCACGGACAAGCCGCCTATAGGTATGGCGAGACCAGATCGGCTACCTTCTGGTGAGCCGCTTTCCGCTCCTCGAAGTACTCATGCCTATCATAGATACCATCTACTCCTCCCTGCCGATGGTTGGTGCAGAGACGCGCAATGTGACGCGGCGTCCCAACTGAGGAGGCTAGGCTTCTGAAGGTTCGCCTGAGATCATGGACGGTGAAGTGCTTGATGTCGCCCATTACGTTGGGTGGCTGGATCTTCCGTCCTGCTTCTCGTCCAAACAGCTTGGAGATCGCACGATTCAGGGTGTCAGGCCCCATATGGGGCAGTTTGCTGCGGCGCCTGGCTGGGAAAACGTACTCAGAACCCAGTGATCTTACTTTGAGCTCATTCAGCCACTCCATGGCTTGGCCTGGTAGAGGTATAGAGATTGGGATTCCGGTCTTTACCCGCTCCTGAGGTATGTGCCAAACATACTGCCCCAGATCAAATTCTGACCAGGGGGCCTCGCACAACTCGCTTTTCCGGTTCCCGAGCACCAGGAACAGGCAGCATGACAGGTAGTTGTCTCTGCCAAAGCTGTTCAGATGCTTCCTGAAAACTTTGAATACCTGTTCTACTTCGTCCAGCTTCAGCGCTCTGGCTCGGGATTCTTCGAGTCCCCCGGCATCGTTGATGGTGAAAGGTGATGCAGGATTGTTTGCGGTCAGCTCAAGCTTTACTGCGTGGTTGAAGAGCTGCTTCATGTAACCCAGGGTGTCGTTCGCAACGGTTGGACGCCCGCTGTCTCTGACTCGATGGATGACTTCTCGAACATCAAGTGCCGTTACATCATGAATCTTGAGCTCACCGATGACGGGTTTGATGTCTTTGTTGAAAATCCTGGCCGGAATATTGGGGTGCTTCAGTCTGGGGAGCAGGTCATTCGTGTACCAATCCTGGAACAAGTCATCGACGCTGCTGATCCCGATCCATTTCTGGCGTTGTTTGGCAATCAGCGGGTCGACTCCCTGGCGGAGTTCGCGCTTGAAGACTTCCGCTTCTGTCCGAGCATCTGCCAGTGACATGTCGGCATACTGGCCCAGTGTCATCTGCTTGCGTTTGCCATCCACGCTGTACCTTAGCGCCCAGTACGGGCTTCCCGAGTCCGGGACGACGAAGTACAGCCCTTTACCGTCTGACTTCCGTATTGGCTCCCCGGCCTTTGCAAGTGCGGCGACTTGCTTTGCTGTCATGGCCATAGATCCTCCTATTACTCACCATTTGAAGTGAGTATACAGATCCATTACTCACCAGTTAACTCACCGCATGGATGAAACAAGATGAAACGAGGTAGGACAGGGTGAAAAGAAAAAGCCCTTTAAAAACAGGGCGTTGACAATAAACGGAAAGAATTGGAAAGTAAGAGAAAACTATTCAATATTCTGGATCTGTTCGCGCATCTGCTCGATGAGCACTTTCAACTCGACGGCGGACTGGGTCACCTCGGCGTTGATGGATTTCGAGCCGAGGGTGTTCGACTCGCGGTTGAACTCCTGCATCATGAAGTCGAGGCGGCGGCCACAGGCGCCCCCTTTCTTCATGATCTTGCGGGTCTCACCGATGTGCATCTCGAGGCGGTCTAGCTCCTCGGCCACGTCGATCTTCTGGGCCAGCAGCACCATCTCTTGCTCGAGGCGGGCCGGGTCCAGCTCCACCTTGGCCTCGGCCAGGCGATCGCTCAATTTCTGGCGCTGCCACTCGAGGATGTGCGGCATCTGACCGCGCACCTTGACCACTTCGCTGCTGATCCCGTCGAGGCGCTGCTCGATCAGGGCCTTGAGGTTATTCCCCTCACTGGCGCGTGAGGCGATGAAGTCGGTCAGGGTTTCGTCAAAACCGGCCATCAGGGCGCTGTTGACGGCATCCATGTCCTGCTCGGCGGCGGCCATCACGCCAGGCCAGCGCAGCACGTCGACCGGATTGAGCTGGCCCTGGCCGGCCTCCTTCATTACCCAGTTGGCACTGTCGATGATGAGTTTGGCCAGCTCCTCGTTGATGTGCAGTTGGCCGGCGCCGGCTTGGGCCGCCTCGAAGCGCAGGTTGCACTCCACCTTGCCGCGCTGCAAGGCATTGCGAAAGCGCTCGCGCAGGACGGGTTCGAGGCCACGCAGCTGCTCCGGCATGCGGATGTAGGTCTCGAGATAGCGCTGGTTGACCGAGCGGATCTCCCAGACGGCGGTACCCCAGTCGCCCTTGATCTCTTTGCGGGCGTAGGCGGTCATGCTGTGGATCATGGGTGTGTCCCATTTGATGAAAAGTGCGTCGATTATACCCGTCGCACCCAGGTGCGTCAGCCGACTTGTCCGGCGCTAGCCGTCAGGCTGATATTTGTTGCCCGATCACGTATACTCCTCCGCCAATTCAAGCCAGCCCAGAGGTCATCATGTCCCGTCCCAACGATCGTGCGCCTGCCGCCGTCCGTCCGGTCACCATTACCCGCCACTTCACCAAGCATGCCGAGGGTTCCGTGCTGGTCGAGTTCGGCAATACCCGGGTGCTGTGTACCGCCAGCGTCGACACCTGCGTGCCGCGCTTTCTCAAGGGTAAGGGTCAGGGCTGGGTGACTGCCGAGTACGGCATGCTGCCGCGCTCCACCCACTCGCGCATGAACCGTGAGGCCGCCTCTGGCAAGCAGGGTGGCCGCACCCTCGAGATCCAGCGTCTGATTGCCCGCTCCTTGCGTGCGGCGGTCGATCTCACTGCATTGGGTGAGCACACCATCACGGTCGACTGCGACGTGCTGCAAGCCGATGGGGGCACTCGCACCGCCTCCATCACCGGCGCCTGTGTGGCGCTGGTGGATGCCCTCAACTGGATGGTGGGCAAGGGCATGCTCAAGCAGAGCCCGCTTAAGCAGATGGTGGCCGCCGTGTCGGTCGGCATTCACAACGGTCAGGCCATCTGCGACTTGGAATATGTCGAGGACTCGGCGGCTGAGACCGACATGAACGTGGTGATGACCGAAGATGGTCGCCTGATCGAGGTGCAGGGCACCGCTGAGGGTGAGCCGTTCACCCATGAGGAGCTGCTGGCGATGCTGGCGCTCGCCAAAGATGGCATCGACCAGATCATCGAGGTGCAGAAAGCCTCGCTGGAGTGATCGTTGAAAACGCGGCATATGCCGCGTTTTTTCTACCCGTTGTTTACCCCCACATAGAGCAATCAAGCAAGGAGCCAGGATGAAAGCCTATCAGCGTCAATTTATCGAGTTTGCCCTGGAAAAACAGGTTCTGAAATTCGGTGAGTTCACCCTGAAATCCGGTCGTAAGAGCCCCTATTTCTTCAATGCCGGCCTCTTCTCCACTGGGCGTGATCTGGCCCGTCTCGGCCGTTTCTATGCCGCCGCACTGATGGATGCCGGCATCGAGTATGACGTCCTGTTCGGGCCGGCCTACAAGGGGATCCCCATCGCGTCCGCGACGGCAGTACAGCTCGCCGAGCAGCACGACGTGGACACCCCATGGTGCTTCAACCGCAAGGAGGCCAAGGATCACGGCGAGGGTGGCAATCTGGTGGGCAGCCCGCTCCAGGGACGCATCATGCTGGTGGACGATGTGATCACCGCCGGCACCGCGATCCGTGAGTCGATGGATCTGATCCAGGCCAATGGAGCCTCGCTCGCCGGCGTACTGATTGCGCTGGATCGTCAGGAGAAGGGCAAGGGCGAGTTGTCCGCCATCCAGGAGGTGGAGCGCGACTATAACGCCCACGTCATCGCCATCATCCAGTTGGCAGACCTTATCAAGTACCTCGAAGAGAAGCCGGAGATGGCCGAGCAGCTGGCCGCCATGCGCGCCTATCGCGCCCAGTACGGCATCTGATTGGGGTATGATGGACGGGGCGCTGCGGCGCCCCGTTTTGTTTGCTACCTGAGAGGCTGCCCTATGTCACTGCACACCTTCGATCGCCTGATCTCGCTGCTGGATGCCGGTGGTGCCCGCTACCGAGTGGTCGATCACCCGAGCGCTGGCAAGACCGAGGAGGTGGCCAAGGTGCGCGGCACTGTGCATGGTCAGGGGGCCAAGGGGCTGGTGTGTCACGTCAAGGGCAACGGCATCAAGCGCCATGTGCTGGCGGTGTTGCCGGCCGACTGTCAGGCCGATCTGGCGGCGCTGGCCAAGGGGGTGGGCGGCAGCCGTGCCTCGCTGGCGAGCCCGGTGGAGGTCGCGACCCTGACCGACTGTGTGTTTGGCGCTATCCCGCCGTTCAGTTTCCACGACGAGCTGCTGCTGGTCGCCGATCCGCTGCTGTTCTCGCGCTTTGATGAGCTGGCCTTCAACGCAGGCCTGCTGGAGCGCTCCCTGATCCTCGCTACCGAGGATTATCGGCGTATCGCAGACCCAAAGCCGGTCTCCTTTGCCCGCTTGACCCCATCATGAAACGGGGCCGTCAGGCCCCGCTTTCTCATTCCAGGTTGAGAGTGGTGGTGGGCGCGGTCACTGTCTGGGCCTTCAGGGTGCGTTCCAGATCGAGCGGATCCCCTGACACCGCCGGGTCATCCTCGGTGGCGTTGCACACCAGCGCCACGTCGTAGTTGCCCAGCTCGACGAAACCGAGCTCGTAGCGGTAGCCGCCGGCGCCATCGTTCACCACCGGGGCGCTGGCATAGAAGCCGTTGTCGGTATCCGCCATGTCGGGGTAGGCGTCGTCGCTGCGTGGTGCGTAGAGGTAAACCGCAGCCTGATCGGCCAGTGCGCCCGCACACAGACTCCCCTCCACACTGCCTTTCAGGGTGGCGACCTGAGTGTTGTTGACCAGCCGTACGCCGCGGGGCTTTAGCTTGTAGTAGGCCTCATGCCCCGGCAGTACCAGTGCCTGGCGCAGGTCAAACTCGGTGGTGAAGCTGCTGGTGCCCCCGGCCGTGATGGTGAAGGCATCGAGCTTGAGCTGGCTGCTCGGCACCTCGAGCGGTTTGATAGTGTCGTCATCCTGCTGCACGTAGGAGTAGGGCGTGCCGTCGTCAAACTGGTTGGTCACCGCGCGCCCGTCGAGTACGGTCAGGCGCATCTGGCTGTACTCCCCGGCGCTCACCGTCTGGCCTGCGAGCAGGTTACGGCTGGCCGATCCCTGATACTTGAGCAGATCGATGTAGACAAACCGGGGGCTGCCGTCGGCGTTGAGAGGAATGCTCTCGCCCGGCGGGGTGCAACCGTCGTCCTGGCTAGCATCGAGAAAGCTCTTGCTGCTCCATGCAGTCTCTGCGCCCGAGATCGGATGAATGCTGACCTGGCTCACCGCAATGCAGACCCGTTTGGCCGCATCAACCGGCGCATCGGAGAAGGCCAGCGACATCTTGGCATCGGAAGCGCTGTCATCTCCCCCGCCGCCACAGGCAGTCAGTGCGGCAGTCAGCCCGAACAGGAACAGTCGTTTCATGGGGTTCATCCTTGTGAGTTAGGGTTATGCCCCTCCACTGTAGTCGAGACCGGTCGCGGCACATGCTTATCCCCAAAGGGGAGGATGATGACAACTGCATGAAATGGATAGGAAAGGGCTTTTTGGGGGGATGCCGATCTGCGAAACAGATTGTCGGAGGCGGGGGCGTTTGACCCCCAATGAAGAGGGGCGCCATGGCGCCCCTCGTTTACTCCTGATCCCGCTCCTGTAAGCGAGTCGGCCAGCCCATCTTCTGCTGGCGTTCTACCTCAAGGCGTAGCTCGCTGGCACGCAGATAGTGCACGTCGAGCCACCCTTTTGGCACGGTGAGGGTCAGGCTCTCCCCTTCGGCATGGAAGGTGAAGTTTGGCACCGTACCCCGAGTGCGGCGCATGCACAGAATGATGGAGAGGCGCAGCAGTCGAACCAGTTGGATCGCCTGCTGGCCGGTCACGGCCCCCTGACGCTCCAGTGGGTCGAGCCGGAAATCGTCGCGCTGATTGAGCAGCAAGGCGGACAACAACTTCTTCTGGGCCGGAGTGAAACCCGGCATGTCGATGTTGTCGATGATGTAGGCGGCATGCTGCGGAGCCTTCTTGTACTCGATGCACAGACCGATTTCGTGCAGCAGTGCTGCGTAGCGCAGGATCGGGCGGCCATAGCGGCGCGAAAGGCGCCAACCAGCCTGCACCTGACCAAAGGCCTCCACCACCGTATCGCGTACCCGCTCGGCGTGTTCCCGATCGAGCTGATAGCGGTTGATCAGGCTGTTGGCGGTGCGATCGCGGGCGTCACAGTCGTGGCTGTTGCCGAGCAGGCCATAGATGAGCCCTTCGCGCAGCGCCCCGCCGGCCAGCGTCATGCTTTCGATACCGAGCTCTTCGAACAGGGCGATGAGGATGGCAAGGCCGGAGGGAAAGACCGTCAACCGCTCGGCATTGAGCCCTTCCAGTTGCAGGCGATCGAGACGGCCGCAGGCGATGGCCTGCTGCATTAACTCACGCAGCTTGGGCAGGGTGACCTGTTCGCTCTTGCCTTGAGCCAGCATGATCTCTTGCAGGGCTTGCACCGTGCCGGAGGCCCCAACACAACTCTTCCAGCCAAGCGCCAGATAGTCGGCTGCCACCTTGGCCAGCACGCTCTTAGCCGCGGAGATAGCCTGTTGGAAGCGCTCGGCCGACAGCTCACCATCACCAAAATGGTTGTTGAGCCAGGTGACACAGCCCATATGCAGGCTGCTCAGCAGTTTGGCCTCGTTCTGCTCGCCGATCACCAGCTCGGTGCTGGCGCCGCCGATGTCGATGACCAGTCGGTTACCCTCGCCGGCCGATGTCCACGAGACCCCTTCATAGATGGTCTTGGCCTCTTCTTCACCCGAAATGATTTCGATGTTGTGCTTGAGCACACGCTCCGCTTCACGCAGGAAATCATCGACGTTGCTGGCCAGGCGCAGGGTGGCGGTACCGACCACCCGAATGTTCTCGGGCGGGATGTCTTGCAGCTGTTCGGCAAACAGGCGAAGGCAGTCCCAACCCCGCTCCATGGCGGCCCTGCTCAGGCGAAAATCGGCATCCAGGCCAGCGGCCAGACGCACCTTGCGTTTGACCTTGACCACTGTGCGCAGGGCTCCGGCGACCTCGCACACCACCAGCATGTGAAAGCTGTTGGAGCCGAGGTCGATAGCGGCATAGAGAGGAGAGCTACTCAACGGTATCCTCAGGTGCGCTTGGGGGGACGACGACGGTTACCGCCACCACCCTGGCGATCGCGCATGTTGCGATTCACCGGCGGGCGGTTGCGCTGCACACGGCGCGGCGGGGTGACATCGGTAAGCAGTGCCTCGCGGTCGTACTTGCTGACCGGGATCGGATGGCGGATGTACTCCTCGATGGCCGGCAGGTTGAAGGCATAGTCTTCACACGCCAGGCTGATGGAGTGGCCGCTCTTACCGGCACGGCCGGTACGACCGATGCGATGCACGTAATCTTCGGCATCATCCGGCAGGTCGTAGTTGAAGACGTGGGTGACGTCAGGGATGTGCAGGCCACGGGCGGCCACATCGGTGGCGACCAGGATATCGAGCTTGCCCTGAGTGAACTCCTCAAGGATCTTCATGCGCTTTTTCTGCGGCACGTCGCCGGTCAGCAGGCCGACGCGGTGACCATCAGCCTCCAGCCAGGCATGGATGTCTTCGCAGCAGTGCTTGGTGTTGGCGAACACGATCGCCTTGTCCGGCCACTCTTCTTCCATCAGGGTGAGCAGCAGCAGCATCTTGTCTTCGTTGGAGGGGTAGAAGAGCTCCTCCTTGATGCGAACACCGGTCATCTGCTCCGGCTCCACCTGCACATGGTGCGGGTTGGTCATGTGCTCGTAGGCCAGCTCTTGCACGCGCAGCGAGAGGGTGGCAGAGAACAGCATGTTGAGTCGATCACCGGCGGCCGGCATGCGGCGGAACAGGAAGCGGATGTCCTTGATGAAGCCCAGATCGAACATGCGATCCGCTTCGTCCAGTACTACGACCTGGATGTTGGCCAGATCGATCACCTTCGACTTGTAGTAATCGATGATGCGACCCGTGGTGCCGACCAGGATGTCGACCCCTTGCTCCAGTACGGCAAGCTGCTTGTCGTAGCCTTCGCCACCATAAGCCAGCCCCAGTTTCAGGCCGGTGCTAGCCGCCATGCTTTCGGCGTCCTTATGGATCTGCACCGCCAGCTCACGGGTCGGAGCCATGATGATGGCGCGCGGCTGGTTGATGAGGCGGGGAGTGGTCAGCGGATGGGTGAGAAGATAATTGAAGGTGGCGGCGAGGAAGGCGATGGTTTTACCTGTACCTGTCTGAGCCTGGCCTGCGATGTCATGGCCTTCGACCAGCAGTGGCAGTGATAGTGCCTGGATCGGTGTACAGTAGTGAAATCCTTTGGCTTCCAGACCTGCAAGCACTTCAGGTTCGAGGCCCATTTGGGCGAATTTTTCGTCAGTTAAATGTGTTTTGCTCATGGCGGTAGGTTATCAGGTTAGGCTTGCATTAATAAACAGGATCATTTCAAATAGGGCAACTATGGCCTTTATTGGCCTCTCAATAAAGCCTTATTTACTGACTGGAGTTGGAGATGAGTGACAAGATTGTTCAGCTGAGCGATGCCAGCTTCGAGGCAGATGTTCTCAAGGCTGCTGGTCCCGTTCTGGTTGATTTCTGGGCCGAATGGTGTGGTCCGTGCAAGATGATTGCACCGATCCTGAATGAAGTTGCTCAGGAATATGAAGGCCGTGTGACCGTTGCTAAGTTGAACATCGATCACAACGCTGATACTCCGCCCAAATTTGGCATCCGCGGTATTCCGACCCTGCTGCTGTTCAAAAACGGCGAAGTGGCTGCGACCAAGGTGGGCGCACTGTCCAAGACTCAACTTAAAGAGTTCCTGGACAACAACATCTAATGATTGATTCGGGGAGCGCATTGCAATAATGCGCTCCTTTAGTTTCTGCCAGTGGACGCTCATTCCGATTGGTGCTAGTTTATTGTCCGTTTGCTCATCTTTTTGCCACCGGGCAACCTCAAGCAAATCAGCAACAATCCAGCAAACTCCCCCACATCTCACAATCCTTGCTTACAGATTTTTACCACTATGAACCTGACTGAATTGAAGAACACCCCTGTGTCTGAGCTGATCAAGCTTGGTGAATCTATGGGGTTGGAAAATCTGGCGCGGGCGCACAAGAAAGACATCATCTTTGCCATCCTGAAAGCCCATGCCAAGGGTGGGGAAGACATCTTCGGTGATGGTGTGCTGGAAATCCTGACCGACGGCTTCGGCTTCCTGCGCAGCGCTGACGGCTCCTATCTGGCAGGCCCGGACGATATCTATGTCTCCCCCAGCCAGATCCGCCGTTTCAACCTGCGCACCGGTGACACCATTGCCGGCAAGATCCGCCCGCCGAAAGAGGGTGAACGCTACTTTGCCCTGCTCAAAGTTGACAACATCAACTATGACCGCCCGGAAAACGCTCGCAACAAGATCCTGTTTGAAAACCTCACCCCGCTGCACGCCAACGAGCGTCTGCGCATGGAGCGTGGCAATGGCTCCACCGAGGATATCACTGCGCGTGTACTGGATCTCGCCTCCCCGATCGGTAAGGGCCAGCGTGGCCTCATCGTCGCACCGCCCAAGGCCGGTAAGACCATGCTGCTGCAAAACATCGCCCAGAGCATCGCTTACAACCACCCCGACTGTGAGCTGATCGTGCTGCTCATTGACGAGCGTCCGGAAGAAGTGACCGAGATGCAGCGCATGGTTAAGGGGGAAGTGATCGCCTCCACCTTCGACGAGCCGGCGGCCCGTCACGTGCAGGTGGCAGAGATGGTGATCGAGAAGGCCAAGCGCCTGGTCGAGCACAAGAAGGATGTCGTCATCCTGCTCGACTCCATCACCCGTCTGGCGCGTGCCTACAACACTGTCATCCCGTCATCCGGCAAGGTACTGACCGGTGGTGTGGATGCCAACGCCCTGCATCGTCCGAAGCGCTTCTTCGGTGCTGCCCGTAATGTTGAGGAGGGCGGCAGCCTGACCATCATCGCGACCGCGCTGATCGACACCGGCTCCAAGATGGACGAAGTGATCTACGAAGAGTTCAAGGGCACCGGTAACATGGAACTGCACCTGTCTCGCAAGATCGCCGAGAAGCGTGTCTATCCGGCCATCGACATCACCCGCTCCGGTACCCGTAAGGAAGAGCTACTGACGGCTCCGGACGAGCTGCAAAAGATATGGATCCTGCGCAAAATCATTCACCCCATGGGTGAGATCGACAGTATCGAGTTCCTCATCGACAAGCTGGCGGCGACCAAAACTAATGACGAGTTTTTTGACTCGATGAAACGTCAGCAGAAGTAATCCATTACGATGCGACAACCGCGGCCTTAGGGTCGCGGTTTTCATTTGCTGGCGGGCGAGTATTTACGCACTATGGCCTGGGGCTCCAGAGGGAATGGGAACACGATGAGAAGGATGCTGATCGCCTGCGCCACGCTCGTGCTGAGCCTGACCGCCATGGCCGATGACGACTACCAGAGGGCTCGTCCGAGCGAACACCTGCCCTATCTGACGGCACGTCTGCAACAGGGGCAGTTGGCGGCGCTCGATACCTTCCTCGACTCCCTCCCCAGCGCTCAGTCCGAGCCGTTGCGCTGGTGGTTGTTGCAAGGCCTCTCCGGCTCGGAGCGGCCAGCGGCACCGACCCGAACCTGGGTGGCAGCGCAGAGCAAGCGGGTGCCGAGCACCCTCACTTCACAGACGCAGGATGGCTTTCTGGTCTCCCTGCCCCGCTATGACTACCCGGCTTTGGCTCGCCGGCTGCTACAGAGCTGGCAGCAGCTCGACTGGCAGGGACAATATGGTTATGAACTGGCGGCGGGCAAGTTGAACCTGCGCTCTATCTATCGCTGGAACAACCCGGATCTGGAGCGCCAGCAGAGTGCCCTGCTGGCGGCGCTGGCGCAGGCTCCGAACCCGGTCAGGCTGCAACTGGCTCAGGCCGTGGCCCGTACACCGCTCTATCTGCCGGATAACCGCCTGATCTACACCCTGCTCGACTATACCGGCTTGTCCGAGCTGTTTTTTACCTTGTGGCGGCGCCCGGTGGATGACGACTCCCTGCGCGCCTTGGCACTGGTTTCCCGGTTCCATGAGGGGAATGCGGCAGGTGAGCTGCTGCTGTCTGCTGCTGCCGAGCCAGGGCTCAACAGTGCCGCCATGCTGGCGCTCGGGGCATTGCATCCCCTGCCCGATCCGGTGCGCAGTTATCTGCATCGGGAGCTTGGTATCGGGCCGGATGGGGTGGCGCTGGCCAAATTGCTCAAGCCGCGCGCCGAATCGCTGCAACTGATCCTGCTGGCGGATCGGCTACTACACGAGCAAGGTGGTGGTCATGCCAATCTGGAGCCGGGTCGCCCCTGAGGGCCCTTGGCGGTATACTGTGATCCCCCCGAATCCCAACGCGGTAGCCTTATGAAATACAAGGATTTACGAGATTTCATCGCACAGCTCGAGGCGCAGGGTCAGCTCAAGCGGATCAGCCGCGAGATCGATCCCTATCTCGAGATGACCGAGATCTGTGACCGCACCCTGCGTGCTGGCGGTCCTGCCCTGCTGTTTGAGAACCCCAAGGGATATCAGATGCCGGTGCTGGCCAACCTGTTCGGTACGCCGGATCGGGTGGCCATGGGCATGGGCCAGCCCGATGTGGGCGCCCTGCGCCAGGTGGGAACCTGGCTCTCCTACCTCAAGGAGCCGGAGCCGCCCAAAGGATTCAGGGAGCTGATGGAGAAACTGCCGATCTTCAAGCAGGTGCTCAACATGCCGACCAAGCGGCTCTCGTCGGCCCCCTGCCAGGAGCAGGTACTGACTGGTGATGAGGTGGATCTCGACCGCATCCCGATCCAGCACTGCTGGCCGGGTGATGTGGCCCCCTTGGTGACCTGGGGACTGACCATCACCCGCGGCCCCTACAAAAAACGGCAGAATCTCGGCATTTACCGTCAGCAGAAGATCGGCAAGAACAAGCTCATCATGCGCTGGCTCGATCACCGTGGCGGTGCCATCGATTTTCGTGAGTGGCAGGAGGCCCACCCGGGTGAGCGCTTCCCCGTGGTGGTGGCGCTTGGCGCCGATCCGGCGACCATTCTCGGTGCGGTGACGCCGGTGCCTGACACCCTCTCTGAGTACGCCTTCGCCGGCTTGCTGCGCGGCAGCCGTACCGAGGTGGTGAAAGCCATCAGTTGCGATCTAGAGGTGCCAGCCAGCGCCGAGATCGTGCTGGAGGGCTATCTGGAGCCGGGTGAGCAGGCTCCCGAGGGCCCCTATGGCGATCACACCGGCTACTACAACGAAGTGGATGAGTTCCCGGTCTTCACCATCACCCACATGACCCTGCGTAAGGATGCCATCTATCACAGCACCTATACCGGCCGCCCGCCCGATGAGCCGGCAGTGCTCGGGGTGGCCCTCAACGAGGTGTTCGTGCCGCTGTTACAAAAGCAGTTCCCCGAGATCGTTGATTTCTACCTGCCGCCGGAGGGGTGCTCCTACCGGATGGCGGTCGTCACCATCAAGAAGCGTTACCCCGGCCATGCCAAGCGGGTGATGCTGGGGGTCTGGTCCTTCCTGCGTCAGTTTATGTACACCAAGTTCGTGATAGTGTGTGATGACGACATCAACGCCCGCGACTGGAAAGACGTGATCTGGGCCATCACTACGCGGATGGACCCGGCGCGCGACACTACCCTGATCGAGCACACCCCGATCGACTACCTCGATTTCGCCTCACCGGTATCGGGGCTTGGCTCCAAGATGGGGATGGATGCCACCAACAAGTGGCCGGGCGAGACTGACCGCGAATGGGGTCAGCCCATCGTCCAGGACCCGGCGGTGACGCAGAAAATTGACGCTATCTGGGACGAACTGGGTATTCTCGACTGATCGGTGCGCAGGCACCGATCATCACAATGAAGAACATGAGCGAGGTGGCCGAGACCACCGTGAAAGGAAACGCATGCAACGAATCAAGTGCCGCGTAACGGAGTTGCGCGAAGTGGTGGAGACCATCTGGCAAGTCGGCCTGGAGCCTGCTGAGGCGGTTGCCTTCAAGCCAGGTCAGTACCTGCTGGTGGTGATGAGCGACTCGGATAAGCGCCCCTTCTCCATTGCCAACGCCCCCACCCGCTCCGGGCTGGAGCTGCAAATTGGCGCCACGGCGGAGAACGCCTATGCCGGTCAGGTGCTGGCGCGCATGCGCGAGCAAGGCGAGATCGAGGTGGAGCTGGCGGCTGGCAAGGCCTTCTTGCGCGAAAGTTCGCCCCGCCCGCTGATCCTGATGGCCGGAGGCACGGGTTTCTCCTACGTGCGCAGCATATTGCAGCAGCTGGTCGACAGCGGCAGTGAGCGCCCCGTGTTCGTCTATTGGGGGGTACGTCAGGCTCACTGGCTCTATGAGTTTGATGAGATGTGCGCCCTTGAGCAGCACTATGCCCCGCTCACCTTTGTCCCTGTGGTGCAGGAGCCGGATGCCGGCTGGCACGGTCGCAGTGGCCTGGTGCACAAGGCGATCATGGACGACTTCGTCAGTCTGCACGACTACGACATCTATGTGGCGGGCCGCTTCGAGATGGCCGGTGCCGCCCGCGAAGATTTCAAGCTGCTCGGGGCTGAACCGGAGCGCATCTTCGGCGATGCCTACGAGTTCATCTGAGCCGGTTGCATGACGACTCGGGCCCCCGCCAATGCGGGGGCTCTTTCGTTGTGAGTCCGGCTCGGCGATTTGCATCTGACCATGGCATTTCGCCGTAAATTTCACCATGATGGCAGCCTCTCCTGAATCTGTCCGGAGAGTCGCATTCTGATGGAGCCAGCCATACAAGGGAGTGAAGGTGCTCATGACTGCATCCGAATATAAGCTTCGCCCGATCAGTGAGGGGGTTGCCGCAGACGGTACCCGGCTGATTGCTGCGGATGAACTGACTGGGCTGCGGGCCGAGTTGGCGCGCCTTGAACAGGAAAATCGCCAGTTGCAGGAGAAGCTCAACGCGGCGCTTGATGGCACCGGTCTCTGCCTGTGGCAGGGGCTGGTACAGACCGGTGAGCTGCGGGTGTTCAACTTGCAAAATTTTCAGGCCGGCGACATGGCGCCCCACTTCGATGTGTGGCGTGCCAAGCTGCACCCGGACGACAGCGAGCGGGCCCAATACAATTATTTCAGTCACCTGGCCGGCAAGACGCCCTTCTATGAGGCCGAATACCGAACCCTCAGCCCGCAGGGGGAAGTGACCTGGTTGTGGGATCGCGGCCGAGTTATCGAGTGGGATGAGGAGGGGCGGCCGCTGCGCATCATGGGGGCTCACATCGACATTACCCAGCGCAAGGAGTACGAGCGGCGCCTGGCCGAGCAGGCATGCCGGGATGCGCTGACCGGCCTGCTCAACCGGCAGGGGCTGCGCCAGTCACTCGGGGGGGAGCATCTGGTGGGGCCGGCAGCCCTGCTGTTCATCGATCTGGATGACTTCAAGGAAATCAACGATCTATTTGGCCATGTTTGCGGCGATCGGGTATTGCAGCGCATGGGCGAATGGTTACATGAGCTGGCACCACAGGCGGTATGTGGTCGTTATGGTGGCGACGAGTTTGTGGTCTATCTGGCTGGTGTGGCAGAGCCGGCGACCCTGGCCGCGTTGGCCGAGGTGCTGCTGGCGCGGGTGCAGGCGTTCGCGCCGGCGCCGGGCTCAGCGCTGCGGGTTGGCATGAGTATCGGGATTGCGGTGTGGCGGGGTGAGCTGGCGTTCGAGACTGCCTTGGATCTGGCGGATCGGGCCATGTATCAGGCTAAGGAACAAGGAAAGCGGGCCTGGCATCTGTTGCAGGTGTAGGCCCGTTACCGGATTTGGCGCTTATTCGCCCTTGTCGCTGAGCTGCTTTTCGAGCTGCTCCAGCTTGGCTTCGAGGGCTGCCAGTTTCTCACGAGTACGCAGCAGCACCTTGGTCTGCACATCGAACTCCTCGCGGTTGACCAGATCCAGCTTGCCGAGCTGGGCTTGCAGCACCTGGCGAATCTTCTTCTCTACTTCCTCACCCATGCTCTTGATGCCGGGCGGCATGGCGTTGTGGATCTGCTTGGCGATCTCTTCGAGTTTCTTCGGGTCAATCATCGGAATCTCCTTCTGGTTGCCGCCATTCTACCCGGATTGACCGATCCTGCCGAGCGGCATGCGGCAGCCTGTGATCCGGATCGGCGCGGGTCGGAGTGGGCGAGCGGAGTGGGCATGCTAGTCTGCCCGTTTTCAGGATGAGGGCCGTGTCGCATTTTTGTTCAGGCAGTAAGATCCGATGACTGACCAGAGGCTTTTCATTTGTTGCCTTCATGTTAATGTCTTGGGGCGGGTTGGAACCCATTACCCCGCCCCCGTCAGGTACAAGTTCACAATAATGAGACAAAAACATGAAAAAGAAGCTGATTTTTGCTGCCGTGGCCAGTGCCCTGTTGGCCGCTTGCGGTGGTGACAACAAGGACGACACCTCCAGCACCCTGAGTTACCTGCTGAGCGGCGCCAATGGCGTGCGCCCCAGCGCCCTGGCTGCCCGTGACAGCGACGGCACGCTCAAGTTCTCAACCGAGACCAGCGATCTCTCCAACCCGGTCTCCGCCCTCTCCACCCTGGATGGCTGGTCCACGACTCAGGCGATCCAACTGGTGCCGGTCACCGCGGCGGGCATCAGCGTGCCGACACCGGCCGCTGCCACCTTCAGCGCCGCCGTGGCTCCGATCTATGTCTTTGAGTTGGAGTTCGACAGCCGCACCTTGCGCCCTTCCGGCATCAAGCAGCAGTTGGTCTACGGGAGTGATTTCATCGTGACCGGCAGTGGTGGCAAGCTGGCCGTGGTGCCGCTCAAGCCTCTCAATCCTTCTTCTTACTACATGATGGTGGCGACCACGGCCCTCAAGGACAGCACCGGCAACCCGCTGCGCGCCGGGGATGACTATGCCGATATCCGTGCCAGCGCGGGTGAGAGTGCCACCTCGCAGACCCTGCACGGCATGATTGCCCTACAGGAGGAGTTGTTCTTGCAGGCTACCGGCATCAAGTCGGAGCAGGTGATCTTCTCCGACTGGTTCGCCACCCAGTCCGGCGCCGATGTGCTGGTGGCCGTCAAGGGGGCCGCCGCCAGCGTGCTCACGTCACCGAGTCTGGACGCCGCCGCCTTGTGGAAGCAGGATGCCCACGGCAACACCAGCCTGCCGCTCACCTATACCCTGAGCGATATCGATGCGGGCAGCGCGTTTCTGACCCGCCTGGCGGCCGAGCCCTTCCTGCCGCAGGCATCGAAGGAGCAGCTAGCCGCGGCCATTGAGGCTGATCCGCAGCTCAAGGGGCTGGCCAATAACACAGCGGTATACAGCGGCAGCGTCAAGCTCCCCTATTTCCTCTCCACCCCGGCGCTGGCCGGCTCTTGGGATAAGGCCAAGGGTCAGTCATGGCAGGGTGCCATCGACAGCCTCTATGCCATTGCCAATGCCCTCAAGGCAGGTGACAAGGAGGTGATCGGCGGTCTGGCTGCGGCCGGCGTCGATCCGCAGTTGCTGGGCGAGCTGATTGCCGACCCGACGCGCCAGAGCGAACTGCTGGCCGAGGCGAGCAAGCTGATCGGCGTGAGCCTCACCTCGGGGGGCAAGCCCCTCGATGCCCAGCGCAACATCGGTCGCTTCAACCCGCTGCCAGCGTTGGAAGAGGTGCAGTCGGTGCCGCTACGCATCTTCGCGGCGGCACCGCTCTCCGCCGTGACCGATGTCATCATCTACCAGCATGGCGTCACCTCGGTGAAGGAGAACGCCTATGCCCTGGCCCTGAGCCAGATCGGTGCCGGCCTACAGGCCCAACCCACGGCCAAGCAGATCGCGGTGGTGGTGATCGATCACCCGCTGCACGGTGAGCGTGGCTACGCCCTGAGCGGCAGCGAAGCCACCGTCACCACCAGCAGCAATCCCACCCCCTATCTGAACCTGAGCTACCTGACCGTGGCGCGCGATAACCTCAAGCAGAGCGTGGCTGACCTGCTCGGCCTGCGTCTGGCGGTGGGGCTGGCCAATGCCAAGGGGCTGGGCACCCAGATTGGCACGCCCGGTGGCCTGAAGGTGCACTTCCTCGGTCACTCTCTGGGGGCCATTGCCGGCACCAACTTGCTGGCGGTTGCCAACCAGAAACTGGGTAACCCGCTGGCCGATGCCCTGTTTGAGTTCGAAAGCGGTGCGCTGGCCATGCCGGGCGGCGGCATCGCCCCGCTGCTGCTCAATTCGCCAACCTTTGGCCCCACTCTCCAGTACGGGGTGCTGACCGGAGGCTCTGCCGATCTCAAGAACGCCTTTGCGGCCTACGCCCCGAATTGCAAGACGCCGGCGCCGACCTGCTTCGTCAACGAGTTCCTGCCGAGCCAGAGTGCGGCCACTCAGGCCAGTGCAGCCAGTACCCTGGCCAGCTACAGCTTTGCTGCCCAGTCGGTGCTCGACTCGGCCGATCCGATCAACCTGGGGGCCGCCATCAGCCCGGACTTCAAGCTGTTTGCCACCGAGATCGTCGGGGATGGTGCGCTCAATCTCTCGGATCGGGTGATCCCGAACCAGATCGCTAGTGCACCGCTGGGCGGTACCGAGCCGCTGTTCAAGGTGCTCGGGCTGAGCGATCTCGGCGACACCCAGTTGGGGGCCATCCATCACGCCGCCCGCTTCGTGGAAGGGGGTCATGGTTCACTGCTGGCGCCGGACGGCAACGATGAGAGCGGTCTGGTGACCCGCGAGCTGCAAAAGGAGTTTGGTAGCTTCTTCGCCAGCGGGGGGCAGGCCGTGGTGGTGACGGATGCCTCCTTGCTCAAGCAGTAACGCTCACCACGCCAATAAAAAGGCCGCCCCACGGGGCGGCCTTTTTCATGACGGGCGCAGTTATGCTTGCTTCATGTGCACGACGCGCTGCGGGAAGGGGATATCGATGCCTTCAGCGTCGAAGGCCAGCTTCACCTTCTCGTGGAAGTCGAACCAGACTCCCCAGTAATCACCGGTCTTGACCCAGGGGCGTACCACGATATCGACCGAGGAGTCGGCCAGCGCAGCGACGGCGATGGTGGCGGTCGGGTTCTTCAGGATGCGCGGCTCTTCATTGACCAGCCGCTCAAGGATCTGCTTGGCCTTGCGCAGATCGGAGTCATAACCGATGCCGAAGGTCATGTCGATGCGGCGGGTCTCCATACGCGAGAAGTTGATGATGGTGCCGTTGAGGATGGAGGAGTTGGGCACCACCACCATTTTGTTGTCGCCCGAAGTGAGGGTGGTGGTGAACAGTTGTACCGACTGCACTACACCGCTGGTGCCGGCCACTTCGATGAACTCACCGGCCTTGATCGGACGGAAGATGATAAGCAGGAAGCCGGCAGCAAAGTTGGAGAGCGAGCCTTGCAACGCCAGACCGATGGCCAGACCGGCGGCACCGATGATGGCCACGAAGGAGGCGGTCTGTACCCCGACCCGGCCCAGTGCCGCGATCACCACGAACACCAGAATGGCGTACTTGAGGATGTTGCCGACGAACTCGGTGATGGTGATGTCGAGCTTGCGTCCCTTCATCACTTTCACCACGGCGCTGCTGATCAGGTTGGCGGCGATGTAGCCGAGCAGCAGGGTGAGCAGGGCGGCGGCGATATTCACGCAGTACTCGATGATGAGCCCCTGATTTTGGACCAGCCAGGTCTGTGCTTGGTTGAGGATCTCAGGTTCCATGGAATCTCCTGTGGGTCATGAAAGATGAGCGCAAAATGCAGCATTAGTGCACGGGATTGCGACATTCATCGTCGTTGGGTGGACAATAAAAAAGCAGAGGGAGGCCAAGGCCTCCCTCTGGAGCATGGGAGCGATGGCGTTCAACTTTGCAGCAACTGGCTGCGGATGAAAGTCCACTGCTCCTCGAAGCCGGCGGTCGGCTTGTGTTTGAACTCAGAGCGCACAAACTGGCTGATGCGCCCTTCGGCATAGGCCAGCAGCAGGTTGGCCAGCATGCCTTCATCGAGCTGGAAACCTTGTCCTTCGCGCAGTCGTTTCTCACGCAGCACCTGCTTGAGCTGGGTCTCCAGCTTGTCAAACAGCATGCCGATACGATCGCGCAGCCGCTCGTTCTCGCCGAGCAGGGCATCGCCGTTGAGGATGCGTGTGATACCGGGGTTACGCTCGGCGAACACCAGCAGCAGTTGCAGGATATGTCGGCAACGCGCCATGGTCTCCTTCTCCTCGCTGAGGATAAGGTTGACTCGAGATAGCAGGGAGTCCTCGATGAAATCGATCAATCCCTCGAACATCCTGGCCTTGCTGGGGAAGTGGCGGTACAGCGCGGCTTCCGAAACCCCCACCTCAGCGGCCAGCCGGGCGGTGGTGATGCGCTGCCCCGGACTGGTCTCCAGCATGTGGGCCAGGGCCTGCAGGATCTGCTCCCGCCGGCTCTGTTTCAATTGACTGCTTGCCATATATTCCCCTAAAAACAATGGCTTATCTTTCTTATCCCGGAATGCAAAGCGTCCGGTTTTTATTGGCGGCCAGAGGAGCCGAAGCCGCCCTCACCCCGCTCGCTCTGATCGAACTCTTCGACTAGCTGAAAGCTGGCCTGCACCACCGGCAGGATCACCAACTGGGCGATACGCTCGCCAGGCTGCATGGTGAAGCTCTCCTGGCCACGGTTCCAGACCGAGACCATCAGCTGGCCCTGATAATCGGAGTCGATAAGACCGACCAGGTTGCCAAGCACGATACCGTGTTTATGGCCAAGACCGGAGCGCGGCAGTATGGTGGCGCACAGACCCGGATCCTTGATGTGGATGGCCAGGCCAGTCGGTACCAGAACGGTGTCGCCGGGAGCCAGGGTGATGGCTTCGTCCAACAGGGCACGCAGATCCATACCGGCAGAGCCAGGAGTGGCGTAGGCAGGCAGCGGATAGTCGCGGCCGATACGGGAGTCGAGGATCTTTACTTCAATCTGTGTCGTCATGCGGCTTGTGGTTATGGTTGTGTGCCGGGGGCCCGGCTGGATCGATAACGATCCGCCACCAAATCGAGCAGGTGGCGGGCGAGCGACAACTTATCGCTCAGTGGCAGTTCACGCCGATCGCCTTGCCAGTACACGGTCAGGGCGTTGTCATCGGCATTGAAGCCCTGTCCGGCGCGCGACACGTCGTTAGCGGCGATCATGTCGAGGCGTTTACGGTGGAGCTTGTCGAGGGCGTATTGTTCCACATCCACGGTTTCGGCGGCAAATCCGACCGTGAAGGGTTTGTTGGCGAGAGCGCCTACCGCAGCGATGATGTCAGGGTTCTTCACCAGTTGCAGCACCATCTCGTCGTTATCGGCGGTTTTCTTGATCTTTTGTGCACTGATCTGTGCCGGACGATAGTCCGCCACGGCGGCGCAGCCGATGAAAATATCGTGTTGTCTGACGCGCTCCATCACGGCGGCGTGCATCTGCTCGGCGCTCTCCACGTCGACCCGGGTGACGCCGGGCGGGGTGGTCAGGGTCACAGGGCCGCTCACCAAGGTTACCTCGGCGCCCAGCTCGGCGGCGGCGCGGGCCAGGGCAAAGCCCATCTTGCCCGAACTGTGGTTGCTGATGTAGCGCACCGGGTCGAGAGCCTCGCGGGTCGGCCCAGCGGTCAACAGCAGGCGCAGACCGGCCAGCGTTTGCGCCGGTGCCAGGGCGGCCACACAGCGTTCGACTAGCTCGAGCGGATCGAGCATGCGGCCAGGGCCCACATCGCCGCAGGCCTGGCTGCCGGAGTCGGGCCCCCACAGTTGGAGGCCGCGACTGGCCAGGGTGGCCAGATTGGCCTGGGTGGCGGCGTTACGGTACATCTGCTGGTTCATGGCCGGCGCCAGGGCGACGGGGGCCGGCGTGGCCAAGCAGAGGGTGGTGAGCAGCTCATCGGCCATGCCGGCGGCCAGGCGCGCCATCAGATTGGCACTGGCCGGGGCGATCAGCACCAGATCGGCCCACTTGGCCAGCTCGATGTGGCCCATGCCGGCCTCGGCGGCCGGATCGAGCAGGCTGTCGGCCACCGCATGGCCCGACACCGCCTGCAAGGTCAGCGGGGTGATGAACTCCTTGGCGGAGCGGGTCATCACCACGCGCACTTCGGCCCCCTGATCTTTCAGGCGGCGCACCAGTTCCGCACTCTTGTAGGCGGCGATGCCGCCACTGATGCCAAGCAGGATGCGTTTGTCGGCCAATCTCATGGGCAATTCCAGACTGTCTGAATACTGGTCGGCTAAGATAACACACCGTGCTGGCGAGCACAGTGGGGTGAGGTCAAGGAACCGAAAACGCACGGAGGCTGCCGCGCCGGCTATGGTTGATGCAGACCAGGGGAGGAGCGTGGGATGGGGATCAAGGAGTGGCCGGCCGCTGAGCGGCCGCGTGAAAAATTGCTGCAAAAGGGGCCGGAGGCCCTCTCGGATGCGGAGCTGCTGGCCATCTTTTTGCGCACCGGAGTGCGTGGCATGGATGCGGTGGCGCTGGCTCGGGGGTTGCTTAATGAGCACGGCTCACTGCGAGCCTTGCTCGGGGCCGATCGCCAAGCGTTCTGCCGCAGCCATGGCCTCGGCGAGGCCAAGTTCGTGCAGTTACAGGCGGTGCTGGAGATGTCGCGCCGTTATCTGGGTGAGCCGCTGCGCCGTGGCGACCCCCTCACCAGCCCCTTGCTGACCCGTGATTATTTGCAGGCCAGATTACGCGATCGCGAACGGGAGGTGTTCCTGTTGCTGCTGCTCGACAGCCAGCACAGGGTGGTGCACGACGAGGAGTTGTTTCAGGGAACCTTGGCTGGAGCCAGCGTCTGGCCACGGGAAATTGTGCGGATCGTCATCAAACATAATGCAGCGGCAGTGATTCTGGCGCATAATCACCCGTCCGGTGTGGCCGAGCCCAGCCGGGCCGATCGCCAGCTCACGGAACGGATCCTCGCTGCGCTGGCCCTGATCGATGTGCGAGTCCTGGATCATCTGGTGATCGGTGACGGCATCACGGTTTCCTTTGCTGAGCGTGGTTGGCTCTGAATGGCCGGCGGCGCTGGGCCCCGTTTTTGTTGATCTTTGATCACAGATGCTGTATAAAATGCCGCCTTCTGTTTGCCCCGCAATCGAAGGCCAGCGGGGCAAATATTTGCTCGAGCAAGAAGTAAGATTTGGAGAGACTGACATGTCTAGAGTATGCCAAGTAACCGGCAAGCGTCCGGCAGTTGGTAACAACCGTTCGCACGCTAACAACGCTACCAAGCGTCGTTTCCTGCCGAACCTGCACACTCACCGTTTTTGGGTTGAGAGTGAAAAGCGCTTCGTAAGCCTGCGCGTATCCGCTAAGGGCATGCGTATCATCGACAAGCGTGGCGTAGAGGTCGTTCTGGCCGAACTGCGCGCCCGCGGCGAGAAGGTATAAGGAGCTAAATCATGGCTAAAGGTATTCGCGAGAAGATTCGCCTGAACTCCAGCGCCGGTACTGGTCACTTCTATACCACTACCAAGAACAAGCGCACCATGCCCGAAAAGATGGAGATCAAGAAATTTGATCCGGTCGTTCGCCAGCATGTGATCTACAAGGAAGGCAAGATCAAGTAATTGATCCTGCTCTCCCAAAAAACCCGGCTTCGGCCGGGTTTTTTTATATCGGCGATCCACATACACTGCCTGCTGCACCAGGAGGACCCATGCTGCGACTCTCCCGCAAGGGCTGGAACAACGTCATCATCGTCGGTGTACTCGCCGCCATCACGCTGCTGCACCGTATGGATCAGATGCAGGAGATCAACAGCCGCGATCGTGAGCGGCCACTGTTGCCTGCCGATGCGGTCGTGCTCACCTGGCAGGGGCCGAGCTGGCAGATTGAGCGGCTTGGTCAGGGCTGGCGTAGCCGGCCTGATCTGGGGCTGGATGCCGCCGCGCTCGATATGCGCATCCGCGAATGGAGCCGCTGGTCATTGCCTGCGGCCACGGCGCTGCGCGGTGTGCCCGTGGTGCTCAAGGTGTGGGTGGCCGGGCGCGATGAGCCGATCGAAATCGGTCTGTACCAGGACAACGGCCAGTATGCCGCCCTGCTGCCGCCGGATCGCTGGCTTGCCCTGAGCGAGCAGCAATACCGTTCGCTGCTGGCCCCTGGGCTGGTGGTCAAAGAGTGAGGCGGAGTCGTTGAATGCCTGAATTACCAGAAGTCGAGGTGAGCCGGCAGGGGATCGCCCCCTGGCTGACTGGTGTCGCCGTATGCCGCGTGGTGGTGCGTGATGGTCGTCTGCGTTGGCCGGTGCCGGGAGAGATCCAGGAGCTGGCCGGGCTCACCATCCGCCGGGTCAGCCGGCGCGCCAAGTACCTGCTGCTGGAGACCGATTTTGGTACCGCCATCCTGCATCTGGGGATGTCGGGCAGCCTGCGGGTGTTACCGATCGGCACGCCGGCAGAGAAACACGATCACGTGGATATCGAGCTGGAGAATGGCAAACTGCTGCGGCTCAATGATCCGCGCCGCTTCGGCGCCTTGCTGTGGACCCGCGATCCGGCCGAGGCGCACGCCCTGCTGGCCAAACTGGGCCCTGAGCCGCTTACCGATGCCTTCAACGCCGATTACCTGCAAGCGCGCGCCAAGAGGCGCAGCACCGCCATCAAGCAGTTCTTGATGGATAACCAGGTGGTGGTGGGGGTGGGCAACATCTATGCCAACGAGGCGTTGTTTGCCGCCGGCATTCATCCCAAGCGCGCCGCCAGTGAGATTGACCGGGGGCGGCTGGAGGAGCTGGTGGCAGAGATAAAGCGGGTGCTGACCGAAGCCATCAAGCAGGGGGGCACCACGTTGAAGGATTTCACCAGTGCCGACGGCAAACCGGGTTATTTCGTGCAGCAGTTGCAGGTCTATGGTCGGGCTGGCGAGCCCTGTTATGTCTGCGGCTGCGAGATCCGCTCCCTGCGACTGGGGCAGCGCAACACCTTCTACTGCCCCGAGTGCCAGCACTGAACCATCTTGTCACGGCCTATTGCTCCGGGTTGCCTTGCCGCGTCAGCTTCCCTAGGATCCGGTGCAGTTATTGAATTGAGAGAACATCATGACTCCATCTCGCATGAGCTGGCCTGAATTGGCTAGCCGGCAACGCTATGATGCTGCCGCCATGGCGCAGTATCTCTACCCCGACGGCTCGTCACGCGTCACCTTCAATCGCATCAAGTTCCGGCTGCGCAGCCTGTTCTATCGCAACGAGTTGACCCGTATTTTCCAGCTGTTCCAGGAGCCGGGCCTGCGCGAGTTGCCGGCGCGCTACCACGAGCTGCTCGACAAGCCGCTGCGTCCTTACCGCTTCGCCGGCTCCAGCGCCGCGCAGCGGGTTGAGATGCTCGAGGAGCACTATCGCCTGCTGCTCTCCCTCTATCCCGAGCTGATCCGCTCGCTCTATCTGGAGCAAGGGTTGGATTTTGGCCCCCTGCCCGAAGAGCAGGCGCGCATCGTGCTGCGCTATGACGGCACCTTCCGTCGCGAGGCCGAGCTCTCTTTCTCTATTCTCGACGAGCAGGACAAACGGCTCTACAGCTGCGCCTTCTCTCTCGAGCGGGTCGGTGATGGCATCGGGCTGGTGATCGGCTCCATGCAGGGGCCGGAGCCTTCGATCGACGATGCCCAAGGGCGGGTACGCGTCCTCACCAAGCAGGCCCATGGACTGCGACCCAAGTCACTGGTGGTGATGCTGGTGCTGATGCTGGCCGAACGGCTCGGTGCCCGCCGGGTACGGGCGGTGCGCACCCAAGCCCACGTATTCCAGGCCAAGCGCTACAGCAGCAAGCAGAAGGCCAACTTGCAAGCTGACTATGACGAGTTGTGGGAAGAGTTTGGCGCCACGGTGCTGGATGACAACTTCGTCCAGTTGGGCCAGGTCGAACGCAAGCCACTCGAGGAGATCGCTTCCAAGAAGCGGGCCATGTATCGGCGCCGCTACGAGTGGCTGGATGCGCTGGCCCAACGCATGGCTGAGCAGTTCCCGCGTTAAGCGGAGCGGGCGGCCAGCTTGGCGTTGATGGCCTTTGCCACCAGCGGGTCGACGAACTGATCGATGTCGCCGCCGTGCAGCGCCACCTCCTTGATCAGGCTGGAGGAGATAAACGAGTTCTCCTGTGCCGGGGTCAAAAAGACGCTCTCGAGCTCTGGCATCAGGCGGCGGTTCATGTTGGCCAGCTGGAACTCGTACTCGAAGTCGGAGACGGCGCGCAGACCGCGGATCAGCACGTTGGCGCCATGCTGGCGGGCGAACTCCACCAGCAGGCCGGAGAAGCCCACCACGGTGACATTGGGCTGCGCTGCTGTGACCTGTTGCAGCAGGGCGACCCGCTCCTCGAGATCGAACAGGGGGCGCTTGCTCGGGCTGGCGGCGACACCGACAATCACCTCGTCAAACAGATGGGCGGCGCGGTTGATGAGGTCGGTATGGCCGTTGGTGACGGGATCGAACGTCCCCGGATAGATGACCCGATTGCTCATGGCGTGATCTCCTGAAGGCGAAATGCCCGCATTATACGGCCACCGCTTGAGATGTGGAGTGTGCCGGGCAAGAATAGCGCACCGTGTGAAACCAATGTCCCGACCCGAAGTAACGGGGCACAAGTCGAGGTTGTGATGAAACGTATACTGGTGGTCCGCAACGACAAGATCGGCGACTTCATGCTGGCCTGGCCGAGCTTTGCCATGCTCAAGCAGTCGCTGCCTTGCCACGTGACCGCCCTGGTGCCCGCCTACACGGCGCCGCTGGCGCAATTGTGCCCCTGGATCGACGACGTGATAATCGATCCCGGCAAGGGGGCGGACAAAGAGACCCAACTGGCTTTGCTGGCGCGGGTCAAGCAGCAGGCGTTTGATGCCGCCATCTGCCTCTTCTCCAATTCGCGCAATGCCATGTTGGTGTGGAAGGCGGGCATTCCCTACCGGTTGGCGCCGGCCACCAAGTTGGCCCAGGTGCTCTACAACCATCGCCTGACCCAGCGCCGTTCCCGCTCCGAGAAGCCCGAATCCGAGTACAACCTCGATCTGATCCGCCACTTTGTGCGCGAGCAGGGGGCAAGCCCGGTCGAACCCTCGGCCCCCTTCCTGCGCTTCCCGCCCGAGGTGCTGGCCCGAGTGCGCGAGCAGGTGGCGGCGCGGTTGCGGGTAGATGCCGAGCGTCCCTGGTTGCTGGTGCATGCCGGCAGCGGTGGCTCGGCCAACAACCTCTCCATCGAGCAGTACGCCCGCATCATCATCAAGCTCAACCAGGCGCGGCCCGAGTTGCAGTGCATCCTCACTGCCGGCCCGGGGGAGGAGAAGATCGCCGAGCAGTTGGCTGCCGAGATGCTGGCCCACGGTGGCAACGGCTGGATCTACCGCTCGGAAGGGGGGTTGCCCCTGTTCTGCCAAGTGATCGCTAACGCTGCCCTGTTCATGGCGGGCAGCACAGGGCCGCTGCACATCGCGGCTGCCATGGACGTGCCGACGGTCGGCTTCTTCCCGATGCGCCGCTCGGCCACGCCGCTGCGCTGGCGGCCGCTCAACGGCGAGGGGCGCCACCTGGCCTTCAGCCCGCCGGAGGATAGCGATCATCCGGAGGACATGAGCCAGATAGAGCCCAAGGTGGTGGCGGCCGAGATTGCCGATTGGGCTCCCCGCTTCTGGTCTTGATCTCCCATGAAAAACGGGCTCTTATGAGCCCGTTTTTTTATTGCCGTTACACCACAGGGTTGTCCCAGTCCTTCGGGCGCGGGTTGAGGCGCTGCTCGCACAGGTAGGCCTGGCGGATCAGCTTGGAAGCCATGGTGATACCCAGCATGATGAGCCCGCGCTTGCCGTCGAGGAAGGCACGCTGGCGGATGCCGTGGCGCCACAGCACGTCGATGACGCACCAGACGAAGTCATACCAGCGCCCGCCCTTGAGTTCACGGCCTACCGCCCGCTCGGCGTAGCGCTGGGCGCGCAGCACCGCATCCTTGATGTCGGCATAGGAGTCGTGGCGACAGATCCCCTTGAGCTTGCCCACCTTGCCGTCGGTCACCAGCTTGTCGTGGTAGAGGCCCATCTTGCCCTCCATCCGCCACTGGCCGTCGCGAACCAGCCTCAGGCGCCACTCCGGCTGGTACATGTGGTGCAGCCAGCCGCCGAGGAACCAGATCTTGCGCTGGAACTCCCAGGCGGCGATCGCGCTGTCATCTTCCTGCATCACCCGGGCGATATCGGCCTTGAGTTCCGGTTCGAGCGACTCGTCGGAGTCGAGCAGCAGGATCCACTTGGCCGGTGCGCACTGCTCCATGGCGAAGACCTTCTGCTTGAGCGGGCCCGGCCAGGGGCGCTCGATGACCACGCAACCGCGCTCGCTGGCGTACTCGCGAGTCCCGTCGGTGGAGCCGGAGTCGACGATGACCACCCGTTCGGCCAGCCCATCCAGGCTGTCGAGCACCTGGGGCAGGCAGCGCATGCTGTTGAAGGTAGTGATGGCGACCGCCAGGGTCACGGGTTGCTGAGCTGACATAGGGTTATCCGTTTGCAGGTTAGGGGCACATTCTAATCTTCCGCCCGGCGTGGGGCAAAGGCCGGGCGGCGTGGATCAGGTGGCGATGAGTACGCGGGCCGCGCCGGGGGGCAGGGTCAGTTGTAACTCGCCCTGCACCAGTTCGAAGCGCTCGCCGCTGCTGGCATCGCGAAAGCGGGTGGCACTGGCGCCGGTCTGCCACAGAGGCAGGGTGAGGGTGCGCGGGTTGGTCGGGTGACGGTTGCAGGCCACCACCACCTGATCGCTCTCCAGGGTGCGGGCGAAGGCCAGGGTGTGATCGCCGGCATACAGGGTCTGGCAGTCGCCACGGCGCAGGGCCGGCCGTTGCCGGCGCAGGCGGATCAGGTGGCGGTAGCGCTCGTGCAACGCGTGATCCCAATGGGTGGTCTCCCATGGGAAACAGCGGCGGCAGTCAGGATCGTTGCCCCCCAGCATGCCCACCTCGTCGCCGTAGTAGATGCAGGGGACGCCGATATAGGTCATCAGCAGGGTGACGGCCAGGGTCATGCGGGTGCGATCCCCGTCCAGCAGTTGCAGGAAGCGGGCGGTGTCGTGGCTGTCGAGCAGGTTGAACTGGGCCAGCTGGTTGGCAAACGGGATATGGGCTCGGGCCTGGCGCAGCCACTGGTCGAGCCCGGCGGCGCTGATCTTGATCGGGTGATAGGCGATGTCCTTGCCGGCCAGGAAGGCCCGGATCGGGTGGGCGAAGCCGTAGTAGTTCATGGCGCCGTCCTCTTGATCGCCCTGCAACCACTGGCTGGCCTCGAAGAAGTGCTCGCCGAGCACGTAGGCGTCCGGGTTCTCCTGCTTGATGGCGGTCCGGATGGCCCGCACATGATGACGGTTGCCCTGGGCGCAGCCCTCTTCTCCCAGCATGTGGATGACGTCGAGGCGCCAGCCATCGATCAGGTAGGGAGGGCGCATCCAGTGGCGCAAAATGGCGTCATCGGCGCGATAGACGGCGTCCTGCACCTGCTCGCTGGCAAAATCGAGCTTGGGTAGGCTGCGGATCCCCTTCCAGCTGACGTAGTCGCCCTCGGCATCGAAGGTGTAGAAGCTGCGCCAGGGGGAGGCGGGGTTGCGGTGGGCCCCTGCGGGAGGGGCAAACCAGGGGTGTTCGGTGGAGGTGTGGTTGACCACCGCATCGAGCACCAGCCGCATGCCGCGCTGGCGCAGGTTGCGGGTCAGCTCGGCGAACTGGGCATTGCTGCCGAAGTGGGGATCGACCCGGTAGTAGTCCTGGGTGTCGTACTTGTGGTTGCTCGGTGAGGCGAAGATGGGGTTGAGGTAGAGAGCGCTCACCCCGAGCGATTGCAGGTAGTGCAGCTTCTGGTCGATGCCGGCCAGATCGCCGCCGTAGAATTCGCAGGCGGCGGTGCCTTCACCCTGGGCGCTGACTGGTTCTCCCCACGCCTTATGAATGACAGGGCGATTGCGGTAGTCATAGTCGCCGGTCTGCACGTCGAGGCTCGGATCGCCGTTGCAGAAGCGATCGGGGAAGATCTGGTAGAACACCTGATCCTGCACCCAGGCCGGTGGCCGGTGGCGGCTGTTGTAACGAAAATGGGTGTCGCGTGCCGGCATGGCGGGGTCACAGCCACCGCCGTGCAGCCACCATTGGCCATCGTCGGTGAGGCACTTGAAGCAGTAGCGGTGGTGCTCCTGGCCGCGTGGTAGGGGCACTGCGATCTGCCATATCTGCAACCGGCCACGTTGTTCAAGGAGCGCCATGGGGTGCAGCTCCTCCTCGTTATCGGGCTCAAGGCGCAGCAGCACTTGGTCGAAGGCGGTCTCGGCATCGCTGAACAGGGTCAGCAGCAGTTGATCGTGGGTCGCGCGAAACCAGGGCGACACCTGGGGGTGAAACAGAAAGGGTGGGGTCATGGGGTCGTCAATATGTCGGCCAGGGCATTGCCCTGTTGATGTAGTGATTCCAGATGGGGGATGAGGGTGGCCGGGTCCAGCGCCAGTTGTTCAGCGAGGGCGCGTGGAAAGCGGGCCGCGATGGCCTGAGCCGGCACGCCGGCACTCCAGGCGAACGAGACAAAGACCGCCAGCCGGATCAGCACCGCCTCCTTGCTCACCGGATCATGTTCCAGCGGATCAAGCTGCTCGGCGATGGCGGTGACGAAGGTGTCGGCCAGGTTCCAGCGCCGCGCCAGTTCGGCGCCGAGCTGGGCGTAGTCGTAACCCAGCATCTCGCGCTGGGCATCGACCCGGCTGGCGCCCCGCTCGATAGCCATGTGCACCAGCTCCGCCTCTTCCGGTAGGGTGGTCTGGATGAGCAGTTCGCCGATGTTGTGGATCAGGGCACAGGTGAAGGCGGTGTCGGGATCGACCGTGCCGCACTGCTGGGCCAGGGTCTTGGCGATGGTGGCGACCTGGAAGGTCTCGGTCCAGAAGCGGGTCTTGTCGAAGCTGGGGGGGGCCTTGAAGCCGCTCATGATGCCGGAGGCCACCACCAGCGAGCGCAGGCGAGAGAAGCCAAGGCGTATCACCGCCTGCTCGATGGAGGTGACCTCGTTGCCACGGCGAAAGGCCGCCGAGTTGGCCATGCGCAGCACCTTGACGCTGATCACCTGATCCATGGCGATCTTGGCGGCGATGTCGTCAATGCGGGCGTTTTCGTCACCGAAACTGTGCATCAGCTCATGCAGTAGCTGGGGAATGCTCGGTAACTGCTTGATCTTGTCAAAGAGGCGATCCATCGACATGGTGTGGCGGTTCCCTGTGGCCAACTGTGCTTATTGTGTCACAGGGGAGCGCGGGCCGCCTCCTTTCGATGGCCCCATGTTCAGCCGGGAACTCATGCCTGCGCGCAATGCACGCCGGGGTGAGCGCTATGGCGGGGTTAGCGTGTTATTTCCACTCTTCCAACCGGTACCGCAGGGTGTGCTGTTCTCCTTGTAGCGTCAGCCCCTGCGCGTCAGTGGTCAGTGTCGCGCCTTGCTGCAGTGTGGTGAGCACCGCTTGCTCCACCACGTCCAGGGTGGCGCCGCAGGCCATCTCGGTGCTGCCGAGGCTGCTGACCCAGAAGCGCCCCTGCTTCAGGTTGCCTTTGCCGAAGTAGCGGTTGCAGCCGGCGATACCGTTAACGGTGAAGTGTTCGCCGATCTCGAGATCAGGGGCTCGGTCGCGCTCGGATTGCACCGGGCGCTGGTCGACACTCTCCAGCACCCAGTGATGGTGCATCAACTCCTGGCGGAGGGTGCTGGGGGTACTACAGGCGGTGAGTAGCAGGCTGGTGAGGATGATGGCTGGGCGGTTGATCACGGCGGCTCCTTGGTTGAGGGCAAGGATAGAGGCTGGCCGGAGGGGATGACAGAGGGGCGGGGTGCTCAACCGACCGCCCCTGTCGCGGGGCGTCAGCGGAACAGGCGGGCGGCGTGACGGGCCAAGCCGGCGGCCACCGAACCGAGATCGTCCCCCCCTTCGACCGGTACGCCGGGCAGACGCTCACTGATGAAGCGGGCAACCAGCGGTGACTTGGCGCTGCCTCCGGTGACGAACACCCGATCCGGCTGGCACCCGGCTTGGGCGATCGCCTCGTCCATCAGCTCACCGATCTTGTCGAGCAGCAGGGCGGCGGCATCGGCCAGTTGTGACCGGGTCAGCTCGACGCTGAGGTCGCGCTCCAGCTCGCCGAGGGGCTGGCGGCTCACCGGCTGCTCGGAGAGGGCGATCTTGCCCTGCTCGGCGCGCCACACCAGTTGGTGGCTCAGTTTGTGCTCGCGTAGGCGGATGAGACGGGACAGCAGGCTGCCCGGCTGGCAGTCGAGCAGCATGTCTTGCAGCTCGCGCCCCGTGGTCAGGCTATAGAAGCGGCTCTGGGCCGCCACGTCGTTGATGGCAGCCGCATCCCAGAACAGGGGATGGGGCAGCGGCTTGCCGGTCTTGAGCCGCTCGTGCATGCCGAGCAGCGGCATGATCCCCTCCACCGTCAGGCGGATGTCGAAGTCGTTGCCGCCGATGCGCTGGCCGCTGTGGCCGAGCATCTGGGCGTCGCGCTCGAGTCTATCCCGGTAACTCGGCCCCATGCGCAGCATGGAGCAGTCGGTGGTACCACCGCCGATGTCCACCACCAGCACGGTGCAATCCTCGCTGAGGCGGGCCTCGAATTCGAAACCGGCGGCGACCGGCTCATAGAGAAACGCCACCTGCTCAAAACCGGCTAGGCTGGCCGCCTCGTTCAGGATGGCCAGAGCCTGGCGGTTGCTCTCTTCACCGGCCAGCCCTTGGAAGTTGACCGGCCGGCCGATCACCGCCTGGGTGATCGGGGCGCCGATGAGCGCCTCGGCGCGCTGTTTCACCTGTAGCATCATGGCCAGCACTATGTCTTCGAACAGGGCGATCTGCGGGGCCTTGAGGCCGGAGGCGCCGAGGAAGGATTTGGGCGACTTGATGTAGTAGCCCTCGTCCGGCTCCTCCAGATAGGCCTCCAGTGCCGCTTCGCCAAAGGCCAGCTCGTCGGGCAGCCCCTCTTCGCGCAGGGTACGGCGCAGGCTCTGGGCTCGCTGGATCTGCGGGCCGCGCAGGGCTAGGTAACGTTCGCGCAGTGGCGCAGGCAGGGCTTCGGCGAGCAGGCCGGGGATGGCATCCCGGTGCGGGGCGTGCAGGGTGGAGGGGAGATAGGCGGAGCGTCCGAGTGGCAGCAGGCGCGGGCCCCCCTGCTCCAGCACCGCCATGGCGCAGTTGGAGGTGCCGTAATCGAATCCGACAAACATGGGGCAGGTTCTCCCGGGCAAAAGAGAGAGCCTACCCCAAAGCCGGAGCGGGGCTCAAGCGGCGGCTTATTCCACTTCGTTACTGCTGTGGCGTCCCTCGTGCACCGCCTTGACGTTACTCAGGGTGGTGTCGGCGATGGCGTGCAGCGCCTCGCGGGTCAGGAAGGCCTGGTGACCGGTGAACAGCACGTTGTGGCAGGCCGAGAGGCGGCGGAATACGTCATCGGTGATCACCTCGTTGGACTTGTCCTCGAAGAACAGCTCCTCCTCCTCCTCGTAGACGTCGAGGCCGAGCGCACCGATGCGCCCGGTCTTGAGCGCTTCGATGGCGGCGTTGGCGTCGAGCAGGCCGCCGCGGCTGGTGTTGATGATCATCACCCCGTCTTTCATCTTGGCGAAGGCGGCCGCGTTGAGCAGGTGATAGTTCTCCTGGAACAGGGGGCAGTGCAGGGAGATGACATCGGACTCGCGGTAGAGGGTGTCGAGATCGACGTACTCAGCGCCGAGTTCGATGGCGGCTGGGTTCTGGTAAGGGTCGCTCACCAGTAGGCGCATGCCGAACCCCTTGAGGATGCGCAGGGTCGCCAGGCCGATCTTGCCGGTGCCGATGACGCCAGCGGTGCGGCCGAACATGTTGAAGCCGACCAGCCCCTCAAGGGAGAAGTTGGCGTCGCGAGTGCGCTGGTAGGCCTTATGGATGCGGCGGTTGAGGGTCATCATCAGCCCTACCGCGTGCTCGGCCACCGCTTCGGGGGAGTAGGCGGGCACCCGCACCACGGTCAGTCCCAGCTCCTTGGCGGCCACCAGATCCACGTTGTTGTAGCCGGCGCAGCGCAGGGCGATCACCTTGGTGCCGAACTGGGCCAGCTCGCTCAGGATGGCGCGGTCGGCATCATCGTTGACGAACAGGCAGACCACGGGGAAGCCGTGGGCCAGCCGCAGGGTTTTGGTTTCGAGGCGCACGTCAAAAAATTCCAGATCAAAGCCGTAGGCGGCGTTGGCCTTCTGGAAGTGCTCCTTGTCGTAACTCTTACTGCTGAAGACAGCGATTTTCATCTTGTTGACTCCGATGCGGGCGATGGCTCCACGTTACTACAAAGCGTGATCCCGATCACCCGCTTCACCGTGTGGGAAAAGGGTTCACTCCAGCTCGGCCGGCGGCCGGAACGTCATCTCATGGACGACGACATCGGCTGGCAGGGTGAGCAGGGTCACCAGGGTGGCGGCAACGCTGGCCGGTTGCATGTAGTGGGGCTTGGCCTCGGCACGGAACGGGGTGTCGACGCCGCCTGGGTAGAGGGTCGAGACCTTGATGCCGTGGGGCTGCGCCTCTTTCATCATCACCTGGCTCAGGCTAGCCAGGCCACTTTTCATGGCGCTGTAGATCCCCATGGGGCTGGGGTGGCGCAGGGCACAGGTGCTCACCACATTGATGAGGTAGCCGCTGCCGCGCGGGATCATCTCGCGCAGCGCCTCACGCCCGAGCAGGTAGGGGGCGCGCAGGTTGAGGGCGTATTGCAGCTCGAACTCCTCCAGGCTGGTCTCGGCGATCGGTGCCTTGCGGTGGTTGGCCCCGGCGTTGTTGACCAGTACGTCGATGTGACCGAGGGCGGTGCGGGCCCGCTGGTAGAGATCCAGCGCCTGCTGCGGGTCGGTCAGATCGGCGGTGCTGCCGAGGCAGCCGGTAGCGGCCATCAGCGCGGTCAGCGCCGCCTCGTTCCTGCCGCTGGCATAGACGCGATAGCCGCGACCGCACAGATCGTGCACCAACGCATGACCGATGCCGCTGGTGGCACCGGTAACCAGTATGGTCTCGTACATCCTGTTCTCCTTGTGGGTTAACCCCACGGCATGATGGGCACGGCGCTGACGGCGCTCTTGTAAGAGCCGTCGACCAGCTTGGTGCTGTAGGTGAGATAGACCAAGGCGTTGCGCTTGGCGTCATAAAAACGCACGACTCGCTGCTCTTTGAACACCAGCGAGGTGCTTACGTCAAACACCTCTTCGCTCTCCTTGAGCTTGGTCTGCAGGGTGATGGGGCCCACCTGGTGGCACGACAGCGTGGCATGGGAAGGGTCTTCGGCCAGCCCCAGCCCGCCCTTGATGCCGCCGGTTTTGGGGCGGGCCAGGTAGCAGGTCACGCCTTTGATACGGGGATCATCAAAGGCCTCGATGACGATCTTGTGGTTGGGGCCAAACAGCTTGAAGGCGGTGCTGACCTCGCCGACCCGGTCGGCATCGGTTGCCTGGACGGCGCCGGCACAGAGCAGGGTGGCAAGCAGGAGAGAGTGACGCATGGATATCCTCGTCTAGTTGGGGATACGCAGCCGGCGATAGAGGCCGGCCAGCACCCAGAGGGGGCCTATCAGCAGAAACTGCTGGTCGGTGAAGAAGGCGGGACGGCGCCCTTCCCCGCGGTGGCCGATGAATTGGGCCAGCCAGAGTAGAGCAAACAGCGTCAGAACCCATGGCCAGAGAGGGGAAACGGCGTCCATCCCCTGCCACAGCCAGAGTCCGGCGGCAGTGAACAGAGCCATGCGGACGCACAGGCCGAAGGAGAGGCGCAGATAGAACAGCAATATCGGGATGGCGACGAGGGCACCCCAGCCAGCCCAGACTGGCGCCGGCAGTGCCTGCAACAGAGCGATGACACTCAGGCAGATGCCGGGTACCGCCATCTGGTGGATGGCGAGGTTGCCGGGGTGGCGGTGACAGGTGGCGTAAGCGGCAAACCACGCAGCGATGGATTTCATGGGCTCCTCCTTGAGCCGGCAATCAGGGCAGTGGCCACTCCCAGTAGTGGGCTGGCACCTTGCGCATGGCATCGGTCACATCGGGGTTACTCAGGGTAATGGTGGTGCGACCCGCCAGATTGGCGCCAGCCAGCGCCTCGCGCACCCTGGGGTGCTGGTTGAAGAAACGCAGGAAGCTGCCATCGGCATAGGCCCGCTCTAGGCCGGTTTGCAGCGCCTTGGCCAGCTTCTTTTGGTCATGGTTGACGAAGAAGAACTGGGCATAGGGGTAGCGCAGCAGCAGGTGGCGCTCGATCACCAGATTGGGATACGGCTCGACCAGCTCGTGCTGCTCGCTGAAGGCCTCGACCAGAGAGCGCGGAAAGAAGTCGATGGCCTCGCGGCGGTTGATGAGGCGAAACAGGTTAGCGGCGCGCCCGGCGTAGGTGGGGATGCCAGCCGCGTCGAGGATTCGGCCATCACTCCAACCGATCCCTTGACCTGCGCGAAATTTACGCAGTTGCTCCAGCCCGGTGATCTGGGCGAATTTTTCCTGGTCATCCTGATGAATAAGGGCCACCCGCATTCCTTCCATGCCACGAAACAGCGGAATGGGGATGGCGGTGAGGCGGGACTCGAGCTCGCTCGAGGTGCCCATCCAGTAGAGGTTGAAGCGCTTACCCTCTTCCAGCTCGCGACGCAGCGAGTCCTGGGTCAGGGTGGTGGGCACCAGCTCGATGGTGAAGGGGGTACCGGATTTTTCCAGCGCCAGTTTGAGCAGCGGCAGCTGGTACTCGTCGGCCAGCTGGTGTACGGGCAGCTGGGGGACTTTGATCTTGAGGGGCTGTGCCTGCGTCAGCAGGGGGAGCAACAGGCACAGCCAGCCGAGCCATTTCATCGGGCCACACTCCGGAAGGGGCAGGAATGGGCCGGATTCTAGCAGAAATGTCAGGCGACGCGGCGATAGACGTGGTTGTCGTTGAACTCCTTGGTGCTCTGGCACTCGACACAGAAGCGTGACTCGGGGCGAGCCTGCAAGCGCTTCTCGGCGATCTCGTCACCACAGGATTCGCAGTAGCCGAAATCCCCTTCATCGATGCGCTTGAGGGCGGCCTTGAGCTTGCGCAGGTGCAGCTTGTCATGCTCGATGCGGTTCAGCTCGAGGCGGCGAGCCTCTTCGACACTGGCGCGATCGATCTCGTCGGCCATCTCGTTGGTGTCGGTGGCGATCGCCTGGCTGGCCTGGGAGTTCAGACGCTCCTCGATGTTGTCGATTTGCGCCTGGATTTGGCCTTTGTAAAAGGCCAGCTGGTCTTCAGTCATAACGTCACACATGTGATCTATTACCCGTGTATTCAAACCCGATTGTCAGTATGGATATGGGCGGTCTGTGACCAGACCGAATCCCCGCAGTCTGACTTGCGTGTTGCTGCACGAAATCAGGGCGGGCCTTGTATCAGATCTTCGGCGGATAGCAAAGCGCTGTTTCTGCAAATTGTGCGCGGTATGGGGAAACACCAGTGCTTTTTGACGCCTTTTGCTGGGAAACGGCACAGCTCGACGCAGGGGGCATAAGGGGGCGGGTGTTTAGTATTTTGCACCAAGTTGGCTAAATGAGGCCGGGTTCATTTATTTTTTTAAACGCCTGCCTTGACACCAAAATTGGGCGGTGGCTTAGATGGTAGGGCTTACATTCCGGTAACAAGGTGCCAGGATGGCACCCGATTGCCCAACCTGTCGGGGTTATATATGGATCGTATCAAGAGCTGGATGGACGCCAATCGTATCACTGAGGTGGAGTGTCTCATCCCGGATTTTACCGGCAATGCCCGCGGCAAGATTATCCCGGCCAGCAAGTTTCTGCGTGAAGGAGGGCTGCGGCTGCCCGAGGTCATCTTCATTCAGACCGTCACTGGCGACTATCCCGATGATGACAGCATGGTCGACCCGCTGGAGCGGGACATGCTGCTCTACCCGGATCCCAACACCATCCGCTTCGTGCCATGGGCGGCGGAGCCGACGGCTCAGGTGATCCACGACTGCTTCGATGCGACCGGCCAACTGGTGGACATTGCCCCGCGCTCGGTGCTGCGCCGGGTACTGTCGTGCTACCAGCAGGAGGGATGGAAGCCGGTGGTGGCCCCCGAGTTGGAGTTCTACCTCATCAAGCGCAATGAGGATGCCGACTACCCGCTGGAGCCGCCGATCGGCCGCAATGGCCGACCCGAGACGGCGCGCCAGTCATTTAGCATCGATGCGGTGAACGAGTTCGACCCCATCTTCGAGGACATGTACGACTACTGCGAGGCCCAGGAGCTGGAGGTCGACACCTTGGTGCACGAGTCCGGCGCAGCCCAGATGGAGATCAACTTCCTGCACGGGGATGCCATCGATCTGGCCGACCAGGTGTTCCTGTTCAAGCGCACCATGCGCGAGGCGGCCCACAAGCACGGCATCTATGCCACCTTCATGGCCAAGCCGATGAGCCACGAACCGGGGTCGGCCATGCACATCCACCAGAGCTTGGAGGATGGGAACGGGGTGAACCTGTTTGGCAGCGCCGATGGCGGCAACACCCAGATGTTCATGCACTTCATCGCCGGGTTGCAGAAGTACACCCCGGCGGTCACCGCCCTGCTGGCCCCCAACGTCAACTCCTACCGTCGCCTCACCTTTGGTGAGAGTGCCCCGCGTAACGTGCAGTGGGGTATCGAGAACCGCACCTGCGGTCTGCGCATCCCCTTCGCTGACACGGCGGCGCGCCGGGTCGAGAACCGTTTTGCCGGTGCCGATGCCAACCCCTATCTGGCCATCGCCGCCACCCTGGCATGCGGCTATCTCGGCATCAAGGAGCAGCTTGAGCCGCTGCCGGAGATGAAGAGCAGCGCCTATGACCTGCCCTATAGCCTGCCGCGCACCCTGGAGGAGGCGTTGACCCACCTCGAGCAGTGCGAGCCCATCAAGGAGATGCTGGGGGAGCGCTTCGTGCGTGCCTTCGTGGCGGTCAAGCGCAAGGAGTACGAGACCTATTTCGGTGTCATCAGCTCATGGGAACGAGAGTTTCTGCTGCTGAACGTGTGACAGGCGGGCCGCGAGGCCCGCTTCACTTAGGGAACCTAGGGCGACCGTGAAGCCCGCGCAAGGAGTGACAACATGGATCTTGATACCCGTGAGTGGCAGCGGCGCGATGCCAGCCACCATTTGCACCCCTTTACCGATCACCAGCAGCTACGGGATAAGGGGGCACGCATCATCACCCGTGGTGAGGGGGTCTATCTCATCGACTCGGAGGGGCGGCGCATCCTCGACGGCATGGCCGGCCTGTGGTGCGTCAACATGGGTTATGGCTGCGAGGAGCTGATCGCAGCGGCCGAACGGCAGATGCGTGAGCTGCCCTACTACAATCTCTTCTTCCAGACTGCCCACCCGCCGGCCATCGAGTTGGCTAGCCTGCTGGCCGAGGTGACTCCGCCAGGATTTAACCAGGTGTTTTTCACCGGTTCAGGTTCGGAGTGTAATGATACGGTATTACGTATGGTGCGCCATTACTGGGCCTGTCAGGGGAAGCCGGAGCGCCAGGTGATCATCAGCCGCCGCAACGCCTATCACGGCTCGACGGTGGCGGGGGCCAGTCTCGGCGGCATGCGGGGCATGCACGAGCAGGGCTCGCTGCCGATCCCTGGGATCGTTCACATCGACCAGCCCTACCACTTTGGCGAGGGGCAGGGGATGAGCCCGCACGAGTTCGGACTGGCGCGGGCGCGCCAGCTCGAGCAGAAGCTCCTTGAGCTGGGGCCGGACAAGGTGGCGGCTTTCATCGGTGAGCCGATCCAGGGAGCCGGCGGGGTCATCATCCCGCCCGAGAGTTACTGGCCCGAGGTGCAGCGCATCTGCGATCACTACGGCATTTTGTTGATTGCCGATGAGGTGATCTGTGGCTTCGGTCGTACCGGGTCATGGTTTGGCTGCGACACCTTCGGCATTCGCCCCGATTTCATGTGTCTGGCCAAGGGGATCACCTCGGGATATGTGCCACTGGGGGCCGTCATGGTGAGCGACCGGGTAGCGGGGGTGATCGAGCGTGGCGGCGAGTTCGCCCATGGCTTCACCTATTCAGGTCATCCGGTCTCTTGCGCCGTAGCGATCGCTAACATTCGCCTTATGCAAAAAGAGAGCATAGTTAAGCGAGTACATGATAGAATCGCGCCTTATCTCCAGCGCCGCTGGGCAGAGCTCTCCGCCCTGCCGATCGTCGGGGAAACCCGGGGCAAAGGCATGGTGGCCGCACTGGAGATAGTACAGGACAAACACAGCAAAACCCGCTTCCCGGCCACGGCCCATGCCGGTCTGACCTGTCGCGAGTTCTGTTTTGACAATGGCTTGGTGATGCGAGCGGTCGGCGATACGATGATCATATCGCCCCCGTTGGTGATCACCGAGACGGAGGTGGATAACCTGGTTGACCTGGCTAGACGGAGTCTGGAGCTGACCGCCGAACGGCTGCTCGTTTGACGCTCTAGATCGGTGACCTTATGCAACTGTAAGGAGACAAGGATGATGTCTTTTAACAAGGGTGTACTTGCCGTCTGCGTGGCGTCCGCCATGCTGGCTGGAAATGCGGTGGCGGCCGACAAGGTGCTGCATGTCTACAACTGGTCCGACTATATTGCGCCGGATACCATCGAAAAGTTCGAGAAAGAGACCGGTATCAAGGTCGTCTACGACGTGTTCGACAGCAACGAAGTGCTGGAAGCCAAGTTGCTGGCCGGTAAATCGGGCTATGACGTCGTGGTTCCCTCCAACCCCTTCCTGGCCAAGCAGATCAAGGCGGGCGTCTTCCAGAAGCTGGACAAGTCCAAGCTGCCGAACTGGAAGAACCTCGACACCGATCTGCTCAAGGCGCTGGAGCCGAGCGATCCGGGTAACCAGTACTCCTTCCCCTACATGTGGGGCACCATAGGTTACGCCTACAACGTCGATAAGGTGAAGGCGGCCCTGGGTGACCAGGCTCCGGTCGATTCCTGGGATCTGGTGTTCAAGCCGGAGAACATCGCCAAGCTCAAGGAGTGTGGTGTCTCCTTCCTCGACTCTCCGACCGAGATCCTGCCGTCTGCCCTGCACTACCTGGGTCTGCCGAACGACTCCCAGAAGCCGGCTGATCTGAAGAAGGCTGAGGAGCTGTTCCTCGCCATCCGCCCCTACGTGACCTATTTCCACTCCTCCAAGTACATCGGTGACCTGGCCAACGGCAACATCTGTGTGGCGGTCGGCTACTCCGGTGATTTGCAGCAGTCCAAGTCCCGTGCCGTCGAGGCGAAGAATGGGGTGAACATCGTCTACTCCATTCCGAAGGAGGGGGCGGGCAGCTTCTTTGACATGATCGCCATTCCGGCCGATGCCAAGAACGTTGACGAGGCCTATGCCTTCCTCAACTTCCTGATGAAGCCCGATATCATGGCCGAGATCACCAACGCCGTGCAGTTCCCGAACGGCAACAAGGCCGCCACCCCGCTGGTGGATGAGGCCATCCGCACCGATCCGGGCATCTACCCGACCCCGGATACCCTCAAGAAGATCTACACCTTCCCGGATCTGCCGGCCAAGGTGCAGCGGACCATGACCCGCAGCTGGACCAAGATCAAGTCTGGTAAGTAAGCCGTATCGCCCCCTCTCTCGGGAGGGGGCTCGCCGGAGCGTGATGGGGACCACCCAAGATACGAGGATGGATCTGTGAACAAGACTCTGTTGAGCATTGCTCTGGGGATGGCCATGGGCGCATCGTGCGCACAGGCCGCCCCTACCGTGCACATCTACAACTGGTCGGACTATATCGGTGAACAGACGCTGGCCCAGTTCCAGCAGGCCACCGGTATCCGGCCCGTGTATGACGTGTTTGACTCCAACGAGACTCTTGAGGGCAAGTTGTTGACCGGTAACACCGGTTATGACGTGGTCGTTCCCTCCAACAACTTCCTGGCCAAACAGATCAAGGCGGGGGCGTTCCAGAAGCTGGATCGCCGTCTGCTGCCGAACTGGAACCACCTCGATCCGCTGCTGATGCAGCAGTTGCAGGAGGCCGATCCGGGCAACCTGTATGCCGTGCCCTACCTATGGGGCACCAACGGCATCGGTTACAACATCGACAAGGTGAAGGCGGTGCTGGGGGTCGAGCGTATCGACTCGTGGCGTGTCCTGTTCGAGCCGGAAAACCTCAAGAAGCTGCATAGCTGCGGCGTGGCGTTTCTCGACTCGGCGGACGAGATGATCCCGGCCATGCTCAACTACCTTGGCAAGGACCCCAACAGTGGCGATCCGGCCGATATTCGGGCGGCGGAGGCGCGCTTCATGGTGCTGCGCCCCTATGTCACCTATTTCCACTCCTCCAAGTTCATCGGCGATCTGGCCAATGGCGACGTCTGCGTGGCGGCTGGTTTTTCCGGTGACGTGTTGCAGGCGGCTGCCAGGGCCGAGGAGGCGGGCAAGGGGATCGACATCGCGTATGTGATCCCGAAGGAGGGGGGCAACCTCTGGTTCGACATGATGGCCATCCCGGCCGGCGCGAAGAACGTCAACGAGGCCCACGCCTTCATCAACTACCTGCTCGACCCCAAGGTGATCGCCGAGGTGAGCGACTACGTTGGCTATGCCAACCCCAACCCGGCAGCGCGGGCCTTCATGAGCCCCGAGCTGACCAACAACGAGTCGGTTTACCCGCCTCAGGCAGTGCTGAACCGGCTGTATATCCAGAAGGAGCGTACGGCCCAGGTGCAGCGCCTGCTGACCCGTAGCTGGACCAAGATCAAGTCCGGCAAGTGAAGAAGCCGCGGGCGGCCCTCTGGGTTCGTCCAGATTGGATGCAACGGCACGGCCGCAAGGGGCGGTGTGCATTATTAGGAGTGTGGTAATGGCAATAGCCTCCAGTGCCTACAAGAAAGCCCTAGAAGGAAGCCAGCAGCGCAAAGAGGTGCTGGTCAAGATCGATCGGGTGAGTAAGCAGTTCGACGAGACTCTGGCGGTGGACAACGTCTCTTTGAATATCAACAAGGGCGAGATCTTTGCCCTGCTCGGCGGCTCCGGCTCCGGCAAGTCGACCCTGCTGCGCATGCTGGCCGGGTTCGAGCGCCCGACCGAGGGGCGTATCTTCCTCGACGGGGTGGATATTACCGACATGCCTCCCTACGAGCGGCCGATCAACATGATGTTCCAGTCTTACGCCCTGTTCCCGCACATGACGGTGGCTCAGAACATCGCCTTCGGCCTCAAGCAAGACAGTCTGCCCAAGGCCGAGATCGACGCCCGGGTCGAAGAGATGCTCAAACTGGTGCAGATGACCCAGTATGCCCGTCGCAAGCCGCACCAGCTCTCCGGTGGCCAGCGCCAGCGGGTGGCCCTGGCCCGTTCCCTGGCCAAGCGCCCCAAGCTGCTGCTGCTGGACGAGCCGATGGGGGCCCTCGATAAGAAGCTGCGCTCCCAGATGCAGCTCGAGCTGGTTGAGATCATCGAGCGGGTCGGGGTGACCTGCGTCATGGTGACCCACGATCAGGAAGAGGCCATGACCATGGCCGAGCGCATCGCCATCATGCACTTAGGCTGCATCGAACAGATCGGTAGCCCGATGGACATCTACGAGACCCCGGTCAGCCGTCTGGTGTGCGAGTTCATCGGCAACGTCAACCTGTTTGACGGCATGCTGGTGGAGGATGAGCAGGACCACGCCACCATCGCCTGCGCCGATCTGGAGCAGCCCATCTACGTGGGTCACGGCATCAGCTCGCGTGCCGAGAACAAGAAGGTGACCTATGCCCTGCGTCCTGAGAAGCTGCTGATGAGCCTGCAAAAGCCGGTGGAGATCGAGCACCCGGACTTCAACTGGACCAAGGGTGAGGTCTATGACATCGCCTACCTGGGCGGCCACTCTGTCTATTACATCCAACTGCCCTCGGGCAAGATTGTTCAGGCTTTCATCGCCAACGCCGAACGCCACGGCAAGCGGCCCACCTGGGATGATCAGGTGTTCCTGTACTGGGAAGATGACAGCGGCGTGGTACTGCAATCATGAAACGTCGGTTGAAGTTGGCAATCGGGCAGCGCTTCGTCATCGCCGTCCCCTTCTTCTGGCTGTTCCTGTTCTTCCTGCTGCCGTTCATCATGGTGCTGAAGATCAGCTTCGCCGAAGCGGACGTGGCGATCCCGCCCTACACGGATGTGGTGACCTGGGCTGACAGCCAGCTCACCATACTGCTCAATCTCGGCAACTACCTGCTGCTCGATGAGGATGAGCTCTATCTGGCGGCCTATCTCGGCTCGCTCAAGATGGCGTGCGTCAGCACCCTGCTCTGTCTGCTGATCGGCTACCCCATGGCCTATGCCATCTCCAAGGCCGACAAGCACATGCAGACCGTCTACCTGCTGCTCATCATGATGCCGACCTGGACCGCCATCCTGATCCGGGTCTATGCGTGGATGGGCATTCTCAGCAACAACGGCCTGCTCAACAGCCTGTTGATGGGGGTGGGTCTCATCGACCAGCCGTTGCAGATCCTCAACACCAACACGGCGGTGTATATCGGTATCGTTTACTCCTACCTGCCGTTCATGGTGTTGCCGCTTTACGCCAACCTGGCCAAGCACGATCAGAGCCTGCTTGAGGCGGCCTCGGATCTGGGGGCGCGCAACTTGACCCGTTTCTGGCAGATCACTGTGCCCCTCTCCAAGAACGGCATCATCGCCGGCTGCATGCTGGTGTTCATTCCGGTGGTTGGGGAGTTTGTGATCCCTGAGCTGCTCGGCGGCCCCGAGACCCTGATGATTGGCCGGGTGCTGTGGCAGGAGTTCTTCAACAACCGCGACTGGCCGGTGGCCTCGGCGCTGGCGGTGGTGATGCTGGTGGTTCTCCTCATCCCCATCATTCTGTTCAACCGTAACCAGGCCAAGGAACTGGAGGGCAAGGCATGAGACAGCACAACTTCTCGCGCATCATGTTGTGGCTCGGGCTTGGCTTTATCTACCTGCCCATGGTCATCATGGTGATCTACTCCTTCAACGCCTCCAAGCTGGTGACGGTGTGGGGCGGCTGGTCGGTGAAGTGGTACTTCAGCCTGCTCGATAACAGCCAGCTCATCAACGCTGTGCTGCGTTCGCTGGAGATCGCCCTCTACACGGCGATCGCCGCGGTGGCGCTCGGTACCCTGGCGGCTTTCGTGCTGACCCGCATCCCGCACTTTCGCGGCCGAACCCTGTTCGGCGGCATGGTGACGGCGCCACTGGTCATGCCCGAGGTGATCACCGGTCTGTCGCTGTTGCTGCTGTTCGTGGCCATGGCCCAGCTGGTGGGGTGGCCTGCCGAACGCGGCATGCTGACCATCTGGATCGCCCACACCACCTTCTGTACCGCCTATGTGGCGATCGTGGTGTCGGCGCGCCTGCGCGAGCTGGATCTCTCCATCGAGGAGGCCGCCATGGACTTGGGTGCGCGCCCGTGGAAGGTGTTCTTTCTCATCACCATCCCGATGATCGCCCCCTCGCTGGCTGCGGGCGGCATGATGGCGTTTGCCCTCTCCCTCGATGATCTGGTGCTGGCCAGCTTCGTGGCGGGCCCTGGCTCCACCACGCTGCCGATGGAGATCTTCTCGGCGGTGCGCCTCGGGGTGAAACCCGAGATCAACGCCGTGGCTAGTCTGATCCTGCTGTCGGTCTCCCTGTTCACCTTCGTGGCATGGTACTCCATGGCTAAGGCTGAGCGGCGGCGCAAGAGCGAGATCGCCCAGATGCAGCAGATGCAGGCGGTGGTCGACGCCCAGTGATGATAAAATCCGCATTCTCTCGTCAATCAGGAGGATGAGAATGCGGATTTCCCTCTTTGCCGGTTCAACGCGTGAACTGGCTCCCCAGCTCCTCTCTGCCATCGATAAGCAACCCGCCTCTCAACCCCTCTGGTGCGGCCTCTTTGGGCTGCAGGGGGACGAACAGGCCGAACGGCGCCACCATGGTGGGCCGGAGCGGGCGTTGCACCACTACCCAGCCGATCATTACCCCTTCTGGCGCAGCTGGCAGCGCAGCCTGGGACTGGCGGACCCCGTCACCCCATGGCAGCCGGCGGCGTTTGGCGAGAATCTGTCGACCCTGGGCATGAGTGAGGGGCAGGTGCATATCGGCGATGTGTTCCGCCTTGGCGAGGCGCTGGTGCAAGTGAGTCAGCCGCGCTCCCCCTGCTTCAAGCTCAATGCCTGCTTCGGTTATCCCGGTTTCGCCGTGCTGCTACAGGCCAGCGGCCGCTGTGGCTGGCTGCTGCGGGTGCTGGAGGAGGGGTGGGTGGCGCCGGATGCCGAGCTGACCCTGATCGATCGCGCCCACAACCTGAGCGTGCGGCGCTGCGCCGACATCCTGTTCAATCAGGAGCGGGTCGAGGCCGATCTGCGCCTGCTGGCGGAGCTGCCGGTTCTCTCTCCCAACTGGCGGCAGCATGCTCGTGACTGGCTGGAGCGGGGCGAACCGGGTGACTGGCGCCGCCGTCTGCTCGGGCCGGAAGGCATTCCTGCCTGAAAAACCAGCGTTGTGACGGCGGGATGAGCAAATGGCGGCTTTTTACTAAAAAAAGTGAAAAAAGCCTTGTCATGTTACGGGGGTTTAGGTAAATTCTCGCCCCGTCGACATCGGTGTGTAGCGCAGCTTGGTAGCGCACTTCGTTCGGGACGAAGGGGTCGGAGGTTCGAATCCTCTCACACCGACCAAATCGGAAAAGGCCGCTCAATGAGCGGCCTTTTTGTATTGTGCGCTTGCCAGGATTCTCGGCGGTGCTAGCCTGCCTCTGCCTCTGCCTCTGCCTCTGCCTCTGCCTCTGCCTCTGCCTCTGCCTCTGCCTCTGCCTCTGCCTCTGCCTCTGCCTCTGCCTCTGCCTTCCGGTGTCGCGCAGGCGCACAAAAGAAAACGCCGCTCTTTCGAGCGGCGTTTTTTATCTTCTCGCAGCCAATCAGCTCAGGCGCGAGGGGTACACCTTCTTCAGGGATTCCGGTGCCAGCACCTCGATGTGGCCATCGATATTGTGCAGCCAGCTGAGAAACTCGGGGGTGTCGGCCACCTCGGTCTCGACGACGACGCTGCGCTTGTCGTAGCGGGTCATGCGCTGGTTACGGCCCGGGATCTCGCTCTCTTGCAGCGCGCGGCTGTTGGTGTCGATCCGGCCCACGAAGCGGATGGTGCTCTGACCATCTTCCTGATAACCGTGCTCGCGCACCATCTTCTGGATGTTGAAATCCTTCGGCTGGGTGGTGCTGTGGTTGGTCAGCTCGAGCTCACGAATGTGCTCGAACGGGATGCCATAGACCTTGGGGTCCAGCTCGGAGAGGGTGCACAGCAGCACCGGGCCCTCTTCCTGGTTCAGGATGCCGAGCGGGTTGATGAGATCGTAACGCAGCCAGACGGTGCGCTCCTTGATCACCCGTTGCACGTCGGCGCTGAACTTGCGGCCACGCCACAGGGCGTCACGGATCAGGGTGCTGCGGCGGATGTCCGGGTTACCGGCGAACGGGCGCGGCGACTGGTGTACGCTCTCGAGCCAGCGACGGGCCGGTTCACTCTGGCTGTCGCGGATCACCTGGCTGGCCTTGTCGACCAGCGGGTTCAGTTCGGTCAATACGCTGGCCGGGAGCAACTGGCTGGCTTGGTCGCTCCAGGTCTTCAGTGCTACCGCCAGGGAGAGCGGCATGATGTTGGCAAAGTCGCTTAGGCCATTGCGTTCGAAGCACCAGCCGTGCGGCTTGCTGCGCTCGTCAGAGGTCAGATCGAAGAGGCCCATGCCGGACATCTCTTCCAGATCGCGCTGGACAGTGCGCAGGCTGACGCGGATTCCCTCTTCCTCAAGCTTGGCCTGCAGTTGGCTGGCGGTCAGCTTGTAGGGGCGGTGCGGGATGCAGCGTGCCAGGGTCAGTTGTCTTAACAGCTTCTTACTCATGATGCATGCCTTTGCGGATTGGCTATGAGTATATCCTAGACAGCTTATGCGACAGGTATTGTCGCATTTTTTGCTGCGACAAGTGTCGCCATTTACATACAAAAAACCTCAACGTATTGAAATTACAGTGTTTTGTGCAATAACAAAGGCCCCAATAGGGGCCGTGTAAGCTTCTGTCGCAGTGGATTTACTTGCTCATCCCCCCTGTTCAGGGGGCGAAGGGACTCAATAACCCCAGGATAACGGGCTCTTGGTGACGGCGGCGCCAGCCATGTAGGCGAACAGCGCCAGCGCGATCACGCCAAACAGCAGGCGCATGCCCTTCGTGCGCCCTTTCAGCGCCATTACCCCGCAGCCCACATAGCCGACCAGGGCGATCAGCTTGGCCAGCAGCCAGGGTTGTGTGCCAGGGGAGAAGTGCAGCAGCAGAGCCAGCCATACCCCGGCCACCAGCAGCAAGGTGTCGTTGACGTGGGGCAGAACCTTCAGCCATTTGCGCTGCAAGCTGGGGCTCTGTGCCAGCGCGAGACGCCAGCGATAGAGAAACAACAGCAGGCTGATAAGGGCCAGCAACATGTGCAGGTGTTTGAGCAGGGGGTAGTAGGCGATCATCGTGCATCCTTGGGCAGAGCGTCATCCTGAGGCGCGGTGTCCCAGTTGTAGGACTGGATGCGCCCCTGTTCTTCCTCGTCATCTTGCAGCAAGTCGGCCAGGATGTCGCGGTATTGCAGGCTCTTGTTGATGTAGGTGTGTTCGTCGTCGAGATACTGGGTCTGCTCGCGCAGTAGCCGGTTATCGTGGCGCTTGAAGGTCTGGCCGGCGCGCCATGCCTGGTTGGCGCGAAACCCGAGTTCAACCAGCACCTCGACGCCGAGATCGACCGCCGAGCCGAGGGTTTCCCGGAACACGTGCTCGACCCCTTGGCGCAGCAGTTCGTGGGCACTCGGGCGATCCTGGGCTCGCGTCAGGATCTTGAGGTGCGGGAAGTGCTTGCGCACCGTCTCTATGATGCTGAGGGTGGTGGCGGGATCGTTGACCGCGACCACCAGCAGCTTGGCCTGATGGGCCCCGGCCGCATGCAGCAGATCGAGACGGGAGGCGTCACCATAGAAGACCCGGTATCCGAACTTGCGCAGCATCTCGATCTGGCTGGGGTCCTGCTCCAGTACCGTGGTGCCGATACCGTGGCCGTGCAGCAGACGACCGACGATCTGGCCGAAGCGGCCGAAGCCGGCGATCAGCACCGGGTTATTGGCTGACTCCGGATTGGTGTGTTCCGTCATGGTGTCCGGCTGATAGTCAAAGCGCGGCTGGATCAGCTTGTCGTTGAGGATGAGCAGCAGCGGGCTCAGCGCCATCGACAGGGTGACCACCAGGGTGAGCAGGCTGGTGGTCTCGGTACTGAGTACCCGGGTTTGACCGGCGAACGAGAACAGCACGAAGGCAAATTCACCGCCCTGAGCCAGCGCCAGGGCGAAGGTCCAGTTCTGGCTCGGGCTCATGCGCAGCACCTTGCCAAGGCCCATCAACACCAGCCACTTGACCACCATCAGCCCGATCACCAGGGCCGGGATCAAGAGCGGGTGCTCGGCAAATAGGCGAAAGTCGATGCCGGCACCGACCGACATGAAGAAGAGACCGAGCAGCAGCCCCTTGAACGGCTCGATGTCCGATTCGAGCTCGTGGCGGTATTCACTGTCGGCCAGTACGACGCCGGCTAGGAAGGAGCCGAGCGCGGGGGAGAGGCCGACCGACTCCATCAGCACCGCGATCCCCACCACCAGCAGCAGGGCGGCGGCGACGAAGATCTCGCGCATGTGGGCCTCAGCGATGGCGCGGAAGATGGGGCGCATCAGGTAGCGCCCCCCCAGCACGATGCCGCTGATGGCGGCGGCCACCAGCGCCCCCTGTTGCCAGCCACTCAGGCCGCTGCTCTCACCTATGGTGGTGGGTTGCAGTGCCAGCAGGGGCAGCAGCGCCAGGATCGGGATCACCGCGATATCTTGCAGCAGCAGCACGGCAAAGGCGCTGCGGCCGCTTTCGTTCTGCATCAGGCGGCGCTCCTGCAAGCTCTGCAGGGCGATCGCGGTGGAGGAGAGCGCCAGAATGAGGCCGATGGCCAAGCTCTCCTGCCAAGGCAGTGAGGCGGCCCAACCGATACCGGTCAGCACCAGGGTGGTCAGGATCATCTGCAGGCCGCCGGTGCCGAGAATGGGCCCCTTGAGCTGCCATAGCAGGGTCGGCTGGAGTTCGAGGCCGACCAAAAACAGCATCAGCACCACGCCGAACTCGGCAAAGTGCATCACCTCTTTCTGATCGCCCACCATGCCGAGCAGGTAGGGGCCGATGATGATGCCGGCCAACAGATAACCGAGTACGGAGCCGAGACCGAAGCGCTTGGCGAGCGGGACGGCGATGACGGCGGCGCCGAGATAGATGAGGGCGTCTTGCAATATGCCGGATTCCATCAGAGGTTCTCCAAGGCGTCACGCAGATAGGTGTGGGAAGAGAGCGACTCCACGGTCAGTTGCTCGTCGCGCAGTGCCGCGAGCAGTTGGCGATACTCCTGGCCGCAGCGTAGCAGGGCTGTCGGGTCACTGATCTTGTGGAAGGCATGCAACACGAAGGGAGGCAGCCAGTGCATGCCACACAGACGGGCGGTCTGCTGGAACGGCAGCAGGAAGTCGATGAGGGGGCGCTGGTTATCCCCTTCGGTGCTGTACGATTCCGGTGCGCCGCCCGTGGTGATGGCCGACAGCCACAGCTTGCCGCGCAGCGTATCGCCCTCGTTGCCATAGGCGTAACCATATTCGAGCACCAGATCGAGCCACTCCTTGAGGATGGCGGGGCTGGAGTACCAGTAGAAGGGGTGTTGGAACACCACCATGTCATGCTCGGCGAGCAGCGCTTGCTCGCGCTTCACGTCGATGAGTTGGTCGGGGTAGCTTTGATAGAGGTCATGCAGGGTGACTCCTTCCAGTCCCTGAATGGCGTGCAGCAAGCTGCGGTTGGCGTGCGACTTTTGCAGCGCCGGATGGGCGAACAGCACCAGAATGCGTTTCATGTGTGACTCGGGGATGGCCGATATGAGGCCTCATTCTCGCGGTTGCAGGGTCTGCTCGTCCAGTCCCGCTTGACCCTACCCCGGGGGGCAGGGTTAGCATGCTCACTCATCCCATGCAGAGAAAAACGATGCTGCCGATTGCCGCCCTTCGCCGTGCCCGGTTCTGGATACCCATGTGGTGTCTGCTGCTGGTGTGCATGTCGTTTGGTGCCAGGGCGGCCACCGATCTCTGCACCTTCACCGATCACTGTGGCCGCATCGAGCGCTCGCTCGAGAAGGCGATGCCGTGCGGTAGCTTCACCACCATGCTTGGTATGGCCTGTATCGCCGAGGTGGCGCTTGGCGTCGCTCCGCTGGAGGCCGACGTTCCCCATTTTCCCGAGCCGGATCTACATATCCCCGCTGCCCCTTGTGAGCGGCTGGAGCGGCCTCCCCGCCTCCTCCTGGTCTGAATTTTCCGCCCCTTACCGGGGTGATCCCATTCTTGCCATCATGAGGAGAACACCATGATTCCAGGTTCACGCCTGCTGGCGGTGCTTGCCGCCTTTACTGCCTTCTCGGCCCTGGCGGCCGGCCCCATGACTGTCTACAAGTCGAAATACTGTGGCTGTTGTGAGGGCTGGATCAAGCACATGCAAGCCAACGGTTTCGAGCTGAAGGTGGTGGAAACCGAGGAGCTTGGCGCCATCAAAGAGCGTAACGGCATTCGCCCCGAGCTTTCCTCGTGCCACACGGCCGAGATCGATGGCTATGTGGTCGAAGGGCATGTGCCGGCCGCCGATGTTCGGTTGCTGCTGGAACAGAAGCCGGCCATCCGTGGCTTGACCATTCCCGGTATGCCCCAGAGTGCGCCCGGTATGGACATTCCTGGCCACCCCTATGAGGTGCTGAGCCTGGACCAGGAGGGCAAGACCACGCGTTGGTCGGCCTATCCGGGCTGACCGGCAGCCTGCCTGGCTGGCTCCCTATCCCATGTGAGGCACACCTGGCAGACGCTGGGCCGCCAAGCAGGCAGACCGCCACCCCCGGGTGGCGGTTTTTTTGCTTAAAACAGGGGGGGAACCTTGCCCGAGAAGGGATTCGGGGGCAGATTGGTGCCGCCAGGAGTGGATGTGGCTTCGGTCACGTCGACACGAAGAGAAGATCGCCAAGGATGCGATATGCAAATGAAACCCCATTGGTTGCTCTGGCTGGTGCTTGCCGCCGGAGTGGCCCACGCTGCAAGTGAGAGCCCCATGACCCAGCCCCCCCAGGCCACCCGACAGCCGCACCTCCTCAAGAACCACGGCGATGAGCGCATCGATAATTACTACTGGTTGCGGGATGACAAACGACAGGATCCGGCCGTGCTCGATTACCTCAAGGCCGAGAACCGTTATACCGAGGCCATGCTGGCGCCGTCCAAGGCGCTGCGTGACCAGCTCTATGCCGAGATGGTGGCGCGCATTCCCCAGCAGGATGAGTCCGTGCCTTACGTCAAGAACGGCTACCGCTATCAGACTCGTTTCGAGCCGGGTAAAGAGTACGCCATCTATTTGCGCCAACCGGTCGATGGCAAGGACAAGTCGCAACTGCTGCTAGATGGCAACCAGCGTGCCGAGGGGCATGACTATTACGCCACCGGTGCCCTCGAGGTGAGCCGCGACAACCGGCTGCTGGCGGTGAGCGAGGATGTGGTCTCCCGTCGCCAGTACGATGTGCGTTTCCTCGATATCGACAGTGGTCAGTGGCTGCCGGATCGTATCGAGAACACCTCGGGCAATATCGTCTGGGCCACCGACAGCAAGACGCTGTTCTATGTGCGCAAGCACCCGCAGACCCTGCTGCCCTACCAGGTTTACCGCCATGTGCTCGGCACCGACCCGGCCAAGGATCAGCTGGTCTACGAGGAGCAGGATGACACCTTTTACGTCAGCCTCTACGCCACCACCTCGGAGGAGTTCATCGTCATCAGCCTCTCCAGTACCACCACGGGCGAGGCGCGGCTGATCGATGCCAACCATCCCGAGCAGAGCCCCAAGGTGTTCCTGCCGCGCCGGGTCAATCACGAGTACGGCATCGACCACTACCGTGGCAACTTCTATGTGCGCTCCAACAAGGACGGCAAGAACTTCGGTCTGTACGAGACCCGGGAGGGGGCTGAGGCGCATTGGAAGAGCGTGGTGGCGCCGCGCCCTGATACCCTGCTCGAGAGCTATGTGCTGCTGCGCGACTGGCTGGTGGTGGAGGAGCGTGAGGGCGGGCTGACCCGGTTGCGGCAGATCCGCTGGCAAGATGGCGAGCAGAAGGAGATCGCCTTCGACGACCCCACCTACGTCACTTGGCTCGGGTACAACCCGGAGCCCGACACCGATCGGCTGCGCTACGGCTACTCGTCGCTCACCACGCCGAGCTCCACCTACGAGGTCAACCTCGACAGCGGCCAGCGCACCCTGCTCAAGCAGCAGCCGGTGGCGGGTTTCAAGAGCGAGGATTATGCCAGCGCCCGGCTTTGGGTGACCGCCCGTGATGGGGTCAAGGTGCCGGTCTCGCTGGTGTGGCGCAAGGACAAGTTCAAGCAGGATGGCCGTAACCCCTTGCTGGTCTATGGCTACGGCTCTTACGGTGCCAGCATGGACCCGGATTTTGGCAGCGCCCGCCTGAGCCTGCTCGATCGCGGTTTCGTCTACGCCATCGCCCACATCCGGGGTGGCGAGGAGCTGGGCCGCGATTGGTACGAACAGGGCAAACTGCTGCACAAGCAGAACAGCTTCAACGACTTCATTGACGTGACCCGCGCGCTGACGGCGCAGCAATACGGAGCGCCCGATCAGGTCTATGCCATGGGGGGCAGTGCCGGTGGTCTGCTGATGGGGGCGGTGATCAACCAGGCGCCCGATCTCTATCGCGGCGTGGTGGCCCAGGTGCCCTTCGTCGATGTGGTGACCACCATGCTCGACGAGTCTATCCCGCTCACCACGGGCGAATACGACGAGTGGGGCAACCCCAATGAGAAGGCCTACTACGACTACATGAAGTCCTACAGCCCTTACGATCAGGTCAAGGCGCAGGCCTACCCGAACCTGCTGGTGACGACCGGTCTGCACGACTCCCAGGTGCAATACTGGGAGCCGGCCAAGTGGGTCGCCAAGCTGCGTGAACTCAAGATCGATCATAACCTGCTGCTGCTTCACACCGACATGGAGTCGGGCCACGGCGGCAAGTCGGGGCGCTTCAAGGCCTATGAGGACATCGCCCTCGAGTTTGCCTTCCTGCTGCAACTGGCCCAGCCGCTGAAGGCGGGCTAAGGCCCCATGAAAAAGAGCGCCACGAGGCGCTCTTTTTTTATCCTTGCGGCCGCATCAGACGGCGGCGGTGAGCTGGATCTCGACCTTGAAGTCGTCGTGGGCGAGGCGGGCCTGCACGCAGCAGCGTACCGGGGCGCTGCCGGCTGGCAGCCAGGCATCCCACAGCTCGTTGAAGGCGGCGATGTCACCGATCTCTTTGAGATAGATGGTGGCCATCAGGATCTTGTCGACCCCGGAGCCGTGCGTCTCCAGTAGGCGGGTCAGGCTCTCCAGCACCTCGCGGGTCTGGGTCTGGAGGTCGGCTTCCAGCGTGGCGGGCACTTCCACCACATAGAGGGTGCCGTTGTGGATGACAAGGTCGGACCAGCGGGCCGTGGTGCCGATGCGGGTGATCGGTGACATGGACATTTCCTTGCGATTACAGACCCTTGCGGATCAGGTAGCGATAGGGGGCGGCTTCAATCTCACTGGCCACCAGGGTGTGGTCCATGAAGCGGCAGAAGCTTGGGATGTCACGGGTGGTCGACGGATCGTCGGCATGCACCAGCAGGGTTTCCCCCTCGGCCATGGTGCGCACCCTCTTACGCACCATCATGACCGGCTCCGGGCAACGCAGCCCGACGGCGTCCAGTTCATGGGTAGCACTGCAGAACAAATCACTCATTTCGTTTCAAACCCCTAACCAATTCGGCTGGCAATAATAGCTCCGACTAAAAAATAAGCAAAGAATGAACTCGCTTCCCAGCAGATGAAACCGAATTGCCGGGAACGCCTTTCCTGACGGAGGCCCATGGGTAATATAAAAAATGACCCATATTCAACAGGGAGGTATGAATATGATCCAGTCCTACGACCGGCTGAAGGTCTATGCCGCCATGGGTTTTCTCTCGCTGGCCATGATCGTGCTTGGCAACCCGATTGGCAATTCCGGCACCTGGTTTGGTGCCATGGTGATGATCGGGCTGGGGCTGTGGATTGAGCTCAGCGATTACTATGATGAGGATGAAGAGGAACAGGATTGATGGCGTGAAGGCGGGCCGGGTGCCCGCCTTCGTCATTGTCGCTCAGGCGTGGGTCAGCTCGGCGGCATGCAGGAAGAAGCGTAACTCTCCCTTGACCCGGCGGATGGCAGCCAGATGACGATCTTGCAGGTAGATCTCCTGCTCTTGGTCTAGGTGGCGCGGAGTGACGCCCAGGCTGTGCAGATACTCCTCAAACAACACCTCGCCCTTAATTTCGATGAGTCTGTGTTCCATGACCCTTATTCTCCTTGTGAAGCACGTGGACAAAAAGCATAGACGCTCAGCGCCATGCTCGCCTGTTACATTCATCAGTTCACAAGGTCGTTGCCACCCTCACTGCTGCCTAGCGTGAAAGGCGGGCGGTATCCCAGAAGGCTCGCACCAGCGGGTCTTCCAGTCGCTTCTTGAGCACGGCGATGCCGACATCAAATGGCTTGAGCGCCGGCTTGGGCTCGACGATGCGGATCTTGTCCCCCATCGGGCTGTGGTCGAGCACCGCCTCGGGCACCAGCCCCACCCCGCAACCGAGCGCCACCATGGCGACGATCCCCTCGTTGCCCGCCACTTCGGCGTAGAGGTTGGGGGCGATCCCCTTGTTACGCAGCCACTGCTCGCAGCGTTTTCGCGCCAGCCCCTGCTCCGAAAGGATCAACGGCAGCCGCTCCCAGTTGGGTTCGCCGCCAGGGAACCACTGGGCCAGTTGCGGCCCGCTGCGCGGGGCGATGAACACCAGCGGTACCTGGCGCAGGCTGGCGAACTCCAGCTTGGCCGGCAGGGCATCCGGGCGGGCGGCGATGGCCAGATCGGTCTCGTCGGCCAGCAGCCGGTCGACCGCCAGCGCCGGGTCGCCGGTTTCCAGCTTGATCTCGAGCTGAGGATGGCGGCGGCGAAAGCGTTCGAGCAACTCGGGCAGCAGGAAATAGCTGGCGGTCACCGAGCAGTAGACCCGCAGCCGTCCTTGCAGCGGTTCGTCGCTGCGGCGCAGCTCCTGACGCAGATGGCGCCACTCCTGCACCAGTGTGCCGCCGAATTCGCGCAGCTTCTCGCCGGCCGGGGTGAGGCGCACGCTGCGGTTATCCCGCTCGAACAGGGTGCAGCCGGTCTCCTGCTCCAGGCGCTGGATGGCCCGGCTCAGGGTGGAGGGGCTGACCGCCATGGCGTCGGCAGTCTTGCCGAAGTGCAGGCTGTCGGCGAGGTGCAAAAACAGCTCGAGGTGACGTAGATCCATATTTCATTATCCGCAACGTGATGTTTCGAATATATCAGTTACGGCAATACCTGTCCCGCGCTATAGTGGTTCGACATTGCGCCGCATTGCGGCATGGAATCAACCGAATGGAGCAATCACCATGGCCAACTATTTCAACACCCTGAACCTGCGTCAGCAGCTGGCCCAGCTGGGCAAGTGCCGTTTCATGAAGCGCGAGGAGTTCGCCGACGGCTGCGAAGTGCTCAAGGGCAAGAAGGTGGTGATCGTCGGCTGTGGTGCCCAGGGTCTGAACCAGGGTCTGAACATGCGCGACTCCGGGCTGGATATCTCCTATGCCCTGCGCCAGGCCGCCATCACCGAGAAGCGTGCCTCCTGGCAGAAGGCCACCGATAACGGCTTCAAGGTCGGCACCTATGAAGAGCTGATCCCGACCGCCGATCTGGTGCTGAACCTGACTCCGGACAAGCAGCACTCCGACGTGGTGAAGACCGTCATGCCGCTGATGAAGCAGGGTGCCGCCCTGGGTTACTCCCACGGTTTCAACGTGGTTGAGGAAGGCCAGCAGATCCGTGCCGACATCACCGTCGTCATGGTTGCCCCCAAGTGCCCCGGCACCGAGGTGCGCGAAGAGTACAAGCGTGGGTTCGGTGTGCCAACCCTGATCGCCGTCCACCCGGAGAACGATCCCAAGGGTGAAGGCATGGCGATTGCCAAGGCGTGGGCCTCTGCCACTGGCGGCGACCGTGCTGGCGTGCTGGAGTCCTCCTTCGTGGCCGAGGTGAAGTCTGACCTGATGGGTGAGCAGACCATCCTGTGCGGCATGCTGCAGGCCGGTTCCCTGCTTTGCTACGACAAGCTGGTGGCCGAGGGCACCGACCCCGGTTACGCCGGCAAGCTGATCCAGTTCGGTTGGGAGACCATCACCGAAGCCCTCAAGCAGGGTGGTATCACCAACATGATGGATCGACTCTCCAACCCGGCCAAGCTGCGCGCCTTCGAGCTTTCCGAGCAGCTGCGCGTGCTGATGCGCCCGCTGTTTGAGAAGCACATGGACGACATCATCGCCGGTGAGTTCTCCCGTGGCATGATGGCTGACTGGGCTGAGGACGACATCAAGCTGCACACCTGGCGCGAAGAGACCGGCAAGTCCGCCTTCGAAAATGCCCCGGCGTTCGACGGCAAGATTGCCGAGCAGGAGTACTTCGACAATGGTCTGGTCATGGTGGCCATGGTCAAGGCGGGGGTCGAGCTGGCGTTCGAAACCATGGTGGCCTCCGGCATCTATGAAGAGTCCGCCTACTACGAGTCGCTGCACGAGCTGCCGCTGATCGCCAACACCGTTGCTCGTAAGCGCCTGTATGAGATGAACGTGGTCATCTCCGATACCGCCGAGTACGGTAACTACCTGTTCGCCAACGCCGCCGTACCGCTGCTGCGCGAGCACTTCATGCCGACCCTGCAGGCGGGCGATCTGGGCCAGCCGGCCACCAGCGGTAACGCGGTCGATAACGCCGCCCTGATCCGCGCCAACGAGGCGATCCGCAACCACCCGATCGAAGCCATCGGCCAGGTGCTGCGCGGCTACATGAAGGACATGAAGCGTATCTCCGTCGGCGGTTAAGTGCTGCTGACAATCCATGACCAAGAGGGAGCCCAGGCTCCCTCTTGTCGTTGTTGCCGGCCGGTCGGAGCAAGACAGGCGTTCCATCTTGGACTACCCTGACGCTCTTTCTTCCTCAGGAGTCTTTCGATGCGGCTCGATCCGTTTACCCTGATCCTGGTCACCGTGGTGGTGATCGCCTCCCTCTTTCCCTGCGAGGGGGCCTGGGCCGAGGGGTTTGCCCAGCTCACCAAGGCGGCCATCGCCCTGCTCTTTTTCATGCACGGAGCCAAGCTCTCGCGCCAGGCCATCTTCGCCGGGATGGGCCACTGGCGCCTGCATCTGCTGGTGATGGGCAGCACCTTTGTGCTGTTCCCCCTGCTCGGCCTACTGCTACGCCCCTTCGTGCCGGCCTGGATCAGCCCCGAGATCTACCTGGGCTTCCTCTATCTGTGCGCCCTGCCGGCCACGGTGCAGTCGGCTATCGCGTTTACCTCCATGGCCGGTGGCAACGTGGCCGCTGCCGTGTGCAGCGCCTCGGCCTCCAGCATCCTCGGTGTCTTTCTCTCGCCGATCCTGGTCGGGGTACTCATCAATGTGCAGGGAGAGGACACCGAAACCTGGCAGGCGATCCAGTCGATCTTGCTGCAACTGATGCTCCCCTTCGTGGCTGGCCACCTTGCGCGCCCCCTCATCGGTGGCTGGGTCGACCGGCACCGTCCCCTCATCAGTAAGGTCGACCAGAGTTCGATCCTGCTGGTGGTCTACGTCGCCTTCAGCGAGGCGGTGGTGGAGGGGATCTGGCACAAGGTGGGTTGGGACGACCTGCTCTCGATCCTGCTGGTGAGCTGCGTGCTGCTGGCGCTGGTCATCGTCATCAACATGCAGGCGGCGCGCCGGCTCGGTTTCTCCCGTGAAGACGAGATCACCATCGTCTTCTGCGGTTCGAAGAAGAGCCTCGCCAACGGCGTGCCCATGGCCAACGTGCTGTTCCCGGCGGCCTCGGTCGGCATCATGTTGCTGCCACTGATGCTGTTCCACCAGCTGCAACTGATGGTGTGCGCCGCCCTGGCGCGCCGCTATCAACAACAGGCCCAGCAGCAGACCGCTTGACCTTCCCACTGTGGGAAGGTTTAGGGTGAGGCCAAAGTGGGAGGAGTGTCATGATAGCGAGACGGTTGCCAACGAGCCTGATTGCCCGGCTGATGCTGGTGCTGATGCTCGCCTGCAATCTGACCCTCTGTCTTGCCGCTTACACCATCCAGGCCGCCCAACCGGTGGCGGCCAGCTGCCACGGTGCGGCGATGGCCGATGAAGATGGCCAGGGCATGCAGGGCGACTGCCCCATGCCCTCCGGGGTCTCCGGTGCCTTGAGCCAACTCACCGGTGGCCTGCCCTCGCTGCTGCTGTTGCCTTTGTTGCTGTGTCTCTCCCTGTTTGCACCGCCCCTGCTCGGGGGCGCTGTGCTGCGGCTGCGCCGCGGCCGGGCCCGCGGGGCCCCCCCTCCCTCCTGGCCCAGGCGCCATCTCGAGTTCTGCATCCTGCGCAATTGAGTTCTCCCTTGCCCCGTTAACGGCCGGCAAGTTGCCGGCATGTCTTCGTGTCTGTGCAAGAGAGTCTCTATGTCATCGCAATCATTTGGTCCCCTCAGGGGACTCCTGCTGCTCGCCGCCCTGGCTGGCAGCGCCGCTGCCGGCTATTGGCTGGCGGGTGGCCGCGCCCCGGCGCCGGCCGAGAAACAGCCCCTCTATTGGGTCAATCCGATGGACCCTTCCGACAAGCGGCCGGGGCCGGCCAAGGACTCCATGGGGATGGATTTTCTCCCCGTCTATGAGGAGAAAAAGGAGGGCTCCCCCGGTACTGTCACCATCAGCCCCGAGATCCAGCAGAACATGGGGGTGCGTCTGGCCGAGGTGACTCTGTCTCCTTGGCGGCAGCGCATCGAGACCGTGGGTTATGTGGGCTATGACGAGGAGCGCCTCGAGACGGTAACCCCGCGCATGGGGGGCTGGATCCGCCGCCTGCACGTCAAGAGCGAGGGGCAGCCGGTCAAGGCCGGGCAACCTCTGTTCGATCTCTATTCGCCGGATCTGGTCAACGCCCAGAAGGAGTTCCTGCTAGCCCTGAGCAGCGGCAACCCGGCCATCGAGCGTGCCGCCGAGGGCAAGCTGCGCGCCCTGTCGATCCCAGCCGGTCAGATCAACGAGCTCAAGCGTACCCGCCAAGTGCAGCAGACCATCCGCATTCCGGCCGCGCGCGGCGGTTATCTGGTCGATCTCAAGGTGCGTGAAGGGCAGTACGTGGAGCCGGCCGATCCGCTCTTCTCCATCGCCTCGCTCGGCGAGGTGTGGGTGAGCGCCGAGCTGTTCGAGCGTCAGGCCGGCGCCGTGCAGGTGGGCATGCCCGCCACCATGACCCTGGACTACGATCCCGGCCGCCACTGGCCCGGCCGGGTTGACTACCTCTACCCGACCCTGGATGCCGCCACCCGCACCCTCAAGGTGCGGCTGCGCTTTGCCAACCCGGATGGTCAGCTCAGGCCCAACATGTTCGCCAAGATCAGCCTGGAGCGGGAGCTGCCCCCTGTGTTGCAGGTGCCGGCCGAGGCGGTGATCCGCACCGGCCGTCAGGATCGGGTGGTGCTGGCGCTTGGCGACGGCCGCTTCAAGTCGGTGGCGGTGCGCTTGGGGGCGCGCGACGGCGAGCGTCAGGCGATCCTCGAGGGGGTCGAGGCGGGCGACAAGGTGGTCAGCTCGGCCCAGTTCCTCATCGATTCCGAATCGAGCCTCAGCTCTGATTTCCAGCGCATGACCGCATTTCGCCCTGTTGCGGTATGGAGCGAGGGCACGGTGACCGCGCTCGATGGCGATCGGGTGACCCTCTCCCACCAGGCGGTGCCCGAGTGGCAGTGGCCGGCGATGGAGATGGAGTTTGGCCTCGGTGAGGGGGTGGATGCCGGCGCCCTCAAGGTGGGCACCCACCTGCACTTCGAGATGCGCCAACAGGGAGAGGATTATCAGGTGACCGCCATTCATGTGATGGATGACGCCGCCCCGGCTGCCGACAACCACGGGGGGCACTGAGCATGATCACCGCCATTCTTCGCTGGTCGCTCGGCAACCGCTTCCTGGTGTTGCTGGTGACCGTGCTGGTCACTGCCTGGGGCATCTGGTCGGTGCGCCAGACCCCGGTCGACGCCCTGCCGGATCTCTCAGACGTACAGGTGATCATCAAGACCAGCTACCCGGGGCAGGCGCCCCAGGTGGTCGAGGATCAGGTCACCTACCCGCTCACCACGGCCCTGCTCTCGGTGCCGGGGGCCACCACGGTGCGCGGTTACTCTTTTTTTGGTGACTCCTTCGTCTATGTGCTGTTCGACGACAAGACCGATCTCTACTGGGCCCGCGCCCGGGTGCTGGAGTATTTAAGCCAGGTGGCCTCGCGCCTGCCGGCCGAGGCCAAGCCCGAGCTTGGCCCCGACGCCACCGGGGTGGGCTGGGTCTATCAGTACGCCCTGACCGACAAGAGCGGCCAGCACGATCTGGCCCAGCTCACCTCGCTGCAAAACTGGTTTTTGAAATACGAGCTGCAAACCGTGCCCGGGGTGGCCGAGGTGGCGACCGTGGGCGGCATGGTCAAGCAGTATCAGGTGCGGGTCGACCCGGACAAGCTGCGCGCCTACGGGGTGCCGCTGTCGCTGATCAAGAGCGCCATCGAGATGGGCAATCAGGAGACAGGCGCCTCTGTCATCGAGATGGCCGAGGCCGAGTACATGGTGCGCGCCAGCGGTTATCTCAAGGGGGTGGAGGATCTGCGCCAGATCCCGCTCGGTACCCGGGTGCGCGGCACGCCGCTCACCTTGGGCGACGTGGCCGAGGTGGCCACCGGCCCGCAGATGCGGCGCGGCGTGGCTGAGCTGAACGGCGAGGGGGAGGTGGTCGGCGGCATCATCGTCATGCGCTATGGCGAGAACGCCCAGCGCACCATAGACGGGGTCAAGGCGCGGCTGGCCGAGCTCAAATCCAGCCTGCCCAAGGGGGTGGAGCTGGTCACCGTCTATGACCGCTCCGATCTCATCGCGCGCGCCATCGACAACCTCTCCGGCAAGCTGGTGGAGGAGTTCGCCGTGGTGGTGCTGGTGTGCTTGGCGTTCCTCTTTCACCTGCGCTCGTCGCTGGTGGTGGTGGTGGTGGTGAGCCTGCCGATCGCCATCCTGGTCGCCTTCATCGTCATGCACCTGCAAGGGATCAACGCCAACATCATGTCGCTCGGCGGTATCGCCATCGCCATCGGCGCCATGGTGGACGGCGCCATTGTGATGATCGAGAACGTGCACAAGCACATGGAGCGCGAGACGCTCACCGAGCAGAACCGCTGGCAGGTGATCCTGACGGCCAGCGCCGAAGTGGGGCCGGCCATCTTCTTCTCGCTGCTCATCATCACCATGAGCTTCCTGCCGGTGTTCACCCTGGAGGCTCAGGAGGGGCGCATGTTTGCCCCGCTCGCCTACACCAAGACCTACGCCATGGCGGCGGCCGCCGGCCTCTCCATCACGCTGGTGCCGGTGCTGATGGGCTACTTCATCCGTGGCCGGGTGCTACCCGAGCAGGCCAACCCCCTCAACCGCGCCATGACCCACGGCTACCTGCCGCTGCTGCGCGCCGTGCTGGCCTGGCCCAAGACCACCTTGGCGCTGGCGCTGGCGGTCACGATTGCCGGCCTCTATCCCTTGCAGCATCTGGGCTCTGAGTTCGTGCCGACCCTCGATGAGGGGGATCTGCTGTACATGCCCACCACCTACGCCAACCTCTCGGTGGGCAAGGCGCGCGAGCTGCTGCAACAGACCGACAAGCTGATCCGCACCGTGCCCGAGGTGCAGAACGTGTTCGGTAAAGCGGGGCGCGCCGAGAGCGCCACCGATCCGGCCGATCTGGTGATGTTCGAGACCGCGGTGCAACTCAAGCCGCGCGACCAATGGCGCCCCGGCATGACCCCCGAGAAGCTGCGTGAGGAGCTCGACTCGCTGATCCGCTTCCCCGGCCTGACCAACGCCTGGGTGCCTCCCATCAAGACTCGCATCGACATGCTGGCCACCGGCATTAAGACCCCGGTCGGCATCAAGATCGCCGGCCCCGATCTCAAGCAGATAGAGCAGATTGGCCGCGAGGTCGAGCGCATCCTCAAGGCGGTGCCGGGGCTCTCGTCGGTTTACGCCGAACGGGTGGCCGGTGGGCGCTACGTCAAGGTGGATATCGATCGCGCCCGCGCCGCCCGCTATGGCCTCAACGTGGCCGACGTGCAAGAGGTGCTGGCGCTGGCGGTGGGCGGCATGGAGGTGGGGCAGACCATAGAGGGGCGCGAGCGTTACCCCATCAACCTGCGCTACCCACAGGATTACCGCGACTCGCCCGAGGCGCTGGCCCTGCTGCCCCTGGTGACGCCGGAGGGGGAACGCATTGCGCTCGGCGACGTGGCGCGGGTCTATCTCTCCGACGAGGCCCCCATGCTGCGCAGCGAGAACGCTCGCCTCAACGGCTGGGTCTATGTGGACATCGACGGGCGCGACATCGGCTCGTTCGTGGCCGAGGCGCGCGCCAAGGTGGAGCAAGAGCTCAAGCTCGCCCCCGGCTACGCCCTCACCTGGTCCGGGCAGTACGAATACATGGAGCGGGCCAAGGCGCGCCTCGCCTACGTGGTGCCGCTCACCCTCGGCATTATCGTGCTGCTGCTCTATCTGGCGTTTCGCCGCATGAGCGAGGTGCTGATCATCCTCGGCTCCCTGCCGCTGGCCGTGGTGGGGGGGATCTGGGCGGTGTGGCTGCTCGGCTTCAACCTCTCGGTCGGGGTCGGGGTGGGCTTCATCGCCCTGGCCGGGGTGGCGGTGGAGACCGGCGTCTTGATGCTGGTTTACCTCAACCACGCCTGGGAGGCCCTGTGCGCGCGGCAGCGCCCGGATCGGAGCGGCCTGCACGACGCCGTCATCGAGGGGGCGGCCCTGCGCCTGCGCCCCAAGATGATGACGGTGGTGACCATCATCGTCGGCCTGCTCCCCATCATGTGGAGCCACGGCAGCGGCTCTGAGGTGATGCAGCGCATCGCCGCCCCCATGATCGGCGGCATGGTGAGCGCCCTGGTGCTGACCCTGCTGGTGTTGCCGGCCATCTACTTCCTGTGGCGCGGCCGTGGGCTGCCCGCAACCTCTGACCCGAAGGAGAAACAGTCATGACTCGTAATCTGCTCTGGCCGCTGCTGGCGGCCACCTTGACCCTGAACACCCAGGCCGCCGAGATGGACGGCATGAATCACCAAGCGATGAACCACCAGGCCATGCCCGCCATGGATCACGCCGCCATGAGTGAGCCGGCGAGCGGCGAGGTGCGCAAGATTGAGGGCAACAAGGTGACCCTCAAGCACGGTCCCCTCAAGGCGCTCGGCATGCCCGGCATGACCATGACCTTCGAGGCCGCCGATCCGGCCGAACTAACCGGCCTTAAGGTGGGGGACAAGGTGCACTTCACCCCCCGCTCAGAAGGGGGCAAGCTGGTGGCGGTGGGGATCAGTAAATCCTGAGATAAAGCAAAGGGGGCCACGGCCCCCTTTCTTTTTCCCTCTGCGTTGCCAAGAGCGCTCTTGGCCTGCCGGAGGGGGTATCCGCCCTTGGAGGCAAGCCGCGCTGTGCATTGCTGCATAGACAATGATGCGGTGCTTAATTTATTGATCTTGCTCGTAAAATAAACACGTCATCCTTCCTTCCCTCGTTGCGCTCGCTAAGATAGTCGTTTGAAGACCACACCTCGGAGCCCGGGATGCACCATGCCAGAGCCGTGTTAGTAAAAAGCGGCAAACCAGAGGTGGTCAGTCAGGGGCGATAGCTTTGCCGGCGATGGTCAACGCCCTCACTATTTTTCTATACCGTCGTCATGGCTGTACAAAAAGAAGAGGTTAAGCGAATACGCTTAGCCTCAGAGATAGGGATGTAAGTGGTTGATTTAATCTGTTATTTCTATCACCATATAGTGGTTCGTAGCGGAGTTAGATGGAAGGCGGTATTAATGTGTTAGTGCCGCCTTCCATCTAATCACTGTTAGCTGAAATAAGGGAGAATCAGAATGAATCGAAATCCCCCAACAGAAGTGAAGAGAATACTAAGAGAAGAGATTGGATTTGGATGCCCTGTGTCGGGTTGCGGGTTACCATATTTAGAATGGCATCATTTTGATCCTCCCTGGCATGTAACGAATCACCATAATCCTGAAGGAATGATTGCTTTATGCCGCACGCACCATATACAAGCAGATCATGGAGCATTTTCTGTGGAGCAGCTTCATGAGTTAAAGCAATCCGGCAAAGACAATTGGCGGCAAGTGAGCGGTAAATTTAATTGGATGAGAAACCGTCTTTTAGCTGTGGTAGGTGGAAACTTTTACTATGAAACCCCCGTCATTTTCAAATTTAAAGAACAGCCAATTATTTGGTTTGAACGAGACGAAAATAACTACTTACTATTAAATCTTCATATGCTTTCCACTAGCAATGATCCACGTGCTTATATAAAAAATAACGAATGGTATAACGTAGGAGGGGAAGAGGATATTGAGTGTCCGCCGTCAGCTAAAAAATTAAAAATAAAATATCCAAACGGCGATCTGGTTCAGATTGAATTTTTTGAACTTAATAATGTAGACGATGCTGAGAAGCGTTATCCTGATGCCAGAGTCAGAGAATGGCCGATAGAGCTTCCAGTTACTGCCGTTGAAGTCACAAATATTGTTGCCAATTCAGGATTAGAGTTTAATGCGAAAGAAACAAAGTTTGGTAACGGCAATGTTATGAAAAACTGCTTTGCATCCAATTGTGGAGCTGGTCTGGCAATCAGCTAACAAGCGGCTGTGAGGGACTGTATTACGCATGCGCTCCATGCAGCCCCAGAGCCGGGCGTTAGCTGTTCATCATAGAGAGAAAGTAATGAGCGAAGATATACACAACATGGAGCTGCGTGCAAAACTCACTGGCTATATCTGTACTCAGTATTCCTATTTTGACTATTTGGTTTCAAATGTAATCTGGCACATCCTGAAAATTGATAAACCTGTTGGTATGATAGTTACTGGCGCTATGGATATTCGACCCAAAATCGAAATGGCTATCTCTTTACTAGAACATCATGATATCGAAAACGAAATAAGGTCAACTTTACAAAAGTTCAAGAATAACGCCTCTAAGGAAAACGGATTCATTTCCAAACGAAACAAAATAGTGCACGGCATATTTTCAAGTCGCGAAGGTGATTCTGCGGTTATGGTGGAAGCTCATCGTAAGAAGTCACATAGAGAACGTCATGAAATGGATGTTGAATACATCCAGCAATGCTATGGTGAAATCGTAGCAGCAAATAATGAGCTTGTTCCTCTATTAGAAAGTAGAGGTATTAATGTGCACTAGCGTAGTGCTTGGCAGTATCAGCTAACAAGTCAATCAACTACGCGCCTTCGGCGCCGAACGCAGCAAAGCTGCGCCGGTTATTGAGGTGTTATGCATCTTAGGAGTGCAATGTGACAAAGGAAGTACTCAACTTATTCATGGCAGTCTTTTACATTGCAGTAATGGCTGGCGCTCTAGTTTTCGTTTTCTGGATGGCAATCCAGAAAAGAAAGAATATGGAAAGCATGAAAGGAAACATAAAGCAAAAACTTTTATCATCAGTTTCACTTTCCGCAAAAGACATTACATTAATTGGTCGTAGCTTCGACCTATCCCCTAAAAATAGTCGCGATGTAATTTATAGACTTTATGCTGAAATTGATGAGCCCACAACCTTTTCAGCATTAAAGACATTGGTAGTTGAAATCGAGAAAGAAGAACCCTTTGACGAGCTGCCTGACGAAGTAAAACCATCTCTCTCCAGACTGCTTAAAATTATTGAATCATCACAGGATGACTCAGATAAACATATTCTTCTACCAATAACATCAACGCTAAACAAATACACAGAACTCAAGTCAGAGCAAGAAAAAACAAAGAAACAGACAAACAGAGCATACATAATAACGATTATCAGCTTCGTAGTTGGAGCAATAAGCTTCTACTTTACGCTCAAGTCCCCATCAGATGTTGATATAAAAAGAGCAATGGAGCAGGTTCTAATTGAGCGCTCAGCCACCAACACCAACGAGCCGTAAGCATAACAATTGGTTCAAGTCGTTCGCTTCGCTCACTCGGGACCGGCTAAAACCGGCCCCTTAACCAAATGTTAGAGACTCATCAATGTCCGGCGCTTTTAGTATCAGACTAATGTTCGAGTGGGGCGGAGGTTCCTTGTGGTGCGGCAATGACGCAGCATTAAAAGAGTTTGATGTCGGCCCTATTGAAGACAAATTACCTCTGAGCAATGCAATGCTCGTACGGTTAAACGCATTATCTCAGTGGCACGATACCGCCTTAAATTGGGACTACCCGCCCGATCCAGGCCCTTGGGGCCCCGATGAATGCGAAAAATTTGAAACCGAAGTACTCACTTTTTTATCGGAGCTTCAAACAGAGCTTGGTCCTGAGTTTGAAATCGTTTATGAACCGAGTTATGTGGCCCCTAACTAGTGGTTCAAATCGCTCGCTGGGATGGACTAAAGCCCGCTTCTTGATCAAACATTAGGCAGAAGGAGTCGCCGATGGTTTCTATTAAAAAAATTAAAGCAGGCCAATATGCTGTAGGTGATGGTCGTTTCATCATCAAAGATGGCTCAAGTTGGTATGTTGTTACAGCAGAAGGAAAAGCTGATTTTGGACCACTACCTTCTCTAGCAGCAGGGAAGGAATATGTTAATACAGGCTCAACGCCACTAGGGCACCATAATACTGGTTCAGCATACGGGCGACATCAGAGTAAAAAAGAATTCAATGCATATTTAGCATCGGAAGCGCAAAAAGGAAACTATGGCCCAGCTATCTTATGGATGCTTTTAGTCGGTGTGGTATGTTTATTACTTTATTTGGTTCGCGGTTACTAAAATTATTATTTTAAATATATATTGTTGCCTAAAAGTTGAATTTTGGAACGCTCACCATTGTATTAGCTGCGTCGCCGGGTGAGGGGAGTGATGCAAGGGGACGCAGGGAGACGGTTGTTCAGGGGCAAGATGGTATCGGTCTTTCAGAAAATGACAGGCTGCATCTAGTTGATAGCCCAGTGCCATAAGCGCACCAATCTGGAAAGCGCGATGGAAGCTGGATCAAGGGGCTGGCTGATCGCATAGTCGCGGCCCCCGTGGGCGGCCCATGACGGGCCGCTTTATCGGGTGGCAAGGCATGCTCACCAAAGGGGCCCGCAGGCCCCTGGTGGCGTTAACCCCGTCTGCGCCAGACGGTGAGCTGGGCCAGTGTGTGCTGGTACTTGCGGGCCGTCTCGCGGATCACGAAGGGCACGTCGCTCGGTGTGCCCACCTCCTCAAACTCCGCCGCTAGCAGCCGTTGCAGGGCCTGATGGGTGGTCAGTGCCTCGCCGTTCTCCCGCACCCCGCCGAGCCAGTTGGCCTTGGGGGTGTACTCCTCAAGCCAGGTATAGGGGCTGGTGAGCAGCAGGATGCCGCCCGGGCGCAGGCGCCGGCCTATCTCTTGCAGGAACCGGGCGGGTTCGCGCAGCCGGTCGATGAGGTTTGAGGCCAGCACCAGATCGTAGTGGTCGTACTTGGGCTTGAGGTTGCAGGCGTCCCCCTGGCTAAAATGAATGCGCGCCGCCTGCTCGGCCCCGAGCGCGTGGTCGGCCAGCCGGGCCTGCCGATAGTCCACCAGATCTCCCTCCAGCGGCACGGCGTAGCGGAACCCCTCCTGCCGGGTCATGGCCAGCGCCACGTCGATGAAGCGGGCCGAGTAGTCGACCCCGTCCACGTGCTGGAAGTGGCGGGCCAGCTCGAAGCTGGTGCGGCCCACGGCGCAGCCGATGTCGAGCGCCCGCTGATGGTTGGGGGTAAGCTCGGCCGCCAACGTAGCCAGGGTCTGGCTGTAGTTGGGCACCCCGAAGTGGCTCGGGCCGTAGTGAAAGTCCAGGTACTGGGCCACCAGGGTGTCGGTCTCGTAGGGGTTAATGGTGCGGGCCTCCCGGTGGTGCGACACCAGATAGCGAAAGCCGGCGTGCTGGAAGAAGTGGCGGCGAAACGCATAGCGCGCGGCGGCGATCGCCTCGTTGCCGGTGCTGATCCAGCTGCCCCCCTTCATCAGGTTGTGCTTGCCGTCGAAGGTGGGGGTGGAGAAGTCGTCGTAGAGGGGGTGCACCTTGAACCCCTCATAGCCATCGATGGGGGTACTGGTCCACTGCCAGACGTTGCCCACCAGATCGCAAAACGCCTCTTGCTGGAACCGATCGACCGGGCAGGAGGAGGCCCAGTACTCCAGGTTGAGATTGCCGGGGGCCCTGGGCCAGGTCGGCTGATCCAGCGCGATGCGCTGGCGCAGGTGCATCCACTCGGCTTCGCTTGGCAGCTGCACCGGTAGGCCGGTCACCTCGCTCTTCCAGCGGCAGAAGGCGGCGGCCTCGAGCTGATTGACCTCGACCGGCCAGTCCCACGGCATGTTAACCTCCTCTGTCATCAGGCGCAGCCGCAGGGCCTCGGGGGCCCCCGGATCGCCGACCCAGAAGCTGGGCATGGCGGCGTCGGCAAATTCACGCCAGCCCCACCCCTCGTCGTCCCAGAAGCGGCGCTCGGTATAGCCGCCGGCCTCCACAAAGGCGAAGAATTCGGCGTTGCTCACCAGCAGCCGGCTCGCCTGGAAGGGGGCCAGAGTGATCCGCCGCTCGCCGTACTCGTTGTCCCAGCCGTAGGTGTCATCCCGCTTGCCGAGCACCACCTCGCCGCCGGCCACCGCCAGCAGGGTGTTGGCCGGCACGCTAGTGCGATCGCGCCGGGCCTGAGGGCAGGCGGGCCAGTGGGGCTGGGGGCGTACCCAGGCCAGCGGCAGCTGGCGGATCAGCACGCTCGAGGTCTCCAGATGGATGCGCTCATGCTCTATGCCCATCAGGATGGCCCAGGCCGGGCTCTGCCAGTCTATCGGCAGGGTCAGCGGCATCTGCTCGATGAAGTGGATCACCCGCTCGCGCACCTTGGCGCGGTAGTGGCGCAACGCGCCGACGCTCGGCCAGTCGTAGTGGCGCTCATCGAGATCGTCCCAGCTCATCTCGTCGACCCCGATGGCCACCATGGCTTCGATACGCGGGTCGATGCGCTCGTCGATGAGGCGCGCGGCGATCAGCTTGTTGATGAAGAAGGCGGCGGTGTGGCCGTAGTAGAAGATGAGCGGATGGCGCAGGCGGATCGCCTTGGTGAACCAGGCGCGCTCGTCGGCCAGACAGTCGAACAGGCGCTCGTAGAGCTCGAAGGTCTGGGTGAAGTAGTCGAGCAGCTCGCGGCGCTTCTCTGCCGGGTCGTCGCCGTGCAGCAGTAGGGTTCGGGTCGGGGCGGGCAGGCCGGCGCTCTCGGTGTGCAGGGGGTGGGCGAAGGTCACGGGCACGACTCCTTATGCTCTGGGGGCAACGCCAGTTTATGCGGCCGCCATGACACCGAGGTGTCGGGCTGCCAACCGGCCATGAGAGGGATAGTTAGAGCAATCTAGCCCAAGGTGCGGAGCCTGCCTATCTGTCAGAAAGGTCTTGAAGCGATTGAAAGATGCCTTTTCAATCGCTTTTTTGCGTGGACGATCGCGCCGTGATGGGGGTCATAACTGGTGAGGGGTTCGCAATCCCGTCGGCCAACCTGACACCCATACCGGGAAGGAGAGTGTGTGATGGACAAGCTTGACCACGAGATCGACACCATGCGTCACGAGCTGGAACTTTACAGCCTGAAACAGGCGGAAGAGAAATGGCAGGCTCGCGTTGACGAACTGGCGCGCCAGCGCGCCGAGCAGGAGAAACAGGGCTCGCGCGAGCGCTGATCTCATCCATCATGGTTTTTTTGACGCCGCCACGGCTTGGGCCAAGGCGGCGTTGTTTTGGGTGGCAAGCCCTGTCACCACGCCGGCGCGATCGGCCGTATCCCGGTTCTGGCTCAGCTTGAATTTACCCTCGAGCCGCTCGACTTCAACCTCGATCCCCACCACGGCCGCCAGCATCTGTGCGAGGTAGTCGCGCGGGGCATCGCCCATCCGCCAGGGGCGCGGCATGGCCGCCTCGTGTTCGCGGGTCAGGCGTGCCAGCAGTCGCTGCACGAAGCGCGCATCGTCATGTACCCTGAGCCGCCCATGGGCGTGAGCCACGGCGTAGTTCCAGGTGGGCACCGCCCTGTGGTGTTCGGCTTTACCCGGATACCAGTTGGGAGAGACATACCCCTCGGCGCCGCGAAAAATCACCAGCACCGGGCTGCCGTCCGCCTGCTGCCACAGCAGATTGGCGCGCGCCACATGGGCCAGCAGGTGCAGGGTGTCGCCCCGCTCTTCGATCAGAAACGGCAGGTGGTCGGCATCGAGGGTGTCTTCGTGGCGGCGGATGAGCGCCCCCAGCGGGTGGGTCTGGATGAGTGTGATGAGCGATGCCCGCTCGGCGGCAAAGTGGGGGGGCAGGTACATGGGGCCTCCTTGGCAGATGGCCCCTTTGTAGCATTCGGCCGCTGATCGCCGCCAGTGCCGGCTGCAATCAGCCGAGATCGATGGGGTCGACGTCCACCACCCAGCGCACCCTGCGGGTCTCGGGCCAGGCGTCCAGCTCGCCAATGGCCCACTGCATCAGCTGCGAGAGGGCGCTGCGAGTGGGGGCTTGCAGCATCAACTGCATGCGGAACTTGCCCGCCTTGCGCTCCATCATGCCGGTGAGGGGGCCCACCACCTGCAATCCGGGGAAGCGGGCCAGCCGCAGTGTCTCCGCCAGACGCTGCAAAAAGGCGTGCACCTCGGCCTGACCGGTCGCCTCGGCCTTGAACAGCGCCTGGTGGCTGAAGGGGGGCAGGTTGAGCAGGCGCCGCTCCTTGAGGGCGGTGACGGCGAAGTGGTCGTAGCCGTTTTGGGTCAGATCCTGTAGCAGGGCGTGCTCCGGGTGGTGGCTTTGCAGCACCACCAGCCCCGGCTTGCTGGCGCGGCCGGCCCGGCCGGCCACCTGGGTGTAGAGCTGGGCCAGGCGCTCGGCGGCGCGAAAATCGGCCGAGAAGAGGGCGCCGTCCACGTCGATGAGGCCGACCAGGGTCACGTCGGGGAAGTGGTGCCCCTTGGCGAGGATCTGGGTGCCGATGAGGATCTTGTAACGGCCGCTCTTGATCCCCTCGAGGTGCTGCTCCAGCTCCCCCTTGCGCGCCGTGCTGTCGCTGTCGATGCGCACCACCGGGTAGTGGGGGAACAGGGTGGCCAGCAGCTGCTCGAGCTGCTCGGTGCCGACGCCGGAGCCGATCAGCTCGACGCTGCCGCACTCGGGGCAGGTGTGGGGCAGCGGGCGGATGCTGTCACAGTGGTGGCAGTGCAGGCGCCGGCTGCTCTGGTGCCAGGTATACCAGGCATCACAGCGCTCGCAGGCGGCGCTCCAGCCGCACTGGTGACAGATGAGCGACGAGGCGTAGCCGCGCCGGTTGAGAAACAGCATCACCTGGTTGCCGGCGGCCAGGTGCTCGCCCATCAGCCGTTCGAGCTGGGGCGAGAGGCCGGCTTGCAGCCGGGTGTTCTTGATGTCGAGGATCACCTGGTGCGCCGTGCTGGCGTTGCCGGCACGCCGGGTCAGGCGTAGGTGGTGGTACTTGCCGCTCTGGGCGTTGTGCAGGCTCTCCAGCGACGGAGTGGCCGAGCCGAGCAGCACCGGGATGCCGGCGCGGTGGGCGCGCATCACGGCCAGATCGCGGGCGTGATAGCGAAAGCCGTCCTGCTGCTTGAACGAGGCGTCGTGCTCCTCGTCGATGATGATGAGGCCGAGATCGCGAAACGGGGTGAAGATGGTGGAGCGGGTGCCGATCAGGATGGCGGCGCCGCCGTCGCGGCAGGCGAGCCAGGCATCGAGCCGCTCCCGGTCGTTCATCCCTGAGTGCATCGCCACCACAGGCACGTTGAAGCGGCGCTTGAAGCGGTTGATGGTCTGCGGGGTGAGGCCGATCTCCGGCACCATCACCAGCGCCTGCCGCCCCTCGCGCAGCAAGGGCTCGAGGATGCTTAAGTACACCTCGGTCTTGCCCGAGCCGGTGATCCCCTCGAGCAGGAAGGCGTTGAAGCGCTCACGCTGGCTGGTCACTGCCGAGACCGCCAGCGCCTGCTCGGTATTGAGTTGCAGGGCGCCGTCGCAGGAGAGGTGCTCGGCCCAGTCGGTGGGGTGGGTCGGCTCCAGACTGCGTTTCTCGACCAGCCCCTTCTTCTCCAGCGCCGTCATCGCCGCCGACTGCACCTCCTCCTGACGTAAGGATGAGGGGGTCTGCGGCCCTTTGCGCAGCAGGGCCAGCGCCTGCTGCTGCTTGGGCGCGCGCTTGAGCTCGTTGAGATCGCAGGCCTGCCCCGCTTCGGTGGTGAACCAGAACTCCAGCTCGCGGTAGGCGGCCGGCTCCCCCTTGCGCACCAGCACCGGCAGGGCCACTGCCAGCACTTCGCCGAGCGGGTACTGGTAATAGCCGGCGCCCCACTGCATCAGGGCCAGGATATCGGGGCCGAGCACCGGCCGCTCGTCGAGCACCCGCTTGACCGGCTTGAGCTTCTCCCTGGGCAGGGCGCTCTCGGCCGGGTGCTCGACCACCAGCCCCACCAGAGTCTGCGGGCCAAATGCGACCTCGACCCGGCAGCCGGGTGGGGGCAGGGGATGCGGGGCGAGATAGTCGAAGGGACGGCGCAAGGGAACCGGCACGGCCACCCGCACCAGGCCCTGATTATCGGAGGAATTCACCAAGAGTTGCCTATTTTTTCTGCGAAGACACTTGCCTGAGCTCAGGCGTTTCCTATATTATTCGCTGCCTTTGAAATTGTGTTCAATATTCGTGTGGTGTCCGACCTTTGGCTCGGATAGCGACACGGCCCAAATCATTGAGGTTGTCCATGAAAGCTGGTATCCATCCGGAATACGTAGAAATCACCGCCAAGTGCTCTTGCGGTAACATCATCAAGACTCGCTCCACCGTTGGCAAGGATCTGAACCTGGACGTGTGCTCCGAGTGCCACCCCTTCTACACCGGCAAGCAGAAGGAAGTGTCCAGCGGCGGCCGCGTGGACAAGTTCAACAAGCGTTTCGGTTCCCTGGCTGGCAAGAAGTAAGCCATACCCCGCTTGTAGAAAAAGCGCCCTCTGGGCGCTTTTTTTGTGCCCGGCTTTCCCCTAAGGTGGTGCCATTCACGCGAGGGAGAGCACGATGAAATCCTGTCTGGTCATGGGCGCCGCCGGCTACATCGGCTCCCATCTGGTGCCCTATTTGCAGGCGCATGGCCACGAGGTCATTGCCGCCGCCCGCCACCCCTGCCGCCTGCCTGCGGGCGTCAGCTTCCGTCATGCCGACAGCCTCAACCCCGCGACACTGGGGCCGGCCCTGGCAGGGATAGATACCGTCTTCTATCTGGTGCACGCCATGGGGGCGGGCCCCGGCTTCCACCGCCTCGAGCAGCAGGGCGTGAAGAACTTCGCCGCCGCCGCCCGCGCCGCCGGGGTGCGCCGCATCGTCTATCTCGGGGCAATCCAGCCGGATCGCTGTGAGAGCCGCCATCTCAACTCGCGACGCATCTGTGGCGAGCTGTTTCGTGCCGCCGGGGTGCCGACGGTGGAGCTGCGTGCCGGCATCATCATCGGCCCCGGCTCGGCGGCCTTCGAGGTGATGCGCGATCTGGTGTTCAACCTGCCGATGATGGTCACCCCCAAGTGGGTGCGCTCGCGCACGCCGCCGATCGCCCTCTCCAACCTGCTCCATTACCTCGGCGGGTTGGTCGAGGCCGAGGGGGTCGATGGTACCATCTTCAATGCGGTTGGGCCCGAGTTGCTCAGCTACCAGCAGCAGCTCGAACGTTTTGCCGCCCATATCGGCAAGCGCTGCCCCATCTTTCCCATTCCCTGGCTCACCCCACGCCTGTCGGCCTGGTGGTTGCAGTTTGCCACCTCGGTGCCGCAGCCGGTGGCCAAGGCGCTGGTGGGCGGGCTCAAGCACGACATTCCAGCCGATGGCGGGGCGTTGCAGGCCTTGCTGCCCCAGCGGCTGCTCGGCTTTGACGAGGCGCTCGGTGAGGCGCTGGCCCTGGAGCAGCGTCTCGGCGCCGAGCAGCAAGGGGAGGAGACCCCGCTCGGCCTGCGCTGGCGCCATCCTGAGTACGGTTTTTACGATCGCACCGCCAGCGGCACGGCGCTGGCGCTGGCCTCACCCGAGCAGGTGTGGCAGGTGTTGCAAGGGCTCGGCGGGAAGCGGCGTTACTTCTACATGAACGAACTGTGGACGGTGCGCGAGTGGATGGATCACCTGATAGGCGGCCCGGCCCGCCAGTACGGGCGCAGCGATCCCACCCGGTTTCGCAAGGGCGATCGGCTCGACTCCTGGGAGATCCTCGGGGTGGAGGAGGGGCGCCGGCTCGATCTCTTGTTCAACATGAAGGCGCCCGGGGTGGGGCGGCTGGAGTTCATCATCACCCCCGAGCCCTCGGGGCTGACCCGGCTCAGCGTGACGGCCCACTGGCATCCACAGGGGGCGTGGGGGCTCGGCTACTGGCTGGCGATGTTGCCGTTTCATCTCTTCATCTTTCAGGGGATGACCGAGGCGATCGCCAAACAGGCCGAGCGCCTAGCCGGTGTCGAGGTCTTAGATTGAAGAGGTTGGTTTATACCTCTAAATGGGTGTAATGAGTTAGCTTAATATATCGGCTATATGGGCTCGATTGGTGTATTGCCCATATTATCTGCTGGGCAGCCCCCCCGACTTTTCCTTATGATCCCCCCTCTCGCCGCCTGGCGGCGAGCAACGACGTGCACATTCACCATCGTATCGGGGTTCCCCATGTCCGATCTGCGCCAACAGGCTCTCGACTATCACGCCCTTCCCGTACCGGGGAAGATCGCCATCGAACTCACCAAGCCGGCGGAAACCGCCCGCGATCTGGCGCTGGCCTACAGCCCAGGCGTGGCCGAGCCGGTGCGCGAAATCGCCGCCGATCCCGAGGCCGCCTATCGCTATACCGCCAAGGGTAATCTGGTGGCGGTCATCTCCAACGGCACCGCGATCCTGGGGCTCGGCAATCTGGGGCCGCTCGCCTCCAAGCCGGTGATGGAGGGCAAGGCCCTGCTGTTCAAGCGCTTCGCCGGCATCGATGCCATCGACATCGAGGTCAAGCACGACACCGACCAGGCCTTCATCGACACGGTGGCCGCCATCGCCGACACCTTCGGCGGCATCAATCTGGAAGACATCAAGGCGCCCGAGTGTTTCGCCATCGAGCAGGCGCTGATCGAGCGCTGCGATGTGCCGGTATTCCACGATGATCAGCACGGCACCGCCATTGTCACCGCCGCCGGCCTGCTCAATGCCCTCGAGATCCAAGGCAAGCGCATCGAACAGAGCCGCATCGTCTGCATGGGGGCTGGCGCCGCCGCCATCGCCTGCATGGAGCTGCTGCTGGCCTGTGGTGCCCGACGCGAGCAGATCTTCATGCTCGACCGTCAAGGGGTGATCCACGCCGGGCGCAGCGATCTCAATCCGTACAAGGCGCGTTTTGCCAATGACACCCCGCTGCGCACCCTGCACGAGGCGATCGCGGGGGCCGACGTGTTTGTCGGTGTCTCCGGCCCCAACGTGCTGCCGGCCGATGCAGTGGCCCTGATGGCGCCGAATCCGGTCATCTTCGCCTGCTCCAACCCCGACCCCGAGATCAGCCCCGAGCTGGCCCGCTCGGTTCGTGATGACCTCATCATGGGCACCGGCCGTTCCGACTACCCGAACCAGATCAACAACGTCATCTGCTTCCCCTTCATCTTCCGCGGCGCCCTGGACGTGCGTGCCCGTCGCATCAACGAGGCCATGAAGGTGGCGGCGGTCGAGGCGATCCGTGCCCTGGTCAAGGAGCCGGTGCCGGAGGCTGTGCTGCAGGCCGCCGGGGTCGATGCGCTGGCCTTTGGCCGTGACTATGTGATCCCCAAGCCGATGGATGCCCGTCTGCTGCCGCGGGTTGCCCGCGCCGTGGCACTGGCAGCCGTCGAATCTGGGGTGGCCCGTCTCGCCCTGCCGGACGACTACATGCTGGGCTGATGACAGCGTCGATAAAAAGGGCCGCCATCGCGGCCCTTTTTTATTGGGCGCCGGAGTTACCGGCGCGGCAGGGAGAGGCGAAAACGGGCTCCGCTGCGGCTGGCCACCAGGCTGGCCTCGCCGCCGTGATGGCGGGCGATGCTGCGCACGATGGCAAGGCCCAGCCCGGTGCCGCCGGTGCGGCGATCGCGGCTCTCGTCGAGACGCACGAAGGGCTCGAAGATGTGCTCGGCATGCTGCGGCGCGATGCCGCTGCCGTCGTCTTGTACCTCGATGAGCAGATGGTCTCGCTCGGCGGCGAGGTGCAGCTCGACCCGCTGGGTGGCGTGGCGCAGTGCGTTGCGCAGCAGGTTCTCCACCGCCCGGGTCAGCAGCCGTTCATCGCCACGCCAGGGAAGGGGCTCGCTCGGCCCGCACAGGTGGATCGGTTTGCCCGGACAGAGCGCCTGCCAGTCCGGCAGGTGGCGGCGTGCCCACTCGCCGAGTTCGAGATCGGTTGGGTGCAGCGGCATCTCGGGGCGATCCAGCCTGGCGTAGGTGAGCATCTCGTCGATCAGGGTATCGAGCGCAGCCAGATCCCGCTCCAGCGCCTGCCGATCCGCCTCGGCCGGTGCCGGCTCGAGCAGGGCCAGGCGGTATTGCAGCCGCACCAGCGGGGTGCGTAGCTCGTGGGCGATGGCATCGGTGAGTTGCTTCTTGCCGTTGATGAGCGCCTCGAGCTGCTCGGCCATCAGATCCAGGGTCTGGCCCATGCGTGCCAGGCTGCTGCTGGCCGGCAACCGGCTGCGGGCGCTGAGATCGCCGCGCCCGAGGCGGCGTGCCGTCTGCTCCAGGGTCAGCAGGCCGCGCCAATGGGGGCGCAGCCAGAGCAGGATCGGCAGCGCCAGGGAGAGGCCGAGCAGCAGCAGCAGGCCGATGTCGAGCCAGTGCAGCTCGTGCAGGTAGGAGAGGTAGGGGACGGGGCCGACGATGAGCACCTGATCGCTGCCGGGGATGAGCTGGCGGAAGGTGTCATCCTCCTCGACGATGACGATGTTGCCGCCGCGCAGGAAGTCGAGATCCTCCTCGCCGAGCGGCTGATCGGCCAGCGCCCCCACGTGCAGCGGCAGACTGAGCTGCCGTGACTGCTCGCTCAACCGCTGTGGCCAGGCCGTCTGCGGCTTGTGGGCCAGTTCGCTGGTGAGCAGATCGAGCGAGCCCTGCATCATCCGCTCCAGATAGCGGTTGCCGGCCCGCTCGGCGGTGTCTTTGTAGACCCAGCCGACCAGCACGACCGCCACCATGAAGCAGGCCATCACCAGCAGGTAGAACTTGATGAAGAGGTGGCGCACGGTTTACTCCCAGGCCTGGGGCACCAGCAGGTAGCCGCGCTGGCGCACTGTCTTGATGCGGGTCGGGGCGGCCGGATCGTCGCCAAGCTTGCGGCGCAGGCGGGAGATGGCCACGTCCATGCTGCGATCCAGCCCGTCGTAGTCACGCCCGCGCAGGCTGCGAAACAGGGCGTCACGCCCCATGATCTGGCCGGCGTGGCAGGCCAGCTCCCACAAGAGATCGAAGTCGCTGGTGGAGAGCGGCACGTTCTCCCCGTCCAGGGTCACGGCGCGGGCCGGCCCGTCGATGGTGAGACGGCCGAACTGTAACCGCTGGGATGGGGGCGCGGCCATGGCCGGCGTGGCGATGGCGTTTTGCTGCTGGCGAAACTGCACCCGTAGCCGGGCCAGCAGCACAGGGGGCGGGGTGGTCTTGAGGATGTAGTCGTTGGCGCCGAGCTCCAGGCTGAGGATCTGGTTCATGTCGCTGTCGAGCGAGGTGAGCATGACGATGGGGCCGGCGAAGCGCGGGCGCAGATCCCGGCACAGGGTGAGGCCGTCGCAACCGGGCAACATGATGTCGAGCAGGATCAGGTCGGGCTGCACCTCCTCGACCCGTGCCAGGGCGCGATCACCACGACTCTCGATGATCACCTCCATCTCGTGGCGGGAGAGCCAGCCGGCGATCAGCTGGCCGATGTCGGGATCGTCTTCAACAAACAGGATGCGCTGCATGGGATCTCCATGGGGGAGGACTCCTGCACAGCATACCCGGCTGGTGGCGCGGGGGAAGAGGCGGTTATTAACCCTTGGCCGAACGCATCACCCGGCCGAGCCGGGCGGCGGTAGTGGCCGCATCGGCATTGGGATCGTTGAAGAAGTTGGCCAGCACATCCATCAGCGCCTGCTGGAGCGGGGTCGCTAATACCATGCCTTCGGCCACGCTCGGCAGCAGGTTGCCCTCTTTCTCCGCCTGCGTGAAATCGCGCTGAGAGCGGATGGCGCAGCGATCGAACCCCTTCATGTCCACCTTCGCCAGTGCCGGGATCGACCCCTTAGCCTGATTGAAGCGGGCCTGGACGTCGGGGCGCATGATGAGTTCGGCCAGTTCGCTCTGGGCCTGCATTTGCAGCGGGTCACGCACCTTGAACATGGCGATGGAGTCGATGTTGTAGCTGAAGATGCCCTGGCTGCCGGGGGTGGGCAGGCAGAGGATATCTTCGCCGGGCCGGTAGTCGGCGGCGGTCAGCTCGCCCTTGGTCCAGTCCCCCATGATCTGCATGGCGGCGCCGCCGGTTTCGATCAGGGTGGTCGCCTGGTTCCACTTCAGGCTGACGAAGCTAAGCGGTACGTAGCTGCGCAACTGCTGGAAGCGTTGCAGCACGCGCACCATGTCGGGGCCGGTGAGTACGGCCGGATCGAGCTCGAGCAGCGCCTTGCGATAGAAGTCGCGCCCCCCCTCGCCGAGGGCCACCGCCTCGAACAAGATCGCCAGTTGCCACGGCTCGTTGCCGATAGCGAGGGGGATCACGCCCTGCTGCTTCAGCCGCTCGGCCACCTGGATGAAGCTGGCCCAGTCGGTGGGGGCGGGCAGGCCGGTCTCGGCCAGGCGGCGGCGGTTGATCCAGAGCCAGTTCACCCTGTGGATACCGGTGGGGACGGCTACCAGCGATCCGGTCGGGCTCAGGGTCTGGCGCACCACGGGGGGCATGGCCTGATACCAGCCGAAGTGATCGGCCATGGGGCCGAGATCGCGCAGGAAGCCAAGGCCTGCCCACTCGCGCAGCTCGACTCCCTTGAGGTGGGCGGCCTGGGGAGGATTGGCCGCCAGCGCCCGGCTTTTTAAGACCGTCATGGCGCTCTTGCCGCCGCCGCCCTGGACGGCGAAATCCTGCCACTGGTGCCCTTCGCCCTTCCACGTGGATTTGAGCACCTCGACGGCGCGGGCCTCACCGCCCGAGGTCCACCAATGCTGCACCTCCACCTGGGAGGCATGGCTCGCCGGGATGGCGAGCAGGGTTAAGAGCAGGGGGTACAGCGTGTTTTTCATGATCATTGCCGTGGCAGTGAGAGGGTGGCTTGCAGGCCACCCGTGGGGCGGTTTTCCAGTACCAGATCGCCGCCGTGGGCATGGGCGATGTTACGGGCGATGCCGAGGCCAAGGCCGTTACCGGGTTTTTCGGTATCGAAGCGGTAATAGGGCTCGAAGATGCGCTCGATCTGCTCCTCGGGCAGGCCAGGGCCCTCATCCATGATGAACAGGATCAGCATCTCGTCATCGTCGAGGATGATGATGCGCACCTTCTTGCCGTACTTGATGCCGTTATCGACCAGATTGGCGATGCAGCGCTTGAGGGCCAGCGGTTTGCCCCGGTAGGGGTGCTTGCAGTGCCCCTCTATGGTGAGCCGCTCCTCGCGCAGGTTCAGGCTCTCGGCCAGCTGGTGCAGCATGCCATCGACATCGATCTGCGCCATGTTCTCGTGAATATCGGTGTCTTTGACCGTTTGCAGCGCCCCTTTCACCATCAGCTCCAGCTCATCGAGATCCTTGTTGAACTTGGTGATCTGGGTCTCGTCATCGAGCAGTTCGACCCGCAGCCGCAGCCGGGTGATCGGGGTCTTGAGATCGTGGGAGATGGAGCTAAACAGCAGCTCCCGATCCCCGATGTAGCGCCGGATGCGGTGCTGCATGATGTTGAAGGCGCGGGTCGCGGCGACGATCTCCGAGGCCCCTTCCTCTTTGAGCGAGGGTTGGTCGATGTCTTTGCCGAGGTTGACTGCCGCCTTGGCCAGCCGGCGCAGCGGCCGGGTCTGCCAGCGCACCAGCAGGAAGGTGAAGAAGCAGAGGAACACCGTCATCAGGGCGATAAAGCGCACCTGGTTGGCCGGCATCACGGTGTCATCCAGGGTCATGTAGGGGGCGGGCAGCAGGGCCGCCAGATAGAGCCACTCGCCGCGTTTTATCTCGATCTGGATCACCAGCACCGGCGGGTTGATCGGCTCGAGCGACAGGGTGTAACGGGCCCACGAGGAGGGGAGATCCGCCAGCAGGGTATCGTTGTTGAAGACGTGCAGATCTTCGGGGTGGGAGAAGTTGACCTTGATCGCCATGGTGTCGGAGAGCTTGTTGCCGAGGATGGCCTTCACCTCGCTCAGCACCATGGTCTTGCGCTCGCTGTCGGGGATCGGGTTGATGCGGATCTCCTCTTCGTTGAGCGAGACGAAGAAGCGGCTGCCGCCCATGTTGCGCAGCTGATCCAGCGCGATGTGGCGGTATTGCAGTGGCAGCGACTTGAAAAAACTGACGGTGGAGGCGGCCGACATGGCCAGATTGCGGGTGGTGCTGAGCATCCCATCCAGCTCCCGCTTCTGGATCTGCTGCATCCAGATCCCGGTGAGGATGGTCTGGGAGAGCAGGATCGCCAGCAGCAGCAGGAGCAGCATGCGGGAGAGGAGCGAGCGCGGCACCAGGGCCGACCACCACCGTTTCGCATGCATCGGATCAGGGTTCCTCGTGCACTTCGGCGATCAGCATGTAGCCGCTGCCGCGAATGGTCTTGATGATGCGCGGGCTCTTGCCGTTGTCGCCGAGCTTCTGGCGCAGGCGGCTGATCTGTACGTCGATACCGCGCTCCATCGGCAGACTCTCGCGGCCGCGGGTGGCATCCGAGATGGTGTCGCGATCGAGCACGGCCCCCGGCTGCTGCAAGAACATCGAGAGCAGCATGAAGTCACTGCCGGAGAGATCGAGCCGGCTGCCGTCATCATGGGTCAGCTGGTGGCTCAGGGTGTCGAGCACCCACTCGGCAAAGCGCAGCCGACGTGGCAGCTCTTTCTCCTTGGTCTCCGGCTGGCGGAACTCGGCCCGGCGCAGCAGCGCCTTGATGCGGGCCTGCAACTCGCGCGGGCTGAACGGCTTGGCGATGTAGTCGTCGGCGCCGAGCTCGAGGCCGATCACTCGGTCGGTCTCGTCGGAGGCGGCGGTCAGCATGATGATGGGGACCTGCGAGTCGCGGCGGATCTGCTGGCACAGGGTAAAGCCGTCATCCCCCGGCATCATGATGTCGAGGATGATGAGATCGGGGCTGTGCTGGGTCAGCAGCCGGTGCATCTCGTTGCCTTCGGCGGCGGTAAGAACCTCAAACCCGGCGCGGGTCAGGTACTCGTTGAGCAGCTCCCGGATTTCCTGATCGTCGTCGACGATCAGCAGTTGTTTGCTCAGTGACATAGGTGTGTGCATCCATTTTTTGTGGAGATTGAACCCGGCGGGGGCACAAAAAGCAAGCAAACCGGGCTGTGAGTGTGAATAGCTGGGCACTCCTTGCGCATATCGTGGCGCGAGTGGAAATAAAAAGGGCCGGCTCAATGAGCCGGCCAAGAAGACGCGTGGATCCGCGTGTTGCCACATTCCCGGTGCGCCGTGTCGCGCCCGGGGCGTGAACTCAGAGGCGCTCGAACACGGTGGCGATGCCTTGCCCGAGACCGATGCACATGGTGGCGACCCCCAGGGTGGCGTCCTTCTCCTCCATCAGATGGATGAGGGTGGTGGAGATGCGCGCGCCAGAGCAGCCGAGCGGGTGACCCAGGGCGATGGCGCCGCCGTTGAGGTTCACCTTCTCGTCCACCTGATCCATCAGCCCCAGATCCTTGACGCAGGGCAGCGACTGGGCGGCAAACGCCTCGTTGAGCTCGAACAGATCGATGTCACTCACGCTCAGGCCGGCGCGCTTGAGCGCCTTCTGGGTGGCCGGCACCGGGCCGTACCCCATGATGGCGGCGTCACAGCCGGCGATGGCCATGGCACGCACGCGGGCGCGCGGGGTCAACCCCAGCGCCTTGGCGCGATCCGCGCTCATCACCAGCATGGCGGCGGCGCCGTCGGAGAGCGCCGAGGAGGTGCCGGCGGTGACGGTGCCGTTGACCGGGTCAAACACCGGGCGCAGCTGGCCCAAGGTGTCGACCGTGGTCTCGGGGCGGATCACCTCGTCATAGTCGTAGAAGAAGCGGGCGCCGCTGGCGTCGTGCCCCTCCAGCCCGACGATCTCCTTGGCAAAGCGCCCCTCCAGCGTGGCGGCATGGGCGCGCTGGTGGGAGCGGGCGGCGAAGGCATCCTGCTGGGCACGGCTGATGCCGTGCAGCTTGCCGAGCATCTCGGCGGTCAGCCCCATCATGCCGGAGGCCTTGGCCACGTTGCGCGAGAGGCCGGGGTGGAAGTCGACCCCGTGGCTCATCGGCACGTGCCCCATGTGCTCGACCCCACCGATGATGAAGATGTCGCCGTCACCCACCGCAATGGCGCGCGAGGCGTCGTGCAGCGCCTGCATGGAGGAGCCGCACAACCGGTTGACGGTGACCGCCCCCACCTGTTTTGGGATGCCGGCCAGCAGGGCAGCGTTGCGGGCGATGTTGAAGCCCTGCTCCAGGGTCTGCTGCACGCAGCCCCAGTAGATGTCCTCGATCTCGTTCGGGTCGAGGTTGGGGTTGCGCGTGAGCAGCGAGCTCATCAGGTGGGCCGAGAGCTCCTCGGCACGCACGTTGCGAAAGGCCCCGCCCTTGGACCGGCCCATGGGGGTCCGGATACAGTCGACAATGACTACGTCTTTCATGAATGGGTCTCCGCAATCAGTAGAAGGTCTTGCCCTGGGCCGCCATCTCACGCAGCGTGTCGCTGACGCGATAGAGCGGGCCCAGATCGGCGAACTGGTCGGCCATGGCCACGTAGCGGTCCAGGCCTAGGGTGTCCAGGTAGCGGAACACGCCGCCGCGGAAGGGAGGGAAGCCCAGACCATAGACCAGCGCGATGTCTGCCTCGGCCGGGGTGGCGACTATGCCCTCTTCCAGACAGAGCACCACCTCGTTGATCATGGGGATCATCATGCGGGCGATGATGGTCTCCTTGTCGAACGCCTGCTGCGGCTTGGCGATCGGGGCCAGCAGCTCGTAGGACGCGGCGTCGGCCACCTTCTTCGGCTTGCCCTTCTTGTCGGCCTCGTAGGCGTAGAAGCCCTTGCCGTTCTTCTGACCGAAGCGGCTCGCCTCGTACATCACGTCGATGGCGGTACGCCCCTCTTTGCTCATGCGCGCCGGGAAGCCCTGCGCCATCACGTCACCGGCATGGTGGCCGGTGTCGATGCCGACCACATCCAGCAGGTAGGCGGGGCCCATGGGCCAGCCGAACTCTTTCTCCATCACCTTGTCGACGGCGGCGAAGTCGGCGCCATCGGCGACCAGCTTGTTGAAGCCGAAGAAGTAGGGGAACAGCACCCGGTTGACGAAGAAGCCTGGGCAGTCGCCCACCACCACAGGGGACTTGCCCATGGCGGCGGCGTAGGCCACCACGCGGTTGATGGTGTCCTGCGAGGTTTGTTCGCCGCGGATGATCTCGACCAGGGGCATGCGGTGCACCGGGTTGAAAAAGTGCATGCCGCAGAAGTTCTCGGGGCGCTTGAGGCTCTTGGCCAGCAGCGAGATGGGGATGGTGGAGGTGTTGCTGGCGAGCACGGCGTCGTCGCCGATCACCCCTTCCACTTCACTCAGCACGGCGGCCTTCACTTTCGGGTTCTCGACCACGGCTTCGACCACCACGTCCACATGCTTGACGTTGTCGTAGCTGAGGGTCGGGGTGATGGCAGAGAGCACCTGGCCCATCTTGATGCCGTCGATGCGCCCCTTCTCGAGCTGGCCGTTGAGCAGCTTGGTGGCCTCACCCATGCCGAGCGCCAGCGCCTTCTCGTTGATGTCCTTCATCACCGCCGGGATGCCCTTGCTGGCGGACTGGTAGGCGATGCCGCCCCCCATGATGCCGGCACCGAGCACGGCGGCGTGGCCGGTGGCCTTGCCCGCCTGCTTGGCGGCTTTTTTGGCCAGCGCCTTGATGTGCTGATCATTGAGGAAGATGCCGACCAGCGCCTTGGCCACGTCGGTCTTGGCCAGCTTGATAAAGCCCTGAGCCTCGACGATCAGAGCCTCGTCACGGCCCATACCGGCGGCGGCCTCGACGGTTTTCACCGCCGTCATCGGGGCCGGATAGTGCTTGCCGGCCACGGCAGCGACCATGCCGGCGGCGGTGGTGAAGCTCATCATGGCTTCCAGCTTGGAGAGGCGCAGCGCTCCCTTTTTGGCGGCGCGGCGGCCTGGCCAGTCCAGCTTGCCCGCGATGGCGTCTTTCATCATCTGCACGGCGGCACTATGCAGTGCCTCGGGGGCGACCACGGCATCCACGGCGCCCACCTTGAGGGCGTCAGCGGCACGGTACTCCTTGCCGGTGGTGATCCACTCCAGCGCGTTGTCGGCGCCGATAAGGCGCGGCAGGCGGACTGTGCCACCAAAGCCCGGCATGATGCCGAGTTTGGTCTCGGGCAGGCCGATCTTGGCGCTGCTGTCGGCCAGACGCAGGTCGGTGGCGAGGATGGTTTCGCAGCCACCGCCCAGGGCGTGGCCCTTGATGGCGGACAGGGTCGGCACCGGCAGATCTTCGATGGCGCTGAAGATGTCGTTGGCCTTTTTCAGCCAGCCGAGCAGTTCGGCATCGGGCAGGGCGAACAGCTCGAGGAATTCGGTGATGTCGGCGCCGACGATGAAGGCGTCTTTGCCGGAGGTGAGGATCAGGCCTTTTAGGTCACGTTCTTGTTGTAATGCGGCGATCGCTTCGCTCAGGGAGAGCAGGGTGGCGCGATCAAGCTTGTTGACTGAACCCGGTGCGTCGAACCTGAGCTCGGCAATGCCGTCTTCCAGGTAGCGGACTGACAGGGTATCGCCTTGGTAGATCATGAGGGTCTCCTTGTTCCCAGCGGATAGCGGGGGTGGCTCCTTGTTCTCCCCCTGAGGGGACGTGCCAAATATTGATCCGACCAGAGACAAATTCAACACCTATTTTAAACATTCGTTTAACACCAAATTGGTGTAAAGGCTCTAGTGGCGCGCCCTGTATGAAAACGGCGCCAAAAGGCGCCGTTGCAAAGTTGTGACCGGGATCAACTGGCCAGCTCATCCCGATCGCGAAACTCCTCGAGCACTTCGGGGTTGGCGAGGGCATGGGTGTTCTTCACCGGGCGGTGGTGCACCACCTCGCGCACCGCCAGTTCGACAATCTTGCCGGACTTGGTGCGCGGGATGGCGCTCACCTGAACGATGCGCGCCGGCACGTGGCGCGGCGTGCAGTGGTGCCGCACCTGCTGGCAGATCCGCTCGCGCAGGGGGTCATCCAGCGTCAGGCCATCGCGCAGGCGCACGAACAGCACCACCCGCTCGTCCTGCTGCCACTGCTGGCCGATGACGATGCTCTCTTCCACCTCATCCAGCTGCTCCACGTAGCGGTAGATCTCGCTGGTGCCGATGCGCACGCCGCCCGGGTTGAGGGTGGCATCGGAGCGGCCGTAGAAGCGGATGCCACCGTGCTCGGTCAGTTCGATCCAGTCGCCATGGCACCAGACGTTGTCAAAGCGCTCGAAGTAGGCCGCGTGGTACTTCTCGCCGCTCTCATCGCCCCAGAAGCCGATGGGCTGGGCCGGGAAGGGCTTGGTGCAGACCAGCTCCCCCTTCTCCCCCTGTACCGGCTGCCCCGCTTCGTTGAACACCTGCACCGCGAGGCCGAGCCCGCGTCCTTGGCTCTCACCCCGATAGACGGGACTCATGGGGTTGCCGAGCACGAAGCAAGAGCAGATGTCGGTGCCCCCCGAGATGGAGGCGAGCTGCACATCGGCCTTGATCTGCTGATAGACGTAGTCAAACCCCTCGGGCGAGAGCACGGAGCCGGTGCTGCAAATGAGGCGCAGCTGGGGCAGTGAGTGGGTCTTGATGGGGGCATAACCCTGCTTGTGCAGGGCATCGAGGTATTTGGCCGAGGTGCCGAACAGGGCGACCTGCTCGTCGCGGGCCAGATCCCACAGCACCTTGCCATCGCCATGGAAGGGGGAGCCGTCGTAGAGCACCAGGGTGGCGCCGGAGGCTAGCGCGCTCACCAGCCAGTGCCACATCATCCAGCCGCAGGTGGTGAAGTAGAAGACCCGCTCACCCGGCTTGATGTCGCAGTGCAGCTGGTGCTCCTTGAGGTGTTGCAACAGGGTGCCGCCGATGCCGTGCACGATGCACTTGGGCTGCCCCGTGGTGCCGGAGGAGTAGAGGATGTAGAGCGGATCGTTGAAGGCGCGCTCCACAAAGCGCAGTGGGGGCGCCTCGCCTTGCAGCAGGCTGTGCCAGCCGATCCCGCTGGCAGGAGGGCCGGCAAGGCCGAGCTGCGGGATCTCTACCACCTGGCGCACGCTGTCGATGGCGTCGGCCACCTCGGCCACCTTGTCGCGAATGGGGATGGCCTTGCCACCATAGCGATAACCGTCACAGGCAAACAGCACCACGGGCCGGGTCTGGCCGAAACGCTCGATCACGCTGGCGGCGCCAAAGTCGGGGCTGGTGGAGGTCCAGACCGCCCCCAAACTGGTGGTGGCCAGCATGGCGATCACCGCCTCCGGCACGTTGGGCAGATAGCCGGCGACCACATCCCCCGGCTCGACTCCGACGCTCTGCAACCAATGGGCGACGTGGGCCACCTGACGGGTGAGCTGATGCCAGGTCAGGGTGCGGCGCGAGCCATCCTCGAGGCGGCTGATGATGGCCAGGGCTTCGTCGTCGCGACGCAGCAGGTTTTCGGCAAAGTTGAGCCGGCTGTCGGGGAACCAGCGGGTGCGGGCCATCTCCTGGCGGTTCTCCGCGACGATGTCGCCGAGGCGCCCGACCACGCCGCAGTGCTGCCATACCAGAGGCCAGAAGCGGGTGGTCTTCTCCACCGACCATTGCCACAGCTCTGAATAGTCCTGCAATTGCAGGCCGTGGAAGCGGTTCACCTGTTGCATGAAGTGATACATGTTGGAGTGGCGGAGGGACTCCGGACTCGGTTGCCACAGGCAGGCGCTGTTCATGGTGATCCCTTGATCGACAGGTCTGCGGCTAGTTTATCGATTTGTTTTGTGTTTGTTAACGCTTTGGTTGGGTGGGCGTGCGCGATCGCAAAGCCTCTGCCATGGTCGAGCCGGGGAAACCAAGATGTTATGCTGGGAACATTGTGACAGCCGGAGCCCGATCATGAGCAGCTACAGCCAACTGTTTGCCCGACATATAGAGACCCTCCAGCAGCGAACTCGCGACATCCTGAATCAGCAGGGGCTGGCTGGGTTGGCGATCCACTCCGGCCAGAGTTTGCGGGTGTTCCTCGACGATCAGGATTACCCGTTCAAGGTCAATCCGCACTTCAAGGCCTGGCTGCCGGTGTTGGATAACCCTCATTGCTGGCTGCTGGTGGATGGTCATCGCAAGCCGGTGTTGCTGTTTTACCGCCCGACCGACTTCTGGCACAAGGTGCCGGATCTGCCGAGTGCGTTCTGGGTCGAGCAGTTTGATGTCCGTTTTCTCACCCGCCCTGAGCAGGTAGCGGAGCACCTGCCGGCGCAGCGCGGTGAGTGGGCCTACCTGGGGGGGCATCTCGAGGTGGCCGAGCTGCTCGGTTTCAGCCAGCCCAACCCGGAGGCGGTGCTCAACTACCTGCACTATCACCGTGCCTACAAGACCGACTATGAGCTGGAGTGCCTGCGCGAGGCCAATCGCATCGGGGTACGGGGCCATCTGGCGGCCCGGGATGCCTTCCTGGCCGGCGCCAGTGAGTTCGAGATCAACCTTGCCTACATGAAGGCGGTCGGGCAGGGGAGCGAACAGGCCCCCTACGGCAACATAGTGGCCATCAATGAAAACGCGGCGGTGCTGCACTACACCCACCTCTCCCATCAGCGTATCGCCGATGTGGATCGCCACTCCTTCCTCATCGACGCGGGAGTCGACTTCCACGGCTATGCCTCCGATATCACCCGTACCTGGGCATGGCGGCGTGGTCTGTTTGCCGATCTCATCGCCGCCCTTGAGGTGCAGCAGCAGGAGATCATCGCGACGATGCGGGCTGGCCTGCGCTACACCGAGCTGCACTTGCAGATGCATGGGCGAATCGCTCGCCTGCTGCAACAGTTCGGACTGGTCGATATGTCGGTCGACGGCATGGTGGAGAGCGGGGTGACCGGCAGCTTCTTCCCTCATGGCCTGGGCCATCTGCTGGGGCTGCAGGTACATGATGCCGGCGGTTTCATGCAGGATGAACGCGGTACCCCGCTGGCGGCGCCCGAGGCGCACCCCTTCCTGCGCTGTACCCGCATCATGGAGCCGCGCCAGGTGTTCACTATCGAGCCCGGCCTCTATTTCATCGACAGCCTGTTGCAGACGCTACAGGCGGGTGAACATGGCAAGCAGGTGAACTGGGCGCTGGTCGATGCCTTGCGTTCGTGCGGCGGCATCCGCATCGAGGATAACGTGGTGCTGCATGCCAACGGGGTGGAGAATCTGACCCGTCAGGCCGGCCTGTGAGCGGTTATCCCATCCCGGCCGAGGCGGTGGAGTGGAGCGAGGAGATCAAGAAAAGCCGCTTCATCACCCTGCTGCGGCAGGTCGCCTCTCCCGAACAGGCCAAGGCCTGGATCGCCGAGGTGCGCGCCGCCCATCCGACGGCGCGCCATCACTGCTGGGCTTTTGTGGCCGGGGCGCCGGATGACAGCCAGGCCTATGGCTTCAGTGACGATGGCGAGCCCTCCGGCACCGCCGGCAAGCCGATGCTGGCCCAGTTGATGGGGTCGGGGATCGGCGAGATTGGCGCCGTGGTGGTGCGTTACTATGGTGGCGTGCTGCTGGGCACCGGTGGGCTGGTCAAGGCCTATGGCGGTGGGGTTGGCGCGGCGCTCAAGCTCTTGCCAGTGGCGACCAAGCGCTATATGGTCTCGACCTTTCTTGAGTGCGACTATGGGGATCTTGGCACCATAGAGCACCTGCAAGGGCTCTATGAGGGCGTCACCGAGGCGGCGGAGTATGGCGCCCGGGTTGGCCTGCGGATCCGCTGGCCCAAGGAGCACCTCGCTTCCGTACAGGCCCTTGCCTGTGAACGCAGTCAGGGCCGCATCATGTTGCGCCCTACCGACGCCTAACTCTCTGGAGGATGTAAGCCGGAATGCAGTTTCGGAGTCTTATTCGCATCGTCGGCTTGCTGGTCGGGCTGTTTAGCTCGACCCTGCTCATCCCCGCCGCAGTGGCCTACTTTGCCCGTGATGGGGGGGGCTCCGAGTTTGTCGAGTCTTTCTTCATCTGTCTGGCCATCGGGGCGACACTTTGGCTACCCAACCGCCGCCATAAGAAGGAGCTGCGCGCCCGTGAGGGGTTCCTCATCGTGGTGCTGTTCTGGGTGGTGATCGGCAGTGTGGGGGCCTTGCCCTTTATGCTGGCCGAGATGCCGCGCATGTCGGTGTCGGAGTCCTTCTTTGAGGCCTTCTCCGGTCTGACCACCACGGGGGCGACCGTGCTGACCGGACTCGATGCCCTGCCCAAGGCCTTTCTTCTTTATCGGCAACTGCTGCAATGGTTGGGAGGCATGGGGATCATCGTGCTGGCGGTGGCGGTGCTGCCGATCCTCGGGATCGGTGGTATGCAGCTCTATCGTGCTGAGATCCCTGGGCCGGTCAAGGACAACAAGGTGACGCCACGGATTGCCGAAACGGCCAAGGCGCTATGGATCATTTACCTGCTGCTCACCGTACTGTGCGCCCTGGCATACTGGCTGGCGGGGATGAGCCTGTTTGATGCGGTCTGTCACTCCTTCTCGACCCTGTCCATCGGTGGGTTCTCGACGCATGACGCCAGCATCGGCTTCTTCGACAGCCCAGCCATCAATCTCATCACCGTTGTGTTTTTGCTGCTGGCGAGCATCAACTTTGCCCTGCACTTCATGGTGTTCGCCCACCACCCCATTCGGCTGCAAGATTATCTGCGTGACTCCGAGTTGAAAGTGTTCCTCTGCATTCAGGGCTCTCTCATCCTGATCTGCTCTGTGGTGTTGGTCTCCCACGGCCACTACGCCAACTGGAAGGAGGCGCTCAACCACGCCGTCTTCCAGGCGGTGTCGCTGGGTACGACCACGGGGTATAGCACCACCTCCTATGCGGACTGGCCCTCCTTTTTGCCCATGTTGCTGATGATCTCCTCCTTCATCGGTTGCTGCGCCGGCAGCACCGGGGGGGGCATGAAGGTGATGCGGGTGATGATCCTGTTCATGCAGGGAATGCGCGAACTCAAGCGACTGGTGCACCCACGCGCGGTCTACACCCTCAAGCTCGGGCGCAAGGCGATCTCCGAGCGCATCGTCGAGGCGGTGTGGGGCTTCTTTGCTACCTATATCATCCTGTTCTTCCTGTTCATGCTGGCCCTGCTGATGACCGGTATGAACGAGGTGACGGCCTTCTCGGCGGTGGCGGCGACGCTCACTAACGTGGGGCCGGGTCTGGGAGATGTGGCCTCCAACTTCAGTGGTACCACACCGGCGGCCAAGTGGGTGCTGGTTGCCGCCATGCTGTTCGGTCGTTTGGAAATCTTCACTCTTTTGGTACTGTTTACCCCTGCATTCTGGCGTACTTGAGGTAGCTGATGGACAAGGTTTTGGTGCTTTATTCTTCCCGTGACGGTCAAACCAAGAAGATTGTCGATGTGATGGCCGCAGAGATGCAGGGGTATGAGGTGGTGACGATGGATCTGCATGCCATGCCCAAATGTAACCTCAGTAAGTACAGCAAAGTCTTGATTGGCGCCT
>NZ_CP040449.1:3870000-3912500 GCF_014892695.1 Aeromonas simiae
CTCCCAAAGAGTAACGGAGGAGCACGAAGGTTGGCTAATCCTGGTCGGACATCAGGAGGTTAGTGCAATGGCATAAGCCAGCTTAACTGCGAGACGGACAGGTCGAGCAGGTGCGAAAGCAGGTCATAGTGATCCGGTGGTTCTGTATGGAAGGGCCATCGCTCAACGGATAAAAGGTACTCCGGGGATAACAGGCTGATACCGCCCAAGAGTTCATATCGACGGCGGTGTTTGGCACCTCGATGTCGGCTCATCACATCCTGGGGCTGAAGTTGGTCCCAAGGGTATGGCTGTTCGCCATTTAAAGTGGTACGCGAGCTGGGTTCAGAACGTCGTGAGACAGTTCGGTCCCTATCTGCCGTGGGCGTTGGATGATTGAAGGGAGTTGCTCCTAGTACGAGAGGACCGGAGTGAACGAACCTCTGGTGTTCGGGTTGTCACGCCAGTGGCACTGCCCGGTAGCTAAGTTCGGAATCGATAACCGCTGAAAGCATCTAAGCGGGAAGCGAGCCCTGAGATGAGTCATCCCTGACCCCTTGAGGGTCCTAAAGGGCCGTTGGAGACCACAACGTTGATAGGCGGGGTGTGTAAGCGCAGCGATGCGTTGAGCTAACCCGTACTAATTACCCGTGAGGCTTAACCATACAACACCCAAGAAGTGTTTTGAGCGCTTGTGACAAGCGAGAACGACTTTAGTGCTTGCGATGGGTATCGTGAGTGCACTCAGCTTTTCGGATTACGATTTTGCCTGGCGGCCATAGCGCGGTGGACCCACCTGTTCCCATGCCGAACACAGAAGTGAAACGCTGTAGCGCCGATGGTAGTGTGGCAGATGCCATGCGAGAGTAGGACACTGCCAGGCACCCAATTAAACGATGATGTGGATATCACATTGTTGGCCGAGAGGATGACACCTCAGTAAGCGGCAGATGATTTAGCTAATAAGCTAACCGAATGCGGAGCGGTAGTTCAGTCGGTTAGAATACCGGCCTGTCACGCCGGGGGTCGCGGGTTCGAGTCCCGTCCGCTCCGCCACTATTTTCGAAGGCCTTCCCAGACGGGAAGGCCTTTTTGCTTTTGCATGGGGCATTTATCGCTGAATCGCCGGACGACGGAAGAGGGTCGCTATAGCCTCTACCTTCGGATACCGCCCCTCAGCCCTGTGTTTCACCCTCTGCCATTCGCGCGGCAGTCACCCCGTCACGCAAGAGCAGCCCAGTCGAGCGACTGGGCTTTTTTCGTTTGGTTCGAGGGGTAGCGGCGCGCTTGAATGTATCAGATGCCTGGATGCGCCATCGCAATCGAAGCTCACCGTGAGGGCGGGCTTTTTTGTGCTGGGCATGTGCGGTCATTTATCTCGCAGCAGGGCTCAGATCTGCTCTGACATCATCTCAGTTGCGGTTCTCTCGACTGGGTGAGCTGACGCCACACGCAGTGCCACCAACAACTAAATGACGAGGAGGGCCAGCCCTCCTCTTCGTTTAACCCTTCTTACTCATTTCATGCCACAGGCACTGATATTCGGGCACCAGTTGAGGTTGTGCCTGATCCATCTGGCAAAGCTTGAGGGGCATAGCAGGAGCTCCGTCGGCATGAACCTGGGGGACCCAGGATACCATCACCATCAGGGCAAGCAGGATTGGTCTCATGGTCATTCTCCTTTGTGATGTGTGTCACGTTTCAGTTAACGCTCAGCAGAAGGAGGCAGCAAGGGCGGTATGCAAATTTTAGAGGTGAAAAAAGCCTCATTCCGACTTGCTACTTTAGGGGGAGTTCTTGGGTAGAGAATGATGCCTGAGGAGTGAATAACCATCTATTTCTATCTTGTGTATCCCCCCTTTCTGTAGTGCTTGAAATATGGCTGGCAGCGTTTTCATTGATCTGAAGCAATAATATTTTTATTCACCATTTCAGTACGGGATGACTATTTATCTCGTATGGCTATCAGCGGATAAGGTATGAATATTCATATTTGGTGAATGATATCTATATTAACATGATGCTTTTAACGCATCATGCTGATATGAAAGAGTTTATTTTTAAATCATATTCGTTGGCTACAGGTGCATGTGAATTTTCCTGCGTGCATGAAAGAAAGATTCCCATGAAAAAATGTATTTTTAATCATTACGGCTGTCGTGAAAAAGCTTATATTTGCTAGCCCCTTCAAAGAATAAAGGGGCGTTTTATTCATTCCAGAGTGAATGTGATCTATCTCTATTTTATGGGTGGGTATTAGTCCTAACCTTCATTTCGAAAGGCGAAGGCAGGATAGAACACAAGCCAAATACCCTACATACGATATATCCCGCCATAGCCACGAGCTTGAATAGAAGGAATCTATTCATTCACTCGCAAGGACCACTGCTAGGACGGAATATCACCATGAGTAAATTCTACGTCGGATCTGAAGTTGGCCAACTGCGCCGTGTCATGCTGCATCGTCCCAACCTCAGCTTGAAACGACTCACTCCTTCCAACTGCCAGGATCTGCTGTTTGATGACGTATTGTCCGTCGAGCGCGCCGGTCAGGAGCACGACAAGTTTGCCCAGGTGTTGCGTGACCAGGGGGTGGAAGTGTTCCTGCTCACCAATCTGCTGACCGAGACCCTGGACGTGCCGGAAGCCAAGGCGTGGCTGCTGGAAAACCAGATCTCCGATTATCGCCTCGGTCCTTCGTTCGCTAATGACGTGCGCTGCTACCTGGCCGATCTGCCGCACCGCGAAATGGCCCGCATCCTCTCCGGTGGCCTGACCTACGGCGAGATGCCCTACAGCGGCGTCAACATGGTTGCCGGTATGCATGCCCCGACCGATTTCATCATCGAGCCGCTGCCCAACCACCTCTTTACCCGTGATACCTCCTGCTGGGTGTACGGCGGTGTCTCCATCAACCCCATGGCCAAGGCCGCCCGCCGGCGCGAGACCAATAATGTGCGCGCTATCTATCGCTGGCATCCCATGTTCGCCGGTCAGGAGTTCATCAAGTACTTCGGTGACGAGCTGAAGGACTACGACAACTCCACCATCGAAGGGGGTGACGTACTGGTCATCGGCCGTGGCGCCGTACTCATCGGCATGTCCGAGCGCACCACACCGCAAGGGGTTGAGCATCTGGCTCGCGGACTGTTCCAAAGCGGCCAGGCCAAGCAGGTCATCGCGATGGAGTTGCCGAAGCATCGCAGTTGCATGCACCTCGACACCGTCATGACCCACATGGATATAGACACCTTCTCGGTCTACCCGGAAGTGATCCGCAAGGACGTCAAGTGCTGGTCCCTCACGCCGGACGGCAACACCGGTATGCGGGTCAAGGAAGAGGGCTACTTCGTCAACGCCATCGAAAAAGCGCTGGGTGTCGATCAGCTCAAGCTCATCACCACGGGCGGTGACAGCTTCGAGGCCGAGCGTGAGCAGTGGAATGACGCCAACAACGTACTGACCGTGCGTCCTGGGGTGGTGGTCGGCTACGAAGGCAATACCTACACCAACGAGAAGTACGACAAGGCCGGTATCAAGGTGCTCTCCATCTCGGGGAACGAACTGGGTCGCGGTCGCGGCGGGGCTCGCTGCATGAGTTGCCCGATGGAGCGCGACGGTATTTGAGACTGAAAAACCGGGTGCCTGCTTGCGGGCACCCAGGTAGGAACCAATAACAAGAGAGTCGAATCATGAAGAAACCGACAGTCGTTGTCGCCCTTGGTGGCAATGCCCTGCTCCGTCGCGGTGAGCCGCTCGAAGCCGACATTCAGCGCCGCAACATCGCCATCGCCGCCAAGACCATTGCCCGTATTGCCGAAGATTACAACGTGGTGCTGGTGCACGGTAATGGCCCGCAGGTCGGTCTGCTGGCATTGCAAAACAGTGCCTACACCAAGGTCTCTCCCTATCCCCTGGATGTGCTGGGTGCCGAGTCCCAGGGCATGATCGGTTACATGCTGATCCAGGAGCTCAAGAACCTGATGCCGAGCCGCAACGTCACCGCCCTGCTGACCCAGGTGCAGGTCGACCCTCAGGACCCGGCCTTCGCCAACCCGACCAAGTTTATCGGCCCCGTCTATGAAGAGGCGGAAGCCCGTGCCCTGGCCGAGGAGAAGCACTGGTCGGTTAAGGCGGATGGCAAGTTCTTCCGCCGCGTGGTCCCCTCACCGCTGCCCCAGCGCATCGTCGAAGGTGACGCCATCGAAACCCTGATTGCCCAGGGCCACCTCATCATCTGCACCGGTGGCGGTGGTATTCCGGTGACCTGGGATGGCGAGCGCCTGAACGGGATTGAGGCAGTCATCGACAAGGACATGTCTGCCGCCTACCTGGCCAAGCAGATCAAGGCTGACGCCCTGCTGATCCTGACCGATGCCGACGCCGTCTACTTAGATTGGGGCAAGCCGACTCAGCGCCCGCTGCGTATCACCACGCCAGCCGCGCTGGCCGAGGTGCCGTTCGATGCCGGCTCCATGGGGCCGAAGATCGACGCCTCCTGCGAATTTGTGAAAGCCACCGGCGGCATGGTCGGGATCGGCTCTCTGGAAGATGGTCTGGCCATCCTCAGGGGAGAAGCCGGCACCAACATCGTCGCCAAGGAAAACGTAACAGCGTAGTCACACCCTACTGCCCATTGGTCTGAACCAGATATAAGAGAGAAAACATCATGGCCTACAACCTGCGTAACCGTAACTTCCTGAAACTGCTCGACTTCACCCCGCGCGAGATCCAATACATGATCGATCTGGCGATCGATCTGAAGAAGGCCAAGTACGGTGGCTACGAGCGTAAGCACCTGGTCGGCAAGAACATCGCGCTGATCTTCGAGAAAACCTCCACCCGCACCCGCTGCGCGTTTGAAGTGGCGGCCTTTGACCAGGGGGCTCAGGTCTCCTACCTCGGCCCGAGCGGCTCCCAGATCGGTCACAAGGAGTCGATGAAGGACACCGCCCGCGTCCTCGGCCGCATGTATGACGGTATCGAGTATCGCGGCTACGGCCAGGAGATCGTTGAAGAGCTGGGGGCCCACGCCGGCGTACCGGTGTGGAACGGCCTGACCAACGAGTTCCACCCGACCCAGATCCTGGCCGACTTCATGACCATGCTGGAGCACGGCAAGGGCAAGCGCCTGGAGCAGATCAAGTTCGCCTACCTGGGGGATGCCCGCAACAACATGGGTAACTCCCTGATGGTCGGCGCCGCCAAGATGGGCATGGATATCCGCCTGGTCGCGCCCAAGGCGTTCTGGCCGGAAGAGGAACTGGTGGCACAGTGCCAACTCATCGCCGAAGAGACCGGCGCCCGTATCACCCTGACCGAGAATGTCAAAGAGGGGGTGCTAGGTGTCGACTTCCTCTACACCGATGTCTGGGTCTCCATGGGCGAAGCGAAAGAGGCCTGGGATCAACGGGTGAAGCTGATGACCCCGTATCAGGTCAACATGGATGTGGTCAACGCCACCAAGAACCCGGATGTGAAGTTCATGCACTGCCTGCCGGCGTTCCACAACGACGAGACCACCATGGGCAAGGAAGTGGCCGACAAATATGGCATGAAGGGGCTGGAAGTCACCGAGGACGTGTTTGAATCCAAACACAGCATCGTATTCGACGAGGCCGAAAACCGGATGCACACCATCAAGGCAGTGATGGTTGCTACGCTGGGCGACTAAGGTCGCCGTAGTGGTGCCGGGGGGCAACCCCCGGTTTTTCCCCATGAGCAGGCGGCATCTTACCTCTAATCCCTACCTATAAAGGCTGCCCCATGGACTACCACACAGAAGGACGCTGAATCATGACTAAATTCAAGTTCCCGTCAGCCTATACCATATTGTTCGTGTTGATCGCCCTGGTGGCCGCCCTGAGCTGGGTGGTGCCGGCCGGTAAATACGAAATGACCATGAACCAGGCCCTCGGTAAAGAAGTCCCGGTGGCCGGCACCTACAAGCAGGTCGACTCCAACCCGCAGGGGCTGGTCGACGTGCTGCTGGCCCCGGTCGATGGCCTCTACAACCACGAAACCTATGAAGCCGGTGCCATCGACGTCGCCCTGTTCATTCTGATCATCGGTGGCTTCCTCGGCATCGTCACCAAGACCGGCGCCATCGATGCCGGCATCGAGCGTGTCACCGACCGCCTGCGTGGCCGCGAGGAGTGGATGATCCCCATCCTGATGTCCTTGTTTGCCGCCGGCGGCACCATCTACGGCATGGCCGAAGAGTCGCTGCCCTTCTACACCCTGCTGGTGCCGGTGATGATGGCCGCTCGCTTCGACCCGGTCGTGGCGGCTGCCACCGTGCTGCTCGGCGCCGGGATCGGAACCCTCGGCTCTACCATCAACCCGTTTGCTACCGTGATTGCCGCCAACGCCGCCGGCATCCCCTTCACCGACGGCATCTGGCTGCGGGTCGTCATGCTGGTCATCGGCTGGGTGATCTGCGTGGGCTATGTGATGCGCTATGCCAAGATGGTGCGTCAGGACCCGAGCCGCTCCCTGGTGGCCGACAAGATGGAAGAGAACAAGGCCCACTTCCTCGGCAACAAGGGCCAGGAGATGCTCGAGTTCACCACCACCCGCAAGATAGTGCTGGCCATCTTCGCCGGTGCCTTCGCGGTGATGATTTACGGGGTGGCGGTACTCGGTTGGTGGATGGCGCAGATCTCCGGCGTGTTCCTGGCGGCGGCCATCATCGTCGGCCTCATCGCCCGCATGAGCGAAGAGCAGCTCACCTCCAACTTCATCGACGGTGCCCGTGACCTGCTCGGGGTGGCCCTCATCATCGGGATTGCCCGCGGCATCGTGGTCATCATGGACAAGGGGATGATCACCCACACCATTTTGCACGGCGCCGAAGGGATGGTGACCGGTCTCTCCACCGTGGTCTTCATCAACGTGATGTACTGGCTGGAAGTGGTGCTCTCGTTCCTGGTGCCCTCTTCCTCTGGTCTGGCGGTGCTGACCATGCCGATCATGGCACCGCTGGCCGACTTCGCCAACGTGGGTCGCGATCTGGTGGTCACCGCTTACCAGTCTGCCTCCGGCATCGTCAACCTAGTGACCCCGACCTCCGCCGTGGTCATGGGGGGGCTGGCCATCGCCCGGGTTCCCTATGTGCGCTGGCTCAAGTGGGTGGCCCCGCTGCTCGGCATCCTGACGGTGCTGATCATGCTTACCTTGAGTATCGGAGCCATGTTCTAAGCCGCGTCTTAGACAGCGACAACCGGAGCCCATGGCTCCGGTTGTTTTGTCTGGGATTGCCGCTACTGTTGCGGCCGGTGCTGAAAGGCTCATCCCCAGACCATGTGACAATGACGGTTTGAGGGGTGTCCGGCGGGGCCGTTTACGGCATGATGGGGCCTTGCTAAGGAGGCGCTATGACGATCACGACTCGCCCTGCCCGGGCGCAGGATGCCGCCGCGCTGGCACCTTATCGCTGGAGTGGCTTGGCGGCGGTGGCTTGCGGTGATGGCCGGTGCCATGGCGGGCGGGTGAGCGCCATCGACATAGCGGGGCGGCGCCCATGATCGACTACCGTGAGCGCCTGCTGCCGGTACTGCGCTCGCTCGAGCAGAACCCGGATCAGTCGCTCGATGAGCTGGCGCGGCGAGCCTGCCTCTCGCTTTACCATTTTCACCGCGTCTTTACCGCCGTGGCGGGTGAGGCGCCGGGGGAGATGTGCCGGCGGTTACGCATGCAGCGGGCGGCTTGGCAGCTCTGCTATAGCGATGCCAGCGTCACGACGATCGCGCTCACAGCCGGTTTTGCCAGTTCCCAAGCGTTTGCCAAGGCATTTCGCCGCCACTATGGCGGTACGCCGGGGGCGTTTCGTCGTGACAAGCGCAAGATTGGACACCAAGAGAGCAAGGAGGGACACGTCTGGGAGGGGCTGCTCCCTTATGCTGAAGGCCACTCATCAGCAAGGAGCAATGCCATGAAAACCGTTGAGATGGAGGCGCGCACCCTGGCCTATATCCGGGTGACCGGCCCGTATGGTGTTGGGTATGACGCCGTTTGTGGCCGGCTGCACCAGTGGGCCTCGGCGCGTGGTCTGACGGGCGGGGAGTGGATCTTTATCTACCATGACAGCCCTGAGGTGACACCGCCGGAGCAGTGCCGCACCGATATCTGCATCAGTGTCCCTGCCGACACTCAGGGGGAAGGAGAGGTGGAACTCCAGCGCATTCCCGGCGGGCGCTATGCCCAGTCGCGTTACCTCATCACCGATCGCACTCAGTACGGGCCGCGCTGGCAGGAGCATATCGGCGAGATCGTCGCGGCCGGGCTGGAGTTGGGTGATGGCCCCTGCTTTGAGCTCTACCACAGCGTGAGTCAGGATCCGCTGCGCGACGACGTGAGTTTCTGCTCCAGCGTGCGCTAGGCCTGCCCAAAAAGAGCGAGGCGCCACAGGGCGCCTCGTCTTATTTGGCGTTGGCGACCCGATCGCGGCGCGATTTCCACCACCAGCGCAGGTGTACTTGAGAGATGAGCATGCCGGCCAGCATCAGGCTACAGCCGGCCATGGCTCGGCTATCCAGGTGTTCACCGAGCAGCAGCACCCCGCCGATGGCGGCGAACACCGTTTCGAGGCTGAGGATGATGGCGGCATGGGCGGGGTGTGCCTCGCGCTGACCAAGCACCTGCAAGGTATACCCCACCCCGACCGAGACCAGACCGGCATAAAGCAGTGCCTGCCAGCCGGCCACGGCGCCCGCCATACTCGGCACCTCGATGGTGAAGGCCACGGCCAGGCTGAGCAGGCCGCACACCACAAATTGCACGGCGGCCAGCCGGATCGGCGCCACCCGGCTCGAGTAGTGATCCAGCAGCAATAGGTGGATGGCCCAGAACAGGGCCCCCACGACTTGCAGCAGGTCGCCGAGGTTCATGGTGAAATCCTCGGTGACGCTCAGCAGGTAGAGGCCGGCCAGGGCGACGGCACCGCCAATCCAGGTGTTGAGCCCGGTCTTATGGCGCAGAGCCAGCCCGAGCAGCGGCACTATGATGATGTAGAAACCGGTGATGAAGCCGGCCTTGGCCGCCGTGGTATAGAGCAGCCCCACCTGTTGCAAGGAGGCGGCGGCAAACAACACGCCGCCGGCGATGAGGCCCCCTTTGAGCAGTTCGCGTGAGGTGCCGGTCTGCTGACGGGTTCGCAGCCAGAGGATGAGGGGCAGCAGGGAGAGGGCCCCAAGCAGGAAGCGCAGGCCGTTGAAGGTGTAAGGGCCCATGTGATCCATGCCGAGGCGCTGGGCGACAAAGCCCATGCCCCAGATGGCCGCAGCCAGCAGCAGCATCAGATTCGATTGCATCGTTTCGTCCATGAAGAGAGGGCGCCCGCTGGCGCCTTGAGGCAGCTTACCCGATCTGAACAGGGGGAAGGAAGGCGTGATGTGGTGGCCCGGGCAGGCTGCTGATATGCTCAGGCTCAGTCGTATCGACAGGGACAAGGGGTTGCCGTGCAGCGCGAGCAGTTGGATCATTCGCAGGAACAACCGGGCTCCTGGTCACTGGTCAGCCGCATGCGCTGGGCCGTGCTGTTGCTCTTTCTGCCGGTATTGCTGCTGGGCGGCCTCTACTACCTGCATCTTGGCAGCGTGCTCGAGCAGCGGATCAAGCAAGATTTGCAGGAGGAGAACCGCAAGCTGCGCTCCGTCTATGTCGAACCCTATCTGAGCGAGCTGGAGCGTCAATTCGATCTCATCTTCGATGACCTCGATATCCGCCACTTTCAGGGCATCTCCTCCCCGCGTCTCACCCACTACGTTCACGATTGGCAGCACTTCCTGCAACTGCGCGGGGATCTGCGGGCCGTCTACCTTGGCACCGAGTCACGCCGTCTCTTCGTCACCCCCGCCTGGCAACCCGATGCGCGTTTCGATCCGCGCCAGCGCCCCTGGTACAAACTGGCCATCGCCACGCCGCAGCAGGTGGTGTGGAGCGAGCCCTATTACGACTATGCCAACGGCGAGCTGATGATGACGGTGTCCCGGGCGGTGCATGATGAAGAACGGCGGCTGCAAGGGGTGTTTGCCGCCGATCTGGTGCTGAACCATCTCTCCGGTGTGATGCAAGGGGGGGAGCCCGCCGGCAGCTACCAGCTCATCGTCGATGCGAAGGGGGCGCTGATCGCGACGCCGGATACCTCCCGCCTGCTGCATAACATGGATCATCCGGCCTGGTTGCCACGGCTAAGCGGTGAGTCGGGGGCCTTCCTCGATGAGGCGTCACACCTCTATGTCGCCTATCACCGCCTCTCTCACGCCAACTGGGTGCTGATCAGCGTCATGCCCGAATCGCGCATCCGGGCCGCCATGGCCCAAGCCCAGCAGAACCTGTTGCTGATGATCGGCCTCGCTTGCCTGCTCTATCTGGTGGTGGCCCTGCTCTGGTCACGGGATCTGCGGCGCATGGCCGACGAGTTGCGTCGTCTGGTGCAGGCCGCGCGCACCCCGAGTGGCGCAGTACCGGGTGAGCGGCTGCGCGAATTCAGCCATGTCTATGCCGAGTTGGCCGCCGTGGGCGCCGACTATCGAACGGCCCGCTTGCAGGCGGATCTGGATGCCCTGACCGGCCTCTATAACCGGCGCTATTTCGATCGGCAACTGGCCAGTCTGCTTGAGCGATCCATCCCCTTCTATCTCGGCATGGTCGATCTCGATGACTTCAAGTGCATCAATGACACCTTCGGCCACAACACGGGCGACATAGTGCTGCGCCGGGTGGCCCAGACCGGGCAGGCCCTGTTTGGCCAGCATGGCTGGTTCTGCCGCTATGGCGGCGAAGAGCTGGTGGTGATCCTGCTGGTGCAGGACTCGGTGCTGGCCCACGAGCTGCTCGACGATCTGCGCCTCGAAGTGGAGCTGCTGCACTGGCGTGAGCCAGGGCTGATGGTGACCCTGAGCGGTGGCTTGGTGCGAGTGCAGGGGGGGAGTGTCGAGAGTTGCCTCCAGCGGGTAGACGAGCTGGTTTATGCCTCCAAGCACGGCGGCAAGAACCGCATCACCAGCGAGCCGCCGCAGGCGGAGCGGGTGCAGGGGGCCCCCGCATGACGAGGCTGCGGGTGGCCAGTTTCAATGTGGCGTTCGATCGCCCCGCGCTTGGTGCGCTGGCCCGCGAGCTGGCGGGGCAGGCGGCGCCACAGGTGGCCAGAGTGGCCGAGATCATCCGGCGGGTGCGCCCCGATATCCTGTTGCTGTGTGAGTTCGACCATGACGGCGAGGGGCGCGACTATGGCGCGGTCGATGCTTTCCGGCAGCGCTTCCTGGCCGCCACCGAGGGGGGCGGAGCCCCCATCGACTACCCGCACGCCCTGCTCATCCCCACCAATACCGGGGAGCGGCTGCCCTGCGATCTCGACGGGGATGGCCGTATCACGGCGCCGCAGGATTGCCACGGCTTCGGCCAATTCCACGGCCAGTACGGCATGTTGTTGCTGTCGCGCTTCCCAATCGAGGTGGCGGCACTGCGCAGCTTCCGGCATTTGCGCTGGTGCGAGGTGCCCGGCGCCGCATTGCCGCCCTCCCTGCCCGAACCGGCGCGCAGCCTGCTGCGGCTCTCCTCCAAAAATCACATCGATGTGCCGGTGTGCATCGACGGGCGCCGGCTGCATCTGCTAGCCATGCACCCGACCCCCCCAGTGTTCCAGCCGCACAATCTGGCGCGCAACAGCGATGAGCTGCGCTTGTTTCACGACTACCTGGACGATGCCGGCTATCTGGTGGATGACGCCGGGCAAGCGGGGGGGCTGGCCGAGGGAGAGGCCTTCGTACTGCTGGGGGATTTCAACGCCGATCCCTGTGATGGGGATGGGGATCATGAGCGGATCCGTCGCCTGCTGGCGCACCCGCGCCTGCACCCCGCCAGCCGGGAAGGGGTGGCATTGCCACGCTCGGCAGGGGGGCTGGCATGGGGTGGGCGGCGCCCCGGCCACCAGGGCGATCCTGCCTGCTGGACTCACAGGCAGGGGCTGCGGCTCGACTATGTGCTGCCTTCGCGCGAGCTGACCCCGCTGGGCGCCGGTGTCTGCTGGGAGGCGGCGCACACTCCGCTCGGGCCCCTGTTTGCCACCACGCGGGGGAGCGATGCCTCCTCCGATCACCGGCTGGTGTGGGTCGACATCGCGCTGTGAGCGGCTTGGCCGACGCGAGCGAAATCCCTATACTGTGTTTATATACAGCCACTTCGGTATCTTCATCCATGCGACTCTTCATCGCCGAGAAACCCAGCCTGGGGCGTGCCATCGCCGACGTGCTGCCCAAGCCCCACAAGAAGGGGGAGGGCTACATCGAAACCGCCCAGGGAGACGTGGTGAGCTGGTGCATCGGCCACTTGCTCGAGCAGGCCGAGCCAGATGCCTACGACGCCGCCTTCAAGCAGTGGCGCATGGAGCACCTGCCGATCGTGCCCGAACGCTGGCAGCTCAATCCCAAGGTCAAGACCAAGGGGCAGTTGGCGGTGCTGCGTCGGCTCATCAAGCAGGCCGATGAAGTGGTCAATGCCGGTGACCCGGATCGGGAGGGGCAGCTGCTGGTGGACGAGGTGATCGACTACCTCGGCTACCCCAAGGGCAAGCCGGTGCGCCGCTGCCTCATCAGCGACATGAACCCGCCGGCGGTACGCCGGGCGGTGGAGCAGCTGCGCGACAACCGCGACTTCGTGCCGCTGGCGGTGTCGGCCCTGGCACGCACCCGTGCTGACTGGCTCTACGGCATCAACATGACCCGCGCCTACACCCTGGTCGGGCGCAAGGCCGGCTGCGATCAGCTGCTCTCGGTCGGCAGAGTGCAGACCCCGCTGCTCGGGCTGGTGGTGCGCCGGGATCAGGAGATTGCCGCCTTCGTGCCCAAGCCCTTCTTCGAGGTGCTGGCCCACCTGCGCAGCGCGGCGGGCGAGCCGTTCACGGCCAAGTGGCTCCCCTCCGAGGCGTGTCAGCCGTGGCAGGACGAGGAGGGGCGGGTGCTCAGCCGCAAGCTGGCCGAGAACGTGGTGACCCGCATTCAGGGCCAGAGTGGTCAGGTTGAGGCCGTCGACGAGAAGGCCAAGCAGCAGGCGCCGCCGCTTCCCTACAACCTCTCCAGCCTACAAATCGACGCCGCCAAGCGCTTTGGCATGGACGCCAAGCGGGTGCTCGACGTCTGTCAGGCCCTCTACGAGCGCCACAAGCTCATCACCTATCCGCGCTCCGACAGCCGACACCTGCCGGTGGAGCACTATGGCCGCGCCGAGCGAGTGCGCCAGGCGATCGCCAGCACGGCGCCCCAGTTGGCGGCGGCGGTGGAGCAGGCCGATGGCCGGCTGCGCAGCAAGGCGTGGAACGACAGCAAGGTGGACGCCCACCACGCCATCATCCCGACCGAGAAGGGGGGCAACCCTGGCAGCCTCTCCGGTGACGAGGCCAAGCTTTATGCCCTGGTGGCCCGCCAGTACCTGATGCAGTTCTACCCGCCGTTCGAGTACAACGACAGCAAGGTGCTGGTGCGTATTCAGGGCGGTCTGTTCGAGGCCAAGGCGCGGCGCATCCTCAAGGCGGGCTGGAAGAGCCTGCTCGGGGTGGAAGAGGACGATGACGAGGAGACGGCAGGCACCCTGCCGGCCTTGCGCGAGGGGGAGGCGGTGCAGTGCGAGCGCGGCGAACTGCTCGAAAAGATGACCCAGCCGCCCAAATCCTTCACCGACGCCACCCTGCTTGCCGCCATGACCGGTATCGGCCGCTACGTGCAGGATCCGGAGATCCGCAAGACCTTGCGCGACACCGATGGCCTCGGCACCGAGGCGACCCGGGCCGGCATCATAGAGCTGCTGTTCAAGCGCCGTTTTCTGGCCCGCCAGGGCAAGAGCATCAAGGCGACCCCGACCGGCCACGCCCTCATCAACGCCCTGCCCGAGAGTGCCAGCCGACCCGACATGACCGCCCTGTGGGAGCAGGCGCTCGGGCGCATCGGCGAGCGCCAGGAGAGCTACCAGCACTTCATGGGGCCGCTCGAGGTGCAGCTGCGCCAACTCATCGACGACGCCCGCCACAGCGATGGCGCCGGCTTTCGAGCCTTGCCCAAGAACGAAGCGCCCAAGCGCCGTTTCACCCGGCGCAAGGGGAAGGCGGGCGCGGGGGGGAAACGACCAACCGCCGCCACGTCGGCATAAGCGAAGCAGGGGGGCCTTGGCCTCCCTGCTTGCATCTGGCCTCAGCCGGTATAGACGTTCTCTTCCGGGTAGCGGATGCGGGTCTCGACCGGCCGGGCCAGCATGAAGGCGAGGGTGAGCGGGCCGAGACGGCCGCAGATCATCACCAGCACCAGGATCAGCTTGCCCGGCTCGCTCAGGGCGGTAGTGATGCCGGTCGACAGTCCCACGGTGGCGAAGGCCGAGACCACCTCGAACATGATTTTGTCGAACGGCAGCGACTCGGTCATCATCAGCAGGAACATGGCCAGAAACAGCACCATGGCGCTGACGATGATGATGGCCAGCGAGCGGGTCACCACCTGGGACGAGACACTGCGGCCGAAGGCGGTGACGTGGGGTTGCTTGGTGAGGAAGGCGCGGGTCGCCAGCACCACCACGGCGAAGGTGGTCACCTTGATCCCCCCACCGGTGGAGGAGGTGCCGGCGCCGATGAACATCAGCGCCATCAGGAACAGTAGGGCGGCCGGGGTGAAGTGGCCGATGTCGACCGTGTTGAAGCCGGCGGTGCGGGCGCTGGCCGAGTGGAAGAAGGCGGCCAGCATCTGGTGGCCGAAGGTGGCGCCCCCCAGGGTGCCCCGGTTGCCGTGCTCGAGCAGCCAGAAGATCAGGGTGCCGACCAGCAGTAGCACCGGCGTGCCGACCAGCATCAACTTGGTGTGCAGCTTGAAGCGGCGCCAGTGGCGCCGGCGCACCACGTCGACGATCACCGTAAACCCTATGCCTCCGAGGATCAGCAGCCCGGCTATGGTCAGGCTGATCAAGGCGTCGTCGCGATAGTCCATCAGGTTGTTGGCAAACAGGGAGAAGCCGGCGTTGTTGAAGGCCGACGCCGCATGGAAGAAGCTGACATAGAGGCCATGCCCCCAGCCCATCTCAGGCACCCAGCGAATGCCCATCAGGGCGGTGCCGATGAGCTGGGCGATCAGGGCAAACAGTATGATGCGCTTGACCAGCCGCACTATGTCGATGCTCCCCTCCTGGCCCAGCGCCTCCTTGGCCAGCACCTGCTGGCGCAGGCTGACCCGCTTGCTCAGCAGCGCCAGCAGCAGCACCGTCATGGTCATCTGGCCGAGCCCGCCAATCTCCATCAGCAGGATCAGGATGATCTGCCCTTGCAGGGTGAAGACGGTGCCGGTGTCGACCACGCCGAGCCCGGTCACGCTGATGGCCGAGGTGGCGGTGAACAGGGCGTCGATGAAGGTGAGCGAGCCGTTGTGGCTGGAGGGCTGCATCAGGAACAGGGTGCCGACCAGCAGGATCGAGAGGAAGCTGTTGAGGATCAGCTTGGCCTCGCTCCAGCGTGACTCGTCCTGTTGCAGGCGGAAGGCGAAACTGCTGCGCCAGCGGGTCATAGGGTATCCAGCCAGTGATCGATGGCGTGCTTGTTGCCAGCCAGGATCAGGATGTCGCCGAGCTGCATCTCCATCTTGCCGGTCAGCACGTTATGCAAGGTCTCGCCGCGCTTGATGGCGAGCAGCTGGAACTCGCTTTGTTGCAGCAGGTGCAGATCCCCCAGGGTGCGGCCATTTTGCTGCAAGCCGATGACGAACTCGGTTAGCACCATGTTGTGGCCCAGCTCGAGGTAGTCGAACAGCCGGTTGTCGAGCATGCTCTGGGCTACCCGGCGCCCCATGTCCCACTCCGGGTTGATCACCTTGTCGGCACCCACTTTTTGCAGGATCTTGGCGTGGAACTTGTCGCGTGCCTTGACCCACACCTTCTTCACGCCGGCCTCCTTGAGGATCAGGGTGATGAGGATGCTGGTCTCCAGGCTGTCGCCGATGGCGACGAAGACGATGTCATAGTCGGTCAGGCCGAGTTCGGCCACGGTGGCCTCGTCACTGGCGTCGGCGACGATGGTGTGGCTGCAGAAGGTCGCGACCTGGCGGGTCTTGGTCTCGTCGATATCGATGGCCAGCACCTGGGCATCCTGACGATCCAGCTCCTCACACAGGGCGCTGCCAAACAGACCCAGACCGATCACGGCAAATTGGCTGTTCATGGGGGATTCCTGCTCAATGGGAAGGAGATACTCTAATCCAGCCGACCACGGGGGAGAAGTGGAGGCAATTTTTCCGTGACCAATCAATTGAGGTAGACTTGGCGCCACTCTGTTGTTGGACGACGCCCATGAAACTGCTCCCCCATGCCCCTTTGAACGATCTCAACACCCTGGGTCTGGCGGCCCGCGCCGACTGGCTGGTCACGCTGGAGCAGCCCGACGAGTTCGCCGCCTTGCGCTGCGACCCGCGTTGGGCCGGGCTCCCCAGGCTGGTGCTGGGCGGGGGCAGCAATGTGCTGTTTACCTGCGACTTTGCCGGGCTGGTGCTGCTTAACCGTCTGCGCGGCATCACGGTGACCGATGAGGGGGAGAGCTGGCTGCTGCACGTGGCGGCCGGTGAGAACTGGCACCATCTGGTGTGCCACGCCCTGGAGCAAGGCATGCCGGGGCTGGAGAATCTGGCGCTGATCCCCGGCTGCGTGGGGGCCGCGCCGGTGCAGAACATCGGTGCCTACGGGGTCGAGCTGGCGCGTTTTTGTGCCTACGTGGATACCCTGCGCTGGGCCGATGGGGAGTCCGAGCGGATAGCCGCAGCCGACTGCCGCTTCGGCTATCGCGACAGCATCTTCAAGCATGAGTATCAGGAGAGTCACCTCATCACCGCAGTGGGGCTGCGCCTGCCCAAGGCGTGGCAACCGGTGCGTGGCTACGGGCCGCTGGCCGCCCTCGGTGAGCAGCCGACGCCCCAGGCCATCTTCGATACCGTGTGTGCCACCCGCATGGCCAAGCTGCCGGATCCGGCGCGGCTCGGCAACGCCGGCAGCTTCTTCAAAAACCCCGTGGTGCCGACGGCGCTGGCCGAGCGGCTACGAAGCGACTACCCCACCATGCCGAGCTACCCGGCTGGCGAAGGGCAGGTCAAGCTGGCCGCCGGCTGGCTCATCGAGCAGTGCGGGCTCAAGGGGTTTAGCATCGGCCAGGCGGCAGTGCATCAGGAGCAGGCGCTGGTGCTGGTGAACTGTGGCGGGGCAAGCGCCCACGAGCTGCTCACCCTGGCGGCCCATGTGCGCGATACGGTGGGGGCGCGCTTCGGGGTGCGGCTGGAGCATGAGGTGCGCTTCATGGGGGCCACCGGGGAAACCACGCTCGATGAGGTGATGGCATGACGTTGACACCGGTGCGCCAGGCGCTGCTTGAGATCCTGGCTGATGGTGAATTCCACTCCGGTGAGCAGCTCGGTGAGCGGCTCGGCATCAGCCGGGCGGCGGTGAGCAAGCATGTGGCCGCGCTCAAGACCCTGGGCCTCGACATCTACAGCCTGACCGGTCGCGGCCACCGCCTTGCCCTGCCGCTGGCGCTCTACGATCGGGAGTGGTTGCAGCAGCAGTTGCCGCTGGCGCCGGTTCACGTCTTCCCGGTGATCGACTCCACCAACCAGTATCTGCTGGAGCGGGTTGATAGGCTCGATTCGGGCACCCTCTGTCTGGCCGAGTGCCAGAGCGCTGGCCGTGGCCGCCGTGGCAAGTTGTGGGTCTCACCGTTCGGCTGTCAGCTCATTGTCAGCCTCTACTGGCGGCTGGAGTTGGGGATGGCCGCCGTGATGGGGCTCAGTCTGGCGATCGGGGTGGCGGTGGTCGACGCCCTGGAAGAGCTGGGTTATCACGGGGTGCAGCTCAAGTGGCCCAACGATCTCTACTATCAGGGGCGCAAGCTGGCCGGCATCCTGGTTGAGATGAGCGGGAGCGCCGGCAGTCTTTGTCACGTGGTGGTCGGTGTGGGGGTCAATCTGGCGATGCCGCAGGCCGAGGCCGACAAGATCGATCAGGCCTGGGCCGAGCTGCGCCAGGTGCGCAGCGAGCCGGTCGATCGCAACCTGCTGGCAGCCCGGGTCGCTGGGGGATTGCAGCGGGCGATGCTGCGTTTCGAGCAGGATGGGCTGGGGGCCTTCGTGGCGCGCTGGAACCAGCTCGACAGTTTCCAGGGGCGTCCAGTGCGGCTGCTGATGGGCGATCAGGAGATCCGTGGCATCGCCCGCGGGGTCGATGAACGGGGCGCCCTGCGCCTGGAAACGGAGGAGGGGATCCAGGTCTTCTTCGGTGGTGAGCTGTCGCTGCGCCCGGTATGAGCGCCACACGTAGCCGTTTATTCCATATTTTCAGCATCACCCTCGGCCCGCCATAGTGCGGGCCAGATTTTTCTAGACATTCATCATGTAATTGGCCAATTTAGACGCCTTTTTCGACAGACAGCGTCCCAAAGATAAAAAAGGAAGTGCAATGAACCCTGTGGTTATCGCGGTCAGCCTGATGCTGGTGCTCAGCCTGCTGCGAATCAATGTCGTGGTGTCACTGAGTATCGGTGCCATCGTCGGTGGCTTGGTGGGGGGGCTCTCCCTCTCCGATACGCTCTCCGCTTTTAGCGGTGGGCTGGGGGGCGGCGCCGAGATCGCCCTCTCCTATGCCATGCTGGGGGCGTTTGCCGTTGCCATCTCCCGCTCCGGCATCACCGATCTGCTGGCGCGCAAGGTGATCGACCAGCTCGGCAAGGAGGCCAGCCCTAACCGGATCATGTGGGTCAAGGCGCTGCTGCTGACCGCCGTGCTGCTGGTCTCTATCTCCTCGCAGAACCTGATCCCGGTGCACATCGCCTTCATCCCGATCCTGATCCCGCCGTTGTTGCACGTGATGGCCCAGATGCAGATCGACCGCCGCCTGGTGGCCTGTGTCATCACCTTCGGCCTGACCGCGACCTATATGCTGTTGCCGGTGGGCTTTGGTGGCATCTTCCTCAACAACATCCTGGCCAAGAACCTGATCGACAACGGCGTGCCGGTCGCGTCGGGCCAGTTGTCGCTGGCGATGGCAATCCCGGTGGCGGGCATGTTCCTCGGTCTGCTGGTGGCGGTCTTTATCACCTATCGCAAGCCGCGCCAGTATGACGTGGCTCAGATCCTAGCGGCCGAGCCGGAGAGCACCGAGCTCAACCTGAAGCACATCTGGGTGGCACTGCTGGCCATCGCGGTGGCGCTCGGCCTGCAATTGACCACCGACAGCATTGTGTTGGGGGCTCTGGCCGGTTTCGTGATTTTCACGCTGGGCGGCGTTATTCCGTTTCGCGAGAGTCAGGATGCCTTTACCCAGGGGGTGCGCATGATGTCGCTCATCGGCTTCATCATGATCTCCGCCGCCGGCTTTGCCGCCGTGATGAAGGCCACCCACGGGGTCGACACCCTGGTGCAGGCCGTCAGCGGAATGATGGAGGGGCACAAGGGGATCGCCGCCTTCATGATGCTGCTGGTGGGGCTGCTCATCACCATGGGGATTGGCTCCTCTTTCTCCACCGTGCCCATCATCGCCACCATCTATGTGCCGCTGTGCATCCACCTCGGCTTCTCGCCGCTGGCCACCATGTCTCTGGTCGGCGCCGCCGGCGCGCTGGGGGATGCGGGCTCACCGGCTTCCGACTCGACGCTGGGCCCGACCTCAGGCCTCAACGCCGACGGCCAGCATGATCACATCTGGGACAGCGTGGTGCCGACCTTCATCCACTACAACATTCCCTTGCTGGGCTTTGGTTGGGTGGCGGCCATGGTGCTGTAATCCAGGACGCGACTATCGCCTGTTTGGCAGGTGTCGAGCGCAAAAAAAGGTGGCCAATGGCCACCTTTTTTTATTCCTGATGCGAGTGCTTACTTGCGCAGCTTGACCTGCTCCACCGCGTGTTCCGGTCCCTTGGTCAGGATCAGGTTGGCGCGTTCGCGGGTCGGCAGTATGTTCTCAACCAGATTGCGGTAGTTGATGTCCTGCCAGATGTTGCTGGCGATGGCCACTGCCTCCTCTTCACGCAGCTGGGCGTAGTGGTGGAAGTAGGAGTCAGGATCGGCGAAGGCGCCGCTGCGGAACTTGAGGAAGCGCTCGATGTACCAGGTTCGCAGCAGATCGGTCTCGGCATCCACATAGATGGAGAAGTCGACGAAGTCGGAGACGAAGACCCGGTGCGGGTGCAGGGAGTCGATGCCGCTTTGCAGCACATTGAGCCCCTCCAAGATCAGGATATCCGGCTGCTCGACCACCTTCTTCTCATCCGGGACTATGTCATAGACGAGGTGGGAGTAGACGGGGGCCTCGACCCGCTCGTGACCTGCGCGGATATTGGCGACGAACTCGACCAGCTGTCGGATGTCGTATGACTCGGGGAAGCCCTTGCGATGCATCAGACCGCGCTCTTCCAGCACCTGGTTAGGGTAGAGGAAGCCATCGGTGGTGATGAGCTCAACCTTGGGATGCTCTGGCCAGCGTTCCAGCAGAGCTTGCAGGATCCGCGCCGTGGTGCTCTTGCCGCCAGCGACGCTGCCCGCGATGCTGATGACATAGGGGATGCGGCCACGGGTCTGGCCAAGAAACTGCTCCAGCACTCTGCTACGGCGCTGCTTGGCCTTGATATAGAGGTTGAGCAGGCGCGACAGGGGCAGATAGATGGTCTCGACTTCATGCAACGAAACCCGCTCATTGATGCCACGCAGTGTTTGCAGATCCTGCTCGGTCAGCGTCAAGGGTACGGCGTCGCGCAGGAGCGACCACTGCTCGCGGCTGAATTGCAGGTAGGGGTTGTGGTCTGTTGTCATGATGTCATCGATAGGTAATCGGGCAGGGCGACCTTACACCATGGGCGAGGGACGCCACAAGAAAAAGCGCGGCCAGTCAGCCTCCAAAATCGCGCAAGACAGCGGCTGGCGGGCGATTCAGGGCTACAGGTGTTGCATCCCCCCGAGGGTTACAATAAAATGCGCGACGCTTTAGATGTCGGCCGTCTTTTTTGTATGAAAAAGCGGCAGAGCAACGGGTGCAAGCACAAATGCCGTTGCGACGCTGAAGTGACCGGAGGGGTTCCCGAGTGGCCAAAGGGATCAGACTGTAAATCTGACGGCTCTGCCTTCGAAGGTTCGAATCCTTCTCCCTCCACCATTTCTCTGCGGTTTGAGTTATCTGGGTTAGAGAAGTGCGGGCATCGTATAATGGCTATTACCTCAGCCTTCCAAGCTGATGATGCGGGTTCGATTCCCGCTGCCCGCTCCAAGATGCTGATATAGCTCAGTCGGTAGAGCGCATCCTTGGTAAGGATGAGGTCGGCAGTTCGATTCTGCCTATCAGCACCACCTCTCTCTATCTCACCGATTTCATCCGCATGTAATAAACTGTTCTGTGGTTAGCTTGCCACCGCGTACTCAGCGTTAGTTTAGAGGGACGATCATGTCTAAAGAGAAATTTGAGCGTAATAAACCGCACGTTAACGTGGGTACCATCGGCCACGTTGACCACGGTAAGACCACCCTGACCGCCGCCATCACCAACGTGCTGGCCAAGCACTACGGTGGTAAGGCCTTCGCCTTCGACCAGATCGACAAGGCCCCGGAAGAGCGTGAGCGTGGTATCACCATCAACACCTCCCACGTAGAATACGACACCCCGACCCGTCACTACGCCCACGTAGATTGCCCGGGTCACGCCGACTACGTTAAGAACATGATCACCGGTGCTGCCCAGATGGACGGCGCGATCCTGGTAGTTGCAGCGACTGACGGCCCGATGCCGCAGACCCGTGAGCACATCCTGCTGGGTCGTCAGGTAGGTGTTCCGTACATCATCGTGTTCATGAACAAGTGCGACATGGTTGATGATGAAGAGCTGCTCGAGCTGGTAGAAATGGAAGTGCGTGAGCTGCTGAACGAGTACGACTTCCCGGGCGACGACCTGCCGGTAGTACGTGGTTCTGCTCTGAAGGCACTGGAAGGCGACGCCCAGTGGGAAGAGAAGATCATCGAGCTGGCAGGCCACCTGGATGCGTACATCCCGGAGCCGGAGCGTGCCATCGACATGCCGTTCCTGATGCCGATCGAAGACGTATTCTCCATCGCAGGCCGTGGTACCGTAGTAACCGGTCGTGTAGAGCGTGGTATCGTGAAGGTAGGTGAAGAAGTCGAGATCGTCGGCATCAAGGACACCACCAAGACCACCTGTACCGGTGTAGAAATGTTCCGTAAGCTGCTGGACGAAGGTCGTGCAGGCGAGAACATCGGTGCGCTGCTGCGTGGCGTGAAGCGTGAAGACGTAGAGCGTGGTCAGGTACTGGCCAAGCCGGGTACCATCACTCCGCACACCAAGTTCGAATCCGAAGTGTACGTACTGTCCAAGGACGAAGGTGGCCGTCACACCCCGTTCTTCAAGGGCTACCGTCCGCAGTTCTACTTCCGTACCACCGACGTGACTGGCACCATCGAACTGCCGGAAGGCGTAGAGATGGTGATGCCGGGCGACAACATCAAGATGGTTGTTACCCTGATCTGCCCGATCGCGATGGACGACGGTCTGCGCTTCGCAATCCGTGAAGGTGGCCGTACTGTTGGCGCCGGCGTTGTTGCCAAGGTTATCGAATAATCAAGGCTTACAATGAATAATGAAAGCCCCTATAATAGGGGCTTTCTTATGCAGGGGCGTAGTTCGAATTGGTAGAACAGCGGTCTCCAAAACCGATGGTTGGGGGTTCGAGTCCCTCCGCCCCTGCCATATACCTCGCCAAGTGCGGGGCTTTTGTGTCTTTGATAACGTCAGATACAGGTAGGTTGTATGAATGTGAATCCTGAGAGCCAGGGCGGAAGCAAGGATACCCTGCTTTGGGGCCTGGTTTTCATCATCCTGGCAGCCGTAGTTGCAGGGAACTGGGCCGTAGGTGAGTACTTCAAAGAGGTACACACTCTGGTCCGTGTTCTCGGCGTAGTTGTCGCCATCGCCGTCGCCGGCGTACTTGCATTGCAGACCACCAAGGGGAAGGCCACGCTGGCTTTTGCCCGTGAATCCCGCCTGGAAGTCCGCAAGGTCGTATGGCCGACTCGCCAGGAAGCCATTCAGACAACCCTGATCGTGCTGGCAGTGACTGCTGTGATGGGCTTGCTGCTGTTCGTTCTGGACGGAGCCTTGGTCTGGCTGGTCAACTTGATTACCGGTGTGTAAGGAAAAACCATGACTGAGCAACGTGAACAACGTATGAGATGGTATGTCGTGCAGGCATTCTCTGGCTATGAAGGCCGGGTTGCCAAGTCGCTGCGCGAGTATATCAAGATGCACGGCATGGAAGATAAATTCGGTGAGGTACTGGTTCCGACCGAAGAAGTGGTCGAGATGCGTGCCGGCCAAAAGCGCAAGAGTGAGCGCAAGTTTTTCCCAGGCTATGTTCTGGTGCAGATGACCATGGACGAAACCTCCTGGCACTTGGTGCGCAGTGTTCCGCGCGTCATGGGCTTCATCGGCGGCACTTCAGACCGTCCGGCCCCGATTTCCGATAAGGAAGCCGATGCCATCCTGAACCGTCTGCAAGATGCTCATGACAAGCCGAAGCCGAAGACCCTGTTTGAGCCGGGTGAAATGGTGCGTGTGGCCGATGGCCCGTTTGCCGATTTCAACGGTGTCGTCGAGGAAGTCGACTACGAGAAGAGCCGTCTGAAGGTTTCTGTGCTGATCTTCGGTCGTTCCACCCCGGTGGAGCTGGACTTCAGTCAGGTCGAGAAGGCCTGATTAAATCCTGCACATTATGTGTTGTCAGGGGCCGCGATTATCAATATAATTCGCTGCCCCTTTTTTAGTTGGGGAGCCGTTTGCAGGAGCATGTCTCCGAGGCGTTAGAACCCATATTTGAGGTAATTTTGTAATGGCTAAGAAAGTCACAGCTTATATCAAGCTGCAGGTTGCTGCTGGTGCAGCCAACCCGTCCCCCCCTGTTGGTCCGGCACTGGGTCAGCACGGTGTGAACATCATGGAATTCTGTAAGGCGTTCAACGCTCGTACAGAGAAGCTGGAAAAGGGTTCCCCGACTCCGGTCGTGATCACCGTTTACAGCGATCGCTCCTTCACCTTCGAAACCAAGACTCCGCCCGCAGCCTTCCTGCTGAAGAAAGCGGCTGGTATCAAGTCTGGTTCTGCCAAGCCGAACAAAGACAAGGTCGGTAAAGTGACCATTGCTCAGCTGGAAGAGATCGCCAAGACCAAAGAGCCGGACATGACTGGTGCCGATCTGGCTGCCAAGGTTCGTTGCATCGCCGGTTCCGCCCGTTCCATGGGCCTGGTAGTGGAGGAATAAGACGATGGCTAAACTGTCCAAGCGCATGCGCGTTATTCGCGAGAAGGTTGACGGTACCAAAGAGTACGGTATCAGCGAAGCCGTTGCTCTGCTGAAAGAACTGGCTACCGCCAAGTTCGTTGAAAGCGTAGACGTCGCCGTAAACCTCGGCATCGACGCTCGTAAGTCCGACCAAAACGTTCGTGGCGCCACTGTGCTGCCGCACGGCACCGGTCGTGACGTTCGCGTTGCTGTGTTCACCCAGGGTGCCAACGCCGAAGCCGCCAAGGCTGCCGGTGCTGATCTGGTGGGCATGGATGATCTGGCTGACCAGGTCAAGAAGGGTGAAATGAACTTCGACGTCGTCATCGCCTCTCCGGATGCCATGCGCGTTGTTGGTCAACTGGGTCAAATCCTGGGCCCGCGTGGTCTGATGCCGAACCCGAAGGTTGGTACTGTAACCCCGAACGTTGCTGAGGCCGTCAAGAACGCCAAGGCTGGTCAGGTTCGTTATCGTAACGACAAGAACGGTATCATCCACACTACCCTGGGTAAGGTTTCCTTCACTGAAGAACAGCTGAAAGAAAACCTGGAAGCGCTGCTGGTTGCCCTGAAAAAGGCCAAGCCGTCTTCCGCCAAGGGTCAGTACATCAAGAAGGTAAGCGTCTCCACCACCATGGGTGCTGGCGTCGCGGTTGACCAGGCCTCCCTGAGCACCCAAGCCTAATTGATCTGATTTACAAGGCGCAAAATTTGAACTACAATTTTGCGCCTTGAGTTTGGTTGGGGGCTTCGACCTCCGTCCAAGACCGCAGGTGGTTGAAAAACCTTAATTTCCCTGCGTAGACGGTGCCGGAAACCCAGCGAGATAGAATTCTGTCTCTTCTGGAATCCTGCCACCGATATCGTTCCCCGTAAGGGGTGTTTTATTTCTGGGTCACGGTGGCCCAGGTTCAATCCAGGAGTTAAGCCAATGGCATTGGGACTCGAAGACAAAAAGCAGATTGTTGCTGAAGTCAACGAAGCTGCCAAAGGCGCCCTGTCCGCAGTGGTTGCCGATTCTCGCGGCGTTACTGTAGACAAGATGACCGCCCTGCGTAAGAGCGCTCGTGAAGCCGGTGTGTATATGCGCGTTGTGCGTAACACCCTGCTGCGTCGCGCTGTTGAAGGTACCGAATTCGCGTGCCTCAACGACGCTTTCAGCGGTCCGACCCTGATCGCATTCTCCAACGAACACCCGGGCGCTGCTGCTCGTCTGTTCAAGGAGTTTGCCAAGGCGAACCAAAAGTTCGAGATCAAGGCTGGCGCTTTTAACGGTGAGTTTATCGCCGCTGCACAAATTGATCGTCTGGCCACGCTGCCGACTTACGAAGAAGCAATTGCAAAGCTGATGGCTACCATGAAGGAAGCCGCCGCTGGCAAGCTGGTTCGTACCATCGCTGCTGTCCGCGATCAGAAAGAAGCTGCTTGATTCTCGCCTCTATAGGCAGTTTAAGTTAATTCAACATCAGGAATTTTTGTCATGTCTATCACTAAAGACCAAATCATCGAAGCCGTTGCTTCCATGTCCGTAATGGACGTAGTTGAGCTGATCTCCGCCATGGAAGAGAAGTTCGGTGTTTCCGCCGCTGCTGCCGTTATGGCTGGCCCGGCTGCTGCCGCTGACGCTGCTGAAGAGAAGACCGAGTTCGACGTAGTACTGACCAACGCCGGTGCCAACAAGGTTGCCGTCATCAAGGCTGTACGCGCTGCTACCGGTCTGGGCCTGAAGGAAGCTAAGGATCTGGTTGAATCCGCTCCGGCTAACCTGAAGGAAGGCATCTCCAAGGACGAAGCTGAAGCTCTGAAGAAAGAGCTGGAAGCTGCCGGTGCCTCCGTTGAGATCAAATAATCTGCATTTATGTAGATTAGCCTGATTCATTTCGGGCTAGGGCTGGTGAATTTTTATTCACCGGCCCTTTTGCGCTGTAGACTGAGAGCATTTCACACCGTTTTCGTCTCTCAGAATCGCAGCCCTGGACGACCCTGTTGTCCGGTCTACAAAAACGGTGTTGAGACAGAGCTGCCCTATTGGGCAGAGTGGGTCACTTATCAGCGAGCTGAGGAACCCTATGGTTTACTCTTATACCGAAAAAAAACGCATTCGTAAGGACTTCGGTAAGCGAGACCAGGTACTGGACACGCCTTATCTGTTGTCCATTCAGCTGGACTCCTTCAAGCAGTTCATCGAGGCTGACCCGGAAGGTGCGTACGGCCTTGAGGCTGCCTTCCGTAGCGTTTTCCCGATCACCAGTTACTCCGGTAGTGCTGAGCTTCAATATGTCAGCTATCGCCTGGGTGAGCCGGTATTTGATGTAAAAGAATGCCAAATCCGTGGAGTGACCTACTCCGCGCCGCTGCGCGTAAAACTTCGCATGGTCCTCTATGACCGTGAAGCGGCAGCCGGCACCGTCAAAGACATCAAAGAACAAGAAGTGTACATGGGCGAAATTCCGCTCATGACCGACAACGGTACCTTTGTCATCAACGGTACCGAGCGTGTGATCGTCTCCCAGCTGCACCGCAGCCCGGGTGTCTTCTTCGATCACGACAAGGGCAAGACCCACTCCTCCGGTAAGGTGCTGTATAACGCTCGCGTTATTCCCTACCGTGGTTCCTGGCTGGATTTCGAGTTCGATGCCAAGGACAACCTGTTTGTCCGTATCGACCGTCGCCGTAAGCTGCCGGCTTCCATCATCCTGCGTGCGCTGGACTTCACCACCGAAGAGATCCTGGCCACCTTCTTCGACACCATCCGTTTCGAGATCAAGGATGGCAAGCTGATGATGGATCTGGTGCCGGAGCGCCTGCGTGGCGAGACCGCTACCTTCGATATCGTTGCCAATGGCAATGTGGTCGTTGAGAAGGGTCGTCGTATCACCGCCCGTCACATCCGCCAGCTGGAAAAAGACGCCATCACCCAGATCGAGGTACCGGTTGAGTATGTTGTGGGCAAGGTTTCCGCCAAGGATTACCTGAACCCGCAGACCAGCGAGCTGGTCGTGACCGCCAACCAGGAATTGAGCCTGGAGGCGATCGCCAACCTGTCCCAAGCCGGCTTCAAGCATTTCGAGGTCCTGTTCACCAACGAACTGGATCACGGTGCTTATATGTCCGAGACCCTGCGCATCGACTCCAGCACCAACCGTCTGGAAGCCCTGGTAGAAATCTACCGCATGATGCGTCCGGGCGAGCCGCCCACTCGTGAAGCCGCCGAGCAGCTGTTCGAGAACCTGTTCTTCGCTTCCGAGCGTTATGACCTGTCCACCGTGGGTCGCATGAAGTTCAACCGTCGTCTGGGTCGTGAAGACGAGACTGGCGTCGGTGTGCTGACCAAGGACGACATCGTCGAGGTCATGCAGCGCCTCATCGACATCCGTAACGGTAACGACGAAGTGGACGATATCGACCACCTCGGTAACCGTCGTATCCGTTCCGTCGGTGAAATGGCCGAAAACCAGTTCCGCGTCGGTCTGGTCCGTGTTGAGCGTGCCGTCAAGGAGCGCCTGTCTCTGGGCGACCTGGACGCGTTGATGCCGCAGGATCTGATCAACGCCAAGCCGATCTCTGCCGCGGTCAAGGAGTTCTTTGGTTCCAGCCAGCTGTCCCAGTTTATGGACCAGAACAACCCGCTGTCCGAAGTGACCCACAAGCGCCGTATCTCTGCGCTGGGCCCGGGCGGTCTGACCCGTGAGCGTGCCGGCTTTGAAGTTCGAGACGTACACCCGACCCACTACGGTCGTCTGTGCCCGATCGAGACGCCTGAAGGTCCGAACATCGGTCTGATCAACTCGCTGTCCGTCTACTCCCGTACCAACGAGTACGGCTTCCTCGAGACCCCGTACCGCAAGGTGAACGACGGTGTGATCACCGATGAGGTTGAATACCTCTCCGCTATCGAGGAAGGCAAGTATGTGATCGCACAGGCTAACGCTGCGACCACCGAAGACGGCCGCCTGAAGGACGAGCTGATCCCCTGCCGTCATAAGGGTGAATCCACCTTCATGAACGCCGATCAGATCCAGTACATGGATGTGAGCCCGCAACAGATCGTTTCCGTTGCAGCGGCCCTGATCCCGTTCCTTGAGCACGATGACGCGAACCGCGCACTGATGGGTTCGAACATGCAACGTCAGGCCGTGCCGACCCTGCGCTCCGACAAGCCGCTGGTTGGTACCGGTATGGAGCGTGCGGTGGCCGTTGACTCCGGTGTGACCGTCGTTGCCAAGCGTGGCGGTATGGTTGACCAGGTCGACTCCTCCCGCATCGTGATCAAGGTGAACGAAGATGAGCTGATGCCTGGCGAAGCCGGTATCGACATCTACAACCTGACCAAGTACACCCGTTCCAACCAGAACACCTGTATCAACCAGCGCCCCTGCGTGATGCTGGGTGAGCCGGTGATGGCGGGCGACGTGCTGGCTGACGGCCCGTCTACCGACCTGGGCGAACTGGCGCTGGGCCAAAACCTGCGCGTCGCGTTCATGCCGTGGAACGGTTACAACTTCGAAGACTCCATCCTGCTTAACGAGCGAATCGTTCAGGAAGACCGTCTGACCACCATCCACATCCAGGAACTGGCCTGTATCTCCCGTGATACCAAGCTGGGCCCGGAAGAGATCACCGCTGACATCCCGAACGTGGGTGAGGCCGCGCTGTCCAAGCTGGACGAGTCCGGTATCGTCTACGTCGGTGCCGAGGTGAAGGGTGGCGATATCCTGGTTGGTAAGGTGACCCCGAAGGGCGAAACCCAACTGACCCCGGAAGAGAAGCTGCTGCGCGCCATCTTTGGTGAGAAGGCCTCCGATGTGAAGGACTCCTCCCTGCGCGTGCCGAACGGCGTCTACGGTACCGTGGTCGACGTGCAAGTCTTTACCCGCGATGGCGTGGAGAAGGACAAGCGTGCCAAGGAAATCGAAGAGATGCAGCTCAAGCAGGCCAAGAAGGACCTGACCGAGGAGTTCAAGATCCTCGAGAACGGTATCTTCGGTCGTGCCCGCAACCTGCTGACCTCTGCCGGTTACAGCGAAGACAAGCTCTCCAAGCTGGATCGCACCAAGTGGTTCGAGCTGGCCATCGAAGACGAAGGCAAGCAGACCGAGCTGGAGCAGATCGCCGAACAGCACGTCGAGCTGAAGGCTGACTTCGACAAGAAGTTTGAGAACAAGCGTCGCAAGATCATCCAGGGCGATGACCTGGCGCCGGGCGTGCTGAAGATCGTTAAGGTCTATCTGGCCGTTAAGCGTCGCATCCAGCCGGGTGACAAGATGGCGGGCCGTCACGGTAACAAGGGTGTGGTCTCCAAGATCAACCCGGTCGAAGACATGCCGCATGACGAGTTCGGCCGTCCGGTCGACATCGTACTGAACCCACTGGGCGTACCTTCCCGTATGAACATCGGTCAGATCCTCGAAGTTCACCTGGGCCTGGCGGCCAAGGGGATCGGCGAGAAGATCGATCGCATGGTCAAGGAGCAGCGCGAACTGCACGAGATGCGCAACTTCCTGCAACAGGTCTATGACCTGGGCGAGAAGGACAGCCAGCAGGTCGACATCGCCGAGCTCTCCGACCATGAAGTTCGTATTCTGGTTGAGAACCTGCGTAAGGGTCTGCCGGTCGCCACTCCGGTGTTCGACGGTGCCAAGGAGCGTGAAATCAAGGCGCTGCTGAAGCTGGCCGATCTGCCGGAATCCGGTCAGATCACCCTGATCGACGGTCGCACCGGCAAGCCGTTCGAGCGCAAGGTTACCGTTGGCTACATGTACATGCTGAAGCTGAACCACTTGGTAGACGACAAGATGCACGCGCGTTCTACCGGTTCCTACAGCCTGGTTACCCAGCAGCCGCTGGGTGGTAAGGCGCAGTTCGGTGGTCAGCGTTTCGGTGAGATGGAAGTGTGGGCCCTGGAGGCTTACGGTGCGGCATATACCCTGCAGGAGATGCTGACCGTCAAGTCCGACGATGTGAACGGCCGTACCAAGATGTACAAGAACATCGTGGATGGCGACCACCGCATGGAGCCGGGCATGCCCGAGTCCTTCAACGTGTTGCTGAAGGAAATCCGCTCCCTGGGTATCAACATCGAGCTGGAAGAAGAGTAAGAGCAAGCTCTTATTGTTCACAAATTGACGTGGGCGCCCCGCAAGGGGCGCCGAGGTTAGACTCCTGACAGGGGAAACACGTGAAAGACTTACTCAAGTTTTTGAAGGCTCAGACCAAGACCGAAGAGTTTGATAGCATCAAGATCGGTCTGGCCTCTCCCGACATGATCCGTTCGTGGTCGTTCGGTGAGGTCAAGAAGCCTGAGACCATCAACTACCGCACCTTCAAACCGGAGCGTGATGGTCTGTTCTGTGCCCGTATCTTCGGACCGGTGAAGGACTACGAGTGTCTGTGCGGCAAGTACAAGCGCCTCAAGCACCGTGGCGTGATCTGCGAGAAGTGCGGCGTCGAAGTGACCCAGACCAAGGTGCGCCGCGAGCGCATGGGCCACATCGAGCTGGCCAGCCCGACCGCTCACATCTGGTTCCTGAAGTCGCTGCCGTCCCGTATCGGTCTGCTGCTGGACATGACCCTGCGTGACATCGAGCGCGTGCTCTACTTCGAATCCTATGTGGTGATCGAAGCGGGCATGACCGATCTCGAGCGCAGCCAGATGCTGACCGAAGAGCAGTACCTGGACAAGCTGGAAGAGTGGGGTGATGAGTTCGACGCCAAGATGGGTGCCGAAGCCATCCTCGAGCTGCTGCGCGGCATCGATCTGGAAGGCGAAGTGCGTACCATGCGCGAAGAGCTGGATCAGACCAACTCCGAGACCAAGCGCAAGAAGACCACCAAGCGTCTGAAGCTGATGGAAGCCTTCCTGCAATCCGGCAACAAGCCGGAGTGGATGATCATGACCGTGCTGCCGGTGCTGCCGCCGGATCTGCGCCCGCTGGTGCCGCTCGACGGTGGTCGTTTCGCGACCTCCGATCTGAACGATCTGTACCGCCGCGTGATCAACCGTAACAACCGTCTGAAGCGCCTGCTCGACCTGGCTGCCCCGGACATCATCGTGCGCAACGAAAAGCGTATGCTGCAGGAATCTGTAGATGCGCTGCTGGATAACGGTCGTCGTGGCCGCGCCATCACTGGCTCCAACAAGCGCCCGCTGAAGTCCCTGGCTGACATGATCAAGGGTAAGCAAGGTCGTTTCCGTCAGAACCTGCTCGGTAAGCGCGTCGACTACTCCGGTCGTTCCGTTATCACCGTAGGTCCGACCCTACGCCTGCATCAGTGCGGTCTGCCCAAGAAGATGGCCCTCGAGCTGTTCAAGCCCTTCATCTATGGCAAGCTGGAAACCCGTGGTCTGGCGACTACCATCAAGGCTGCCAAGAAGATGGTGGAGCGCGAGGAAGCGGTCGTTTGGGACATCCTGGACGAAGTGATCCGCGAGCACCCGGTCATGCTGAACCGTGCGCCGACCCTGCACCGTCTGGGTATCCAGGCGTTCGAACCGACCCTGGTCGAAGGCAAGGCCATCCAGCTGCACCCGCTGGTGTGTGCCGCGTTTAACGCGGACTTCGATGGTGACCAGATGGCGGTACACGTTCCGCTGACCCTGGAAGCCCAGCTCGAAGCGCGCGCCCTGATGATGTCCACCAACAACATCCTGTCGCCCGCCTCCGGTGAGCCGATCATCGTGCCGTCCCAGGACGTGGTCTTGGGTCTGTACTACATGACCCGTGCCCGCATCGCCGCCAAGGGCGAAGGCATGGTGCTGTCTAGCCCGAAGGAAGCCGAGAAGGTGTACCGCGCCGGTCTGGCCGACCTGCACGCTCGCGTCAAGGTTCGCATCACCGAGTACGTGAAGAACGAAGCCGGTGAGCTGGTTGCCAAGACCGAGATGAAGAACACCACGGTCGGTCGTGCCATCCTGAGCCTGATCCTGCCGAAGGGCATGGAGTACGCGCTGATCGATCCGCCGATGGTGCTGACCGAGGCCGCTAAGGCCGATCTGGCTGCCAACCCGCAGAACTGGATCAAGTACGTCTCCAACCAGGCCATGGGCAAGAAGCAGATCTCCCGTCTGCTGAACACCTGCTATCGCAAGCAGGGCCTGAAGGACACCGTCATCTTCGCTGACCAGCTGATGTACACCGGTTTCCACTATGCAGCCCTGTCCGGTGCCTCCGTAGGCATCGACGACATGCTGATCCCGGATGCCAAGAAGGACATCATCGCCGCCGCCGAAGCCGAAGTCGCCGAGATCCAGGATCAGTTCCTGTCCGGTCTGGTGACCGCGGGCGAACGCTACAACAAGGTTATCGACATCTGGGCCAGCGCCAACGAGCGTGTCTCCAAGGCCATGATGGAGAACCTGTCCAAGGAGCGCGCCGTCAACTCCCTGGGCGAAGAGGAAGAGCAAGCCTCTTTCAACAGCATCTTTATGATGGCTGACTCCGGTGCACGGGGTTCTGCTGCCCAGATCCGTCAGCTGGCCGGTATGCGTGGCCTGATGGCGAAGCCGGACGGCTCCATCATCGAAACCCCGATCGTGGCGAACTTCCGTGAAGGTCTGAACGTACTGCAGTACTTCATCTCCACTCACGGTGCTCGTAAGGGTCTGGCGGATACCGCGCTGAAGACCGCGAACTCCGGTTACCTGACCCGTCGTCTGGTTGACGTGGCGCAGGACATGGTGGTGACCGAGAGCGACTGTGGCACCGTTGAAGGTCTGTGGATGGCTCCGCTGATCGAAGGTGGTGACGTGGTCGAGCCGCTGCGTGAGCGCGTGCTGGGTCGTGTGGTGGCGGAAGACGTCATCAAGCCGGGTACCGAGGACGAGATCCTGGTGGCTCGCAACACCCTGCTCGACGAGCATCTGTGTGACCTGCTGGAGCGCAACTCCGTCGACCGTGTGAAGGTACGTTCTGCCATCACCTGTGAGACTGACTTCGGTATCTGCGCCCACTGCTACGGCCGAGATCTGGCCCGTGGCCACCTGGTGAACGGTGGTGAAGCGGTCGGTGTTATCGCCGCCCAGTCCATCGGTGAGCCGGGTACCCAGCTGACCATGCGTACGTTCCACATCGGTGGTGCTGCATCCCGTGCCGCGGCCGAGAGCAGCATCCAGGTGAAGAACACCGGTACCATCAAGCTGCAGAACGCCAAGTTCGTTCACAACAGCGACGACAAGCTGGTTATCACCTCCCGTTCTACCGAACTGACCATCATGGACGACATGGGCCGTACCAAGGAAAGCCACAAGCTGCCCTACGGTGCCGTGTTGGAAGTGAAGGACGGCCAGGCTGTGAACGCAGGCGAGACCGTTGCTAACTGGGACCCGCACACCCACCCGATCATCACCGAAGTGGCCGGTCGTATCCACTTCGAACACATGATCGATGGCGTGACCATCACTCGTCAGACCGACGAGCTGACCGGTCTCTCCTCCATCGTCGTGCTGGACGTCAACGAGCGTCCGAGCGCCGGTAAGGAGATGCGTCCGACCGTGAAGCTGCTCGATGCAGCCGGCAACGACGTGATGATCCCGGGTACCGATGTCGCCGCCCAGTACTTCCTGCCGGGCAAGGCGATCGTCAACCTGGAAGATGGTGCCAACGTGAACGTGGGTGACGCGGTTGCGCGTATCCCGCAGGAATCCGGCGGTACCAAGGACATCACCGGTGGTCTGCCGCGCGTTGCGGATCTGTTCGAAGCGCGTCAACCGAAAGAGCCGGCCATCCTGGCCGAGATCTCCGGTACCATCTCCTTCGGTAAGGAGACCAAGGGCAAGCGTCGTCTGGTGATCACTCCGACCGAGGGCGGCGACGCCTACGAGGAGATGATTCCGAAGTGGCGTAACCTGAACGTCTTCGAAGGTGAAAAGGTCACCAAGGGTGAAGTGCTGGCCGACGGTCCGGAATCTGCACACGATATCCTGCGTCTGCGTGGTATCAGCCCGGTCGCCAACTACATCGTTAACGAAGTGCAGGACGTTTACCGTCTGCAGGGCGTTAAGATCAACGACAAGCACATCGAAGTCATCGTACGTCAGATGCTGCGTAAGGGTGAGATCATGAACTCCGGTGATTCCGAGTTCATCGATGGCGAGCAGGTGGAAATTGCCCGCGTCAACATCGCCAACCGTCGACTGGTTGCCGAAGGTAAGACGCCGGCGACGTTCCGTCACGTGCTGATGGGGATCACCAAGGCTTCTCTGAGCACCGAATCCTTCATCTCCGCGGCCTCCTTCCAGGAGACTACCCGCGTACTGACCGAAGCCGCCGTTGGTGGCAAGCGCGATGAACTGCGCGGTCTGAAGGAGAACGTGATCGTGGGTCGTCTGATCCCGGCCGGTACCGGTTTTGCGTACCACCAGGGCCGCATCACCAAGCGCGCTGCCGCAGCGCGTGACGTGGGTGTGCCGCAGGTGACCGCCGACGAGGCGCAGCAGAACCTGGCGGATCTGCTGAACGCAGCCGGTAGCTTCGACGAAGAGTAAGCTGCTGCTGATAGAAAGGGCTCCTGCGGGAGCCCTTTTTTTATCCTGCCGACTGGCGTAGTGTGTCAGGTCGGCCCGGATCAGGATGATCTGACTCAAGCTTATGAAGCAAAAAATCAAAAAAAGTTGACAAGCCTTGGCCGGCTCTGAAAACTCGACAAAGTTATGTGGTTTTACAGGGGGGACCATGACGGTCGGTATAGAGGAAGCGCTGTTGCCTGAAGAGGCAGCAATTGGATGCGCATTTACCGCAGAAGACAGGGAATTGTTGCGCTCCTATGAAGGGGTGGTATTGGGCATGGCCGAGTTGTTCGGCAAACACTGCGAAGTGGTGCTCCATTCCCTGGAAAACCTGCACGAATCAGTCATCAAGATTGCCAACGGGTTCAACACCGGGCGCACCGAAGGGGCGCCGATCACCGATCTGGCACTGCGCATGCTTAAGGACATCGAAACGACCGGGCTGGATTATACCCAGAGCTACTTTACCCGCAGTCGTACCGGTGCCCTGATGAAGTCGACCACCATCGCTATCCGTAACAAGGAGCAGCGGGTCATCGGCCTTATTTGCATCAACTTACACATCAATGCGCCGTTTCACGAGTTTGTGGCCGAGTTTTTCCCGACCCCGCAACAGGTGGAACGGCATACACCCGAGACGTTTGCCAATAGTGTCGAAGAGCTGGTTGCTCAGACGGTGGACAACACCATCGACGAGATCAACCGGGACCCGACGGTGGCCAATAACGCCAAGAATCGTTTCATCGTGACTCAGTTGTTCGAGAAGGGGATCTTCGATATCAAGGATTCCATCAACTTGGTGGCGGACAAGCTGAATATTTCCAAACACACCGTCTATCTCTACATCCGGCAGCGCAAGCAGGGTGAAGAGGAGAGCGAATAATTGCCAAACAGGGGGATAACTTAATGGCAAAACAGATCATTGCAACCGACAAGGCGCCGGCCGCCATCGGCCCCTATGTTCAGGGTACCCGGCTGGGCGACCTGATCTTCACCTCAGGCCAGATCCCGCTCGACCCGGCGACCATGGAGATCGTCAACGGGGGGATCGAGGTGCAGGCTGAGCAGGTGATGAAGAATCTGCTGGCCGTGCTGGAAGAGGCGGGCTCGGGGGCCGACAAGGTGCTCAAGACCACCTGCTTCCTGAGTGATATGAATGACTTCGTCGCGTTCAACCAGGTCTATGCCAAGTACTTCGGTGAATCCGCTCCGGCCCGCTCTTGCGTCGAAGTCGCTCGGTTGCCGAAAGATGTGAAGGTGGAAGTCGAAGCCATCGCCCACGTCTGAGCAATACCCTGTGCATGAAAGCCCCTCTGGGGCTTTTTTGTTATCCTGCATCTCCCTAGAATGGGCGTTTGCAGCAAAGAGAGTGGATCCATGAGCCTGACATTTGCCATCCTGGTCACGGCCCCCCCTTATGGCATCGAACGAGCCCATAGCGCCTACCGCTTCGCTCGCCAGGTGCTGGAGCAGGGGCATCGCATCAGCCATCTGTTCTTCTATGGGGATGGTGTGGCCAATGCCAATTTTCTCCATGCCCCGGCTAGCGATGAAGTGGACTTGGTTCAGCGCTGGCGTGAGTTGGCCGAAGGAGAAGGGCTGTGCCTTGATGTCTGTGTCGCGGCCGCGATGCGGCGCGGGGTCATCGATGCGGGCGAGGCGCAGGCTCAAGGCAAGGCGCAGCATAACCTGTCTGCACCGTTTGTGATGAGTGGCTTGGGTCAGTTGGCTGAGGCGGCCCTCGAGGCCGATCGCTTCGTGCAATTTTGAGCTGGAGTCCTTCATGAACCCGATTGCCTTCATCACCCGCCATGCTCCGCACGGTAGCGCTTATGGTCGCGAAGCCCTCGACGCAGTATTGGCGACCTCTGCACTGACCGAGGATCTCGCCCTCTTCTTTATCGGTGACGGTGTGTATCAATTGCTGGCCGGTCAGCAACCTGAGGGGGTAGGGCAGCGCCACTATGCCCCCACGTTCCGCATGCTCGAACTCTATGACATCGAGCAAGTCTATGTGTGCGCCGACTCCCTGGCCGAGCGTGGCTTGACGCGGGATGATCTACTCATTCCGGTTACTCTGTTGTCCCGCAGTGAGCTGGTTGTCTGCTGGCAACGCTTCCCGACCCACATCACATTCTGAGGCTTCCATGCTGCATTTGGTCATGAGCTCTCCTTTCACCTCTTCGGCACTGGAACAGTACCTGGCTTATCGCTCTGCCGATGATGCGCTGGTGTTGCTGCAAGATGGGGTGATTGCGGCGAGTGCGCCACAACATGCCTCTCGCTTGCAGGGGGTGGCGCTGTATGTGCTGGAGGAGGATCTCAAGGCGCGTGGCCTTGAGGCGAAGGTCGGTACCCTGATCACGATGACCGGCTTGGTTGATCTGGTGGCCCGCCTCGGCTCGCCCCACAGCTGGCCCGAGTGATCCGAAAAGAGCGCTACCCGATCATTTGCCGGGCAAGAATTGTATAAATCTTGACTCACGTCCCATGTAGACCTAGAATTTCGCGTCCCCGTGTATGCGGGGAGGATTTTTCACATGTTTATGAAGTCATTATCAGGAGCCTTTTGATGGCAACTATCAACCAGCTGGTGCGCAAGCCGCGTGTCAAGAACGTGTACAAGAGCAACGTTCCGGCACTCGAAGCCTGCCCTCAGAAGCGTGGCGTGTGCACCCGTGTATACACCACCACCCCGAAGAAGCCGAACTCCGCTCTGCGTAAAGTTTGCCGTGTGCGTCTGACCAACGGTTTCGAAGTCACCTCCTATATCGGTGGTGAAGGTCACAACCTGCAAGAGCACAGCGTTGTGCTGATCCGTGGCGGTCGTGTTAAGGACCTGCCGGGTGTGCGTTATCACACCGTTCGCGGCGCCCTCGACTGCGCTGGCGTTAAGGATCGTAAGCAAGCTCGTTCCAAGTACGGTGTGAAGCGCCCGAAAGCTTAATGGTTCTCCGTTAAGTAAGGCCAAACGTTAATACGTTATCTAGTTAAAAACTTTCTAGTTTTGGGTAACCCCTGAAGTTCACGGAGAATTTGAAATGCCAAGACGTCGTGTTGTTGGTCAGCGTAAAATCCTGCCGGATCCCAAGTTCGGATCTGAGCTGCTGGCCAAGTTCGTCAACGTAGTAATGGTTGACGGTAAGAAATCTGTTTCCGAAGCCATCGTATACGGTGCCCTGGATATCATTGCCACTAAGACTGGCAAAGAGCACCTGGCCGTATTCGAAGAGGCTCTGGACAACATCCGTCCGGCCGTCGAAGTTAAGTCTCGTCGTGTCGGCGGTGCAACCTATCAGGTGCCGGTAGAAGTGCGTCCGGTACGTCGCAATGCCCTGGCAATGCGCTGGCTGGTTGAGGCCGCTCGTAAACGTGGTGAAAAATCTATGGCTCAGCGCCTGGCAGGTGAACTGCTGGATGCAGCCGAAAACAAAGGCGCCTCCGTCAAGAAGCGTGAAGACGTGCACCGCATGGCTGAAGCGAACAAGGCTTTCGCTCACTTCCGCTGGTAATCCGCCTGCGCAGGGCCTATGGGCTCTGCGCATCTTTTGCAGACCTAAGGACTATTCCTTAGTAAGAGGATGACAATGGCTCGTACAACCCCCATTGAGCGTTACCGTAACATCGGTATCTCCGCTCACATCGACGCAGGTAAGACCACTACCACCGAGCGTGTTCTGTTTTATACCGGTGTAAACCATAAGATCGGTGAGACCCATGAAGGGACTGCCACCATGGACTGGATGGCGCAGGAGCAGGAGCGTGGTATCACCATTACTTCCGCTGCGACCACCGCTTTCTGGTCCGGCATGGGCAAGCAGTTCCAGCCGCACCGCATCAACATCATCGATACCCCGGGTCACGTGGACTTTACCATCGAGGTAGAGCGTTCCATGCGTGTTCTGGACGGTGCCGTGATGGTTTACTGTGCCGTAGGTGGTGTTCAGCCCCAGTCTGAGACCGTATGGCGTCAGGCTAACAAGTACAAAGTTCCCCGTATCGCGTTCGTCAACAAGATGGACCGTACCGGTGCTAACTTCCTGCGCTGCGTTGAGCAGATCAAGACCCGTCTGAAGGGCGTTCCGGTTCCGCTGCAACTGAACATCGGTGCAGAAGAGAACTTTAAGGGCGTCATCGACCTGGTCAAGATGAAGGCCATCAACTGGAACGAAGCCGACCAAGGCGTGAGCTTCACCTATGAAGACGTTCCTGCTGAGCTGGAAGCCAAAGCACTTGAGCTGCGTCAGAACCTGATCGAAGCTGCTGCTGAAGCCTCCGAAGAGCTGATGGAGAAGTACCTGGGCGGTGAAGACCTGACCGAGGAAGAGATCAAGGGTGCTCTGCGCCAGCGCGTGCTGAACAACGAAATCATCCTGGTTACCTGTGGCTCCGCGTTCAAGAACAAGGGCGTACAGGCCATGCTGGATGCCGTGATCGACTATCTGCCGGCCCCGACCGACGTTCCGGCCATCGATGGCCTGAAGATGGACGGTGAGACCAAAGACGAGCGTCACGCTTCCGATGACGAGCCGTTCTCTGCTCTGGCGTTCAAGATTGCCACCGACCCGTTCGTGGGCAACCTGACCTTCTTCCGCGTCTACTCCGGTGTGGTTAACTCCGGTGACTCCGTGCTGAACTCCGTTAAGGACAAGCGCGAGCGTTTTGGCCGTATCGTACAGATGCACGCCAACAAGCGTGAAGAGATCAAGGAAGTACGCGCGGGTGACATCGCGGCTGCCATCGGTCTGAAGGACGTTACCACTGGTGACACCCTGTGTGACGAGAAGGCCCCGATCATCCTCGAGCGTATGGAATTCCCGGAGCCGGTAATCTCCATCGCGGTTGAGCCGAAAACCAAGGCTGACCAAGAGAAGATGGGCCTGGCACTGGGCCGTCTGGCTCAGGAAGACCCGTCCTTCCGTGTATGGACCGACGAAGAATCCGGTCAGACCATCATCGCCGGTATGGGCGAGCTGCACCTGGACATCATCGTTGACCGTATGCGTCGCGAGTTCAAGGTTGAAGCCAACGTAGGTAAGCCGCAGGTTGCCTATCGTGAAACCATCCGCAGCAAGGCGGTGGACATCACTGGTAAGCACGCCAAGCAATCTGGTGGTCGTGGTCAGTACGGTCACGTGGTTATCGACATGTACCCGCTGGAAGAAGGCAAGGGCTACGAGTTCGTTAACGACATCAAGGGTGGCGTGATTCCGGGTGAATTCATCCCGGGCGTCGACAAGGGTATCCAAGAGCAGCTGAAGACTGGTCCGCTGGCCGGCTATCCGGTAGTAGACCTGGGTGTTCGTCTGCACTTCGGTTCTTACCACGATGTGGACTCTTCCGAACTGGCGTTTAAGATCGCTGCTTCTATGGCGTTCAAGGACGGCTTCATGAAGGCCAGCCCTGTTCTGCTCGAGCCGGTGATGAAGGTCGAAGTTGAGACCCCGGAAGACTACATGGGTGACGTGATCGGTGACCTGAACCGTCGTCGTGGCATCATCGAAGGCATGGAAGATGGCCCGTCCGGCAAGATCGTACGCGCCATGGTTCCGTTGGCTGAGATGTTCGGCTACGCTACCGACCTGCGTTCCGCTACCCAGGGTCGTGCCTCCTACTCCATGGAGTTCGGCAAGTACTCTGAAGCTCCGAACAACATTGCCCAGGCAGTGATTGACGAGCGCAAATCCAAGTAATTTCAGAATCCCCGCCTGCGACGGCAGGCGGGTTTAACCTAGAAGGACTACGTCGTGTCTAAAGAAAAATTTGAGCGTTCCAAGCCTCACGTAAACGTGGGTACCATCGGCCACGTTGACCACGGTAAGACCACCCTGACCGCCGCCATCACCAACGTGCTGGCCAAGCACTACGGTGGTAAGGCCTTCGCCTTCGACCAGATCGACAAGGCCCCGGAAGAGCGTGAGCGTGGTATCACCATCAACACCTCCCACGTAGAATACGACACCCCGACCCGTCACTACGCTCACGTAGATTGCCCGGGTCACGCCGACTACGTTAAGAACATGATCACCGGTGCTGCCCAGATGGACGGCGCGATCCTGGTAGTTGCAGCGACTGACGGCCCGATGCCGCAGACCCGTGAGCACATCCTGCTGGGTCGTCAGGTAGGTGTTCCGTACATCATCGTGTTCATGAACAAGTGCGACATGGTTGATGATGAAGAGCTGCTCGAGCTGGTAGAAATGGAAGTGCGTGAGCTGCTGAACGAGTACGACTTCCCGGGCGACGACCTGCCGGTAGTACGTGGTTCTGCTCTGAAGGCACTGGAAGGCGACGCCCAGTGGGAAGAGAAGATCATCGAGCTGGCAGGCCACCTGGATGCATACATCCCGGAGCCGGAGCGTGCCATCGACATGCCGTTCCTGATGCCGATCGAAGACGTATTCTCCATCGCAGGCCGTGGTACCGTAGTAACCGGTCGTGTAGAGCGTGGTATCGTGAAGGTAGGTGAAGAAGTCGAGATCGTCGGCATCAAGGACACCACCAAGACCACCTGTACCGGTGTAGAAATGTTCCGTAAGCTGCTGGACGAAGGTCGTGCAGGCGAGAACATCGGCGCACTGCTGCGTGGCGTGAAGCGTGAAGACGTAGAGCGTGGTCAGGTACTGGCCAAGCCGGGCACCATCACCCCGCACACCAAGTTCGAATCCGAAGTGTACGTACTGTCCAAGGACGAAGGTGGCCGTCACACCCCGTTCTTCAAGGGCTACCGTCCGCAGTTCTACTTCCGTACCACCGACGTGACTGGCACCATCGAACTGCCGGAAGGCGTAGAGATGGTGATGCCGGGCGACAACATCAAGATGGTTGTTACCCTGATCTGCCCGATCGCGATGGACGACGGTCTGCGCTTCGCAATCCGTGAAGGTGGCCGTACTGTTGGCGCCGGCGTTGTTGCCAAGGTTATCGCTTAATCGATATCCCTGCGTTTCAATGTCTATGAAAGGGGGTGGCTTTGGCCGCCCCTTTTGTTTTTCCGATCACGGCACTGTGCCATAATCCGGACGCATTATTTTTCAGAGGTAGTCATCGTGGCCAAGTCCGCAATATTTCTCGATCGTGATGGTGTCATCAATGAAGACACCGGCTATGTGAGCCAGGTTGACGATTTTCATTTCCTGCCCGGTACCATCGAAGCGCTGCAACTCCTGAAGAAGAAGGGCTATCTGCTGGTTGTTGTGACCAATCAGTCCGGTATTGCCCGCGGCTACTTTAGTGAAGCTGATTTCATGAATCTGACCGAGTGGATGGATTGGTCTCTGGCCGATCGCGATGTGGATCTCGATGGCATCTACTTTTGTCCCCACCACCCAGAACATGGACCTGCCTGTGATTGCCGCAAACCAGAGCCGGGTATGCTGTTGGCTGCGACCAAGGAGCTGGACATTGACCTGCCTTCCTCCTACATGGTGGGAGACAAGACCGCCGATATCCAAGCCGGTATCAAGGCCGGTGTTGGGACAAACGTGCTGGTGCGAACCGGGAAGGCGCTCACTGACCAGGGGGAGACGCTAGCGAATGCGGTTTATGATGATCTACTGGCGTTTGCCAAGAGTGTTCCTACCTTATAAAGCGTTTTTGCTGGTTTATTGAACGAACAAATGCAAAGGGCATCTTTTTCTGCTTTTTCCCCTTGCCAGCCGCGTTGAGATCCCTATAATG
>NZ_CP040449.1:3917500-3967500 GCF_014892695.1 Aeromonas simiae
GTGAACGAACCTCTGGTGTTCGGGTTGTCACGCCAGTGGCACTGCCCGGTAGCTAAGTTCGGAATCGATAACCGCTGAAAGCATCTAAGCGGGAAGCGAGCCCTGAGATGAGTCATCCCTGACCCCTTGAGGGTCCTAAAGGGCCGTTGGAGACCACAACGTTGATAGGCGGGGTGTGTAAGCGCAGCGATGCGTTGAGCTAACCCGTACTAATTACCCGTGAGGCTTAACCATACAACACCCAAGAAGTGTTTTGAGCGCTTGTGACAAGCGAGAACGACTTTAGTGCTTGCGATGGGTATCGTGAGTGCACTCAGCTTTTCGGATTACGATTTTGCCTGGCGGCCATAGCGCGGTGGACCCACCTGTTCCCATGCCGAACACAGAAGTGAAACGCTGTAGCGCCGATGGTAGTGTGGCAGATGCCATGCGAGAGTAGGACACTGCCAGGCACCCAATTTAGAGATGACGCGGCGCGTTGTTTCGACCGGTTTTGTGCTGATATGGCTCAGTCGGTAGAGCGCATCCTTGGTAAGGATGAGGTCCCCAGTTCGATTCTGGGTATCAGCACCATATAAAGAAGGCCTTCCCAAACGGGAAGGCCTTTTTGCATTGGTTCTAGCGCAAGCATCCATATCATGGGCCTGTGCACCTTCTTAAAGGCAGGCGATGAGATTGCAGAGGGGGCTTTCACCGCTGGACGGGGCCCATCCAGAGAAGCCCTGAGGAGTCCTCAGGGCTTTCTGTTTTCAGACATCATCCAAAATGAAAGAGCCCCACCTGAAGGAAGGGCTCTTGCATGGAAAGCATCTTGGTTCATCTAGAGGAGAACCGCGAACCGATGCTCTCTTAGTGGCGACACAGTCGGTGAGCGTTGAGGTAGTAGCGTGTTTGGCCGCTACGCTCGCGCTTTACCAGAGCCACGATTTCATCGTCGCGTCGGTATTCCCAGCTCTCTTTGATCATGTCGAGCGGCGGGTTGCTGTGGATCCCCATGGTGCTCAGGTATTCGTGGAATTGGCTTGCGTTGCCGATTTCAGTAAGACGTCCGTTCATGTTATGTCTCCTCGTTTGCTGCCAAGAAGGATAATTCCGACCCGCTGTATAAAAGCTGAACATACTCATTTTTTGGTAGCGTTTTCAGATTGGCACTATGAGATGACAGGATGGCGACGTTCCCGTTAAGGTTGCTAACAGCTCGTTCCTACTCCTGCCTACTCATTGCAAGGACAATGTCATGCTGATTCAGAATCTCCGCCTGTCGGGCCAGGAAGGCCTATGGCAAATCTTGTGTGAGCAGGGTGTCTTACGCGCCATCATGCCCATGGGGCAGGCGCTACCGGCAGCCACCGTGTTGGATGCGGAGGGGGGGCTGGCGATTCCGCCTTTCATCGAACCCCATATCCATCTCGATACAACCCAGACCGCCGGTGAGCCAAGCTGGAACCGCTCGGGCACACTGTTTGAAGGGATCGAACGCTGGGCCGAGCGTAAGGCGCTGTTGACCCATGACGACGTCAAGCGCCGTGCAACCCAGACCCTCAAGTGGCAGATCGCCAACGGCATCCAGTTTGTACGCACCCATGTCGATGTCTCCGATCCCCATCTGGTTGCCCTCAAGGCGATGCTGGAGGTGCGAGAAGAGATGAAGGAGTGGGTGGAGCTGCAGATCGTCGCTTTTCCCCAGGAGGGGATCCGCTCCTACCCGAATGGGCTGAGTCTGTTGGAGGAGGCGCTGCGCCTCGGTGCCGATGTGGTGGGGGCAATTCCTCATTTCGAATTTACCCGCGAGTACGGGGTTGAGAGTCTGCACCGTATGTTCGAGCTGGCCGAGCGCTACGATACCCTGATCGATGTGCACTGTGACGAGATTGACGATGAGCAGTCGCGTTTCGTCGAGACATTGGCCACCCTGGCGCTGGAGCGTGGCTGGGGCGAGCGGGTCACGGCCAGCCACACCACCGCCATGCACTCCTACAACGGGGCCTACACCTCGCGCCTGTTCCGTCTGCTGCGCCTATCGGGCATCAACTTCGTGGCCAATCCCTTGGTGAACATCCACTTGCAGGGGCGCTTTGATAGCTACCCCAAGCGGCGCGGTATCACCCGGGTCAAGGAGATGCTGGAGAGCGGTATCAACGTCTGCTTCGGTCATGACGACGTGTATGACCCCTGGTATCCCCTGGGCACCGGCAACCTGCTACAGGTGCTGCACATGGGGCTGCATGTCTGCCAACTGATGGGCTACGAGCAGATCGACAAGGGGCTCGATCTCATCACCCACCACAGTGCCCGCACCCTGCACATTCAGGATCGCTACGGTCTGGAGGAGGGCAAGCCGGCCAACTTATTGATCCTGCCGGCCGACAGCGGTTTCGACGCGGTGCGCCGCCAAGTGCCGGTGCGTTACTCGATTCGCCACGGCAAGGTGATCGCGCAGACTTGCCCCGCCACGACCACCTTGCAGCTCGGCACCACTGAGGTGGTCGACTTTCGCCGCTGAGCCTCGCGATTAATTGCCGCCCCTGTCGCGGTGGCTGTCGAGGGGGCATAATGGGCCCAATTTTCATGAGGAGTGACTGATGCAAACCTGGCTGCTGATCGCCGCCGGCGGGGCCGTGGGAGCCTGCCTGCGTTTTGGGATCGGAGAGTTGATGGCCTGGCTGCTGGGCCGCCACTTCCCCTATGGCACCCTGACCGTCAACCTCGTCGGCTCTTTCATCATGGGGCTGGCCTATGCCCTGATCAGCCACGGCCACGTGCTGGAGCACCCGCTCAAGCCGCTGCTGATGGTGGGTATCCTCGGGGCGCTGACCACCTTCTCATCGTTCGCCCTCGATACCATGGTGCTGATGCAGCATGGTGACTGGTTCAAAGCCGGTCTCAACATTCTGCTCAACGTGGCGCTTTGCCTGCTGATGGTTTACGTCGCCATGCAGCTGGTCCCCGCCCGGGGTTGAGGTGTCCGGATGCGGCGAGCTCTGATAAACTGGCGCCCTATCTTTGGTCTACAGGTACATCAGGATGTCTGAGCAGGCTGCCACCACCCATTTTGGCTTCAAAACCGTCGCCGCCGAGGAGAAGGAAACGCTGGTTGCCAGTGTGTTCCACTCGGTCGCTGCCAAGTACGATCTGATGAACGATCTGATGTCGTTCGGCATTCATCGTCTGTGGAAGCGATTCACCATCGACTGCTCCGGCGTCCGCAAGGGGCAGAGGGTGCTGGATCTGGCCGGCGGAACCGGTGACCTGACCGCCAAGTTCTCCCGCATCGTCGGCGAGAGCGGTCAGGTGGTGCTGGCCGACATCAACGACTCCATGCTCAAGGTGGGCCGCGACAAGCTGCGTAACCTCGGTATCGCGGGCAATGTCTCCTATGTACAGGCCAACGCCGAGGCACTGCCGTTCCCCGATAACCACTTCGATCTCATCACCATCGGCTTTGGCCTGCGCAACGTCACCGACAAGGATAAAGCCCTGGCCTCCATGTTCCGGGTGCTCAAGCCGGGCGGACGCCTGCTGGTGCTGGAGTTCTCCAAGCCCGAGAGCGAGGTGATGGCCAAGCTGTATGACCTCTACTCCTTCAAGTTGCTGCCCAAGATGGGCGAGATCGTGGCCAATGACAGCGAAAGCTATCAATACCTGGCCGAGTCGATCCGCATGCACCCTGACCAGGAGACCCTCAAGGGGATGATGGCGAAGGTGGGGTTCGAGGAGGTGGAGTACTACAACCTGACGCAGGGCATCGTTGCTCTGCACCGCGGTTACAAGTTCTAGGTCGCCCCCATGCCGATGGATGCCCTCATCACCGCGGCGGTCGAGACCGCCTGCAACCAGTTGCTGGCCCGCGATACCAGCGCCGCCGAGCGCCAGAAGAAACTGATTGGCAAGACCCTGCGCCTCGATGTGCGCGAGCTCAAGCCGCTCTGGTTTATCTTCTCCTCCGGCCGGGTCGACGTGCTGGCCCGCTATGAGGGAGAGGCCGACGCCGGGCTCTCCCTGTCGCTCTCGGCCCTCGGTCTGTTGCGAGACCCCTCGGCCCTGACCCGCTATATCCGTGAGGAGCGCCTCGATATCGAAGGCGATCCCCAGTTGGTGCAAGCCTTTGGCAGCCTGTTCGGCGAGCTGGCCATCGATTGGGAGGAGCAGTTGTCGCGCTATACCGGCGATGTGCTGGCTCACACCCTGTTTGCCGGTGCCCGCAAGGCCCGCTCCCTGCTTGGGCTCGAGTTGCGGCGCAGCCGCACCCAGCTGGCAGAGTATCTCACCGAGGAGTTGCGTCTGGCCCCTGGCCCCCTCGAGGTGGCGAGTTTCGGCGATGACGTGGAGGCACTGGCGAGCCGGCTCAAGGCAACCGAGCTGCGGCTGGCCCGCCTCGAAGCTAAGGTGGCCTGATGACCCCGAAGGAGTTTTCCCGCCTCTACCAGATCACCCGCATCCTGCTCGAGCACGGCATCGATGAACTGGTGCCGGCGCGCTATCAGCCCTGGCCGGGCCGGTTGGCACGCCGCAGCCTGTTCTGGTTGAAAAACCGCAGCGGTGAGCACAGCCGTGGCGCGCGGATCCGCCTCGCCTTCGAGGCCCTCGGCCCCATCTTCATCAAATTTGGTCAGATGCTCTCGACCCGGCGCGACCTGTTGCCGCCGGACATCGCCGAGGAGCTGGCGCTGCTGCAAGATCGGGTGCCGCCCTTTTGCGGCCAGGAGGCGCGGCGCCAGATTGAGGCGGCTCTGGGGGCTCCCATCGAGAGCCTGTTCGACGATTTCGATGAGACGCCGCTGGCGTCAGCCTCGATCGCCCAGGTGCACACGGCGCGGTTGAAGGAGAATGGCCGCGAGATCGTCATCAAGGTGATCCGCCCCGATATCGAGACCACCATAGAGGCGGATCTGCGGCTGATGATGGCGATGGCCCGTCTGGTGGCCCGCTTCGTGCCCCAGAGCTCGCGCCTGCGTCCGGTCGAGGTGGTGGAAGAGTACCGCAAGACCATAGAGGGCGAGCTCAACCTGATGCGCGAGGCGGCCAACGCCATCCAACTGCGCCGCAACTTCACCGGCTCCGACGCCCTCTACGTGCCCGAGGTGTTCACCGACTACTGTCGCCAGCAGGTGCTGGTGATGGAGCGCATCTACGGCATCCCGGTCTCCGACCTCGCCGCACTCGAAGCCAATGGCACCAACATGAAGCTGCTGGCCGAGCGCGGGGTCGAGGTCTTCTTCACCCAGGTGTTTCGTGACAGCTTCTTCCACGCCGACATGCACCCGGGCAACATCTTCGTCTCGTATGAGCACCCGGAGAACCCGCTCTGGATCGGCATCGACTGCGGCATCGTCGGCACGCTCAACCGGGAAGACAAGCGCTACCTGGCCGAGAACTTTCTTGCCTTCTTCAACCGCGACTACCAGCGGGTGGCGCAGCTGCACGTGGAGTCGGGCTGGGTGCCCGCCGACACCAAGGTCGAGGAGTTTGAGTTCGCCATCCGCACCGTGCTGGAGCCCATCTTCGAGAAGCCACTCGACCAGATCTCGTTTGGCCATGTGCTGCTTAACCTGTTCAACACCGCCCGTCGTTTCCACATGACGGTGCAGCCGCAGCTGGTGCTGCTGCAAAAGACCCTGCTCTATGTCGAAGGGCTGGGGCGTCAGCTCTATCCTCAGTTGGATCTGTGGCAGACCGCCAAACCCTTCCTCGAGCGCTGGATGCGCGAGCAAGTTGGCCCTAAAGCGGTATTGAATGCCATTCGGGAAAAGGCACCCTATTGGGCAGAGAAATTGCCGGAGCTACCGGAACTGGTCTATGAGACCCTGCGCCAGACCCGCAGTCAGCAACACCATTTTGATCGGCTGTTCGACGAGTTTCGCCGTCACAGCCGCCGCCAGGGACAGGCACGCTATCTGCTCGGCATGGGGGCAACCCTGTTGCTGGGCGGCATCATTCTCCACTCGGTGCATCAGCCCGATTGGGGGAGCACGAGCCTGGTTGCCGCGGCGGCCTGCTGGCTGGCCGGCTGGCTCAAGGCTCGTTCCCACTAACACAACAACGGCGCGCCCCGACGAGCGCACAAGGAGACACACATGGGTGGTATCAGTATTTGGCAACTTCTCATCATCGGTCTGATCGTGGTGCTGCTGTTCGGCACCAAGAAGCTGCGCGGTATCGGCGGTGATCTGGGTGCGGCCGTGAAGGGCTTCAAGAAGGCGATGTCCGACGATGAGCCGGCGGCCCCTTCCCGCGATGCCGACTTCGAGCAGAAGAAGATCGCCGAGCAGGGCCAGACCCCGCAGGATGCCCAGCAGCAGAAAGACAAAGATCAGGCCTAAACCATGTTCGACATCGGTTTCTGGGAGCTGATCCTGGTCGGTGTGGTCGCCCTGTTGGTGCTCGGCCCCGAGCGGCTGCCGGTGGCAGTGCGGACGCTGGCTCACTGGATCAAGCTCATCCGTAGCACCGCCAACGCGGTGAAGGCGGAGCTGACCGAGGAGCTGCGCATCCAGGAGCTACACAACGACCTGAAGAAGGCCGAGCAGCTCAACATGCAGAACTTAAGCCCGGATCTGCAAGCGTCGCTCGATGAACTGCGCTCTGCGGCGGCGTCGGTCAACCGCCCCTACGCCCAGCCGGAGGCCACACCGGAAGCGGCGCAGGCGGAGTCGCTCACCACGCTCAATCCTGCTCCTGCTGCCGAGCCCGTCACGGCGAAGCCAGAGGATCAGGATAAGCAGGAGGCCAAGCCATGAGTCATCCGCAGGGCGAACAGCCTCTCATCACCCACCTGATCGAGCTGCGCACCCGTTTGCTGCGCTCATTGGCGGCCATCGTGCTGGTGTTCCTGGCGCTGGTCTACTTCTCCAACGCCATCTACGACTTTGTCGCCCAGCCGCTGCTCAGCCAGCTGCCGGAGGGCACCAGCATGATCGCCACCGACGTGGCGACGCCGTTTTTGACGCCCATCAAGCTGACCCTGGTGGTTGCCTTCTTTGCCGCCATCCCCTACCTGCTCTATCAGGCATGGGCCTTCATCGCCCCCGGCCTGTACCAGCATGAACGGCGCCTCATCATGCCCCTGGTGGCCTCCAGTGCGGTGCTGTTCTACACCGGCATGGCGTTTGCCTACTACGTGGTGTTCCCGCTGGTGTTCGGTTTCTTCACCAGCACGGCGCCCACCGGGGTGACCGTGGCCACCGACATCGCCAGCTACCTCGATTTTGTGCTGACCCTGTTCTTTGCATTCGGGGTGGCGTTCGAGATCCCGGTGGCCACCATACTGCTGTGCTGGACCGGGGTGACCACCCCGAAGAGCCTGAAGGAGAAGCGCCCCTACGTCATCGTCGGGGTGTTCGTGGTCGGCATGCTGTTGACGCCGCCCGATGTCTTCTCCCAGACCCTGCTGGCGATCCCCATGTGGGCGCTGTGGGAGCTCGGCCTCTTCTTCGCTCGCTTCTACGTGCGTAAAGAGGAGCGTCAGGAAGACGCATCACAGGAGGGGGGCTGAGGCCCCCTTCCTCTTTTCAGGGCCGATCATGAGGCGTATGGTAAGGCCCGACCAAAAAGATAGATACCGTTTGAGGGTATTCGGGAGCACGAGCCGACCATGATCGACATAGGGGTGAACCTCACCAGCAGCCAGTTTGCCAATGAGCAGGAGGAGGTGGTCTCCCGCGCCCGCGAGGCCGGGGTCGAGGCCCTGATCCTGACCGGCACCGATCTGGCTGGCAGCCGCGACAGCGCCGCCCTGGCGGCTCGCTGGCCGGGGTTCGCCTTTGCCACCGCAGGGGTTCACCCCCATGACGCCAAGAGCGTAGATGCCGCGACCTGGCCTGCCCTGCGCACGCTGGCGGCCCAGCCCCAGGTGGTGGCCATCGGTGAGTGTGGTCTCGACTACAATCGCGACTTCTCGCCCCGGCCGGTGCAGGACGCCGTCTTCGATGCCCAGCTGGCGCTTGCCGCCGAGCTGGGGATGCCGGTGTTTCTCCACTGCCGTGATGCGCACCACCGCTTTGTCGAGATCCTGCGCCCCTGGCTATCCCGTTTGCCGGGCGCCGTGCTGCACTGCTTTACCGGCTCGGATGCTGAGCTGGACGAGTGTCTGGCCCTCGGGTTGCACATCGGGGTCACCGGCTGGATCTGCGACGAGCGGCGCGGCGATGACCTGCGGCGCCAGGTGGCGCGCATTCCCGCCGGCCGCTTGCTGATCGAGACCGACGCCCCCTATCTGGTGCCACGGGATATCCGTCCGCGCCCCAAACGCAACGAACCCGCTTTCTTGCCGCACATCGCCCGCGTGGTGGCGGCTTGCCGCAACGAGACGCCCGAGGCCCTGCTGGCCCATAGCCGGGCCGCCTCGGTGGCCTTGTTCCAACTTCCACTCTAGGAGACCAGCTTATGGCCATTACCCTGCCGGGCACCTTCCCGGGCCGCCGTCTGCGCCGTGCCCGCGCCACCGATTTCAGCCGTCGCCTGATGCGCGAGAACCTGCTGACGGTCGATGACCTCATCTATCCCATGTTTGTGCTGGAGGGGGAGAATCGCCGCGAGGGGGTGGCTTCCATGCCGGGAGTGGAGCGGGTTTCCATCGATCTGCTGCTCAAAGAGGCGGCCGAGCTGGTCGCCCTCGGCGTGCCGGCCGTGGCCCTGTTCCCGGTCACCCCGCTGGAGCAGAAAAGCCTGCTGGCGGAAGAGGCCTATAACCCGGAGGGGCTGGCCCAGCGCGCGACCCGCGCCCTCAAGGCCCATTTTCCCGAGCTGGGGGTCATCACCGACGTGGCGCTGGACCCGTTCACCACCCACGGCCAGGATGGCATCATCGACGAGCAGGGTTACGTGATGAATGACATCACCACCCAGATCCTGGTCAAGCAGGCGCTCTCCCATGCCGCCGCCGGGGCCGACATGGTGGCCCCCTCCGACATGATGGATGGGCGTATCGGGGCGATCCGGGCTGCGCTGGAGGCCAACGGCTTCGTCAACACCCAGATCATGGCCTACTCGGCCAAGTACGCCTCCCACTACTACGGCCCGTTCCGCGATGCGGTCGGCTCGGCTGGCAACCTGGGCAAGAGCAACAAGGCGACTTACCAGATGGACCCGGCCAACAGCGATGAGGCGCTGCACGAGGTGGCGCTTGATATCAGTGAGGGGGCCGACAGCGTCATGGTGAAACCGGGCATGCCATATCTCGACGTGATCCGCCGGGTCAAGGATCAGTTCGGCGTGCCGACCTACGCCTATCAGGTGAGCGGCGAGTACGCCATGCACATGGCTGCCATTCAGAACGGCTGGCTGAAAGAGCGGGAGTGCATCATGGAGTCGCTGGTCTGCTTCAAGCGCGCCGGTGCCGACGGCATCCTCACCTACTTCGCCAAGCGGGTGGCGCAGTGGTTGCAGGAAGAGCGCCGCTAAGGGACGCAGTCCAACAAAAAGGGGAGCCATCGGCTCCCCTTTCTCATGGCGGCAAGTGGTCAGCGCATGGTGCTGGCTTACTCCCACATTACAACGGCACAGAAAATCTGGAAACCCTTACAATGCTTGGTGTTGATATCGGAATCTTGGGTTTCCAGAGTTTGTGTTAAATGGTCCTCATCAGTGAGTATTTTTAATAACTTTTTCCAGATCTCTAAGCAAGCGAGCTTACATGTACTTCATTCTACGATTATTGAAAGCTGGCATCGTTCCTTCAAGTACATCAACTACCTTGTTATTGATTATGTTGCACTCAATAGCCCCAGGTGTGTATGTGATTTTATGACCATTTGTTCTGTCAAATTCGCAATGAATTATCTGCTCTGCATCGCACACAACGGCGAGGTTTGGATTATGTGTAACCATAATGATCTGTCGCTTTTGTTTTGCTTCAGTTAAGACAGGTACAAGTAGGCTAACAATTGTTTCATTATCTAAGTTTTCTTCCGGTTGATCCAAGATAATAGGTGTATTGCCTTTATCTACTAGTAGATAGAAGATTAATAGCAATGCGCCTCTTTGGCCTGGAGAAAGCTGTCCAATATGTGCACCTTGAAACATCAATGTGTACCTTGGCTCTAGATAACTCAGGCCAAATATGAGGTCATAAACTTCATTTGATGAACGATCTTTACGCAAAAGAGATGCTATTCCAGCGGGATTCTTAGACGCATCTTCTAGTTTTTTATATAACTCCAGAATAAAGCTAATAAGCGAGTCTTCATTATCAAGATCGTGTCTATCCATTAGCTCTTTGATTACTAACAGGCTTTCTGTCTCTCCTCTAAATTCTCCTGATGCTTGTTTTACTATAGAGAATAGTTTGTTTGAAATTTGATCTGTTGTACTACTTAGCTCTGCCCTAAATTGCAACTTATATTCATCACGGATCAGGGCGTTGCTTTGGATAAGAGATTCAACTGGCTCAAAAAGTGCTTCGCGATTCGCCTTTTGCTCATCAAGAGCTCTGAATATTTGACGGGTTAGTTGCACTCGTTGTTCAAGTAACTCTTGTCTTTGAATTGGAAGAAGATCTAATTGGGCTTTTCTATACTTTACACCCTCTAATGAGTCGGGCTCATCTTTAGTTCCCAACAATGAATTTTTCTTTTCTTCCCAAGCTTTAACTTGTTCTTTATATTGCTGAAATGCTAGTTGAGGTGCATTTAGTTGCGCGTTTAGTGGGATTTTATTATCAGTAAGGGATTGCTTCTTAGCATCAATATCTAATTGACTTTCTTTTAGTTCGCTGTCCCGCTTAGTACAAGCTTGTCCTAAATCTGAAATGACTTTTTCATCAATTTTTAGCGTAACTAGCTTTTCTACATCCAGGCCTAGAAGTTGGGCGTCAGAGCTAAATTCAGATGTAAATTGACTTAATGCACGTTTGACAATTTCAAAACCCGCTTCGATGTTCTTACATGCTTTTTTCTTAGCAGCTAGCTTTGTTAACTCTTCTCGATTTGCTTCATGCTGGCGCTGTAACTCTTCTAGTTCTTGGCTAATCGATGCAAGCTGATCCGCTACTTTTTGTTGTTCCGCAGTAAGCTCATTCTTTGGCTCAGGAACCGCTTCGGGCTTAACTTTAGTGAGTTCTTGCAGTAGCCTCTGCTTTTGAGCCAATAGTTCTTCGAGAATTTTCCGTGCTTCATCTGTCATTTGACTTTCAAGGTAAGATATCTGTTCATTAACCTTGTGCAATGTACTGCGATAGCTTTCAAGCTTACTTCGAAGTGAACTTTCTTGCTTTTCAATAAGCTGGTCAAAGTCATGAGCACCTAAGCGAATAGAGTCATCAGCATGTGAGAAAATAACAGTTCTCAGCTCCTTTTCGAATGCATCTGACTGGCCAGACACATGCGCATTACATAGTTCTTCAAAATGGCCTTGGGGAATATACTTTACGAGTTCAACGTTTTCAGTTGCTGGATTTTCATTTAGATTTTTTTCCAGTACTTTTCCATCACCCCATATTACTTTTGCATTGAAATTACTTGCTGGCTCGCCAGTCTTCCCTCTGAATCGATTCTCTTTTAAAAAAGAGAAGTGGTGGCTTTGTTTTGAGTTCCCAAGTAAAGCTGCAATATCAGCCAATGCGCTTTTGCCACTACCTTTATTACCTATAATTGCCACTAAATCATGGTTTATAAATAATTGTGTTTGGTCGAGCCAAGAGTCGTTAAGTGATGATTTAGGTGATTTGTTTACTTCTATTCTTTCAATGAAACGGCTTTTATTTTCACTCACTAGTTTTCGTTTTGGGGGCATACTACCAATAAAGGATCGCTTTGCTGGTTCTTTTATCGCTTGCTTTAATCCTTCAAATGTAGGATTTGCTTTTATCCACGTTGCTTTTTCTGATGGGTAGTCACCATATCCTCTACGGTCATTATTTCCAGGTTCTCCTCTGAATCTATGAGCGTCACTACCTGAAACTGCAAGCCGGGGGGAATTATTTAGTGCTGTTTGAAAAGCATCAAACCAACGCTGATTTTCAGTGACTCTGACACCTGCGAACGCAGCCCATGTTGCGTAGTCTCTTGTTTCAAATATTGGGGAGGACTTAAAAAGGGTTAAAGAATACGCGTAGTGTTCGTTACGTTCGATTTCAGTAAGACCATCGTTAGTATTAAAGGGCATGTAACCGATAGCTTGGTTTTCACTCACGCTACTAATAGCTTTTTGGTAGCTTTCGCATGTGACCTCAGCAATTTTTGATCCGGCCTCGAGAGCCTTACTCTCAGATTGAGTAACACTCTGTTGATCAAACCCATGATGGCGTAACTTATCTTGTGGAGCACTTCTCGCAATTTGTATCAAGGCGGTATCGGACAACGGTCTATCTATAAGAGCAAGCTGTAATTTGCTTTTAAAATCAATTAGTTCCTGGTCAGGTATTTTGTCAGAAAAAAGAACGTGTGCATTTAGTCTTCCCCTCATGGGAGCCATTAAACGTAACTCAATACCAGGAAATACGGTTTTCTCTAGTTTGGGGGCATCAGCTTGTTTTAGACGATGTTTTAAGGCAAACCATCCATCAAAAGTCCAGTAATCCATAATTGCAAATACCGCGGGCTCAGCTGCATTCATTGCTAGGATCATTTCGTCTACTAAAGATGCATTTTCTGGTGCGTATGGATTCGAGTTAAACCTTGGGCCGTTCCAATGAAAAGATGCTGGTGTGTGAATATGTAGATCCCACTTACGCCATTCAGAACCAAGAGGATATTTACTACTGGCCATTTACTAGTCCTTGTATGTCAAAAGAGCTTGTTTGTGAACTCGCTCAAAAATCATTGAAATTAGCATTTGCAGCTGCTGGTGAGCATCTCGACCTTGCATGTCTTGTTCAGCTGCCATAATGAATAAACTGGGGGTCATAACTTGAAACCATCATGTGAGCCGTCAGATAGGTCAACATGAAGACAGAGTTTTCCTCCGCCTGATTCAACAATTTGTTTCAACCGCTGTAGGCTATCGACCGTACAGCTATCAATTTGGAAACTTGCATCAGCACCGATACGCTTTAGTAGCTCCATCAGACGAAGCTGAATCAACTGCTTCGACGCTATCTCTTTAGCGATGTAAACGACCTCTTGAGGCTGCTCTGCAATGATGTCTTCAAGTTTTCTACCCATCTTCTCTGCCTTTGAGGTTAAGCAGGAAAACTTTCACATGTGAAAGTTTTCCTGGCTCTATTTGTTTGGCTAGTTTAGCTAGCAAAGGGCAGTAAAACTAGCTCAGGTATACAATCACTTGATTCTCACAATCTGGCTCTGTTTGAGCTCAACTATCTGAAGTTCAAGATCTTCAATACGTGAAAGAGCACTCCTTAGAGCATGACTTAGTTGATGATGTTCTGCGGCCATTGACGTTAATCTTTGGGTCAATACAGCAACTTTTTCACGATACTGAATTTTTATCTTTCTTTCTTGGTTGCGCTTTTCTCTCAAAATCTCGACATCGGACTGAACTGCTGTATCAGGCGTAAGGCACTTTAGCTTTTGTACTTCTGATTGAACTCTGAGCTTGAAATCTGGGTAGTAATAGCAACTGCCATTTCCTAATCCGGCTTCTTCCTCTACAGCTCGAACCGATAATTTACGGTGATCGGGTATTCGTTTGGTTTTTCGTTCGATGATTCGCAGCAAAGCTGCTTCAAGCTTGAGAAGTGTATTTTCTGACTTTTTCATAAATCGATAACCTGCAATGGGTGCTGATATTTTTCAAATTTCAGTCCAAAATCATTCAACACTTTCTCAGCAGCTCGAATCTGTGTAATACAGTGAGCATACTCTGCATGGCTAACATCGGATTGCTGCTTCAGATAGCTACTCAACGCTTGATGTTTCTTTTGCCACCACGACGCTTTTTTATCATCCACGACGCTACCACCGCCACGACAATCGACGCAGAATGCGGCATTTATTACTCCATCCATGTCACATTCATAGCCATTTTTACAATAGCTATGTAGGGTGCCATGTAAAGTTAATCGTTTCTCTTTAATCAATCGATACAAGCTATCCCAGTTGCTATAGATCACAGGTTTGTCGTCACGCATGGCGACAATAGCCTTACCAAAGCTTCCCGTTAGCTTTTCATCACTATTGAACCATTTATCAAAGTACGCCGTTGTTTGTTCAAGTTTTACTTCGTTGAGCAAGTTAATTAGCTCACTGTCTACCTTTATATCCTGTAGGCGGGATTCGATTGCGCCATTGCTATACCATTCACTCATGCGAACATGGATATGTTTGAATTGTTGCTTAATAGATATAGGGTGGCCCAGTCCGTTGCGGACGGCAAAACATGCAAAAGTGCGTCGAAATTGATGTGTAAGGAAAGGCCAAGGCTTACCCAGTTTAACTTTGTCTTCTATGGCCCCGCCATTCTTGGGATTGAGTTGGCGGCATTCGGACAATGCTTTTTCATCAACGATTGCACCAACTCTTTTTGCATAGTTTTTTAGTTTGTCGTTCCATTTTGTGCGAGATATGAGGATTGGCAAGTTTTTCCGTTGTGCTTGGCTAAGCCATAAGTTACTTGATATTTCCAATAATTTATCAACTTGCCCAGGATCGCTACTATGTGCTGCAAGTTTTACCAATTGTTCACGGGCACATGCACTTAATGAAATTGCGAGCGATATGGCTTTTTCTACGATAGGGCTGGTGAGCCACTCTTCTTTTTTTCTACCAGCAGCAAGCTTATGCGTTGCCGCTGATATAGAGTGAAATATTTGTCCGTTGATAGAGTAAGTGCGAAAACTATCCTCATGGAGTTCAAACAGTTCGCTAACTCTCATCCCGCTGAATGCGCCACAACATACAAAACAAGCGGCTTGAAGATTCGCTCGCCATGTAAATAGCCAGTTCCCATCAACACTATTATCTGGTAGTAATCCTGTTCCACCAAGATGTTCCATGATGATTTCAGATTGCGAACGAGGAGTCGCTTTGTTGATTTCCTCAACGTATTTTTTGCTATTAAGCCTGCCTTCCACATCATAAAGCCACTTCCATCTACCGATGGCTAGCTTATAGTCTACTGCTGCACGGCCAGTATCATAGTTTGATTGTAAATCGCGTTCGAGTTGGGCGAGTTTTGTCTTATGTGGCCATGCTTTTTCTACGTCACTGACAGCTTGGCCGTAAAGTAGGTTCACTAAATTTTGTGGTATGGCGAGTGCTTGTCTATGCTCTAATTTTTCTTGATCTGCAAGCTTTTTTGCCAGCTGTCTATAGTTGATGCTCGGTAATATTAACTGAAAAGGTAGCCACGGATTCAGCCTTTCAACTGATTGAATAGCTGTGAAAGCGAGTTCAAGAGTGCGTTTGCTTAATGACTCATTTTGCAAATCTATTTCAAACTTTTGCCAGACATCATGGTTGTTTAATTCACTAAAACTATTGGCTCCGTTATTTTTTAAGCTGACTAACGCTCTTTTTAAACCAATATTAAACCTAGATGTCAAAGTGGATAGTTTGCATTTATGTCCAAAACAATGCCCTTGTTCGTATAGCCAGCCATAGGCTATAAGTTTTGCTTCAAGAAGCAAGTTAGGCGAGTCAACTAAATAAGAGAAATCAAATTCTCTTTGGTTTTTATCACTGCCTTTATCCGAGGCATATGGGCTACAATCCCAGCGATTTTGGCCGAAGTATGCTCTTAATATTTGATGTTGATCTATGCATACAGGTACTTGGTTCAATTTGTCCCAGTTATGCTCTCTGACTAATCGTTCCACATCTTGGGTGTAAAGGCTGAGTGAACTAGGTGCTTCAATTGGCAAATGTAATAGTGGTTTCATTTCGTCTTCAGCTCATACTTATACTATCTACATCTATCCACAAAGGATGACGACCTTCATCTGCTAATTTTCTTTTAGCTTGCTGTACAATTTTGGGACTTAATTGTTTTAAGCGGAGGTCAATCTTTGCTAAGGCTTCGCCAAAATTTTTCTGATAATGAGCATTATCTATATGCAGGCATGCCGATTCTTCAATGCATTCGCGAAAGCTAAGAGCACACCATAAATCAGTTACCGATTCGACAAGCACTTGATGTCCGCAGCTCCAACATTTGATTAAATCGGCACATGCTAGATTTTCATTCTCAGTTATGAGTCCATGTGCTCGTGCTCTTGATGTAAACTTCTCAGCCATAGCGCCCATAGGATCTTTGCAGTAACTGCCGTGAGCACTACGAATGGGAGGAGATGCTCGTCGGATGTACGCTTCATAGGCAAGTACTTCCACTTTTTGTGCCTCTCTGACCTTTTGTTTTGCTGACTCCACACCTTGTCTGTCGCGAACGATCTGTTCCAAAGTTTGGCTTGTATCACGGTTCATCAGATCGTTTTCATGAGGGTTTCCACTTGAATATGCTAGGGCGATAGTCCTAGGTGTGTTATCCAGAAGAATCGCAGCTTCCAGTGTGCCTTTTAGTGCCAAAGTTAAATGACTACCCGTTGCTCTGAATCTCCTTGGTGTTGGCCATAATACGTCTCCTCGTTCATCAGTCATCGGGAAATATTTAGTTAACCAATTTGCTTTGAAGTCATTGAGCAGGCATCCACTCATCATCTGAACTTTTCTTTTTCGGTAGCTGTAAGCCGGTAACAGCAAACCATCAGGTTTAGGATCGACCAGTTTTGAGACAGTCATTAATTGGTCAAAAAACCGGGTTGCATACTTAGGAATTTCTAGCTTGTTATGATCCCCTAGCTCTACAGTGATAGTTTTAAATGCTCTACGTTTAAATGCTGGCATTTGATACCAATTGCTTGATATAGCATGTGTGCTAGTTTGTGGGCGTCTTAAGCTATATAAGACGGTACTGTTACTCCACGTGTAATAACTTAGGAGAAATGTTGCGACATAAAAAATTTTTGATGCACCACCGGCTACTGGATAATCTTTCCCCTTCCAAGAAAAAACCATTGTATGAGCGTTAGAACTTGCTTGAATATGAAACTCAGGATCGATAATAAATTGCTGATACAACTGCTTAAAAATACCTCTTAGCAACGGAAGCAATTGCTTTAAGTCAGCGTCACTATAGCCGCGTGTCGGCTCTGTTTGCGTGCGTCCTGACCGAACCCCTAGTGGATAGATGTGTCGCACGGGAAGATCTAGCCACTGGTATAAAGATGATAAATCCCCCCGTAGCTTGCTTTCTGTACTATCCTTGATCTCCCCAATCCGCTGACGGATGGAGTTATGTTCTAATTCTTTAACAAATGCCATTTCCGATAGCGGTTGAAGCGGTGGAGTTTGCGCATCACAAAACGCAAAATGTCTTCTAGCTGCGGTGAATGCGTTACCTTTGGTTGCTGGTGAAGCATCTTCCCTGCTCGTAATTGTGATAAACAGTCTCTGTGCTATATCATCACGGTCTAATAACTGAACATTTCCCTGCTTTATTTCATGTGTTTTAGGAACCCCGCGATATCTGTATCTATTAAAGTCCAAGAGGAGGTGTGCGTTTGCCCCGTTTCGTATGGGAATACAAAGATGTTCAACCCAGGGGGCTATTAATTTCAATGTCTTACTCATCAGCTTCCTCTAATGCTTGATGCATAATGCTGTCTAGTACAGATATTTTCTCTTTTAACGCTTCTTTTCTTTTGAGGTACTGTAAGTACTTCCATGTCGTGGATTCATTCTTATGTCCCATCCACCCCATCAGTAAGCTCAGTGCATTCGCAGGCTCAATACCCGCTTCAAGTAGGCTATGTAGTCGGTAGGTTGCATAACTACATCTAAGATCATGAAACTTATGCTCAAATTGTATTCCTGACTTAATTATTGAGCGGCGAACTTCTCCAAAGCGAGAGCCTATTGTGTTTGGATCATATGGATTACCTTGTTGGCTAATAAATAAGGGTTCGTATCGCTGGGCTGTGGTCAGGGCGTCGAGCTTTTCCTTTGAGACATGAAAAGAGTGGGACTTTTTTATGTCATTGATGCCTTTGTGGAACTCAATTTTGCTAAGAAGTTTGTCAAGTCGGCACATTCGCCGCTCACTAATGGCATAAGTTTTCAAATCTGATAAAAGGCGACTTGTTATCTCAATAGTTCGAGTTTTATTGTATTTTGTAGGTACACCATTACTTGGTCCTATTGTTAGCTCGAAATGAGTTATTGAACCTGAGCGTTGAACCGATTGTTCTAGTGCGGCCAAAGTCAATCCTGACGCTTCTTGGATACGTAAGCCGGATTGAGCTGCGAGCAAACAGATCAGCCTAAATTCGCAAGACACATTACGTAAATGTAGAGCTAAATGAGTGAGTGCAATTTGAGCTAAGGGCTTTAGCCCCCGAATATTCTTACTGGTTGAATCCTTCGGCGTTCTGATGCGCAAATCTGTAGTTTGGACCAGAAATTTAGGCATCATATGAGCCAGCATGTCGCTTCTCTGTATTCGTACAAATTCGATTTCGAAGGGCTTGTGTTTCTCGCTGATGTGGTAATAACGTTCATGTGCTGCCCATAAATAAAACTGGACGACATGGGTCATATACGTGTTTGCAGTTGAGTATGCCAGCTCACCAGCTTTAACGCTCTTGAGAAGTTTGTCATTCCTATATCGATATGTAGGCTTTAAACCCTTTGCTAATGGGAAGACATCCCAGATTAAATTTTCTGATTCTAGAAAATTCCAATAATGCAAAAGCGCTCTTGCGTAGGAACTTAGATTTTCAAGTCGTTTGTTCGCTTTAAGATGAATGAACCAGTGGTTTACTGGTGCAACATATCCCCAGTTTTGGTCATAAATAGTAGGCAATGACCCTAGATTTCGGCCATTCAGAAACTCTATAGGGTCCGTTTCAGTGATGATTTCACCACCTATATGTACGTCGTCTGATTTGATCAAGTAAGCCACGGGATGAACTTTGTAATAACTGTTGGTTCATCCAGTATCTGCTACTGCTATCAAGATCCTAAGGCCTGTAATGTACCAATTTGGACAGTTTGAACGCTTTCATTGAATGGTAAAAGTTGCTAGCACTTTCACATGTGAAAGTTTTTGGGATATATGTAGGAAAGATATATAGGTTCACACTGGCCGCAGACATCCTATCTGAGCCCGGTCACAGCTGAGTACTAAAGTATCATTCTAGCTGTAGCTCAGGTTGGGAATTCCGAGTTAAAGCCTTAACTCTAACTCGTCAGTTTCGGATAAAAATTTCTATGAGGTAATGCCCGCATTTGAGGTTTGGTTTGCAGCGCTGAGGAGAACCAATTCAACCACATACGCTTGTTATACGGATTTGACTGCATCAATTAATCCGTCGCCAAGCTTTACAAGGCAGTTTAGCAGTGTATCTACATCAATATTTTTAATAACAACCCTTTGCCCTACCACATAAGATCGATCGTTTGACTTCTCGATATATCGAGAATCCACAATACCGTCATTGTGCGCTAATAAATGCCTCTTCTGAAATAGAATATTAAGTGAGGAAAGCTCTTGATGACTAAGCCAATCACCATATCCATAATTAATAGTCTCTTGCCAAATCTGGCTACCCTGTTCTAAGCGCTGAAAGGCATTAAATGGCGGATTGTCATATTTTGAATAAAGACCCTCACAATATTTTTGAAACGCAGTGACGCCATCTAATATACAGCTTTCTAGTATAGAGCGACATGTCACTTCTGCTTCATCCAATCCGGCAACATCCGTTAATGCTTTTTTTATGACTTCAATATTTTTTTTCTTGCTTCTTATTTTACGGATAGCGTCAGAGTAATTTTGAGTGACAGAGTTTTCTCCACAGCATGGGCAAAAGAAGGCATTTCCAATTACTGAGAAGTGCGCAGCGCAGCTCTCACACTCAATTTCAAGTTCCATTTCATCAACTGCCTCTGCTGGCAGCGCATAAGTGCTTTTCTTTCCACCAGAAACTTTCATAGACACTGACAGAAACTTGTACTTGCTTTGTTTCCTATTAAATTTTTCTGCACCAGATACCAATGCATTATGAATGGTATTTTCAAGAACTCTCTTTGCCTCACCAAGGCAATGCTCAACTTGTGCTTTCGTGAACCACTGATCTGCCGGAGCTTGATGTCTACATAAAGGACACCAAACGGCTTCGTCTTTGAACAGGTTCGACCAATCTTCATGCTCAACTTTGAATAAGAATTCACAGCCCTCATTCGGGCACTGCTTATCAATAAATCCTTTTTTGTCCTTTTCTATAGGAATAGAAACTGAAGTTAATCCTTTTAAGGTCTTGCTTAAATCTTCAAACATTTATCACTTCCTCCTATTCCATATAACGTCCGCATTTACGGCTGTTTTTTGAGCGCGGCGGAAAACAGTCCAACAACATGTACATGTTATGTACTAAATGCTGTTAACAATGGCTAGGGCATCCGACCAACTGGTCTTATTTTCAATGTGCCTTTTAATCAATGCGCGATTGGATGCAACAACTGTTGGCCAACGCTTTTCCCAAACCTTGTAAGCATGCCAAGAATACCCAATGTAGTACTCTTTTCGCATCGTAGTCATTGAACGAAGAGTTGCTTTCAAAAACTGGCCTTCCATTGAAGTCCCTTGAATCTCCATTATTGATGCAAGGTATACCAACCATCCGGCAAGGTGCTCGTATTGCTCCCAAGCGTTATGTTCTAAAGTTAGCTCTCTCTTTGACTCAATAACCTCACCTAGCATTTCGACAACTCTTGCATCATTGAGGCTCAACCCTTCGGCCGATAGCGAAGAAATAATTCTGTAGAATGAGTCATCCAACTTTAAAAAGGCATCTTTAAAGTGAAAGCCCTCATGTACAACTTTTCGTATGCTCCTCAGTGAACGCTCTATGATTCTATCCACTTTGGGTATCTTGTTATTTAACTTTCGAAAAAAAATGTCAGTGTTAAGCCTATCAATTACCCGAATACCATAGCAGTGTGAATAGTAATCTTTTACGTGTTGATCTACAGCAGATCTAGAAACTAAAAAAATATTAGAACCAATCACATGGCTCTTAGAAAAACCTTTGTAATCACTAATTATTGCCTTTAAGTTAGTGTCGCCAAGTGAATAGCCTAAAATTACTACAGTGTTTTCATGTAGGACCGTACTCAATTTTCTTGAAAAATAAGAATCGCTGTTTATAAACCTAAAATAATCTTCAGATGTAACCACCATATTCTCTGGCGAGTCGACTGAGCCATGTACATGGTATACCTTCACATTGGCAGAGGACCTAGGTATAGGTCTTCCAGGAGTAATCGATTGACAGCTATTATCACCGGTCAACTTTTCAGCCAGCTTGTCATAGTTAGTGGTGATGACCCTAAAAGATCTACTTGAAAAAAACTCTTCAATTTCTTCTATTTCATCATCAAGGTCTACTTTCTCTATTAGTGCAGCTATTTCTTCGTGGATATTTTTATCAATAGCAGAAAATTTGATTGAGATGACCTGGGCAGCCTCTTCTAAACTAAGTTGCGCAGGTTTATCTTCAGGGAATAGGGACTCTTTTATTTCTTCTGGATTCGGCAATAGACCACATAGTTCTTCCAGTAACCCCTGCCAGCTTGGAGCTTCATTATCGGAAACAGCTTTAGAAAATCCAGTACCAGTAAATAGGCACAATCTATTTGTTGCGGCTGCATATGCAATTTCGAAATACTCGCTCAACATCCTCTCCTTTAGTCATTACGATCATAACGCAACAGCGCGGTTTACGGTGTCCGTTGCCGAGACTTGCTTTGTGAGTGACAGATTACGTAGGAGGTGCGCACGGTGATGGGCTTTTTGACTTCCTTGTATCTGAACTCTCCGTGTTCCGCCAACATTGAGAATGTTTGTTCCTCACTTGAAGCTGGCTGGCAGCGAGCAGGCTCGCTTGACTTGCGACGCTAACGCTTCAAGCTTGCTTGAAGGCGCAACATACTTAATAAGCGCTTATATACTGGTTAAGTAGTAACTCTGTCGCATTACTAAAATTTGGTCAATCTTTGCATGCCCGATTTAGCCTGAAATCACACTGCTGAATCGCCGCATTGGGGCATAAACGTGTTAGAAGAGACTGTGTATCGATGAGTCGATAAATAAAGGCCAGAGAACGATGCTCTGGCCTCTCAGTTTTTCTACAGTAAGAACGTGTGTAGGTGGGTTTTCTACATTAACCCCTCATAGTAACGAACTCCTCGGCACTGGTCGGGTGGATGGCGACGCAGTTATCGAAGTCGGCCTTGGTGGCCCCCATCTTCATGGCCACGCCGAAGCCTTGCAGGATCTCGTCCATGCCAAAGCCGATGCCGTGCAGACCGACCACCTTCTCTTCCGGGCCGGCGCACACCAGCTTCATGCGGGTGGGTTGGCGGTGCTGGGTGAGGGCCGAATACATGGCGGTGAACTGGCTCTTATAGACCTTGATGTTGGCCTCGCCATACTCGGCGATCGCTTCGGGCTCGGTCAGGCCTATGGTGCCGATAGGGGGGTGGCTGAACACCACGGTCGGGATCAGGGAGTAGTCGAGGTGCTCGTCCGGCTTGTTGTTGAAAAGACGCTCGGATAGGCGCCGACCGGCAGCCACGGCGACCGGGGTCAGTTGCACCCGCCCTGTGTTGTCGCCGACCGCATAGATGCCAGGGACCTGGGTGTTCTGGTACTTGTCGGTGGGGATGTAACCGCGCTCATCGGGTTCAATTCCGGTTGCGGCCAGATTGAGCTGGTCGGTGGCCGGCTCACGGCCGATGGCCCAGATGAGGCAGTCGACCGTCAGGTGGCGACCGTCTTCCAGATGCAGGGTCAGGCTGCCATCGGCGTTGCGAAGGAGCTCCTTGGGCTGCGCATGGGTGTGCAGCTTGGGCCCTTCCTGCGCCATCACCTCGACCAGGGTCTCCTGCACCATGGGGTCGAAGCTGCGCAGCGGCCCGTGCTTGCGCACCAGCAGGTGGGTCTCGGAGCCGAGTGCATGCAGCACGCCGGCGATCTCCACGGCGATGTAACCGGCGCCCACCACCGCCACTCGCTTGGGCTGTTCGGTCAGGGCGAAGAAGCCATCGGAGGTGATCCCCAATTCGGCGCCGGGAATGGCCGGGATCTCGGGACGGCCGCCGGTGGCGATGAGGATGTGGTCAGCACTGTAGCGCTCGCCGTTCACCTCGACGGTGTGGGCATCCACGAAGCGGGCAAAGCCGCGGATGACGGTGATGCCATTTTTGGCCAGCACGTTGTCGTAGGAGTGGTGAATCCGGCTGATGTAGGCCTGGCGCGACGCGATCAGCTTGCTCCAGCTGAAGTGGTTGAGGGTGGTGTCAAAGCCGTAGTCGGGGCCGTATTTCAGGGCATCGGCGATCTGTCCGGCAAACCACATGGCTTTTTTCGGCACGCAGCCCACGTTGACGCAGGTGCCCCCCAGCGCCTTGGCCTCGATCAGGGCGACCTTCTTACCGTGCATGGCGGCCCGATTGGCTGAGGCGATGCCCCCGCTGCCGCCACCAATGGCGATGTAGTCAAAATGCTGGGCCATAAGCTCAATTCTCCACTCGGGTTGTGATGGGCAAGAGATGGGGACGCCCTGCAGAAGATGCAAGGCGTCCGTGTGTAGAGAAGGTTATACCGAGAGCGGCTCGAGGGGCAGGCGGATCAGGAACTGGGCGCCCTGATCGGGCTCGCTGTGGCAGCTGATGCGGCCGCGCAGCAACTGCACCACCAGGTTGTAGATGATGTGGGTGCCGAGCCCGCTGCCCCCTTGTCCGCGCTTGGAGGTGACGAAAGGCTCGAACAGGCGCGGCAGGATCTTGGGACTGATGCCGCGACCGTTGTCGCGATAGTCGATCTCCAGCTCTCCATCCTTGACCTGCACCGTGATGGTGATGCGCTTCTGGCGATCCCAGTTCTCGAAGGCGTGATTGACCGAGTTGAGGATCAGGTTGGAGTAGATCTGGGCAAAACTGCCGGGATAGGAGTGGATCACCAGCTCGGGGTCGCAGTGGATGTCGACCTCGCACTGGGCCTTGCGCAGGCGGTGGCCCAACGATACCACCACCTGGTGCAGGTTCTCGGCCACGTTGAAGCTGTAGTGGGCCTCGGAGGATTGATCGACCGCCACCTGCTTGAAGCTGGCGATGAGTTCGGAGGCGCGGCGCAGGTTGCCCTGTAGCAGCGACATGGATTCATCAAGGTTGCTGACGAAATCGTTGAGGTAGCTGCGCGACAGCTGCTTGGCCTCGATGTGCTGCTTGAAGTCGAGCACCCGCTCTTGCAGGTAGGAGGAGGCGGTGACGCTGATGCCGATCGGGGTGTTGATCTCGTGGGCCACGCCGGCCACCAATGAGCCGAGCGAGGCCATTTTCTCCGACTCGACCAGGGTCTGCTGGGTGCGTTTGAGCTCGTCGTAGGCGCGGGTGAGCTGGCTGTTGCTCTCGCTCAGGCTGCGGGTGCGCTCATCGACCTTGGCCTCCAGCTGCTCGTTGAGCTGGATGATTTCGTGCTCCACCTGCTTGATCTGGGTGATGTCGTAGCCAAAGCCGATCAGATACTTGAGATCCGGCCCCTCGTAGAAGGGGGCGAAGCTCCACAGCAGCACCAGCTCATGGCCCTGCTGATCCAGCATGGGCACCTCTATCTCTTCGTGCGGCCTGTGCTCTTGCAGGCTGGCGGCGAGTTGGTCGCGCTGCTGGCGGTTGACGAAGATGTCATCCCAACGCTGCCCCAGAATTTCGTGCTGCACATAGCCGGTCAAGAGGATGGCGGCCGGGTTGATGCTGGCGATCGAGAGATCGGGCTCCAGGCAGCAGATGAGCACGTTGGAGGAGTTGATCAGGGTGGCGGAGAAGTCGCGCTCCTGCTGCAACTGCTCGAGGGCCTGCTGGCGGGCACTGAACTCATCGCTGAGGCGGGTTCGCATCTGGTTGAGAGCCGCCGCCAGAGAGTCAAATTCGTCCGGTTTCGGCCGTGGCAGCGGGCGCCCCTCCAGCTCGAGGGGATCACCCAGCCGATCCAGCTCGAAGTGCTCAGCGAAGTGAACGATACGGTTGATGTGGCGCACCACCATGTAATAGATGATGAGCAGGATACAGAACGAAACCACCAGGGTCTTGATGGTCTGGCTCACCAGGATCAGCACCGATTTCTCCATCAGCCGGTGATAGACCTGATCGAGCGAGGCGGCCACAAACAGTTTACCGACGACCTCCCCCTGATAGGTCAGCGAAAACTCGCGTGAGATGTCGTAATGAGGGCGCTCGGCCCCTTGCGAGAGCAAGGGTACCTCGGAGTGACCGAGGATCTCCTTGACCATGACGAACTGCATATTGGGCAGGTTCATGATCCCCTCAAGCTGTACCTTGACCTGCTCTTCATCGAGGTTCCACAGGCTGGCGGCGATGGGTTGCAGGAAGGAGGCCTCGATCTGGGTGATGCTGCTTTCGATCAGATCGACGTCCTTGCGGTAGTCCCAAGCCAGCTGCAACAAGGTGATGAGGAAGGCTAGAGCCGTACTGCAAAGCAGGATATAGGCGAGGAGCCGGTAGGAGAGGGTGTTGCCACGCATGGCCTTGATGGCCTTGGAGAAGAGTCCTGACATGTCGTCCTTGCAGTCCGGAAACCAAGAGTCGTGGGCCTAAGTGTAACCACTTCGGGGCGAACTTGGCATCAGGGATGTGAATGGGGCCTTAGTGAGTCCACGCGGCCAGTCGAGGCAAAAACTTGAGCAGACTGTGCACATGTGCTACCGCAGATACTTGATAATTGGAGTCATTACCACCATCTTAGGTAGTCCGTAACACTGCGCTTCTGAACGGCAGGGGCCGAATTACTCGAGGTATTAAGATGAGCAATCCTTTGTTGACGATGGACGGCCTGCCCCCTTTCACTCAGATCCAGCCGGAACATGCTCAGCCGGCCGTGCTGCAGGCGATCGCCGACTGCAAGCTGCGTATCAAAGAGGTGCTGGCACAGAGTGAACCGCACACCTGGGATAGCCTGGTGGCACCGCTGGAAGAGGTGAACGATCGCCTCTCGCGCGTCTGGTCACCGGTCTCCCACCTCAATGCAGTGATGAATTCCGATGCGTTGCGCGAGGCGCACGACGCTTGTCTGCCGCACCTGGCTGAGTACCAGACCTTTGTCGGCCAGCACGAGGGGCTGTTTGCCGCCTACCGCGAACTGGCCAGCAGCGATGACTACCGCCTGCTGAGCGCAGCACAGCGCAAAGAGGTCGAAAATACCCTGCGTGATTTCCGTCTCTCCGGCATCGATCTGCCGGCCGAGCAGAAACAGCGCTACGGCGAGATCCAGGCTCGCCTCTCCGAGCTGGCCTCGCGTTTTAGCAACAACGTGCTCGATGCCACCCAGGGCTGGCACAAGCTGGTGACCGACGAAGGTGAGCTGGTGGGTCTGCCGCCGAGCGCGCTGGCAGCCGCTGCGGCCCAGGCTAAGGCGCGTGACATGGAGGGGTGGCTGTTCACGCTCGATATCCCCTCTTATCTGCCGGTGATGATGTATGCCGACAACCGCTCCCTGCGTGAGGAGCTCTACCGCGCCTACGTCACTCGCGCCTCCGATCAGGGGCCCTGCGCCGGCCAGTGGGACAACAGTGCTGCTATGGCTGAGATCCTCGATCTGCGCCTGGAGCTGGCCCGATTGCTCGGGTTTGCCAGCTATGCCGAGCTGTCGCTGGCGACCAAGATGGCCCAGTCGACCGGGCAAGTGATCGGTTTTCTGGAGGATCTGGCCGGCAAGTCGCTGCCGCAGGGGCAGGCCGAGTTGCAGGAGATCCGCGACTTTGCCGCCGCCGAACACGCCATGAGTGAGCTGGCGGCCTGGGATCTGCCCTATTACGCCGAGAAGCTCAAGCAGCACAAGTTCTCCGTCTCCGATGAGCAACTGCGCCCCTACTTCCCGGCCCGCAAGGTGGTCGCCGGCTTGTTCGAGGTGGTGCGCCGGGTCTTCGGCCTGCGAGTGCGCGAGCGTCTCGGCATCGAGACCTGGCACCCGGACGTGCGCTTCTATGACATCTATGACAGCGAAGATGAACTGCGTGGCAGCTTCTACCTCGACCTCTACGCCCGCGCCAACAAGCGTGGCGGCGCCTGGATGGATACCTGTCTCGGCCGGCGTTACCGCCGCGATGGCAGTATGCAGCGGCCGGTGGCTTACCTGACCTGCAACTTCAATGGCCCGGTTGATGGCCAGCCGGCCCTGTTCACCCACAACGAGGTGGTGACCCTGTTCCACGAGTTTGGTCACGGCTTGCATCACATGCTGACCTCCATCGATGTGGCCGGGGTCGCGGGCATCAACGGAGTGCCCTGGGATGCGGTTGAGCTGCCGAGCCAGTTCCTCGAAAACTGGTGCTGGGAATCCGAGGCCTTGGCCTTCCTCTCCGGCCACTATGAAACCGGTGAGCCGTTGCCGGGTGAGTTGCTTGGCAACATGCTGGCGGCCCGCAACTTCCAGGCCGCGATGCAGATGCTGCGCCAGCTCGAATTCGCCCTGTTCGACTTCCGCCTGCATATGGATGCCCGTGCGGGTGCCGCTGGGGTGGTTGACGAGGTACTCTGCCAGGTGCGCCAACAGGTCGCGGTGTTGACGCCTCCGGCCTTCAACCGCTTCCAGCACAGCTTTGCCCACATCTTCGCCGGCGGTTATGCCGCAGGCTACTACAGCTATAAGTGGGCCGAGGTGCTGTCGGCGGATGCCTACTCCCGTTTTGAGGAGGAGGGGATCTTCAACCCACGCACCGGCGCCGACTTCCTGCAGCACATTCTGGAGCAGGGGGGCTCTCAGGAGCCGATGGCGCTGTTCCGTGCCTTCCGGGGCCGCGAGCCTCAAGTGGATGCGCTGCTGCGCCATAGTGGGATCACGGCGTGATTTTTGCTGACTGGGGGCTCTGTGCCCCCTGATTTTTTGTGTATGGTGGTATGCGTGGGCCGGTGAGCCCACTAAACCCTCCGAGAGATTCGGTTTTCCTGCTGCGCAAAGAGGCTCCCAATCTTGCCATGAGGCGAGTGCTTGATTCCGTGTACCGTGCGCTGACCGGGCTGGCTGATGTGACTGGCCTTCGGTATATCGAGCGGTTTGTCGCCGACATTGGCTCATCCGTGGAAGCGGATGCCGTCCTGATCTGCCAGCTGGGTGGCGATCGGCCGCAGCCGATTGCCCATTGGCCGGGCGAAGCCGTCGATGCGGTCGCCTTGGCCTGCCGGGGGGAACCTCTCTCTTGTCTGCTGGAACGAGGAGAGCTCTGCCTGGTTGATGGCATGGCCTCCCAATTCCCAACGACGGCGCTGGTCGGTCAGTGGGGGGCTCGGGCCTGTGCCGGCATGCTGCTGCGCAGTGCGACGGGTCAGCCGACCGGTCTGCTGTTGCTGCTCTATCGCACCCCCCAACCTGAACTGCCTCGGATCATGAGTGTGTTGCGTATGTTGGGCCCGCTGCTGGGGCGTGAACTGACGCTGATGCTCGAGCAACAACCCCAACCCTACCAACGCTGGCTCTCCCATACCCGTCGCCAGGGCACCATTGCCGCCTGGCAATGGGAGCCGCGCCGTCAGCACTTTCATGCCTCCAGCGAGCTGTGTCGACTGCTTGAGAGCGAGACGCTGACGCTGGAAAGCTGGCTGGCGATGGTGCAGCCACAGGATCGCCAGTATCTGCAGGATGCGTGGTGGCAGTTGATGAGTGGTCAGCGTGATTACTACCAGCTCGAATACCGTTTGCAGACTCCGGCGGGGACTCCCAAGCTGCTGCGCTCCCAGGTCTTCGGGGAACGCGATGAAGAGGGGATCACCTGTCTGCATGGGGTGGTGCAGGACATCACCACCCCACAGACCCTGCGTGAGGCCGAGGAGCATAACCACCTGTTGCAGGCCATGTTGGCGCACACCCGGGTGGGGATTGGTCGGCTCGATCGGCAGGGGCGGTTGCAGTGGAGCAGCCCTGCGCTCTCTCAGATGCTGGGCCAGGCGGCGGCAGTGGCTCAGCCGCTCGAGTCGTGTTATCTGGCCAGTGATTTTGCCCCCTATCGGGAGCGCTACGCGGCGCTGCTGGGCGGGGAGCCGGGTCACATCACCATGGAGCTGCGCTATGTTGGCGCCGCAGAAGAGCCGAAGTGGTGCCGCTGTACCCTGAGCCAGACCCAGGATAGCCAGAGTGACTACCTGCTACTGGTGATGGAGGATATCGATAGCAGCAAGCGCGATGCCGAGCAGTTGCGCCTCTCCCATCGGGTTTATGACAACCTCTCCGAGGCGATCCTGGTGTGCGATGCCGACAGCCGGATCATCTCTGTTAACCCGGCATTCGAGCAGATCACCGGTTATCGGCTGGACGAGGTGAAAGGGCAGCGCCCCAGCATGCTTAAGTCGGGGCTGCACGACCAAGCCTTCTACGCCGACATGTATCATGCCCTGGCCAGGGTTGGTGTGTGGCGTGGCGAGGTATGGAATAAACGCAAGAACGGCCGCATCTATCCCCAGCAGTTGATGGTGAGCAGCTTGCGTGACAATGGCCGCATCACCCAGTACATCGGCATTTTCAGCGATATTTCCCAAACCAAGCTGGCGGAGCAGAAGATTGCCAATCAGGCCAATTATGACAGCCTGACCGGCCTGCCTAACCGCTGGCTGTTTGTGCGCTGCTTGACCCGTTTCTGCGAGCGGGGCGAGCGCTTCGCCTTGATGGTGCTTGATCTCAACAACTTCAAGGCGGTCAACAACTCCATGGATCACCACGCCGGTGATGCCCTGCTGCGCGAGGTGTCGGATCGCCTGGTGAGCCGGGTTCGCACCGATGATCTGGTGGCCCGCATCGGGGGGGACGAGTTTGCCTTCCTGGTGCCGGGGATTGTCAGTCGCCGTCAGGCCGAAGTCTTTGCCAAGCAGGTGATCGGCGGCTTCAACCGTCCTTTCATGCTGGCTAACCAGCACCTCTATGTGACGGCAACCCTGGGGATCACCCTCTGCCCGAGCGATGGCAATGAAGGGGAGGTGCTGCTGCGCAACGCCGAGCAGGCGCTGTTTGAAGCCAAGCGAAAGAGCCGGCCGCTGGCGGTCTATTGCTCCTCGATGCGGGAGGAGGTGAAGATCCGCCACCAGATGCAGCAGGATCTGGCCGAGGCGATCAAACAAGGCCACCTTTCTATGGCCTATCAGCCTATCTGGGACAACCACTCGGGGCGGGTGGCCAAGCTGGAGGCGCTGGTGCGCTGGTACCATCCCCAGTGGGGGCAGGTCTCGCCGGCCGACTTCATTCCGATGGCGGAAGAGGCGGGTCTCATTCAGGGGCTGGGCGAGCAGGTGCTGTGGCAATCTTGCCGCGATCTGGCGCGGCTCAAAGGGGCTGGATTTAGCGATCTGCAGATGTCGATCAACCGCTCCACCCTGGAGTTCCAGACGATCGATACCGAGGGGAGCGAGTGGCTCAAGGTGATCCACCACTTCGGGCTCGACCCACGCGACATCGTCATCGAGATCACTGAAACCCTGCTGATGGATGCCGGCGAGCAACACCGGCTGCGCATCGAGGCGCTGCGCCGTGCTGGCTGTCAGATCGCCATCGATGATTTCGGCACCGGCTATTCGGCCCTCAACTACCTGCGCACCTTCCCGGTCGATCTGGTCAAGATCGATCGCTCCTTCGTACGCCATATCCCCTTCAATGAGCAGGACCGCATGTTGCTGGAGGGGATCATCAGCATCGTGCACAACCTGGGCATGCAGGTGGTGATCGAGGGGGTCGAGACGCGTGAGCAGCTCAACTTCCTGAGCAGCAAGGGGTGTGCTTATACCCAGGGGTTCTTGCTCAGCAGGCCGCTGCCGTTTGAGGATCTGCTCGCCTATCTACGACTCAATCACGGGGCGCTCGAGCAGCCTTCGCCTGCACTGGCCAGCCTCTCCTAATCGGGCTGTGATACACTGCGCGGCAGTGATCCCAGTCCGGCAATGACGAATGCAAATCCTGATTGAAGACCCCTCCAGGGCCGCCGAGGCGGCCAGCCTGTATGAGCGCCTCGCAGGCGTTACCCTGCCCGATTTTGCTCTGGTGCTGACCCATGAGCGGCTGGAGCTGCGCAAGCTGGATGAACCCAAACTGGGGGCCATCTATGTGGATTTCGTTGAGGGGGCGGTGGCCCATCGGCGCAAGTTTGGTGGCGGGCGTGGCCAGTCCATCGCCAAGGCGGTTGGTCTCAAAGCGGGGGCCAACCCCAGCGTGGTCGATGCCACCGCCGGTCTTGGCCGCGATGCTTTCGTGCTGGCTTCGCTCGGTTGTCAGGTCACGCTGATCGAGCGCAGCCCTGTGGTGGCGGCCCTGCTTGAAGACGGGTTACAGCGAGCGGCGCAGGATCCCGAGATTGGGCCCTGGGTGCGTGAGCGTATGCACTTGCTGCATGGGCCTGCCGTGGAAACCTTGCGCCACTTGCCGGGGCGACCCGATGTGGTCTATCTCGACCCCATGTTTCCACACAAACAGAAGTCGGCGTTGGTAAAGAAAGAGATGCGGGTCTTTCAGTCGTTGGTGGGGGCGGATTTGGATGCCGATGTTCTGTTGCCAGCCGCACTTACGGTGGCGCAGAAGAGAGTGGTGGTAAAACGGCCTGATTATGCCGGTTGGTTGAACGAGCAGAAACCGAGCATGGCCATCGAGACCAAGAGTAACCGCTTCGATGTCTATGTGGTCGGTGCATTGCCGGCCTGATTGAGGCGAGTCAGAGAAAGGCCCATAAAAAGATGGGGGCGACTTTCGTCGCCCCCGGTAGTCGTATCGTTCAATTCCGTGAACGTGGTTGCTCCCTGCAATCCCTGACTATACCTCTTCCCTTAGGTTTCCCCTTCCCAATCCTTTGGGGTGTCCTTGCGGCCATCATGGCCTGATGAGTCATCCTGTCCCATCACACTTTCTCCATCCTGGGAGGTGTCCTTTGCCACATCCTGTGGCTCGTCCATTTGCCCTACCCTGGCAGCCGACCGTCCTAGTCGACTTCATTGCGTCCGTGCAGGAGTGAATATAAGGGTTTTCCTCTGCCGCTCAATCAGCTCCTGCTATTTTTGTTGAGATAAAATGTGTGCGATGAGATTAAAAACCATTAAATGTATTTAAAATCAAATTCTTATGTTTGGTTGTGTGGCTTGTGGATGGATCGATATCCGTATCTTGCTGCTACATTGCAGGTGTAATGCTTACGAGGTCGATGGCAAATGTCTCACAAGGATAATAATCAAGAGCGGACTCGATAAGCGCTTTCAGACGAAGAGGGGGGGTGAGTGGGAAAATGAAGCAATAAGAAAGGGGGACAGCCATTGCTGTCCCCCTGAGTCGTGGTGTCCAATCCGTGAACTGCTGTGCTCCCTGCACATCCCTGACGACATCCCTTCCTTAGGAATATCCTCTTCCCAATCCTTCGGGGTATCCAGTGCCTCCTGGCTTAGCAACCATCCTGGTCACCGCACTCTACTCCGTCCTGGAGGTGTCCTTTACCGCATCCAGCGGGGTTCCCTGTTCATCCGTGATACATGGCCATCCAGCCATGGGATTCATCCTGAACCTGTCCACCCATCACTCCGATGGGGTTCCTTGCATCCTGCCGAGGGTCATTCCTAACCACTCATCCCTACCATGGGATTCCTACCTTCCAGGTTGATGGCACTCCGTCCATCACCGCGTCCTTCTGAGATTCATCATAAAGTGTTGTGCCGGTGGAACAAGGCACTGTGCTACTCAAGAAAATCCACGTGTTTTTAAAAAACCTTAAAAATGATAAAAATTTAATTATTATCAATGAGTTAATTTGCGTGTAATGAAAAGCTCAGTGGTTAGGAAATGGTTTGCGCACGTGGTGAGACACACTCCTCTCACATGGGGTATGGCGAATGTCTCACAAAGATGAACCTCTAGGTTGGCCTATTTATCCAGAATAAAGTGTTACGCGGGCCAAACATGTTGAATTTTTGTCCAACTTGTTTGAGCCAACTTGTTTGAGATAGGGGCACGGGGTCAGTAAAAAGAGAAAGGCGCATGACGCGCCTTCTTCTGGGAGGAGGTTTTATTCGGGGAGTTCTTGCTGCTGTAACTCGATCAGCGCCTGCTGGTCGCTACATGAGAGCCCAAGCTCTTCGCAGGCCTGCTCGAAGCTGATCCCCAGATGGCACATCATGATGTCGATGGCGGGCAGGTAGTTTTTCATCTTTTCGTCCATGTTGGGTTTCCTTGGCGATTCTTATGCCTCAGTGCTCCATGTGCCTCAATTAGACTTTAGGCTAATCGGGTCGCCCTCTGCCGTCCGCCTCTGCTTTTTGTTAGTCTTGCTGGCGCAAGTCTGCTCGGTCGTGTGGCAGGGGAGTGAGAGATGTTTTTGAGTGTCCTGATTATTGCGTCCGGCTGGTGGCATGTGCGGGCCCTCGGAGAGGGATTACGGCGACAGCTCTATATCAGCAAGGTGTTGACGATGCTGCTGATCATCGCGTTGGCGTTCAACTATCGGGGTTATGACCAAGATGGTTCCCATGCCTGGATCTTGCTGGGACTGTTTCTTTCGTTGGCAGGGGATATCCTGCTGATGCTGCCCTCCGATCGCTTTGTGCACGGTCTTATCGCCTTTCTGGTGGCGCACTTGTGCTACATCGTCGGTTTTGCCCAGGGCCCACTGGTGCTCAAGTTGCTCGATGGCTTGTTGCTGCTTGCGCTGGCCGCCACCGTATTTGGTCTGTTGTGGCATGGGTTGGCTGAGATGCGCCTGCCGGTATTGGTCTACATGCTGACGATTCTTGCCATGGTCTGGGTAGCCGCCGGCGCTTGGCATGCTTCACTGACCGCAGGTACGGCGGCCGCTCTGGTGGGGGGGCTGTTGTTTCTTTTCTCCGATGGGGTGCTGGCTCTGGATCGTTTCTTTCGTCCCATTCCACAAGCCCCGGCCTGGGTGATGAGCAGCTACTTTGCTGCCCAGTTCCTGATGGCCGCCTCACTGGCTGGCTAAGCGCCAATAAAAAGCCCCCTGGCGGGGGCTTGATTCAACAGGTCGGACAGCAGGCGCGTATGGTTCGCTGCATCTTGCTGCTCAGGAGCGGCAGTATGTTGTCGGCCAGCGCCTGGAAACGGCCCATGTCGGGTTTGCACTCAGGATCCAGGTACCCTTCGCTGCGCAAGGTATGCACCAGGGTTGTGAAGAGCTTCTGATCGAAGAACTCGGGGGCATTGATGCCGTGCAAGGTGCCGAGACGTTCGGCCATCATCATAGCGTCGGCTTCCAGTTGCTCTGCGGCGACACCGGGCTGGGCCAGCACTCGGGTCAGCACAATGGCGTAACGTTGCAGCGTCTCTTGAATACTCTCCGCCAGCAGCAGTAACCGCATCTGATTGCTCGGATTGACCCAGAATCCTTCCTCCTGCCGCAAGATCAGCTGCTCTTGCTCGAAGACTGCCAGCAGCTCGCTGACTCGTTCCGGTATCGCCTCTTCAGGGAAGTGGAGGAACAGCTCCCGTTGCAGCAGCGGATAGATATCGACGCAGCGGCCGATGATTTCACTCTCTCCGAGCCCTTCACAGCGATCGATCAGCGCCGCGACCAGGGAGGGCAGGGCCAGCAGGTGAAGGATGTTGTTGCGGTAATAGGTAAGCAAAATCGCCTGATAGCGATCCAGGCTGATGATCTGGCCCAGCTTGTCTTCGCTGACCTCAAATTTATTGAGTTCAATCGCCTGATCGAGCAGCTCCTTGGCGCTGTTGTCGGGCACAGTGCTGTAGGGGCCATAGGGCGCTTTGCGCAGCAGGGTGAGGTAGGTCTCTATCTGTGCTTCCAGCTCGTCACGGGTCAGCGCATGTCGCTCCGAGGCGAGCAGCGCCACGGCGCTCAGGGTCAGGCCATTAACCGCAGCCGCTCCGTTGATGCGGGTCATCAGCATATCGGCGAGGTGGTTGACGGTGGGGGCCATCCACTGCGGCCGTTCCTCTTCGCTGGCATGGTCGCGCCATTCAGGCACATGTTCGCTCAGGTAGGTGTTGAGGGTCAGCGGCTCGCCGAAGTTGACGAAGCCCCGGCCATAGTTGCGCAGTTTGCGCAGTATGCCGATCACCTGCAGGAAACTCTCTTTCTCCTTGCGACTCCCCTGCAACTCCTGATGGTAGGTGTTCACCTCCATCACATGTTCATAGCCGAGGTAGACGGGGACGAAGGTGACGGGTCGATCCAGCCCGCGCATCATGGCCTGCAGCGTCATGGCCAGCATACCTGTCTTGGGTGGCAACAGGCGCCCGGTGCGCGAGCGTCCCCCTTCGGTGAAGAACTCGACCGAATAGCCCTTGGCAAACAACAGGTTCAGGTATTCACGAAACACAGTGCTATAGAGCGGGTTGCCCTTGAAGGTGCGACGGATGAAGAAGGCTCCACCACGGCGGAACAAGGGGCCGGCCGGCCAGAAGTTAAGGTTGATCCCCGCAGCGATGTGGGGTGGCACCATGCCCTGGTGATAGATGACATAGGAGAGCAGCAGGTAGTCCATGTGGCTGCGGTGACAGGGCACGTAGACGATTTCATGCCCCTCTTGGGCCAACTGACGCACCCGTTCGGCCCCGTTCACCGAGAGACCACGGTAGAGCTTGTTCCAGAGCCAGCCGAGGATGCTGTCACCGAGGCGGATCAGGCGATAGGAGAAATCGGAGGCGATCTCATCCATATAGCTGAGGGCCCGCTTGTGCGCCTTTTCCTCGCTGATGCCCTCGCGGATCGCCTCGTGGCGAATGGCATCTTGAATGATGCTTGAGTCGAGCAGCTGCCGGAACAACAGGTGGCGGTTGGGCAGCTTGGGGCCGGTGGCGGCCAGCTGCTGGCGACCGAAGTGGAAGCGAGCCACCCGCGCCAGCTTGTGGGCGATGGCTTGGTCGGTGCCGTGTCGGTCAGCCATGTGACGAAGGGACACGGGCGGGGAGAAGCGCACCAGGTTTTCACGTCCTTTGAGGGCGACGATGAGCCCTTTCTTCAGCATGTTGGGGGCCAGGCTGCTGATAATGCTGAGGCTGGATGCCTCCTCACCTTCGCGCCCAGGGGCCCGTCCCCAAAACAGGGTCACCGGCACCAGCTGGATGTCGAGCGCGGGATCCTGCTTATGCAGGTCGAGAAGTTGCTGAAACTCCTGCAAGAAGGGCAGTGGTTCGCTGCGCTTGCCAAACAGGGGCGGCGGGCGATCCAGGCAGACATAGCGTGGCAGCGATTGTCCACCTAGCTCGAGCGGAGTGAAGGGACCGGGCAGGTAGAGATCTTCGCAGCACTGCTGCAAGGTCAGCAGGTCGGTGATGGAGCTGGTCTTGAGGGCATAAACGATGGGGCGCTCAGGATCCAGCTTCAGCTCTGCGATGGGGTTTTCCGGCAGGCTCTTGTGATTGACCAGCCAGCGTACGGGCCATTGCAACATGGCGCGGGAAATGCTCTGCCCAAGGGACATCGGTATTGCTTCTCCTGTAAAAAGGCCGCAGGAGAATAACAAATCGCCATCGTTTTGTCGCATAGAGGTACGATGAGTGTGGGTCGCGGGGCGGGATCACTCAGGCGCGCCCTTTTGGCTTGCCTTGGCATGGATACTGTATATACTGCCAGTGTGCTGTATAAAAAGACAGGTGCCGATCATGAAACCCCTTACTCCCAGGCAATCCCAAGTGCTGGAGCTCATCAAGAGTAATATGAGCGAAACCGGCATGCCGCCCACCCGTGCCGAGATTGCCCAGAAGCTCGGTTTCAAGTCGGCCAATGCGGCCGAGGAGCATCTCAAGGCCTTGGCCAAGAAGGGCGCCATCGAGATCATGCCGGGTACCTCGCGCGGCATCCGTCTGTTGATCGAGGAAGAGGAGGCCGCCAACGAAGAGAGTGGGTTGCCGCTCATCGGCAAGGTGGCGGCAGGGGAGCCGATCCTGGCTCAAGAGCATATCGAGAGCCACTATCAGGTCGATCCCACACTGTTTCATCCTCGGGCTGACTTCCTGTTGCGGGTGCAGGGCATGAGCATGAAGAACATCGGCATCATGGATGGCGATCTGCTGGCGGTGCACAAGACCCAGGAGGTGCGTAATGGCCAGGTGGTGGTCGCGCGGGTCGATGACGATGTCACGGTCAAGCGCTTCCAACGCAAAGGCAACCAGGTGTGGTTGCTGCCTGAGAACGAAGAGCTCTCTCCCATTCAGGTCGATCTCTCTTGCCAGCAGTTGGCTATCGAGGGATTGGCGGTCGGTGTGATTCGCAACGCCGACTGGATGTAAACGACGGGGCCGATGGCCCCGTTTTCGTCTCTAACTCCTTTCTGCCATACATCAGGGACTTGCCATTGGGCATGTGTCCCGACCTCGCTGTGCCCACCGGTTATCGTCTATATCCTTTGTATTGAAGCGGAAGGTCATCTCACGGCCCACCAGGCAACAATCTCCGCAAGAATAAACATTTATTGACACGGAAATAGGTGTGGCGTCATCCGGCGCCGCAGGAAATCGTGGTTCTGCCCGGTAAGGAGGACAGATATGTTGATACGTTCTCACCCTCATGCTCAGCCACTTACCCGCATTACGCGTTGCATCGGAGGGAGCTGGTTGACCCGTTTCTATGGGCTCTGGTTACAACGCAGGGAAAACGGTTGGTCGCTGTGGTTAGGCTGTCCGCACAGCAAGATCGTGCATCTTATTCGGTTGCTACAACACCATCCGCAACGCTACGAAAAACCGGCAACCGTGATCCCGCTGCACGGCTGGCACGCACGCCACGGCAGAATTTCTACCCCCCATTCTGGACAATAATCCAGATCGGCATGGTCTCTAAAGGGGGGTGGCAACGGCGAGTTTCCGGGTACAATAGAATCTATTGTCTCATGAGCAAGGTTTGCCGCATATGTTCAGATGGCGTTATGTATTGCCAGCCGCGGTCATCATAGTGGCTGGTGCGTTGCTGTATCCGACGCTTTTGCATCAACCGCTCCCTGAGTTTGCCAACTATTTTACCAAGCCCCACGCCCTGAATGTCTTTCACCTGAAAGAGTCGGATGGAACTAGTTTTACCAAGGATGAGCTGAAGGGGCGTTGGTCGTTCGTCTTCATTGGGTACACCTTCTGTCCCGATATCTGTCCGACCACACTGGCCGATCTTCGTGCCATCTACCCCACGCTCAAGGAGACGGACCCGAGCAGTCAAGTGGTCTTCGTCTCGGTGGATCCGAAGCGGGATGATCTGCAGCGTCTGAGTGGCTATACCCGTTTCTTCAGTCCGGAGTTCAAAGCGGTAACCGGAACCCAGGTGGAGCTCTATTCGTTCGTGCGCAACCTCGGTTTGGTTTACTCGATCGTCGATGAAGACGCGGAGCGTAAGGATTACCTGATCGATCACTCGGCTTCTATCGTGCTCATCAATCCGGATGGTGATATCCAGGCCGTATTCCGTCCGGAGCCTCGTCGCTCGCAGCCTCCTGAGGTTTCGATGCAGAAGATGGCGGCTGACTTCTCGCGCATCGTCGCACTCTACCATTCGGCCTCATGAGGCCACTCCCCCCCGCATGGGCGGCGCAGCGGCAGTTGTTAGCCCTGGCGCTGCCCATGCTGCTTTCGAACATCACAGTACCCCTGCTTGGTCTGGTCGATACCTGGGTGATTGGTCATCTGGGGGAGACGGCTCTGCTCGGCGGGGTGGCGGTCGGGGCGACCCTGGTTAACCTGCTTTACTGGGTGCTGGGTTTTCTGCGCATGTCGACCACGGGGCTGACGGCCCAGGCGCTGGGCGGCAACGATCAGGAGGCGCTCACGCTGCTATTGGGGCGTGGCCTGCTGCTAGCGGTGTTGTTGTCATTGCCGGTGCTGCTGCTGCGTCATCCGCTCGGTGAGTTGGCCCTCAGTTGGAGTGATGCTTCACGCGAGGTGCAGGAATATGCATTCTCCTATTTGACGATCCGGCTGTGGGGGGCGCCAGCGGCGCTGTGCAATCTGGTGATCCTGGGCTGGTTGCTGGGCCGGCATGATGCTCGCAGCCCCATGTGGCTGCTCATCGCCAGTAACCTGCTCAACATAGTGCTGGATCTCGCGTTGGTATGGGGGCTGGGATGGCGCGTCGAAGGGGTCGCGCTGGCATCCATGCTGGCGGATTATGCTGCGCTGGCGCTGGGTATCGTCTTGATCGGCCGGCATATCCCTCTTGCCGAGTTGTGGCGCAGCTGGCGTGGCAAGTTGTTTGCTCTTGCCCCTTACCGCCGGTTGCTGGCGCTCAACCGCGACATCTTCATCCGGGCGCTCTGCTTGCAGCTCTGTTTTGCCTTCATGACCTTTCAAGGGGCGCGGCTGGGAGATGTGGTCGTGGCGGCCAATGCGGTGCTGCTCAACTTCCTGATGTTGATCTCCTACGGCCTGGATGGTTTTGCCTACGCGGCCGAGGCGCTGGTCGGCAGGGCCGTGGGTGCCCGTCATCGCCCTCAGCTGGCGCAGGCCATCAGGCTGAGTGTCGGCTGGTCGTTTGGCGTCGCTCTGCTCACCTCGCTGCTGTTTGCCCTGGCTGGCTCTTCGCTGGTAGCGGCCATGACCTCCATGACTGACGTCATTGCCGAGGCGCAGCGCAACCTGCCCTGGCTGATCGCCATGCCGCTGCTGGCGGTTTGGTGTTATCTGCTCGATGGCATCTTCATCGGCGCAACCCGGGCCCGCGAGATGCGCGACAGCATGCTGCTGGCGGTGCTGTGCGGTTATTTCCCGGTTTGGTGGCTGCTGCGTGACTCAGGCAACTTGGCGTTGTGGGCGGCGCTCGCCGCCCTCATGGTCGGTCGGGCATTAGGGCTGGGCTGGTGGCTGCATCGCCTGTGGCACAGCCGGGCCCTGGTCGACTAGCGCACGTCGAGCGCGCCGGGATAGCCCAGCTGGCGCCAGCTCTCATAGACGAAGATGGCGACGGCATTGGAGAGGTTGATGCTGCGGCTGTCCGGCCGCATCGGGATGCGCAGGCGCTGCTCGAGTGGCAGGCTCTCGATGACCTCCAGCGGAAGACCTCGGCTCTCCGGGCCAAACAGCAGGGCATCGCCCAGTGCGAAGTGGGCGTCGGAGTGGCAGGCGCGCCCCTTGGTGGTGCAGGCAAACAGCCGCTGCGGGGCCACTGCTGCCAGGCAGCTGGCCAGATCCGGCCAGCGCTTCACATCGGCAAACTCGTGGTAATCCAGCCCCGCCCGCTTGACGCGCTTGTCATCCCAGGCAAAGCCCAGCGGCTCTATCAGGTGCAGCCGATAGCCGGTATTGGCGCACAGGCGGATGATATTGCCGGTATTGGGGGGAATTTCCGGCTGGTAGAGGATGACGTCCAGCATGGTTGGCTCCAGCTATGGGCAGGGGGCGGCCAGCATACCGGCTCAGGCCGGGCTTGAGAAGCGCCCGCCCAGCGGTAGACGGATCTCGATGCGCAATCCCTTGGGAGGGTGATTGCCGGCATGGATACGGCCGCCGTGGTGGGCGATGGCCTCGGCCGCAATGGCTAACCCAAGGCCGGTGCCTCCGCTGCTGGCGTTGCGGGCCCCATCGACCCGGAAGAAGGGCAGAAAGAGCCGCTCCAGCAGCTCTGGCGGGGCGCCCGGCCCGTCATCGACGATCTCGAGTACCCACTCCCGCTCCTCCTGCCACCACTCCAGCGTGACTTGCCGCTCGGCGTAGCGCAGCGCATTGCGCAGCGGGTTCTCGATTGCCCGTGCCAGCAGCTCGGGCCAGATGTTCAGCGTCAAGTCGGGCAGCGAAGGGTAGTGCAACAGGATGCCGCGCTCGCCCGCCTCGAAGCCGGCATCTTCCAGCATGGGTTCAAGTACTTCTGCCAGCGGCATCAGGCGCGGTGGCTCGCTGTGCTGTTGCAGTCGCGACAGGGTTAGCAGATCGCCTATCAGGGCGTCGAGTTTGTGGATCTCGCTGGCGATGCGCTCTAGCTCCGGGCTCTCTCCCTGCTTGCGCCGCGCCAGCGACTGGGCCAGCAGCATCCGGGTCAGTGGGCTGCGCAGCTCGTGGGAGATATCGGAGAGCAGCCGTTTTTGCTCTTCGATCATGCTCCTTAGGTTTTCCACCATGTGCTCTATGCTGTCGGCCAGAACCCCGATTTCATCGCGCCGGCGCAGATGAGGGATACGGGTGTTAAGCTCGCCGGCCGCAATGCGCGAGACCGCTTTTTGTAAGGCCAGGGTGGGACGGGTCAGGCGCCAGGCCATTAGCAGACAGAAGGGGGTGCTCACCAGCATGGCGGTGGTCAGTACCCGCACCGGGTGATCGAGGATGGAGAGCAGCAGTGACTGGCTCTCGAGTGCTCGGCTCAGATAGACCAGGTAGGTCTGATCCTTGTGATGCAGTGGAAAGGGGCCAGCCAGCAGGCGTGACTCGTGGCGGCGCATCATGGGTTTGCCCGGCTCATCCGAATCGAGCATGAAGCGCATGATGTTTTTGTCTGGATGGCGGGTGCTCTGCACCACGTCATTCCCGTGGCGGATATAGATGTCACGGATATTGAGCTGGCCCGACTGCTGCAACATGGTGGCCAGATCGAGCTCCTGGCTGCGGCCGGCCAGCCGGCTGAGGGTGTCGATGATGAACTGCTGCTGCTGTTGCTCGGCCTCCGGCAGCGGGGCCAGATTGCGCGGGTCCAGGGTCGGCAATATGGTGACTGCCGCCAGCATCAGCAGCAGCATGCCCCAGAACCAGAGAAACAGCCGGGTGGTCAGGCTGTGCAGGTGCAGACCGCTCACTCCCCCTCCAACCAGATGTAGCCCTTGCCCCGCACCGTCTTGAAACGGGGGTGGCCGTCACTGCGCTCCGGCAGCTTCTTGCGCAGGTTGCTCAGGTGCATATCGATGGCCCGATCGAACGGCTCCAGCGGTTTGCCGAGCACCTGTTCCGAGAGCTGGTTCTTGCTGACCAGCTGGCCAGGGTGGCGCAGCAGACACTCGAGCAGGCCGAATTCGGTGGCGGTCAGCTCAAGCGGCTGGCCATGGCAGGTGGCGAGCTGGCTGCCCGGTTGCAGGCGCAGATCCATGAAGCGCAGCTCTTCGCCAGTCGCGTGGCGCTGCTGGCTCTGGGTGCGGCGTAAAATGGCGCGGATGCGGGCCAGCAGCTCCCTGTCGTCAAACGGCTTGGCCAGGTAGTCATCGGCGCCACTCTCGAGCCCCTGCACCCGGTCCTGGCTGTCGCCCCTGGCGGTCAACATCAACACGGGGGTGTCCCACTCCCGGCGCAGGGTGGCCAGCATGTCGAAGCCGTTCATGTTTGGCATCATCACATCGAGCAGGATCAGATCGAAGCGAGACTCGGTAAGCCGCTGCAAGCCGCTGATGCCATCACAGGCGACCGTCACCTGAAATCCTTCCAGAGTCAGGATTTCGTTGAGCAGCGTAGTAAGGTCGCTATCGTCATCGACCAGCAGGATCTTGTTCATGAGAGCGTCCAGAGCAATTTGGCCGCTTAAAGTGGCCTTCCATGCGGGTATAATATGCATTTACTTTCAGGAGGAAAGCGGCTTTGAGCCATGACAACTATTCCCGGCTGGTGACCCTGGCCGGTGTGGCGGCCATCACGACCGCGACCCTGCTCATCATCGGTAAGCTGATCGCCTGGCTGATGACCGACTCGGCCAGCCTGCTGGCCTCCCTGACCGATTCTTTCATGGATGTCAGCGCGTCGGTCATCAATCTACTGGCGATCCGCTATGCCCTTGCACCCGCAGATGATGAGCACCGCTTCGGCCATGGTAAGGCCGAGTCGTTGGCTGGGCTCATCCAGGCGGCGTTTATCTCTGGCTCCGCCTTCCTGCTGGTGATGCACGGGATCTCCTCCCTGCTGCAACCGGGCCCACTGCCTCGCCTTGAGGCCGGTCTCTGGGTCAGTGGCGGCTCCATGGTGTTGACCCTGCTGCTGGTCACCTTCCAGAGCTTCGTCATCCACCGCACCGGCAGTGTGGCGGTCAAGGCCGACATGCTGCACTATCGCTCGGATCTGTTGCTCAATGGCGGGGTGTTGCTGGCGCTGGTGCTGGCAGGACAGGGCTGGTACTGGGCCGACGGCGCCTTTGCCATCGCCATCGGATTGATGCTGTTGTGGGGAGCGGTGCACATTGGCTGGGAGTCGGTGCAGGCATTGCTGGATCGCCAGTTGCCTGTCGAGGTGCAACAGCGAATAATGGAGCTTTGCTGCCAGGTCGAGGGTGTGCACGGGGTGCATGATCTGCGAACCCGCCAATCCGGCCCGACCCGCTTCATCCAGTTGCACTTGGAACTCGATGACCGCCTGCCCTTGGTGGAGGCGCACCGTATCGCAGACGAGGCGGAGGCAGCACTACTTCGCAGCTTCGAGCGCACCGATGTCATTATTCATATGGACCCCATGTCGGTCGTGAGCAAAGAAGCTGCTTCATCGGGTCCACAACCATCATAGGCAGGAACATGGACGACCTCGTTGCCCAAACCTGGCACAAGATCCGGCAGGAGGCCGCCCAGATGGCGGCCGCCGAGCCCATGCTGGCCAGTTTTTTTCACTCCACCATTCTCAATCACCGTAACCTGGGCAGTGCCCTGAGCTTCCAGCTTGCCAACAAGCTCGACAGCGCCACCATGCCGGCCATCAGCCTGCGCGAGATCATCGAGCAGGCCTTCGCCAGTGAGCCTGAGCTGCTTGCCATCGTCTCTGCCGATATCTGTGCGGTGCAGGAGCGGGATCCAGCCGTTGAATGGTTCTCTACGCCGCTGCTCTATCTCAAGGGGTTCCATGCCCTGCAAGGTTACCGGGTGGCCAACTGGCTGTGGCGCCAGGGGCGTAAGCCGTTGGCGCTCTACCTGCAAAACCAGATATCGGTGGTGTTTGGTGTCGATGTGCATCCGGCGGCCCGTATCGGCAAGGGAATCATGTTCGACCATGCCACCGGCATCGTGGTGGGGGAAACCGCCGTCATCGAGGATGACGTGTCGATCCTGCAAAGTGTGACGCTAGGAGGCACTGGCAAGGAGGGGGGCGACCGTCATCCCAAGATCCGTGAAGGGGTGATGATCGGTGCTGGGGCCAAGGTGCTCGGCAACATCGAGGTGGGGCAGGGAGCCAAGATCGGCGCCGGTAGTGTGGTGATCGGGCCCGTCCCACCGCATACCACGGTGGCGGGTGTTCCTGCCAAAATCGTTGGCCATCCCGGCTGTGACAAGCCTTCTCTCGACATGAACCAGGGTATCTGATCCCTTCGGAGTCTGCATGGCCAAGCGTTGGTCAGGGTATCTCATCCTGGCGATGTGGCTGCTCAATTTGCTGGCCCTCTATCTTGGTGCCTCGGTGTGGCCTGCGGCGCTGGCCGCCTGGGGGGCATCGCTGCTGACCTGGCCCTATCTGGTGGGTGCCGCCCGCCGGCAGGCGCTGGCCCTTTATGGTGCGGCCCTGTTGCTGGGTCTGTTTGCCTGGAGCCAGGGAGCCAGTTTTGAGGCGGCGCAGTGGCTGCTGCCCAATATCAACATGCTCACCATGTTTGCTGCCGTCAGCACGCTCAACCTAGCGAGCGGTGGTCTGGCTGCCGGTAGCGAGGCTTGGTCGGGGCGCAAGGGGCTGTGGAGCACCATGGCCAGCCTCAACCTGCTCGGCGCCGTGATCAATCTCTCGGTGCTCTTCATCATTGGTGATCGTTTGGAGCGGGGGGGAACTCTGGAGCGGCGCCAGGTCATGGTGCTGAGCCGCATCTTCAACGTGGCCGCCTTCTGGTCCCCCTTCTTCGTTGCCATGGCGGTGGCACTCACCTATGCCCCAGGGCTGACTCTCTCCGCCATCTTGCCCTTCGGTATTCTCGGTGCGCTGGCGGCGATGGGGATCACGGCGTGGCAGGTGGAGCGGCTCGGTCTGGAGGGGTTTAACGGTTTTCCCCTGCATGCCCGCTCTCTGGCTCTGCCGGTGGCGTTGGCCATCGCGGTATTGCTGGTCAAACAGCTCTGGCCCTCGCTCTCTATCCTGGCCATCATCGCCCTGATGGCGCCGCTGCTGGCCCTGCTTTTTATGCCGCCGCAGGGGCGGGGAGCGGCACTGAAACGCCAGGTGCGCGAGCGTTTCCCGGCCATTGGTGGCCAACTGGTGTTGTTCCTAGGGGCCGGGTTACTGGCTGCGGGGATTCACAGTGCGGTGTCGGTGCTCAGCCTGGGTGGGATGGATCTGCCACTTTTCAACCACTTCGGCGCTATTGAGGCCAGTTTGGTGCTGCTGGTGATGCTGCTGGTGGCCATCCCTGGGGTGCATCCCATCATCAGCATCTCGGGGTTGGCCCCCCTCATCTGGCCGCTTAACCCGGATCCTAACCTGCTTGGTATGACGTTCCTGCTGGGATGGGGGCTGGCGACCGGCACCAGCCCGCTGTCGGGGTCTAACCTGGCCCTGTCGGCTCGTTACGGAGTTGGTGCTGGCCAGTTACTGCGCTGGAACCTCGGTTACGGGGCCCTGCTCTATCTGGTCTGCTGCCTGTTGCTTGCCGGGTACGCCTGGTTGCACGTTGGGATTTGACGCAGATTTGAGCACTAGCCGGCGGCGTGCCGCAAATTGTCTGGCTTCGGCTTGTTTGACCCGGCGCCATCAGGGTATGCTCCCCCTACGCGCTTGGGATGGCCCGCGTCGGGCTACGCACTTGAACATGAAGGGTATTGACTATGTCTCTTGAAGTCCTTGAACAACTTGAATCCAAAGTCCAGACCGCCGTTGACAACATCTCCTTGCTGAAGATGGAGCTGGACGAGCTCAAAGAGCAGAACGACAAGCTGCAGGAAGAGAATCACCAGCTGCGTAACGAGCACCAAGCCTGGCAGGAGCGTCTGCGTGCCCTGCTCGGTAAGATGGATCAGATGGGTGAGTCGGTTTAAGACACGCTGTTGAGTCGATCGAAAGAGGCCGCATCATGCGGCCTCTTTGTATTTGTGAGGTATTTGTGAGGATCAGCACATGGCGAGTAGCTGCTTGACCGTTTTCTCGATCCCCTCGGCCGCCTCGGCGATAGAGCCGGCCAGCATGTAGGCCGGGGTGGAGATCACCTTGCGCTCCTGATCGACGACAAATTCATTGACCGGACAGGCTAGGTGGGCACCGCCCATGGCCTCGATGGTGGTGGCCGTCTCCTGATCATCCCCGATGGTGACCAGCGTGCCTTCACCATAGATCAGCGGGATCATGACCGGCGCGATGCACAGATAGGCCGCGGGTTTGCCGGCCACAGCGAAGCTCTGGCAGGCGCGCAGCACATCCGGCTGTAGATGGGTCTTGGCTCCCGTGAAGGCGAAGTCACACAGGTTTTTGGCGGCACCAAAGCCACCGGGCAGCAGCAGGGCGTCAAAGTCGGCGGCATCGAGTTCCTTCACGTCGCGGATCTGGCCGCGGCTGATGCGGGCCGCCTCGACCAGCACGTTGCGTGTCTCTCCTTCGCTGACTTGCCCGGTCAGGTGGTTGATGACATGGTGCTGGGGGATGTCGGGGGCGAAGCAGTGGTAGTCTGCACCCAGGCGGGAGAGCGCCAGCAGGCTGATGACGGCTTCGTGGATCTCGGCGCCATCAAACACGCCGCAACCACTCAAAATCACTGCCACTTTTTTCATTTCAGACTCCTTGTTTGCCGAAAGTGTGAGGTTGCTGCCATCGTGGCAATTTCGCCTGCATGGCTCGGGCGGTCGTCTGGCGGGCAAGGATCCTTGTGCTAGGATCGTTACTCGCTTGATCTCCCCCGGTTTCAGTTGTGATATTTTGTCCACATTCTCCATCAGGATAGAATGTGCGTTCACAAGCTATCCTTGTTATGCAACTGTATGATTTTAATCTTGTTTTGTGTGTTTGTCACAGCTTTGCCACCGATGTGTGGTGGCATTGCCATTTTTGACCACAGAGTTATCCACAGGGTTAGGTGATCCTTTCGCCGGATCCCCACCTTGGTCATGCCCGCACCCTGTGGCATCCTACCCGCTGTTTTCGTGAATTCAGGACTCCCCCATGGCTCACCCCCTCATTCTGGTTGATGGTTCTTCCTATCTCTATCGGGCCTTCTTTGCCTCCCAGCAGGCCGATCTGCGCACCTCCTCCGGCATGCCTAGCGGCGCCGTGCGGGTGATGACCAACATGCTGCGCAGCCTGCTCAAGCAGTATCCGGAGAGCCATGTGGCCGTGGTGTTTGATGCCAAGGGCAAGACCTTCCGCAATGATCTCTATGCCGATTACAAGGCCCACCGTCCGCCGATGCCGGACGATCTGCGCAGTCAGGTTGAACCGATTCATCGCATTATCCGCGCCATGGGGTTGCCGCTGCTCATCATTGAGGGGGTTGAGGCGGACGACGTCATCGGCACCCTGGCGCGGGAAGCTACCGAGAAGCAACTGCCGGTACTCATCAGCACCGGGGATAAGGATATGGCCCAACTGGTGTCGGATCATGTGACCCTGATCGACACCATGAAGGATCAGGTGACCGACCGTGACGGTGTTGTCGAAAAGTTCGGTGTGCCGCCTGAACTCATCATCGACTACCTGGCGCTGATGGGGGACAAGGTGGACAACATTCCGGGCATGCCCGGAGTGGGTGAGAAGACCGCCCTGGCCCTGTTGCAGGGGATCGGTGGCATCGATGCGATCGCCGCCAACCTGGACAAGGTAGCCGCGCTCGGTTTTCGCGGCTCCAAGACCTTTGCCGATAAGTTCCGCGAGCAGGAAGCGATGGTGCGCCTCTCCTATACCCTAGCCACCATCAAGACCGACGTGGAGCTGGCGGTGGCCATTGAGCAGCTCGAGCTGGCACCGGTGGATAAAGAGAGTCTGCTCGATGTTTATCGAGAATATGAGTTCCGTAATCTCATCAAGGAGCTGGAAGAGGGCGACAATGCCGAGGAGGCAGAGGCCGAGCCGGCGGCGCCGGCCATTGAGACCGAATACGCCTGTGTACTGGACGAGGCCGAGCTGGATGGCTGGATTGAACGCCTGAAGGGGGCCGAGCTGTTTGCCTTCGACACCGAGACGACCAGCCTGGACTACATGGAGGCGCGCATCGTCGGCGTATCGTTCGCCATCGAACCGGGCAAAGCGGCCTATGTGCCGTTCGGCCACGACTACTTAGGGGCGCCGGCTCAACTGAGCGAAGAGCTGGTGCTCGGTAAACTCAAGCCGCTATTGGAAGACGCGACTCTGCGCAAGGTGGGGCAGAATCTCAAGTACGATCGCAACGTGCTGCTCAATCATGGCATCGAGCTGCGTGGCATCGCCTATGACACCATGCTCGAATCCTACGTGCTCAACTCCACCGGCAGCCGCCACGATATGGATACCCTGGCCCAGAAGTATCTGGGGGTGGAGACCATCACTTTTGAGTCGATCGCCGGTAAAGGGGTCAAGCAGTTGACCTTCAACCAGATTGAGTTGGAACAGGCCGCCCCCTATGCAGCGGAAGATGCCGACATCACCCTGCGCCTGCACCATGCCCTGTGGACACAGTTGAGTGCGGTGGAGCGTCTGGCGGGCGTGTTCCGAGACATCGAGATGCCGCTGCTTAGCGTGCTTGCAAGGATGGAGCGACTGGGTACCCCGATCGAGCCCAAGCTGCTGCACCAGCAGAGCCAGGAGATTGAGACGCGTCTGCGTGAACTGGAGCAGGAGGTACACGCACTGGCTGGTGAAGAGTTCAATCTGGGCTCCCCCAAGCAGTTGGGTGAGATCCTCTTTACCAAGCTGGGGCTGCCGGTCATCAAGAAAACGCCCAAGGGGGCCCCCTCCACCGCCGAGGAGGTGCTGGCCGAGCTGGCTGAAACCTATGAACTGCCGCGCCTGCTGATGGAGCACCGTGGGTTGGCCAAGCTCAAGTCGACCTATACCGACAAGCTGCCGCTGATGATCAAGCCGCAGACCGGCCGGGTACACACCTCCTATCACCAGGCGGTGGCGGCGACCGGGCGCCTCTCTTCATCGGATCCCAACCTGCAAAACATCCCGGTGCGCAACGAGCAGGGGCGCCGCATTCGTCAGGCCTTTGTGCCCAGCCCCGGCTTCAAGCTGGTGGCGGCCGACTACTCCCAGATTGAGCTGCGCATTATGGCGCACCTCTCCGGCGACAAGGGGTTGCTGACCGCCTTTGCCGAAGGTAAGGATATCCACCGCGCCACGGCCGCCGAAGTGTTTGGGGTTGAGCTGACCGCTGTGACCAGCGACATGCGCCGCAGCGCCAAGGCGATCAACTTCGGCCTGATTTATGGCATGAGCGCCTTTGGTCTGGCCAAGCAGCTTGGTATCGGCCGTGCCGAAGCGCAGAAGTACATGGATCTCTATTTCGAGCGCTACCCTGGGGTGCTCGAGTATATGGAGCGCACCCGCCAGCAGGCCGAGGCTCAGGGCTATGTCGAAACCCTGTTTGGCCGTCGTCTCTATCTGCCGGAGATCAAATCTCGCAACGCCGGCCTGCGTAAGGCCGCCGAGCGTGCTGCTATCAACGCTCCTATGCAGGGGACGGCGGCGGATATCATCAAGCGAGCCATGATAACGGTGGACGATTGGATCCAGACCGAGGGCGGGGATGACATCCGCATGTTGATGCAGGTGCACGATGAACTGGTATTCGAGATCCGTGAAGAGCGGGTGGCGGCGCTGGTACCGGCCATCAAGAGCATGATGTCGGCAGCGGCTGAGCTGCATGTTCCGCTGGTGGTCGAGGCGGGAACGGGTGACAACTGGGATCAGGCCCACTAAGGTTCGTCACCATCACGACTCCTCCTTATATAGAGATGAAGAGAGCCCGGCGTTGCCGGGCTCTGTCCATTCAGAGGGTAGCCTGCTCGGCCAGGTATTCATCCTTGAGCAGGACATAGTTATCGGCTGACTGCTTGAGAAAAGCGATCTCATTTTCATTCAGCGGGCGCGCCTGACGCATCGGGTTGCCCATATAGAGGTGGCCGGAGAGCAGCCGTTTGCCTGGCGGCACCAGGGTGCCGGCCCCGATCATGACATCGTCCTCCACTATGGCCCCATCAAGTAAAATGGCGCCCATCCCGACCAGCACCCGGTTGCCGATCGTGCAGCCGTGCAGCATCGCCTTGTGGCCGACAGTCACATCCTCGCCGATGATGAGG
>NZ_CP040449.1:3972500-3974097 GCF_014892695.1 Aeromonas simiae
TGATGTTCTAACGCAGGTCCCTGAATCGGGATCGCGGACAGTGCCTGGTGGGTAGTTTGACTGGGGCGGTCTCCTCCCAAAGAGTAACGGAGGAGCACGAAGGTTGGCTAATCCTGGTCGGACATCAGGAGGTTAGTGCAATGGCATAAGCCAGCTTAACTGCGAGACGGACAGGTCGAGCAGGTGCGAAAGCAGGTCATAGTGATCCGGTGGTTCTGTATGGAAGGGCCATCGCTCAACGGATAAAAGGTACTCCGGGGATAACAGGCTGATACCGCCCAAGAGTTCATATCGACGGCGGTGTTTGGCACCTCGATGTCGGCTCATCACATCCTGGGGCTGAAGTTGGTCCCAAGGGTATGGCTGTTCGCCATTTAAAGTGGTACGCGAGCTGGGTTCAGAACGTCGTGAGACAGTTCGGTCCCTATCTGCCGTGGGCGTTGGATGATTGAAGGGAGTTGCTCCTAGTACGAGAGGACCGGAGTGAACGAACCTCTGGTGTTCGGGTTGTCACGCCAGTGGCACTGCCCGGTAGCTAAGTTCGGAATCGATAACCGCTGAAAGCATCTAAGCGGGAAGCGAGCCCTGAGATGAGTCATCCCTGACCCCTTGAGGGTCCTAAAGGGCCGTTGGAGACCACAACGTTGATAGGCGGGGTGTGTAAGCGCAGCGATGCGTTGAGCTAACCCGTACTAATTACCCGTGAGGCTTAACCATACAACACCCAAGAAGTGTTTTGAGCGCTTGTGACAAGCGAGAACGACTTTAGTGCTTGCGATGGGTATCGTGAGTGCACTCAGCTTTTCGGATTACGATTTTGCCTGGCGGCCATAGCGCGGTGGACCCACCTGTTCCCATGCCGAACACAGAAGTGAAACGCTGTAGCGCCGATGGTAGTGTGGCAGATGCCATGCGAGAGTAGGACACTGCCAGGCACCCAATTTAGCAATAAGCTAGCCGAATGCGGAGCGGTAGTTCAGTCGGTTAGAATACCGGCCTGTCACGCCGGGGGTCGCGGGTTCGAGTCCCGTCCGCTCCGCCACTAACTATTGAAGGCCTTCCCTGATGGGAAGGCCTTTTTGCTTTTGTATTGGGCGTTTATCGCTGTATCGCTGTATCGCTGTATCGCGAATCGCCAGACGACCGAGAAGGTGACCTCGCCTCGGCCTTCGCATCACAGCCCCTCAGCCCTGCATCCCACCCTCCGCCACTCGCGCGATAGCCACGTCGTCACGCAAGAGAAGCCCAGTCGAGCGACTGGGCTTTTTGGTATTTGGCTCTGAGAGCCGGTTATTCGCTGCGGCTAATGCCTTCCACCATGATCTCAACCCGGCGATCAGGGGCCAGACAGGGGATGAGTTCGCTCCGTTTCACCTGATGGCAGCGCTCCCCTGTGAGTGGTTCACGCTTCCCACGTCCTTCGCTGGATAGCTTGCTGGCGGAGATCCCCTTGGCTTGCAGATAATCGGCCACACTGCGGGCCCGCTGTTCTGAGAGCGGTTGGTTGTAGGCATCAGAGCCAATACGATCGGTGTGCCCGACGATGGTGATCCGGCCATCAAGCGTCCTGTTCTCCTTGAGCTGGCGGTAGAGTTTG